>NZ_JACIFV010000007.1 GCF_014197535.1 Rhizobium aethiopicum
TTCGATCAACGCCTGGATCTTGTCGAATTGGGCGGCGCTTGCGACAGGCCCGAGTTCGGTGCGAGGGTCAGATGGGGGGCCGACAACCAGCGCAGCCGCCTCCCTCGCGGCGATTGAACTTGCTTCGTCCATTCGCTCCGCCGGCACCAGCATTCGTGTTGGTGAGGTACAGGTCTGGCCGGAATTGCCGAAGCACCGGCGGACGCCGGCTGCGACCGCGGCTGACAAGTCGGCGCTGCGCAGGATGATGTTCGGCGACTTGCCGCCGAGCTCCTGATGCACTCGCTTGACGGTTGGTGCCGCCGCCTGCGCCACGGCAATGCCGGCGCGCGTAGACCCGGTGAAGGACACCATATCAACATCCGGGTGGCTGGCCAGCGCCGCACCAACCGTAGGTCCGTCGCCCTGAACGAGGTTGAACACCCCCTTCGGCACGCCGGCCTCATCCATGATCTCGGCGAAGATCACCGCGTTGAAGGGAGCGATCTCCGATGGCTTCAATACCATGGTGCATCCCGTGGCGAGCGCCGGAGCGACCTTGCAGGCGATCTGGTTGATCGGCCAGTTCCACGGCGTGATCATCGCGACGACGCCGATCGGCTCGTGCATGATGCACGTGGTCCCCTGCATGTATTCGAAGGCAAAGGTCTCGAGGGCCTTGATCGTCTGTTCGAAATGGAGAGCGCCGATGCCGGCCTGCTCGGCCCGGGCCATGGCGAGCGGCGCGCCCATTTCCCGCGAGATGACGTCGCCGAGCTCGTCATTGCGGCGCTTCAGGATCGTTACGATGCGCTTCAGCAGTTCGACGCGCTCTTCCTTGGATGTCTGCGAGAACGAGGCAAAGGCTCGCCGTGCGGCCGCGACTGCCTTATCAGCGTCGGGGGCACTGCCGAGTGCGATCGCGCCCATCGGCTGCTCGGTCGAGGGATCGATGACCTCAAGTGTTTTCGAAACCGAGGGCTCGCTCCACTCACCGTCGATATAGAAGCTGTGGGCGTGTTTCATTGGTGGCTCCCATGGTTGATGTCCAGCGCCCCATCTTTGGCGCGTTCCGCAAATCCAGCGACAGCGACAATCGCTGCCTCCGTGTGCGGCAAAGCGGCGAGCTCGCCCAGCGTCACCGGTTTGATGGGCGGCCGCAGCCGATAGTAGCCGGCCTCGCCGGGCGACTGGCCACGGCATTGCGCCAGCAGTTCGACCGCGGTCAGTCCGCACAGCCGCCCCTGACATGGTCCCATTCCGCATCGTGTGAACGCCTTCATTTGGTTCGGGCCCGGCACGCCGAGCGCCGCAACCTCACGCAGCTTGCCGGCTGTAATTTCCTCGCAGCGGCAGACAATGGTGCCGCCGTCTTCCGGCACACGAAACGTCTTGTCCGGCCGGAATCGACGCTCGATGAACGTCCTGCCTCTGAGGGCACGAGCAAGCTTTCGCGCGAGTCGGTTCCGACGCTGTTGGTAGCAGCCTTGGCCGATGCGATTCAGGTTGAGCGCCGCACTTAGGCCCGCGAGCTCTCCCTGCAGAGCTGCGGCAACCGCCCCGACGATTCCCGCCGCATCACCCGCGATCGAAACGCTCTGAACCGAGCTTGCGCCGCAAAGGTCGACGTTCGGGCGGAAGGTGGCCAAGTGCTCGTCCCACCCGTAGTCGCACCCGGCTGCTAGCGCTAGATTGAGGTTCGGCGCAATCCCTTGGTGCAGAAGAAGCAGGTCGCCTTCAATTTGCAGGGATTTATCGCCGCGACGAAGCTTTAAGGCGTTGAATTGCCCGGAACCCACTGCCTCGATCGCCGTCACGCCGCGGATGACATGGGCTCGACGGCGAACGTCCAAGAGGAGCTTCAGGCCCTTGACTGCATAGGGCGAAGTGGCAAAGGCAAACATGTGAGGCAGGGCCAAGCGCCAGTTCTCGACCGGCGTGGTATCGACGACTGCCACCACGGACACGCCAGCCCGGAGAAGTTGGCTTGCCACTAAGTACAGCAGCGGTCCGGTTCCGGCGAGGATGGTCCGTCCGGACGGCACGAGACCTGACGACTTCATCAATACCTGCGCTGCTCCCGCCGTCATGACGCCCGGCATGGTCCACCCTGGGAACGGGAACGGGCGCTCGAGCGCGCCTGTTGCGATGATCACCCGATGGGCGGCGATCGGTCGAGCAATTCCGCCGAGCGAAATCCCGACCTCGAGCGGATGCACGCCGTCGGAGGCTTCTTCGTCAGCAGCCCCGACGCTCCATACAGTCGCACGGGAGGCGTAGCTCAAGTTCTGCTGCCGAAACCGCTCTATGAGCGTCCGTCCGGCAGCGTAGTCCGGCCCCATGCGAGCAAGGTCGGCAACTGATGCATGCTCGACCGACCGATAAATCTGCCCGCCAGGGGATTCATTTTCATCGGCGAGCAATACCGCGAGACCGTGGATCGAGGCTTCGATGGCTGCCGAGAGGCCGGCAGGGCCCGCGCCAACGACGACGAGGTCATAGGCAGGCGCGAGATCGGTGGCAGACTGAATGTTTCTAATCATTCTTCCTGCCCCGGCATGGCGGCGCCGTCCTGTGTCTCGATCCGCATTCCTTCCGCAACGGTGGTCATGCAACCCTGCCGGTTCGGGCGGCCATCGATTTGGACGAGGCACTCGAAGCAGACACCCATCATGCAGTAAGGACCACGGGCGGCGCCGGACACGGGGCTGCGACGCGTGCTGCCATGTCCCGCGGCCAACAGTGCGGCGGCAACGCTATCGCCTTGTCTGGCCATGGTCGACACGCCGTTGAATGTGAATGATATTGAACACTCCTTTCGGTCAGGGAGCCGCCGGAACATGGAACCTCCGGGAATGAAATGCGGAAAGATCGTCAGAAAGCGCGCCTGCTGAAATCTGCCGCGGCAGGACCAGCGCATGATTGGCCGCCAGAGTCACGCCGGAATGGCAGGCACATGCGAACGCACCAGGGAAGCTCTCTGACTGCTCGTAAATGGGGTAACCGTCCGGCGTTACCACACGGAATGCGGCCCAGACCCGCACTGCACTGGCGTCCTTTAGAAGGGGAAATGTGCGCACGGCGCGTTCGGCCAGGACCGCGGTAATCGACCCGCGCGGCCGCTGGTGGTCGATCGTGGCTTCCTTGCTTTCGCCGATCAGCACCGATCCCTCGTCGGTCTGCCGCAGATGCCCGGTGGCATGGCTGAGGAACGGCTTCAGCCGCTCGGTCACAATGATCTGGCCGCGGCTGGGGGAGAGCGGAACGTCCAGCCCGACCATAGGAGCGAGGGCGGTGTTACCGATGCCCGCAGCAAGGACGATCTTGCCGACAGCGAGCCTCCACCCGTCTCCGGCCAATTCGAACGCGCCGGCGCGATGGTGGATCGCAGTCGTCTTTCGATGCGGCAGATAATGAACGCCGCGCTGCTGCGCTGCCCTATGAAAGGCCGCGAACAGCCGCAGCGCGTTTGCGTGACCGTCGAGCGGGCTGAAAATTGCGCCTGCGACCGACTCGCCGACGAGGGGCAGGCGGCGGCGCGTCTCCGCTTGGTCGAGTACCTCATATTCGAGCGGCGGCGTTCCCTCAGCGTCCATGCCGGGTTGGCCGGCGAGCTTCGCCATCGACGCAATCCCGCGTTCCAGTTCCGTTGGCGTGAGCCGAATTGAGAAGCCGCCCGACTGGACAAAGCCGGTGTCAATACCAGTTTCGGCCTTCAGCTCGGCTGCGAGCTGGTGCCAGTTCGCGGTCGAGGTTCGCGACCAGCGGGAGTAGGCAGCGTTCCCAAGCCCCTTGCTTGAGCTCCATACGAGTCCGAAATTAGCCCGGCCAGCCCTGTTTGCCAGATCGCCTTCGTCGACGACTGCAACCCTTTCCCCGCACCTCGATAGACCCCAAGCAATCGATATGCCGACCAGGCCGCCGCCGATGACGATTATGTCGTAATCCATTCTGCTCGCTTCCCTCGGCGCGTCGCCCCAAGGGCCGTTCCCTGGCTCCACGATCAGATTGCTCCGACTTTGACTTTCGAACCATCAAGGAGGCGCGACAGGCGGAACGGGGTGGGGTCAACACATGGTGTATCATTGGCAACCAAGTCGGCGGCGAGACGGCCGACGCCCGGCCCGAGGCCGAAGCCATGGCCAGAGCAGCCCGCGGCCAGATAGAGACCTCTCAAACCGTCGGCCGGCGAGATGACCGGCACCGCGTCCGGCGTGAAATCCACGTACGCCCCCCAACTGTCGGCAATTTCGACGCCCGCCATTGCAGGAAATTGCTCTCTGACTCGGTCAAGAATGGCCGCGATGGTGCGGCGGCTCGGCGCAGGGTCCAGAATGCGGATCTTCTCGAAAGCCGAAGGTGTACTCTTCTTGAAGCTTCCGAGTGCCTCCGGGCCATGGAGGAAGGATTTGCCGATTCCGAACTGCACCGCTTTCAGACGTTTCATAAACATCGGCATAAACCAGCGGGCGTAGCGCAGGCCTTGCGGCGTGATATCGAGCATCGCCCTGCCGCTGATCGCAAGCGTGTAGCTGCCATCCAGCCGGCGGGTCAACGCACACTCCGGCGTATAGATAGCCTCACCGAGATTCGCTGTGGGCCGCGTTCGAAGTGCCGTCTGGCGCACGCTTGCCTGCGGAAACAGAACTCCGTGCTGGCGACAAAACATTGAGGTCCAGGCGCCGCCGGCACAAAGAACCGCTTGTGTGCGAATGGTCCCCTTTTCGGTGATGACCCCGGCGACGGCACCATTAACGATATCAAGGGCCCGTGCAGCGCATTGCTGGTGGATCGTCGCCCCAAGTTTGCGGGCGCCGTTCGCGATCGTTGGCGCGGCGATAGCAGGCTCGCCCTTGCCATCATCGATTGAGTGAACCCCTCCGAGCCAACGACGGCCGTTCGCTGGAATTGCGGTAGCCGCTTCCTTGGCGCTCAGCATCTTGGTGTTGACGTTGAACTGGCGGGCCGTATCACGCCATGCTTCCCATTCCGCCAGTTGCTGCGGATTGTCCGTAGCATAAAGCAGACCGCATCGACGGAAACCGACGTCCTCCCCGATTTTGGACTCAAACTCACCCCACATCCGCAGGGCGACACCGGAGAGAGGCAGCTCGCGCTCATCCCGGTTCTGCTGGCGGCACCAACCCCAATTGCGGCTCGACTGCTCGCAGCCGACATGGCCCTTTTCGACCAGGGCTACAGACAATTCCCGCTCGGCAAGAAAGAAAGCTGCCGTTGTACCAATGATGCCGCCGCCGATGACGACGACATCAGCCTTGGCAGGAAGCTCATGATCGTTCTGTATGCGCTTGACGATTGGAGACATTGGCTTGACCTGAATTTATTTCTGACGGTCGACCTACAGTGCGGTTTGCTGCCCCTCCGTCAGAAGCATCTCGACCTGAAACGACGGTTTGAGCAGGCCTGGAAGCACCCACGGCCTTAGCGTCCGATGGGCAATACATGTCGATGACATCTTCGGCCCGGGGGATCCGATTTGCCGATGATATGGCCGATGGGCGGGGCCAGACTGATCGAAGCTTGGTGCCATGGAATGTCCTCGTACTGAGCTCAGGTGAAGCTACCCGAGGAGGGCAAGCAGCATGCATCGAATGAAAATGTAGGCACGGCGGAAAGTTCCGTGTCCGGCGTCAGGACAGTCAAAACTGCCGAGCTTGATGAGGTAGATTACAGCGGTAGCACGGCAGATGCCGTGATCGCGCTCATTTATCGGTTGCGGACGAGCGCGCACAATCGAAAATTAGAGATTCTGCCATGCCATCGGAAATGAATGAGTCCCCTGCGCTCGCCATGATCCATACGGTCCCCGGGATCATTCCCGCATTCAACGAACTCGTTGGTCTGCATCTGACCGGTTGGCGCTCGTTCAACATGTTAGATGAGAGCCTGCTCGGGAACACCATTCGCGAAGGCGCGCTGTCACCTCAAACTATGCGGCGGCTTGCGACACAAATTTGGTCGGCGGTGGATGCAGGAGCCTCGGCGGTGCTCGTCACCTGCTCGTCGCTCGGTCCTGCAGTGGATGCGGCAATGCCACTCTGCCCTATACCCCTCTTCCGTATAGATGATGGCATGGCGATTGAGGCGATCCATCGCGGGAACCGAGTTGGTGTCCTTGCAACTCTGGCTACAACAATGAACCCCACAACGCGCCTAATTGAACGCCATGCTGAAAGGACAGGTCGTAGGGTTTCTGTGATAGGTCGTCTTTGTGAAGGAGCGTTTGATAAATTGCGACACGGCGACAGGGCGGCGCACGACGCTATGGTACGGGAAGGCCTCGCTTCGCTCGTGGGCAGTGTCGATGTGGTTGTTCTTGCTCAAGCATCAATGGCATATGCTCTAAATGCTACGAGCGAGGCATCGTTGCCAGTCCTTACCAGCCCCGAGCTTGGCGTGCTGCACATATCCCGCGCACTAAAGGCGCGCTCCCGCGTCCAGGAAAGTGCGCACAGTTGATGTCAGCTTTCGGGAGGTTGTCCATCGGAGCCGATGGAACAGACTGATGCTACCACACTTCGATTCGGTGGTCGCCAGCCCGTTTCAACCAACCCTCCCGTAGATTTGCCTGGCAAATCTGCCAGACTTTAGAATCGCCAAACGCACTACGGCCGTGGGCCGGGCACCTCTGGCCGGGATCAAAGGCGATCGGCTCGGACGTACCGAAAGGTACGCCCGTCGCCATCTTTGCCCTGACGAAAACCTGCTCCGGCAGGATGCTTCAAGCTAACGCGGGAAAACCCGGTGTCCGCGGTTTAGCGGTTTTTAGCAGTTCGAACCGACCGTCTCGATGCTTTGCAATCCTGACTCTAAAGCATTGACCAAAGAAGGCTTCGAGCCTCAGGCCGCGCGGCGTCGGCTGAAAAAGGCAGTTTGCCGCAACCGCCGCAGCGGCTGTGGCTCAGCGCCGGCAATAGGTCCGCACAAGTTCCGGATCCTGCTGGAGCCGGTCGAGCCAAGCCGGATCGAGCGTTGGCACCGATGAAAAGAGCAGTTGTGAGTAGGGGTGTTGCGGCGCCTTCACCGTCGAGGAGGTGATTTCCTCGACCTTACGCCCTCCGTACATCACTACGATTTCGTCGCAGATCGCCTCTACCACCGAGAGGTCGTGGCTGATGAAGATGTAGGAGAGGCCGAGTTCGCGTTGCAACTCCTTGAGCAGATCGATGACTGCGGCGGCGACCACCGTGTCGAGCGCCGACGTAATCTCGTCGCAGAGGATCAGCTTCGGATCGGCGGCAAGCGCCCGGGCGAAGTTGACACGCTGCTTCTGCCCGCCCGAGAGTTCGCCGGGCCGGCGATGACGCAGGTTGCGGGGCAGGTGCACCATGTCGAGCAATTGATCGATCCGGGCGCTCCGTGCCTTTCGATCCATGCCGTGGTAAAAGACCAGCGGCCTGGCCAGGATGTCCTCGACAGATTTCGCCGGGTTGAGAGCGGTATCGGCATATTGGAAGACGATCTGCATCTCCCGCAACTCATCACGCGAGCGCTCACGGGCGTTGTGGCGCAGTTCCGTGCCGTCGAAGACGATCTTGCCGACTGCGGCCGGCAGGATGCCGGCGATGGTTCGGGCAAGTGTCGACTTGCCACATCCGGATTCCCCGATGATGCCGAGGTTGCGTCCTCTTTCCACTGTCAGGCTTACGTGCTCGACCGCACGAATAAGCGGAAGGCCGTCAGCCTGGGGCTGCCCGTAACCGGCAACGACGTCCTCGATCTTCAGGAGCGGCGCCGTTGCACCCTCGGCGGCACCTGCAGGGCCGCGCGGTTTCGGCTCGAAGGCGGCGAGCAGCTGCCGGGTATAGGGATGCTTGGCATCATTGAGGATTTCTTCGGTGGTGCCGATCTCCTGGATCTCTCCACCTTTCAACACGACGATCCGGTCGGCGATCTGTGCGACAACGGCAAGGTCGTGCGAGACATAGACGCCTGATATGCCGCCTTTCTTCATGACCGACTTGAAGGCGCGCAGCACTTCGATCTGGGTCGTGACGTCCAGCGCCGTCGTCGGCTCGTCGAAGATGACGAGCGATGGATTGCCGATCAGCGCCATGGCGGCTGCCAGGCGCTGCAGCTGCCCGCCGGAAACCTGGTGCGGATAGCGGCTGCCGATCGTTTCCGGTTCGGACAGGGACAGCGCCCGGAAGAGCTCGATCGCCCGGGCGCGGGCCTCTTCCGGCGACATCAGCTGATGAATTCGCGTAACCTCGATTACCTGATCCATGATCGGCGTGGCCGGGTTGAAGGCGGCGGCGGCCGACTGCGGTACATAGGCGACCTCGGTGCCGCGCAGTTTGGCGCGCTGCTTTTCGCTCAGCCTAACCAAATCCTTGCCGTCGACCGAAACACTGCCGCCGGAGATGCGACAGCCCGGACGAGTATGACCCATGAGGGTCAGCGCGATTGTGGTCTTACCCGAGCCGCTCTCGCCGATCAGCGCGACGATCTCGCCCTCGGCGATGTCGAGTCTGACGCCCTTGATGATCTCGACGCGTCGGCCAGAATCTGTGGTTGCATCGACCTTGAGGTCTCGGATTTCGATGAAATGGCTCATGACTCGCTCCGGTCGCGGATTTTCTGCGGCAGGTTGTCTATCAACAGATTGACGCTGATGGTGAGGCTGGCGATGGCAAGTGAGGGAAACATCACGGCCGGCGCGCCGAACGGCAGGCCGCCGATATTCTCGCGTACGAGTGCTCCCCAATCGGCATAGGGAGGCTGGACGCCGAGGCCGAGGAACGACAGTCCGGACAGCAGCAGAACGATGAAGACGAAACGAATGCCAAGGTCGGCAAGCACCGGCCCGACAATGTTGGGCAGGATCTCCGAGCGAATGAGATACAGGGTGCTTTCACCTCGAATGCGCGCGACCGTAATGAAATCCATCGCATTGATGTTGACGGCGAGTGCGCGCGCGAAGCGGTAGGCGCCTGGAATGTAAATCACCGACAAGGTCATGATCAGCACCGGGACCGAGGAACCGACGGCAGCCACGACCACCAGTCCGAACAGCTTGCTCGGGATGGAGTTGAGAGCGTCGAGGAACCGGCTGAGGATTGTGTCCAGCCAGCCCCCGGCGACCGCTGCGATCATGCCGAGCACTACGCCGTTGAAGCAGGCGATCGTAACCGCCGCGAGCGAGATCCCGACCGTGTACCGCGCGCCCATCAGGATCCGCGAGAGCATGTCGCGGCCGAGATAATCGGAGCCGAGCCAGAGTTCACGGCTCATCGGGCCGAAATAGTCGAGATCGACGATCTCGCCGACCGGATAGGGGATAATCAGCGGCGCAAAGATTGCGACCAGAGCCCACGAGAGGATGATGGCGAGGCCGATCGCGCCGACGATGTTGAAGCGATAGCCGAACCGGGTTCCGGACAGCCGGCCGGAAGCAGTTTCTGAATGGGACATGGTCATCGTAGCCTCGGGTTTGAAAGGATGGCGATGATATCGGCGATGGTGATCAGCAGCAGGTAGCCAAGACAGAAGATCATGGCGCAGCTCTGGATCAGCGGCAGATCGCGGGTGGCGACGGCATCCAGCATCAGCTTGGCGATACCGGGATAGTTGAAAATAGTCTCGACGATGATGACGCCTCCGATTAGGTAGGAAAGCGAAAGCGCAACCGCATTGACGATCGGGCCGAGCGCATTCGGCAGCGCATGTCGAAAGACGATGCGCGGCCGCGAGGCTCCTTTGAGCAATGCCATCTCGACATAGGGCGTATTGAGAGTCTCGATAACAGCCGCGCGCGTCATGCGAATCATCTGGGCCGAGACCACGAAGGTGAGGGTGATCACCGGCATGGCATAGACACGCAGAAGGTCAGCCAGACTGTGGACTTCATTGGCGAAAGATAGTGCCGGCAGCCATTTCAGATAGACGGCGAAGATGAGCGCAGCAGAGGTCGCGACCATGAATTCCGGTACGGAGATGACGCCGATGGTGATCACCGTGACGATCCGGTCGTAAAGAGTGCCGCGCAGCATCGCCGCAGTAATCCCGAGCGTGAGCGCGATCGGCACGGAGAAAAGCGCGGTGACGCCCGCCAACTTCAGCGTGTTGACGAAGCGGCCGGCAATGAGAGCAGCGATCGGCATTTCGTTGGCGTAGGACGTTCCGAGGTCGCCTTGCAGCAGTCCAACCAACCAGCGCAAGAAGCGAAAGAGCGCCGGTTCATCGAGATGCATGGCCTTGCGCAGGCCTTCGACGGCTTCCGGAGTGGCGGCCTGTCCAAGCAGGATTGACGCCGTATCTCCTGGCAGCAGCATTGTCGCGAAGAAGACGGCGAAGGAGACGATCACCAGGGTGACCACAGCGACGAACAATCTGCCCAGTACAAGGGATAAGACCTGGCGGTTCACGGGCGTCTTCCCTCTAAGTTCGAGTTGAGTTGCATCAATGCACATGAAGGAACTGGGGCGCGGCTGCAGCCCCAGTTCCTTTGCTGTGTCAGGCTTCAAGCCATACATACTCGGCGAAAGCATATCCCATCTGGCCGCCGAGGGGGTTGGGTTCCAGGCCCTTGAGTTTTACCGTTGTGGCATCGACATTCGAGAGATAGGCCGGAATGATAGTACCAGCTTCTTGAGCGACCATGCCCTGCATCTCGTTGTAGATTGCCCTGCGCTTGTCCTGATCGAGAGAGCCGCGCGCCTCGATCAGCATTTTGTCGAACTTCTCAGATTTGTAATGGCTTTCGTTCCACGGAGCGTCCGAGGTGTAAAGCAGGGAGAAGAGGATATCTGGGGTCGGCCGCGGGTTGATATTGCCGAAATGGATCGGTGCCTTGAGCCAGTAATTGTCCCAGTAACCATCGGCCGGCACTCTCTGGACATCGAGCTTCATGCCGATTTCGGCACCGGCCGCCTGGATGATCATGGCCATGTCGATTGAAGAGTTTGCCGCATCGGAGGCGATGATCGGAATGGATTGTCCGAGGACGCCTGCCTTCTGGAAGTGGAACTTCGCTTTTTCAGGGTCGAAGTCCCGGGCCTTCAGCTCTGTATTGCGGTAGAAGTTTACCGGGGAGACGGGTTGGTCATTGCCGACCTCGCCGAGACCGCGCAACGCCGATTTGACGATCTGTTCACGGTTGACCAGATATTTCATTCCCTCGACGAAATCCCGCTTGTTGCCGGGCGCCATGTCCAGTCGCATGTTGAGATTGGTATAGTTGCCGGAGGTTGTCTTCGACAATGTGAAGCCGTCGCCCTGTGCCTCGACGAGGCGCATGGAACGGGGATTTATCGCGGAGGCGAGATGAATATCGCCCGCAAGCAATGCGTTGACGCGGGCGTTGTCGTCGCTGATGGCGAAATATTCGAACGAGTCGACGTTCGGACCCGATTTCCAGTAGTTCTTATTGTTGATTCCGACCGAGCGAACGCCCGGTTCGAACACTTCCTTGACGAAAGCGCCGGTGCCGTTGGCCTTCGTAAAGTCGGTCGTACCGTCGGCGACGATCATGAAGTGATGCATGGACAGGATGGTCGGCAGGTCGGCATTCGCGCTGGCGAGAGTGATCTCGACGGTCTGCTTGTCGACCGCTTTGAAGCCGGTCATCTGGGCGGCGATCTTGGCGACCTTCGAGCCGACCGAGGGATCGAGATGACGTTTCAGCGAGAAGACCACGTCATCGGCCGTTAGCGGCTTGCCGTCGTGGAAGGTGACGCCCTTCTTCAGCTTGACCGTCCAGGTCTTGGCATCCTTGGATTCGATCGCCTCTGCGAGCTCCATCTGCGGCGTACCGCTCTTATCGAGGAAGGTCAGGCGGTTATAGAAGGAACAGCAGCGGACATAATCGGTAGAGAGCGACGCCTTTGCAGGATCGAGGGTATCGGCGGTCGAGGACGACCAGCCGGCCGCCTTGAGCGCTCCGCCGGAAACGGGCGTGGCAGCGAGCGCCTTGCCGGCGCGGCCGAGCACAAGCCCGCCGGCGGACATGGCAACGCCACCCGCAAGCATCATATGCAGCAGCTCGCGACGAGTTGCGCCACGGCGGATGGCGGTTTCGATCATGGCGTCGTCGGATCTGGTCCAATTGGTGATCTTGTCGTTCATCTCATTCCCCTTTTCTCTGTGACGGGGCTGCCTTGCTAGGCGAGCCCGGTCCGGTGTCAAAAGTCATGCGCGCGCGGCGGCCGCGGCATCTGCGAGGCCTGCCATCGACGTGAAATGATAGTCGGGTGCAGTGAACTCGGCCGGCTCGATCGTGCCGCCGTAGCCCTTCTGGGCATGCCGTCGCTCGATCCAGCAATTGGTCAGGCCGAGTTTCCTGGAAACCCCGATATCGTGATACTGGCTCTGGGCGACATGCAGGATGTCATCTTTTGAATGTCCTTCCGAGGCGACGTAGTCGAATACCTTCTCGAAGAATGCGGGATCGGGCTTCTCCGTGCCAGTATCGTCGGCGGTGAAGGCCGCGTGGAAGGGATTGCCGAGCTCCTTCTCGAAGAATTCAAATGCCCAGCGGCGGGCGTTGGTCATCGCCACGAGGCGGTAATCTTTCGCGAGCTCTGCCAGTGCCGCGGCGCTGTCTGCGAAACCTTTCCAGCTCTTCGCCGAGTCCCGCAAACGTTCGCCGTATTTGCGATCGTTGGGCAGACCGAGCTTCGGCGCGATCGCCAGGTAGACGCGCACGAGGTCGTCGGGAAAGAGGTCGGCGTCGTCGGAGTAGCGGGCCTCGCGATAGAGGCTAAGCGCTCGCTCGCCATCGATTTCACTTCCTGTTTCGGCGGCGATCTCGGCAAGGCAGGCTTTGAGGCCGCCCTCGAAGTCGATAAGCGTGCCGACGACATCGAAGGTCATGTACTTGAATTCGGGAAGGCTCTTGTTCACGTGAATTCCCCAGTGTTCGGCTCCGATGGGAGCGCGGCTTCTCAAAGAAGAATTTTCTGTTCCGCCGGCGGGCTTATTGTCCCGCTCTTGTATGGAAGACCGCATCCGCTGGGATCCCGGTCTTTGTTCGTTTCAGTTTGTCACCTGCACCGCGCCGGATTCGCCGAATAAACCACATGAGGCGGCACAAAATACCGAATCTGACCCTTCCGCAGTATTCTCAAGTCCGCAGCGCCCGACGCACATCCGGGTCCTCCAGCGTCTCGTCCAGCGTCAAACGCGTGCGATCGACGATCGCATCGATTTCGGTTTCGGTGCAGCATAGCGGCGGCGCGTAGCCAAGCACGCCGTTGGCGAACGCGCGGATGACGAGGCCGTTTTCCCAGGCGCGATCGAAGATGCGGCGCGCCGGCTCGGCGGATGCCGGCAGCGGCGTCCTGTTGACTTTGTCGACCACGAGTTCGATGGCAGCGAGCATGCCGCGCCCGCGGACATCGCCGACGAGCGGGTGGTCCCTCAGCGATTCCAGTCCCTGCATCAGCCGCTTCCCGGCCTTGACGCCATTATCGAGAAGGCCGTTTTCGTAGAGCTTCAAGACTTCGAGGCCGACGGCGGCGCTGACAGGGTGGGCCGAATAGGTAAAGCCATGACCAATCGCGGTGGCGCCTGCCCCGTCGGCGATCGTCTCATAGACGTGATCGGCCATGAAGACGGCGCCCATTGGGACGTAGCCGGAGGTGAGGCCTTTGGCGGTCGTCATAAGATCAGGCACGACCTCTTCCTCACTGCAGGCAAAAAGAGGCCCGGTCCGACCAAAGCCGGTGATCACCTCATCGGCGACAAAAAGGATGTCGTGCTCGCGGCAGAATTCCCGCATTGCCCTAAGCCACCCTTTCGGCGGCACAAGCACGCCGCCAGAACCCTGGATCGGTTCGACGTAGAAGGCGGCGACGCGGTCCGGCCCGATCGCTTCGATCTTGCTTTTCAGTGCCGTGAGCGAAGCCTCGATGATCGCCTGGGGGCTATCGCCAACAGGGTTGCGGTAGGCGTAATGGGACGGAATTTTATGCTGCCAATCGAAAGGAAGACCGAAGCCGGCATGGAAGGCAGGCAAGGCGGTCAGGCCCGCCCCCACCGTCGAGGAACCGTGATAACCCTGTTCGACCGAAATGAACTGATCGCGTTCGGGCCGTCCTCGGGCATTCCAGTAGTAGCGAATGAAGCGAACCGTGCTGTCCACCGCGTCGGAGCCGCCGAGCGTGAAGTAGACATGGTTGAGGTCGCCCGGCGCCCGGTCGGCAAGCTCGGAGGCGAGCCGGATTGCAGGCTCGGAGCCGAGGCCGAAATAGGCCGTTGCATAGGGAAGCTCCCGCATCTGCCTGGCCGCCGCCTCGACGATGCTGTCGTGGCCGTAACCCGCATTGACGCACCAGAGGCCGGCGAAACCGTCAATCAATTGTTTGCCCGAGGCGTCGGTGACCGTTGCTCCCTTGGCTGAGGTGAGCACGCGCACGCCGTGTTTTTCATGGCTGCGGTAAGATGCCACCGGATGAATGAGATGGGCACGATCGAGTTCGATGAGCGAGTTGCTGTACATGGGATCTCCAGATCAGCCGAGGGCCTGGTTGGCAAGGGCAAAGATGGTGGCGGTCCGGGCGGCGAGGTCGCCGGCCGATGGCTTTCTCATGGCGATGCCACCACCGACATGGGCGAGCCCGTGTGTGGCGAGCCATGGGGAGAGTCCGGCTTCGGCAGTCGTGTCCACCCTGAGGAACCTTCCCGGACGACCGGCGATGTGATGTTCGATGAGTTTCCTGGCGTCCTCGATATCCGCGGCGACCACGGGTCCGATCACCTCGCCGCGCCCGAAGGGACGAACGCAGGCGAAGCCCGAAATGTCGCCGTCGCGGCGAATGACGGCGAATTCGCCGATCCTTGCGAGATAGGAGAGTAGCCCTTCGCGGTCGGCGCCGAAGGCAAGGCGGTCGAGCGTCATGATGGCCGGGAGATCGCCGGTGGTGGCGGCGCTCGTGCCGGCCGGTGCGTCGATTTCTCCCGCGAGGCCTTGGTGCTGCGCCACGGTCCCGGTTTCATGAAAGCCGAGCTTCTGGTAGAGCGACAGGCCCGCCGTTGTCGCGACCAGCCGCAGCTGCCGGTCGCCTGCGATTCGCAACGCGGCATCCATCAGCCGGCGGCCGAGGCCACGGCCGCGCATCGCTTCGTCGACGATGACCATGTTGATGGTCGCGCAATCCTCCTTGTAAGGTGTGACGAGCACGGTGCCGACGACCCTGTCGTTTTCGATTGCGACCACGCCTTCGCTCAACGCGAGCGCTATCTGCCAGTCCTGCGGCCGATGCGGCCAGCCAGCCTGCCTGGAGAGCGCAACGGCTGCTTCCAGATGATCTGGGGTAAATGCAGCGATTTCGATCTGATGTGTTTGCATCGGGCCGTCCTTCATGTCGTGCCCGCAAGTCTGCCGGAGCCCCGGCGGGCAGATCATCTGAAGGCCGCGGTTCAGGCAGTATCTTATAGCATTACGCCAAGGGGCTGCCGCATCTTATGCTAGAGCCGAACGATATCCACGCTATCCAAACCGGCTCGGGGCCAAAATGGCTCGGCTCGTCGGGGCAGGTCAGTGCATCATTGCCAGCGCTGCCGCAAAGAAGTCGTCGCCACCGAAGTTTCCTGATTTCAATGCCAGAAGCATGTCGCCCTGCCGATTGCCGACGGTACGCAGCACCGGCACGCCCGGAGCAATCTCGGGGCCGATCAGAAATGCCGGGATGGCAAGCCTGTCGACGGCTGCTCCGGAAGTTTCGCCGCCGGCGACCACCAGGCGCCGCACGCCTCTTTCAACCAGTTCAGCCGCGATGAGCGAGGTCGCCGTCTCGATCGCGTGGCCGGAGGCCTCCCGCCCATATTGCGATTGCAGCCGGGAGACCGTTTCCGGCTCCGCGCTCGCGGCGATTATGACGGGGCCGGCGGAGATGCGGTCTCCGGCCCAGGAAATAGCGGCGGCGATCTCATCCGGACCAGACATTAGCCGCTCCGGATCAAGCCGCAGCACAGGCATCGACCGTTCGGCGACCTCGAGCTGGCGTAGCGTTGCCTTCGAACAGCTGCCGGCAACGATCGCCGAAAACCCGCCGACAGGGCGAATAATGTCTTCAGCTGTTGCGCCGCCGGATATGCGGCCGGAACGGACGAGCGCCCGGGCAAGGCCGAGGCCAAGGCCGGAGGCACCGGTCGCTACCGGCATTTCGAGCGCGATCTCGCCGAGCGTTTCGAGATCCGTTTCGAAAATCGCGTCGGCGATAGCCAAGGTCACGCCTGTCGTGCGCAACGCATCGAGCCTCGCCCTGGCGGCGGCAGGGCCGGCCGCGATGGCTGCCAGATCGACCAAGCCGACGGCGCCTCGCGATTGCCGAGTAAGAACCCGCACGAGATTGGAGTCGTGCATCGGGTTGAGAGGGTGATCCTTGAGCGGGCTTTCGTTCAATGGTTGGCCCCCGACGAAGAGGTGGCCGAGATAGACGGTACGTCCCGCTTCCGGAAAGGCCGGCGAAACCAGCACGCTGCCGCCGCCCGCAGCATCGCGCAAAGCCTCGGTGACAGGACCGATATTGCCGGCATCGGTGGAGTCGAAGGTCGAGCAGATTTTGTAAAGCACATGGCCGGCGCCCCGCTGGCGCAGCCATCGCTCAGCTTCCGTGGCAGCTGTTACGGCCTCCGAGGCTGTGACCGAGCGGATTTTCAGGGAGACGACAACGGCATCCACGTCGGGCAGTGCCAGCGATGGATCAGGGATGCCGACCGTCTGCACCGTGCGCAGGCCATTCTTTGTCAGCGTGTTGGCGAGGTCCGATGCGCCCGTGTAGTCGTCAGCGATGGATCCGAGTGAAATAGCCATCGTCTAGCTCCGTGCAAAAGGTTTAAACCAGCCCAGGCCGTCCAGCGTGCGGCCCCGCGGAATATATTCGCAGCCGATGAAGCCATCATAACCCAGCCGGTCGATTTCGCTGAACAGATAGGGATAGTTCAGCTCCTCCCCATCCGGCTCGTTGCGTGACGGCACGCTGGCGATCTGGATATGGCCGGTGATCGGCAGCAGGCGCCGCAGCGCCATGACGACGTCGCCATGGATGATCTGCCGATGATAGATGTCGAACTGCAGCTTCAGGTTCGGCAGGCCGCATTCGGCGATCAACCGCTCGGCAATGCCGAAATCGTTGAGGAAGTATCCCCGCATGTTGCGCCCGTTGATCGGCTCAAGCAGAAGGTCGATGCCCTTTTCCCCGAGCCGGCCGGCGGTGTAGGCGACGGAACGCCGGTAGGAGGAAGAGGCGTCCTGATCACGAGGATCGGCGATGCCAGCCATCAGGTGCAACCGTCTGACGCCGGTCGCTGCCGCATAATCCAATGCCCGCTCGACACAAGTCTTCAGCTCATCGAACCGTCCGGGAAGGGCCGCGAGGCCGCGTTCGCCGGCGCCCCAGTCACCTGGCGGCAGGTTGAACAGCGCCTGCTGCAGATTGTTGCGGGCGAGCCGTTCGGCGATGGCCTCCGGTGCGGCTTCATAGGGAAAGAGATATTCGACGGCGGCAAAGCCGGCATCGGCTGCAGCGTCGAAGCGGTCGAGAAATGCCCATTCGTTGAACATCATCGTCAGGTTGGCGGCAAAAACCGGCATGTCTAGCGTTCCTTTTTACAGGCTCTGCGGCTTTTCGTTGGAACCGGGCAATTCAGCGCCGGAAAGTTTGGCATAGAGCCGCGCGAGCGAGGAGTCGTCGTCCCGGCCCATGCCGGCGCCTGCAGCGGCCAGATACATCTGCAGGGCCGCTGCCGCGAGCGGGGCCGGGTAGCGCTCGGAGCGCGCCATATCCTGGACGATGCCGAGATCCTTGACGAAAATCTCGATGCTGCTGAGCGGCGTATAGTCTCCAGTCAGCACATGCGGCACGCGGTTTTCGAACATCCACGAATTGCCGGCCGAAGCGGTGATCACCTCATAGACCTTGTCGAGGTCGAGGCCCTGCTTGGCCGCAAAGCTTATGGCCTCACATGCGGCTGCGATATGCACGCCGGCGAGAAGCTGGTTGATCATCTTGAAGGCGGCGCCCGTACCGGCCGCGTCGCCGAGCTCGTAGACCTTGCCGGCCATGGCGTCGAGACCAGGCCGCGCCGCATCGAAAGCCTGCCTGGAGCCGGACGCCATGATCGTCAGCTCGCCAAGCGCCGCCTTGGCCGCGCCGCCCGATATCGGCGCATCGAGATAGTGCAGACCGAGGGTCTCGGCCCGCCCCGCCAGATCGCGCGCGACGGCGGGGTCCATCGTCGCCGACGAAATGAAGACAGCGCCGGCCTTCATCGTAGCCGCAATCCCGTGAGGCCCGAACAGCACGGCTTCTGTCTGCGCGCCGTTGACCACCACGGAGACGACGATGTCGGCATTCTTGGCGGCGTCGGCGGGGGATGACGCGCCACGTCCGCCTTCGGCGACGAAGCGGTCTACTGCCGCCGGCGTTATGTCATATCCGACGACGTCGAGACCTGCGCGCCTCATGGACAGGGCCATTCCCATTCCCATCGAACCAAGGCCGATGACGGCCGCAGTGACGGTAAGGCCCGAGTTGTCAGCAAGCGGTGTCATGGGTACATCCTCCGGTCGCGCCTCTTTTGGCAGCGCTGCCATTCTTCTAAATCATAACCGGGACGCTGCCAATGGTAAATTGGCAGCGCTGCCAAAAATATGTTGCTTCTTGCCGGAAGTGGTGAAAAATGGAAATGCCGGCGACGGCGCCCCGGCGTTCGGTGGCGCGCCTGAAAGCCTGCTGATATCGGATACAAAATTGACCATGGAATTCAAACATCAGGCGACGGTGACCCTTGCAGAGGTCGCGCAAGCGGCCGGCGTCGGCGAGAGCACGGTGTCGCGCGTGCTGCGCAACCACGGTTCGTTTTCCGGCAGAACGCGGGAGCGAGTGATGGCTGCCGTCGAGCGGCTGGGTTATGTCCCGAACCGGATCGCCGGAACGCTTGCCTCAACCGGTTCCCGTCTTGTCGCCTTCGTCATACCCTCACTGTCCAATATCGTATTTTCCGACGTGCTGCGTGGAGCGAGCGCCGTTCTGGAAGAAAACCACTATCAGGCGGTTTTTTCGGTGACGGACTATGATCCGGGCAAGGAGGAGGCGCTCGCAACCGCGATGCTTGCCTGGCGGCCGGCGGCGGTGATGCTGGCGGGGTACGAGCACACCGACGGCACGGCGAAGATGTTGCGCGCCAGTGGATGCCGGGTTGTGGAACTGCTTGACCTGGACGGCGATGCTCTCGATATCGCCGTCGGCTTCTCGAACCGCGCGGCCGGGCGGGAGAGCGCCGCCTTCCTGATCAGGCGGGGCTATCGGCGGATCGGCTATGTCGGTCACGACCTGGACCGCGACACCCGCGCCGGCAAGCGTTTTTCGAGTTTCTGTGACACTCTCGACGCCAACGGAACTCCGCTCATAGCTCGCGAAATCGTGGCGGGCGCTTCGTCAGTGGAAAACGGCAAGCAGGGGCTGGAGCGACTGCTGGCACGAGCAACCGACCTCGATGCGGTCTACTTTTCCAACGACGACATGGCGCTCGGGGGTTATTTTCACTGTCTCGCCCAAGGGATCGCCATCCCCTCGCAGCTCGCCATTTTCGGCTACAACGGCCTCGATATCGGCCGGGCAATACCGCAACCCTTATCGACCATCCGGACACCGCGTGTGGCGACGGGGCAGATCGCCGCGCAGCTGGTCGTCGCCAACGCGCCGCCGCAAGCCATCGATCTCGGTTTTGAACTGATCGAAGGGGCAACTGCGTAACATTGGAGGAACCGCCATGTCCGACGCGCGCCTGCGTGAGGAAATCTGCCGATACGGTCGCTCGTTGTTCGAGCGCGGGCTGACGCCCGGTTCGTCCGGCAACATATCGTTGCGGCTGGAGGACGGCGGCTGGTTGGTGACGCCGACCAACGCCTCGCTCGGTTTTCTCGACCCGGCCCGGATATCCAGGCTCGACGCGGAGGGGCGGTTGCTGTCCGGCGACAAGCCGACCAAGGAAATCCCGCTTCACACCGCCCTCTACGAGACACGCGGCAGCGCCCGCGCCATCGTTCATCTTCACTCCACCCATGCGGTGGCGCTGACCATGCTGCCGGAGATCGATCCGCGCGCGGCCCTGCCGCCGATGACACCATATTATCTCATGCGCGCCGGCGAGACCGCTTTGGTGCCGTATTATCGCCCCGGGGATCCCGCTGTGGCCGATGCAATCCGGGGGCTGGCCGGCAAATATTCATCGGTGCTTCTCGCCAATCATGGACCTGTTGTCGCCGGTGACAGCCTGGAGGCGGCGGTCTTCGCGACCGAGGAACTGGAGGAAACGGCGAAGCTCTATCTGCTGTTGCGCAACCTCAATCCCCGGTTCCTCAGCCCGGCTCAGGTGGCCGATCTCGTCAATACCTTCGGCCTCGATCTTCCGTCGCATCATGACCACGATCACGATTGAACCCGAGAGCACGCAACCTTCTGCCAAACGCCGCTTTCTATACGATAGATTCTGCTTCCGATGCCGCCAATTCAGGTAAGCCGCGGATAAAGCGGTGCCTATGATTGTGAAACATCCCGGTTCCAATCATTCAAGGATACGCAGATGACGAAGTTCCGCCCGAAATACATCACCTTCGACTGCTACGGCACGCTGACCAACTTCCAGATGGCGGAAGCGGCACGCGATCTCTACGGCGACCAGCTCGACGAACCGCGCATGGCGGAGTTCGTCAGGAATTTCGCCGCCTATCGTCTCGACGAGATCATGGGCGCCTGGAAGCCCTATGCGGACGTGGTGCACAATTCGCTCGAGCGGACTTGCAAGCGTAACGGCGTCACATTTCGCGACGAAGCAGCGCAAATGGTTTACGAGCGCGTTCCGACCTGGGGGCCACATCGCGACGTACCCGAGGGCCTTGCCAGAGTTGCCAAGGAAATTCCTTTGGTCATCCTGTCAAACGCCATGAACGCCCAGATCATGTCGAATGTCGAAAAGCTCGGTGCGCCCTTCCACGCGGTCTATACCGCTCAGCAGGCCAATGCTTACAAGCCGCGTTTCCAGGCTTTCGAGTATATGTTCGACATGCTCGGCTGCGGACCGCAGGACGTGCTGCATTGCTCGTCATCGTTCCGCTACGATCTGATGTCGGCCCACGATCTCGGCATCAAGAACAAGGTCTGGGTCAATCGTGGTCATGAGCCGGCCAATCCCTATTACGGCTATGTCGAAATCCCCGATATCTCCGGTTTGCCTGGTGTGGTCGGCCTCTGACGGAGACAAGTGGATGCAGTTCCAATCCTACTGGCACGACACGGCCCGCCCTTTTGCCGATGCGGCTCAAGGTCCTGTCGAAGGACATTATGATGTCGCCGTCATCGGCGCCGGTTTTACCGCGCTTGCGGCAGCGCGCCAGCTTGCAAAAGCCGGCGTCAAGGTCGTCGTGCTGGAGGCCGAACGCGTGGGCTGGGGGGCATCGGGACGCAATGGCGGCCACCTTAACAACGGACTAGCCCACAGCTTCCTGTCCGCCAAGTCAGCGCTCGGCGCGGAGAGGGCTATCGCGCTTTACCGGGCATTCGACGAGTCCATCGACACGATCGAGACGATCGTCGCCGAAGAGGGCATCGACTGCAATTTCCGTCGCGCCGGGAAGTTGAAGCTTGCCTCCAAGCCGCAGCATTTCGATGTCATTGCCCGCAACTTCGAGGCGGTGCATAGAGAGGTCGATCCGGAGACGGCGCTTCTTTCGGCGCATGACTTGAAGAGTGAGGTCGGCTCGCCCTTCCATGGCGCCATGCTCTCGAAGAAGAGCGCGATGATGCATATGGGCCGCTATGTTGCCGGGCTTGCCACCGCGGCCGTCGGCCACGGCGGCGTCATTTTCGAAAAGGCTGCCGTGACCGGCCACAGGCAAGGCAACAGCCGCCACAGCCTGGAGACGGCGCGGGGCACCGTCACCGCCGACCATGTGCTCGTCGCGACAGGCGCCTACACGCCTTCGCTCTTCGGCTATTTCCGCCGCCGGATCATTTCCGTCGGCAGCTTCCTGCTCGCCACGCGTCCGCTGAGCGACGCCGAAATCGCAGCGACGATGCCGGGAAACCGGACCTGTGTCACTTCGATGAATATCGGCAACTATTTCCGGCTCTCGCCTGACAAGCGGCTGATCTTCGGCGGGCGCGCACGCTTTTCCGCCACCTCGGATCAGCGGTCGGATGCAAAGAGCGGCGATATTCTGCGCGCCAGCCTGGCTGAAATCTTCCCGCAGCTTGCCGGCATCGAGATCGATTATTGCTGGGGCGGGCTCGTCGACATGACGAAAGACCGTTATCCCCGCGCCGGCTATGTTGACGGCGTTTGGTACGCAATGGGCTATTCCGGCCACGGCGCCCAGCTCTCCACCCATCTCGGCATGATCATCGCCGATGCCATCATGGGCAAGGCGGATCGCAATCCGGTAAAAGGCCTCGAATGGCCTGCCGTTCCCGGTCATTTCGGCAAGCCGTGGTTCCTGCCGGTCGTCGGGCTCTATTACAAGACACTTGATCGCTTCATGTAAACGCGGCATGGCGAGAGCGGTTCAGCCGGTCGGGCGTGTATGGCAAGCCCTTGCGGCGGTGCGAAACCAGCAGAATCCAAGATCTAAGCTTGGGACATCGTTTAGGAAGGGCACCGGAATGATCTTCCGGCGCCCTTTGCTTTTTTGACGGTCAGGAGAGCCCGCCAATATGGAAGCTCTTCATTTCCAGATATTCCTCAATGCCGCATTGGGCGCCCTCACGCCCGAGGCCGGATTGCTTGACGCCGCCGAACGGAGCGACCTCGGTCGAGATGGCGCCGGTGTTCAGACCGATCATGCCGAATTCGAGCGCCTCGCCGACGCGCCAGGACCGTTTCAGGCTCTCGGTGTAGAAATAGGCGGCGAGGCCGTAGGGGGTGGAATTTGCAATGCGGATCGCCTCTTCCTCGGTGTCGAACCGAAACAGCGGAGCAACCGGTCCGAATGTCTCTTCGCTGGCAAGCTGCATGTCGGTGGTCGCGCCGCCAAGCACCATCGGAGCCGCATATTGATCGCCGCCCGGCATAGAGCCGGCGGTGGCGAGGATCTTGGCTCCCTTTTCCACCGCATCGTCCACGTGACGCTTGATCTTCTCGATCGCTGCCTGGTTGATCATTGGCCCGATATCCGTTCCGGCCTCCGTGCCTGCCCCGACCTTCATGGCCGAGACCCGCGCGCCGAGCTTGGTGGCAAAGTCATCGTAGACGCCGGACTGGACGAGAAGACGGTTGGCGCAGACGCAGGTCTGCCCGCCATTGCGGAATTTCGAGGCGATAGCGCCCTCTACGGCGAGATCGAGATCGGCATCGTCGAACACGATGAAAGGCGCGTTGCCTCCGAGTTCGAGACTGAGCCGCTTGATGCTGTCAGCGGCACCCCGCATCAACAGCGAACCCACGCGGGTCGAGCCGGTGAAAGAGATCTTGCGGACGGTCTGGTTCGTCATCAGTTCGTCGCCGATTGCGGCCGGCATGCCGGTGACGATGTTGATCACCCCCTTGGGGATGCCGGCGCGCTCCGCCAGTACGGCGAGCGCCAGTGCCGAGAAGGGGGTCAGCTCCGATGGCTTGATGACGACCGTGCAACCGGCCGCAAGCGCAGGCCCCACTTTGCGGGTGATCATCGCGTTGGGAAAATTCCACGGCGTGATGATCGCCGATACGCCGACGGGCTCCTTGAGAACAACGATCCGCCGGTCCGCGATAGGCGAGGGGATGGTCGTTCCGCCAATGCGGCGCGCTTCCTCGGAAAACCATTTGATGAATGAGGCGCCGTAGCGGATTTCGCCCCGGGCTTCCGTCAGCGGCTTTCCCTGTTCCGTGGTCAGGATCAGGGCCAGGTCCTCGATATTATCGAGCATAAGGTCGTGCCAGGCCTCGAGCAGGGCGGCGCGCTCGGCATGGGTCTTTGCCCGCCATGGACCAAAAGCTTTTTCTGCCGCCACGATAGCGGCCCGTGTGTCGGCTCCGTCCATGTCGGGCACGCTGCCCAGCACGTGCTGCGTCGCCGGATCGATTACCTCGATCGTGCGCCCAGCTGCGCCCCCGCACCATTCTCCGTCGATGAGCCCCTGCTGGCGCAGCAGGCTTCCATCCCTCAATCCGTTCATCTTGTCCTCTTTCATCAAAGCGTCCTCTCCACAATTCCGGGCGCAAAACCGCGGCGCAATTTGTGCGACGTGCTCTAGTCGAGTGCCGAAAGCACCGATGCCGTGATCGCCTCGGTCTTGTCCTTGCTGGGAACAGCGCCGATGCCGCGCGCCGTGGTCGCCTCGATGGCGGCCATTACCCTTCCGGCGGCATCCGCTTCTCCGAGATGCTCCAGCATCATTGCGCCCGACCAGATGGCGGCGACCGGATTGGCAATTCCGAGATGAGCGATATCGGGCGCGGAGCCGTGGACCGGTTCGAACATGGACGGCGCCGAACGGTCAGGATTGATGTTGGCGGATGCCGCAAAGCCGAGCCCACCCTGGATGGCGGCGCCAAGATCGGTCAGAATGTCGCCGAACAGGTTGGAGGCGACCACGACATCGAGGCTCTCAGGCGCCATCACCATGCGGGCGGTCATGGCGTCGATATGGTAGCTCGTCACCTCGACATCGGGATATTCCGCCGAGAGCTTGCGGGTAATCTCGTCCCAAAAGGCCATCGAATATTTCTGCGCGTTTGACTTGGTCACCGAGGCGAGCTTGCCGCGCCGCGCTCGTGCTTGCTCGAAACCGAAACGCAGGATGCGTTCGACCCCTTTGCGGGTGAAGATGGAAGTTTCGACTGCCACCTCGCTGTCCGTGCCCTGATGAACGCGGCCGCCGGCGCCGGAATATTCGCCCTCGGTGTTTTCGCGGATGCACAGGATATCGAAGCCCTCGGACCGCAGCGGTCCCTGCACGCCGGGTAGCAGCTTGTGCGGGCGGATGTTGGCATATTGCACGAAAGCCTTGCGGATGGGCAGCAGGAGCCCATGCAGCGAGACGGAATCTGGCACCTTGATAGGCCAGCCGACGGCGCCGAGCAGGATGGCGTCGAAGGACCTCAGCGTCTCGATCCCGTCGGCGGGCATCATGCTACCGTTTTCCAGATAATAATCGCAGGACCAGGGATAGCGGGTCGCTTCAAGAGAAAACCCGCTCGATCCGGCTGTCTTTTCGAGCACGGCCCAGGCCGCGTCGGTCACGTCGCGGCCGATGCCGTCTCCTGGCAGAAGGGCAATCCTGTAGGTCTTCATCTGAGCTCCTTAAAGGCTGATGAGCACGCTCTTGCTCTTGCGGTTGGCGTGATAGGCTTCGCGACCGAGATCCTTGCCGATGCCGGACTGCTTGTAGCCGCCGGTCGGCAGGATATGGTCGCGTGATCGGCCATAACGGTTGACCCAGACGGTGCCGGCCTGCAGGCGGCGGGTGAGGCGGATCGCGCGCGAGAGATCGCGGGTGAAGAGGCCGGCGGCCAGCCCATAGGATGGGTGGTCGGCCAGCCCTAGCGCCTCCTCCTCATCCTCGAAGGTCTGGATGGTCAGGACCGGTCCGAAGATTTCTTCGAGAACCGCGGGCGATGTTGCCGTCACGCCTGAAATCAGCGTCGGTGCGTAGAAATAACCCTCACGGTCGAGCTGGCCCCCACCTGTAAGGCATTCGGCGCCGTTGTCGATGGCGGCGCGGATGATGCCGTCCATGCGGGCGATCTGCCGCTCTGAGATAACGGGTGAATAATCGGTGGTTTCCTCCCAGGTCGGTCCAGGGCGGATTGCCGCCAGTCTGGCGACGAGGGCCGCTACGAGCGCGTCCGCCACCTTCGCCTCGACGATGAGGCGCGATCCGCAAACGCAGGCCTGACCGGCGTTGGACAAAATGCTGGCGGAGATGGCGCCTGCCGCAAGATCGAGATCGGCATCCGCGAAGACCAGCTGCGGGCTCTTGCCGCCGAGCTCCAGCGTCATCGGCTTCACGCCCGTACGGGCGATATTGGCCATGATAGCCGCGCCGGCCGTCGTCGAGCCGGTGAAGCTGACTTTGGAAATCCCCGGGTGCCCGGTGATGGCGGTGCCGGTGATCGGCCCGTCACCCAGCACGACGTTGACGAGACCCGCGGGCAGGCCGGCCCGCACCGAAAGCTCGGCAAGATAGAGTGTCGAAAACGGCGTCATCTCCGACGGCTTCAGCACCACGGCATTACCCGCCGCCAGTGCCGGAGCAAGCTTCCAGCCTGCCATCGACAGAGGGAAATTCCAGGGCGTGATGGCGCCGACGACGCCATAGGGTTCCGTCACGATCATGCCGAAATTCGCGTCGTCGGTCGGGACGAGATCGCCGCCTTCCTTGTCGGCGAATTCGGCAAAAAAGCGGATCTGCTCGGCGGTGACGGCGATATCGCCGGCGACGAGATGGCCGACGGGGCGGGTTGAGGACAGAGCCTCAAGCCTGGCGAGTGTCTCCGCCTCGGCTTCGATCAGATCCGCCCAGCGCTGCAACGCCTTGGTGCGCTCGCGCGGCCGCGCGCCGCCCCAATTGCTTCTATCTAACGCCTCCCTTGCCGTCTCCACGGCTTGGTCCACAAGGGCCGCGTCGGCAAGCGGACAGCCGGCATAGGCCTTGCCGTCGGATGGCCGATTCATATCGATGACGGCTTCGGCCGGAACCAGCCGGCCGCCGATGAAATGCCCCATGGGCAGGGAAATCGAGTTCGGATCGAAGCTGAGTGTCATTGCGTGTCCTCGGCATGAACTTGCTTAAGCCTAGCCTGGGAAACCGAGCAGCATGCATCGACCGGGATTGCTGCAGCGGATGAAAATTGCGTTTTCCGCGCCGCCGCCAGTCAAATCTACGGCCGGTGATCACGCCGGGCCGCTCGCCGTCACGCCACGGTCACGTAGATCTTGCGAACCGTCTCGATCGTCTTCCACACGCCGACGAAGCCCGGCTTCATGACGAAGCTGTCACCGGCCTTGTAGACCACCGGTTCTCCGCCGTCCGGCGTAAGTTCGACCAGGCCGGAAAGGATATGGCAGAACTCGAATGTCTCGCCCTTGATCGAACGCGTCTCACCGGGCGTTGCCTCCCATACGCCGGTATGAACCGTGTCCGCGCGAGCGACATCCTGCGCCCAGGTCTTGAAGCTGGGATTGCCCGAGATCAGACGCTCGGGGAGGGGGCTGGATTCGCGCGGCGCATGCGATGGATTGGCGTCGATTGTCTTGAGCAGGGACATGGCTTTCCTTCCGAGGTGCAGATGGTTGGTGAGATGATCAGTAGCCGCGGCTGCGATCGACCAGCCCGATCGGGTCGAGGCCCGCCCTGTGTCGTTTAATGTTGCCGATCACGGTGGCCGCCGCGGTTTCAGCTTGCGTGACGCTCGCAATATGCGGCGTCAGCAGAATTTTTGGATGATTCCAGAGGGCGTGGTCCGCAGGCAGCGGCTCCGGATTGGTAACATCGACGACAGCGCCGGAGAGACGTCCGGCGTCGAGTGCAGCGACAAGCGCCTGATGATCGAGCTGAGCGCCGCGACCCACATGAACGAGTGCGGCCCCAGCAGGAAGCCTGGCAAAGAGCTCAGCATTCAGGAAGCCGCGCGTCTCCTCGGTCAGCGGCAGCATGCAGATGAGAATATCGGTGGTGGCAAGCAGGGTCTCGAGCCCCTCGCCGCCGCTGAGGCACCGAACGCCGTCGATCGCGCGCGGAGTGCGGCTCCAGCCGGACAGCGGAAAGCCGAAACGATGCAAACTCTCAAGCGCCGCGCTTCCGAGCATGCCGAGCCCGAGCACGCCGATGCGGCGTTCCGTCGCCTGAACGGGTGCGATCGGTTGCCAGATCCCGCGTCGCTGCTGGTCGAGATAGGCCGGCAGATCGCGATGGAGCGCGAGCACGGCGAGCGTCACATATTCCTGCATCATTCTGACGATGCCGTCTTCGACCATGCGTACCACCTTGACCTGCGTAGGCACGGCGTCGATGCGGAACTGATCGATGCCGGCGCCGATCGAAAACAGGATTTCAAGATTGTTGTAACGGGCGAGATCATCCGGCACGGTCCAGGTGATGAGGTAGCGCACAGCCTCCGGTTCGACCGATGCCGGATCCATGGCGAAGCTTATGTCGGGCAGCTCGCGCGCGAAGGCCTCGGCGAATATGGCGCCGCGCTTCGCATCGGAATTGAAGAGAAAGGTCATGGTAACGGCTCCTTGATCTGACGTCAGGCGATGCAATGTCGGGCGAGTGCCTCGATCATCGCCTGGCAGGCCAGGAGTTCGCTTGCGAGGATGAATTCGTCCGGTCGGTGAGCACGGGCGATATCGCCCGGTCCGCAGATGATCGCATCCATGCCGGCGCGCTGGAAAAGGCCGGCCTCGGTGCCGTAGCTGACGGCGGCGAGCGGCTCGGTACCGGTGAGTTCGCTAAGCAAATGCGCAAGTGGCGCATCGGCGGCAAGCGACAGCGCCGGATAGGCGCTAAGCTCGCGCCATTCCGACTGAAAGCCGCGTTGCGGCAGCGCGTCGGCCATCGCTCGCAGCGGCGCCAGCAGCGTGGCCGGGTCGATTCCAGAAATAGCCCTGGCCTCGAACTCGGCCTCGCAGCTATCGGGAATGATGTTGACCGCTTGGCCGCCCTTCAGCGTGCCGACCTGGAGCGAGGAATAGGGCGGTTCGAACACAGGATCGAACGGACCCTGCGTCAGCCGTTCGGCTTCGGCGCTGGCGCAAGCCAAGATCTCGGTAATGGCATGGATTGCATTCAGCCCCTGGTCCGGGCGCGAGGAGTGGCCGGATCGGCCCCTGACCGTCAGCCGGGCGGCCGCCTTCCCCTTGTGGGCGCGGATCGCCCGCATGCCGCTCGGCTCGCCAATGATCACGCCGAGCGGACGTGCACAGAGCTCAGGCAGGCGGGCGATCATATGCGGGACGCCGCGACAGCCTGCCTCCTCATCGTAGGAAAAAGCGAGGTGGATGGGCCGCCGGAGTCGTGCCGCCGCGAGGGCGGGGACGGCGGCAAGCACGACGGCGAGAAAGCCCTTCATGTCGGTGGTTCCACGACCGTAGAGGCGGCCCGTCTCGGCGCGGAGACGGAACGGATCGCTGCTCCACCCGCCTTCCGCCGCGGGAACGACGTCCATATGGCCGGAGAGGATGTATCCAGGCGTCTCCCTTGGGCCGATCGTTACGAAGAGGTTCGACCGGTCGCCCTCGGGGCCGGCAATCTCCGTGGCGACAATACCGTGGCTTTGCAGGTAATGCCTGATCCACCCAACGATCTCGCCGTTCGGCGTGCCGACGACCGAGGGAAAGCCGACCAATCTTTCGAGGATTTCAACTGCCTGCATGAGCGTCCTCGCATCGCGGGATATAGAATTGCACCGGCCCACTCGCGGGCAACGGCGCAGCCGGCGGTCGGGGTCTGGTCAATGACTGTAGGGGCCCGGCCAGGCTTTATTTGCCGAAACTGCATCGGATTTGGACGATTGTTGTGTTTGCACGGGCTTCGCCAGTGAATTGTATCGCGCGATCCGTCCTAATCTCGACGAAGGAACTTCCGGGCGCAGCTTTCCCTATGGGTGGCCGGACAACACCGCAGGAGGGCGGGAGTGAGTGCACTGACATCCGAATCCAGGTTGGTCGATAGTTTCGAGACGCGCATAACCGGGATCGACAGCGTCGACCTCGACAAGCTGCATGCGCTGTCGATGTCCGTCGCCTGGCCGCATCGCCGTGAAGACTGGCAATTCCTGCGCGAATTCGGGCAAGGCATTGCGGCCATCGATGAAATCGGCCGCATCCTCGGCTCCGCGATGTGGTTTCCCTATGATGACCGGTTCGCCACGATCGGTATGGTCATCACCTCGCCGCGCCTGCAGGCCAATGGCGCCGGGCAATGGCTGATGGGCCACGCGCTCGACCAGGTCGCCGGACGAAATCTTGGGCTGAACGCGACGCGGGCGGCGCGTCGCCTTTATTTGTCGTTGGATTTTGTCCGTGAAGCGCCCGTCTTTCAATGCCAGGGTGAAGCGATAGCGCCACCGGATGTGGAGTTGCCGCCCGGTGCCGCAATACGGCCTGTGGAAGCTGAAGATCTGGAGGCGATCGCCGAACTGGATCGCGTGGCCTTCGGCACGGACCGCACGCCGCTTCTGGCAAGGCTCATGACAAATTCGAAGGGCGTCGTGCTCGTTCGCGGCGGCCGGATCGAGGCCTTCTCGCTTTGCCGAAGGTTCGGGCGCGGCCATGTCGTCGGCCCGGTGGTGGCGGTCAGTGATGCTGACGCGATTGCCGTCGTCCATACGCATGTGCTCGAGCATGCGGGGTCATTCCTGCGCCTCGATACACGCGAGAAAGTCGGGATATTTGCCGATTTTCTCTCCCGCTGCGGCCTTGCTGTCTTTGACTTCGTGACAACCATGTCGCTGGGCGACCCTTGGCTCCCAATTCCGGCAGGTCATGTGGGGCATCGGCCGAAAACCTATGCGCTGGTCAGCCAGGCGCTCGGCTGACGGGAATTAAGCGCCGGGATAAGTGGGCATGGCGGCCGAAGCCTTGATACGTTCGGCTTCGGGTCGGAAGGAACGATATTGCCACAGGCCTTCCCGCCGTTTCCCGCCGGTATACGGTCTCGAGCCAGAACACCGTGTCATCGATCGGCAGGACAGGATGCCAGGCATACCACTCCGACCAGATCCTCTCTCGCTGCTCGATACTCATCGCTCCTCTCCCCATTCTTGAAGCGATCCGCTTCGAAAAATATTCAGCAGGAGAGAATTATATTACGAAACTATTCTGTCACGAGGATCGTTTTTGGTGCCGCGCGAAGTTGCTCAGCCAATCGTCTCACCGCAGCTGGCGCGCACAAGACGGCCGGATAATCAGCCAATCGAGCGCAGCCCGAGATAGGCGGCCAGGCTAACGGCAGAAAGCGCGATGGTCAGCCTGGGGCGGGCGTCGTCGAACATCGCCGCCAGCATAAGGCAGAGCATCAGCACGACGGATTTGGCCCAGAGATTTTGGTCGGAGATGGTGAAGGCGACTGCCGCAAGAAAGACGGCGCTTGCGACGACCGTCACGGGAGCGGATTTCTCAGCGAGATCGCCGCCGGCAAAATACGGCAGAAGAAAACGCCGCATGCTCAGGCCTGAAGCGACGCTTAGAAGAAGGCAGGTCAAAACAAGGTGCAGCATATGGTCGGCGCCGGTCGTTCTACAGATCAGCATAGAGACGCAATCTCCATGCCAGCCGCAAAACGCCCGATAGCCGGGGCGATGCAGCGGTTTGCGTGGCTATTTCGGCGGCGTCTCGATCTTTTTTTCGGCAATCACTTGGCTGTCTGGCCTGCGGATGCGCGGACATTTTTAATGAGAAGGTCGAGCCCGGGAGCCTTCACGCTGCCTCGATTCCGGTTTTTCGCCTGTGTCTAAACCCGCTTGAGCTCGGGTAATGATTTTTATATAGAGAACAATGACTCGCTTTAATTCCGGAAAAGAGATTTTTCATTGGACCTTTCGTCAATCGAGATATTCCTCGCCGTTGCCAGCGATCGCAGCGTTACCAAGGCCGCAAAGGCAGTCGGTCGAGTGCCGTCCAACGTGACGACGCGCATCCAGCAATTGGAGGAAGACCTTGGCGCTTGCCTGTTCAGCCGTGACGGCAAGAAGATGACGCTGACACGGGAGGGCGAAACCTTTCTCGCCTATGCCAACCGGCTGATGGCGCTGGCGCTCGAAGCGCGTCAGGCCGTGCGGCCTCTTGCCCCATCCGGAACATTGCGGGTCGGCACGATGGAGAGCACGGCGGCAAGCCGGCTGCCGGCGGCGTTGACGCAATTCAACCAGATGTGGCCCGACGTGTCGCTGCATCTGACGATGGGCGCGTCACGCGATCTCGCCCGCAATGTTCTGGCCGATGTGCTGGATTGCGCGCTGATTGCCCGCCCGCCGAAGACGATGCGCGAGGAGGATCTGGATTTCGATGCCGAACTCGAGGCGCTGGAGATGGAGACGGTCTTCGTCGAAGATTTGTTGATCGTGCTGCCATCCGGCCATCCCGCCATCAAATCCGCGGCCGACCTGCGTGTCGGATCGCTGGCAGCTTTGGAACCTGGCTGCACCTATCGCCGGATTGCCGAAAACTGGGCGCGCAAAACGAGCGCCCTATCGACGAGCGAGCTCGGTTCCTATCATGCGATCCTGGCGAGCGTTGCGACCGGGAATACGGCGGGTGTGATGCCAAGGTCCGTTCTCGATCTCATGCATTGGCCGACTGCCGTTCAGACCCATCAGCTCGGGCCGGTCGAAACGCTGCTGGTTTACCGCAAGGACGATTGCCCCAGCGCCTTCAGTGCCTTTCATGAGGTGCTTGGCGCAACCAAAGGCAGAGATGTCAGGCTGGCGGCGAACTAGCTCCTGCCTCTCCTCCTTCACCCCTCAAATTATCCTCACTCATCATTGGTCTTCGCATGCAGTTTCCCGTTTCACCGAAAGTGGGGCCGAGCCTTATCCGCCGCTTTCGCCTGTTTTCGCCGATCCTGGCCGGCGCGACGTTAAGAGAACGATTGATCGCGTGTTTCGGCGCGTTGCTGGGCATCGGACTCACCGGCGTCATCAGCGGCTATCTGTTCGGCCAGGGGCCACATCTTCCGCTGATCGTCGCACCGATGGGGGCGTCGGCGGTGCTGCTTTTCGCGGTGCCGGCAAGCCCGTTGGCGCAGCCATGGGCGATCATCGGCGGCAACACAATTTCCGCCTTGATGGGCATCATCGCCGCCTATTTCATTCGTGATCCGATCATCGCCACGGGCGTTGGCGTTTCGCTGGCCATCGGGGCGATGTCGTTCACGCGATGCCTTCACCCGCCGGGAGGGGCTGCGGCACTGACCGCGGTGCTCGGCGGTCCTGTCGTCGCCGGCTGGGGATTCCTCTTTCCCTTCGTGCCGGTCGCTTTGAACTCCTGCATTCTCGTCGGGCTCGGGCTGCTGTTCCACAAACTTTCCAGACGGAACTATCCGCACGTCGTTCCGAAGCCGGCGGAGAACACCCATCAGACGATCGATCCGCCATCCGCCGCGCGGGTGGGATTTCGCGAGGAGGATGTTGATGCCGCCCTCGAGGCGCTCGACGAAACCTTCGATATCGATCGGGCGGACCTCGGAAGACTGCTGCAACAGGTCGAACTGCAGGCGGCTATCCGATCAAACGACAAGATCAGCTGCGCCGATATCATGTCGCGTGACGTGATCGCCATCGGCGAGACGTCCGAGCCGGACGCCGCGCGGCATCTTCTTTTGAAGCACAATATCCGCACCCTGCCGGTGAAAGATCGGGAAGGCCGTCTGATCGGCACTGTCGGCTTGCGTGAATTGTTTGCGGGCGGCGATACGATTGCCCACGCGATCTCCAAACCGGCGGTGGCAAGAGCTTCGGATGCGGCCCTGTCGCTGCTGCCGGTTCTGACGGACGGGCGCACCCATGCCGTCATCATTGTCGACGACGACCACCGGATCCTCGGCCTGATATCGCAGACGGACCTTTTGAGCGCCGTGGCGCGGCTGCTGCCGAACGACGGCAACACGATCGCGGCCGTGGCGTGAAACGTGCGCTGCCGCTGGCCCGCCACGGCCGACGAAGGCGATATGCCTTCGTCGTCGGCCTCCGATATAACCTCTGTTACGACCTGAACGGAGCGGGATGCGCTCGTCATCGACTTCGCGCCGGCGCCGTCACCGAGCAGTCGGCGGGCGTCCGTCCGTCTCAAACAGGCCGCGGGCCGCCTCGACCATCGACTGCAGATGATTGGGGTCGCGCACGCCCTGCCGGTAGAGCTCGATGATGATACCCGCCATTCGTTGGGCTTCTTCGCTGTCTCTTGCTACTGCGTAATCGGCGCTGAGTTTGTCGAAGACGCGCTGGCAGGTTTCGAGATCGCGGGAGTCCAGCGGCACCTGCGATCGGTTTAGGATCGTTTGAACCATCTTCATTCCCTCGGAAAAGGCCCGCCCGGCGTATCCAGGCGGGCTTGCGACCCTGTCTTAAAAGTCCATACCGGCGCCGGGCGGCATCGCCGGAGGAGCATCCTTCTTCGGCTTCTCGGCGATCATCGCTTCCGTCGTCACCAGCAGGCCGGCGATGGAGGATGCGTCCTGCAGCGCGGTGCGAACGACCTTCGCCGGATCGATGACGCCCTGCGCGTAGAGATCGCCGAATTCGCCGGTCTGAGCGTTCCAGCCATAGGAAAATTCGCTCTTCTCGCGCAGCTTGCCGACAACGACCGAGCCTTCCGCGCCAGCGTTTTCGGCGATCTGGCGAGCCGGGGCCTCGAGCGCACGGCGGACGATTTCGACGCCGACCCGCTGGTCGTCATTGGCGGTCTTGATATTGGCGAGTGCCTTGACCGAGCGCAGCAGCGCCACGCCGCCGCCCGGCAGGATGCCTTCCTCGACCGCTGCCCGGGTTGCATGCAGCGCATCGTCGACGCGATCCTTCTTCTCCTTCACCTCGACCTCCGTCGAGCCGCCAACGCGGATGACGGCAACGCCGCCAGCGAGCTTGGCAAGACGTTCCTGCAGCTTCTCGCGGTCGTAGTCGGAGGTGGTTTCTTCGATCTGGGCCTTGATCTGGGCGATGCGGCCTGAAATCTCCTCCTTCGAACCGACGCCGTCGATGATGGTCGTGTTTTCCTTCTCGACCGTGATCTTTTTTGCCCGGCCGAGCATATTGAGCGTCACATTCTCAAGCTTGATGCCGAGATCTTCGGCGATGACGGTGCCCGCGGTCAGGATGGCGATGTCTTCAAGCATGGCCTTGCGACGGTCACCGAAGCCGGGTGCCTTGACGGCAGCGATCTTCAAGCCGCCGCGCAGCTTGTTGACGACGAGGGTCGCAAGGGCTTCGCCTTCGACGTCTTCAGCGATGATGAGAAGCGGCTTGCCCGACTGAACGACAGCTTCGAGGATCGGCAGCATCGACTGCAGGTTCGACAGCTTCTTCTCATGAATGAGAATATAGGGGTCCTCGAACTCGACCCGCATCTTGTCGGCATTGGTGACGAAGTAGGGGCTGAGATAACCGCGGTCGAACTGCATGCCTTCGACGACCTCGAGTTCGGTCTCGGCCGTCTTGGCCTCTTCAACGGTGATGACGCCGTCGTTGCCGACCTTTTGCACGGCCTCCGCCAGGAAGCGGCCGATTTCGGGATCACCATTGGCGGAAATCGTGCCGACCTGGGCAATTTCGGCATTATTGGATATCTTGCGGGCGTTGGCCTTCAGTTCTTCGACGATAGCGCTGACGGCGAGATCGATGCCGCGCTTCAAGTCCATCGGGTTCATGCCTGACGTCACTGCCTTGGCGCCCTCCTTGACGATTGCCTGGGCGAGCACCGTCGCAGTCGTGGTGCCGTCGCCGGCGATGTCGCTGGTCTTCGAAGCGACTTCGCGGACCATCTGGGCTCCCATGTTTTCGAACTTGTCTTCGAGCTCGACTTCCTTGGCGACCGAGACGCCGTCCTTGGTGATGCGCGGCGCGCCGAACGACTTGTCGATCACGACGTTACGGCCTTTCGGACCCAGCGTCACCTTTACGGCATTGGCCAGGATGTCGACACCGCGCAGCATCTTTTCGCGGGCTTCGACGCTGAACTTGACTTCTTTAGCAGCCATGTCCTCACTCCTTCATCGGCAGCTAGCGCATGTCGCCAAGTGTACAGCGGTTTTGCGAGAACGACATGCGTAGAAATTAAGATCTAAAGCGCAAGGAGCGAATCTCAGAGATTGCAACGCGCTTTAACGTTGACTTCCGACGTGATGGACTCAGGCGGCCTCTTTCTGCTCGCCCTGATCGTCGATGATACCCATCACGTCGCTTTCCTTCATGATCAGCAGGTCTTCGCCGTCGATCTTGATCTCCGTGCCGGACCACTTGCCGAACAGGATGCGATCGCCGGCCTTGACGTCGAGCGCCTGGATCTGGCCGGCATCGTTGCGGGCGCCGGAGCCGACGGCGATGACTTCGCCTTCCTGCGGCTTTTCCTTGGCGGTATCGGGAATGATGATGCCGCCCTTGGTCTTTTCCTCGGAAGCGACGCGGCGGACGAGAATGCGGTCATGAAGCGGTCGGAACGACATGTCTTCCTCCATAGACAAACAATAACGAACGGTGTTGGCGCTCGCCGCACCTGATTGACGAGGTCCGGACGGGTGCAAAGTCGCGCGCCTTGCGCGAATGATCTGGTTCGAGCGTTTTTCGATTTCAAGAGGAACAGGAGAAAAATTAGCACTCTCTGTCGGCGACTGCTAGCAGTTCTCCCGGGAACAGAAGACCCGCTCCTGCGTTCGACATAATGACGATGGTCGTCCCCTCGTCTCGAAGGCGAGTTCAAACTGCAACTGGCTTGAATCCGGATGTCGGCGTTCCTAGCTCTCAGGCGATCGAGGCTCGATGAGCTCGATCACCGTCCCACGTCTTTAGGAGTGAGTGACATGGAAGAGAAGACCAATATAATCAAAGACCTCAGTATCGAGGAACGCGAGGAGATCTTCGTCGATATCGCTCGCACGCTGGAGGATACAGCGCGCGAGGCGCTTGTCGAAGGCAATACGCAATTTGCCGTACTGTCCAACAACATGGCCGAAGCAATCCGCGTCAATGCCGACGAACTCGCCCGGGACGATCCCGAGAATGCCGAGCGGGTGTTGCTGCAGGCAACCGCGATGATCACGCAGTTCGAGGCCGTGCACCCCTATCGCATGGTGAGCATGGCCGTTCACTGATTTTGCCGGCAGCACGGTTCGGCTCGACCGACCGCTCGAATCAATCGCCAGCATGCGGAACTCTCGCGGCCGGCGGAGGTTATTGGATCACAGCATCGAAAGGTGATCCATGACCACTTCCCCAACCAACATGTCACCCGAGAGCGGAACCGACGATGCGCGCTCTTTCGACACGCAGCAAGCCGAGGCCGATCGCCAGGCGGCATTGGAAGCCGCCCGGCGCAATATGCGTTCGACGTTGGATCGCGATGGGGGCACCGAGACCCCAAGCCTGAAACTTGCGAGGGAGTATCTGAGTCTCGGCGGGAGGCGCAGGTCCAAGATCGACGACAACATTACCACTGTTCGCCAGTGGGATGAGGATCCCCCGGCGGCGGAACGCTTCTGGAAAGAGCGGGTGGAAACACTTTCAAAGGCTGAGCGCAAGCAGGTGGAGGATTTTCTTCCCACCATCAACACGCCTTGAAAGGCAGCCGGCGGCTCGTTGTCGCACGATGTGTTCGAACGCTCCGGAGGAGGAAGAGCATGCATGAGATCAATCCGGCAATGCAGGAATGCATCGACAATTGCCTGCGCTGCTATAGCGTTTGTCTTCGCACGGCCATGAGCCACTGCCTCGAGGCAGGTGGAAAACATACCGAACCCGCGCATTTCAGATTGATGATGGCCTGCGCCGAAATCTGCCGCACCTCAGCGCATTTCATGCTGATCGGCACGGATCACCACAAACATACCTGCCGTGAATGTGCCGAGATCTGCACGGAATGCGCGGCCGACTGCGAAAGAGTGGGCAATATGCAGGAATGTGTGGATGCGTGCCGAAGCTGCGCAGAAAGCTGCCGGGAGATGGCGGCCTAGGGCGCGATCGTTCAGGCGGGCCGGAGCCAAACGCGAGCTGGAAGGTCAGGTCGAAACTGGAGAAGATCATGGCCATGGACAAACACGAGCAGATACGGCGGCGCGCCTATGAAATCTGGGAAGCCGAAGGCCGCCCTGAAGGTTCGGACCTGCGTCATTGGATGCAAGCTTGCGACGAGCTGGCTGGCGAAGACGAGCATGAGACGCTGCAAGACCTGCTGGACCAAGACGACAGAGATGATGCGGCCTTGCTTCAAGGAGCCGGGGAAAGCGGTGATCTCGATCCGCCGCGAGCCGGCCTTGGTCAAGTTGCCGGCGCGACGACGCCCGATATCGAGATAACAACGGGAGAGAAGCCTTCCCGGCGAAAAATCAGAAGGACCGAAGGACCGTAACCGCCATGCAGCATCTCGACCATGCCATGCAAATCGCCTTAGAGGCGCATGAAGGGCAGGTGGACAAGACCGGCCGGCCATTTTTCGAGCATTGCCAGCGGATCGCGCTTCTCGTGTCGGGCGACGAGGCGCGAACGGTCGCCTATCTTCACGACGTCGCCGAAAAAGGCAGCGGCTGGACGCTCGACAGGTTAAGGGAGGAAGGCTTCCCGTCGGCGATCATCTCTGCGGTGGATGCCTTGACGCGGCGGCCCGAGGAGCCTGATGACGAATTCGTCAGACGCGCCGCATCGAATCCGCTGGCCCTGCCAGTCAAACAAGCCGACCTTGAAGACAATCTCCGACAGGCCGAACAAGCCGGCAAGAAAACCGAAAAATACCAGCGCGGTCTGGATCTCCTGCGCGACATCCGGAACGAAGGCTAGGTCTGTTCGGGCGGCGCCGGCGAAATCTCGAAGAATGTCCTGCCGCGGGTCCTCTGGCATCACCTGATATTTTTCCGCATCGCCTGCAACCATTCTTCAACCATAGAACGCGGAGCACCTTAATGCCGACCTGCGGTGAGGGGCGTGTTAACCGGTACGACTTATAGTCGCGTCCATGTGGATGAACGGGGGAACGGTCGTGTCCGGCGAACTGCACACAATCTTGGCAATGGATGGCACGTTGGCAGGCCTGCAGGGTGTCGGCGACGCCCTTGAGCGACATGGTATCGTGCTGCGCGTTCACCTCGACCGAGCTGAGTTTCACGATTGCGCCGCCAAACGACCGCTGCCGGCGCTCATTCTGCTGGACGCCCTGTCGCCGGAAGGAGGTGGTCTCGAAGACTGCCGGCGTCTCAAGGCAAACCCCATAACGTGTGATATTCCGGTCATCATCCTGGTCTCGCCGGAGGACGAGGAGAGCCGCATCGGAGGGCTTGCCGCCGGTGCGGTCGATTGCGTTTCCAACCTTGTCTCCGCTGCCGAGCTCCTCGCCCGCATTAAGCGACATATCGAGCTCGGCGCAGCCCACGCGCGCCTGCAGCGGCGCAACGAGCAACTCGATACGGCGCTTGTCAGCATGGGACAAGGCGTCTGCCTGTTCGACGAGGCCGGCCGGCTGCTCCTTTCAAACAACCGTTATGCCGAAGTCTACGGACTTGATCCCTCCGTCATCCATCCGGGACAGTCACTCGAAGACATCCTCAACCTGAGACAGGGGGTCGGCGCCGTTCCCGCCACCTCGACCTCGGAATATCTCGCCTGGGCCGAAGCGACCAATAGGGGCGATACGCCTCGGGATTGGACCAAGGAACTCAAGTCGGGCCAGATCATCCGCGGCTATCATCAGCGCACGTCGGACGGCGGCTGGGTATCGACCCACGAGGATATCACGCAGGCCTGGCAGGCTGAAAAGGCTCTTGCGAAGGCGCATGTCCAGGCAGAACGCGCCGAGCAGGAGGCGCGGGCGGCGCATGCACGTCTTCTGGCGGCTTTCGAAGTCGTCCCGGAAGGTCTCGTCTTGTTCGACGAGGAAGACCGCTTCGCCCTGTGGAACCAGAGATACGAGCAGCTTTACGCCGAAAGCGGCGATATGCTCGTGAAAGGCATGCGCTTCGAAGACCGCCTCCGTGCAGGCCTCGAACGCGGCCAATATCCGGAAGCGGTCGGGCGCGAGGAGGAATGGCTGGCGGAGAGGCTGTCCCATCATGCAAAGCCCACCAGCAAACACGAGCAGCGCCTCCCCGGAAACCGCTGGATACGGATCGAAGAACGCCGGATCTCCGAAGGCGGTAGCGTCGGCATACGTGTCGACATTACCGACCTCAAGATGCAGGAGGCGTCGTTCAGGTTGCTGTTCGAAGGCAACCCGATGCCGATGTGGGTTTACGATCATGAAACGTTGAGATTTCTCCACGTAAACCAGGCCGCCATCGATCACTACGGTTATCGTCTGGAGCAATTCCTGACGATGCGACTATCCGACATCGAGGCGCAGGAATCCAATCCGCCGCAGGCCGTCGTTTTCGATCTCGAGGATACTGCTTCGTCCCGCTCTGCCCGGCATCTCAAGGGCGATGGCACGGCCATCGAGGTCACCGTCTATTCCACCTGCCTGAACTACAAGGACCAGGCGGCTTCGCTGATGGCTGTCGTCGACATCACCGAGGCCAAGCGCGCCGAAAAGGCTTTGCTGCAGCACCGTGACACGCTTGAAGAGATGGTGCGCTCCCGCACGGTCGAACTGGCGCGGCAGACAGAAGAGCTCGAACGAATGCTCGAACAGGAAAAGCAGATCAACGAGTTGCAGCGGCAGTTCGTTTCGATGGCATCGCATGAATTCCGCACCCCGCTTGCAGTGATCGACGGCGCGGCGCAACGGCTCATTCGGCGCAAGGAGGCAGCGACGCCGGAGTTTCTTTGCGAAAAAGCCGATCAGATCCGCAGCTCGGTTTCGCGCATGCTCGAACTGATGGAAAGTATCCTTGCTGCCGGGCGGTTGGACCACGGCAGGATCACCATCGTGCATAAGCCGTGCTCGATTGCCGAAATCATCGGAACTTGCAGCGCGCGTCAGGAAGGCATCCGGCGGTCCCATCGCTTTTTGCTCGATCTCGATCGACTTCCTTCGATCATTTACGGCGATCATCCCGCTCTCGACCAGGTCTTCAGCAACCTCTTTTCGAATGCCGTGAAATATGCGCCGGATTCTCCAAACGTCCACGTCACAGGATGGCAGGAAGGAGAAAGTGTCTATGTCATCGTGCGCGACGAAGGCATCGGCATTGATGCCGATGATCTCCCGAAAATGTTCCAGCGTTATTTTCGCGCCAGGAGCTCCACAGGCATCGCCGGCACTGGCATCGGCCTTAATCTCGTCAAGCAGATTATCGAGCTTCACGGAGGATCAATAGAGGTGGCAAGCAGCCGCGGAAATGGCACGACGTTTACACTTCGGATTCCGATCGGCGCGGAGATACCAGACCAATTGCGTGTCGCTGCCGGATAGGCAGACAGCATCTTCTTCGTCGAGCCGTTGAGCCGCTCGGCACCGGGAGATGGGAGATTCAGAATGATCGATCGCCAACCCTTCGATCTCAAGGCCTATGTGCGCGACATTGCGATGAGGCCATGCTTTATCTGCGGCTTGATCGAGAATGATCCGGCTTGCTTTCATCATCGTATTTTCGAAGACGATGAGACGATTATCTTCCTGAGCAAATATCCGACATTGCCCGGTTATTGCCTTGTCTGCCCGAGGGAGCATAGGAAGGATTTGGCGCACGATATGTCGACAGATGAGTATCTTCGACTGCAGGAGAAGGTGCACCTTCTGTCTCGGGCGCTGAAAAGCATCTTCGACGCCGAGCGAATTTACGTGCTTTCGCTTGGTAGCCACCAGGCCAACAGCCACTTACATTTTCATGTCGTTCCTTTGCCTGCAGGCGTGCCCCTTGAGAAGCAGCAATATCATGCGTTGATGGCAGAGCATGGCGTTCTGCAGATACCCGATAGTGAGATGGCGGAACTGGCGCGGCGGATTGCCGAAGCCTACCATAGCGTGCGGACTAATCGCGGTTAGGCGTCACGGGGCGACTGGCCCGAAGATGGTAATGGTTTCGCGGCGGCTCCGCCATCTTTCGCTCGGCCGTTGCCAGAAGCAGATCTCGCGTTTTCGCCAGGCGACTAGCTCGTACTGCCCATTGCGTCATGAGGAGGAGCGCGTCGCCCGGGTCGGAGTCGCTCCAGACGTTCGCCACCAAGCACGACGAGGTGATGCAGCGGCGGTATTCGCAGCTACATCGAGAGAGTAAAGGCCGGCACAGATACGCCTTCCGCACGGAAGTGCCGCTCCAGCTCACCGAGATCCGGCGGAGCCGGCGGGTTCTCGAGTGCCATCGTCCAATTTTCGTGAATGGGCAATGCTATCGCCGCAGTCACAAGCAAGGTGCTACCCGGACCGATTTCGCCGCGCAGTTGCGGCAGCAGCGTTTTGGCGTGAATGAGGTTGGTATTCGGGATCGGAGTCATCGCATGGCCGGTTCTCAGATGAAGCGAGAGATCGACGATGGCGCTGACGTCTGTCTGGCCGTACCAGATAGCACGGCCTTGCTCATGCTCGGATCGGTCGGCGTTGAAATCGGCGCGTTCGATCGCAAAGCCGCCCTCGATGGTGCTGAGCGCACGCGGCGTCGCGATGCGGTGGATGCGGATGTGCCAGGGGTTGGCGGGAAGCAGCCAGGTTTCGATGGTGACGTCGTTCCAGGGCCGCCAGCGCGAATAGAGCCGGTCGCCCGCAATCTGTGCCTCGTCCATGGTTTCGCGCATGCGGAAATGAACGCCGTCGTCGGAGAGGCCGAGCATGCCGTCGAAGCTTGCGGCCGAAAAATTCCGGTCGTCGGCTTCGATGTTGAAGGCGTAGCGGGTGGAATAGGCGAATTTCGAATATTTCTCGTTTGCGTCGCGCATCTTGTCGTGCTGCTGACCGGAAGAGAGCACGACCACATTTCCCGGCGTGTGCATGGCGACCATGCCGGCCGGCTTCAACGCTATCGGCGCGGGGAATTCCGGCTGCGACGTCTCTTCGGCCGTCCAGAACGGATGATCCTGGGGAAGGGCGAGCGGCAGGAAGAATTTCAGCGCCCAATAGGGCGAGCCGGGAGAGTTGTAGCTCTCGCTCATCAAGAGGTTCGGATAGCCATAGCCGATCGAGAGCACGCCGTCGCGATCGGCGATCGGCATCGCCGACCACCAGCGGATATGGCGCATGTAATAGCCCTTGATCTCCGCCCAAGGGAGGGCCGCCACCCCGGCGAAGGCGAGCGCGCCCCAGAAGCCGCCGGCGGCGAAGCGGTAGGTCTGGCTGCGGCCGAAGGCGAGTGCTGCGCCATCAGGGCCGAACCAGTGGCGGATATCCCCGGCGAAGATCTCGGCGCGATTGCGGAACCGGTTCTTTCGCGCCTCGTCGCCGCGCGCCAATACCGTGTAGATCAGGCCATAGAAATGCATGGCGAAGGGAATGTAGTGGTCGACCCGCCGCACCGGCCCGTCACGATACCAGCCGTCGCCGAGGTCGAAGGCTTCCAGCTCGTCGAGATAGGCGACGGTTTTGCCGTGATCGAACGCCACGCCGACGCGCTCAAGTCCGAGATCAATCAGGACGCGGAAGAATTTCCAGTTGTTGTCGATGAATTCCAGTTCGCGCGCCGCAAGAAGATAGGCGGCGACGGTCCTTTTCTCGCCATCGCTCAGCGGTTCCCAGATGTGTTCGGGCACCAGCGCCAGCGCAAAACCGACGGCGGCGAGCTCGACCAGCCGCTGATTGCGGTCGGCCAGATCGCCCCAATATTCGGGATGCGCAGGATTGGTCCCATTCGCCAGTCCGCGCCGATAGAGGTTCCAATGCGGGAAGTGGCCGCCGCCCGCAGCGAGCGGAACGATGCCCCAGAGCGGCCGTGCAAATCCTTCGAGATCTGCTGCCGCCCGGTCGAAAATCGCGCCGGTAGCGCTGAGGCGCACACGGGCGCCGCCTTCGGAGAAATAGGGCAGAAGCGGTTTGAAGAGATCGATGACGGCCTTGCTCAGATCGTCGCGCGTCTTCAGCGGATTGCCGGAAAGCGGATTGGCCTTGGTGGGATCGTAGATCATCGTCAGCTCGAATTTTTAAAACAGAATCGGCCGCGGGCGAAATGCTCACCCGCGGCCGCGATGTCGTATGGCGCTTACTTGATGGCCTTCACGCCTTCGATCATTTCTTTCAAGCCGTCGTCGACAGAAGTGTTATCGGTCATGATCGCGTCGTGGGCGCGGTTGAGCACCACCTCGATCTTGGCGGCGTTCGGATTGACCGCCATCTCCAGGTAGGTCTTCGACGGTATCAGCGCTTCCTTGCTGGCTGCGTCCTCAGGAAAACCAGGCGTCGCTGCGATCTTTGCACTGATGTCGGCGGTCTTGAGCGCGGGGAAGGTGCCTGTCGAGGCGATAACGGCTGCCCCTTCCGGGCCGGTGACGAACTTGATGAAGTCGAGCGCGGCTTCCTTGTGTTCGGAATTGGCATTGACCGCCAGGCCCGAGATCTGCGCAGCCGTCGTGCCGGCGGCGACGCCGTCCGGATGCGGGAACTTCACGATGCCCCAGTTCTTGCTCTTCGATTCACCCGATTTCACCTTGGTGATCTGGGTGCCGACGAACCAGGTTCCCATCGGCAGCATGCCAATCGTGCCGTTGAAGAAGAGCGCCGAATAATGCGTGTTCGACGTCTTCAGGAAGGAGTAGGACGGGATGGCGCCATCCTTCTGCAGGGCGAGCGCTCGCTCGTACCACGGCTTCAGAAAAGCGTAATCGCCATCGACGAGCGTGTGTTTTCCGTCGAGGATGCCGGGCAGCTGGACGGTTGAGCGCCAGGTATGCAGAAGCGCGCCATAGGTCTTGTTGGTGCCCATGCCGCCGGCAAGCTTCTCGGCCGTTGCGTCGAACTGCGCCCAGGTCATGTCATTGGTGGGGTAGGGAACGCTGGCCTTATCGAAAATGTCCTTGTTGTAATAGACGATCCAGAAGTCCGATCGGAACGGAATGGAATAGATCTTGCCGTCGATGGTCAGTTCCTCGATCAGGCCGCCATAGGGCGCCGGATCGATCTTCTGATCCTTCATGAAGCCGCTGAGATCGGCGATGTTGCCGGCGCGCACCAGGTTAGTGTAGCCGGGCACGTCCTTGACGGTAACGATGTCGATGTCCTTGGATCCGCCGGTCAGCTGCGTCGAGATCATCTGCTGGTAGTCCTGCGAGCCGAGGTCCATCGGCTCGAACTTCACATTGGGGTGCTTGGCCTGATAGGCCTCGATGAGCGGCTTGTAATAGGCTGTCTTGTCCCAGTCCCACAAAGCCCATTTCAGCGTTACGGCGTCTTGTGCAAGTGCGGCGCCGGCCGTTGTTGCGGCCAAGGTGAAGCCCGCCACGGCGAGTTTCACCGTCCTCCCGAATTTATCCAAATACATTTCTGTTCTCCTTCCCTGGATCGTCTCTGGATCGATTGTTTTATGATGCGTTTGGTGCATGCGGTTTGCGGTGCGGCTGCGGTGTCTCCGGCTGGTCCAGAACCATCACCGCCGCCCGATGAACGCCGAATGCGACGGCGAACATTCCGAGTGAAAAATTGAAGGTCGCCGGCATGAACACGGAAACCGGATAGAAGAGGATATGCGCCAGCCACAGGGCAGCGTTGAAGGCCAGTGCCATGATCGCCGGAAGCGGACGGACGACGGAAGCGAGCGCGGCGAGACGAAGGAGCCGCAGAGCCGGCAGGTCGCGCATCACCATCAGCACGATGAAATGGCAGGCAGTGACCGCAAGGAAGGCGGTGGCGACAAGCGCCACGGCGAGCGGTGCGGCAAGAATCAAGTTGTCCCGCGCTCCGGTGCCATAGGTGAGGATCACATAGATGCAGATCGCAAAGGCCCAGGCCAGCGCCAGACCCCAGGCGGTGGCGCGCCAGAAATAATGCAGGAACGCTTCCGTGAAATCCCTGAGGAGATAGGTGTTGCGATCCTCCACCAGAGCCACCGAAACCCGCGCCATGGCGGCGAGTGCCGCCGGCAGCGTCACGACGAGGAGCGAGGCCAAGAGGAACAGGATGTTGAGCTTGACCATCTCCCACCATTCGCGGGCGAGGGTCTCGATGAACAGGGCAAGGCCGGTCTTCGCAGGCGCATCCTTCGGAATGCCCGGCCCCTCCTTCGTCCACATGTCCCGCAGCCACTGCATCGCCGTCTCCCGCTGGCGCCTCAGTAAAGAATCGAGCGTTCGGTTTCCTTGTCGAACAGCTGGGCATTGCTCATGTCCGCCACCAGCGTCGCCTCGTCGCCGATCGCAGGCCGGAAGCGCGGCGATACGCGAGCGATGAGATTGCGTCCGCCGGCGACCATGTTCAGATGCACTTCCGAGCCCATCGGTTCGGCAAGCTCCACCACCGCCTTGAGCGGCGCCAGGTTTTCGGGCGGAATGTCGGCCGGCGGCAGTTCGTGGAAGTTCTCCGGACGGATGCCGAGCACCAGCTCGCGGCCCTCGTAAGGGGCGATCCTGCGCTTGTCGAAATGATCGGGCAGCGGCAGTTCCCGGCCATCGAAGACGGCGATGAAGCCGTCGCCCCGGCGCCGAATGGTCGAGGGCAGCATGTTCATCTGCGGCGCGCCGATGAAGCCGGCGACGAACATGTTGACGGGACGGTCGTAAAGGTTCTGCGGCGTATCGACCTGCTGGATGTGCCCGTCCTTCATAACGACGATCCGGTCCGCCATGGTCATGGCTTCCACCTGGTCGTGGGTGACATAGATGAAGGTGGCGTCGAGGCGCTTATGCAGCTTGGTGATTTCGGAGCGCATCGTCCCGCGCAGCTTGGCGTCGAGGTTGGAAAGCGGTTCGTCGAGCAGGAAAACCGCCGGATTGCGCACCATGGCGCGGCCGAGCGCCACGCGCTGGCGCTGCCCGCCCGAAAGCGCTTTCGGCTTGCGATTCAGGAGATGGGTGATGTCGAGGATCTTGGCGGCATCCTGGACCTGCCTGTCGATGAAATCGCGTGAAACCTTGCGCAGCTGCAGGCCGAAGGCCATGTTTTTGAAGACGGTCATATGCGGGTAGAGCGCATAATTCTGGAAGACCATGGCGATATCCCGGTCCTTGGAGGGGACGTCGTTCATGACGTCGCCGCCGATCCGGAGCTCTCCGCCGGAGATTTCCTCGAGGCCGGCGATCATCCTCAGCGTCGTCGATTTGCCGCAGCCGGACGGGCCGACCAAAATGATGAACTCCTTATCGGCGATCTCCAGATCGATATCGTGGACGACGGTGAGTGCGCCGTAGGATTTGTTCAGCTCTTTAAGCGAAATGCTGGCCATCGGGTTTCTCCTCACGTCACCAATAGGAAGACCAGCGGCGCGAAAGGCGCGTCAAAGCTTCCATGTAATAATAATCTCCCCAGGAGACGCATTCATCGACGCCTTCGCCGCGGCAGGTGTTGAAGGGCGATTTCTTCGAATAGGTGGCGTGCAGCACCAGGCCGTTGGAGACGGTGGGGTCTCTGACCGCATAGTGGTCGGCAAGGCTCTTCATCATGCGCCGCGCCAGTGTTCGGTAGCGCTCGGCGGCTTCGGGTTCGACGAGCTCGGCCATTTCAAGCAGGCCGCAGGCGGTAATCGAGGCCGAGGAACTGTCGCGCGGCTCGCCGTCGCCATCGGAAAAGACGAGATCCCAATAGGGCACCATGTCGGCCGGCAGCCGGTTGAGATAGAAGGCGAGCAGCCGGTCGAAGGTTTTTCGATATTCATCGATCCGCTCGTAGCGATAGGAGACCGCCATGCCCGCAATGCCCCAGGCCTGTCCGCGCGCCCAGGCGCTGTCGTCCCGGTAGCCCTGCTTGGTCGCGCCGCGCACAGGCGCTCCGGTGACCGGATCCATGTAGAAGGTGTGAAAGGTGGAATCGTCAGGGCGAACCGAATTGGCGAGCGTGGTGCGGGCATGAATGAGCGCGATCTCGCGGTATTTCGGATCGCCGGTCTCGCGGCTGGCCCAATAGAGGAGCGGCAGGTTCAAGAGGCAGTCGATGATATAGCGATATTCTTCTGCCTTGCCCTTGTGGCCCCAGGCCTGGATGAACTGGCCGATCGGCTGGAAGCGTTCGATCAGTTGGTCGGCAGCGAGGATCGCAGCCTTGCGGCCGTCTTCGTCTCCGACCAGCTTCCAGGCGGCGATGCAGGACGGCGAATAGAGAAAGCCCATGTCGTGGTGGTCGGTCTCGATCCGATTGACGATCCGATGCAGGAAGGACTGCACCTGGATCTGCGCCGCATGCCGGAAAACCGGATCGCCGCTATGTTCGAAGGCGAGCCACAGCTCTCCGGGCCAAAAGCCGGCGGTCCATTGGGTGTTCGCCACCGCCGGATAAAAATTTCCGACACTCGAATGGTTCTGCGAGGCGTAGGTGAACTCGGGAAGGTTGCGGCGAATCTGTGCAACGGCAAGATCGAGCGCGGCTTTTACCTCTGCGTCGGTGATCGGCTGCGGGGCGACGGATGACACGGCGTTCATGGATTTAACCCTTCAGTCCCGTCGAGGCGATGCCTTCGACGAAGAAGCGCTGGAGAGAGAGGAAGACGACGAGAACCGGAATGAGCGCGACGACGGAGGCCGCCATGATCAGTCCGTATTCGGCCGAATATTGCGAGATGAACATGCGCAGGCCGATCTGGACGGTCTTCAGCTCGGTCTTGGTGAGATAGATCATCGGCCCGAGGAAATCGTTCCAGGTGCTGACGAAAGTGAAGATCGTCAGCGTCGAGAGGGCGGGCTTCGACAGCGGCAGCATGATGCGTGCCCAGATCTGATATTCGTTCATGCCGTCGATACGGGCGGCCTCGCAGAGTTCGGTCGGGATCGACATGTAGAACTGCCGCATCAGGAAGACGCCGAAGGCGGTGAAGGCCTGCAGGCAGATCAGCGCCAGATGCGTGTTGTTGAGGCCGAACTCGCGCATCAGCAGGAACTGCGGCACCATATAGACCTGCCAGGGCATGGCGATGGTGGCGATATAGCCGAGGAACAGCGTGTTCTTGTAGGGGAAGTTCAGCTTGGCGAAGGCGTAGGCCGCAAAGCTTGAGGTCAGAAGCTGCAGCAGCGTGACGATGATCGTCAGCTTCGAGGTGTTGTAGATGAAGAGCGCAAGCGGGATCTTCGTCCAGATGTCGACGTAGTTCTGCCATTGCGGCTGTGACGGTATCCACTCGATCGGGAAGGCGAAGACGTCGCGGCTGAGCTTCAAGGATGCCGAGAGCATCCAGGCGAAGGGCATCAGCATGACAATCGTCACGGTGATAACGATGGCATAGAGCAAGACCGTTTTGGCGGTCACCTTGCGTCCTGCGATCCTCATGCCTCGTCCTCCCTCTGACGGCGGAACTGGAAGACCGTGACGGCGAGCACGAGGAAGAACAGAACGAGCGCCACCATGCTGGAATAGCCGAGATCCCAAGAAATGAAGGCCTCGTTATAGATGTGGTAGACAAGAACCAGCGTCGAGGTGCCGGGGCCGCCCTGGGTGATCATGTAGATCTGGTCGAACACCTTGAAGGACTGGATCGTCAGCATGACGGTCACGAAGAAGGTCGTCGGCCCGAGCTGCGGCACGGTCACATGGATGAACTTCTGCCAGGAATTGGCGCCGTCGAGATCGGCGGCCTCGTAGAGTTCGGAATTGATGCCCTGCAGCCCGGCCAGGTAGATGACCATGTAATAGCCCATGTTCTTCCAGATGCCGAAGAGGATCACCGTGACCATCGCCCAATGGCGGTCGGCGGCCCATCCCGGCATGTTCTTCGGGTCGAGGCCGAGCGTATAGAGGATCATGTTCACCGGCCCCATCTCGGGGTTGAAGATCATGTTCCACACGACCGCGACGGCGACCAGCGAGGCGACGTAGGGAAAGAACATCGCGGTGCGGAAAAAATCGCGCCCTACGATCTTCTGATTGAGGAGAACGGCGAGGCCGAGCGCGCAGAGCAGCGTCGCCGGAACGGAGGCCACCGTATAGATGATCGTGTTCCAGAAGGCGGCGATGAAGGCCTTGTCCTCGAAGAGCCGCCAGAAATTGTCTAGCCCCGCGAAGGTGATCGTGTTCGAGCCGTCCCAATGCATGAATGCGAGCGCGAAAGCGAAAAGGATCGGCCCGAGCGTGAAGACGGCGAAGCCGAGGAAATTCGGCGCGATGAAAGAGTAAGCGACGAGCGCGCTGCGGATCTTGCGCTGCCGTTTGGACAAGACCGCGACCTTCCGGTCAGAAGTTGCCGGGGCGCCATCCGTTGCGATGATCGAATTCGATATGGACACCGATGCCTTCCTCCTGCGCGGATCTTCTGCGGCTGACGGCTTGTGGATTTCCTCTTCCGGCCACCGCCATTCTCCCTCCGGCCAACGGCATAACACATATCTGGCACTGGTCAAACAAGTTCTGAATAGATCATACAAATTTTATAGCAGACGCTGGAAACATATGATAGGTGAGCATGAGGGCCACACGCTCGTGGCGGCAGTTTCAGCGTGGTGAGGAACATGTTCAGCGAGATTTCAGGAGATCTGCCGGACAGCCTGGGCGACTTCACGCCCGGAGCGGTTTCTTCCGATCGAGAGAGATGGAGCGCGGTGCCGCAGGCGATGCGCGAGGCGGTTGTTCGCGATGCCGAAGCTACAGTCGCGCGCGCATGGCCTCTAATCACCGCTTCGGATTATCGCGAATACACGACGAGCGGCAATCGCTCGCGTTTTGAGGAGCTTTATTTCACCCGGCGGCGGATGCTCAATGATGTCGTGCTGGGCGAACTCGTCGAAGGTAATGGACGGTTCCTGCCAAAGATCATTGACGGCATCTTCCTGATCACGGAGGAGAGCGGCTGGCAGCTTCCGGCGCATAACGCCTATGAACGTGGTGGCCCGCGCCTGCCGCTTCCCGATAATTCGCAGCCCGTTGTCGACCTCTTCGCCGCCGAAACCGCAGCCCTGCTCGCAACGATTGTCGCCCTGCTGGGCGAGGCGCTCGACGGCGTCAGCCCTGAGATCACCGCACGCGTGGCGCGCGAGATCGAGGGCCGCATTCTCTTGCCCTATCTCGGTCGGCACTTCTGGTGGATGGGCCGTGGCAATGAGAGGATGAACAACTGGACAGCGTGGATTACTCAAAATGTCCTGTTGGCGACCTTCTCGCTGAACACCGATCAGGCGACGCGTCGGGCGGTTGTCGAGAAGGCGCTCGCTAGCCTCGACGCTTTCCTCAAGGACTATGCAGAGGATGGAGCCTGTGAGGAGGGCGTACTCTACTATCGCCACGCCGGCCTCTGCCTGCATGGCGCGTTGACGGTTCTGGACGCCGCGGCGCCGGGCCTTTTTGCCGGGATCTGGCAGCAGCCGAAGATCCGCAATATGGCCGAATATATCGCCAACATGCATGTGGCCGGCCGCTACTATTTCAACTTCGCGGATTCCTCCGCCGTCGTCGAGCCCTGCAGCGCACGGGAATATTTGTTCGGCAATGCGGTCGGTTCGCAGATGCTGGCGGACTTCGCCGCAGCCGACAGGGCTGCCGTCGAACACTCGCATTTGCCCGGGGAATGGAACCTCTGGTATCGCGTGCAGGAACTGCTGGCCGGCCCGCAGATCCCGATCATCGAGCCGCGTGCGCTGTCGCGCCGGGACATTTTTTATCCAGGCATCGGCCTGTTTGTCGCTCGCGACGATCGGTTCTCGCTTGCGGTCAAGGGCGGCAACAATGGCGAGGGCCATAATCACAACGACGTCGGCAGCGTGACCCTCTACAAGGACGGGCGCCCCTTCCTGATCGATGTCGGCGTCGAGACCTACACGGCAAAGACCTTTTCGCCGCGGCGCTACGAGATCTGGACGATGCAGTCGGCCTATCACAACCTGCCGACATTCGACGGCGTCATGCAGTCCGCCGGCGAAACTTTCGGCGCGCAGGACGTCGAAGCTGAATTCGGTGAGAATCTGGCGCGCATATCCCTCGACATCTCTGGCGCCTATCCGGTGGAAGCGCAGCTGCGCAGCTATCGGCGTGCCGTCTCCTTGGTCCGCGGACGCCATGTCGAGATCGTCGATACCTATGACGGCGACAAAGCGGCGGTTCTGTCGCTCATGACATGCCTGCCGCCGACGATCACGCGGGACAGGATCGATCTTGCCGATCTCGGCAGCATTTTCGTCGACGGGGCCGGGCAGATCGAAATCGATGCGATCGAGGTGAATGATCTCAGGCTGAGATCGGCCTGGCCCGAGAAGCTCTATCGGCTGCGCGTTCCGTTTGCCGGGAAGCTCATGAAATTGCGTATGAATTAAATAGTTAGAGCCTGATGCTGTCAGAAAGCATCAGGCTCTGAGGAGGACTAACATGGAATTGACGCTGAAGATCGTGGATGCCGATGGGTTCGTATTGGCAAGCGCCACCGGGCAGGATGAGACCTTCCTGGTCTATCGCCAAAGCTATCGCGAGGGCGAGCAGGTGATTGTCGAGGTCTCCAGGCCCGGACATGTCTTTCTCGCGCTGGACAGTGCGATTCAGCCCAGCCTGGTCTATATGAAGCAATGCTCCTATGCGCTTGCGGTGCCTTTCGGCGACAAGCGCAAATCTTATTCCCCGAATGCGTTCAGTGGCGATATCCACCGGCTGTCCGTGCGCTGCGCGCGCCCCGAGGAGATCGCCCATCGGCGCAATCTTGCGCTCAATCCCTGGGACGATCACGCCAATCGAGCGCTATTTCCGCATGCGCGCGCCAATGTCGAAACCCGAGGCGAAGCGGTCTTTGCCGCCAGAAACGCCATCGATGGCGAAAAGGCCAATGACGATCATGGCTTCTGGCCCTATACGAGCTGGGGTATCAATCGCGATCCGCAAGCGGCGCTGACGGTGGAGTTCGGCAGGCCGGTCCGCGTCGACGAAATTGTCTTCTACCTTCGCGCGGACTTCCCGCATGATTCCTGGTGGGAAGAGGTGAGCGTCACCTTCTCGAGCGGCAAGACCTCTCGTTTTCCGCTCGTTAAATCCGGCGCGGCGCAGGGCTTTTCCATCGAGCCCTGCATCATCGAATGGATCGAGCTGCACGGCCTCATCAAGGCTGAGGACATCTCACCCTTTCCGGCGCTGACGCAGATCGAGATCTGGGGTACGGATGTAGCCGGCGCTGCAACCCTCGGCGTCGAAGATGAGTTCGGGCGCGCGCCCCTTTCTCTTACTCTATGAGCCCACGGCCGGTTTCGTCCGGGCCGCGCTCGGCGGGCTGTCATGCAGGCGGTTCCAGGCGCGGCGCAGTTGCCGGGCCGAGCCGAAGCCGGCGCGCATTGCCACGGCCTCCATATCCAGCCTTGAGCCGGCGAGCATCTCGCGGGCGAGCGCCACGCGCATGCGGTTGACGAAATCCGTGACGCTCATGCCGGTGTGTTCGTTGAACAGCCGTGAGAGGTTTCGCGGGCTGGCGCCGCTGAGGCGCGCGAGCGAGGTGACCGACCAGTCGCGGGAAGGATCGGCGGCGACTGCATCCTGGACGCGATGGATAGCCGGGTGGATATGGTTGCGGCCTTCGAGCCAGGGCGAAAGCTGCGGATCCGAGCCGCCGCGCCTGAGATAGACGACGAGATATCGCGCCACCGCAAGCGCGCAGGCATGTCCCGCGGCTTCGGCAACGATGTGCAGCATGAGGTCGATGCCGGCGGTGATACCGGCGCTCGTGAGGCGCTCCCCATCCTCGACGTAGAGCCGATTGTCCCGGATGCGCGCGGTGGGCGCAAGCCTTGCCAGGTCCTCCATACAGCCATGATGGGTGGTGCATTCGCGGCCGTCGAGCATTCCGGCCTCGGCGGCCAGCAAGGCGCCCGAGCAGATCGAGGCCAGCCGAACGCCCGGGCGAATGGCCCGCTTCAGCCAGGCGACGATCGCGGCCTGGGCGGCGCGGTCCTCTTCGTCCCACGGACGATTGTTCTCCATCGGCGCGTCGGCGCTACCGGCGATGACGACAAGCGCCTGATCGGGCAAGCGCTCCGGCAAGGCGGCGACACCAGTCACCGCAAGGCCGATCGAACTGCCGACCGTTGCCGACGGACCGATATAGGTGACGCTGAAGCGCACCGTCTTCTGTTCGAGGTTCGCCTTGCGCAGCACTTCGATCGGCCCGGCGACATCGAGCAGCAGCACGCGCGGCGGCACGACGACGTAGACGGGAATATCGAAGGGCTGCGCTGTATCAGTCATGCCGCGAGTTGCTCTCCGCGCCCGCCAGCGCCTGTTCGACGGTTGCGATCCGGGCGAAACGGCCCGACAGGACCAGTTCCGTCCGGCCGCGGATTTCCCCAGCGCTCCATGTGCGTCCCGATGCGTCGGTCATCGGGAAGGTCAGGGTCGCTTCGCCGACGTAGTCGACTTGATAGCCGAGATCCGAGGCATGACGGGTCGTGGTCTCGCAGCACTGTTCGGTGCGGATGCCGGAGACGATGATGCGGCGAACGCCATTCCTGGTCAGCCACACGTCGAGGCCCGAACCGACGAGTGCACTATGACGGTTCTTCCTGAAGATCGCTTCGGGAGCGATCCTGAGCGGGGCGAGCGTTCTGACGAAGCCTGAGCTTTCCGAAAACGGCCCGCTTCCATCGACATGAAAGATCTGGATGACGGGTATTCCGCGGGCTTCTGCGCCGTCGATCAGAGCCTGCTGGCGTTCGATATAGGCGGGTGCGAGGCCTTCATCCCAATAATCGCGCTGCCGGAAGGATTCCTGGGCGTCTATGACGAGAAGAATGGTTTCATGGTCGGACATTTCTTGCTCCTTAGCGGTTGATCATGAAGCCATATTCGACGATATGAAGACAGAGGAAAATGCACCTGCCGGACAAATAGCGGACAATTCGCGCCAATAGTTGTCGAGTGCGGCCCCACGCCGGGAGCGACAACGCGATAGGCACGCTTCCGCCAAGCCCTCTGCACATGCTAAGGGGGATGGATGAGACTGCTTGTGGTGGAGGACAACAAGGATCTGGCGGCCTGGCTGGGCAAAGCCCTGCGGCAGGCGCAATATACTATCGACGTTGCCTATGACGGCGAGGACGCCGAGCATCTGCTCAAGGTGGCGGAATATTCGGCGATGATCCTCGACCTTTCGCTGCCCAAGCTTGACGGGCTGACGCTTTTGAAGCGGCTGAGACAGTCCGGCAGCAAGCTGCCGGTCATCATCCTGACCGCGAATGCAAGCCTTGACGGCCGCGTAGCCGGGCTCGATAGCGGCGCTGACGATTATCTCGCCAAGCCATTCGAAATCGCCGAGCTCGAGGCGAGGATCCGCGCCGTCGTGCGCCGCGGGCAGGACCGGGCATCCTCGGAGATCACCGTCGGGAACCTGCGTTTTTCCGGGGGTACGCGGCAATTTTTCGTCGAAGGCGAACCGCTGCAACTGACGCCGCGGGAATATGCCGTTCTCGAACAACTCGTCATGAAGCTCGGCACCACGGTCTCGAAAGCCGCTCTCTCCGAAAGCGTCTTCGGTTTCGACGACGAGGCCGATCCGAGCGCCATCGAAATTTACGTCCACAGGCTCCGCAAGAAGCTCGAAAACAGTTCGGTTCAGATCGCGACGCTGCGCGGGCTCGGCTATCTCCTCAGACATGTCCAATAGCGTCGTGACAAAGGCTGGCGGAACGATCGCGCGGCTCAGCCAAAGCCTGAGGGTGCAACTGCTCTGTTGGGTGCTGCTGACGCTCTTCGGCGCGATCGCCTTCAATCTCTACGACAGTTTCTGGTCGGCCGACGCGACGGCAAAGCTGGTGACGGATCGAACGCTTCTCGCCTCAGCCCGCGTCATCGCCGAGGCGGTACGCGTCGATGAGGGCGGCAATGTTCAGCTGGATGTGCCGCCGGCCGCGCTCGAGATGTTCGATACCGGCTTCGGCGACCGCGTCTTTTATCAGGTCATCACCGCCTGGGGCAATCTGGTGAGCGGCTTTCCCGATCTGCCGCTGCCGACCGTCCAGCGCGCCGGCGAGGATCGCGCCTTCCACGGCGCCGATGTGCGCGTCCTGATGCTCGATCACCCGGTTGTCGGTCTTCCCAACGACGGCACGATCTCCGTGACTGTCGCCGTGACCCATAACAGCCAGTATGCGATGCGACGGCAGCTGTGGCTTTCGGATTTTTCCAAGCAGTTCGTCCTTGTCTTCGTCGCAAGCCTGGTGACGATCCTCGGGCTTCAGCGCGGCCTCGCGCCTGCTCTGAGGTTGCGGGACGCCGTGCGCCGGCGTAAGCGCAACCGTCTTGATCCGCTGTCACCCGAGATGGTGCAGAGTGAATTGCGTCCGCTCGTCCATGCGCTGAACGATTACATGGAGCGCGTCCAGAACCAGATGGCCGTACAGCGGCGGTTCGTGTCGAATGCGGCGCATCAGTTGAGGACGCCGCTGGCGCTGATTTCGACGCAGGCGAGCGTGGCATCCCGGGAGGATGATACAGCCCGCCGCGACGAGGCGCTGGCTGCGCTGCGCACCAGCACCCGGCAGATTTCGCGTCTCGCCAGCCAGTTGCTGACCTTATCGCGGGCCGAGCCCGGCAGCCGACGCCCGCGCAGCGACGCGACGGACCTCAGCAAGGCTGCCCGCGAGATCCTGGAGACCTATGCCGAAGAGGCGCTCAAGCGCAACATCGACGTGGGCCTGGAGGCGGACCAGCCGGTTGTCGTCGAGGGCGACGGGACGATGCTGCGCGAGATGCTGGTCAACCTCATCGACAACGCGATCCGTTATAGCAAAGCCGATGGACGGGTGACCGTCGCCGTCGGGCAGGCGGATGGCAGTGCTGTGATTACCGTCGAGGACAATGGGCCGGGCATTCCCGAAGGGGAGCGCGAGCAGGTTTTTGAACGGTTTTACCGGATCATGGGAACCGAAAGCGAAGGGAGCGGCCTCGGGCTTGCGATTGTCCGCGAGGTCGTCGAAGGGGCTGGAGGTTCGGTCTCGCTCGGTGATGCTGAAGGCGGCGGTCTCGTCGTGACCGTGTGGCTTCCGCTCGCCTGAATGGTCATGCTTGGGCTTGTCCATGCTGTCCGGTTCGCTGAGATAGCTTGCCCCTCACCCTAGCCCTCTCCCCGTAAACGGGGCGAGGGGACGTGCCCTGCGAGAGATAGGTGGGCGGGGAACGGAGAGGGTGCGGCATGGTCCCTTCGCCCCGCAAGCGGGGAGAAGGTGGCGGCAGCCGGATGAGGGGCAAGCCCCGGATGACGCGGGTTAGAGAACAAGTTTCTCCAATAAACAGAGGGCCGGGCGAATGCCCGGCCTTCGCTTCGATCTGCCTTGGGAGGAGGCCGATTTATTGCGTGTCGAGGTGCTGCTGCGGGCGCCATTTCGCCAAGCGGTTTTCGATCAGCGTCATGATGTATTCGGCAACGAGCGTCACGACCATGACGAGGAGGATGGCCGCGAACATGCCGGCCGCGTCGAAGGTGCCCTTCGCGATCGAGATCAGCTGGCCGATGCCGAAGCGAGCGCCGACGAATTCGCCGACGATGGCGCCGATGATCGCAAAACCAAAGGAAACGTGCAGGCTGGCGAAGATCCAGCTCATCGCCGAGGGAATGACCACCGTGCGCGTCACCTGCCAGTCGGAAGCGCCGAGGATGCGGGCATTGGCGATCATGTTGCGGTCGGCTTCGCGCACACCCTGAAAGGCGTTGGCGAAGACGACGAAGAATACCATGATGAAGGCGAGCGCCACCTTGGACGGCAGGCCGAGACCCATGATCATGATGAAAATCGGGGCAAGGACGACGCGGGGGATCGAGTTGATCGCCTTGATGTAGACGGAGAAGATATCCGACAGGAAGCGGTTGCGGCCGAGGCCGATGCCGACGAAGACGCCGGTGATCGAGCCCGCGAAGAAGCCGATCAGCGCCTCCTCCATCGTCACCCAGAGATTATACCAGAGCGACCCTTCCGTGGTGCCTTCGGTCGCCCATTCGTAAAGCCTCTCAACGACGCCGCTCGGGCTCGAATAGAAGAACGGGTCGATCCAGTTCATGTTGGAGGAGAGCTCCCACATGCCGATCACGAAGACCAGGATGGCGATCTGCCAGAAGCGCACCAGCGTGTTGCGCCGGCGTATTGCCTTCAGCGCGGAAGCTTCGATCTCGGCATCTGATGTGCCCGGGCGAAACAGGGTGGCCGAACCGGCCTCGAATGTGATGTGTGCCATGATATCCTCCGTCAGGCCGCTTCGCTTGCGCGGCGGTAGCTGGTCTCGACCTCTTCACGCAGGTCTTCCCAGATCGTCTTGCAGTAGTCGATGAAGCTCTGTTCGTAGCGGATCTCCGACACGACGCGCGGGCGGGGAAGATCGATCGGATAGACCGACTTGACCGTGGCGGGGCCGGCGGTGAGCACATAGACCTTGTCGGCAAGCGCCACGGCCTCTTCGAGATCGTGAGTGACGAACACTACCGAGGCCTTGCGCTCTGCCCAGAGCTTCAGCAGCTCTTCGTGCATGACCGTGCGGGTCTGTACGTCGAGCGCCGAAAAGGGCTCGTCCATCAGCAGGATTTCAGGTTCGTTGATGAAGGTCTGTGCCAGCGAGACACGCTTGCGCATGCCGCCGGAAAGCTGATGGGGATAATGGTGCAGAAACTTCGACAGGCCGACGCGCGCCAGCCAGTCGCGGGCGCTCTGTTCCGCCTCGGCACGCGATTTGCCGCGAAACAGCGGGCCGGCCATGACATTGTCGATCACGTTCTTCCACGGGAAGAGCGCGTCGGTCTGGAAGGCGAAGCCGACACGCGGGTCGATGCCCGTGATCGGGCCGCCCATCAGGCGGACTTCGCCGGCACTCGGGCGTGCGAGCCCCGTCACGAGGTTGAGCGTCGTCGACTTGCCGCAGCCGGTGGGGCCGACGACGGCGACGAACTCGCCGCGGGCGACCGTCATGTTGAAATCGCGCAGCGCAGTGAGCGACTTTCCGGTCGGCGAGACGAAGCGCCGGCTGACATTGATCAGCTCGATCGCCGGGGTCTGTTTGTTGTCCTGTTGCATGGTGATACCTGGAGGCGTGCTTAAGGGCGCGCACGCGATGCCCGTGATCGAACGGACGCCGCTTCCGCTCGGGAGCCGGAAGCGGCGCGGCGGCCTCACTTGACGTTCTTGGCGAACTCGGTCGTGTAGGTCTTGGAAAGGTCGATCTGCTTGCCCTTGACGTTCTTGGAGAACTCCGAGAGCACGGCAAGCACGGTCTGCGGGCCGTCTTCCGGCATCACGCCGTCAGGCGTGAACATGCCCTTGCCCTCTTCGAGCGCCTTGACGTAGCCGTCCTTGTCGCCGACGTAGAAATCCTTCGGCATCTTGTCTGCGATCTCAGCGGCGGAATGCGTATTGATGTATTTCAGCGTCTTGACGAAGGCGTTGGCGAGTTTCTGTGCGTCGTCCTTATGTTCCTCCACCCAGGACGTTTCCATGTAGAGCGAGGCCGCCGGATAGGTGCCGCCGAGCGCCTTGCGGGTCGCTTCGACGGTGCGCATGTCGACGAGAACGCTCGCTTCGCCTGTCTTGATCATGCGCGAGATCGTCGGCTCCGTCGTCATGCCGGCCTGAATCTGATCCTGCTGCATGGCGGCGATGAAGGTGCCGCCGGCGCCGACCGGAATGGTGACGACGTCGCCGGGCTTCAGGCCGGCCTTTGAGGCCATGAAGAGGGTGAGGAAGTTGGTGGAGGAGCCGAGACCGGTCACGCCGAGGCTCTTGCCCTTGAAGTCGCCGGGCGACTTGATCTCGGGATGCTTGCTCGAAACCATTTCGACCTCGCCCGGCGCCTGGCTGAACTGGACGATGGATTCGACGAACTTGCCCTTGGCCTGCAGGTCTACACAGTGGTCATAGAAGCCGACGACACCCTGCACGGCGCCTGCCAGAAGCTGGTTTTCGGCATCGACGCCGGCGGCTTCGTTCAGCAGTTCGACATCGAGACCTTCATCCTTGAAGTAGCCCAGGGACTCGGCGAGCTTGGCGGGCAGATAGATCTGCTTCTCATAGCCGCCGACCATGATGGTGATCTTGTCGGCGGCATGGGCAGCGCCTGACGTGAATGTGGCTGCGGCGAGAAGCGCGGAAAAAGCGACGGTATGAAAAAGGCTGCGTGAAGAACGCATGAGATCTCCTCCTGATTTGCCTGCATCGTCGTCCGGCCACTTTGACCGTATCTCCTCCACGATGCTGCCCCTTCCTAAGACGTCGAAGCTTTCAACTAGCTTTCAGCGGCAGGCGCGCAAATGGCTGATCGCATCACCCTGATGCGTGTTGTTCTGAACCTTTACAATAAGGCGAATTTGCGCAAATCGACCAGGACGCCGATCCCGATAGGTGCGTTCGGATCGTGGATTGGTTTGATGATCTCTGAAAGCTCGCCGCATTCGCGGAGCTTGTTAATCGCTTCAGCTCGAAAAGCTTCGCAGATCCTTCAGCAGGTTTCGGTATCTCGCCTGGCTGCCGACGAGATGGTCGCGCATGGCGTTGCGGGCGGCTTGGTCATCCCTGTCGGAGATCGCGACGATGATCGCTTCGTGTTCCCTGTGGATCAGTTTGCGATAGGCGGTTTGCTCGGCTGTCCGCGATTCAGGAACGACCCTCGATTGCGGGATGATCGTCATCCCTTGAGATGCCAGGAAATGCTTGAACAGCGGATTGTTCGTCGCCTCGGCGATTGCGACATGGAGTTCGAGGTCCGCCTCGCGGATCGATTGGTCACTTTCAATGCACCGGAGGATTTTCCTATGGCATTCGAAGATCGATTCCTCCTGCGCCGGCGAACGGCGGAGCGCGGCAAGTCCCGCTGCCTCAATTTCAACAGGGGTGCGGATTTCCAGCACTTCCAGATCGGAGGCGACGCGGGCCTTGTCGACTTTCCGGCCCGACAGCGCGGGTTCGGGGCTAATCACAAATATGCCCGCGCCCTGCCGCACCTCGACCAGCCCGTCGGAACGAAGCGCGGCCACGGCCTCGCGCACCACGGTCCGGCTGACGCTGTGCGTTTCCGTCAGTTCGTGCTCGCTCGGGAGCTTATCGCCGGCAGCGTACTGGCCGCTGAGGATGGCCTGCCGGAGGCTTTCGCCGACCTGTGCGACCAGCGACCCCGAACCTCTGCTGCGATCCTTCCCCTGCATAGTCATGCCTCGACCCCCGGATCGGCTTCGATCAGAACGCCGTTCGAACCAGCGGCATCCCACAATTTACGATTCATCACACATGTATGACAAATCTTGGGATCTTTCAATGGATGTGCGATTATGCGCGCTCGCCGTTTTTTTGGCGGTAGGATGGCCGGTTGCATATGATCTGCGTTATTCGCTGTGATTGCGATGGTCGATAAGAGAGCTTCGATGGAAACCAGAATCCAGGCTGAACATGTTCCGCTGCCGCTTGCGCAGGAAAAGCGTCGCAGTTTGACCCTCGAAGCCCTGGTTGATGTGGACGAGGGGAGGACTGTCGACCACGGGTTGATGCGAGCATGGGCTGATAGCCTCGATGACGATCGGCCTCTTCCCTTGCCTTGTGAGGAAGCTTAGGCAAGCGCCTCACAGCCGCCTTGTCGACTCCCCACGTACGAATCTCGGCGTCAGGATAAAATCCTGCGGTGGCTCGGCGGCGGCCTCGGGGGTTGCGATTCTGGCCAGCAGGCGCTGGGCAGCCAGTTCACCGAGCTTCTGCGCATCCTGCACGACCATGGTGATGCGCGGCGTGATGACGTTGCTCCAGGGCACATCGTCGACCATCGCCAACGAGACGTCGTCGGGACAGCGGAAGCCCATCTCCTGCATCACCTGCAGGGTTGCCAGGCCCATCATGTTGTTGGCGCCGATGATGGCGGTCGGGCGGTCGCGGCGGGTGAGCAGGCGCATCGCCTGCGTGTGGCCGCCGCTCCGGGTGTAGCCGCCTTCGACTACCAGGGACGGATCGACGTCGGCGCCGGCTCCGGCCATCGTGTCCATGAAGCCCTCCAGGCGCTCGTCGGCGGTGTGCAGGCCGCTCGGGCCTGAGATGAAGGCGATGCGCCGGTGGCCGAGCTGCAGCAGGTGCTCGGTCAGGATGGTCGTCGTCAGCGGATTGTCGGAGCCGACGAAATCGCGCTCGGCGCCCTCTACCTTCTGGTCGAACATGACGATCGGCGTCTTGAAGTCGCGCAGGAAGGTTGCGTATTCCTCGCCGCGCCCATTTGCCGCTAAGGCGATGCCGGCGATCTTCTGCGCCTGCAGCCGCTCCAGTAACGCGCGTTCGAGATCGGCCCTGCCGGAAGAGTCGGCGATCAGCACGAAATAGCCATGGTCGAGCGCCTGATGCTCGATCTCGCGGCGGATGTCGCCGAAGAACATGTTGCCGAGATTGGCGGAGACGAAGCCAATCAGCGAACTGCGCCCGCGCGCCAGCGTCTGGGCCACTGGGTCGATGCGGTAGCCGGTCGATTGTATCGCCTGCTGGATGCGGTCGAGCGTCTCGGCGCCGACCCGCTTCGGGCTGTTGAGCGCGAGCGAGACGGTCGAGATCGAAACTCCCGCCAAGCGCGCAACATCTCGTATGGTCGTCATGTCTATCGAACCGGTTCTAAAGCTTTCTTTTGTCAGATTTTATTCGTCGTTGCAACAGAACCTAGCGAAATGGCTACTTCTGAGCCGGCTGGTTCGGGGTGTGCGATTTGTGAATTTCGGCTTGACAGAGGCTGGCTCAAGGAGGATGTTCGCTCACCGAACCGGTTCGATGTGATGTCAAACCGGAAAACAGGGAGGAGAAACCTGTGACGAGTTCGGAACGCTTGCTGGAAAATCCGGCACCGGGAGGAGCGGGCAAAAACGCCTGGTTCAGCCATGACCGCCTCGGCATGTTCATCCATTGGGGCCTCTATGCCCTTGGAGCGCGGCATGAGTGGCTGAAGAACCGCGAAGAGCTGAGCGACGATCACTACCAGCGCTATTTCGACAATTTCGATCCCGATCTTTATGATCCGAAGGAATGGGCGCGCCGCGCGCGTCTTGCCGGCATGAAATATGTCGTGGTGACGACCAAGCATCACGAGGGCTTCTGCCTTTGGGACAGCAAGCTCACCGACTACAAGGCGCCAAACACACCCTGCGGTCGGGACCTGCTGACGCCGCTGGTCGAGGCCCTCCGCGCGGAGGGGCTGAAGATCGGCTTCTATTATTCGCTGCTCGACTGGCACCATCCCGATTTCCCGATCGATGTCCACCACCCCCTGCGTAACCATCCGCAAGCCGAGGCGCTGAATGCCGGCCGCAACATCGCCAAATACGCAGCCTATATGCGCGAACAGGTGCGCGAGCTTCTGACCGGCTTCGGCCGCATCGACATCATCTGGTTCGATTTCAGCTATCCAGGCCGCGAATATCGCGGCCTGCCCGGTAAAGGGCGCGCCGACTGGGAGAGCGAACGGCTGCTCGAGCTGGTGCGCGAGCTGCAGCCCGAAATCATCGTCAACAACCGTCTCGATCTGCCGCCGGGCAAACTGCCCGATATCACGACGCCGGAGCAATATACGCCGCGCGTGGCGCCGGCGCTTGCGAGCCAGGGGGTGCTCTGGGAAGCCTGCCACACCTTCAGCGGTTCCTGGGGTTATCATCGCGACGAGGATAGTTGGAAGAGCCCGGAACAGATCATTCAGCTGCTCATCGATTCCGTCGCGCTCGGCGGCAATTTGCTGATGAATGTCGGTCCGACCGGCCGCGGCACGTTTGATGCGCGCGCCATCGACGCGCTTGAAGTCTACCGGAACTGGATGGCGGTCAATGCACGTTCGATCTACGGCGCCGGTCCGTCCGCATTTCCGGTGCCGGCCGGCTGCCGCTACACCCAGCGCGGCAACCGCCTCTACCTGCATGTCTACAACTGGCCCTACCGCCACATCCATATCGAAGGCCTCGCCGACAGGATCGCCTATGCGCAGTTCCTGCACGACGCCAGCGAAGTGCGCTGGCTCAGCCACACGACGGATGTGGACTCCAATATCGGCGTGATGGTGCCGGAAGGCATGATCACGCTCGAACTGCCGGTCCGGCGACCTGACGTCACCGTCCCGGTGATCGAGATCGTCCTTAAGGCGTGAACTCGGTCGCAATCGCGTGTTCACTGCGTCATGGAGGGAGGAGAAACCCATGAAGGTTCTGAAGAAAACGCTTTTGCTTGCCGCAATCGGCGGCAGCCTCTTTGCCACATCCGCCTCGGCCGAGCAGGTCAATCTGACCTGGCAGATGTGGAGCGGATCCGACGCCGACACCAAAGGTTGGCAGCACCTGGCCGACATGGTGACCGCCAAATATCCCGATATCAAGGTGACGCTGACGACGACGGGCTGGGTCGACTACTGGACGCGGCTGCCGGTGCTGGCGGCGTCGGGCCAACTCGCCGACATCGTTTCGATGCAGTCGTTGCGCATGCCGAATTTCTATTCGCTGCTCGAACCGCTGAACGACCGGATCGCGGCTGACAAGTTCGACATCGGGGCCTTCACCCCCTCGATCATCGGCGGCATGTCCGTCGACAAGCAGCTCTACGGCCTGCCCTATGACGTCGGTCCGTGGGTCATCTACTATAACCAGGACGTGCTCCAAGCTGCCGGTATTCCTTTGCCGAAGCCGGGCTGGACGCTCGCCGAGTTTACCGCTGCCGCCAAGAAACTGACGAAGGACGGCCAATACGGCTTCGGCATCACCCCGCAGAACTATTCGGTCCTGGCCTCGGCCTGGGGCGACAAATATGTCAACGATGCCGGCGAGCTCGATCTTACCAATCCGAGCGCCATTGCCGCTGCCGAGAGGGTGATCGGCTTTGCCGCCAAGGACAAGATCGCGCCGCTGGTGCCGTCGAGCGCCGATGCCGGCACGGTCATCCAAGGCCGCTTCTATTCGGGCAATGTCGCCATGTATGTCGACGGTCCGTGGTCGATCATCGGCATGAAGGACAAGGTCAAGTTCAAAGTTGGTTCCACCACCCTGCCGCGCGCAGACGGAGAGCTTACCGCCGTCACGGCGGGCTCCGGTTTCGGCATCGCCACGACGAGCAAGAACAAGGACGCGGCGTGGAAGGCTATCCAGGTGCTGACCAGCCCTGAGGCGCTGCAATATCTCGCCGAACAGGGCCGGGCGCTGCCGGCGCGCACGGCTTCGCAAGCCTCCTGGTACAAGGTGGCGGCCAAGAACATCACCAATGGCGGCGAGGCACTCGATTATTCGCTGGCGCATTCGGTGCCCTATGTCATCACGAACAACTGGGCGGCGGTGGAAAATCTCTTCAACCAGTATTTCCCGCCGGCCTTCGGCGGCAGCGCCGACGCCAAGCAGACGATGGAGTCCATCCAGAGCCTCGCGCAGCAATAGAGCGTGTCGCTTTATAGCGCGGCGGCAGGAGCTGCCGCGCATGGAGGAAGAGATGTCGGAAAGCGCCGTTGCCGAAATTGCCTTGCAGCCCGGTCAGCCCAGGCGCCTCCTGAAGCCGGAAACGCAGACGGCCATGCTGTTCCTGCTGCCGAGTTTCCTCGGCTTCATGATCTTCATGGCCCTGCCGATCATTGCGTCGCTGGCGCTCTCCTTCACCAACTGGCAGCTGATCTCGACGCCATCCTTCGTCGGTTTTCAGAATTACATCAAGCTCTTCACCGTCGATCCCTCATTCTACACCATATTGCGCAATACACTGTTCTTCGCCGTCGAGTATCTGGCTGTGAATATCATCGTTTCGCTGACGCTCGCGGTCTGGATATCGAGCCTCAAGCGTGGCAAGGCGATCTTTCGGGTGATCTTCTTCCTGCCGACCTTTACTCCGACGATCGCAGCCTCCGTGGTGTGGCTGCTGATCTTTACCCCCGACGGGCTCGCCGACAGCGTCATCCGTTCGCTCGGCCTCGGTCTGCCGAACTTCCTGCTGAGTTCGAGCTGGGCCATGCAGGCGGTCGTGCTCGTCACGCTTTGGGCCAATGTCGGCTACAACGTCGTGATGTTCAACGCCGCGCTCGACCTGGTGCCGAAGCACTATCTCGAAGCGGCGATGATCGACGGCGCTGGTCCATGGAGGCGCTTCTGGCGCATCCGCCTGCCGCTCATCTCACCGACGGTCTTCTTCGCTACCGTCATGACGGCCATTACCTCGCTGCAGGTCTTCGACGAGATCTTCGCCATGACGCGTGGCGGCCCTGGCTCGGCGACGGCCACCCTCGGCTTCGCCATCTACCAGAAGGGCTTCACCAATTTCCAGATGGGTTACGCGTCGGCGCTCGCCTGGGTGATGTTCGTCATGATCATGGCGCTCACCATCCTGCAGTTCCACATGCAGCGCAAATGGGTGCATTATGACGACTGACGCGGCCTCACGGCATCCGCATTCCCAGTCCCGGAACCGGCATCGCATCCTGCGGCGGATCGGCACCTTCGTCAGCTACGCCGGACTGTCGCTGATCGCGCTGCTCTTCCTCTTTCCCTTCTTCTGGATGGTGTCGAATGCGGTTCGCTCTAACACCGAAGTGCTGGCTGTGCCGGTCCGTATCCTGCCCGAGGAATACCAGTGGGGCAATTTCGTCGAGGCGCTGGTGTCGCTGCCCTTCGGCACCTTCCTGCTGAACTCCTTCGTCGTCGCGTGCGGTGTGACCGCGATCGTCATCGTGGTCTCCTGCCTTTCGGCCTATGCTTTCGCCAGGCTGCGGTTCCCCGGCCGTGAGGGACTGCTGCTCACCTATCTCAGCACGCTGATGATTCCGCAGGTGATGTTGGTCATCCCGCTCTTCCTTCTGGTCAGCAAGCTCGGCTGGATCAACACCTATCACGGCATGATCCTGCCGGTCGCCTTCTCTTCCTTCGGCACTTTCCTGCTGCGGCAGTTCATCCTCGGCATTCCCAATGACCTCGACGAAGCGGCGATGATGGACGGGGCCTCGCGCCTGCGCATCCTGGTCAGGGTCATCGTTCCGCTCGCCATGCCGGCGATCGGCCTGCTGTCGCTCTTTACTTTCATCGCGCAGTGGAAAAGCTTTCTGTGGCCGCTGATCGCCACCAGTGGGCTCGAAAAGGCCACGCTGCCGCTCGGGCTCACCCTGTTTCAGACGCAGCAGGGCACCGCCTGGAACTACATCATGGCGGGCGCCACCATCTCCATGGTGCCGGGGGTCATCCTCGCCATCGTGCTGCAGAGGGTGATCTACAAGGGCATCAGCGTCGGCTCCGGCTTCGGCGGAAGATAACGTCAATAGAACAAAGGCTTGAGGTATTGGTGTCAAGTTTGCCGCGGCGCGTCTCAAGTCCAGGCGACCGGAGCCGAAGAAGGGGCTGCCGCCACGGCAAGATCATGTCCCCCGCCGATAGTTCTAACTCCGGCGCGAAAAGTAAAATTTAACCAAAATTTGAAATAACGCGGTTCTATCCGAATTGCGCAGGGGAATTCATGAAAACGGCCACGCTTGCATCCATCGCCTTGGCGATGTCGGTCTCTGTCGCCAATGCTCAGACGATCGGCGTTTCGATGTCCGATCTCGACAAATTCAGGACGGCGCTTCTCAATGGCGTCGTCGCCCACGGGGAGACGGTCTCCGGCCTCAAGCTGGTTACCGAGAACGCCAAGGGCGACAACGAGCTTCAGAAGAAGCAGGTTCAGAAGCTCATCGCCGACAAGGTCGACGCCATCATCCTGGCGGTTTCCGATGGCGATCTCGGGCCGCAGATGACCAAGATGGCGGCGGATGCCGGCATTCCGCTGGTTTACATCAACAACGTTCCTTCCAACCTGCTTGATCTTCCCGAAAATCAGGTCGTGGTCGCCTCCAACGAAAAGGAATCCGGTACGCTGGAGACGAAGCAGGTTTGCGCGCTGCTCAAGGGCAAGGGCCGCGTCGTCGTGCTGATGGGCGAGCCTTTCCACGCCGCCGCCCGCGCCCGCACGCAGGATATCTCGGATGTCATCGCCACGCCCGACTGCAAGGGCCTGGAGATCGTCGAGCGGCAGGCCGCCTACTGGTCGCGCGATTATGCCGACCAGCAGCTGCAGGAGTGGCTTGCGGCCGGCGTCAAGTTCGACGCCGTTATCGCCAACAATGACGAGATGGCGCTCGGCGCGATCCGCGCCATGAAGAAGGCCGGCATGCCGATGAAGGATGTCGTCGTCGCCGGCGTCGACGCGACCGACGATGCTCTTGCCTCGATGGTGGCCGGCGATCTCGATGTCACCATTCTCCAGAGCGCTGTCGGGCAGGGTGCTGCGGCGGTCGAGGCCGCCGTGAAGCTCGTCAACAAGGAGAAGGTGCCGCGCGAAAACAACGTTCCCTTCGAACTCGTCACACCTGAGAACATCTCCAAATACCTGCCGAAGAGCCAGTGAGCATAAGAGGCCTATGATGTTGCATTTCTGGAATAAATTCGGCATTCGCGCGCAGATCACGTCCGGCTTCGTGCCGTTGATCCTGCTGATGAGCCTGCTGACCGTCAGCGCGATCTCGGGGATGAACGGCCTCGCCTCCATTTTCGCCTCCTACCGCGCCACCGCGGGGCAGAGCCTCGCCATCTCGGATTACAGCGACCAGCTGCACCAGATCCAGATGTCGGCTGAAGCCTTCCGCTCCACGCCGACGCAGGCGGTCGTCGACAGTTTCCGTGCCGGCGTGAAGGCGTTCGAGGCCGACGACCCGCGTTTCGCCGATAACAAGGATCTCCAGTCCGGCCTTGCGACGATCCGCCAGGACATCGCCGCTTACGGCAAGGCCTTCGAGCAGATCGTCTCGCTGCAGGTCCGGCGTGACATACTGATCTCAAAAGTCACCGAATTCGGGCCCTGGACCAGCATCGCGCTCAGCGACGTCATGCGCAGCGCCTGGCGCCAGAACGACGTCGCCCTGCTGCACATGACGGCGGCGACGTTGGAGGCACTGAACCGGAGCCTCTATTTCTCCGAACGTTTCGTCCATTCCGACGATTTTGCCGCCTACGATACGGCGCAAGCAGCACTGGCCGAGGCTGTCGCGCTCAACGATGCTGCCGCCAAGGCCGCCAAGAACGAGCTGCAGAAGAAGCGCCTGATGGGCGCCGGCCAGCTCATGCAGAATTACACCGCGCGCCTCGGCGACATGAAGGACGTGCTGCAGGCATCCGGCGACATTCGCCAGACGCAGCTCAATGTGCTGGCGCCGAAGATCGCAGGCGAATTCAAGGATCTGCAGGCGACGGTGACCGGCGCGCAGAAGAACCTTGATGGCTCGGTCGAAGCAACGGTTGCCTCGGCGACCAGCACGACGCTCGTCATCAGCGGCCTGCTGATCGTCATCGGCCTCGTGCTCTCCTATTTCGTCGGCCGGCTGATTTCCTCGGCTGTCCGGGGCATGGCGCAATCCATGGAACAGCTCGCCCGCGGCGACGATGCCATCGTGATCACGGGCGTCGAGTACCGGCACGAACTCGGCGCCATGGCGCGTTCGCTGAAGGTGTTCCAGGAGACCGGCCGCGCCAAGCTGATCGCCGAAGCCAATGCCGAGCGGGCGCGTCTGGCGGCCGAAGAAGAGCGGCTGCGCCAGGAAGCCGAGCGTCTCAGCGATGCACAGGTGATGGAACATGCCTTCCGACAGATTTCACTTGGTCTGGATGCGCTCTCGAAGGGCGATCTCTCGGTCCGCGTCGGCGAAGTCGACCATCGCTATGTCCGAATCCGTGATCACTTCAACAGCTCGGTCGCGAGCCTTGAAGAAGCGGTCGACTTGGTCATCCGTGCGGTCACGACAATCCGCTCCGGCCTTGCGGAAATCTCCACCGCCTCGAACGATCTTGCCCGCCGTACCGAGCAGCAGGCCGCTTCGCTGGAAGAAACCGTCGCGGCCCTTGGCGACGTCACCCGCGGCGTCAACGGAACGGCCGAGGGCGCAAGCCGCGCCCAGGCTGTCGTGGCGACGGCCCGCACTAATGCTGAAAAGGGCGGCGAGATCGTCTCCCGCGCCATCGCCGCAATGACGGAAATCCAGAACTCGTCGTCGAAGATCGGCAACATCATCAGCGTCATTGACGAAATCGCCTTCCAGACCAACCTCCTGGCGCTGAATGCCGGCGTCGAAGCGGCCCGCGCCGGTGAAGCCGGCAAGGGGTTTGCCGTCGTCGCGCAGGAAGTCCGCGAGCTTGCCCAACGCTCGGCCAATGCGGCCAGGGAGATCAAGGAACTGATCTCCACCTCCTCGGCCCAGGTCAAGACGGGCGTGGAGCTGGTCGGCGAATCCGGTCTCTCGTTGGAGCAGATCGTCGAGCAGGTCTCCGCGATGAATGCGACTGTCGCTGAAATCGCCGTCGCCGCCCGCGAGCAGGCGACGAGCCTGCGCGAAGTCTCGGCCGCCGGCGACCAGATGGACAAGGTGACGCAGCAGAACGCGGCGATGGTCGAAGAAACCACGGCCGCCGCCCAGAGCCTGACGCACGAGACAGAAAGCCTTGCCGAACTGCTGCGCCGCTTTAAGACAGGCAGCCGACGCGCTCCGGAACAGCGTCACTACGCGATGGCCTCTTGAGCCTCCGCCGATGCAGGCACTTAGCCCTTCCCGCCGAGGTAAGCCCGGCGGGAAGGGCACATCTTTATAGAAACTCGAAGCTTCGGTCCGCACAGAAAATAGTCGTAGACTAAAAAGGGCTCCGCCAACCATTTTTCAAGTCGTCGACATGTCCTGCGTCCGGAGGGACGCGCTGGGCTCTAAGCCACGCAAATACCCGCTACGGCGACCTTCTGGAAGAGATGCGGCGAGGCGATAGCCGAAGAAGGATAGGCCGAGGTCTTCGCCCTGAATTCCGGGTGGACAAAGGCCGCCCGGAAATGCGCGTTGGATTCCCATACGGCGTAATTGAGATAGGTCGGTTTTTCGCCGATCGCGCGATGCAGCTGGGTGGAGATGAAGCCGGGCTGACGTTTCATGAAGGCCGCATCGTCCTGCCAGACCTCAAGGAATTTCGGCTCGTCTGCCAAGTCGAGCGTGAAAAGATTGATGAGCACGACCGGGGAGGCTTCGAGCTCGATTTGACAGCCGATCGGGAAGGTAGGATCCAGCGGACGAATATGTGACATGACTTGCTCCGTTCTATATGGTTCAATGGTGTCAATTCGACATGAAGAAGACATATAATATTGACATTATAATGTCAATTTAACTGCATGGTGACAAATGATCGATTCCGAGCGAAGTGCAGCAGGATCTGCATTGACCAATCTCGTCCTCGACCTGTTCAGGCTGAACAATCGAATGCTGACCTCGGGAGACAGGCTGGTCGCCGGCCTGGGGCTGACGAGCGCACGCTGGCAGGTTCTCGGCACGGTCGGCGCGTCGGAGCGCCCGCAGCCGGTGGCCTGGATCGCACGCGACATGGGCGCCAACCGCCAGAACGTGCAGCGCATCGTCAATGATCTGGAGAAGGAAGGGCTCGTCGCCTTTGCGGCGAACCCGCATCACCGGCGCGCTCAGCTCGTCGTGCTGACGGAGAAGGGACGGGAGACCTTCGCCGCTGCCATGCGCCTCCAGGCTCCCTGGGCGAGTGGTCTCGCCAACGGCCTCGAGATGCGCGAAATCGAAACGGCGCACCGCGTCATGAAGGCACTTCTTCACAAGCTGGAAGGAAGCGAAGAGGCCGGGGAGCAGGCCTGACATGCGGCAGGCCGAGAGACTGACCCGTCGTCAGTGGCTTTCGGAAGTTGGGCCATGCGGAACGCCGGCAATGCTCCTGCGGACATGGCGGACCGCGGTCCAGACGGCGAAGAGCACGAGCGGGATGGCTCCGAGAACGGCGAGTTTCGCCATATGCGGATCGACACCCAGTTCGGAAATGCTTTCGAGGCAGATCTTCGCCAGGCCGACGGTGTAATAGGTGATGGCGATGACGGAGAAGCCTTCGACAGCCTGCTGGATATGCACCTGAATGCGCGCCCGCTCTTCCATCGAGGTCAGCAGCGACGCGTTCTGATCTTCGAGCTGAACCTGCACGGTGGTTCTAAGCAGATCGCCGGCGAGACTGACCCGTTCGGCGAGCTCATCGAGGCGGCGCTCTGCGGCATGGACGGAACGCACGGCCGGCTGGAAGCGCCGTCCGATGAAGGTGCCGATCCGCTGGCGCTGCTCGACGCGTTCCTCGCGCAGCTCCGAGACCCGGCTGGCGACGATCTCGGCATAGGCTTTCGTCGCCCCGAAGCGGTGGCGCGCTAGCGCAGAGAAGTTGAGGACGTCGGAAGAGAGCCTTGTCACTTCGGAAAGCAGCGCCTTGTCGACTTTTACGGCGCTTTGCATGTGCGTGATCAGGAGATCGAGGCGCCGGTCGAAGGCCGAGAGCTGGGAGATCGTCTCGCGCGCCATCGGCATCGCCAGCATCGCCATCATCCTGTATGTCTCGATTTCGAGGACGCGCCGGACCATGCGGCCGGTACGATAGGCGTTGAGGTTGCGGTTGAAGAACAGGAATTCGACGAAACCGCTGTCGCTGAGGCGGAAATTCGAATGTACTTCGGCATCGCCGCCGCCGACCTTGGAGGCGACGTAGTCGAGCATGGGTTTTTCGAGAGCAAGCCCGTCCTTCTCGTCGCGCACCAGCACCCGGACGGCAGCGATCACTTTACCGTTGATCCTGTCGCAGCAGGCCCTGAAAGCCTCGGGCGGATGACTGCCGGGCGCGGAGGCTGCGGGTGTGACGAAGGTGAGGGTGAGGAACTCGGTATGCGCCTCCCATTTCAGCCGGCCGTCCCCGAAGCGGCCGATGCCGTGGTTGCCTCCGAGAGTGGTCGAGACGTCCTCCAATCCCGGCAAGGAAACCGGCAGCGGAGGCGAGCCGTTGTCGCCGACGATGGCGACATGCCAGACATCGGTGTCGCCATCGAAGTAAAGCGACGGCCGCGCATGCAACTCGTCATGCAACTCCCTGCGCAGCGGATGCTCGGAACCGATCGGCATGGGAATGCACCTCTAGATGGTAGACGGATCGACGGCTGACGTGACCGGGATTGCCGGCGTTTTGAACTGACTACGACGCCTATAGCCTCTCCCGCGGCGCGTGTCACGGCGACTTCTCCGCCGAATGTGTAAGACTGCCTCAATATACTTGATCGGGCGGCAATACTCTGGACGTTGCTCCACTATACGGTAACGTCGGTCCGGCGCGATGCCCGCCGGGGACAGTCCGAACTCTCCCACGATGAACCGGTCAGCCGAAAGGATCAGCCGAAGCACGGACAAAAACGATCAGCCACGGCCCGTTGCGAGGTCGTGGCTGATGCGGCGCGCAATCTGTGGGAGACAGGCGCGGCCGTTTACTTGTTGGCGGCGAGCGTCACGTTGATCTTGTCGACGTCTGCGCTCATCGCCTTGAAAGTGTCTTCGAGAGAAAGCTCGCCGACGATCAACTGGCTCATCCGCTGGACGATCAGCTGATAGATGGCGCCCGATCCCTTGAGGCGTTCCAGGTCGCGCGCGGCCTGCGGCGCGCTGTCGCGGGCCGCGAGGAAGACGGCCATGGCTTCCTTGGCGTTCTTGCTGTCGAGCTTGTACTGCGGATCCTTGATGTCGGCGCCGGTCAGGATGACGTAATTTTCGGCGATTTCACGCTGGACCTTTTCAGAGCCGAGGAACTCGATGAACGAGGCGACGGCCTGCGGATACTTGGTGCGCTTGAAGCCGACGATTGCCGTGCCGCCGGGCATTGCATAGCAGCCGGCATCGCCGCAAGGCGCGCTGATTGCCGTCCACTCGAAGCCGTCGCCGATCTTCTTCTGGAACGGATTGACCATCCAGTTGCCGGCCAGATAGGTCACGACATTGCCATTGACGAATTCGTCACCCATGTTCTTGTACTGGGTTCCGCCGGCCGCACCCCACATTTCCTTGGGGAAGGAGCCGTCCTTCGTCCAGTTGTAGAGATCGGTGATATAGCGCTTGGCGGCATCGTCGGGGAATGAGAACTTGCCGTCCTTGACGTAGTTCGAGCCGTAGGAGAAGGCAGCACCCGAGAAGCGGTGGCCGGAGCGGTCCATCGTGAAGGGGATCTGGGCGCCGGTCGCCTTGGCGACGCGCGCAGAGGCTTCGACGATTTCCTTCAGCGTGGCGGTCGGCTGCGGAAGCGGTTCGTTGGCCTGTTCGAAGAGCGTCTTGTTGACGAAGGGCAGGTTGAAGGTCTGCGAGGCGACGTAGCCATTGATCGAGTTCGGGTCGTTGATGCCGGGGAAGCGAAGCGTGTTCAGGCTGTCGCCGTGCAGCTTGGCGAAACCGTCCGGATCCTTCATCAGCGGGCGCATGTCAAGGTAATAGGGCGCCAGCTGCCAATCGGTGATCTTGGCAACGTCGGGCCCTTCGCCGATGGCGAGCTGCACCGGTAGCTGCTTGGCGACGGCATCGTAGCCCGACGAAACGAAATTCACCTTGATGTCGGGGTGCGCCGTCTCGAATTCCTTGCTCAGTGCTTCCATCCGCTCGACGTAAGCTTGGTCGTCGTCGGTGAAGAGAAAGGTGATCGTCTGGGTTTCCGCCATGGCGACGCTCGACCAGGCGGAGGAAACGGTGGCCAGCGCCAGTGCGAAAGCCCCTGAGAGATAGGTTTTCATTTTCATCCTCCCATGAAAACATTTTCATCAATCGCGGCCTCAGCCGTCGATAAGTGAATTTCATATACTTGACATTCCTCCCGTCAAGCTATTTTCTGGCGCTAATGCGATGTTTTGAGCATTTCCTGAAGACGCCGCACACAAATGAAGTAATGAAAAGATTTTCATAAGATTGCGGAGGAGGCGATCTGTGCAGGCGGAAAGCGTCAAGCAACCCGACGACATGGCGCCAGCCTATGGCGTTGCCAAAGGCCAGACGATAACGGCATGGGCGGTGTCCGGCCTCATCGCCGACTATTTTCCCGGCCAGCCGGCTCCTGCCGAAGATCGCGTGAACTATCGCTTCATCAACGGTTTCGTCGATGTCGGCGACCTGCCTTGCCGGAAGGCGTTCTGGTCGACCATGGTGGGGCGGCCGCTTCTGCCCGACACGTCCTGGCCGACGACAAGCCTTTATCTCCCCGGCTCGAACCGCCGCGTCGAGTTCACCAGCTTCTGGCATGTGCCGACGCATGTCAGGAAATGGCTGAGGGGCACGTTCAGGACAGAGGCCCCGCGCACGCTCAATCTGGCGCTGAAGACCTGCGGCGGGGTGCGCATATGGGTGAACGGGCAGGAGGCGGTGCGCTTCGAGCCGTTCAAGCGCAATGTCGAGAGCGCGACTGAGATCAGCTTGCAACTCGAAGCCGGCGACAACGAGATTCTCGTCCACACCGAAGACTTGGCCGAGCGTGACACGACCTGGTTCTTCGAACTTGAAATGCTGGATGAGGAACCGCTCACGGTGTTGTTGCCGGTGGCGCTCGACCAGGATGAGGTTCGCGAGCTGGAGGGCCTTGTGCGCGGCGTTCGCCCGGCCCATGACGTCTTCGTCAATCAGCCTCTGGAAATCATCTTCGATACCGCGCCCGTGCGTGGCCTGCCGGTGGAGATCAAGGTCGTCGGCCATGGTCACGAACGGCCGCTTCTCGCCCATGTGCATTTGACCCTGCATGCGCACCAGAACCGGTTGATCGCCGAGGATATCAGCGGCATTGCAGATGGTTATCACGGTATCCACATGACGATCGGTTACGGTCCGGGCTCGGTCACCCGCGTCATCGACGCTGCCTTCATGAGCGCCATTTCTCCATTGCCGGCCGAGGCATCGCTTTCCGCCCGCAAACGCCAGGCGCTGGAATACAGCGCCCGCTTCGGCGCCAACCGCGCCGGTCGTCTCATTGCGATGATGGAAACCGGCTACGAAGACCGGGAAAGCTTCGACCGCATCGTCGATGCCACGCTTGCCTCCATCGATGCGCGTGAGGACTGTTCGGATTTCATCATGGTGCCGCTCTTGTGGCTGCTCGGCGCCTATGGCGACCGTATGCCGAAGGCGACGGTCGAGCGCATCCGCCATTCCGTTCTCTCCTACCGATATTGGGTCGACGAGCCGGGCAATGACGCGATGTGGTTCTGGAGCGAGAACCATGTGCTCTGCTTCCATACCAGCCAGCTTTTGGCCGGACTCCTCCTGCCCGACGAGCTTTTCTCGGCCTCGGGGCGGACGGGACGGCAGCAGGCGGAACTCGCTGTGGAGCGCCTCGGGCGCTGGTTCGACAGCGTCGAAGCGCATGGCCTGGCCGAGTGGAACTCGGCCGCCTATTACCCGATCGATTTCATCGGCCTGCTGGCGCTGGAGCGCTGGGCGGAGAGCGGGATCGCCGATCGCGCCCGGGGCCAGATCGATCTGATCTTCCGCATGATCGCACTTCATACGCTTGCGGGCGTTCCGGCCGGGTCGCAGGGGCGCGCCTACGACAAGGAACTGCGCGCCGGCCCGCTGACCGAACTTGCGCCCTTCGCCCAGGTCGCCTTCGGCACGGGATGGCTCAACAATGGCGTGGCGGCGCTGACCATGTTTTGCGCCGGCGATTATGAGCCGCCGGCCGATCTCGCCGAGCTTGCTTCGCTTTCGCGAGGAAGAAGCGTCGAGGCCCGCTACAGCCAGGGGCTGGAGAGCGGAAAGCTCGTGCTCTTCAAGAACGAGGCCGCACAGCTTTCGACTGTCGTCGATCACAAGACTGGCCGGAAGGGGCATCAGCAGCACGTTCTGGATATCCGGCTCGCCGGCCATCCGATGGCGAGGCTCTGGGTCAACCATCCCGGCGAAGACGATCCGTGGGGCAATCAACGGCCGTCCTATTGGGCCGGCAACGGCATCCTGCCGCGTGTCGCCCAGCATCGCGACGTCGCCCTTTTGATCGAGGACACGGCCGATGCACGGCATGCCTGGACACACGCCTATATCGGCCGCGACGGGCTCGACGATCTGATCGTCGAAGACAAATGGCTGATCGCCCGGTCGGGCAGGGGATTTGCCGCTCTCTGGGCCTCTAACGGCCTGGAGCTGATCACGGACGGCCCGACCGCCGGCCGCGAGGCGCGCTCGCATGGATCGCTCTGCGGCTGGGCGGCCATCGTAGCATCCGGCAATGACGATGCTTTCAAAGCCTTTATCGAACGCCTGTGCCAGACGGTGGTGTCCTTCGATCCTACCCTTCGGCGTCTTTCCCTGACGCCGCCGGTCGGTCCGGCGATCGCTCTTTCTTACGCCGATGGTCTTTCGATTGCCGGTAAACCCCGGCCGTTCACGCATGATCAGCCGCACCCGATCCTCACCCACGACAGCGCCGCTTGCCAACCCGGTGCCGACGGGCCGTTCTACTGCTAAAACATAGGTCTCCAGCATGAACATAGCATCTGTTGAAAACGCCGCACTCCTGACGACGATCGATCGCGTGGCGACGGCTTTCAGCCGGCTCAGGGGCATCAAGGAAGGTCTCGTGACGGACAATGCCGCCTCCGGCATCCAGTTCGATGAATGGGACTGGGAAGTCGGCGTCGGCCTTTACGGATTCTTGCGGCGCGCGATTTCCGCCAACGACCAGAAGGCGCTGCAGGAGCTCGTCGCCTGGTACAGCGCCCAGATCGAACGCGGTATTCCGCCGCGCCAGATCAACAGCACGGCGCCGATGCTGCCGCTCGCAATCCTGGTTCAGCATGTCGACCGCCCGGATTTTCGCGCCCTCGTCGAAGACTGGGCCGACTGGCTGATCAAGGAACTGCCGAAGACCGAGGAGGGCGGCTTCCAGCACGTCGTGAAGGAGCGCCTCAACGACGGCGAATTGTGGGACGACACGCTGTTCATGGCCTGCCTGTTCCTTGCACAGGCCGGGGTGCTCTGCCAGCGCAAAGACTGGATCGACGAGGCCGTCTATCAGTTCGCGCTCCACGCCCGCTATCTCTCCGATCCGGTCAGCGGTCTCTGGTATCACGGCTGGACGTTCAACGGCCGGCACAACTTCGCCAATGCCTTCTGGGCGCGCGGCAATGCCTGGATCACGGTTGCGATCCCCGAGCTCTTCGATCTCGTCCCGACGCTCGGCGAGAAGGATCGGCGTTTCCTCTCGAACGTCCTCGTCAGCCAGGTGCGCTCCCTAAAAGCCTATCAGCGGCCGGACGGCATGTTCACGACCCTGCTTGACGATCCGTCCTCGCCGCTCGAAACCTCGGCAACCGCAGGCATCGCCTACGGCATGTTGCGCGCCATCGATGGCGGGATTCTCGACGAGAGCGACAGGATTTATGCGGAGCGCGCGCTTAAGGCCGTGCTGGCGCAGATCGACGATGAAGGCGTCGTCCACGGCGTTTCCGACGGCACGCCGATGGGCCATGACCTTGATTTCTACCGGCGCATCCCGAACCTGCCGACCCCTTACGGCCAGGCGCTGACCATGCTGCTGCTGACCGAAGTTCTGATTGAGAACGGCCGCCGCCAATGAGCGCTCCCTCCCTTGTCGCGATTGAGGCGCTCGACAGCGACAATACCGACCGTCTGCAGGCGGCGATCGACGGCCTTTCTGCTTCCGGCGGCGGACGCCTGGAGCTCCTGGCGGGCATCCACCTCTGCCGGGGGCTCCGGCTGCGTTCCGGCGTCGATTTGCACCTTGCCGCCGGCGCGGTGCTACGTCCCGTTCCAGACTATGCCGCCTACGCGCATACGACGGTTTCGGTGATCGCCGAGAAATCGGATCGCGGCATGATCGTCGCGCGGGATGCGCGGCGCATCAGCCTGACGGGGGAGGGGCGCATCGAAGCCGGCTGCGAAAGTTTCATCACAGGAGACGACGAGACGGTGGGAACTTTCATTCCGGCCGAATTCCGTCCCCGTGTCGTCGTCTTCGAAGGCTGCGACGAGGTCGAGATCAGTTGCGTCACCATCAGCCGCTCGCCGATGTGGACGCTGCATTTCGTCAACTGCACCGATGTCGCGGTCCGCAGCGTCACCATCGAAAACGACCGCCGCCTTCCCAACACCGATGGCATTGTGCTCGACGCCTGCCGCGGCGGCGTCATCGAGGACTGCACTATATCGACGGCCGACGACGGCATATGCCTGAAAACGAGCATCGGTCCTGAAGGTGTGGCCGTCGGCCGGTGTGAGAACATTCTGGTGCGTCGCTGCGCCGTTCAGAGCTTGAGCTGCGCGCTGAAGATCGGCACGGAAACACATGGCGACGTCACCAATGTCCTGTTCGAGGATTGCAGCGTCTCGTCCTCCAACCGGGCGCTCGGCATATTCTCGCGTGACGGCGGCCGGATCTCGAATGTGAGGTTTTCCAGGATTTCGGTAGAGTGCCGGGAAACGCCGGATGGTTTCTGGGGCTCCGGGGAGGCGCTGACCGTCAATGTCGTCGACCGTATCGCCGAACGCCCCGCTGGCGCCGTCGAAAATCTCATCGTCGAAGATGTGACCGGCCGTATGGAAGGGGCGATCACCATCATTGCCGCCGCGCCGTCAGGCATCCGGAACGTGTCGTTGGCCCGTATCGCCGTAGATCAGCAGCCGGGGCAGCTTGGCACCGGGCGGACCTACGATCTGCGCCCGACGAATGCCGACCTCGCGCCGAAGGCCGGTGGCGGCGGGCGTGCCAATGCCTGGACCCGAGGTTCGGACGGACGGGTGATCGGCCTGCAGGACTACCCCCAGGGGATGCCGGCCGTCTACGTGGCCGATGTCGCCGGGATCTTGATGAAAGAGGTGCGGATCACGAGGCCGACACCATTGCCGCAAGGCTGGAACGAAAACGACGTCGTCTTCGAAACGGCGGCACCTGATGGGAGTGGGGCATGGCAGAACTGAAACTTTCCACCGTCAACAAGTCGTATGGCGCCGTCAAAATCCTGCATGACGTCGAACTCGATATCAAGGACGGCGAATTCGTCGTCTTCGTCGGTCCGTCGGGCTGCGGCAAGTCGACCCTGTTGCGCGTCATCGCCGGCCTTGAGGAGGTGACCTCTGGCGCAATCGCGATCGGCGGACGCGACGTCAGCGCGCTGTCGCCGGCCGAGCGCAAAATCGCGATGGTCTTCCAGTCCTATGCGCTCTATCCGCATATGAGCGTACGCAAGAACCTCGCCTTCGGCCTGGAAAATCTGAAGTTCAAGCGGGCAGAAATCGAGGCGCGTATCGCCGAGGCGGCCAGGATGCTGGCGATCGAACCCTATCTCGACCGGCGTCCGAAGCAGCTTTCGGGCGGCCAGCGTCAGCGTGTGGCGATCGGCCGGGCGATCGTGCGCGAGCCCGATATCTTCCTCTTCGACGAGCCGCTGTCGAACCTCGATGCGGCGCTACGTGTCCAGACCCGGGCCGAGATCACCAAGCTCCATCGCGACATCAAGACGACGATGATCTACGTCACCCACGACCAGGTCGAGGCGATGACCATGGCCGACAAGATCGTCGTTTTGCGCGCCGGTCGGGTCGAGCAGGTCGGCGCACCGCTGGAGCTCTTCGATCATCCGCGCAATCTCTTCGTCGCCGGATTCCTCGGTTCGCCGCGCATGAACATTATCAAGGGCAAGGTCGCAGCCATCACGGAAAGCGGCATTGCCATCGACGTCGGCAATGGCGGCGCGATCGTCAGCAATGTCGATCCCGTCGGCATTTCGGTGGGGCAGGGGGTTGTTGCCGGTATCCGGCCCGCGCATTTCACCCGCTCCAGCGAGGGGGGGCTGCCATTCGTCGTGCAGTATCACGAAGGGCTCGGGACCGAGACCTATGTCTATGGCAATCTCGCCGGGCAAGACGATCCGATCATCATCCATGAAGCCGGCCATTTCGCGCCGGTTTCGGGCGACCGGATCATGATCGATGCCGATCCGGCCCGCGTTCATCTGTTCGATCCCGAAAGCGGCCTGGCCTTTGGCAGACGGTCCGGGCAGGGGAGGCGCTGACATGGCAGAGCTCACGGCCGGTACATTGCTGTCTCAGACAGGCGAAACGGCGATGAGGGTGGTCGAGGCGCCGATGAATGCGATCGAGCGTCTGTTTGGCCGCAAGCGGATGCCCTGGCTGTTCCTGGCGCCGAACCTCATCCTGTTCGCGATCTTCACCTTCCTTCCCATCGCGATCGCGGTCGGCTACGCCTTCACGGGCGGCACCAATCTCTTCGTCTCCGACCGGCCGTTCGTCGGTCTCGACAACTTCCGCACCTTGCTTTCCTGCGGCAATTATCTCCAGCCCGGAACCTGCCAGGAATCGCTGTTCTGGACGGCGGTGTGGAACACGCTTTGGTTCGTGGCCTTCAACGTCGTCGCCACATTGCTGGTGGCGCTGATCACGGCGCTGATCCTCAACCGGGCGATCTTTGCGCGTGGCTTCTTCCGGGCGATGTTCTTCTATCCGGTTCTGCTGTCTCCCGTCGTCATCGGCCTGATCTGGAAGTGGTTCCTCGATCGCAACGGCCTGCTGAACGCCTTCTTTCAGATGCTCGGCGTGCCGCCGGAGATTTTCCTGCTCGATGTCGGCTGGTCGCGCTTTTTCGTGGTGGTCGTGTCGGTCTGGTTCCATATGGGCTTTTACACGCTGATCCTGCTCGCCGGCCTCCAGGCGATCCCGAAAGATCTCTACGAGGCCGCGTCCATCGATGCCGCTTCACCGCGCCGCACGCTGTTCAGGATCACGCTTCCACTTCTTGCCCCGAACCTGCTGGTCGTATTCATCCTTCTGATGATCAAGTCGGTGCAGATCTTTGACGAAGCCTGGGTTCTGACCAATGGCGGCGGCCCAGGCACGGCCAACAGCTTCATCGTTCAATATATCTACCAGATGGCCTTCGGCAGCGATCTGCGCCTCTTCGGCCTTGCGTCGGCCGCATCGGTTCTCATGGGGCTGGTGCTTCTGGTTCTCACCCTCATACAGCTGCGCCTCGGCAAGCGAATGGAGTCCTGAGATGAACAGCTCTATGAACCCAATCCGCTTCATGACGCGCACACGTCGAGCCGGACGCATCGATATCACCGATATCTTGTCATGGGTCTGGCTGATCGGCGGAACGCTCGTCGTGCTCATTCCCGTCGTCTGGGCAGGCCTCTCCTCGCTGAAACCGGCGGCCGAGATCACCCGTTTTCCGCCGTCGCTGCTTCCCCGGGCCGCCGTGGAACAGACCGTGCCCGGATTCGACAAGCCGCTCAGTCTTTGGAACGTAACGGTTGACGGCCAGCAGCGTGAAATGGCCATGATCAGGCGCATCGGTCTCAAGGCGCAAATGGTCGACCCCGCAAATCCGGGGCAACCGGTCGGTGTCGACGTGAAGGGAATCACGCCGGTCCAGCATCTGACCGTTGCTACCGAGAACTACACCGATCCGCTGACGCGCTTCAACTTCCTGATCTTCCTGAAGAATTCGGTCTTCGTCACGGTGGTCGCGACGCTGCTGACGCTTATCGTCAACGCCATGGCTGCCTTTGCGCTGTCGAAATACAAATTTCGTGGTGACACGACTGTGTTCGTCATCATCATCTCGACTCTGATGATCCCGCTCGCCGTCGTCATGGTCCCGGCCTATCTCGTCATTGTCGGGGTCGGGCTCGCCGACAATCTCTGGGGTGTCATCCTGCCGACCGTCGCCTCGCCGACAGCCGTTTTCCTGCTGCGGCAATATATGCTGACTATACCGGATGAGCTGATCGAGGCGGCGCGCGTCGATGCGGCGAGCGAATTCTGCATCTTCTGGCGGATCATCCTGCCGCTGACGGCGCCGGCGCTTGCTGTGCTGGCGATCTTTTCCGTGCTCTGGCGCTGGAACGATTTCCTCTGGCCGCTCATCGTCCTCAACAGCCGCGAGAACTTCACCCTGCAGGTCGGTCTCAACGCCTTCCAGGGGGAGTTCTCGGTGCAGTGGCATTACATCCTGGCGATGACGTTCCTCAGCCTGTTGCCCGTCACCGTCGTCTTCCTGTTCCTGCAGAAATACATCACCACAGGCATTGCCGGTACGGGAATGAAGTGAACGAATCCTGGCGCGCAGTTGGGGTCGAGATGAGGAAACCTCTCAAGCATTGAAGACTGCCTTCCCATCTCGTCGCGCCGGCTGAAGCGCACCGCATCTGGTCCTGCGGTGCGCTTTAGTCCTCCTTCGATGAGCTTGATTAGCTGAGTCGCGATCACAAAACGGTTTCGAAGAGCGGGATCAAGGCCGCACCGATCGCGCCCGGCGCATCGATGATCTTCGCCACGGCCAGCCCCGGCACGTCGCGCAATGCGCCATGCCGAGGCAGATTGTTGAATTCGGTGCGTTCAATCAGCATTCTCGCAAGTGAATGTGGAAGCTCGCCGCCAAGCACGATCAATGCGGGGTCGAAGATCGCGCAGATCGCATTGATGGCTCTGTTGTGGGCCGGAGTGACGCGGTCGATCCATTCCTCGACACCATCCCACTCCACCATATTTTCGTCCTTCAGATCCCTCAGGGTCAGGCCGCTGCGCCCCTTGGCGCGAAGATGCTCGAGCAGCTGGTTGAGAGCGGGGCGATCATCGTAGTCGTGACGCCCGAAAAGAACGGAGATTTCGCCGGCATTTCCGAAACTGCCGCGAAACGGCATGCCGCCGGAGACAAGGCCGCCGCCATAGCCATGAAGGTGGGCGATATAGGCAAAATCGGCAACGTCACGCCCGACGCCGAAAATTGCTTCCGCCAAGGCCGCAGTCCTGGCGACATTGTCCGCCCAGACCGGCAGGCCAAGCCGCTCCCCAAGCAATGGCGCCAGGTCGATCAGCGACCAATGGGCCAGCGGCAGGGGACAATTGAAAGCCGTATCCAGCATGCGATGGCCGGAGACTGCGAGGCCGACGCCGAGGATGTCGCGCCGCTTGGCGCCGCGCCGGGCGAGGATCTGTTCGAGGGCTGCTTCGATCCGCTCCATTTCCATGGATAGCGACGAGCCGGCCTGGGGAATTTCCATATTGTCCAACGGTTCGCCGAAGCCCATGAGGCAAAGGCCGATCGTTCCGACGTTGATGGAGATGCCGAGCGTCAGACACCACTCCCTTCGCAGCGTCAGCTCCGGGCTAGGCGGACCGGCGCGCCGGTTTTCCGATTGGGAAAAGACGACCATTCCCCGATCATGAAGCCGGCCGACGATTCTGTGCAGCGATTGCTGAGTGAGATCGAGTGGATCGGTCAGGCTGGAGCGCTCGATACCGGGCGACTTCCAGATCAACCGCAAAAGGTCCCGTTCGTTACGGGAGGCTACTCTCGCGGGCTCAGTGTCTCGCAGGAAATGTGGGGCAACGTGGTCCAGCGGAGCGTACTTCATTTTCCAAACATATTGATTTACACTGTAAGTGTGAAGCAGGTGGAGGGGACGCTTTGCTTCTGCGGGGCAACGAAATCATCCGTGGTTTTGCCGGTCCTGCTTAACCCATCAAGATTGGCCAGACCAGTCGCGATGATGTCAGGCGGCAGAAGAAAAGAACCGAGCGGCATGGATGCGTTAAGACGGGAGAAAATGGCAATTGCCGAGCATGGGGGTTACGGATTCGAGCCCACGCATGGAGGCACCAGCTTCGAATCAATGGTTCAGGCCTTTACGGCTGGTTACGGCGTTTTCGGCGCACAGCCATTGAAAGATGACCGAAAATTCGCCTGGGCCGCGGATCTGAGAAGGACCGAGGCGCTCACGGTGCTTCATTCGGTCTATCAGAGTTCCTGGACGATCCGGACGCTTGATGAGTCTCCGCAGCATCTCGCGTTTTTCATGCCGCACACAGGCTCTTTTCGACTGTCGATAGGAAAGAGAACGGTCGAAAGCGGCGCCGGTCACTTTCTCATGGCCAACAATCACGAAGTCGGCGATCGTGTGGTCCAGGGAGGACCGCATCGCTCGGACGTCCTTTTTCTGGACTGGAAGGTTGTCAAAAGGGTCCTCGCCTCGCTGGTGGAAAAGCCCCTCTCGGAGTCGTTCGATCTCGACCCGCTTCTGGATCGCGCGACGCAGTCAGGCCAACTCATCGGCAATCTACTCCAGACGATCGTGCAGGGCATGCGCGGCGCCGGTCCGTTGCTATCTTCGCCTCTTGCCGCAGCCGCGATGAGCGAAACTCTTGCTCACCTCGTGATCCGATTTGGCCGGCATCGGTTTTCCGATCATCTGGAAAAAAAGAAAGTATCGTTGATTGCACCTTGGCATGTCCGACGCGCTATCGACTACATGCATGCCAATATCGCGGAACCTCTCACCATGACGATGGTCGCCGATGATGTCGGAGTTTCGCTTCGTGCGCTGCAAACGGGCTTCAAGGCCTTCAGGGGAACGTCGCCGGCTGGTTACCTCCGCACAATCCGGCTGCAGGCGGCCCGCGAGCAGTTGCGGGATCCGACGAACCAGCAATCCGTCCGCGAAATCTGCGCGATATGGGGTTTTGCCCACGCGGGCAGGTTCTCCATCATCTACCGCAGCACCTTTGGAGAAAGCCCGCGCGATACACGGCTCCGGGCTGAGCGCTTGCGCTGATGGGAGCTTCTAGAGGCTGGCTCTTCCGGCGCTTCAGCGCGGCGGTGCGATACTGCCGCGCAGGACGAGATGGCAGCCGAGTTCCAGGCGATGAGCCGGCCGCTGCGGATCATTGGCGATCAGCCGCTGTTCGATGAGCGCGAGCGCTGCCGCGCCGAGACGGTCGGTCGGCACGCTCACGGTGGACAGCGGCGGGCGGCTGAACTCGCCGGGAACGATGTCGTCGAAGCCGAGCACGGATATTGCGTCGGGGACGCGTATATCGCGATCGGCCAATGCCTTCAGGCAGCCGAGCGCCAGATTGTCGGCCGCGCAGAAGACGGCGGTGGCGCCTTTCAGCGTGGGATCGCGATGGAGCAGCGCGTTGATGGCCGCCTCGCCATGCCGGGGCTCATATCCCTCCGCCTCGATGATCATATCCTTCGGCACCGGAAGCTGTGCGGCGAAATAGGCATCGGAAAAACCGTCATAGCGGCGCTGGATGGTCGTGCGCCCCTTCCATGTCAGATGCAGGATCCGGCGGTGGCCGAGCGCCAGGAGGTGCTCGATACCGAGCCGTGCGCCGAAGCGGTTTTCAGGTGTCACCGTATCGACCAGCATGGCGGGATCCTCACCGTTGACGATGACGACGGGCATATCCGCCGAGGCGAGGCTACGGATGAGTTCGGGCTGATCGTCGTTCAGCACCACGATGCCGTCTGCGCGTTCTGATATCGCGATCTGCCTGACCTCGGCGCCGTCGATGCGTCGGCCGCTGCTGACGTAGGGCACGATGCGGATGCCGCGACGCTCGCATTCCCTGCGAAGACCGTTGAGAATCGTCCAGCTCACCAGATTGAGATCGCTCTCCGGCGCGGCATCGTCAGGAATGGCGAGAAGCAGAACGTGCAAGGCCGCGATCGTCGCCTTCTTTCTCCGGCGGTCGAGATAACCGAGACGTTTTGCCGAATCCAGCACTCTTTCCCGCACCTCGATCGTCAGCGGCGCAGTTCCGTTCAGGGCGTGCGAGGCCGTGCTCAGCGACACGTCGGCATCACGTGCGACATCTTTGAGATTGACTTTACGTTCCACTTTTTCCGCCGGGAATTCAGGTCGTACCTTCGAAGCATAAGCTAACTCGATGTTTTCACATAAAGACTTTAGAAAATCTATGTGCTTGCGCCGATATTTTCGTCATTCGCAATCAGCGACGTTCGGCAAGCAGCCCGTTGAACAGCAGGTCGAAATAGGCCCGCATGAAGGCGTCCTTGTTGGGCGTCGGCACGCGGCGATCGTCGAATATCAGCCGCAGAACCGTCGTCGTCAGAATCGGCGCGACCACGAGGTCGGAGAATTCGACGGGAATTTCGCGAAATTCCCCTGACGCAACGCCTTCCAGGATGAGCGCGTCGATCCTGGCGATAATCGGCGCTATGAATTCATCGTGGTGGCGATCGATCAGGTCGGGGAACCGCTGTCCTTCCGAAATCACCAGCCGCGTCAATTCGCGGGTTGTGCGATCCTCCGCGATTTGGTCGTAAAGCAGACCGAGAATGGACATCAGCCTGTCGGTGGCGCTGCCGCTGAGGCCAGCGGTGATTTCAAGCAGTTCCTGAAAGGGGACCGAGAAGTGACTGATCATGGCTTCGAAGAGCTTTTCCTTCGTCTCGAAGTAGACGTAGACCGTGCCCTTGGTGACGCCGACCCTGTCTGCGATGTCGTCGACGCGGGCGCCGGTGAACCCGTTTCTGACGAATTCCTCGAATGCGGCATCCAGGATCTGGATGGGTCGCAGCGCCTTCTGTTCCGCGCGTGTGAGTTTCTTCTGAGCTGCCATTCCTGCCTCGCCGTGGCAAAAGTTTCATTGACTAATCCGTCAGTCAATTATATAGCAGCTGCCGTTGAGAGCAAGAGGTCAACTATGAGAACCATTCTGGTCGCCACAGCGTTCGTATGCACGATCGGTCTCGTCTCCTGCAGCGAGCCGGGCGGGCCGAGCGAACCTGCCGCGCGGCAGGTCGGCGTCGTCGTCGCCAGGTCTGAGCCGCTGAGCGATGGCGGTGCGCTGACGGGAGAGGTTCGCGCCCGTGTTCAGACCGATCTGTCCTTCCGCGTCAGTGGTAAGATCGTCGAGCGGCTGGTCGAGGTCGGACAGTCCGTGAAGGCGGGGCAGCTGCTGGCGCGCATCGATCCGGAAGAACAGAAGGCCGATCTGGATGTGGCCGCCGCCAATCTTCAGTCCGCTGAGGCCCAGCAGACCCAGGCGCAGCTTGCCTTCGACCGCCAGCAGAGCCTGTTTCGAACCCAGGTGACGACGCGCGCGGCGCTCGACCAGGCGCAGGAGGCGCTTCTGACGGCGCAGGCATCGACGAAATCGGCGCGGGCGCTTTTCGAAACCGCGCAGGACACCCTGTCCTATACGGAGCTGAAGGCGGATGCCGACGGGGTGATCACCGCCCGCAATGCCGAGGTCGGGCAGGTGGCGCAGGCCGCCCAGGTCGTCTTCACCCTTGCCCATGACGGCGACCGGGATGCCGTCTTCGAAGTGGTCGAGAGTGCGTTCCTGCGCCCGATCGACGGCGACGGCACCGTGGCCCTGCTGTCGAACCCCTCGCAGAAGATCACCGCGAAGGTGCGCGAGATTTCGCCGACGATCGATTCTTCCACCGGCACCATCCGGGTCAAGGTCGCGCTATCAAGCGATGCTCCTATTCCGCTCGGCGCTCCCGTCGTCGGGAAATTCAGTTACGTCCCGCAGGACGTCATCCAGCTGCCCTGGTCGGCAATGACCTCCAAGGACGGCAAGCCGGCCGTCTGGATCGTCGATCCCGCATCCTCTGCGGTCTCAGCGAGAGCGATCGACGTTGCCGGCTACGAGACCGGCAGATTCATCGTCAAATCGGGCGTGTCGGCAGGGGACGTCGTGGTGACCGACGGCACCAAATTCCTCAGGCCCGGCGAAATCGTGTCTTACGTCAAGGAAGCATCCAAGTGAGTATTCGTCCCAAGATAATCGCACTGATGATGGGTACGGCCCTGATTTCCTCTTGCACCAAGCAGGAGGAAAGCACTGGTGAAGCGCCCCGTCCGGTGCTGTCGATGACGGTCAAGCAGACGCCCGCGACGAGCTTCGGCCTGACCGGCACGATCGAGCCGACGATCGAGACTGAACTCGGCTTCCGGATCCTCGGGCGGATGATCGCCCGCAACGTCAATGTCGGCGATGTCGTCAAGAAGGGTGATGTCGTTGCCGCCATCGATCCGCTGGCGCTGGAGCTTGCCGTGCGCAGCGCCCAGTCCGACGTCGAGAACAGTGATGCCCAGCTTCGAAATGCAGTGACGACAGAGCAGCGCCAGCGCGCGCTGGTGGAATCGCGCTCCGGCACCGAAGCCTCGCTCGAAGAAGCCGAGCAGGCGAGACGGACGGCCGCGGCCGCCGTCGCCAAGACGCAGGCCAATCTCGACAAAGCCAGGGAGCAGCTCGGCTATGCGCAGCTTCAGGCGGAATTCGATGGCGTCGTCACGGCGACTTCGGCCGAGGTCGGCCAGGTCGTGTCGGCCGGTCAGACGGTCGTCACGATAGCCCGGCCCGACAAGCGCGACGCGGTTGTCGACGTGCCGCAGGCCGCTGCCCAGAAACTGAAGATCGGCGCGCCCTTCGAAGTGACGCTGCAGCTCGAGCCTTCGATCCGCACCTCCGGGGTCGTGCGCGAGATCGCGCCGGAGGCGGAGACCGCCACCCGCACGAGCAGGACCAAAATCGCGCTCGCCGACCCGCCTGAAGCCTTCAGGCTCGGTGCGGTCATCACTGCCTCCGCAACAATCGCTGCCGATCCGGAGATCGTGCTGCCTTCCTCGGCGATTGTTGCCGGCACCGACGGCGCCAGCGTCTGGATCGTCGACGTAGCAAGCAAGAAGGTTTCGCGCCGCCATGTGAAGATCGACGGCGACGTCGTCGACGGCGGCACTGTCCGCGTCACCGAAGGGCTCACTCGGGGAGAGCGGGTCGTCGTGGCAGGCGTGCATAAACTTGAGGATGGCCAGGCCATCAGGATCGACCAGGAGATCAGCCAGTGAAGTCCTTCAATCTTTCCGACTGGGCGCTCGAGCACCGTTCGCTCGTCTGGTACTTCATGATCGTCTTCATTCTCGCCGGCGCCTTCTCCTACCTGAACCTCGGCCGCGAGGAAGACCCGAACTTCACCATCAAGACGATGGTCATCACCGCCCAGTGGCCCGGCGCCTCCGCCGAGGAGGTGACGCGGCAGGTGACCGACAGGATCGAGAAGAAGCTCCAGGAACTGGAATCGCTCGACTACACCAAAAGCCAGACCGTCGCCGGCCAGACGACCGTCTTCGTCGAGCTGCTGCCGACGACGAAGGCTAAGGATGTCGCGCCGACCTGGCTGCGCATCCGCAACATGATTGCCGACATCAAGGGCGATTTCCCGAGCGGGGTCGTCGGTCCCTTCTTCAACGATCGCTTCGGCGACGTATTCGGCAACATCTACGCCTTCACCAGCGACGGGCTGACCCAGCGCCAGCTTCGCGATCTCGTGGAAAATGCACGCTCCGAAGTTCTGACAGTGCCGAATGTCGGCAAGGTCGATGTGATCGGCGCTCAGGACGAGGCGATCTATCTCGAATTCTCCACGCGCCAGATCGCAGCGCTCGGCATCGACCAGCAGTCGGTCATCCAGACGCTGCAGGCCCAGAATGCCGTCACCCAGTCCGGCTTCGTTGATGCCGGCCCGGAGCGCATCGCCTTGCGGGTGAGCGGGCAATTCACCTCCGAGGAGAGCCTGCGATCGATCAACCTTCGCATCAACGACCGCTTCTTCCCGCTGACCGATGTCGCCACGATCAAGCGCGGTTACGTCGATCCGCCCTCGGCGCTGTTTCGCTTCAATGGAGAGCCGGCGATCGGGCTTGCGATTGGCATGAAGCAGGGCGCCAACCTGCTGGAGTTCGGCGAGGCGCTCGACGCGCGGATGAAACAGGTCGTCGCCGATCTTCCGATCGGGGTCGATGTCCACCGTGTTTCCGACCAGCCGCATGTCGTCGATGAGGCTGTCTCGGGCTTTACCCGGGCGCTCTTCGAGGCGATCGTCATCGTGCTCGTCATCAGCTTCATCAGCCTCGGCCTTCGCGCCGGCATGGTGGTGGCGATCTCCATTCCTCTCGTGCTCGCGATCACCTTCGTGGTGATGGAATATTCCGGCATTTCGCTTCAGCGCATCTCGCTCGGCGCGCTCATCATCGCGCTCGGGCTGCTCGTCGACGACGCCATGATCGCCGTCGAGATGATGGTGGCCCGCCTGGAGGCGGGCGACGATCTGAGGAAGGCCGCTACCCACGTCTACACCTCGACGGCCTTTCCGATGCTGACGGGAACGCTGGTGACCGTCGCGGGCTTCATCCCGGTCGGCCTCAACAGCAGTGCGGCCGGCGAATTCACCTTCACGCTTTTCGTCGTCATCGCGGTTTCGCTCGTGGTGTCCTGGATCGTCGCCGTGCTGTTCACGCCGCTTCTCGGGGTCACGATCCTGCCGAAGACGATGAAGTCGCACCACGAGAAGAAGGGGCGTTTCGCCGCCGTCTTCTCCTGGCTGCTGACGCTCGCTATGCGCTGGCGCTGGATCACCATCGTGCTGACGGTTGGCGTCTTCGCCCTTTCGGTCGGCGGCATGGGGCTGGTGCAGCAGCAGTTCTTCCCGAACTCGGACAGAACCGAGCTCGTCATCGACTGGAACCTGCCCCACAACAGCTCGATCGCTGAGACCAACAGGCAGATGGCCAAGTTCGAAAAGGACATGCTGGCAAACAATAAGGATATCGACCACTGGACGACCTATGTCGGCCAGGGAGCGCCGCGCTTCATCCTGTCCTTCGACGTGCAGACGCCCGACGTCACCTTTGGACAGACCATCATCGTCACCAGAGGCCTCGACGTGCGCGACAAGGTGCGGGCGGAGCTGCAGGATTATCTGACGAAGACCTTCCCGGGCACTGACGCCTTCGTGAAGCTTCTCGATATCGGCCCGCCGGTGGGTAAGCCGGTCCAGTACCGGATCAGCGGCCCGGATATTCAGAAGGTCCGCGATATCTCCCAGCAATTTGCGGGCGTCGTCGGTTCGCATCCGCTGCTGTCGAACATGGTGCTGGACTGGAACGAGCCTTCCCGCGTTGTGAAGCTCGACGTCCTGCAGGACAAGGCCCGCCAGCTCGGCGTCTCCTCCGAAGACATAGCAACCGCGCTCAACGGCATCGTCGAAGGTTCGACGGCAACGCAGATTCGCGATGATATCTACCTGGTCAACGTCGTCGGGCGAGCCAGGGCATCCGAGCGCGACTCCATCCAGACTCTTCAGAATCTGCAGCTCTCCACCTCCAACGGCAAAGTCGTGCCTTTGTCGGCCGTCGCGAATTTCCGTTACGAGCTCGAGCAGCCGACGATCTGGCGTCGCGACCGGCAGCCCACGATCACGCTCAAGGCGGCCGTCATCGGCTCGACGCAGCCGGCTACGATTGTCGATCAGCTGAAGCCGAAGGTCGAGGAGTTCCAGAAAAACCTTCCTGTCGGATACAAGGTGGAAATCGGCGGCGCCGTCGAATCCAGCGCCGAGGCGCAAGGACCGATTGCGGCCGTGGCTCCCCTGATGCTGTTTACGATGGCGACGATCCTGATGATCCAGCTGCAGAGCTTCAGCCGCCTCTTCCTGGTCTTTGCGGTGGCGCCGACGGCCCTGATCGGCGTGGTGGCGGCGCTTTTGCTGAGCAATGCTCCCATGGGCTTCGTCGCCATCCTCGGCATTCTGGCGCTGATCGGCATCCTGATCCGCAACTCCGTCATCCTGGTGGTGCAGATCGAGCATCTGCGCGCCGAAGGCGTCCCACCATGGCAGGCGGTCATCGAGGCGACCGAGCACCGCATGCGGCCGATCATGCTGACGGCGGCGGCGGCAACCCTGGCGCTGATCCCGATCTCGCGCGAGATCTTCTGGGGTCCGATGGCCTACGCCATGATGGGAGGCATCGTCATCGGCACGGCGCTCACCCTGCTGTTCCTGCCGGCGCTCTATGTAGCATGGTTCAGAATCCCCCGGGATGAAAGTGTTCGGGCCGAAGCCTTGGCTGAGGCATGAAGACCAGATTTCGCCGTCCATCGCCTGCCGCCGCTGCGGCGGCCGTTGCAACGCGGGCGGCGGCAAGATGGTTGGGAAGGCGCAGGCGATGCCGTCCCACCCGGAGCGGAACGGCACGGCGTTGAATTGCTCTAGGTCAGGAGCCTGTACATCCGGACCATCAGGATTGTGTACAATGTGACTATTAAATTGTCAGATGCCTAAATGAAGCGCAGACTTCCATCGTGGCCGAGTCGGCCACTGGGGATATGGGAGGGCATTATGAGCATTCAAAATCCGTCTCCCTCGTTGTACAACGAGGATCTTGCGCCCGCGGAGGAGCGTAAGTGGGGTGCATTCAGCATCTTCAACGTCTGGACGTCGGACGTGCATAGTCTCTGGGGCTATTATCTGGCGGCAAGCCTGTTTCTGCTCTGCGGCAGCTTCGTGAACTTCGTCATCGCCATCGGCATCGGCTCTCTCGTCATCTTCTTCCTGATGAGCCTGGTCGGAAATGCCGGCGTGCGCACCGGTGTCCCCTTTCCGGTTCTGGCGCGCGCCTCCTTCGGCACCTTCGGCGCCAATGCTCCCGCGCTGGTCCGAGCGGTGGTCGCCTGCTTCTGGTACGGCGCGCAGACCGCCGCCGCATCCGGCGCGATTGTTGCCTTGCTGATCCGCAACGAGAGCCTGCTCGCCTTCCATCAGAACAGCCACATGCTCGGCCATTCGACCCTTGAGCTTATCTGCTACATCATCGTCTGGGCGCTGCAGCTGCTGATCATTCAGCGCGGCATGGAAACGGTCCGTAAGTTCCAGGATTGGGCGGGTCCTGCCGTCTGGATCATGATGCTGATCCTCGCGGTCTATCTCGTCACCAAATCGGGCACATTCTCCTTCGGTTCCGAAATCCCGCGTGACGTGCTGATCGAAAAGACCAAGGACGCGGGCGTGCCCGGCGAGCCCGGCTCGATTGCCGCACTTGCTGCCGTGGCCGCCACCTGGATCACCTATTTCGCCGCGCTCTATCTGAACTTCTGCGATTTCTCGCGTTACGCGACGAGCGAAAAGGCGCTGCGGAAGGGCAATCTCTGGGGCCTGCCGATCAACCTCCTGGCATTCTGCCTCGTCGCCGGTGTCACGACCACGGCCGCCTTCACCGTATACGGCGAGGTCCTGCTGCATCCGGAAATGATCTCGGCGAAATTCGACAGCTGGTTCCTGGCGCTGCTTGCGGCGCTGACATTCGCGGTGGCAACGCTCGGCATCAACGTCGTGGCGAATTTCGTCTCGCCGGCCTTCGACTTCGCCAATGTCTTTCCGCGCCAGATCAACTTCAAGCGCGGCGGATATATCGCCGCGCTGATCGCCCTCGTGCTCTATCCGTTTGCTCCCTGGGAGACGGGTGCGGCGCACTTCGTCAACTTCATCGGTTCGACGATGGGGCCGATCTTCGGCATCATGATGGTCGACTATTATCTCATCCGGAAAAGCCAGCTGAACGTCGAGGCGCTCTACCAGGAGAATGGCGAGTTCCGGTTCCAGAACGGCTGGCACGGCAATGCCTTCATCGCCTTTGCGGTCGGTGCGCTGTTCTCCTCGATCCTGCCGACCTTCACCTCCATCCTGCCGGACTGGTGGGGCACCTATGGCTGGTTCTTCGGCGTCGCCATCGGCGGGGCGATCTATTTCGTGCTGAGAATGGGCGCGCGGCGCAATCCGGCCTTCGCCTCATGACGACTGAAAGGCGCCCGGCCATCGCCGGGCGCCTTCATGTTCCCTTTTCATAATGTGCCGGCCGGAGGGAGCCGGTCATTCGCCTGGTTCAACGGCGTACCACCCGCCGCATGGATGGCCGCACGGCGCATGAGTATTGCGCTGTCAGTTAAGCAGAAGCACTTTTAATGTATTGCGTTCCGCGTTACATTCGCCTATGTAACTTCCCAATGCCTCATGAGGGAAACCATGGCAAACACCGCTCCCCGCAAGGAAATACCGGTATCAATGCGTTTTCGCGATGAGGATCTGGCAGTCATTGACCGTGGTGCAGCGCTCACGGGTCTCTCCCGGACAGAGTTTATGCGACGCGCTGCCGTGCATGAGGCGCAGATGGCGATCCTGAACGAAAGCGTCATCCGCCTGTCTCCCGATGCTTTCGATGCCTTTGCGGCGGCAATCGAGGCGGCACCATCCGCGCCATCGCCGAAGGTAGTAGAACGCTTGCAGCGCAAGGCGCCTTGGGAAAATTGACCGGTGGCGCTGTCGAATGTCGAGCTTCTTGACTGGCGTCATCGACTTCAGGGGTTCTCCTGCGGCAAGCCCTCCCTCGATTCTTGGCTACAGAACTTTGCAACATCGAACCAGCAACGTGGATTTACCCGGACGTTTGTGGTTTGCGACGATGATAGGGTGATCGGCTATTACGGCCTCGCACCGACGGTCATCGAGCCCAACGTCGTATCACGCAAGATCAGAACCGGACGTCCGCCCGATCCAATTCCCTGCCTCTTGATCGGGCAATTGGCCGTGGATAGCCGCTATAAGGGCAAAGGTATCGGATCGGCACTCGTGAAGGATGCCTTTCTTCGCTGCGTTGCCGGAGCTGATATCGTCGGTGGACGGGCCATCGTCGTCCGTGCGATCGATGAAGAAGCCGAGCGGTTCTGGCAGAGCTGGGATTTTATGCCCTCGCGCGACAACTCCTCGATCCGTATTCGCTCACTGGAGGATATTCGTGCATGGCTTTCAGGTCTCGGTGGATAGAAATGGAGGCGCGCCGTCCCCCTCTGGCCATTGGTTCGGCGTTTTTCCGGATAGTGAGGGTTTAGCCGGTCCCCGTGCCGAAGCGGATGCATGTTTTACGAAATGGCATTATGATCGGCGCAACGCCTGACCGGCGTTGGTTGCGGATACGCGATCCGCGGGACGGGGAGGACGGCAGGATTTGGAACGGCTGAAGGATCTGGACAGTGTTTCCGCGCGGGTCGGCAGCGGGTCGGCGTCGCCTCCTTATGAGCGGCGCGGCGTCGTGGCCGCAGCCGTCTACGAGCATGGGCAGCGTATTCGCGACATCAAAATAGAGGAAGCCGGCGAGTGGCGAAACCGGGAGAATGCCATCGTCTGGATCGGTCTGCACGAGCCGGATGAAGTGCTGCTGCATCAGATACAGGCCGAGTTCAATCTGCATCCGCTGGCGATCGAGGATGCGGCGCAGCCCCACCAGCGCCCGAAGCTGGAAATTTACGGGGAGGCGATGTTCATCGTCGCCCGCACCGCCCATATGAAGGACGGTGAAATCGTCTTCGGCGAAACGCATCTCTTTGTCGGCCGCGGTTACGTCGTCTCCGTTCGCCACGGCGAATCCTCCTCTTATCTCGCGGTCAGGCAGCGGTGCGAGGCGACGCCCGCCGCCCTTGCCCATGGCGAGAACTACATTCTCTATTCCATCCTCGATTTCATCGTCGACAACTACATGCCTGTCATCGAGGTGGTGCAGGAAGAGGTCGAGATGCTCGAGGATCTCGTGCTGCGCGAACAGCTGGGAAAATCCGACATCGAGCGGCTTTACATGCTGCGGCGCAAGCTTCTGCGGCTGCGCAACGCAGTGGTGCCGCTCGTCGACGTCTGCCGGCGATACGAGCATATCGATCTTCCCGGCATGGATCCGACGCTGCAATCGCTGTTTCGCGATGTGACCGATCATGTGCGCCGGGTTCAGGAGGATATCGATGCATTGCGAGAGGTGCTCGCCTTCGCCTTCGAAGCCAGCGTGATGATCGGCCAGACGGAACAGACGGCAATCGCCCGCAAGCTCGCCGCCTGGGCGGCGATTCTCGCCGTTCCCACCGCGATCGCCGGCATTTACGGGATGAATTTCAGCGACATGCCGGAACTGAAATTCCAGTATGGCTATTTCGTCGTGTTGGGCGTCATCGCCGTCCTCTGCCTCAGCCTTTTCGGCTTCTTCCGCCGGCGAAAATGGCTTTAGTCAGGACAGCGCTTTCAGCAGCCGATCTCGGTGTATACCGATATAGCCGATGTCGTTCAGATAGAGCCTGGCGTCTCCTGCATCGACGTCTTCCGCGAAGATCTCGTCGCCGGCCGCAGCCCTTGCCAACATGAAATCGGCAAGGGCTTGAAGCCGCCTGCAGACCATCTCGGGAAGCCCACGCCGTTCTTCCATCGTCGCTCCATAGGCGTTGCAGAAGATTTCCGCCCGCCGCAGCTGGTCGTCGAGACCGAATGCCACCGAGGGATTGGCAGGATCGGAGAGGGGTGCCCAGCGATAGACCGCATAGGCGAGATCCCAAAGGCGTGGGGCGGGATGGGCAGTGTCGAAATCGATAATTCCGACAGCCTCCTGATTGACGGTGGCGACATTGTAGGGCGCATAGTCTCCGTGACAGACGATCTCACGCGGCTCCTGCGGCGGCAGCATCCATATCTGAGCATCGTCATCCGATTCCAGAAAGCCTTGAGATGCCGTATGAAAATCGCGCAGAAGTCTTGCTGCGGACATCAGCATGCGCTCCGATCCGATAAGGGGATCACTGAGGTCTTCGCAGACTCGCCCGGCGACGTAGCTGACGACCTCCTGATCGTCGCCGGTAATTTGAATGGGCTGCGGAGCCGCCGGAAAGCCTTTGCGTCCGAGATGGCGCAAGAACCGGTGCGTGGTCGGCGTCCATGCGCCTGCCGGTCTGATGACGGTATCGCCGTCGCGCCAGATCTGCCCTGTTCGCCCGCCCTGCAATAATTCCACGCATGGCCTCCTAGGCAGATTTCAGTTTTTCGACATGGGCCTGAACCGTAGCGGCAAGGTTCGTCTCATGGCAGTTCCGGTAGAACGCCGCCGTGTCCGAAAGCATTCCGTCGGGAATGGCGACGAAGTCTTCAAGCCGGAAACCACTTGTGCTGCCGAGTTGCGGGTCAGCCAGCTGGCTTTCACTCAGGCCGCCGACGCGAACGGCCAGGGCTTCGAAATAGGCAAGGTTCTCATCCACTGCCGAAGGCGAAGATGTTCTGCCGTGCGCGGGAATGACCAATTTCGCATCAAGGTCACGGATCCGCGTGAGCGAGGAGCGGATCTGGCGAAGATCATCGGCACTCCTGCTCCAGACTTCGGGAATGGGATATTCCACCGCGTCGACGGCCAGGCAGATGCGGAGTTCCGGAATCCACACGGCGATATGATCAGGCGTATGTCCCGGCGTATGAATGAGTTCGAGCGTCAGATCGCCGCCGTTCAGGACCATCGAGCCGGAGAAGGTGATATCGGGGCCGATGAGTTCGACAGTCGCAAACCGCGATTCCTGGCTCGCCTTGTCCTTCAGGACCTGCTGCGTCGAGCCATCACGCAGACGGTCGAGTGCTGCCGCATGCGCGATGATCGGAGCACGCCCGGAAACCGCAGAGTTTCCCCAGAAGTGATCCCAATCCATATGCGAATTGACGACGATCAGCGGGCAATCCTCGCCTCTGTCCCCAAACAGATCCAGCGCCATCCGGCACAGTTCGGGCGTGCCGAGCGTATCGATCAGGACATTGAACCTCTCGGTCCGCACAAACACGGCATCGACCTCGTCTCCCGCCCGCAGGATGACGATGCGCTCATCAAGTCCGGGATAGGAGCACAATTCTACCGCTGGGTTCATGTCTGCTCGCCTTCATTGCAATCGCAGCGATATCATCTACTACATCAAATCTCGTCTGGATGCTCGCCCTCTAAGGGCTCCCCGATTTCCGCTCCACCGGCACTGGCACATCCCACCGTTCCATCACGGCGTTCGGCACAGCGGCAGCGCAGATCACCATTACGCTGGGCTTCGAGCGGCCAAGGCTCTTCGGCGTCCATCGTGTCTGCAGGGGCACTGCGCATCGAGGCACGAGCACCTTCGCATTGGGTTCCAGTACGTCCCAGCGCTCCTGCCCCTTGGCGTTCTCCTGTGCGATGAAACGCCTGGCCTCTTCGCGGATGTCGAACAGACCGTGCTTGTCCCGTGTCGAGCAGTCGGTCTCGATGCTCCAGGAGGCGAGGAACGGCATGCAGACAGACAGGGCGGTGGTGAAGACTAGTGATCGAAGCATTGATGGGCTCTCAACCGCTCGATAAGACAGCGGATCTTTTAACGCATGGCGGCAATAACTCTACCGGATAATCGTGAGACCTTCCTTCTCTCGTTAAGCGTGGTCGACCTGCCTCACGCTGTCGCCTCCCATCTCGCCGCGCAGGCGCGTCACGCTTGCCATGCCCCATACAGCCGTGAATTGACGGCTTGAGTGGAACAACCTCCGCCAAAGGAAGTTTGCCTGAAAAGCAAATCGAGGCGGCGGCCGATGTTACTCTCTGCGAAGCAGGGTGCGCTTAGCACCCCACCCCGGATCTATTATGTCAATCCGCTACTTCTCCAAGGCATCGACGCATGGCGCGAGGTTTTCGGCCATGCGGCGGATACCGGCTTTGATTATGTTCTGACGGCGCCGCTCTTCGACCGAGGCGGGGACTGCAGCGTCTTTACCTCCCGGGATTTCGATCGCCTCGATCCTGAACTGCAGCTCGGAAGCGCGGTCGATGACGGGATATCGCGCTTGGCGGAGGCCGCTGACAAGAGCGGCGTCGGCCTGATGATGGACCTGATGCTCGACGGCAAAGTCGGCGATGCGCAAGCGGGCTTTCATCCGGTCGATCCTCGACGCTCGCCGCTCGATCCGGCGGAGCCGATGAACACGATCGGGTCCGAGCGGCAATTGCATTTGTTGGGGGAGTGGGCCGAACGGCTGTGGCGGCTGTCCGGGCTCGGCCTCTCCGGTTACCGGGTGCTCGGGATCGACCGCGCCGCACCGGCGCTTTTCAAATCGCTGATCGCCGCGGTGCGCGAGAAGGCTGACGCGCAATTCCTCGCCTGGACGCCCGGCACCGATTTTGCGGTAAGAAGAGCGATCGCGGATGCGGGCTTTTCAGGATGTTTTTCATCGATGGCCTGGTGGGATCTCGACGAGAGATGGTTCGTCGAGGAGCATCGCGTCCAGGAGGCGCTCGGCTGGCAGGTCGCCTTTCCCGAACCGCCCTTTGCCAGACGGATTGCGCATGGGACCGAGAGCCGTGAAATCCTCGAGCGACGTGCCGTCAGAGCGCTGCGGCTCGCCGCCTCGCTCGGCGGCGGCCTCATGGTTCCGATCGGTTTCGAATATGGTGCGGCGACGCCGCTCGATCCGACCCACGGCGATGGTTCGGGGCTGCGGAGGCTGCGCCATGATCTCGCCTTCGACATCTCCTCCGAGATACGCGTCGCCAATGCCGAAATTGGCAGGGCCGGCCAGGCGCGCGCGCCATCGCTTCGCCTGATCCGCAACGCCAACGGGCCGGTTTCGGCGCTTGTGCAATCCGAGGAGCAGGATCTTCGCAGCGCATCAAATGTGCGGTTCGTCCTGATTAACCGGGACCTCAGGAGAAGCGCATCCGCGCCGATGACGGCGCTGCGCGAGGCGGCCTCCGGTTATCTTCCCGTCGCGGCCGGTGGCGCCGTCCTGCGCCTGCGGGCAGGAGAGACACGGATCATCGAAGCCAAAGCGCCGGAGCCGATCGCATCCCGGCCCGCCCTCGACGTCGAGCAGGCGATCGCCTCGCCGCGGCTTGCCATCGAAAGCATCATGCCGCGCGTCGATGACGGACGTTTTCCTGTCAAGCGTGTGGTCGGCGAGACCGTCACCGTCGAGGCCGATATAGTCGCCGACGGCCACGATCCGATCGCGGCCGTCCTGCTCTGGCGGCCGCACGAGGCCATGGCGGAGTGGAAAGAGACCGAGATGCAGCTGGTCGAGAACGACCGCTGGCGTGCCGAATTCCTGCTGGAGCGCATCGGGCGCTACGAGTTCGCAGTCGAAGCGTGGAAGAACCCGTTTGCGATCTTCCGCTACGAACTGACCAAGAAGAACGATGCCAGGCTGGACCTGAAGCTGGAACTTCAGGAGGGATTGAACCTCGTCCGCGCCGCGAAGGCTGAAGCGCCGCCGGCACTCGGCGCCGAGTTGCAGGCGCTCATCGACGGTCTTGAAAACGCGGCGGATGCCGAGCGCACGGCGATCTTGCTCGACCCCGAGACCTCCGAGTTGATGAACAAGGCTGACAGGCGGCCTTTCCGGCTTCGCTCCACGACAAGCGCCGTCGATGCCGAACGCAAATCGGCAGCCTTTGCCAGCTGGTACCAGATTTTCCCGCGCTCGCAGAGCGGCGATCCGAACCGGCACGGCACCTTCGACGACGTCATCCCAAGATTGCCTGCTATCCGCGACATGGGCTTCGATGTGCTGTACTTCCCACCGATCCATCCGATTGGATCGACCAACCGGAAGGGACGCAACAACAGCCTGAAGGCCGCGCCTGATGATCCCGGAAGCCCCTATGCCATCGGCTCCGAGGAGGGCGGCCATGATGCCATTCATCCCGAGCTCGGCGATTTCGAGGATTTCGGCCGGCTGGTCGAGGAGGCGGGCCGGCATGGGCTGGAGATCGCGCTCGACATTGCGATCCAGGCTTCGCCCGATCATCCCTGGCTGACGGAGCATCCCGGCTGGTTCGACTGGAGGCCTGATGGCACGATCAAATATGCCGAGAACCCGCCGAAAAAATACGAGGACATCGTCAATGTCGATTTCTATACGAAAGACGCGCTGCCCTCTCTGTGGGTGGAGCTCCGGGACATCGTCCAGCTCTGGGTCGACCAGGGCGTCAAGCTGTTTCGCGTCGACAACCCGCACACCAAGCCTTTTCCCTTCTGGGAATGGCTGATCGGCGATATCAGGGCGCGTCATCCCGAGGTCGTCTTCCTGTCGGAAGCCTTCACCAGGCCGAAGGTCATGTACCGGTTGGCGAAGATCGGCTTCTCCCAGTCCTATACATACTTCACCTGGCGCAATACCAAGTGGGAGCTCGAGCAATATATGCGCGAGCTGACCGAGACGGCGCCGAAGGAATTCTTCCGCCCGCATTTCTTCGTCAACACCCACGACATCAACCCGGATTTTCTCCAGAACGCGCCGCGTCCGGCCTTCCTGATCCGCGCGGCACTCGCCGCGACGCTTTCCGGACTATGGGGCGTTTATAACGGTTTCGAACTTTGCGAGGGGCGTCCCGATGCCAAACGCAAGGAATATGCCGACAGCGAGAAATACGAGATCCGCGCCTGGGATTACGACCGGCCGGGCAACATCATCGGCGAAATCCGGATGCTGAACCGCATCCGGAACGAAAACACCGCCCTGCATTCGCATCTCGGGCTGACGCTGCTGAACGCCTGGAATGACAACATCCTGTTCTTCGAGAAGGCGAGCCGCGCCCGCGACAATGTGTTGCTGATCGCGATCAGCCTCGACCCGCATCATATTCAGGAAAGCGATATCGAGCTGCCTCTGTGGAAATGGGGGCTTGGGGACGACGGCGCGCTCGACGCCGAGGATTTGGTCACGGGGCAACGGTTCAGGTGGAACGGCAAACGGCAGAGAGTGGGTTTCAATCCACAAATCCTGCCTTTTGCGATCTGGCGCGTTCGCGCAGCGGAGGCATGAATGGACACGATGAATCCCGGTAGCGTCGACCCGCTGCTCTGGTACAAGGATGCGATCATCTACCAGCTGCACATCAAGTCGTTCTACGACGCCAATGGCGATGGCGTCGGCGATTTTGCCGGCCTGCACCAGAAGCTCGATCACGTCGCAGCACTCGGCGTCAACGCCATCTGGCTTTTGCCTTTCTTTCCCTCACCGCGACGCGACGACGGCTACGACATCGCAGATTACGGCAATGTCAGCCCGGATTACGGAACGATGGAGGATTTCCGCGCCTTCGTCGACGCCGCCCATCAGCGCAACATCCGCGTCATCATCGAGCTCGTCATCAACCACACTTCCGACCAGCATCCCTGGTTCCAACGCGCACGCCAGGCACCGGCGGGATCGCCGGAGCGTGATTTCTATGTCTGGTCGGACAGCGATCAGAAATTCCCGGAAACGCGGATCATCTTCCTTGACACGGAGAAATCCAACTGGACATGGGACGCGGCCGCCGGCGCCTATTATTGGCACCGCTTCTATTCCCACCAGCCGGATCTCAACTTCGACAGCCCGCTCGTTATGGAGGAGCTGCTGAAGGTGATGCGCTTCTGGCTGGAGACCGGCATCGACGGTTTCCGCCTCGATGCGATTCCGTACCTCGTCGAGCGCGAGGGGACGATCAACGAAAACCTTCCCGAGACCCATGCGATCCTCAAGCGCATCCGCGCCGCCCTCGACGCTACTCATCCCGGCGTGATGCTGCTTGCCGAGGCCAATCAGTGGCCGGAGGACACGCGCGAATATTTCGGCGAAGGCGACGAATGCCACATGGCGTTCCACTTCCCGCTGATGCCGCGCATGTATATGGCGATCGCCAAGGAAGACCGCTTCCCGATCACCGACATCCTGCGTCAGACGCCTGAAATCCCGGAGAATTGCCAATGGGCGATCTTTCTGCGCAATCATGACGAACTGACGCTTGAGATGGTGACCGACGCCGAGCGGGACTATCTCTGGGAGACCTATGCTTCCGACAAGCGCGCCCGCATCAATCTCGGCATCAGGCGACGCCTGGCGCCGCTGATGGAGCGCGACCGCCGGCGCATCGAGCTGATGAACGCGCTTCTTCTGTCGATGCCGGGAACGCCCGTCATCTATTACGGCGACGAGATCGGCATGGGCGACAACATCTATCTCGGCGACCGCGACGGGGTGCGGACGCCGATGCAATGGTCACCCGACCGCAATGGCGGCTTCTCCCGGACGGACCCGGCGCGCCTCGTCCTGCCGCTGATCGCCGATCCGCTCTATGGCTTCGAGGCCGTCAATGTCGAAGCCCAGAGCACCGATGCGCATTCGCTGCTCAACTGGACGCGCAAGATGCTGGCGCTGCGTGGTCGGCATCCGGCCTTCGGGCGGGGCTCGCTGCGGTTCCTCTCTCCTGAGAACCGCAAGATCCTGGCCTATCTCAGGGAATATGAAGGCGAGACGCTGATGTGCGTCGCAAACCTCTCGCGACTGCCCCAGGCGGTCGAGCTCGACCTCTCGGCTTTCGAGGGCCGCGTGCCGATCGAACTGACGGGCATGTCACCGTTTCCGCCGATCGGCCAACTGACCTATCTTTTGACGCTGCCGCCCTACGGCTTCTTCTGGTTTCAGCTGGAAGCGGATGCCGATCCGCCGGCATGGCGCACCGCGCCGCCGGAACAGCTTCCCGACCTCGTGACGATGGTTCTGCGCCGCAGCCTGCTCGACCTCGTCGATGAGCCGCGGCTGGGACGCGTCCTCAGCAATGAAATTCTGCCCGCCTACCTCTCCAGGCGGCGGTGGTTCGGCGCGAAGGACCAGCCGCTTCAGGCGGCTCGGCTGATCTCGGCGACGCCGATCCCTTATGCCGACGGGATCGTCCTCGGCGAATTGGAGGTGGAGCTACCGGATCACAGCGAATCATATCAGCTGCCGCTGGCAGTCGCCTGGGATGACGCGCAACCCTCCGCTCTGACCCAGCAGCTTGCCCTCGGGCGGGTTCGCCAGGGCAGGCGCGTCGGCTTCCTGACGGACGGTTTCGCGATTGAGCCGATGGCGCGCGGCATCATGCGCGGGCTGGCCGACCGCTCGCGCATCACCGGGCGTACCGGCACCCTCGAATTTCTCGGCACCGAGCGGCTCGACCGCCTGCAGGTTACCGACGGCATGCCGGTTCATTGGCTCTCGGCCGAGCAATCGAACAGTTCGCTGATCGTCGGCGACGTCGCCATGATCAAACTGATCCGGCACATCTTTCCGGGCGTCCATCCGGAAGTCGAGATGACGCGGTTTCTGACCTGCGCGGGTTACGACCATACCGCGCCGCTGCTCGGCGAGGTCGCACACACCGATTCCAGCGGCCGCCGCTCGACCTTGATTATCGTCCAAGGTGCGATCCGCAACCAGGGCGACGCCTGGAACTGGATGCTGAACAATCTGCGCCGCGCGGCCGACGAGCTCGTGCTGAACGATCCGGCGGTCGAGCCCGGCGACGACGTCTTCCGGCCGCTGATCAGCTTCGTTGCCATGGTCGGCATGAGGCTCGGCGAATTGCATGTGGTCCTCTCCGGAGAAAACGCCGACGAGGCTTTCAGCCCTGTCGTCGCCGGTAACGATGAGGTCGAGGCAATCAAGAAGGCGGTGGCGGGCGAGGTCGCCTATGCCATGTCGAAACTGGCAGAACGCGACGAGAATGCCGATCCCGCGATCGATCTGCTCGCCCGCCCGCTTCTGGAGCGCCGTTCCGAGCTCGTCGAACTTGGCGCGCGTCTGGCAGAGAGCGCCCGCGGGACGCTGATGACGCGCACGCATGGCGACTTCCATCTCGGCCAGATCCTCGTCAGCGAGGGCGACGCCGTCATCATCGACTTCGAAGGCGAACCCGCGAAAAATCTCGCCGAACGCCGCGCCAAGACCGTTCCGCTCCGTGACGTCGCCGGGCTTCTGAGGTCGCTGAGCTACCTCGTCGCCACCGCGCAGCTCGACAATGACGCGGTCACCGAACACGAAAACGAGGTGCGTCGTGACGCCATCGCCCGTTTCGGGCGCAATGCCGAACAGGCTTTTCTCGATGCCTATTGGCAGGCAGTCTCCACCTCGAAGGCGCTCGCCATGCCGATCGAACAACGACGGAGGGTTCTCGATGCCTTTCTTCTCGAAAAGGCCGCCTATGAAATCGCCTATGAGGCCCGCATCAGGCCGAAGTGGCTGCCGATCCCGCTCGCCGGCCTTACCGAAATCGTATCGCGCTTGGCGGGGGTCACGGCATGAATGTTGAACGCTCGGAACTTCTCGCCGGCATCGGACAGGATGCCCTCTGGGCCCTGATCGAGGGACGCCACGGTGATCCCTTCTCGATCCTCGGTCCGCATGAAAGCGGCGGCATGACGATCGTGCGCGTCTATCTGCCGGGTGCCGAAGGCGTCGATCTCATCGAAGCTGCGAGCGGCAGGGAGGTGACACCCTTCAGCATCGCTCACCCCTCCGGCCTGTTTGCGGCGGCGATGGGTTCGAGGATGCCTTACCGGTTGCGGATCACATGGCCGGATGGTGAGCAGATCACCGAGGATCCCTATAGTTTCGGGCTTCTGCTCGGAGAGCTCGATCTCCACCTGATCTCCGAGGGCACCCATTACAGCCTGAGCCGGACGCTCGGCGCGGTTGAAATGTCGGTCGACGACGTCGCCGGCGTCCGCTTCGCCGTCTGGGCGCCAAATGCCCGCCGCGTCTCGGTCGTCGGAGATTTCAACGCCTGGGACGGGCGGCGAAACCCGATGCGGCTGAGGCAGTCCGCCGGCGTCTGGGAGCTGTTCGTGCCCCGGCTGGCGCCCGGCGAAAGATACAAGTTCGAGATCATCGATCCGCATGGAAATTGCTTGCCGCAGAAGGCCGATCCGGTGGCGAGAGCGAGCGAAGCCGCCCCGTCCACCGCTTCGATCGTCGCATCCTCGACACGATTTCGATGGACGGATGACAATTGGATGAAGGGCCGGTCGCGAGAGCAAAGACTGGAAGGGCCGATCTCCGTCTACGAGGTGCATGCCGGTTCCTGGCTGCGGGAGAATGGCGGGCGGTCGCTCGACTGGGCCGAACTCAGCCAGCGGCTCGTTCCCTATGTTCGCGAGATGGGATTCACCCATATCGAGCTGCTGCCGATCATGGAGCACCCCTTCGGCGGCTCCTGGGGGTATCAGCCGCTCGGCCTCTTCGCCCCGACCGGCCGTTATGGCACGCCTGAGGATCTCGCCTATTTCGTCGACCGCTGCCATGGCGCCGGGATCGGCGTCATCCTCGATTGGGTGCCGGCCCATTTTCCCACCGACGTTTGGGGGCTCGCCCGCTTCGACGGCACCGCGCTCTACGAACACGAGGACCCGCGGGAAGGCTTTCATCGCGACTGGAACACCCTGATCTACAATCTCGGCCGCAACGAGGTGAAAGGATTCCTGATCGCCAGTGCGCTGGAATGGCTCGAACGCTATCATATCGACGGATTGCGCGTCGATGCCGTCGCCTCGATGCTCTACCGCGACTACAGCCGCAACGAGGGGGAGTGGATTCCGAACCAGTATGGCGGCCGTGAGAACCTGGAAGCGGTGGAATTCTTCAAGCACCTGAACAGCATCATTCATGAGCGCTGCCCGCATGCGATGACGATCGCAGAGGAATCGACGGCCTGGCCCGGCGTCACCAAGCCGCCGGAAGAGGGTGGGCTCGGCTTCGACATGAAGTGGAACATGGGCTGGATGCATGACAGCCTGAGCTATATCGAGAAGGATCCCGTCTACCGGAGCTACCACCACGGCACGATGACCTTCGGCATGATCTATGCTTATTCCGAGCGCTTCATCCTGCCGATTTCGCACGACGAGGTCGTCTATGGAAAGGGCTCGCTGCTCGGCAAGATGCCGGGCGACGAGTGGCAGAAATTCGCCAATCTGCGCAGCTACCTCGCCTTCATGTGGGGCCATCCCGGCAAGAAGCTGATGTTCATGGGCGGCGAAATCGCCCAGCCGGGCGAGTGGAACCATGATGCGTCAATCTCCTGGGACGTGCTGGACCGGCCGGCGCATGCCGGGCTTCAGCGGCTGGTCAAGGATTTGAACAGCTTTTACGGCGAAGAGCCGGCCTTGCAGTTCGGCGATTTCCATCCCGAAGGGTTCGAATGGGCTGCGGCGGATGACGCCGTCAACTCCGTCCTCGGCATGCTGCGTTACAGCCGGGAGCGCTCGTCCTCCGTCCTTATCGTCTCGAATTTAACGCCGGTGCCGCGTTACGGCTACCGGATCGGCGTGCCGCAGGACGGCGTATGGATCGAGCGGATGACGACGGATGCGCGCGAATATGGCGGCTCCGGCCTCGTCAATGGCGCAGTGTCGAGCGAACCCGTACCCGCGCACGGCAGGCGGCATTCGCTCTCGCTGACGCTGCCGCCGCTGGCGACGATCTTTCTCAAATCACCTTGACGGGGCTTCAAGTCCTTTCGGTCATTCGTGCGGAGCCGGATGGATGAACGTCCAGGGGCTTGCCTCCGATCCCTTTTCGACCGGAACTTCGATGAGGACGGGCTCATCGAGTGAGAGCGCTTTCTCCAGTATGTCTCTCAATTCGTCGGGGCTCGTCGCCTTGAAGGATCGGATGCCGAAACTTTCGCCAAGGGCGACGAAATCGGGATTGGTCAGATCCGAGCCGAGAGTGCGGCCCTTGTAGGTCTGCTTCTGGTCGCGCAGCACATTGCCGTAGGCGGAGTTGTTGAAGACGATGGCGATGACGGCGATCTTGTGCTGGACGGCGCTGGCAAGCTCCTGGACGCCGAACATGAAGCCGCCGTCACCTGAAACGGAGACCACAGCTTTATCGGGATGGGCGACTTTCACGCCCAAGGCGGTGTTGAAACCGAAACCGAGATTGTCCTGGTAGCCGCATGTCACGTATTGGCGAGGGCCATAGGTCGGGAAGGCAAAGCGGGCGGAAAAGCCCATCTGGCTGATCTCTTCGACGAAGAATCCGTCTCTCGGCAGGGCCTCGCGAATGGCTTCGAGATAGCCAAGCTGCGGCTGCACCGCCGAAAAACGAGACCTTGCCTCTTCATTGAGTTCAGCAAATTCACGCGTGCGATCCTCACGGCTGGAACCGGCCAGCGCATCGATCAGCGACTGCGTTCCATCCCTGGCGTCCGCGACGATGCCGAGATCCGGCTTGAGCCGGACCATTTCGGTCGGATCGATATCGATACGGATGATCTTGAGCCCCTTGGGCAGCCACTTCCAGCGCATGAACTGCAATTCGAGTCGGCTGCCGATCCCGATCAGCACGTCGACCTTCTTCCAATATTCATAGGCGGCGACGAAATTCAGATAGTTCGGATGGTCGTCGGGGACGATGCCCTTGCCGGAGCGATGCGACGTGACCGGCGCCTGCAGCAATTCCGCTAACGCTCCGATCTCCGAGCCGGCATCCGCCGCGCCGCCGCCGACCATGATCATCGGATTGCTTGCGCTTGATATCAGCGCCGCCGCGGCAGCGATCTGATCGGGATTGACGGCCGGATGGGGCGCTCTCGCGCCAACGAGAACGTCGATTTCAGGGGCGGACTGTCCGAACACGTCCCAAGGCGCTTCGACCGCTCCCGGCCCCTGGCGGCCTGAGAGCATCTTGGCGACGACCCCAGCCATAACGGAACCGGCCTCGGACTGGTGGTTGATGCGCTCGGCCGTCTTGGTAATCCCGCGCATCGTCGCGAGCTGATCCGGCAGTTCGTGCAGCTGTCCTCTGCCTCGGCCGATCAGGTGCGACATGATGTTGCCGGTGATGCAGAGCACGGGCGCGTTGGCGCCGTAGGCGGTGCAGAGGGCCGCGCCCGAATTGAGCACACCAGGGCCGGGGACGACGGTATAGGCGCCGATCCGGCCGGTGGACTTGGCATAGCCGTAGGCCATGTAGCCAGCACCTTGTTCGTGCCGGGTATGAATGAACCGAATCTTGTCGCCGGCGTCATAAAGCGCGTCGTTGAAATCATACATATGGGCGCCGGGGATGCCGAAGACCGTATCGATCCCATGGGCGACAAGCGAACGGGTGATCGCTTGGCCGGTCGTTTCTTTCCTGCTCATTCGGAGGCTCCAACGATGTGTTCGGTTATGATTTCAGGCAGCCTTCGGCCCGGAGCGCCGCGACGATGGCGCCGGCATCGGCGGGCTGCATGCCGGCAAGATTCATGCGCCCGGAATCCGCCATGTAGATGCCGTGGTTTGCCCTGAGCGCGACTGCCGTTTCCTTACGCATGGAGAGATTGGAAAACAGGCCGCGCTGCTGGCTGATGAAAGCCAGCTCGGGCGAGGCAGCGGCCAGCGCCGCGCGATTGCCGTTGATGCGTTCGCACATCTCGTCGAGTTCAACGCGCCACATCGCCGTCATTTCTGCGCTTTCGAGAATGGCCCTGACGACGGCGGCGCCATGATCCGGCGGCATGGACCAGTTGACGCGGGCAAGCGCCGCCATGTTGCTTTCGGCCTTCGCGACGTCATCGGCGTTGCGGGCCACGGCGTAGAGTGCGCCGACGCGTTCGCGATAGAGGCCGAAGTTCTTGTCGCAGGAATAGGCGATCAGCGCTTCCTCGACGGTGTCGAGGATCATGCGCGTCGGCGCTGCATCCTGTTCGAGACCGTCGCCCAGCCCCTGATAGGCAAGATCGATGAAGGGCACGAGCCTGTGCGCCACGAGGAGATCGGTAATCTCTCGCCACTGCTCCATGGTGAAATCGATACCCGTGGGATTATGGCAGCAGCCATGAAGCAGCACGACGTCGCCTTCCCCAGCGGAAGACAGGGCCTCGACGACGCTTTCGAATGTCACCTGCTGTGAAGCCAGGTCGACGAAGGCGTATTCTTTCACGTCCAAGCGTGCCGAAGCGAAGATCGGTGCATGATTGGGCCAGCTCGGCGTTCCCAAGAGAACCTTCGCCGATGGGTTTGCCGTTTGGATGAGCTCCGCGCCGAGACGGAGCGCGCCGCTGCCGCCCGGCGTTTGAATACCTGCGAGCCGTTGGGCGAATTTCGGCGAGTTGCCGAAGATGATCGGCTCAAGCAGGCGCACGAATTGCAGATCGCCTTCGGGGCCGAGATACTTCTTGCTGTCCTGGGTCTCCAGGAGAAACTGCTCCGCCGCCTTGACGGCCCGCATGACGGGCGTGCGTCCCATGGCATCGCGATAGACGCCGACGCCGAGGTCGATCTTTTCGGGACGATCGTCGACCTGGAAGGCCTTGATGAGTGCGAGCAGGCTATCGGCCGGCCGGTTCTTCAGTTCCTCAAACACAGGTCCACCTCCGTTTTTTGATGTCATTGGCCGGAGATTAAAGGAACTTTCGCGACGAATTTCTGCGATTATCTCCCTTCGCTGGGATATCGATGCAGACAATCGGCGAAGAACGGCTATATTGCGCAGAAATTCCCCTTATATGCGAGGCGGGCCATGCTCGACCAGTTCGATGTCAAATTGCTTGCCGCTCTCCAGCAGAACAGCGAGCTGACGCAGAGCGAACTGTCTCAGAAGGTCAATCTCTCGGCGACCCAATGCGCGCGTCGTTTGGAAAGGCTGCGCAAGGAACAATATATCCAGAGCGTCGTCGCTATCCTCAATCCTGTCAAACTGGGTTTCACCGTCGTCGCGCATACGCTCGTCAGCCTCCGAGCCCATACCGAGGGCGGAAACGAGCGGCTCCATCGCTTCATCGAGACCGCGCCGGAGATCCTGGAATGTTATTCGCAGACGGGCGACGCCGACTTTCTGATGAAGGTCATGACGCGTGACCTCGACCATCTCAGCCAGTTTCTCGAAAGAATGATCCGCGTCACCGACAATCTGGCCTCGGTCAAATCGAGCATCGTGCTCAAGACGCTGAAAAAGACGACCGCCTTGCCGTTGCAGATCGTGACGTGAGAATGGCCGCTCTCACCTGAGATAATGGATGTGCGGGCGCGAATGATGGGGTGAGGCTTCGATCCGGGCCTCGACCGAAAAGACCTCGCGCAATAGCTTCTCGCTTAACACATCCTCAGGCGCGCCCGAGGCGACGATCCTGCCCTGCTGCATGATGATCAACTCATCGCAGAACATGGCGGCATGGTTGAGATCGTGCAGGGCGACGATGCTGGTGATCGGCAGGCCGGAGACGAGCCGCATCAGGCTGATCTGGTGCTGAATGTCGAGATGATTTGTCGGTTCGTCGAGGATCAGCTCCTGCGGCGACTGGGCGAGCGCCCTGGCGATGTGGGTGCGCTGTTTTTCGCCGCCCGAGAGGCTCTGCCAGCGCTCGTCGCGCTTTTCCGCCATGCCGGCGCGCGCCAGTGCGGCCTCGACCGCCTCTTCGTCGGCTCTCGTCCAGCCGGAGAACATCGAGCGGTGCGGGAAGCGGCCGAGCTTGACGACGTCGACGACCTTGAGATTGGCGTTGGTCGTCGCGTGCTGCTCGACGAAGGCGATGCGCCGGGCGATCGAGCGGCGGCTGATCTTGCCGATATCGCTGCGGTCGAGCGTGACGCGGCCGGAATGCGGGCGCTTGAGGCCGGCGAGAAGCCTGAGCAGCGAGGTCTTGCCGGAGCCGTTCGGCCCGAGCAGGCCGAGCATCCGGCCGGGCTGCGCCTCCATGGAGATGCCGTCCAGAATGGTCTTCCTGCCAATTTTCCAGGTGAGGTTGTCGGCCTTGATGCTCATGACGCGCGCTGGAACCGGTAGAGGATGATCGAGAAGAAGGGAACGCCGACCAGCGCCGTGACGACGCCGATCGGCAGAATCTGGTTGGGAATAAGCGCGCGCGCGGCAATGTCGGCGAGCACCATGAAGATCGCTCCCGCGATGGCGCAGGCCGGCAGGAGACGGATATGCAGCGGCCCGACGACGAAACGGGCGACATGCGGCACGACGAGACCGACGAAACCGATCGAGCCCACCATGCTGACGATGGTAGCCGTCATCATCGCGGTCAATGCGAAGAGCACCATGCGCGCACGGCTGACATTGACGCCGAGCGAGGATGCCGCCTCGTCGCCGAAAGCAAAGGCATCGAGCACGCGGGCATAGAGCAGACAGGCGGCGAGGCCGAAGCCGACGACGATCGAGACCAGCGCGAATTCCGGCCAGCGCACGCCGCTGAAGCTGCCGAGCAGCCAGAACATGACATCGCGGGCCTGCTGCGCATTGGCTGAGGTGGTGACGATATAGGAGGTCGAGGCGTTGAAGAGCTGTGATGCGGCCACGCCGGCCAGAATGGTGCGGTCCGCGCCGCCGCGCGTGCCGTTCGACAGCAGCGCCACGAAGAAAAAGGCTGCGAATGCGCCGGCGAAGGCGCCTGCCGACAGCGACACCGCGCCGGCGCCGACCCCTAGGATGACGATCGCGACGGCACCGGTCGAGGCGCCTGCGGAAATGCCGAGCACATAAGGTTCGGCCAGCGGGTTGCGCAGCAGCGACTGCATGATGGCGCCTGACAGCGCCAGGCCCGCGCCGCAGAAGGCGGCGACGAGCGCGCGGCTCAAGCGATAGTCCCAGATCACCGTCTCATGGATGCGGTTCAGCTCGACCGCGGTCCAGCCTAGCCGGTTGGTGACGGCCGAAAAGGTGGTCGCGAGCGGGATCGGCAGATCGCCGATCCCGACGCTGACGCCGATGGCGACCGCGATGAGGCAGAGGGAGGCCGAGAGCAGTGCGGTGACCACTCCCAGCTGCCGAAAGAGGCGGCCCGCTTCCGTCACTTCAGCAGACCGAGGGCCTTCAGCTGCTCGGCCACCTGCTCGGCGCCGTAGATCGTGCGGATGGTCGGGTTCATTGCCTGGCCGTCCATCACGACGAGCGCTTTGTTCTTGACGGCCGGGATCTGGCTGACAGCCGGATCGCTGTTCAGGAAGTTGATCTTGGCTTCTGGCTTGTCGAGTTCCCAGCGGTTGCGGTCGAGGCTCGCAACGACGAAGACGTCTGGATTGGAGGCGATGATGCCTTCCCAGCCGACAGTCGGCCATTCCGCGTCGGCGGTGATCGCATTGTGGCCGCCGAGCAGATTGGCGATGAAGCCGGAGGCGCTGTTCTTGCCGCCGACATAGGCGTCGGCCGACGGGCTGGGGCTGGAGAACCAGAAGACGTACGACAGGTTCTGGCCGTCCTTAGCAACGCTCCCGCGAAGCTTGGCTTCGCGCGCCTTGAAATCGGCGATCAGCGCCTGGCCGCGATCGGCGACATCGAAAATCTTGGAGAGTTCGTCGATCTCCCTGTAGAGGAGATCCATGTTCCACAACTCGCCGCGGCTGCCGTATTGGTCCTTGACGTCCTTGGTGCTGAGGCAGGTGCTGGGCGACAGATAGGTTGAAACGCCGACCTTGTCGAAATCCTCGCGCTTGGCGATCTTGCTGTTCGGCCCGACAAGGCTCGGCAGGGCGACAGCCACAAAGTCGGGATTTTCCGCGAGCATCGACTCGAAGGTCGGCATTTCGACGGTCAGAAGCTTGACCTTGGCATTGGCCTCGGCGAGCTGCGGCAGAACCTTGCTCGGCCAGAAGGCGGTGCCGACCATCTTGTCCTGAAGACCGAGCAGCAGCAGAATTTCCGCGCTGTTCTGGCCAAGCCCGATCGCCCGCTCGGGCGCCTTCTTGAAGGTCACTTCAGTGCCGCAGTTTTCGAGCGTCAGCGGGTAGGTGGTCGAGCCGGCGAATGACGGCGTTGCGGCAAGGCCGATCAGAGCGGAAAGGCCGCAGGCGGCCAGAAGTGATTTGAAGCTGGTCACGAAGAATGTCCCGGTACGTGGATATGCGGGCCGGGGTATAGCCACAGGAGGGGCTTAAAAACAAGACAAAAAGGCTCAGCTTATCGCAAAATCGACAGCGTCCAGAGTAAAAATATCCTCAGCTCAACTTTCCGACGAGCTTGGCGTAATCCGAAAATGTTGCGCCTTCGCCTTTGGTGCCGGATTGGCCGGCAAGCTGCAGCACGCGGATCGGAAATAGGATCGCCGCGAGGTTGGCGCCTGACAGCTCATGGTCGTCATCCTCCTGGATCGCTTTTTGAGCCTTCGCGAGTGCGGTATCGATTTCCCCGCGCGTGAGCAATTCCTTCTCGACGATCGCGTCGCATATCGAGGCCATTGCCATGATCAGGCCTTTGAGCTGCAGATTGGCGGTATTCATGAGAACTCCCAGGTGAAGAAAGCATTTCTAGTCCTGTTCGACCGGCCGGATCGTGTCGACCGAGACCGTGCCGTCGAGGATACCGCGCTTTATATCACGTCTGTCCCGATCGATCTCGATCACGGTGTAGAGTTTGTCGTCACGAAAGGCGCTGGCATTGGCCGTGGTGACATCTTCGGCGGGCGCCGCATCAACTTCCATGAAATCGAGCTCGCGTGCCGCGGCCACGATCCTGGCATCGCCCGGCGTCCGGGCGGCGACGACAACGGCGCCGTGATTGTGGGCATTGTCCCATCTGGGATCGTCTGGCCTGGCGATCGGTTCCAGCCGATAGATGTTCAGCAACTCGCCACCGCTTTCGGAGGATGCCTCCGCCGCGGCATCCTGCATCTGCGCCTGGCTCTCGACCGATCTTCCGAAGGTGGTCGGGCTGGTCGCATTGTTGACCTCTTCCTTGCCTGTCCTTGAGACGTTCGACATGTCGCTCTCCTTGTCAGGACGGAAACGACGGCCGGCGGGAAACTGTTCCCACGCAAGCAAAGTTTGGCCGTTGACATTGGGTTAGGCCTGTCTCTGCAACCCTGCGGCACAGCCATACCCTTTTTCCAGTCGAGCACTAATTACCCTCTGTCGAACAGGGGGGATTTCGTGAGCACGCAAACCGGTGAATTTTCGCGCGACGACGCTGCGGCCGAGAGCCTCAACGGGCACGACCACAAAAGCATGGCGTTCAACGATGCCAGCGCCCTTTTAGAGGTGCTGGTCGCGGTCAGACGCGGAGATTTTTCCGTGCGCATGCGCTCTGACCTGACCGGCGTTACCGGCAAGGTCGCCGATGCGCTGAACGACATAATCGCCGCCAACCAGCGCATGGCCCAGCAGCTCGAACATGTCGGCCAGGTTGTCGGCCGCGACGGGCGAACGAGCACGCGCGTGCGCTTCGGCCTGTCCGATGGTTCATGGTCGGAAATGGAGGGATCGATCAACGGCCTGATCGACGATCTCCTCTGGCCGACGACGGCGGTCACCCGCACGATTACCGCGATCGCCAAAGGCGATCTGCTGCAGACCGTACCGCTTGACGTCGACGGACGGGCGCTCAAAGGCGAATTCCTGCGCTCGGCCGATATCGTCAACACGATGATCAAGCAGCTCAGCGTCTTCACCTCGGAGGTGACGCGCGTCGCCCGCGAAGTCGGTACCGATGGCAAGCTTGGCGGGCAGGCGCAGGTGCCTGAAGTGACGGGCGTCTGGAAGGACTTGACGGAAAGCGTCAACTCGATGGCGTCGAACCTGACGGCGCAGGTGCGCAATATCGCGGAAGTGACGATCGCCGTTGCCAACGGCGACCTCTCCAAGAAGATCACCGTCGACGTGCGCGGCGAAATCCTGCAGCTGAAGGAGGCGATCAACACCATGGTTGATCAGCTGCGCTCTTTCGCCTCCGAAGTAACGCGCGTCGCCCGCGAAGTCGGCACCGAAGGAAAGCTCGGCGGCCAGGCGCTGGTGCCTGGCGTCGCCGGCACCTGGAAGGACCTGACCGACTCCGTCAATGCCATGTGCGGCAACCTGACCGCCCAGGTCCGCAACATCGCTCAGGTGACAACCGCAGTGGCGCGCGGCGACCTCTCGCGCAAGATCACCGTCGACGTTTCGGGCGAAATCCTCGAACTTAAGGAAACCATCAACACGATGGTGGATCAGCTCAACGGCTTTGCCGGCGAGGTGACGCGCGTGGCACGTGAAGTCGGCACAGAAGGCCGCCTCGGCGGCCAGGCGCAGGTACCGGGTGTGGCCGGCACCTGGAAGGATCTGACCGACAACGTCAATTCGATGGCCTCGAACCTGACGGCGCAGGTGCGCAACATCGCCGAAGTCTCCACAGCCATCGCCAATGGCGACCTGTCGAAGAAGATCACGGTGACGGTTTCGGGCGAAATCCTCGAGCTGAAGGAAACCATCAATACGATGGTCGACCAGCTGAACGCCTTTGCCTCGGAAGTGACGCGCGTTGCCCGCGAAGTGGGCACGGAAGGCCGGCTCGGCGGCCAGGCCAATGTGCGCGGCGTCGCCGGCACCTGGAAGGACCTGACCGAGAACGTCAACTCGATGGGCGGCAACCTGACGGCGCAGGTGCGCAATATCGCCGAAGTCTCCACAGCCATCGCCAATGGCGACCTGTCGAAGAAGATCACCGTCGACGTGAAGGGCGAAATCCTCGAACTCAAGGAAACCATCAACACGATGGTCGATCAGCTGAACGCCTTCGCATCTGAGGTGACGCGTGTGGCGCGCGAGGTCGGCACGGAAGGCCGACTCGGCGGCCAGGCCAATGTGCGCGGTGTTGCCGGCACCTGGAAGGATCTGACCGACAGCGTCAATTCCATGGCCTCCAACCTCACCGGGCAGGTGCGCAACATCGCCGAAGTCGCGACTGCGGTCGCTCAAGGCGACTTGTCCAAGAAGATCACCGTGCCGGTGTCGGGCGAAATCCTGGAGCTGAAGGAGACCATCAATACGATGGTCGATCAGTTGAACGGTTTTGCCGGCGAGGTGACGCGCGTAGCGCGCGAGGTCGGCACGGAAGGCCGGCTCGGCGGCCAGGCGAACGTGCTCGGCGTCGCCGGCACCTGGAAGGACTTGACCGACAGCGTCAACTCCATGGCCGGCAATCTGACGGCGCAGGTGCGCAACATCGCCGAAGTCTCCACCGCGATCGCCAATGGCGACTTGTCGAAGAAGATCACGGTGTCGGTCTCGGGCGAAATCCTCGAGCTGAAGGAAACGCTGAACACCATGGTGGACCAGCTGAACCGCTTCGCCTCGGAAGTGACGCGCGTCGCCCGCGAAGTCGGCACCGAGGGCAAGCTCGGCGGTCAGGCGCAGGTGCCGGGTGTCGCGGGCACCTGGAAGGACCTGACCGAAAACGTCAACTCCATGGCCTCGAACCTGACAGGCCAGGTGCGCAACATCGCCGAAGTCACCACCGCGGTGGCGCGGGGCGACCTCTCGCGCAAGATCACCGTCGACGTGAAGGGCGAAATCCTCGAACTGAAGAACACCATCAACACGATGGTGGACCAGCTCAACGCCTTTGCCGGCGAAGTCACGCGCGTCGCTCGCGAAGTCGGCACTGAAGGCAAGCTCGGCGGCCAGGCGCAGGTCTCGGGCGTTGCCGGCACCTGGAAGGACCTGACCGACAGCGTCAACTCGATGGCCGGCAACCTGACGGCGCAGGTGCGCAATATCGCCGAAGTAGCGACCGCGATCGCCAATGGCGACCTGTCGCGCAAGATCACCGTCGACGTGCGTGGCGAGATCCTGCTCTTGAAGGACACGCTGAATACCATGGTCGACCAGCTTCGCTCCTTCGCCGGCGAAGTGACGCGCGTGGCGCGCGAGGTCGGTACCGACGGCAGGCTCGGCGGCCAAGCCGTCGTTCCCGGTGTCGCCGGCACCTGGAAGGACCTGACCGACAACGTCAACCTGCTTGCCGCGAACCTCACGACCCAGGTCCGCAACATCGCCGAAGTCACGACCGCAGTGGCGCGCGGCGACCTGTCACGCAAGATCACCGTCGACGTGAAAGGCGAAATCCTTGAACTGAAGAACACCATCAACACCATGGTCGATCAGCTCAACGCTTTTGCCGGCGAGGTGACGCGTGTGGCGCGCGAAGTCGGCACCGAAGGCAAGCTCGGCGGACAGGCGCAGGTGCCGGGTGTCGCCGGCACCTGGAAGGATCTGACCGACACCGTCAACGTCATGGCCGCCAACTTGACCGAACAGGTGCGGGGCATCGTCAAGGTGGTGACGGCGGTGGCGAATGGCGACCTCAAGCAGAACCTCACCGTCGCCTCCAAGGGCGAGGTGGCAGCCCTTGCCGAAACCATCAACAACATGACCAATACGCTCGCGACCTTCGCCGACCAGGTGACGACGGTGGCGCGCGAAGTCGGCGTCGAGGGCCGCCTCGGCGGCCAGGCGAATGTTCCCGGTACCGCGGGAACGTGGAAGGATCTGACCGGCAACGTCAACCTGCTTGCCGCGAACCTGACGACGCAGGTGCGCGCCATCGCCGAGGTCGCGACCGCCGTCACCAAGGGCGACCTGACGCGCTCGATCAAGGTCGATGCGCGCGGCGAAGTGGCCGAGCTCAAGGACAACATCAACACGATGATCGACAACCTGCGCCTGACGACGGAGCGCAACACCGAGCAGGACTGGCTGAAGACGAACCTGGCGCGCTTCACCAATATGCTGCAGGGCCAGCGCGATCTGACGCTGGTCGGCAAGATGCTGCTCTCGGAGCTGGCACCGCTGGTCGGCGCCCATCAGGGCGTCATCTACCAGGTGGATGCCGACGAAGAGCAGCCGTTCCTGTCGCTGCTTTCGGTCTATGCGCAAGGCGTGGAAGCGGCGCATCCGCTGCGGCTCGATTTCGGTCAGGGTCTCGTCGGCCAATGCGCGAGCGACGCCCGCCGTATCCTCGTCACCGATCTTCCCGACAATGTCGTTCCGATCAGCTCCGGCGTGTTCACGACGCTGCCGCGAAGCGCGATTGTCCTGCCGGTCCATTTCGAAGGGCAGGTGAAGGCGGTGATCGAGCTTGCCTCCGCCGGCGAATTCACCGAGCTGCAGCTCTCCTTCCTCGACCAGCTGACGACCTCGATCGGCATCGTCCTCAACTCGATCGAAGCGACGATGCAGACCGAAGGACTGCTGAAGCAGTCTCAGCAGCTGGCTGCCGAGCTGCAGACGCAGCAGCGCGAGCTGCAGCAGACCAACGAACAGCTCGGCCAGAAGGCGCAGCAGCTGGAGGAACGCAACGTCGAAGTCGAGGCGAAGAATCAGGAAATCGAGCAGGCCCGCCGGGCGCTGGAGGAAAAGGCGACCGAGCTTGCGCTGACATCAAAATACAAATCCGAATTCCTCGCCAACATGTCGCACGAGTTGCGGACGCCATTGAATTCGATCCTCATCCTTGGTCAGCAGCTCGGCGAAAACCCGGACGGCAACCTGTCGGTCAAGCAGGTCGAGTTCGCAAAGACGATTCACGGCGCGGGAACCGATCTCCTCAACCTCATCAGCGATATTCTCGATCTCTCGAAGATCGAGTCCGGCACGGTCTCGGTCGATGCCGAGGAGATCTTCGTCAGCAATCTGCTGGAGGTGATGGCGCGGCCGTTCCGGCACGAAGCGGAAAACCGCAACCTCTCCTTCGCGATCGAAGTCGGCGACGATGTGACGAAGAGCATCATCACGGACTCGAAGCGGCTGCAGCAGATCCTCAAGAACCTGCTCTCGAACGCCTTCAAGTTCACCGCGCATGGCGGCGTCACGCTTCGCGTTGCATCGGTGACGAGCGGCTGGTCGCCTGACCATCCTTCCCTCCGGCATGCGCCTTCGGTCATCGCCTTCGAAGTCGTCGATACCGGCATCGGCATACCGCCCGAAAAGCAGCGCATCATCTTCGAGGCGTTCCAGCAGGCGGATGCTTCGACCAGCCGCAAATATGGTGGCACCGGCCTCGGGCTGGCGATCAGCCGCGAACTGGCGAATCTGCTCGGCGGCGAGATCCAGCTGCGTAGCACGCCGGGTGTCGGCAGCACCTTCGTGCTTTATCTGCCACTCACCTATGTCGGCGCCGGCGCGGTGGCGCCGAAGTCGGCTCCGGCAGCGGCGAACGTCGTCGAGTTCGCCGAGGCGGCTGCCCGCCGGGCTGAGAAACCGGTCGAACATGTCCAGGACGACCGTCACCGAATCGAGCCCGGCGACTCCGTGCTGCTCGTCGTCGAAGACGATGCGCATTATGCCCGCGTCCTGGTCGATCTCGCCCGCGACAACGGTTTCAAGGTGCTGGTGGCGATGCGCGGCAGCGATGCCCTGACGCTGGCGCAGGAATATAGGCCGTCGGCGATTTCGCTCGATATCTTCCTGCCCGACATGCTCGGCTGGACGGTGCTGAGCCAGCTCAAGCAGAATTCGCAGACGCGACACATTCCGGTGCAGATCATCAGCCTCGACGAGGACCGCCAGCACGGGCTGACCCGCGGCGCCTTCGCCTTCATGAGCAAGCCGACGACGCCGGAAGGCCTCGGCAAGGCGCTGTCGCGGCTGAAGGCCTATGCCGAGCCGCGCCGCAAACAGCTGCTGCTGGTGGAAGACAATGAAGCCGAGCGCCTGAGCGTCACCGCCCTGCTCGGGCACGACGACATCGACATCACCAGCGTCGGCTCCGGATCGGATGCGCTCGCTGTTCTCCGGCAGGGCTCGGCAGATTGCGTCGTGCTCGACCTCACGCTTCCCGATATGTCGGGTTTCGAAGTGCTGGAGCAAATACGTGATGACGACGGCATCGCCGAGGTGCCGGTGGTCGTGTTCACTGGCCGGGAGCTTTCGCCCGAGGAGGACGCTACGCTGCACAGCATGGCTCGCAGCGTCGTGGTGAAGGGCGTGGAGTCGCCCGAACGCCTGCTCGACGAGACGGCGCTGTTCCTGCATCGGGTCGTTGCCGACCTGCCGGCCGCGAAGCAAGCGACGCTGCAGGAGCTGCACAGCTCCGACGAGGATCTGGTCGGCGAGACCGTGCTGCTCGTCGACGACGACGCCCGCAACATCTTCGCGCTGAGCAGCGTTCTCGAACGCCGGGGGATGAGGGTGTTGACGGCGACGACGGGCAGCGAGGCGATCGAGGTCATCAACAACGAGCCCTCGGTGGCGATCGTGCTGATGGACATCATGATGCCCGGAATGGACGGCTACGAGACGATGCAGGTCATCCGCTCCGAGCCCCGCTTCCGGCGGCTGCCGATCCTGGCGCTGACCGCCAAGGCGATGAAGGGCGACCGGGAAAAATGCCTGGAAGCCGGCGCGTCGGACTACCTGGCAAAGCCCGTCAACACCGAGCAGCTTCTATCGGCGCTTCGTATGTGGCTGCACCGCTGAGGACCCGGACATGAACCCCGTCAACATCCTCCTCGTCGACGACCAGCCCGCCAAGCTCCTGAGCTATGAGGTCATTCTCGAAGAGCTCGAGGAAAATCTGATCAAGGCGCAGTCTGCGCGCGAAGCTTTCGAGCATCTCCTGCGAAGCGAGATCGCCGTGATCCTCGTCGACGTCTGCATGCCCGAGCAGGACGGATTCGAGCTCGTCGGCATGATCCGCCAGCACCCGCGCTATCAGAACACGCCGATCATCTTCGTCTCCGCCGTGATGCTGGCCGAACCCGACCGGTTACGCGGCTACGCGGTCGGCGCAGTCGATTACGTCTCCGTCCCGATCGTGCCCGAGGTGCTGAGGGCCAAAGTCAGGGTCTTTGCCGATCTCTACAGAAAGACGCGGGAACTCGAACGTCTAAATGCCGAGCTGGAGGCGAGGGTGCACCAGCGAACCGCCGAACTCGAAACCTCGGCCGCGCAGCTGCGTCAGCTGAATGAGGAGCTGGAGCACCGCATCGATCAAAGGACGCGCGAGCGCGAGGAGGCGCTGGCGCAGCTGTTCGAAGCGCAGAAGCTCGATACGATCGGCCACCTGACGGGTGGCGTGGCGCATGATTTCAACAATCTTCTGATGGCGGTGCTCGGCAGCCTCAGTCTGCTCAAGAAGCGACTTCCCGCCGATGAACGCAGCGAACGCCTGGTGACGAATGCCATCCAGGCCGCCGAGCGCGGGACGGCGCTCACCCAGCGCCTGCTTGCCTTCGCTCGCCGACAGGAGCTGAAGCCGCAGGCGGTCGATTTTCTCCGCCTGTTCGAAAACATCGAGGATCTGCTCGCCAAGGCGGTCGGACCGCGGGTCGAGATCCGAAAGCGCATCCCTGCGGATCTGGAGCCGCTGCTGGTGGACAGCAATCAGCTGGAATTGGCGCTGCTCAACTTGTTCGTCAATGCGCGGGATGCGCTCGAAAGCGGCGGTGCGGTGACGGTCGCCGCGGCGGCGGAGGAGACCCGGCCGGCCGGTCTTGCAGGTGGGAATTACATCAAGATATCGGTGTCGGACGATGGCGAAGGGATGGACGAGGCGACAGTCCTGCGCGCCGCCGAGCCATTCTTCACCACGAAGGGGATAGGCAAAGGCACCGGTCTGGGCCTGTCGATGGTGCACGGCCTGGCGGCGCAATCGGGCGGTTCCATCCAGATTTCGAGTACAAGAGGCAAGGGCACAACCGTCTCGCTCTGGCTGCCCGTCGCGCAGAGCATTGCCAAGGCGCAGCCGGCGGTCGTGCCTGCCGCCGCTGAACCTTCGAAGGCGGTCTCGCGATCGCTCGCCATCCTCGTCGTCGACGACGATGCGCTCGTCAGGACCGGAACCGTGGCAATGCTGGAGGATCTGGGACACCTGCCGCGGGAGGCAGCTTCCGCTACCCAGGCCCTGGAATTCCTCGCCGGCGGACAGGAGTGTGATCTCGTCATCACCGATCATGCCATGCCGGGCATGACGGGCGCCGAGCTCGCGCGCCACCTTCGTTCAGCCTTCCCCAACCTGCCCGTTATCCTCGCCTCCGGCTATGTCGAGCTCGCCGAAGATCAAGGGCTCGGCCGGATGCTCAGGATGGCGAAGCCGTTCACGCAAGAGCAGCTCCAGGCGGCCATGGACGAGGCGCTGAGGGACAAGGTCGCGGCGGCGTGATGATCGAGGCGCGGCGGCTTTGGGAGAGCTGGACTGGTTGGAGCAGGGTCAGTACCATTTCTTAATTGCCTCCCTCCCAGGAGAGGATCAGAAAATACGAAAAGCTGTCAATTTTACTGTCCTTTGGATTGATGGCCAAAGCCGCCTCCTCAAAATTCCTGGCCCCGCCCAGGATATAGACTGTTTTGCATCTTCCGAGAGTATCTACCGACTGATTGCAAAATATTAAGTGTCGATTTTTGATGTCCAATTCTTCATTTATAGTTTTACGAACGTCTGACAATATTTCCTTTGCGTGGATGTCTGGATTTCTAATATACGAAGCGCCGTCAAAATTTAAGCTCTTGGCAATCATCAACGTCCGTTTGTTGCCATCGCATTGCATGACGAGCGATGCGTCTAATGAAGTTTTTCCAAAACCTGGACAGTTAGTGGCGACGGAATCGAGCGACTTTATAGAAAAGCTCTCTGGCAATGCAGGCGTATACAGCCCGACTGCAAGCAAAATTGATACAAAGCTGAAGGCGTGAGGCGCTGCTGTCATCTTTGCATCCACACTCGATTAATCCGCGACATAACGCGCATATCATATTTGGGACTGGTTTGGCGCTGAAATCGCGGCCTTTACATCGCATGAATCACAAGCGCGTTGCAAACGGAAGACGAAAAGCTCGTCTTTCGTCCGCGTGAATCCTTCACGATCAACGAGATGACGTCGCGGCTAAATTCAGACTTGCGCCGCCCGCTGATCAGGTCTCACTCGCTTGCTGCGCTCCACCCCAGGCGAAACTTTTTGCCCTGACAAAAGTTACTCAAACCCATCTCACCTCACCGAAGGCTTTCCTTTGACCAAAACGATGTTCGGCCCCGCGTTCACCGAAGATGGCGTCCTGTTTCGCCTGTGGGCCCCCCTGCATGAAAGCGTTTCGTTGAAAATCGAAGGCTCTGATCCGCGCCCGATGCAAGCGGCTAAAGATGGCTGGCATCAGTGCACGGTCGCGGATGCCGGCCCTGGTACGCAGTATCGCTTCATACTGCCGGACGGTCTTCAAATTCCCGACCCTGCTTCGCGCTTCCAGCCGCAGGATGTGCATGGTCCGAGCGAAGTGGTCGACCTTGCTGCCTATCGCTGGAGCACGCGCGAATGGGCCGGCCGGCCCTGGGAGGAGATGGTCATCTACGAACTGCATATCGGCTGCTTCACACCGCAGGGGACTTTCAAGGCCGCGATCGAGCGTCTCGACCATCTGCGGGAGCTGGGCGTCACGGCGCTGCAGATCATGCCGCTCAGCGACTTCCCGGGCCGCTACAACTGGGGCTATGACGGCGTGCTTCCCTATGCGCCCGATAGCAGTTACGGCCGGGCGGAAGATCTCATGGCGCTGGTGGATGCGGCGCACGAACGTGGCATTTCGGTCTTCCTCGACGCCGTCTACAACCACTTCGGGCCGGACGGGAACTACATCCCCTCCTACGCGCCGCTCTTTACCGATCATCACAGGACGCCTTGGGGCCACGGCATCAATTATGACGGCGACGGCTCTGAGATGATCCGCGAATTCATCATCGAGAACGCCATCTATTGGATCAGCGAGTTCAGGCTCGACGGTTTTCGCTTCGACGCCGTCCACGCCATCAAGGATGACAGTTCTGAGCATCTTCTTCACGCGCTGGCCCGCCGCGTCAGGGCTGCGGCCGGTGATCGGCGTGTTCATCTGATCGTGGAAAACGAGGAGAATGACAGCGACCTTCTGAAACGTGACGCAGACGGCGAGGCGAGGCTGTTCACGGCCCAATGGAACGACGATATCCACCATGTGCTGCATATCACCGCCACGGGTGAAACCTTCGGCTACTATGCCGATTATACCGGTGATGCCGGCGAGCTCGGCCGGGCGCTGACGGAAGGCTTCGTATTTCAGGGCGAGCACATGCCGTATCGCGGCGAAAGCCGAGGCAGGCCGAGCGGCCACTTGCCGCCCACCGCCTTCGTGTCCTTTATCCAGAACCATGACCAGATCGGCAACCGGGCGCTGGGGGACCGGATCATGGCTTCGAGCCCGACGGATGCCGTCAAGGCCGTCACATCAATCTACCTGCTGGCACCTGAGATACCGATGCTGTTCATGGGCGAGGAATGGCGTGCGCGAGAGCCTTTCCCGTTTTTCTGCGATTTTGACGGGGATATGAACGAGAAGGTCAGGAAGGGCAGGCGTGAGGAGCTTTCGCGCCTGCCGGGCTTCGATGTTGACGAGCATCTCGACCCGACGGCGCCGTCGACCTTTGCGGCCGCCAAGCTCGACTGGTCGAAACGCGCCTCATCGGAAATGCTTGAATTCTACAGGACGCTTCTCGACCTCCGACATCGACGGATCGTACCCCTGCTGAAAGGCGCCGGCGGCGGAAACGGGGTCTATCGCTCGGCAGTTGCAACGCTCGCGGTGGATTGGGCCCTGGCCGGTGGCCGGCGCCTTCATCTGGATGCCAATCTCGGCGGCGAGGCGGCGCCGCTTCTCCAGCGGCGCGACGAAAGCGAAATAATCTTCCGCCTCGGCCGCAGCGATGGAGGCCGACTGGCGCCCTGGACGGTGATCTGGAGCATCTCGAAAGGTGAGGGCCTGACATGAAGGCGATCGGACGATGAAATCCGCCGAACTCGACAGGCTCGTCCGGCAATACGGGATCAGCCCGACCAGGCCCAGTCCCGGCGATCGCGAGGTGGCGATTTCCGCCGACACCAAACGCAAGATACTCTCGGCTTTGGAAGTCGAGCTGTCGGGAACCGCACGTCGCGAGACATCTGCACCGCGACGGGAGCAGCAGCCGGAGTGGACGGATAAGACGATCCCTAAGTCATTTCTGCCGGACTTCCTCTTCAAGACACGCATCTGGGGGATTAGCCTGCAGCTTTACGAACTGCGTTCGGCGCGAAACTGGGGCATCGGAGATTGCGAGGATCTGTCCGATGTGGCCGACCTGGCGGGGAAGCTTGGCGCTGATTTCATCGGCCTCAATCCGCTTCACGCACCATTTCTTGCCGATCCCGATCGCTGCAGCCCCTATGAACCTTCAAGCCGTCAGCATCTCAACCCGCTCTATATCGCGGTCGACCGATTGCCAGGTTTTGTCAGTAGTGCCGAACTCGAACGGCAACTGGAGGGGCTTCGCCGAAGCGACCTCGTCGATTATGCCGGAGTTGCGAGGGCCAAGCTTGGAGCTCTGCGGGACCTCTGGCGCGCCTGGCTGCAGGCGGGCGCAACCGATGAAACCTATGAAACCTATGATCCTGTTGATTTCGATGCCTTCGTCACGCGAGGCGGCGACAGCTTGCGGCGCCACGCGCTCTTTGAATGTCTTTCGCTTTCCATGGCGGAACGCGGGGCAGGCGCCGGCTGGCGGGGGTGGCCGGCAGATTTCCGGCGCTCTGACAGTGCCGCCGTCGCTGAATTCGAGCGCAGGCATGCGGACGAGGTCCGCTTCCATATGTGGTTGCAGTGGCTCGCCCACCGGCAGTTGCTGCAGGTAGCGGACCGAGCGCGCGACGCCGGCCTGCGGATCGGGCTTTATCTCGATCTCGCCGTGGGTGAGGCGGTCGACGGATCGGCGACATGGAGCGAGCCGGATGTCTATATTTCGAAAGCGACCATCGGCAGCCCTCCCGATCCGTTCGCCATAGAGGGGCAGGACTGGCATCTTGCCGGATATCTGCCTTCCGCGATCGCTGCGGGAGACGGCTCGCCTTACCGGCGCATGTTAAGCGCCGCCATGCGCTATGCCGGTGCGATCCGTATCGATCACGCCCCGGCGCTCCGGCGCCTCTTTCTGGTGCCGCTCGGCAGCAGGCCGGATGGCGGCGCCTATGTCCGCTACCCCCAGCATCGGCTTCTGCAGATCCTGGCCGAGACGTCCGCGGAGCATCGATGCCTCGTCATCGGTGAAGCGTTGGGAATGATTCCACCGGATTTGCCTGACGAACTGGCGGCGGCGCAGATTCTTTCGTATCGCATTCTCTCCTATGAACAGGACGAGAAAGGCTTCAAGCCGCCGGATGCCTATCCCGTTTTCGGCCTGACCTGCATTTCGACGCACGACCATCAGACGCTTGCCGGCTGGTGGCGCAGCGCCGACATCCAGGATCGCCGCGACCACGGCATCGTGCCGCCCGATCTCACGGCAAAACATCTCCAGCACCGCCAGCGCGAGCGACGAAATCTCAAGGCGGCGCTCCGCGCTGCCGACATCGACGTGCCGGCTCGTCTCAGTGCAAGGGCAAGCCGGGAGACCTTGAGAGAATTGACCGTCAGCGCCTACCGCTTCATCGCCCGTACTCCGTCGCTTCTCGTCGCGGTTCGGCTTGCGGACCTGACCGACGAGAAAAGGCCCACCAATATCCCTGGCACGAGCGACAGCTACCCAAACTGGAAGCCGAAGCTGTCGGTTTCGTTGGAGGGGCTGGCGTCGAACCCTCTGCTGCATCGAATTACGGCGGCGATGCGGGAGGAAAGGCCACGGATTCACGCGGCAAGGGAACGACCAGGGAGCAGGCGGATTTCGAATAGACAGGGATAAGTGGTCGCCGAGATGAAAGCCAAAGACCGCTGGTCGAAGTCGCCGTAGAGACCGAGGAAGGACGGGCGCCGCTGGGCATCATGAACGCCCAGCAGGCATTGTCGTTCCCTGACGATCTCGATGTGACGGTATCGCATCCCGGAACCTCCACGGGCCTGGCGTGTTTGACTCCATAAATGGAAGGAGAAAATCATGGCACATGCCGACCGGAAACATATTGGCGCGGGCGCGAAGGGGAAGGGCGACGGAAGCGGCGCGATGACCAATCTCGACGAGGAAAAGCTTCCCGAGAACACGGTTCTTTCGAACCGCGACAAGACCCGGCATTCCAAAGAGCGCGGCCTCGACGGCAAGACTGTTCAGACCGAGCAATATTCGGATCACAGCGCCAATCGGAATCCTAAATGAGGACAAGGTGATGAGCAGCAGACTACCCCCCATTCCCGCCGACAACGTCAGCAATAAGGGAGCCGGCAAGCCGGTGCGGACCGAGGCAGAGGATTCCGCGATGGCAGGCGGCAGCGAAAACCCTGAAAAGAAGGGTCAACAAGGAAACACCAAAGTCAACACAACCCATCAGGGTTACCAGCAGGACAGGTAGGAGGCATCGATGTCTACCTCGAAGAAGAGCCCGTCGACTATCCGCCAGGGCGGCCCAGGCGCATCCCACGAAAACGCCAAGGCGCCGCTCGAGATACCGAAACCGGCAGCCGAGCCGGATAGACGTACGCGAAGCAAGGTTTCCGGCGGCGGCGGCGAGCATGATCGCCACCACACCCACGACGCAAGAGAGAAGTGAGGGACAGACCTGGCGGTGGAACCTGATGAGCCCAAGGCACGAGGTCCACCGCTTCACATGATCAACATGACGGAAAACAGACCATGACGACCGCATTCATCCTTGTTGCACTGGCTCTCATCGTCATCTACGCCGGCCCGACATTGCTTTACATCTGCGTCGGTTATGCTGACTACATGATCGAACGGCGCCGGCATTTGCTGGCTGTAAAACACGCGGTAAAGCGTCGCAGCGACGAGCTTTAGCTGTCCGGTTGACGGCGGGCCAGGATTTCATTCACGCTTTGGGACGCCGATATCTTCGGCCGCCGCCGATATCTTCGGCCGCCGCAGTGTCACTCGATTTCGTCGGCACGCTGGGTGATCGCGAAGTCCTGAAGGATGCCGGCCTTTTCAGGATCGTTGCCGGCATGTGCAATAAGAGCGTAGAAGGCCGCCCGAACGATCTCTTTCTTGGTGGCCTGCGGATGCGATTTCATCACGGCCCTGATCAGCTGCTTCGGTGTGATATCGGCTCGCGTTTCCTTCAGGATGGCCTCGCCGAGCTCCTTCAGATCCTGTTCTTTCATCCGATTTCCACCGGACCCTTGTGTCCGATTTTCTTGAGATCATGATGAGGCAGAATGCGCTGCTTTACTTCCTAGATCGCCACCGCGACGCCTCTCCTTGGCGGCCGCGGCCGCCCTGGCCCGGGACAGTAGGCCTTTATCTGCGCGTTTGCGCAAGAGAGATTCCAGCTTTCGAACAGACGTTAGTGGATCGACTGCGATGTCGGAGCGTTGATCTTGAGCAGATCCGGAGCGGGAAACATCTCGATCAATCCTGCGGCGAGGTCGTCGACATCGGTCTTGCCGTCATTGAAGAGCTGGATGGCGGCGCTGCACAGGATCTGGCTGTCGTGTTCGCTCACCGAGACGCCGAAATGGCGATACCAGCTCATGACGGCCTTCGACAGGCATCTGAAATCCTGCGATAATATCGGTCTGTAGAAAATCGCCATGAACGCCCGCCACGATTGCCGCTTAATGTCGTCGCCCCTCACTCAATCAAGATAATGCCCGCCCTGTTTGATACCAAGCCGCTTGTTTCCTTGGTGCGTTAGCGCACGGACCAGCTGTTTCGAGAGCCGTGCCGAGCCTTGCTTGCCTCAGGCAAGGACACCCGCGGCAATGGCGGCCTGGATGAAACGTTGGCGCGCCAGTTCGGCGCTTCCGCGTCGGCGAAGCGCATCGACGCAGCGCCGCTTCGCTTCGAAATAACCGCCGCCCCGAACCTTGGACCAGCGATGGTTCAGGACGTCGAGTGCCGCGTCCGGACCTTCTATGCGCTGCTGCTCGCTTTCCGCGGTGCGGATGAAAACCGGATATTGCCAAACCAGGTGGAAATCGACCTCGATGACGTCAGCCATGATATGATCCACTAGGCCATGGCAGGGTTGTTCCTGTTCGAAGAGGAACTCCTGCCTGGTGCCACCGGATTCCGGAACAATGTCCGCCGCCTCTTGTTACTTGCGCGACAGGCGAATGACGAAATAGCCGGAGGATTCGATGAGGCGGAGCGTGGGACTGGGGCTGGTTTTGGCCATCGCGCTGACGGGCTGCACCAGCCCCGGCAGCCACTCATCGGCGGGCTTGGCCCCAATTCCAGGCAGCATCACCTATCACGGGCAACCGCGTACAAAGCTGACGAAATCGCCGGTCGGTTCATCTTTTCCGCACACCTTCACGGATCAATGGGGGCGGCAAGTCGAGGAGATCTACATTATCCGGCCCGACCGGGGTTTGCTTATTGCCGACCGCCATTACCGACCGGTTTTTTCGCTCGATAACGACTAGAGAGGAAACCTGATCATGCCGCGCCGCAAGAACACTGTGGGGACGACGCTCGATACCGAAGGAGCCAAGATCGGCGAACCGGTTCCGAAAGCGATCGTCGATATCAACACCGCCTCTGTCGGGGTCCCCCGTCAGGCCGAGGACGACTTGCGGACAGAATTGAGCGCTCTGCGGCAACAGGTTGATAGGCTACAACAACAGGTCATCAGTGCCGGGCGTTCGGCGAAGAGCGGCGCCGGAAAAGCGGTCCGCGAGACCGAGGATTTGGTGAAGCATTATCCGATTTCGACGTTTGCTCTCATGGCTGCTGTCGCGGGTTTGTTGGTGTTTGTCTCACGTCAACTCTCCCCACCGCGCCACCGTGAGCCGTCGGCCTTACGAGATCTCAGGTATTTTTACGACAGGATGCGCGAGCGGATCTGACTAGATTTAGGATTGCCAGCATTCCGATTCTGCCTAACTCTCTCTGTTGGGCAAGGAGGGAAAATGCATGCTCGACGTCCTTATACGAAGCGCTCTCGATATTGTGCGGCGCGCGGAGCGTTTGATCGAAGCGGCGAGAGGGCTGCTTGACAGGCATGATCTTGGTGAGTCCGAGAGATATGAACTCGATTATGAGATCGAGCGGCTGAGTGACGCGGTTCTTGCGGTGGAGGAGGCCGTCCGGTCGCTCGCGCGCAGGAGCGAACGCTGGCCGCAGGCCGCTCGTGTCCATGCGTTACAGACGACATTGCACTAATTGCGTGACTTTCGCAGGCGCTCGTCGCCTCTGTAAGCACCTGTTTTACAAGAGTTTTTTTAACGCGCAATAGCGTGTCACGCCGATGTCACGCGACCATGGAAGCAATATATGCTTGATTGGGCCGCTCAGCGCTTATGATTTCCGGCCGGATGCACTGAAACAGGGGGACGAGGGACAGGGCGCTGTTATCGTTGGGGCATCGCGATGACTTTGAAAACCTCCGGGCAAATCTCCGAGCCCGACGAATTTATATTTCCGGTTCACACCCGGACGATTGCTGAGATACGCTATGATATTCTCAACCAGGTCATGACGGTCGTCTATCACGACGGCCGCTCGCGCACGACAACCGGTATACAAGGTCCGGCCATGCTGAGGATCCTCGCCCAGCGTCCGCTGGAGCGTTCCCCGTTTCTTTTGCAGACGGTGATCTGATCGAGAGCGCCGGCGCGTTCCGCCGCTAAATCGTCTTGGTGGTGCATCCATTTCGGGGGAGCTGCGTTCATCCTGGGTAGCCAGACCATGAAGGGAACGCCGATGACCTTTCCTCCGCCAAAAGCCGAGGCTCCCGCTCAGCGCTTCGAAGAAGCGAGCGCTGCTGCGCGCGACGCTTTGGAGAAGCTGATCGCCGCCGCCAATGAAGCCGGATGGGGAACCGACGAAATCTCGGTCGCATTCCTCGAGGCGGCGCGGTTTCTAACCGAAGCAAACAGAAAAGATCCCGATCCTGCCGACGACCCGGTGATTAGCGACGTGCCAGGCAAGCGGGAGCAGATTGGCCACGGTGAGCTTTTCGATTAGACGTCAATTCACATCCCGCTTAGGGCCAAGTCCACCAATCCTTGCGACGGAGCTGCGTATCACGAGGCTCGTGCTGACCCGCAGCCGTTCCACGGCAAGGGGGATCTGTTCGATGCGGGCGACGAGCCGCTCGCCAGCGAGTTTGCCCATCTCGTAGACGCGCTGGTCGACGACGGTAATTGGCGGGACGGTAACGCTTGTCCAATCGGCATCCAGGAAAGAAATCATCGAGATATCGTCGGGAATTGAGAGGCCGAGTGATTGCAGCGACTTGAAGACGCGCAGCCCCACCAGGCTATCCGATGCGAGGATCGCCGTTGGCGGGGATGAATTCGAGAGCAGGCGTTTGATCACGGCGTCCGTCTGCGGTTGGTTCGTCGCGCCGAGCCGCACGTAGTGAAGGGGGTTGGGCAAGCCTGCCTCCGTCAGGACGCTCACGAAGCCCTCCACGCGTTCACGCACGGCAGAATTCGATATCCGGGCGATATCGAGTCCGCCATCCTCGACGTCCATGGCCGAAACGTAAGCGAGATGTCGATGTCCTGCCTCGACCATAAACCGGGCGGCGGCGATGGCGGCCTCGCGGTCATCGCCGGTCACGGCGTCGACACCGAGCTCCGGGATACTCCTGTCGAAGAGGACCAGCGGCATGCCGGCGCGGCCGACGTGCCGGAGATGGTCGATGCTGTCGCAGCGGGCGGGCGTCACGATCAAGCCATCGACACGCTTGCCGATCAGGAGGTCGACGGCTGATTTCTCCGCGTCAAGCTTCTCGCCCGAATTGGAAATGATCACGTTGAAGCCGGCGAGCCGAGCCGCATCGCTGATACCACGCACCGCCAGACTGAAGAAGGCGTTTTCGATATCGCCGACGACGATCCCGATGATGCCGGACCGGCCGGTGCTCATGCTGCGCGCAAGTTCGTTCGGCCGGTATTCGAGTGCGGCCGCCGCCGCCATGACCTGATCCTTGATCTTACCGCTGACGACGCCGTAGCCGCCGAGCACGCGGGCGGCCGTCGCTTTCGACACTCGTGCCGCCTTCGCGACGTCGGCGACCGTGACTGGACGTTTCGGAGCAGCGGAATCTTCCATGCCGCAGCACTACAAGAGTTATTGACGGCCGGTCAATTGACAGTTATCAATTATGTGGTGAGACCGGTCTCTTTTTGATAGAGACCGGTATCTCTGCAGATCGTGTTGCCGCGGAAGGGCGGCAAGCGGGTAAACAGATAAGCCGGCAAGAGCATCACCTTTCAGAGCGGAGAACGAGCATGAAGCTTTTTGAGTCACTTTCGGCAGTCATTGCGCCTCTGCAAGCCGCCCTCGCGGCTTGCTTTCTGGCGATAGGAGTGGGTTTCGCAGCAGCGGCCGACAATCCCTACAATCTGATCGAGCCCGGCGTCATCAGCGTCGGCACGATGGGCGATGCCAAGCCCTATACATTTGCGACCGCGGATGGCCAATTCACCGGTTTCGACATCGAACTGTTTCTCAACGTCGTGTCCCGGCTTGGCTTTGCGAAAGACAAGGTGACGTTCACCGGTCAGGAATTTTCGGCGCTCCTGCCATCGGTGGCAAACGAGCGGTTCGACGTTGCCGTCGCCGCGATCGGAACCACCGAAGCCCGCAAGAAGACCGTCGACTTCTCCGACGGCTATCTCGCTGGTTATCTCTCCGTGTTGACGTCGGACGCCGCCATCAAGGACGCGGCCGGGCTGAAGGGCAAGCGGCTCGGCGTCGTGCAGGGAACCTTACAGGAAGTCTACGCCGCCAAGAATTTTGGCGAGACCGACCTCGTGAAATTTCCTGACAACAATTCCGCCGTCGCCGCACTCAACAACGGCACGATCGATGCGCATTTCCTCGACTACGAGGCCGCCAAGCAATATGGCGAGCGCTATCCCGCGCTGAAGGTCGCCGTCAACATCCCGTCCTTCGATGCACCGGCGGGCTTCGTGATCAGGCAGGGAAACGATGCCTTCCGCACGGCGCTGAACGGCGCCCTTCACGACGCGATGCAGGACGGAACCTGGAAGACGCTCTATGAGAAGTGGTTCCCCGGCTCACCGATGCCGGATCAATATCTCCCCAAGAAATGAGGCATCGGGCCGTCCGCAGAGGCGGACGGCCTAGTCTCGGCGGCTGCATGCCCGACAATGCCTCATGGGGATCACGATGAACTGGATAGACAATCTGCGCCGCAGCTTCCTCGATTGGAGCGCGATGGCGGACGTGCTGCCGAGCATGATCAGTGTCGGCCTGAAAAATACTTTGATCCTTGCCGCGGCCTCGACCGTGCTCGGCGTCGTCATCGGCATGGTTCTTGCCGTGATGGGCATCTCTCAGTCTCGCTGGCTGCGGCTGCCGGCGCGGATCTATACCGATATCTTTCGCGGGCTGCCGGCCATCGTCACGATCCTGATCATCGGCCAGGGCTTTGCCAGGATCGGACGGGATATCTTCGGCCCGTCGCCATTCCCGCTCGGCATACTGGCGCTCAGCCTGATTGCCGGCGCCTACATCGGCGAAATTTTTCGCTCGGGCATCCAAAGCGTCGAGCGCGGCCAGATGGAAGCCTGCCGGGCACTCAGCATGAGCTATGGGCAAGGCATGCGCCTGATCGTCATTCCGCAGGGTGTGCGGCGCGTGCTGCCGGCGCTGGTTAATCAGTTCATCGGCAACGTCAAGGATTCGAGCCTTGTTTATTTCCTAGGATTGCTCGCCTCCGAGCGGGAGATTTTCCGTGTCGGCCAAGACCAGGCGGTCGTGACCGGCAACCTGTCGCCACTGCTTCTGGCAGGTGTTTTCTACCTCGTGATCACCGTGCCGCTGACCCACTTCGTCAATTATATCGACGCGAGGCTGCGTCTAGGAAAACAGGGGCGCGGTCTCGGCCCCGCGAGCGGATTAGTTGAGGTGAGCGAGCTTGCTGCTGCAGGCACCTATTCCACCACCACCGCCGCCAGCGAGGACAGCCGGCATTTCCAGGGCGGAGCGCTGCAAATCCGGGATTTGAGCATGGCCTACGGCGAACTCGATGTTCTCAAGGGCGTCGATCTCGATATCGCCGCCGGGACGGTCACTTGCATCATCGGCCCTTCCGGCTCGGGAAAATCAACGCTGCTGCGTTGCATGAACAGGCTCGTCGAGCCGAAGAGTGGCGATATGCTGCTCGACGGCGAGAGCATCCTGGCAATGCGGCCGGAAAAGCTTCGTCGCCGTGTCGGCATGGTATTTCAGCACTTCAATCTGTTTCCCGATCACACCGCTCTCGAAAACGTCATGCTTGCACTGACGAAGATCAAGAAGATGTCGAGGCAGAAGGCGCGGCGCATCGCCGAGGCGCGTCTGGCGGATGTCGGTCTCGCCGCGCGCCGCGACCATCGACCGGCGGGCCTCTCCGGCGGGCAGCAACAAAGGGTGGCGATCGCGCGGGCGCTGGCCATGGATCCGGAGGTCATCCTGTTCGATGAGGTGACGAGCGCGCTTGATCCGGAACTGGTGAAGGGCGTGCTCGACCTGATGGCGACGCTCGGCCGCCAGGGCATGACGATGGCCGTCGTGACGCATGAGATGGGGTTTGCCCGCCGCGTCGCCGACCAGGTGGTCTTCATGGATGAGGGCCGTATCGTCGAAGCCGGCTCACCGCAGCAAATTTTCGACAATCCGCAAAGCGAACGGCTGAAGCGCTTCCTTGCGGAAGTGCTCTGAGGCGCCAGCCGTAAGGCGTGCAAATTCGGTTCGATCAAGCAAGAGCAGGAACAGGTACCCGACATGAATGCTTCCACCAAACCTTCGAAGGTCGTCGTCATCGGCGGCGGGATTTTCGGCGTCTCGACCGCGCTCCATCTGGCCCGGCTTGGGGTTGAAACTCTGCTCATCAATGACGGCCCACTTGCCAACGGGGCTTCCGGCCGGTCGCTTGCCTGGCTGAACTCGGCGCGAAAGCGCTCCGATGCCTATCACCGGCTGCGTCTGGCAGGCATCGACCGCTATCGCACGTTGGCTGCTCGATATCCCAACGCGCCGTGGCTGCGCTTCGACGGCGGTCTGACCTGGGACGCGGACGACGCCAGCAACGAGATCGCCGAAGTCTTCGAATACGAACGTGACCTCGGCTATCACGCACAATGGCTCACCTCGGAGAAGGTCGCTGCGGTGACGCCCGGCGTCGACCCAAGCGCCGTGACGCCGCAAGGCGCAATCTTCAATCCCGGGGAGGGGTGGGTCGATCTTCCATCCCTGATTGGTAGGCTTGCGGAAGAATTCCGTGCGCTGGGCGGCGAGATCATCACAGATGCCGGGCCAGCAGCGGTCGATATCAGAGATGCGCGTGCCCGCTGCGTGATCACGGCGGACGGCACGCGCCGCGACGCCGACGCCGTGCTGCTCGCTGCAGGCAGCAAGGTTCCCACGATCGTAGCGAAGGCCGGCCAGCAGATCGAGGATGCGACGCCCATCGCCCTTCTTGTCAGGACAAAGCCGATCCGCCACCCGTTGAAGGCTGTGCTCAACACGCCGCGCGTCGCCATTCGACCGATGCCCAATGGCGGCTTCGCACTCGATTCCGCCTGGTCGGAGGAAGAGGTGAGCGCCAACCCCGACGGCAGCTACAATATCAGGCAATCGACGCTGCAGGGACTGCTGCGAGAGGCATCGAGAGTCCTCGAAGGCAATCCGGTGCTTGAGATCGAAGATTATGGCGTTGGTCCGAAGCCTATTCCTGGCGATGGCGAGCCTGTTTTCGGCGAGCTGTCATCGGCCCCCGGTTACTTCGTCGCCTTCAGCCATAGCGGCGCCACCCTTGGCCTGATTGCCGGCGAGCTGTTGGCGGATGAGATCGCCACGGGCCGCCGCCACCCGCTGCTTGCGGACTTCCGCCCTGAGCGCTTCAGCACATCGTGCCGGTGACGTCCGCGATATGGGTGGCTGCCCGCCTGATCGGCGCACGGATCATTTAGAGCTATCGTGCGTTCTGCCGCAAGGAACCAACGGGAGACGCATCATGATCAAGGATCAGGCCGCCGCCCTCGGCGCGGAAGATAACCGCGGCGATGCCGCCGCTTCAGGGCCGAATGGAGAAGAGCCGACCATCAATCCGGATCTCGTTCGCCGTGAGGGCTTCGCGAACGAGGCAGAATACCGAGCCTACTTTGCCACATTGAGCAGAGATGTGTCCGCCCAGACCGACGATCATGTCGGCGAACCGGTGCGGACCTCCGGGCAGCACATTCTGGAAAGCCGGCTGCAGGAGTTGAGGTGGGAGCTCGAAATCCTTCGGGCTCGCCTTCATGGGATCAGACGCCAGGCCGCGACGGTTGTAACCGAAAACGTCCGGTGGGCTGATTCCAGCGCCCATGCCCAGCTCGGCGATCAACCGTGGCTGAAGCTCGCCGGCGCGATGGCGAGTGCCTTCGTCATCGCTAGGGGGCTGAGACGGCTGCCTTGGGGAACCGTTGTGACAACGGCGCTGCCGCTTGCCGTCGCTGCGATGAATCGAAAGCTTGCGCGGCGGTGATGGCAGTAGTGGTTCTCTGTGAAATCGCGCGTCGGTTTCTTCACCATGGAAGGGATGCCATCATCTCGCCGAAGTGTTCGTGACATCCTACCGCTCTAACGGAGGCGAACATGGCTGGACATGACGATCGCTACGTCGAGATTACGACGCGTCTTCGCTCGGTGCGGTCGTTCTGCGACTTCCTCTCGCAGGGCGGAACTGTCCGCGTCGCCGTATCGGAGGGCGAACCGTACAAGGATGTTACTGCCGTGCTGCTGGAGCGGAACCGCCGGGAGGCGGAAGCACTCGCCCGCACGCGCAGACATCTTTACCCGGAGCTCGCTGACGAAGAAGTAGCGCCGCCGCTCTACAGCCGTCACTGACGCACCCGCCATCACGACCTTCACCTGCCGCGTGGCAAACATCTGCAGTTCGGGCAGCCATTATCCCTCAAGGGACGAAGTCGAATGTCGTTTTGTGCCGGATGCTTCGGAGTGTGGCCCGCGCGGGCGACGGCGAGTGATCAGGCGAAACTGATTTCGGCAAGGAGAGGCAGGTGGTCGGAGGCGACCTTCGTCAGCCGGGTTTGGAGGACCATTGCGCGTCGGACAACAAGGTCGTCGGTGACGAAGATGTGGTCGAGGCGCATCAGCGGGTAGCGGGAGGGGAAGGTCGCTTTCGGGGCATCCCCGCCGGCAAGCTGCGCATCCCTGAGGGAGCGCGCGACGAGCCGATATGTCGCCGACGAGGGAATGGCGTTGAAATCGCCGCAGAGAACAGTTGGCAACGGAGCTTCCGCGGTTCCGTGCAGCCAGCCGGAATTCAACAGCGTCGTCATCTGTTGGATGCGTTCGCGGCCGCGAAGGCCGAGATGGGTGTTGACGACGAGCAGCTTCCTGTCACCGGCGATGATTTCCACCGAGAGCGCCCCCCTGGTCTCGCCGGCCGAGGGCAGCGGGCCGGCCTTGATCACGCCTGTCGGTAGGGCGGTGATGATCGCATCGCCATACTGTTCTTCGGCGACCGACAAGGCGGGGTGGAAATGCGCCTGCATTTTCAGAAGCGAAGCGATAACGTGTGCCTGATCGATGCCGCCTGTCCGGCGCCTGCCGACGTCGACCTCCTGAAGCGCGATGATGTCGGCCCCCGTCTCGGCAATGACGGAAGCGATGCGGCCGGGATCGAGTTTCCGGTCACTGCCGATGCAGCTATGTACGTTATAGGTCAGGAGTTTGATTGGTCTATCCTGCATGGCCCTGTAAATGCTCGTTCCCCCGAGGAAGCGGATAACCGTTCCTTCTCCGGGGAACACTGAACTCCTTTGATCGTTCCAGAAGACGAGCCTCGCCGCCCTAATGTCGGAATGATGATCGATGAGCCTGAAAAAAACTATCTTGAATGGACTGCTCGTTGCCGGGCTTTGTCTTGCGGTCTTCCTTCTCTACCGCGTGTTCCAGAAGTATAGCCTGGACCAGATCGTCCAATCGGTGCGCAGCATTCCTCTGTCGACCTTCTGCATCGCGCTGCTCTTCGCGGCCGCATCCTATCTCTGCCTCACTTGTTTCGATCTGCTGGCGATCCGTTCGCTCGGCAAATCTCTGCCCTTCCGAAAGATCATGCTCGCCTCGTTCATCAGTCTTTCGCTCGGCCACAATATCGGCTTTGCGGGCCTGAGCAGCGGTGCCTTCCGCTATCGCTATTATTCCAGCTGGGGGCTGACTGCCGAGGATGTAGCGAAGATCGTCCTGTTTTGCGGCGTCACTGTGGGACTCGGGCTCGTCACGCTCGGTGGGCTGGCGCTGACCATCAATCCTGATGATGCAGCACGCCTGCTGCACACCGATGCGGCAAGCACACGCATCTTCGGGCTGCTGGCGCTGATCGTGCCGGCTATCTATTCAGGGCTGGCGTTCTTCATTCGCGGCCGGCTCAAGCTGTGGCGCTGGTCGTTTCAACTGCCACGCTTCTCCATCGCTGTCGCGCAGGTGTGTGTCGGCACGACCAATTTCATGTTGGTGTCCGCCTGCCTGCACCAGATGCTCTCGACCTTCGGCGACGTGGCCTTCTTCAGGTCGGTCACGGCTTACGTCCTCGCCAATTCGGCGATCCTGGCGACGCATGTGCCGGGCGGCCTGGGGGTGCTGGAGGCGACCGTCTCTTATGCCGTGCCGCAAGAGGCATCGATCGGGGCGCTGATTGCGTTCCGATGCGCTTATTTCTTCATCCCGCTGGCGCTCGGCACTGTGCTTCTTCTCATCACCGAGTTTGTCTTCCGCCGGTCACGCGGTGCGGACGAAGCGGCGGAGGAGAGCGCCCAGGCCCAATCGGTGTAGGAGCAGGAAAGGCCGCGCGGGATCAAAGATCGCCGTACCTGTGATCGGCGAAATTCTGCCGGAAAGATCGACGGGAAACTCTCTGAGGCCTGGAGCGTCGTTCAGCGCGTCGATGGCCGCAATTACCGAACCGCTTTGCCCGTAAGCCGCGGCAAAGGTATCGGTGGTCGTTCCCAGATATTCCGCCAGCAGGCGATTGCGCAGATCCGCGATGGCGCGCCGATGTTCGCCGTCACCAGCCTCGAGCAGAAGATCGCATTCCGTATCAAGCCCCTCCGAGCGATTGTTGAGATTGGAGGAGCCGATTCGGATCAGTTCGTCGTCGGCGATTATCAGTTTCGAATGAATGAGCACCTCAATCTCGCCTTCATTCCCCGGCGCAGGTCCTGATACGACCGCATAATACACACGCAGCCGGTTTGCCCGATCGGCGCGTTTGAGGAGGCGGATGACGCGATCGCGATTGGTTCCCATAACGAGCTTTTCGATCAGCCCGTGAGAGCTGCGCGTGCAGATGACGATGACCTCTGGTCCATTCTCCTCCTGCAGCCGTTTGGCAATGGCTTCGGCAACGCGGAAGGAAGCGAGATATTGCGCCTCTATATAGAGTTGGCGCCGGGTGCGGGCTATGATCTCCAACGTTGAAGCAATCCCGTCGCAGATGCCGGTGCGCCAGGTGGTCGCGGGCTCCGTCAGCACGAAGCCAACGGGAATGTCCCGCATGGCAACGGCAAGATCATCCGGCCAGGCGAAGGGCATGTCCTCGGAAAGCGGCTGATGCTTTTCGCCGGTCGCCGCTTCCCAGCGCCGTCTGGCGATATCGCCGATCAGCCGGGCGGCGTCACCAGTGACCATGGCCTGCACGTCATGCAGCGGATCGTAGGGAGTTCCTTCGGGGTCGCGCCGCAGCCTGTCCTTGGCGCGATGGCGCTTGGTATCCCATCGCCTTGCCGTCAGGTCGATGCCGCCGATGAAGGCGACGGTGTCGTCGATGCAGACAAGCTTTTGATGATGACAACCGCGCAGGACACTCTGAAGATCGAAGCGCAGATCGATCCTGGCATTCCTCGGGAAGTTCTTCTTCCGGAGCAGATCGATTGATTTGTCCGAATAGATCGGCCCCAACGTCCAAACAAGAATGCGTATCTCGAGCTCGGGATTTGCCGCAGCCAGAGCATGCAGCAGGTCGGCCAAGGTTTCATCGGACTTTTCGGGCTCCATGCGAATATCGGGATGGAAATCCCATCCAACGATCCAGACGGCACGTCGCGCCTGCCGCAGCGCCCGTGAGACTTCGGCGAAATATTTGTTGCCGTTGATCAGAAAGGCGGCTTTTTCCGCACGTCCCTGGAGCCGCAATGCCGTAGATCCCTCTTTTTCGCCGCTCGGATGTTGCGCTTTTGTTCGGGTCAGGTACGGTTGATCGGACATGGTTTGAAATGCGGTCATGTTTGCCTCGGCGTTTCGACTGAAAGCAAACGCCTGAAATTTCGAGCGGTTCCCGACTAGGACGCTGCTGCCGGGGCGGACTGGCATAGAAGATGTAGGAAAAGAAATGTCACGACGAGCAGGCAGTGCCGACCTTCCCCTTCACGGGGGGCGCGTCCCGCATTGGCTCGGCGACCGGATGACGCGGCTGGGAACGCTGATCACAGAAGCGATCGTTCATCATTACGGCCGCGATGAATTTCTGCGCCGGCTCGCGCATCCTTTCTGGTTCCAGTCCTTCGGCGCGGTCATGGGCATGGATTGGCATTCCTCCGGCATTACGACAAGCGTTCTCGGTGCGTTGAAGCGCGGGCTGAAACCGCGCGCCGGCGAGCTCGGCCTGCATGTCTGCGGCGGCCGAGGCACGCATTCGCGCAAGACACCGCAGGAGCTCGTCTCGATCGGCGAGCGCGTCGGTCTCGATGGGCAGGGGCTGGCGACGACGAGCCGGCTGATCGCCAAGGTTGACAGCGCCGCGTTGCAGGACGGCTTTGATCTATATCTGCACGGCTTCATCGTCGCCGATGACGGACACTGGGTGGTAGTGCAGCAAGGCATGAATGGCGACAGGCGGCAGGCCCGGCGTTATCACTGGCTCTCCGAAGGGCTCGAAAGTTTCGTCGACTCGCCGCATGCGGCAATTGAAGGCAGAAGTCAGGGCGAAATTGTCAATCTCGCCGATAAACGCGCCGAGCGCTCACGGCGTGGTCAGCTCGACCTCTTGGCAACGCTCGGCCCCGACAGGATCATTCGTGAGGCTGCCGCGCTGATGCGTGCGGAGGAGCCGGCGCCCGAACCCGCCGATCAGCCGATGCTGCCGCATTTGATCATGCCCGCCCATCACGACGTGCGCGAGAGCGATGTTCACATGCGGCGCCTGCATGGAAATCTGGCGGCTGCGGCCGACCGCGGGCCGGTGGACTTTCAGGAGCTGCTCCTCGTTCCCGGTGTCGGCGCCCGGACGGTGAAGGCGCTGGCGATGGTGGCGGAAGTGGTACACGGTGCGCCCTGCCGTTTTTCCGACCCGGCGCGCTTCTCCATCGCCCACGGCGGCAAGGATCGTCATCCCTTCCCGGTGCCGCTCAGGGTCTATGACGAGACGATCGGCGTGATGAAATCGGCGGTGCTGAAGGGCAAGCTCGGGCGCGAGGAAGAACTGCAGGCGCTCAAGCGCCTGGACGAGCAATCCCGGCAGATGGAACGCTATGTTACGGGTCCCGATCTCAAGGAGATCATCGCCGGCGAATTCCGCCAATCCGCCGATTTCGGCGGCCGCAGCGTCTTCGGCTGGGAGCCGCCGCCGGCCGCGGACGATTAATTCTCAGTGCCCATCCGGCGGGACGGCTTCGGCCGGAATCGTTTCCTTCAAATTCTTCCGGTGGAAGATGAAGAGACCGGCAAAGACGATGATTGCGGCACCGATGATGATCTGCGCATCGGGAATGTCATTGAAGAAGATGTAGCCCAGTACGATCGCCCAGAGCAGCAGCGTATATTGCAGCGGCGCCAGCAGCGACGCTGGGGCGAGCTTCAGCGACCGGGTGATCAGCAGATGGGCGCAGGTGGCGACGATGCCGAGCAACAGCATGCCGGCCCAATCGATCGATGTCGCCGGCTGCCAGTGGCCGATGCTGAGCAGGATCCCGGTGGCAAGGGCGGCGACCGTCTGCCATGTCACCAGCGTCGTGTCGCTGGTCGAGCGCAGATAGCGGCTCATCACCAGTGACAGCGCGAAGCAAAGGCTGCCGGCAAGGCCGAAGAGTGAGGGAAGCGACAGCATTGCCGTCGACGGACGCAACGCGATAACGACGCCGGCAAAACCGACCAGAACGGCGAGCCAACGGCGCCAGCCGATCTTTTCCCCGAGAAAGACATGCGAGAGCGCCGCAATGTAAATCGGCCCGGCCATGTAGAAGGTCATGACATCGGCGAGCGGCAGATAGGCGACGGCGGCGTAGAACAGGGCGACATCCCCGGTCGCCATGACGACCCGCATGAACTGCAAGCCCTTCTGCTCGACGCGGAAGAGCGCCATCGGTCCCTGCCGCAGGATCATCGGCCCGAGCAGGATGAAAGCGCCGACCGAACGGATCACCAACACCTGGCCGACGGCAAAGCTCGTCACCAGCCACTTGCCCATCGCATCGTTCAGCGCAAACAGCAGATCGCCGAGCAGCATCAGCACGACGCCCGTCATGATCAGGTTTCCGGCATTGGCGACGGCCGTGTTGGTTTTCATCTTTCGAATCCTCGCAAAAACGGCCGCGCGTGCGCGGCCGAGTGCGGCTTCGGCTTTAACACGGCCGATGTCAAGCATTCGATGATGCTGAAATGCATTCCGACTGCTTCGGGTTAAAGCTGAGTGATCTGAGAGGCAAGGATCGCGCATAGGCCCGTCGCGTGTTCGGGTTGCGGATCTGGGCGGTGAAAAATTCCAGGAAGTGGTACGCCGTGCGATCGCCGGCGCCGGGAATCAGTGCTGGCAGGGGTGTTTCGACATTAATGATGGTTAGGTTCTTTCATTGGAAGGGCTCGCGCATCGTGGACGGAATTGCATCAAAGCCTGCGGCGATTGAGCCGAAGAAGCGATGCATGCCGTCCAGCAGGCCAAAGGTATAAGGCCTATAGAGTGCGTCGAACTTCGGAATTGCAATCAGGCTCACCGGCGGCAGCGATGTGCCGTTGGAAATAGCAGTCAACACACTGACCATGCGCACGCGGTCAAACCCACGGAAATCCTTTGGCGCCATCGCATTACGAAAGGCGGCGCAATGTCCCGTAGCGAGATCGCCCAAGAGGCTGCATCCTCCGCTAGGTAGGTCGGCGCCGATGGCATGAAGCCTGCCATGCCGGCATCAGTCCACCAGTCATCAGGAATTTCGAATTCGGCTGGAAAATATGAAAGAAAAACCGCATTCGACGGCGGCAGCCTCAATTCACGATGGAAGACATTATCATGAATTGAATCACGGCGACAACGGCGCGCGGAGCCGTTGTCATAAATTCGAGAGCAGGGAGCCAAAACGCCAAACACGCGGAAGCCACCATTCTTATGATGCCCGACCATACATCCTGCTCGCCCGCAGCAGGCGCTGCGAATAGGGGTGCTCGACGGCCCCCTTTCGCAAGGCTTCGATCTTAACCTCTTCGACGATCTCACCCGCTTCCATGATGGCGACGCGGCTGCACATGTGGGAGACGACGGCGAGGTCGTGGCTGACGAGGAGATAGGTGAGGCCGCGCTCCTTGCGCAGGTCCTGCAGCAGATTGAGGATTTCGGCCTGCACCGAGACGTCGAGCGCCGACGTCGGTTCGTCGAGAAGCAGGACATCGGGGTTCAGCATCAGGGTCCGGGCGATCGCCACGCGCTGCCGCTGGCCGCCGGAGAGCTGATGCGGAAACCGGTAGCTCAGCGCTGGGTCGAGGCCGACGGATCTCAGCACGGCGTTCACATCGACAGAATTCCTATCCAGACCCTGGTTGCGCAACGGCTCCTGCAGCTGCGACCGGATGGTCTTGCGCGGATGGAGCGATCCGTATGGATCCTGGAACACCATCTGCACCCGGCGGAAGAACGGTCGGCCGCGCCGCCGGTCCAGCGTCTCGCCGTTGAGCGCGATCTGCCCGTCGTAATTGGCGTTGAGGCCGGAGAGCGCCCGAAGGACGGTAGATTTGCCGCAGCCGGATTCACCGACGAGGCCGAAGGCCGTGCCGCTCTCGACGGCGAGATTGACGTCTCTGACCACAGGCCTTTGCCCGTGTCCGAAGCGGATGGTGAGATTGTCGATCCTGATCATCGCGACGGCTCCACTGCAATATCGTCAAGCCAGGCGGGATCACGCTTCAGGATCGGCAGCCGCGCCGGTGGATCCTCGATCTTCGGCAGGGAGGCCAGCAGCCCTTGGGTGTAAGGGTGCCTGGCCTTGTCGAGATCACGCGCCTCGAGCACTTCCACGACGCGGCCGGCATACATGATGAGGACGCGGTCGCAGAAATTGCGAATGAGGTTGAGGTCGTGGCTGATGAAGATCAGGCCGAGATTGCGGCGTAGGACCAGCTCGTCGAGCAGAGCCAGGATCTCGAGCCGCACCGTCACGTCGAGCGCCGATGTCGGCTCATCGGCGATCAGCACTTCGGGTTCGGCAATCAGCATCATGGCAATCATCACGCGCTGGCCCATCCCGCCCGAAATTTCGTGCGGATAGAGACGGGCGACGCGCTCGGGATCGCGGATCTGGACGGCTTCGAGCATTTCGAGCGCCTGGGCGTGAGCTTTTCTGACGCTCGCCTTAGGATGGTGGAGGCTATAGGTCTCGGCGATCTGTTCGCCGACCCGCATGACGGGGTTTAGCGAATATTTCGGGTCCTGCAGGATGAGCCCGATCCGTCTCCCTCGGATCGTCATCATCGTTTTCTCGTCCGCCTTCAGCAGATCGAGTTCGCCAAAGCGCATTCGATCGGCGCTGACCTCAGCCGTCGGCGGCAGGAGTTTCATGATGGCGCGGCCGACGGTGGACTTGCCCGATCCGGATTCGCCGACGATCCCGAGTTTTTCCTGTCCGAGCGTGAAGCTCACGCCGCGCACCGCGCGCATGTGGCCGCCGCCATAGGCGATTTCGAGGTTGCGAATATCAATCAGCTCGGTCATTCCGCCCCCCTGGGATCGAGGACGTCGCGAAGCGCATCGCCGACGAGATTGAAAGCGAGGCTGACGAGCGCGATGGCCATGCCGGGCGCGGCGATCACCCAGGGGCTGTCGAGCATGAATTCGCGCCCGCTTGCGGCCATCGAGCCCCATTCCGGCCACGGCGGCTGTGCGCCGAGGCCGAGAAAGCCGAGGCCGGCGGCGGTGATGATGATGCCGGCCATGTTGAGGGTGACGCGGACGATCACCGAGGGAATGCACATCGGCAGGATGTGGCGGGTGATGATCGAGATTGAGGTCGCGCCCTGCAAGCGTACGGCGGCGATGTAATCCGCCTTGCGCAGGCTGAGCGTCTCGGCGCGCGCCAGCCGCGCGATCGGCGGCCAGGCCGTCAGCGAAATCGCAATGATCGCATTTGTGATGCCGGGGCCGAGGGCGGCGGCAAAGCCGAGCGCCAGCACCAGCCCGGGGAAGGAGAGGAAGATATCGGTGATGCGCATCAGGATCTCGTCGACGATGCCGACGAAATAGCCGGAGAAGGTGCCGATCAACAGGCCGAGCGGTGCGACGATGATCGTCACGAGCATGATGATGTAGAGCGTCGTGCGCGCGCCGTAGATCACCCGGGAAAAGACGTCGCGGCCGAAATTGTCGGTGCCGAGCCAATGCTCGGCCGAAGGCGGCGCGAGCCGCCCGGCCATATCCTGGACGATCGGATCGTAGCTCGTCAGCAGGGGGGCTGCGGTCGCCACCACGATCAGGAGCACGATGACGATGAGGCCCGCCAGCCCCAGCGGATGCAGGCTGAACTTCTGCCAGCCCTGATGGAGCTGCTGCGCCGACGAATGGAACCAGCCCTGCGGCTCCGGCGCCAGCAGCCATCCGCGAAAGCCATCGGCATTACTGCTGTCTGCGTCTTCGGTGGAGATCGTCATGGCGTCACCGTGTTCTCGGATCAAGGATACGATAGAGGACGTCGGACAGGATGTTGATCGTCAGGAAGACGGCGCCGATCGTCAGCACCGAGCCCATCACGACGTTCATGTCGTTCATCTGCAGTCCGCGGGTGAGGTACTGGCCGAGCCCCGGCCAGCCGAAAACCGTCTCGATCAGCACCGCGCCTTCGAGCAGCCCGCCGAAGGTCAGCGCCAGGATCGTCAGCAGCTGCACGCGGATATTCCCGAAGGCATGGCGCCAGACGACCTTGCGGGTGCCGAGCCCCTTTGCCCTCGCGGTGACGATGTATTCCTGGCTCAGCTGTTCCAGCATAAAGCTTCGCGACATGCGGCTGATATAGGCGACGGAGTAATAGCCGAGGATCGCCGCCGGCAGGATGATGTGGCCGAGCGCGTTGTAAAATACGTCCCATTGGCCCTGGATCGCCGCGTCGATCAGCAGGAAGCCGGTCATCGGTGTGACGAGGCCCTCGTAGAAGACGTCGACCCGGCCCGATGCGCCGACGAGCTTCAGCTTCGCATAGAAGACGAAGAGCGCCATCAGACCGGTCCAGAAGATCGGAATGGAATGGCCGGCAAGGGCAACGATGCGGGCGATGTGGTCGATCACGGTTCCGCGCCTGACGGCGGCGGTGATGCCGAGCGGGATGCCGATGATCGCGCCGATGATCATGGCGATGATGGCAAGCTCGATAGTCGCCGGAAAGATCGTCATCAGGTCGGTCAGGATCGGCTGGCCCGTCGTCGCCGACATGCCGAGGTCACCTGTGGCGATCTTCCCGACATAGGAGAGAAACTGCATCCATATCGGCTGGCCGAGCCCCAGCTCGTTATAGACCCGATCGTAAACCTCCTTGCTGACCTCCGCCCCGGTGATCGATAGCACCGGGTCGGCGGGCAGCAGGCGGCCCATCGAGAAGGTGAGGAAGAGCAGGCCGAGCAGCGTCGTGACGACTGCCACCACCCGCCCCGCCAGGCGCCGCAGCAGGCTGATCAGAGGGTGCGGGGCCGCCTCGGCGAACCCGCCCTCCGCCAAGCGGCGGCTCGCCTCCTGCTTCGATAGCAGATCGGCGCTCGCCACGGGCTCTACTCCTTGGTCACATCATGCCAGCGCGTCGACCATGTCGTGTGCCCGTGATAGCCCTTCACGTTAGCGCGCACGACATAAGGGTCGGTGCGCTGGAAGAAGATGACGAGCGGGGAGGCCATGCCGGCATAGATGCCGTCCATCTTTTTGAAGATGTCGGTGCGTTTGCCCGTGTCGCGCTCCTTCATCGACTGATCGATGAGCGTGTTGAGCTCGTCCACCTTCATGCCGGTACGCCAGAGATAATAGCTGCCGAGACGTGCCTCGTCGCTATTGTCGGGGTTGAAGGCGTATTGGGTGGCGACGGCGAAGGGATCGGGCAGACGGGCGCCGGAATTGCCGAGCAGCACCTCGAATTTGCGCTCGCGGAAGGCGGGCGTGAATTCGCCGGGCACGAGGTCGAGATTGAACCCGGCGGCCCGTGCGCTCGCCTGCAGCGCTTCCGCGAAGGGCAGGGTTGGTGCCCCCGACGGATTGAGCACTTTCTTCAGGCCATTGGGATATCCGGCCTCCGCGAGCAGCTGCTTGGCCTTGGCGGGATCGTAGTCATAGCGGACACCAGCCTCTTCGGGAGCACCGATCATCCCGCGCGGAATCATAGACTGCCAGGGAAAACCGGTATAGCGCATGATGTTGCCGGAGATCGCCTTCCAGTCGAAGGCGTGCTGGAAGGCCTCGCGAACCTTCGGCTTCTGCAGGTCGGGATCTTTCTGGTTGAGGGCGATATAATAGAAGCCGAGACCCGGAACGTTCTCGATGACCATATCCTTGTTGGTGGAGAGTGCATCGAGATCGCCGCTCGCCACATACTGGCCGACATCGACGTCGCCGGCCTCCAGCTGAAGCCTGAGATTGCCGGATTCAGGAATGTGGCGGGCGACGACGCGCGCCATGGCGGGTTTGCCGCCCCAGTATTTCGGCTGCGCGTTGAAGATCGCCACGTCGTTCGGCCGCCATTGCGCCAGAGTGAACGGGCCGCTGCCGGCGGAATTGGCCGAGAGCCAGGCGCCGCCGAAATCGCCGTTCGCCTCGTGCGACAGCACCGTCTTTTTGTCGACGATGCCGATCGAGGAGCCTGCCAGCGAATAGAGCACCAGATCGGTATTGACCGCCTGCGGCAGCTCGATCTCCAGCGTGTGTTCGTCCTTGGCGCGGACGAGCTTTTCGACGTTATCGGCCGTGAAGCCCCAGAGCGCGACGTCGGTGGAGCCGACCTGGCCCATCTTGATGACGCGCTGGATCGACCAGGCCGCATCCTCGGCGGTCACCTTGTTGCCGCTCTGGAAGACCGCGTCGTCGCGAAGGGTCAGCGTGATGACCTTACCATCAGGTGAGACCTCCCATTTCGTCGCAAGCATCGGCTTCAGCGTCTTGAGGTCATCAGGCGACAGCTGCACGAGATTGTCATAGAGGTTCGAGATCAGCTCGGAGACCGTACGGGCGTTGTTCTGAGCCGGATCGAGCGTCCGGATACCTGTCAGATTCGTGCCGATGACAAGCATGTTGGGTGGCGATGCCGCCAGGCTAGGCTGCGCCGCCATCAGGGCGCCTGTCATTGCGATCGTCGTCAGTAGCTGTTTCAGCATCTCAAGACCTGCCAATCCTGTTGTTTGCGGATTAAAGTTTCGAACTCAGCCGGCCGCCTTCACGTCCTGCCGGTCCGTTTGGATGGCGCCCTCGGCCTCCCAGCCTCGAAGCAGCCGATGCAGCTCGTCGCGATCCTGCGCGTCGAGCCGCGATAATCCCGGCACGCGCACCGGGCCGACATCGAGGCCGGAATAGGTGACGGCCTCTTTCACGACGGTGACGTTCGCGCCGTTGCGGAATTTGGTGCGCATCCGCTCGAAGGGTTCGAGCTTGTTGACGATCGCTCTGGCCGCGGCGAAATCGACTTTTTCAAGCGCTTCGTGGACGGCAAGCGAAAGTTTCGGCGCGACGTTGACGAGGCCCGAGGTGAAGCCGCGCGCGCCGGCTGCGGTGAATGTCGGCGCCCAGCTCTCCGCCAGGCCGCAGACGAACAGCGCGCCATTCGGATCGGCCGCGGGGATCGCCCGCGACAGCAGCATCAGATCAGTGGTGGCGAACTTGATGCCGGCAATATTGCCGTGATTGGCCAGGCGGACGATCTCGGCGACGCTGAAGCCTTCCGCCCTGACATAGGCGACGAGCGGCAGGGCGGATGCATCGGCGAGATTGCAGAAATAATCGATCTGGGCCGATGGTGCCGCGAAAGGATCGACGGGCTGATGCGACATGACCGCGGAGGCGCCGATCGCGGCCGCATCCCTGGCCATGCCGATCGCCTCGCGCAGCGACCGGCCGATCGCCGCCGTCACCGGCGTGCGGCCGTCGACTCCGGATACCGCCGCCTCGTGGACGATTCGGATCTCCTGCGGCGTCAAGGCATAGAATTCCCCGGTGTTGCCAGCGGCGACGATGTTGTGAATGCCGGCCACGGCCACCCGCGCATAGACCTTCGCGGTAATCCGGGGCTCGACTTCACCTCCGGCGTCATAAGCCGTGACGGGAACGCCCGACACGCCCCTAAGCGCCTTGCGCATGATCGCGATGCTCATTTTTCTCCCCCGTTCGCCTTTCTTCCAGTTGATCGTCAGCCGAAACGGAAGGGCGGCAGCCCCTCCGCATTCGCATCGAAGGCAATGACCGTGCCCGCCTCGAAACGTCCGGTGCGGTCGCTCGACAGGCTCGTGACGTAGAGGGTTCTGAGGTCAGGTCCTCCGAAGCACGGCATTGTCGGTGCTGCGACCGGCAGAATGTAGATTTCGACGATTTCGCCGTCGGCCGATATTCTGTTCAGGCGACCGGCGGAAACGCCGGCGCTCCAGTAGAATCCATTGCGATCGGTCGCCGCCCCGTCCGGCCGCCCTTGTTCCTCCGTGAAACTGCGAAGGCGGCGTCCTTCGCCGAGCTCACCCGTTGCGGGATCGAAATCGAAGGCCTGCAGAAAGCACTGCCGGCTGTCGGAGTGATACATCCGCCGGCCGTCCGGCGACCAGGCAAGGCCGTTGGAACTTGTCAGCCCCGTTGTCACCGTCCTCGTGCTGCCATCGGCGCCGACACGGAAGAGCGCCGCGTCATTCATCTGCGGCTTGGCCTCGCTGATCGAGCCGACCCAGAAATGCCCATCCGGGCCGACCTTGCCGTCGTTGAGGCGGCCATTGATGTCGCGCCCGACCGGATCACAAAGAAATTCGATATCGCCTGAGACGGGATCAAAGAGATGGACGCCCGTCTGCAGGGCAACGATGATCCTGTTGTCGCGGCAGAGCCCGAGGCTGCCGACCGCAGCCGGCATGTCGAAACGATCGACCTTGCCTTGCGGGGAAACCCGCAGAATTGCCGGCGCCAGGATGTCGACAAGCCAGAGAGCGCCGGTTTCCTCGTCCCATACCGGCGATTCACCGACCGTCAGCGGTTGCTGCAGCACGGAACGGATCTTCGGTTCAATGATGCGCGGCGCCGTCACGAGACCGTCTCCAGATCTTTGACCAGGCCCTCGGCATCGCGTATGCGGATGTTGCCGTCGTGATTGAATTCGCAGAAACCGCCGCCCTGGAACGCGCGGGCGACCCGCCCCTCCGCTCCGTCCTCGATACGGGCGTGATCACGCGGCCGATCCTGCGGCTGGTAGCCAAGCCGCGTCGCCAGATCGTTGTCCCACCATGTCGTGTCGGTGTCGGAAACACCGTAAACAACCGTTGCGGCGATCTGCGGATGGGTAAGGCCGATCCGCACCAGTTGCGCCAAATCCCGGGCGCTGATCCAGATCGCGATCGTGCGCTCGCTGTTGGGGTAGGTGCCGGCATTGCCGATGCGGATGGAAAGGGAGCGGATGCCCGATGTGTCGTAATAAAGCCCCGCCACCAGCTCGCCCCAGCATTTGGAAAGTCCGTAGGGACTGTCCGGTCGCATGGGATCGAGCGGCGAGATGACCTCGCCGCGGGGATAAAAGCCGGTCGCATGGTTGCTTGAGGCGTAGACGACCCGCTCGACCTTGTTGATCCGGGCGGCCTCGTAGAGGTTGTAGGTGCCGAGCACATTCGCCTGCAATATCGCGTTGATATCAACGCCGCCCGCAAGACCGGCGAGATGAACGACACCGTCGATGCCGCTCAGCGCAGCCGTCGTCTCGTCGAGCTTTGACAGATCGGCGCCAACGAAGCCTTCATTCTCGGCCAGATCCGCAGGCTCGTGAATATCGACCAGGCGGAGATGCTCAACATGCTGCCGGAGAAACGGGCGCAGCAGCGTCCCGACACGTCCGGCGGCACCCGTCATGGCAATCCGTCTCATCGTCCTTCCTCCCATTGTCGCTCAAACCCCCTGAAACATGCGGGCGCGCGCATTCAGTATGTGTGTCTTCATCGCATCATGCGCTTCGGCTTCCCGCCGCGCGAAGATCGCCTCCACGATGACCGCATGCTCGTCCTGAACGCTGCGGATCTGCTCCGGAGTCCGTTTCAGGCTCAGGCTTCGCGTTACGGAATGGCCGATGGCGAAATGCGGCTTGAACCATTCGCGCACGGTGATGTGAAACTGATTGCCTGTCGCCATCGCGATCGCGTCGTGCAGGGCCTGGTCTTCGTCGGCGCCGAGTTCGCCGTTCCTCAGACATTGTTCGATCGCAAGAAGCGCCTCCGTGATCCGCTCCTTGTCCGCCGGCTGCCAGTTTCGCGCTGCAAGCTCCGCAGCTTCGGCCTCGAGACCGGCGCGGAATTCGAAGAACCGCTGGACATCGGCAAGTGAGCCGACCGGAACCATTTTCAGCATCGACGAATCCGGCCGCTGCCGGACATAGGAACCGGAGCCCTTGCGGGAAACGACGAGGCCGTCGGCTCTCAGACGTTCGAGCGCTTCGCGCACAACGGGCCTCGATGCGCCAAAATCGGCGGCAAGCCTGGTCTCCGACGGCAGCCGCTCGTTGACTGGAAAATTGCCGTCCGCGATCATCCCCACGATCTTCTCGTAGATGATGTCGCTGAAGCGCGTTGCGCCCCGGTTCGAAACGGCATCGACTGCAAACGTCATTATCGCTCTTTTCTCCCCCGCCAAGTGGCGAATCCGCCCCGTCGGCTCTTCGCCCGGCGAGCAGAAGCCGGATATGCCTTCTCGACCGTGCGCCGGGATGGCGCCGCGCCGTCACCGGCCGCGATGCGGCCCGTATACAGCTTCTGACAGGTCTGTCTTCTTTCCCTATCCAAGGCAGGATTGCCAATGGCTTGGCGTTGTGTCTGATACGGCATGGCTATCCAATCTGTAATTATCTGTCAACTCTTGTAATCATTTGAGAACGTGTCTATGGTTTCGTTCCGGCGCCGAGGAGGGCGCAAAACGGCAGGTCGGAAGCCCGCCTGTGCCGGCATAAAAGGGGAGGAATCAATGCCCAATGAAATTCTGTCTCGCGGTGTCACCCGCCGCGCCGTTCTCGGCGGCATGGCTGGTGCTGCAGCACTGTCCATCGCCGGTCGTGCCTTCGCCGCCGGCGGCGAAGCACCTGCGCTGGCGCAACTGGTCAAAGACGGCAAACTGCCGCCGCTGGCCGAGCGCCTGCCGAAGAAGCCGATGGTGGTAACGCCGTTCGAGAAGGTCGGCACCTATGGCGGCACGTTGCGCCGCGGTCTGCGCGGTTCATCCGACCATAACGGCATTCTGCGCATGGTCGGCAACCAGAGCCTTGTGCGCTGGAACCTGGAATTCACCGCCGTGCAGCCGAACCTCGCCGAGCGCTGGGAAGTCAGCGACGACGCGACGCAATTCACCTTCCATCTGATCGAAGGCGTGCGCTGGTCAGACGGCCACCCGTTCACGGCCGACGACGTCGTTTTTGCGATCGAAGACTGCGTGAAGAACACCGAGCTTTACAGCGCGACGCCGGCGCAGCTTGCCGTTGCCGGCAAGCCGGTCACCGTCGAGAAGATCGACGATTATACGGTGAAATTCACCTTCGCGGCGGCCAACGCGCTTTATCTCGAAAATCTCGCCACGCCGCTCGGCCAACATCCGACGCTCTTCCCGAAGCATTACTGCAGCCAGTTCCTGCCGAAATACAATCCCAACATCGAGGCCGATGCGAAGAAGGCGGGTGTCACCAGCTGGACGGAGCTCTTCCGCAGCCGCTGCGGCGACATCGAAATTCCGACGCGCTGGGGCAATGTCGACAAGCCGACACTCGATCCCTGGGTCGTCAAGGAGCCTTATGTCGGCGGCGCCACGCGTGTCGTCATGACCCGGAATCCCTATTTCTGGCAGGTCGATACATCTGGCAACCAGCTTCCCTACATCGATGAGATCAACTTCGGCATTTCGCAGGACGTCGAGTCGCTGATGCTGAACGTCATCTCCGGAAAGATCGACATTCAGGAACGGCACATCAGCGTGCTGGCCAACAAGCCGACGCTCTCCCAGAACATGCAGAAGGGCGATTATCGCCTGTTGACGCTCGTGCCTTCCTCCTCCCAACAGTGCCAGATCTACTTCAACATCACCCACAAAGATCCCGCCATGCGCAAGATGTTTGCGGACAAGTCGTTCCGGCAGGCGCTCTCGATCGGCATCAATCGCCCGGAACTCATCGACATCGTCTATTTCGGGCAGAGCGAGCCTTATCAGGCCGGGCCGCGTCCGACCCATCCCTGGTATCACGAGAAATATGCGCGTCAATTCACCGAATACGACGCCGACAAGGCAGGCGCGATGCTTGATCAGGCCGGCTACAAGAAGGGGCCTGACGGCTTTCGCCTGCGGCCCGACGGTCAGAAGGTGTTCTTCTCGGTCGACGTCATTCCGACGCTTTATCCCGATCTCGTCGATGCCCTGGAACTGGTCAAGACGCATTGGTCGCAGATCGGCATCGACATGAAGGTCAATACGATCGAGCGGGCGCTCTATTATACCCGCGGCGACGACAATGCTCATGATGCGCAGGTGTGGCCGGGGCCGGGCGGTCTCGATCCGATGCTCGACCCGCGCGATTTCTTCGCCTTCCATCCGCAGGGGTCGCGTTACGCCATTCCGTGGACGCTCTGGTATACGTCCAACGGCGCGCGCGGCGAGGAGCCGCCGGAAAGCCAGAAGAAGCGCATGAAGCTGTTCGACGAAGCGCGTTCGACGGCCGATCTCGACAAGCGCGGCGCGGTCATGAAGCAGATCTTCGATATCGCTGCGGAGGAATTCGAGACCGTCGGACTTTGCCTCGCGGTCGGAGGCTTCGGCATCATCCGCAATAATCTGCGCAATGTTCCCGAGAAGCAGCCGGATAGCTGGTCGTGGCCCAATCCGGGACCTGCGATGCCGCAGCAGTTCACCTTCACGAGCTGATTTTGATCGAGCGCCGTACCGACGGTACGGCGCTTTCTTCGGTTCGCCTTCCGATGCCTTGCCGGCGATGAGAGCCGGTTAGGCCCGGAGGGCGGTACTCAATGCAAGAGGCGCCCATGCTGGTCTTTATCGCCAAACGCTTGCTGTGGATGATTCCATCGCTCTTTGCCGTCAGCTTCCTCGCTTTCGTGCTGATCCAGCTGCCGCCGGGCGACTATGTCACGACCTATATTGCGACGCTGGCGGCCTCCAACGAAATCGTCGATCAGAATACCGCGGCACAATTGCGCGAACGCTTCGGACTCGATGACCCGATGCTCATCCAATATTTCAAATGGATCTGGGGCATCCTCTCGCGCGGCGACTTCGGCATTTCCTTCGAATGGCAGCAGCCGGTGTCGGATCTGATCTGGGAGCGTATGGCGCTGACCCTCGTCCTGGCTCTCTCGACATTGATCGCCACCTGGGCAATCGCGCTGCCGATCGGTGTCTTTTCCGCCGTGCGCAAATACTCGATCGGCGACTATTTCTTCACCGCCTTCACCTTTTTCGGTCTGGCCGTTCCGTCCTTCCTGCTGGCGCTGGTGCTGATGTATATCGCGGCGGTCGAATTCGGCCAGGACGTCGGGGGATTGTTTTCGCCGCAGTATGAGAATGCGCCCTGGAGCTTTGCCAAGATGGGCGATCTCTTCTCGCATCTCTGGCTTCCCGTCATCATCCTTGCCGTCTCCTCGACGGCGAGCCTCATCCGCGTCATGCGCGCAAACATGCTCGACGAGCTGCCGAAGCCTTACGTGACGACGGCACGGGCAAAGGGGCTCTCGGAATTCCGCCTGCTGATGAAATATCCGATGATGATCGCGCTCAATCCGTTCATCTCGACGATTGCCTGGCTACTGCCCAATCTCATCTCCGGCTCGGTCGTCGTCGCCATCGTCCTCAACCTGCCGACGGCAGCCCCATTGCTGCTGCAGGCGCTGATGGCTCAGGACATGTATCTGGCAGGCGCCTTCGTTCTGCTCATCTGCGCGCTGACGCTGATAGGCTCTCTGATCAGCGACATCCTGCTTGCGCTGGTCGATCCCCGCATCCGGTTGGAATAGGAGCCCGATATGGCCGACATCGCCGTCACAAACATTCAGCCGGACCGCGCCGCCGTCGCATCGCAGTGGCAGCTGATCTGGTGGGCTTTCCGCCGCCACAAGCTGGCCATGGTGGCGCTCGTCGTCACCGTGATGATGTACATCGTTGCCCTGGTTCCGGGCTTCTTCGCCATCAACGATCCGAACCTGCAAAATGCGCGGGCGACCTTTCATCCGCCGCAGCAGTTGCACCTGATCGATACTGAGAACGGATTTTCCTTCGGTCCGCACTATTATCCGATGAAGCTGACCCGCGATCCGGAAACGCTTGCCGCCATCTTCAAGGAAGACACGACGAAGCGCGTCGACGTCCAGTTCTTCGGGCGCGGCTATGAATATTCCGTGTTCGGCCTGTTCAACACCAACATCCATCTGATCGCCTCGCCCGACAAGACGACGCCGCTGCTTCTCTTCGGCGCCGACCGGCTTGGGCGCGATGTCTTCAGCCGGACGGTGCAGGGTTCGCAGGTTTCGCTGTCGATCGGCCTGGTCGGCGTCTTCCTGTCATTGATGCTCGGCATCGTGATCGGCGGCATCTCCGGATATTACGGCGGCCGCATCGATTTTTTCATGCAGCGGGTAATCGACTTCGTGCTGTCGCTGCCGACAATCCCGATCTGGCTCGCCATGGCTGCCGCCCTGCCGCAGGATTGGCCGGCGACGCTGCAATATATGATGATTACGATCATCCTGTCGCTGACCGGCTGGGCCCAGCTTGCCCGGGTCGTTCGTGGTCGTTTCCTGTCGTTGCGCACCGAGGAATTCGTCGCCGCCGCCAGGCTGGATGGCGTTCGCGAAGGCCGCATCATCTTTCGCCACATGCTGCCGAGCTTCGCCAGCCACATCATCGCGTCGATCACGCTTGCTGTGCCGGCGATGATCCTTGCCGAAACCTCGCTTTCCTTCCTTGGGCTCGGGCTGCAGCCGCCGACCATTTCCTGGGGCGTGCTGTTGCGCGAGGCACAGAACATTCGCTCGATCGCCACGGCGCCCTGGCTCTTCCTGCCGGGCTGCGCGGTCGTGGTCGCCGTCATGGCGCTCAATCTCCTCGGCGACGGTCTGCGCGACGCAGCCGACCCCTACAACAAATGAGGCCGGCATGACCGACATCGTTTCCATTGCCGGCAGGCCGCTGCTCGAGGTGAAGAACCTCACCGTCGAATTCCCGCTGCGCACCGGCGTCTTTCGCGCCGTCAGCGACCTGTCCTTTACAATCGCGCCGGGCAAGACGCTCTGCGTGGTCGGTGAAAGCGGATCCGGAAAGTCGGTGACGGCGCGCTCGATCCTGCAGATTGTCGACGCGCCCGGCCGCATTGCCGGCGGTTCGATCACATTGAACCACCCGAAGGGCGGCTCGATCGACCTGACCAGCCTCAATCCGCGCGGACGCCAGATCCGGGCGATCCGCGGCCGCGATATCGCGATGATCTTCCAGGAGCCGATGTCGTCGCTGTCGCCCATCCACACCGTCGGCAACCAGATCATCGAGGCGCTTCGCCTTCACACCAGGATGAGCAAGGCGGAAGCGCGCGCCGAAGCCATATCGCTGCTCAAACAGGTTGAAATTCCCGCGCCGGAAAAGGCGCTGGATCGATATGCCTTCCAATATTCCGGCGGCATGCGCCAGCGCGCGATGATCGCCATGGCGCTCGCCTGCAAGCCGCAGCTGCTGATCGCCGACGAGCCGACCACGGCGCTCGACGTGACGACACAGGCCGAAATTCTCGACCTGATCGCCCGGCTGCAGAAGGCCAACGGCATGGCCGTTCTCTTCATTACGCATGATATGGGCGTCGTGGCGCAGATCGCTGACGATGTGCTTGTGATGCACAATGGCGTCGCCAAGGAATATGCGCCGGTCGAGCAGATCTTTCACGCCCCGAAAGACGACTATACCCGCATGTTGATCGGTTCGGTGCTGAAGCTGGAGCAGAAGGCCGAGATTCGCCTGGCGCGCGCGCCGCTGGACAGGACGGCGGCGCCGATCCTGGAATTGCGTAATCTTTCGATGGACTTCGGCGAGGTAAAAGCACTCGACGACGTCTCCATTTCGCTTTTGCCGGGCGAAACTCTTGGCATCGTCGGCGAAAGCGGATCCGGCAAGACGACGATGGGCCGCTCGATCATGCGGCTGCTCGATCCAACCGCCGGTGAAATCCTCTATCGCCGGGCTGATGGCGGCATCATCGACCTGGCAACGGCAAAAGGCCAGACGCTTGCCGCCGCGCGCCGCGAATTGCGCATGGTGTTCCAGGATCCCTTCGGCTCCCTCAATCCACGCATGACCGTCTCCCAGATCATCGGCGAGCCGCTGCTGGTCAACGGCATCGCCAAGGGGAGGGCACTGGATGAGCGCGTCTGCCATCTGATGGAGCAGGTCGGCCTTGATCCCAGGGCGCGCGAACGTTATCCGCACGCCTTCTCCGGCGGCCAGCGCCAGCGCATCGGCATCGCCCGCGCCATCACCCTCAATCCGCGCGTCATCGTCGCCGATGAGGCGACGTCGGCGCTCGACGTCTCCGTACGCTCGCAGGTGCTCGATCTCCTGATGCGCCTGCAGGACGAACTCGGGCTCGCCTATATCTTCATCAGCCACGACATCGGTGTCATCCGCTACATGTGCGACCGCGTCGGCGTCATGTATAAGGGCCAGCTCGTCGAAATCGGCGAGGCGGAGAAGGTCTGCCGCACGCCCGAACATGCTTACACGCAAGCGCTGATATCGGCCATTCCGCGCCCCGATCCACGTGACCGCGACCGTTCGCGGCGCTTCCGCTATGTCGCTCCCGACACTCTGAAGAACGGGAGCGGTCAGCGATGAAGATCACCGGCATCAGAACGTTTCTCATGCACGCCGGTCAGCCAGACCCTTCGAAAGGGGCTTCGGATGAGCGGTCGGGAGACGGTGCATCCACGCAGCTGCGCGGCACGAGGAATTGGCTGTTTTTGAAGATCGATACCGATGAAGGCATCACCGGCATCGGCGAATGCTCCGGCTGGCCGCGCGTGATCGAGACGGCGATCCATGATCTGGCGCCGCTCCTGATCGGCGAAGATCCGGCCCATATCGAACGCCTGTGGCAGAAGTTGCATATCGCAATGATGGGTCACGGCATGCTCGGCACTGTCGGAGGCGGCGCGATGACCGGCATCGACATGGCGCTCTGGGACATCAAGGGCAAGGCGCTCGGCGTGCCGGTCTGGATGTTGCTCGGCGGCAAGGTGCGCGACAGGATCCCGATCTATTCGCATGCCAATACGCCCGAACGTGCGCTTGCGATCAAGCAGCGCGGCATAACGGCGATCAAGTGCGGTGGCGTGGTCGATCCGGTTCGCAAGGTCGCAGCGCTGCGCGAGGCGGTCGGCGACGATATGGACATCGCCATCGACCTGCACGGGCCGCCATGGCTGACCCCGGCGGACGCCTGCCGGCTGGTGCGGGCGCTCGAACCCTATGAACTGATGTGGGTGGAAGATCCGATCGCGCCCGACAATCTCGAAGGCTACAAGCGCATTCGCGACGCCGCTCATGTGCCGCTTGCCGCCGGCGAACGCTCGGCAACGATCTTTGGCGAGCGCGAGCTCATCGAACGAGAGCTGGTCGATGTCATTCAGCCCGATACCGGCCGGGCCGGCGGCATCACTCAGATGAAGAAGATCGCGGCCATGGCCGAAGCCCATCACATCCAGATTGCACTGCATTCGGGTTCGCTCGGACCGGTGGCGGAATATGCGGCCCTGCGTCTGCTTGCGGCCATTCCGAACGCGCTCATCCTTGAGCGGCTGGACGACGACTGGGACGGCCGCCGCCGGACGATCGTGCCGCATCCCGAGCAGGTCGACGGGCTGATCGCCGTTCCCGATGCCCCCGGGCTCGGCTGCGATATCGACGAGGAATTCGTCGCCCGCTTTCCGAGCGGCGGCAACGTCTCCGTTCCCGTGCCGGAGGCCGCCGGTTCCTACAATCCCGGAACCTACAACGAGCATCTCTACGTGCAGACGCGCGTGGCGCGCCGCAGTTATTTCAATCTCTAGAAGGACAGAATGATGAAGATCGACCGCATGCGGGTGTTCATGACCCGCGACAAGGACCGTCCCCGCGTGATCGTCGCACTCGACACGGACGACGGACTGACGGGCTGGGGCGAATGCTACAATCACGGCCCCGACAAGGCGCTGCCGCCGCTGCTCGACTATCTCTATGGCTTCCTCTCCGGCCAGGATCCGACACGCGTCGATTATCTCGTCAACCTGCTGATCCAGCAGAGCCGCTTCCCGCCGGGCGCACTCGGCCTTGCCGCGATTTCGGCGCTCGACCATTGCCTGTGGGATCTGGCGGCCAAAGCAGCGAATCTTCCCGTATACAAGCTGCTGGGTGGCGAGGTGCGCGACCGCATCAAGGTCTATGCCGGGGTGTATACCGCCCCCGACGCGCCCGCTGCCCGCGACGAGTTTGATCGCCTGAAAGAGGAATGGGGCTTCACGGCCTTCAAACTCAGCCCCTGGCGTATCGACATGCATTCCCATCGTTGGGGCAATGTCGTGAAAGCCTCGGCCGATTATTTCCGCTCACTTCGCGAGACGGTCAATGACGAATACGAGATCGCCTTCGATGCTCATGCCAAGATTTTCGAACCGATCGCCGCAAGGCAACTCGGCAATGCACTGGCGCCCTATGATCCGCTGTTCTACGAAGAGCCGCTGCGTCCGGAGAATATCGAGGCCTGGGGCGATCTGAAACAGGGGCTCAACTGCGTGCTGGCCACCGGCGAGTCGCTTTATAACAGGAACGAATTCCTGCGGCTGCTGCAGGTCAAGGGCGCCGATCTGATTCAGCCCGACATCTGCGTCGTCGGCGGCATCGGCGAAATGCGCCGCATCGCCACGCTTGCCGAAGCCTATTTCGTCGGTGTCGCTCCGCACAACCCGATGGGACCGCTGGCGACGGCGGTCAATGTGCATTTTTCGGCCGCGGCCCAGAACTTCCGCATCCTCGAATACCGGCTGCCAAAGGGCCAGGCCTATGTCTACGGCGGCCTCGATATCGAGAAGCGGCAGGGGGAAACGCGCTATGTGGTCGATCCCTATCTGCCGAAAGACGGCTATCTCGAACTGCGCCCCGACCGGCCCGGCTGGGGCGTCGAGATGGACGAGAAGGCAATGGAGGAGGAAGGCTATATCCACTGGCAGCGGCGTGTGCCGAAGCGGCCGGATGGTTCTTACGCCTTCGCTTAGAGACGCCGCTCGAAAGAACCGGGACAGGCCGCTGCCGCACAGCAGCAGCCTTTTCCTTAGTTGTCAGGCGACACCGACCTTATGCCTGATCATGGCATCTCCAACATCTCGCATGTTAGAGGACCCAGTCATCCCGATTTTGGACTTCGGCAGCTCTGTCCTCGCGGCAAATCGTTTCCAGCGCCAACGAGGCACGGCTGGAGTGTCTTTGTTTGTGCCGCAGGATTGCGAACTGGCGGGACGGCAAGGGAAAACGCGCCTTTACCAACAGACCTTGCATCAAGAGCGGCGCGGCCACTGCTCCGGAAACGACCGTTGCGCAGAGGCCTTCTCTTGCTGCCGATATGACGGCTTCGTTCGATGGCAGCTCAAGCGCGACAGTCAGATCTCCGGAGCCAATGCCAAGATTGGAAATCGCCGCCTCGAAAGCCGACCGGGTTCCGGACCCCTTTTCCCGCATGACCCATTTTGTGCCCGAAACCAGCTCCGCCGGGGCGATTGGTTTGCCACGCGCCCAGGGATGGCGCGGACCGACAACGACAAGGAGTTCGTCCTTGGCAAGCGGCTGAACATTCAGTGCCGGCTCATCAACGCTGCCTTCGACGAAACCGACTTCCGCCAATCCATCGAGAACCGCTTTTGCCGCCGTGGTCGTATTGCCGATCACCAGCTTCAGGTCGATGCCCGGATAGCGGGTCTTGAGACGCATCAGCATCGCGGGTAGCCAATAGCTTGCGATCGTCTGACTGGCAAAAACAACGAGCTCACCCTTTTGCAGGCCGCCGAGATCGGACAAGACGAGCGCTGCGGCTCTTGCGCGCGCGAGTGTGGCTCTTGCCTCCCCCAAAAACACCCGCCCTTCATATGTCAGCTCTATGCGCCGTCCGACACGGTGAAAAAGCTGGACCCCATAGGAGGCCTCGAGATTGCGGATGGCCGAACTGACGGCTGATGGCGTGAGGCCGATCGCCGAGGCGCCGTTGGTCAGGTGCTCGCGTTCGGCAACCGCGACGAAAATGGAGAGCTGTTCGAAGGTCATGACGCGATCGTTCGACTTCACCGAATGAACTATATAAAACTATTCAATGGAAGGCGACAATCGAATATGGGACAGTGAAGCATTCCGCAAGGTCTTGCCCATGCTCGTTTCCGTCTCACGTTCCCCGTCGCTTGCTGCTGTCCTGCCGGGACTTTTCTTTTGCGCGGCAGTCGCGATCATTGCGCAGTTGGTCGAGCGGTTGCAGCTGATGATGTTCGGCGCGCACTGGATCGAGAGCCTCGTGCCGGCCATTCTAATCGGCATTGCCGTGCGCTCCTCGATCCGTCTTCCGCAGACTTTCACTCCAGGCATTCACTTCGCCGCCAAGACGCTGCTCGAGATTGCCGTCGTGTTGCTGGGCGCCTCGCTCAGCACGGCTGCCATCCGGCAGGCCGGATTGCCGCTTGTCGGCGGAATTGCCGTCCTGGTTGCTCTGTCCCTGGCCGGCAGCTTTCTGCTCGGGCGGCTGCTGGGGCTGTCGACCGGCCTAGCGACCTTGGTTGCCTGCGGCAACTCGATCTGCGGCAATTCAGCGATTGCCGCTGCAGCCCCTGTCATCGGCGCGAAACCGGAGGATATCGCTGCCTCGATAGCCTTTACCGCGCTGCTCGGCGTTGGTGCCGTGCTGGCGCTGCCGCTTCTGCATCTGGTCCTGGGGCTCAGCACCGTACAATATGGCGTTTTCGCAGGGCTGACAGCCTATGCCGTGCCGCAGGTGTTGGCAGCCACAGCCTCTGCCGGAGCCGTCAGCACCCAGGTAGGCACGCTCGTCAAGCTGATCCGCGTGATGATGCTCGGACCGGTCATTCTTGTGCTCGGCGCAGTTCATCGCCGCCCTCCCGGTGGCTCCGCAGTCAATCTCCGCCATCTTCTGCCATGGTTCATCCTCGGTTTTGCAGCCATGGCGGCGCTTCGCTCCTTTGACGCAATCCCGGCGCCGCTGCTGGCCGGGATGTCGGCTCTCTCCGCTGCCTTCACCGTCACCGCCATGGCCGCGCTAGGTCTCTCCGTCGATGTGAGATCCATCACCCGTGCCGGCGGCCGGGTCCTTGCAGCGGCGGCGCTGTCACTGCTGGCTCTGGCGGCTCTTGGGTTTTGCTTGATGGGGCTGCTTGACATCGGCTGATCGAGGCGATCTGCCCAAAATACCGGCAAAGATTCCGGTTGCCTTCCAAACGATCGGCCGTTAGCCTGTATATACAGGTCGGTTGGAAACAAAGATCGTCATGCGGGTCATCTCTTCACAGCAGGCTGCGGATCTCCTCGAAGACGGGATGACGGTCGCTGCTTCGGGTTTTGGAGGATTCTGCCACCCCGAGGCCATCACGGCTGCGGTGGAGGAGCGTTTCGTCGCCTCTGGAAAACCCCGCAATCTCACGCTCTTGTTTGCTGCCAGCACGGGCGATCGTCAGACGCGCGGCATGGGGCATTTTGGCTATGAAGGGCTCGTCGCCTGCGTGATCGCCGGGGGTTGGCGAGGAACGCCGCGCCTTGGCAGGCTGGCGATCGAGGAAAAGATCGAAGCGCATTGCTGGCCGCAAGGCGTTATCGCCCAGCTCTATCGAGCGATTGCCGCCGGTCAGCCTGGGGTGATCACCCATATCGGGCTCGGTTCTTTCATGGATCCGCTGCATGGCGGCGGCCGCATGAATGCGACGACGCCGCGCGCGCTTGTCGAGCGTGTGTCGTTGCGCGGCAAGGAATGGCTGCTTTATCCCTCGATGCCGCTCGACTGCGTGCTTTTGCGCGGTACGACGGCCGACGAAGACGGCAACATCAGCCTAGAGGACGAAGCCTTTCCCCTCGACGTGCTTGCCATGGCACAAGCAGGCCGAAATTCCGGCGGTATCGTCATCGTGCAGGTCAAGCGGATTGCCGAGCGCGGCTCGCTGCCGCCGGGCGATGTTCGCATCCCGGCGGCGCTGGTCGATTATGTTGTCATCTGCGAAAATCCGGCCCAGCACGGCGTCAATTTCGCCGAGAAGGACAATATCGCCTATACCGGGCGCGTCCGGATGGCGGCGAGCCGTCTGCAGCCGGCGCCGCTGTCGGCCGATAAGATTATTCAGCGCCGCGCCTTCCTGGAGCTGGCGCCGCTCCATCGCCCGACGATCAACCTCGGCATTGGCATTGCCGCCGGGATCGGCCGTATCGCCAGCGAAGAGGGATTTGACGATTATACGGTGACGATCGAATCCGGCGTCATCGGTGGCGTGCCGGCCGAGGAACTATCCTTCGGCGCTGCCGTCAATCCGACCGCGATCGTCCCACAGGCTTCGCAGTTCGACTTTTACGACGGCGGCGGCCTCGATATTGCCTTTCTCGGCATGGCCGAGGTGGATAGGTACGGTGCGGTCAATGTCAGCCGCTTCAACAATTCCATCGTTGGGGTCGGTGGCTTCACCAATATCTCGCAGACGGCGGGGCGTGTTGTCTATCTCGGCGCGTTTTCGGCTGGCGGCGCGGAAATTGCGGTTGCCGACGGCAGGCTCGACATCATCCGGGACGGCAGAGTTTGCAAGATCGTCGACCATGTCGACCAGATCAGTTCGAGCCCGGCCTTTGCGCCGGAAGGGCAGACACAGCTCGTCGTCACCGAGCGGGCGGTCTTTCGGGTGATCGACGGCTGCCTGACGCTGACGGAGTTTGCCCCCGGCATCGATCTCGCCGCCCACGTTCTCGACCGCCTGCCGAAGGGCGTCGCGGTGTCGGACCAGCTGAAACAGATGGATGCGCGCCTGTTTTCCACCCACGCAATGAAGGACTCTGCCCCATGAAAATCGATGGAGCCGTCATCATCGTCACGGGCTCGGCAACAGGCGTCGGGGCCGCATGCGTGAAGCAGTTCGCCGAGGGCGGTGCCCGGGTGGTGGTCAATTACAGCCGCAGCAAGAAAGAGGCCGATGAAACGGCCGATATCTGCCGCAGCCTGGGCGCGCAGGTCGAGATCGTCCAGGCCGACGTTGCCGACGATGCGGCCTGCCGCCGGATGGTTGCGACGGCCGTTAAACGGTGGGGGCGGCTCGACGCCCTGGTGAACAATGCCGCAACGACGGTCAAATCGGATCCTTTCGATCTAGAGACATTGTCGGCAGAGGATTTTCAGAGTGTTTTCGGGGTCAATGTCATCGGCGCCTATCAGATGTGCCGGGCGGCGGTGCCTGCCATGCGTGACAGCGGCGGCGGTGCGATCGTCAATGTCTCATCCAACGTTGCCTTTACCGGCGGCGGCAGTTCGCTTGCCTATACGGCCTCCAAGGGCGCGCTCAATGCGCTGACCCTGGCGCTGGCGCGCACCTGCGGTCCCGATATCCGGGTGAACGCGGTTTGCCCCGGCATCATCGATACGCGCTGGATGCGCGATACGCTCGGGCCGGATGCCTATGGCGCCATTGCCAAGCGATTTTCGGAAACGGCGCCACTCGGCCGGGTCGCAACACCGGAAGACGTTGCCGGCGCCATTGTCTGGCTTGTTCAGGGGGCAGACTTCGTCACTGGCGAATTGCTTTCCGTCGACGGCGGCATCCGCCTGTCCGGTGGCATTCGCAAACCCGTGGCATCCGGCGGAGCCGCATCGTGACGCTGTCAGCCCAATCCATTCTCGATTTCCCGGTGCCGCAAGCGACGCATGTGGTCACCGCAAGGGATGCCATCCTCTACGCCCTGTCGGTCGGCTACGGCACCAACCCGCTCGACGAAAACGCGTTGAACTACGTCTACGAACGGGATCTGGTCACTGCGCCGACGCTTGCCAATATCGTGGCACATCCGGGCCCGTGGATGCAGCAGACGGGTGTCGACTGGGCGCGTCTGGTGCATTCCGAACATCGACTGGCGATCCACCGGCCAGTCCCTCTCGATGTGCCGCTGATCTCCCGGTCGCGCGTCTTGTCGGTGGTCGATCGCGGCGTTGAGAAAGGCATGTTCGTCAGCTTCGAGCGCATGATCGCAACCGTGGACAGTGACGAGCCGATCGCGACGATCGTGCAGACGAACGCCTGCCGCGGCGACGGTGGATGCGGTTCGGCCGGATTAGCGCCTGAACCTCTGTCCAAAGTCCCGGACAGAGAGCCGGACGTCGAATTCAATGTCGACATCCCTGGTAACGCCGCGCTGCTTTATCGCCTGAACGGCGATCGCAATCCGCTGCATGTCGACCCACGGGCAGCGGGCAGCAGCGGCTTCGATCGGCCGATCCTGCATGGGCTATGCAGCTTCGGTTATGCGGGCTACGCCATCATCGCCGCGATCGATCCAGGGATGGCTACCGGTTTAAGCGCGATCGCGGCGCGGTTCAGCGCACCGATCTTTCCCGGAGAAACGATCACCCTGCAGATGTGGCGCAACGACGCTGAAATTCGCTTCCGGGGGATCGTTGCTTCCCGGGGCGTGACCATCCTCGACAATGGCATGGCGAGGCTGTCATGACGAAAGCGGTTAAGCCGGCCGCCAGCGAGGCGCGCCAATATATCAGGATCAAGGAGCAGATCCTGGCCGAGATCGCCGAGGGCAAGCTGCAGCCGGGAGACCGGGTATCTTCCGAAAGCGAACTGGTGGCGGCATTCGGCGTCAGCCGCATGACGGCGAACCGGGCGCTGCGGGAGTTGATGTTCGAGGGTGTCCTCAAGCGATCCGCCGGCATCGGAACCTTCGTGTCGCCAAAACACCTTGACGTCGATCTGCTTCAAATCCGCAACATAGCCGACGAAATACTGGAGCGGGGTCACACGCACAAGGCGGCGGTTGTCCAGGCCGGTTTGATGAAGGCGGATGCCAACGTTGCCGACGCGCTCGAACTGACCCTCGGCGCTGAGGTGATGCATTCGCTGATCGTGCACCTGGAAAACGACCAGCCCATTCAGGTCGAGGAGCGCTACGTCAATCCGCTGGTCGCTCCAGACTATCTGTCGACCGATTTCAGCAGCATGACGCCGAACGAATATCTGACGAAGGTGGCGCCGATAACGGCGTTCGAACATATCGTCCAGGCCGTCAAACCGGACACGACGATCCGCAAATATCTTGGCCTGAAGAATGATCATCCTTGCCTGCGCGTCTTTCGAAGGACCTGGTCGGGCGAGGCCGTCGTGACCTGCGCGCTGTTATACTATCCCGGCGCGCAATATCGGCTGGAAGCGCGGTCCACCAAGGGTCCTTCGAAGCCCGTCGCCATTCTCGGAGAGAAGCAGTGAGCGCCACCCATTCTCCATCGATCACCTTCAGCGCGTCGCCGCCGACGATCGAGGACATCGCGGCAATTGCCCGTCGTCACGCCAGGATCGAAATCTCCGCCGAGGTCGAGGCCCGGATTATGGCGGCGCGCGCCGTCGTCGATCGCTATACGGAAAGGGATCTGCCGGTTTACGGCCTGACGACGGGACTGGGAGCGGGGGTCGATACACGACTTGCAACGGAAGATCTGGTGGCGTTTCAGATGCGTGTGCCGCAAGCCCGCGCGGTCGGCGTCGGAAAGCCGCTTGCCCAGGAATCCGTGCGGGCGATGATGGCCGTCAGGGCTGTCGGCATGGCGGCGGGCGGTTCCGGCGTTTCGCTGAACGTGTTCCGTGGTCTGATCGCTGCCATCAATGCAGGTGTCCATCCTGTCGTCCCGTCATTGGGCTCGATCGGTGCGGCGGATTTGGCTCCGCTTGCCCATATGAGCCGGGCGCTTCTCGGCTTCGGCGAGATCGAGCTTGGCGGCGAAGTGCTGCCGGCCGGCATCGCCCTGGAAAGGGCCGGCCTGAGACCTCTCGAATTGGCGCCGAAGGACGGGCATGCGCTTGTCGTGGCCAACAGCCTCTCCATCGGCCTCGCCTGCCTGGCGCTTGAGGATATCGAGCGGCTTTTCGATTGGTCTCTGAAGGCGATTGCCGTTGCTTTCGAAGCGTTCAGGGCCAATGTCAGCGTCTTCGACGACCGCGCTCTGGCTGCGAGACCGGCCTTCGGGCAGCGCCGCGTCGCCGCTCAGCTGATGGAGTTGCTTTCGGGAAGCTCCTTGCTCGCCGCCGATGCCGCAAGACGTCTCCAGGATCCATTGAGCTACCGCTGCACGCCGCAGGTCTGGGGTGCGTTGAGGCATGCGATCGATGAGGCAAGGCAGGCGACGGAGATAGATCTCGTCAGCTCCAGCGACAATCCTGTCGTCATCGCCTCAGAGGGCGTCATTCTTGCACACGGCAATTTCGACATGACCGCTTTTGTACTCGCCTGGGAAAGGCTGGGGCAGGCAATGGCGCATTGTGCGGCAGGCACCGCCTATCGGATCATGAAGATCATGTCGCCTGGCATGTCCGACCTTCCACGCTTCCTGACCCCGATGGGCCAGAGCCGGACCGGTTTTGCCACGGTGCAAAAGACCGTCTCGGCCATGGAAGCCGAAATCCGTCATCTCGCCATGCCGGTTTCGCTCTCGCCCCTTCCGGTCGCCGATGGGGTCGAAGATCAGGCGTCGATGGCCCCGGGCGTTTTGGCAAAGACCCAGGCGATCGTCGAGCGCCTGCGTTATCTCGTAGCCATCGAACTGATCGCCTCGGCACAGGCCCTCGAGCTGCGCGGCGTCGCAGGCGAATTGGGCAGGGGATCGGCCGAGGCCTATGCTTTCGTCCGCAGCCATGTCCCGGCGCTTGAAGAGGATCGCGCGCAGGGGCCGGATTTTGCGACGATCGCCGCATTGATCGGGCTTGGCCCGCAATAAGCCCGGTTCGCCACTGCCCCACCAAGAAGGGCAGGGCCGACCGGTCATGCCGACGGTTATTCTGGGGAATGCCGCCGGTTCGTTCATTGAAAAGTCAACAAGAGGGAATGATTATGAAAAATTGGACAAAGGGCATATTTGCAGCCGGCATCATGGCAGCCGTCATGTTCCAGTCTGCATCCGCAGAGACCATCAAGGTCGGCAGCAAGAATTTCACCGAGCAGTTCATCCTCGCTGAAATGTATTCAGCCGTTCTGGAAAACGCCGGCTTCACGGTCGAGCGCAAGATCAATCTCGGCGGCACGCTGATTGCGCATCAGGCATTGGTGGCCGGCGAGATCGATCTCTATCCGGAATATACCGGGACGGCGCTCGCGTCTGTCGTCAAGGGCGAGATGTCGACCGATGCCGACAAGGTCTACACCCAGGTCAAGGACTTCTACGCCAAGCAATTCAACCTCACATGGCTGAAGCCGAGCGGCATCAACAACGGCTATGTCATCGTCGTCCGGCAGGAAACGGCGCAGGCGCACAATCTGAAGAGCCTGTCGGATCTCGCCAAGGTCTCCAAGACACTGGTCTTCGGCGGCGGTGCTGAATTTCCGGATCGCGCCGACGGCCTGCCCGGCCTGAAGCGCGTCTACGACGCCGAGTTCAAGGAGTTCAAGCAGTTCGCCAAGCTTGGTCTTCGTTACGACGCGCTGGAACAAAAGGACATCGACGTTGCCAACGGTGCAGCGACCGACTGGCAGATCGGCTCGAAGAACCTCGTGCCACTGGCAGACGACAAAGGTCTGTTTCCGCCCTATTACGTGGCGCCCGTTGTCCGCCAGGACGTGCTCAAGGCCAACCCGAAGGTTGCCGAACTGCTGGAAGCGGTTGGCTCCCATCTCGACAATGAGAAAATGCGGGTCCTCAATGCCAAGGTCGAGACTGATCACGAGGAAGCCAAGGACGTGGCGGTCGACTTCTTGAAGGAAAACGGCCTGCTGCTGAAATGATTGTCATGCCCCCGTGGCCGGATATCCATCCGGCCGCGGTCTGGCGCGGCGATCCTTTCAAGGGTTTGTTCGAAAATCCGTCCGGTCGGCAGCGGGCAGGAATGTGGAGAAGCGAGAAATGCAGGAAATCTGGATCGATTATCTCAACGCCCTCGATGCCAAGGCGCTGGCGCTGACCAATGGCGAGATTCTCGATGCGGTGTCGAAGGCGCTGGATGCGCAGGGCAGGGGTGAAACCGTCATCGAGCCGCGGGTTCATCTTGTGCCGGAGAGCTCCGACAAAGGCCATTTCAATGTGCTTCGCGGCTATGTCAAAGCGCTGAATTATGCCGGCGTCAAAGTCGTCGGCGACTTCGTCGACAACTACAAGGTGGACCTGCCTTCGGAGCTTGCGGTCCTCAACCTGTTCGACCCGAATACGGGTGTGCCGAAGGCCATCATCGACGCGACTGCCATCACCGACATGCGCACCGGCGCCGTCACCGCTCTTGGCGCAAAATATCTCGCTCGCAACGACAGCAAGGTGCTCGGCCATATCGGTGCGCGCGGAACCTCTTACTGGAATGTCCGACTTCTCGACCATCTCTTCGACTTCGAGGAAATCCGCGTGCATTCGCGCCGCCCGGAAAGCCGCAATGCCTTCGCCAAGCGTCTTGAGGCGGATCTCGGCAAGAAGATCGTCGTTACCGACAATTGGGAGGATTGCCTCAAGGACGCCGACATCATGGTCGAGGCCAGCCGCCTGCCGGCACCGGCGCCGCTGTTCAAGACCGAATGGGTCAAGAAGGGAGCCTTCGTTGTGCCCTATGGCACGATGAGCGCACTCGAATTCGATCTCACCGACATCATGGACAAGGTCGTCGTCGACGATTGGGGACAATGCGGCCCCGGCAAGCCTTTTGGGGCGCTTCGCCGTCACGTCGATGAGGGCAAGGTGACGGCCGAGAACCTGCATGCCGAAATCGGCCAGATCATCTGCGGCAGGAAGCCCGGCCGCGAGAGCGATGAGGAGACGATCCTGTTCTGGCACCGCGGCCTCAGCACCACCGATGTGGCGCTCGGCGCCGCCATGGTCGACAAGGCAAGAGAGATGAACATCGGCCAACGGCTGCGGTTCGCATAATTGCCATGGTGATGTCCAAGCCGATCGCCTGTTCGAGAATGTATAATCTCAGTCCGCGCATTCGCGGCCTGTGGGATGCGCTGTTTGCGCAGGTCAGTCTGCAGTCCGGCATCGAACTCGAGATCATCGCTCACGCAGCACCGGCACCGCTGTCGGAGCTATGGGCGAGGCCGGACATGGGAGCGGTCTTCATGTGCGGCTATCCGTTTTCGCACATGCCCGAGGCTGCGCGACCGACGGTGCTTGCCGCACCCGTCTCGAGCGAGGCATGGTCTTTGGACCAGCCGCTCTATGCCAGCCACATTCTCGTCGCCTCCGCCGGGCCGGTGAACGCTGTGGAGGATCTCGCAGCGGTACGCTGGGGCTGGACTGTGCGCGATTCCCAGTCGGGCTACCACGCGGCGCGTTCTTTTCTTGCCGACCGGTTTTCCGGGAAAATGAAGCAGAGCATGACGGTCGGACCGCTGCTCAACCCGTCAGGCATCGTCGCCGCCCTCAAGGACGGCAGGATCGATGCCGGTGCGATCGACGCTTGCGCCTTCCAATTGTTGCGGATGCACGAACCCGATGCGATCGATGGTCTCCGTATTCTGGCGACGACCGAGCCGCTTCCTGCGCCGCTGCTGGTTGCCGCGCAGACATTGCCGTTGGACATGGCCGCAGCGTTGCGGCAAAGCCTCGTGACATTGCATGAAACGCCTGAGGGAGCGGCGGTTTTGGTGCGGCTCGGCCTCAGGCGGTTCTCAACGGTCGTTGCCTCGGCCTACGATATTCTGCCGCAGAGAGCCGACGACGCCGATCGCAGATTGGGGATCTCATGGTAGACAGGCGAAAGAGCGCCCCGATGCGGAGGTCTCGACGATGAAATGGGTCCCTAAACATCTCGACCGGCTATTCGAAGCACTGTTGGAGCACCTCTATCTCGTTCTTTCCTCGGTCGGCATTGCCCTGGTGATCTCGCTGATCGTCGGGATATGGGCGGCAAGGCGGCCGCGGAGCTTTGCCGTGATCGTCATCTTCACTGGTATCCTGTTCGCGGTGCCGAGCCTGGCGCTGTTTGCGCTTCTCATTCCCATCATGGGCATCGGTGCGGCACCCGCCATAACCGGTCTTGCCGCCTATTCGCTGATGATCCTGATTCGCAATATCGGCATGGGGTTTCAGGCTATTCCGCGTGACATATTGGAGGCTGCCGATGGCATGGGCTACGGCACGGCGCGGCGGATCTGGGAAGTCGAACTGCCGCTGGCAGTGCCCTATATCGTCGGCGGGCTTCGCATTGCCATGGTGACGGTCATCGGCATTGCGACTGTTGCCGCCTATATCAATGCCGGCGGGCTCGGCGTCATCATTTTCGAAGGCATCGACCAGCGCTTTCCTGAAAAGATCATCGCAGGCGGGCTGCTGACGTCATTTCTGGCGCTCTTTGCCGACTACTGTTTTGCCTCCCTCGAAAAGCTGCTGCGACGGCGCAGCGGAGGGAAGATAGCATGATCCTCATCGATGCATTCAGCTGGATCTTCAACAATTCCGGTACCTTCCTCAATGCTTTCAATCGCCATCTTCTGATGTGCGTCCTATCGCTCGGCATCGCCTTCGTCATCGCGGTGCCGCTCGGATTTGTCGTCGCACGGGCACCGCGCGCCGCCTTTGCGGTGGTCAATATTGCCGGCGCCTTGCGCTCCATCCCCAGCCTTGCGATCCTGTCGGCGACGATGCCTTTTCTCGGCATCGGATTGCTGCCGTCGGTGATCGCCCTCATCGTCCTGGCCGTGCCGCCGCTATTGTTGAACACGATCATCGGCATCCGCGAGATCGACGCCTCGGTGATCGATGCGGCGGATGGAATGGGCATCAGCGCCGGACAGATGCTGTGGGAGATCGAACTTCCCCTGGCCGTTCCCGCGATTCTGTCGGGCGTCAGGACGGGCGCCATCCAGGTCATCGGTGGGGCGGCGCTAGCCTCCTTCATCGGCGGCGGCGGGCTTGGCGATTTCATCAATGCCGGCATTGCGATCATGAACATGCCGCGCCTTCTCGTCGGAGCGGTGCCGATAGCCCTGCTCGCAATCTTTGCGGAATTGGCCTTCGGCGCCCTGGAACGCCTCTTCACTCAACGGCGCTGAGCGGCCGAAAGCGGATATCAGGATGATTCATCTCGATCATGTTACCAAGAAATACGACGGAAGCGGCCCGCATGCGGTCGACAATCTCGATCTGCTGATCGAGACCGGCACGACGGTTGCCCTGATTGGTCCTTCGGGCTGCGGCAAGACCACGACCATGCGGATGATCAATCAGTTGGAGACGCCGACAACGGGACGCGTGCTGGTCGACGGAAGAGATATAGCCAGGGTCGATCAGAAGGAGCTCCGCCGCAGCATCGGCTATGTCATCCAGCAGGTCGGTCTGTTTCCGCATATGTCGATCGCACGCAATGTCGCGACCGTCCCGCGGCTTCTCGGTTGGGAAAAGGCGCGCAGCGATCGCCGCGTCGACGAGCTCCTGGATCTCGTCGGTCTTGATCCGGCCATCATGCGGCAGCGCCTGCCGCACGAATTGTCGGGCGGGCAGCGTCAGCGCGTCGGTTTCGCGCGTGCGCTCGCAGCAGACCCAGCAATCATGCTGATGGACGAACCTTTCGGCGCGATCGACCCGATCACCCGCGTTAGGCTTCAGGACGAATTCCGCGACATTCTGAGGAAGGTGAAGAAGACCGTCGTCATCGTCACGCATGACCTCGACGAGGCCATTAAGATGGGCGATCGCATTGCGATCATGCGGGATGGCCGCCTTCTTCAGTATGATAGCCCGCAGGAGATTCTTGCGCGTCCCGTCAACGAATTCGTCGAGAACTTCCTCGGCCCTGACCGAGCGATAAAGAGGCTGAGCTTGATTGCCGTATCGACGATCATGACCGCCCCGGAACCGTCCAACGGCGATGCCGAGATTGCCGCTGATGCCACGGTTCACGATGCCTTGGCGCTCATCCTCTCCGGCGAGATGCCGGGCCTCCATGTCAGGTCACCCGATGGGACGCTTGCGGGATATCTGTCGCGAGCCACCTTGTTGCGCGCCAATCGGCTGTAGAACAATTCCGGCCAAAGTCTGCAGCGGTTTTGCTCGACGTGAACAAGACCACCTGCCCTTGCCCAAGGCTCAATACACCAATGCTACCCACGCGTGCGGAAAGGGTTTGCCGATCGCCTGTCTCAGGCTGTCGGTGAGTTTCACACAATGGGATTGTGGCGGCTGGATTGACGTCAACTCCGCTCGTTCATTCTCTGCGCTTGTCTAGGCGTCTTTCGGCAGTACTGAGCGAACCCTTGCGATGAAGGCATGGAAGTCCTTCATGAATGTACGCAGGAAATCGGCGGTGCTCTCGTTGGTGACCTCGCCGTCATCGGTGATCAGCCCCGGAGTGAATTGGATGTAGGCTTCCGGAGCATTCATCTGCGGAGAGTTGCAGAAACTGAGCACGCTGCGCAAATTCTGCTGTGCGACGGCTGTGCCAATCGCGCCCGGCGACGTGCCGATGACCGCCGACGGCTTGCGTGTGAACGAGTTGGTGCCGTAGGGGCGGCTCGCCCAATCGATTGCGTTTTTCAATCCGCCGGGGATGGACCGATTGTATTCGGGCGTCACGAACAGCACGGCGTCGACGGCCGCGATTGCCGCCTTGAATGCTCTGCCGGCCGGAGGGTAGTCGGCGTCGTAATCGTAACTGTAGAGTGGCAGGTCCTTGAAGGAGATCTCCGACATTTCAAGTTCCGGCGGGGCAACGCGCACCAACGCCTTGGCGAGCTTGCGGTTGATCGAGCCCTTGGCGAGGCTGCCGATAAGATAGCCTACTTTATGCGTGGTCATGGCGTTCTCCAGTATCCCGCATGATAAGGGACCTATCATACGCGGAATTCTCGACAGGGTCTCTGTTCTTTAAGTGCAAGCAACTATTCGCCGATGAAGGTGACCGTTTCGGCCAGCGGGGCGCGGCCCGTACGGGCGTAACTTACGGCAGGGTCTTCGTAGCCGATCGACATGCCGCAGAAGAGGATCAGTCCGTCCGGGGGTGACAGGACCTCGGCGACCGTCTCGCGAACCTGCGACCACGCCATCTGCGGGCAACTGTGCAGTCCTTCGGCGCGGAGCAGCAACATGACGGTCTGCAGATACATGCCGACGTCGGCCCATTGGGGCAGGCCCAGGTCGCGGTCGATGTAGCAGAACAGGGCGGCGGGCGCGCCGAAGCAGTTCCAGTTGGCGATTGCTGCCCGTTGGCGCGCCTCCCAGTCCTCGCGCGCAATGCCGAGCGCGCTGTAGCGCTCCTTGCCGAAGGCGGAGCGGCGCTCGCCGTAGGGGGGCTTCAGCACGGAGGGGTACATCTCGTACTGCCGCTTGTCCCAGGCGTCGCCATGCGCCACACGCTCGACGGCTGATGTCTTGAGTTCGGCCAGCGGCGCACCGGTCATCACGTAGGTATTCCACGGCTGGATGTTCGATCCTGACGGCGACCAAGCCGCGGCGGCCAGCACGCGCTCAAGTATTTCCATCGCCACAGGCTTGTCTTTAAATCCGCGCACCGACCGTCGGCTTGTGACTGCCTCATATACGTCCATGATCGCCTCCATGCTCCGGGCCGTTGGTTCCGTTCCTGATGTGATTCATTATCTCCATTCGCAATGGAGGCGTAATCACACCGTGGTCTAGGAGGCGTACATCAAACGTCCATCAGCGATCGACGTGGTCGAGGGGCATGTCAGCAGAATTGAAGACCAATCATGAGCGGCAGCGTGAGCGTTCCGCCATTGGCGTCAGGTGCCCACGGCTCGGGCACGTTCTGTGGCCGTACTACGATGCGATCCGAAGATGTCCGCGAGCGTATCTAGCATTGCCCTGACCCCCTCAGATTGAAGTGAATAGTAGATCGTCTGCGCAGCCCTTCGTGTTTGCACGAGTTCCTGGTCTCGAAGAATTGCCAGATGCTGAGACGTCGAAGATTGGCTCAATCCCACTTCGTCAGCCAGGACGGTTACGGACATTTCTCCTTCGGTCAACAGATGCAGAATGTGAAGCCGTTTGGAATTCCCGATAGCCGACAGGAAGGTTGCTTCGGTGTCGAAGGCATTGGTTTTAGGGGAAGGCGCGACTGACGATTGATTGTTCAAGGCGAGATCTCCTTTGGGGAACCAAAGCCGGGTACGATGTCATATCCCCGAACTTTAATTTAGAGATAACGCAAGCGTGCGGGGCCGAAACCCATTACCCGGCGCCGCATCGTCTTTTTTGGCGCGAATCGGATACGGCCTGCATCAAATGGACAGCCAGCGTTCTTGGCTCCTTGATTAAAAGCTAACGCGCCCCAGCCTGACGCATCTGTGCCGGCAATGTTTCCCAGGCTCGGATCAGTTCGCCGATGGAGGCGGCCTCCATCTTGTGCATGACATTGCTGCGATGCAGCTTAACCGTCACTTCGCTGATGCCGAGATCGAAGGCGATCTGCTTGTTGAGGCGCCCGCGTGCCACTTGGTGCAGAACCTCGCGCTCGCGCTGCGTCAGCGTCTCCAGCCGTTCGATATTGCGATTGGCGATCGCTGCTTCCGCCCGTCGTTCGCCGTCCATTGAAATGGCGGCGGTTACGGCATCAAGCAGCGTCTGATCCCGCGCCGGCTTGGTGAGGAAATCCACGGCGCCGGCTTTCATCGCCTGGACGGTCATCGGGATATCGCCATGGCCGGTCAGGAAGATGATCGGCTTGGCGATGCCGTTCTCGGCCAGATGGCTCTGCAGGTGGAGACCGCTTACCCCCGGCATGCGCACATCGAGGATCAGGCAACCTGGTCTGTCCAATATATCCGCGTCGAGCAGCTCGCGCGTCGAAGCAAAGCTGACCGGCTGAAAACCGGCCGACAGGATCAGCTCCGACAGCGCCTCGCGAATGGATGCGTCGTCGTCCACGATCATGACGAGCGGCTGATCCTCTTCACGTTCACGCTGCGCTGACAAAGGCGCCGATCTACGAACGAACGGCTGGTCAACCCTCATGTCACCCTCCATCTCTCGATTTGTGTAAGGCATTGGCGATGGCCGCGATCAGGGCCTGGGCATCGAATGGCTTGCGGAAGAATCCGCCGGCGCCTTGAGCGCGGCCCTGATCCGCGATCTCGTGGCGGCCCGTAATCAGGAAAACCGGCAGCTCCGGGCGTGACTTCCTGACGAGATCGCGAAGTTCGAAGCCGTCTATGCCGGGCATTCCGATATCGGTGATGAGCAGATCCAGGTCCGACAGCCCGTTGACGAGCAGCGAGCCTGCCGACGAGAAGCTGCGGGCGACATAGCCCGCCGATTCCAGAAGGTCGCTCATCGATTCAAGGAGCCTTGGATCGTCATCGACAATGGCCACGACATGTCTTGTCTTGTTCATGTTCAATTCCCTCCCACCCGGCGCGAGTGGGTTATCGGTATTTCCAGTTTCTCCGCGATGCGCACGAGATCGGCGAGCGATGCCGCCGCCATCTTCTGCATCACGTTTCTTCTGTGGATCTGCAGTGTGACTTCGCTGATCCCCAATTCCGCGGCCGCCTGCTTGTTGAGAAGGCCGCTGACGACGAGCGGCAGCACCTCGCGTTCGCGCGGCGTCAGGTCGAGATAGTGTTGCCTCAGCATGCCGAGTTCGGCGCGCTCGGCCCTCTTTTCCCGATCCTGGGCGATCGCCGCCTGGATTGCCGCCATGAGATCCTCGTCGCTGAACGGCTTCGTCAGGAAATCCACTGCGCCGCGCTTGATGGCGCGCACGGAGGAGGGGATATCGCCATGTCCGGTGACGAAGACGATCGGCGGATGATCGACGTCGGCGATCTGCCTCTGCAATTCGAGGCCGTTGATATCGGGCAGTTCGATATCGAGGATGAGGCAGGCGGGAACATCCGGCTTGTCCGCTTTCACATAGTGGCAGGCGGACTCGAAGGCGACGGCGCGTATGCCGTGCGAGTCCAGCAGCTCGCCGAGCGCCTCGCGGATCCGTTCATCGTCATCGACGATGAAGACAATATGGTCGTCCGCCGTCATGACGCCGCCTGTGTTTCAATGGGCAATGTGAAGATCAACGTTGCTCCGCGCGGATTGTTCTGCTCCGCCCACAACCGTCCGCCATGCAGTTCGACGATCGAGCGGCAGATCGCCAGGCCCATGCCCATGCCATCTTCCTTCGTCGTGAAGAACGGCTCGAACATTTTTTCGGGAAACTCGATCCCCTGGCCATGATCGCTGATTTCCGTCTGCACGGCATTGCCGATGTGACGCACGCGCACCTCGATCACCCTGTCGCCGGCAACAGCGTCCATCGCTTCTATGCCGTTGCGAATGAGATTGATCAGAACCTGCTGGATCTGGGTGCGATCGATGGGAATTGGTGGGAGCTTGCCGTCGATCTGCAACACCATGCGGGCGTGACGGCGCGCCATCTCGTCTGCCATGAGGTTGCGCGCTTCGCTGACGATGTCAGGCATCGTCGTATGAACCCTCCTGTCGGCTGATTGCTTGAACAGGGCGCGGATCCGGCTAACGACATCCGCGGCCGAGTTGGCGTCTCGAATGATGCGCTCGATTGTCCTTTGGGCCCGCTCCATATTCGGCGGTTCGGCCATGAGCCATCGTTGGCAGGCGTGTGAATTTGCGACGACGGCCGCCAGCGGCTGGTTCACCTCATGGGCGATGGAGGCCGAAAGCTCGGCAAGGCTTGCCACCTGGCTCGCCCGTGCAAGGCCTTCCCGCGCCTGACGCAGATCTTCCTCCGTCCGAACCTCACCGTCGATATCAAGGCAGATGACATTCCACTGGACGATCACGCCTTCGGCATTGCGCATCGGCGCGGCACGTGTCTCGACCCAGCGATATTCTCCATCGAACCGCCTCAGGCGGTGCCGTCGTGCATAGGGCTCGCCGGTGCGCAACGAATGGGCATAGTCCGCTTTGACACTCGCCACGTCGTCGGGATGAACGCCGGCATCGAGGGTCCCGTCCAGCCGGGTTTTTCCCGTTCCATCAAGCTCTTCGAGCTTATAGCCGAGGAAGTCGCGGAGCTGAGGGTTGCGATAGACCGGCTCTCCGTCCGGGGCCGCGCAATCGATCATCGCCGGCAGCGTTTCAACGATTTGCCAGAGCGAACGTTCCCTTTCCCGCAGCTCTTGCTCGATGCGCAATTGATCGTCGATGTCATGCGTGAGGCCGTACCACTGTATGATTTGCCCGCTCTCGTCCCTGAGCGGTTCGGCGCTACCTCTGACCCAGCGGTAGACGCCGTCAGCGCGCCGCAGGCGATACTGTTTCGAGAAGCGCTCGCCGGTGGCGAAGGAATGCTTTAGCGCCTCGGAGAGGCTCTCCGCATCGTCGGGATGGATGGCGGCTTCTATTATGGCGGACAGCCGGTTCATGCCGGGCTTTTCTGTGTCTGCAATGTCCGGGCCGAGAAAATTGATCAGCCGCTTGTTGAAGAAAGTCGGCTCGCCATCCGCATTCAAGCGCCAGAGAAGGCTGGGGACGATGTCGACGAGCTGTGACAGCTCCCGCTCCCGCTCACGCAGGGCCTGTTGCGCACGCACTTCGTCATCAATATCGATCGCAGCGGCATACCATTGCACGATCGTTCCATTTTGATCCCGCAACGGCTCTGCGCGCCCTTCCATCCACCGATACGCGCCGTCGGCGTGGCGCCGGCGATACTTTATCGTATAGGGCCGCCGGTCGCGAGCGCACGACCGAGCACCTCGCGCATGCGAGGTCCATCGTCGGGATGCACGGTTGCTCCGATGATCACCGCCAAACGGCTGAGATCGGGTTTGTCCCAGGCTGCGACATCATCCAACCCGATGGATTGCAATGTGCGCCTGCTGAAGAAGGTTGGCTCGCCATTGGGCGCCATGCGGGCAATGTGAACCGGGACCATGTCGACGAGCTGTGAGAGTTCGCGCTCGCGGTCACGCAATGCCTCGAGCGCACGCACCTCTTCGTCGACATCGAGGGAAACTCCATACCACTGCACGACCGCTCCGTCATCGTCGCGCCGGGGCTCTACCCTGCATTCGGCCCAGCGATAGACGCCATCCTTTTCGCGCCAGCGGAACCGCATGGAAGTGCCGCTGCCGCTTTCGAAGCAATCGCGCAACTTGCGATCTACGCCCGGTGCGTCGTCGGGATGGATCAGCTGCTGCAGCAGTTCTTCGATGCGTGGCGCGCCGAGAGTGTCGAAACCAGCAATGACCGCGCGGAAATGGTCCTGGTACCGCTTGTTGAAATAGATCGCCCCGCCGGTGGGCTCGACGCTCCAGATGCGGACCGGGACGGCATCGATCATCTGCTGCAGTTGCCGTTCGCTTCGCCGGACCGCCTCTTCGGCCCGGACCTGATCGTCGATGTCGTGGCAAAGCCCATACCACTGGAGGGTGTTGCCCGCCTGATCCCGCAGCGGCTCGGCGCGGCTCGACATCCATCGATACACGCCGTCGGCGCGGCGCAGCCTATAGCGCATGGCGAAGATTTCGCCGGTGACGAGGCAGTGGCTAAGCGCTGTCCGGAATTCGGCTGCGTCGTCGGGATGAACGATGGCCTGAAGTACCGCTTCCAGCCGGCTCATATCCGGCTTGTCGGAATCGGCCACGTCAAGGCCGAGGAAATCGACCATGCGCTTGTTGAAGAAGGTCGGCTCGCCCTCGGGCGTCAGACGCCAGACGTGGCTCGGAACCATGTCCACCAGTTGTGAGAGCTCGCGCTCCCGTTCGCGCAATGCTTCAACGCTTTGTCGCAACGAAAGCGACGCCAGTTGATGCTGGCGGGATATGGCGGCGACGATAAGCGCCGAAAGCGCCGAGATGGCCAGAAAAAGCTGCAGCATGATCTGCTTGTGCTTCTGGGACTCCGGGTCGCCCGCGAATTGACCGGCGCCGGTTATCGTGAAGACCGCCGTAATCAGTGCCAGCAGCACGAGCGATATTGCCGCGCCCTTGAACTCGAAGCGGACCGCCGCCCACAGGAGAGGCGGCATGATGATATAGGCGAACGGAAGGTAGCCGCTCAGCGAAAGCGCGGCGACGGCGAGGAAGATGAGGCCGAGAACGCAAGCCTCCATCCATTGCGTGGTCGACAGCTGCGGTCTGCCCCGCCAGCTGTGGAGTACGACAAGCGCCAGCGGGGCGATAATGAGAACGCCGGTCGCATCGCCGATCCACCAGAGAGGCCACGCCGTCACGAAGGATTGCGACAGGATGCTAAACCACGCCAGCGTGGCGCTTCCGATGGTGGCGCTGACGATCGGAGCAATTCCGGCGCCCAGCGCTACGAAGGTCAGCACCTCCTGCAGGCTTTCCAGCCGCACAGGCCGCTGCAGAGTGCGGTTCACGAGCCAGGCGCCCGCCACCGCTTCCAGAGCGTTGCCGACATAGATCAGGAAGGCGGCGAGCGGTGGACTGTGAAACCACAGGACATTGCTGAACATCTCCGCCAGGCAGCCGCCCAGCACCCACCAGGGCCAGCTGTATCCGGAACTGAGAATGAGCGTCGCGATGAAAAGCCCGCTCGCCGGCCAGATGGAAATGCCGGTTCCAGGCACGATTGCCAGAGATTGCGCAAAGCCGCAGGCGAGCACATAGGCGGCGATAAAGAAACCCAGGTGCAACGGCTTGGGGCGGTACGACCAGACGTTCATCATCAGCCGCTCCTGCCGGGTTGAGAAAACCGGAGGATCGTCAGCATTTCCTACGGCGCTTGTTTTCGATTTCGGGGCCGGCGAGCTCATGATCGAACGCTAATCCTGTAACACCACAACCGCAACTCATGGAAATCTATGCATTGCGCGGGAATGTAGCCGCAAACTTGATCGCCGAACGGGCAACCGGAAGGATGTATTTTTTCGCTGGCGCATCCTGGACCTCGGGCTGGCTCCGCTACGCCCTGCGTCTCAGGCGTCCAACCTCAAGCACGATGGATGGTGGCCGGCGTTCCGGTCATTCTCGGTCCGTGTGAGGATTGTCGACGAGGCGTGAGAGGATGCCGAGATGAAAATCATGGTAGCGGGAGCAAACGGCCTTATCGGAACGCAACTGGCGGCGGATCTGCGACGCTCGGGCCACGACGTCACGGCCGCATCTCTGTCGCTCGGCGTCGATACGGTGACCGGCAAGGGCCTGGAAGCGGCAATGACAGGTGCCGAAGTCGTTGTCGATGTGACCAATGCCGCATCCTTCGGCGACAATTCGGCGCTCGATTTCTTCAAGGCATCGACGAAGAACCTGCTCGCCGCCGCGGCGGAAGCCCGCGTCCGGCATTATCTCGCGCTTTCCATCGTCGGCACCCCGCGCCTGGTCGAAAGCGATTATTTCCGCGCGAAAGCTGTGCAGGAAAATCTCATTCGGGCCTCGGCTCGTCCCTACACGATTCTCCGCTCGACGCAGTTCTACGAATTCATCAACGGCGTGATCGACATCGGCGCCGAGGGCAACGTCGTTCGTTTGCCTCCGGCCTCCGCGAGGCCGGTCGCGGCTCATGAAGTCGCGGCATTCCTGGCGGAACTGGCGACAGGAGATCCCTTGGGCAACATCATCGAGATCGGCGGCCCCGAACAGTTCGGCATCGATGACATCGCCCGGATCTATCTCGCCGCGAACGAAGACCAGCGACAGGTGATAACCGATCCTTCCACCTCGTATTTCGGCGTCGAACTCACCGGTGACGTGTTGCTGCCTCATGTCGGGGCGCGCGTGGCGACCCAGAAGCTCTCCGACTGGCTCTACAGGTCGATGGCGGCTTAGCGGCCATCTTGAATTTTGCCGAATGAAGTAATACCTTCTTCTTGGAGAGTATTACAGAAGGCGTTCGCTATGACCACCACCGTTACTGCGAAAGGGCAAGTGACCATTCCGAAGCCTCTACGGGACATGCTTGGCATCGTTCCTGGCAGCCAGGTCGATTTTCATCGTGCTGCCGACGGCAGTGTGGTTCTGACTTGCGCCGACAAGAAACGGCCGGCGAGCCGCTTCGAGAAACTGCGCGGCCATTCCGGCAAGGGTCTCGATACCGACGCCATCATGGCTTTGACGCGCGGCGAAACGTGACACTCGTCGATACCAATGTGCTCCTGGACCTCGTGACAAACGACCCGGAATGGGCGGACTGGTCTATCGCGCAGCTCGAGACGGCAAGTATCGAGGGGCCTCTCCTGATCAACGATGTAATTTATGCCGAACTTGCGGTTCGGTACGAGAGAATCGAGGCGCTGGAGGCTTTCCTGGAAGAGGCTGGCCTCAAGATGATCTCGATGCCGAAAGCCGCTTTGTTTCTTGCCGGCAAGGTCTTCACGCAGTATCGCAAGGCAGGCGGGATGCGCACCGGCGTGTTTCCTGATTTCTTCATCGGTGCTCACGCTGCCGTGCAACAGCTGCCACTCCTGACACGAGATCGCGGCCGCTATTGCAGCTATTTTCCCTCTTTGAGATTGATCGCGCCCGGTGCCTGAGGCGAAGACCTGCGTTATGGCAGATTTCAACAAATCTCCTGCAGCGGAGGCCCAAGCTTTTGCGCGGCTCCAACACTGTCGGCGACAGCCGGTTTGGCCTTCGCACCAAAGCGTGAATCCTGTTTATTGAACAACCAGAGAATGATGCCGACCGAGACGGGGATCATGCTCCAACCGTGCAGTGCCCCGCCGGCTCGACCTCGAGTCTATCGCGGCCCATGTGCCCCGTCGAAGATATGCCGCGCCTTGGCCCTCGGCGCAGCGACGGAATGACGATTGACCAGCGAGCATTCGAGCTTCGTAATTGGATAGCGCTTGCCGGGCATGGTCTGCAGGTTGAGATGTTCAATTGCCCACTGACCCATGGCGAGGTGCGGAAGGACCGAAGTGGTCAGTGCCGGTACCAGATGTCTCGAAATTTCTTCGTCGTCGTAACCGACCACCGACATGTCCTGGGGAATGCGAAGCCCGGCATCTTTGAGCGCTTCGTAGCATCCCACTGCAGTGCGATCGTTCTGGCAGAAGATCGCGGTCGGGGGTTCCTGCAAAGCAAGCAATTGCATCGTAGCGGCGTAGCCGGCACCGGCCGACCAGTCGCCTTCAACGACTAATTCTGGATCGAAGGGTAAATCGGCGGTCGCTAGTGCGCGACGGTATCCCGTCAGCCGGTCTTGTGCAGCCTGCATCCAGATTTCACCAGTGATCGTCCCTATGCGATGGTGGCCGTGCGTGATCAGATGCCGGGTGGAGCTCTGGCCTCCGGCGATTTCACTTGGCACCACGGCTGGAAAGGTATGATCCGCCGTGTAGCAGTTCAACAATACGGTCGGGATGTTGAGTTCAAAGACATAAGAAGGGAGTTGGACCTCTCTGGTATAGATTGTCATGTATATGAGTGCGGATATGCCCCCGTTCGTCAGCGCCCTGATTGCTTTTGGCTCCATGACGGGATCACCGAGCGTTTGGGTAACCAACAGCACGTTGCCTGTATTCCACGACGCTTGGCGGGCGCCCTCGATCGCGACGATCGCTTCCGGGCTGGTAGCGAGCTGATCCACGGCGAAACCAATTACGTTGTCCAGGCCCGAATAAGAGGCCTTCATGGTATAGCTTGTCCCCATATAGCCGAGAGCGCGCGCCGCCTCCAATACGCGGTCGCGAGTCTGCTGTGAGATGCGGGTGCCGGGCGTGTCGTTGAGCACGAAGGAAACAGCCGCCTGTGAGCAGCCGGCCGCCGCGGCAATGTCCATCATAGTCACGCGGGCGGGCTTATCCATTTCAGGATTCTTTTGGGCCTTAGGCTTTCGCATTCGGGGGAAAGATCTCCGGATCTTGGAAGAAGTTGCGTTTTAGGTAATTAATATTAGCACTTATCTGAAAGTGCTGGCAATCGCGCGAGAACCTGCAACGCTTGGCAATCTTCACTTTAAAACTTCATCCTCACTAGCCCGCGATGAAATGTTTTGATGCGCATTGATAATACTATTTACTAATTAAGATTCTTGTATACCGTCAGGAGGGCGATCGGAACCTATGCCACTCGTCGCTTTTGCGGCGGCCCTAGGAGGGGGCGCGCATTCGGCCGGCCGCAATTCGCAAATGGGCCCATGCGACTGCGGCCCCTCGGGAGGTATATTATGAAACAGCTGAAACGGAATGCAGCCTTGTTCCTTGCCGGGCTGATACTGAGCGCGGCGCCGATTGCAATATCCAATGCCGCCGACAAACCGACTCTTGCTTTCGTCGTCAACGGAGCGTCTGACTTCTGGAAAGCTGCGGAAGCGGGCGTGAAGAAGGCCCAGGCCGAATTGCCAGATTACCAACTGGAGCTGAAGTACCCTGAGCAGGCATCGGTAGCCATCCAGCAGCGCCTGATGGAAGACCTGGTCAGTGCTGGCGTCAAGGGGATCATGGTTTCCGCAGTCGATCCCAAGACTCAGACCGAGGGCTTGAACAAGATCGGCTCACAAACAGCTCTCTTCACGACCGACAGCGACGCTCCGCAGACCAACCGCGTCGCTTATATCGGCTCATCAAATATCGACGCGGGTCTGCAGGCAGCCGAAATCGCGAAGAAGGCAATGCCGGATGGCGGCAAGTGCATCGGTTTTGTCGGGCTCCTGGGAGCCGATAACGCCAAGGAACGCATTCAGGGCATGAAAGATGGGCTTAAGGGCACGAAGATCGAGCTGATAGATGTGCGCGGCGACGATATCGACCAGACACGCGCAAAAAAGAATGTCGAGGATGCTTTGGTGGCCAGCCCCGACGTCACCTGCATGGTCGGCTTCTACTCTTATAACACGCCACGCATCTATGAGGCGCTGCGCGACGCCGGAAAGCTTGGTCAAATCACCGTCGTCGGCTTTGACGACGATCCGATCACGCTCGGCGGCGTCAAGGAAGGCACGGTCGCGGCAACCGTCGTGCAGCAGCCATTCGAATGGGCTTATCAGGGGATGAAGCTGATGGCAGCCTACCTCAAGGGCGACAAATCAGGTGTTCCCAGCAACGGCTTGATCATCATTCCGACAGTGATCATCGGCAAGGATGACGTTGATAAATATGCCGCTAACCTGAAGGCCATGGCCGGCAAGTAATTCTCTTTCGCGGCGGGGTACTCCTCGCCGCGAAAGACGTTTCATGCCGTAGCATCCGCAGTCATGGACAGGCAATGAACCATAGCTCAGACATCTCGTCACCGGACGCGCCAGCAACGCCGTTCCTTTCGCTTTCGGGCGTTGGCAAGACATTCCCAGGTGTCGTCGCGCTTGAGGGGTTGTCGCTCGACATCTTGCCGGGAGAGGTCATCGGCTTGGTCGGCGAGAACGGGGCCGGGAAATCGACGCTGATGAATATTCTCGGCGGCGTGATCGCTCCGGATCGGGGCACGATCCTGCTTGATGGCGCAGAGCTTCACCACCTGACTGTGGAGTCGAGCATCGCATCCGGCATCGCCTTTGTGCATCAGGAACTCAACCTCTTCGACAATCTCGACGTTGCCGCCAATATCTTCCTGGGACGTGAGCCGTTGACAGCGGGACCTTTCAAGTTTGTCGATCGCGCTCGGCTTCGCGAGATGGTGACCCCGCTCTTGAAGCGCGTAGGGGCACATTTTTCCGCCGATACACCCGTTTCGGCGCTTTCCCTTGCCGAACAGCAGATGGTGGAAATCGCCAAGGCACTGTCGATCAAGGCCAGGCTTGTCATCTTCGATGAACCCACTTCCAGCCTGCCGCTGGCCGAAACCGAACGGCTGCTGAACATCATCAAATCGCTGAAAGCGGATGGTATCAGTGTGATCTTCATCTCGCACCGCCTCCACGAGGTTGAGCGCGTAGCGGACCGGGTGGTCGTATTGCGCGACGGCGCGCTCGTGGGGACCCTCGCCAAGAAGGACATTGGCCATGATCAGATGGTCAAGCTGATGATCGGCCGGTTGCTCGCGGCGCGGACGGCAAAGCCGCAGCGCTCGCCAGGTTCAATTGCATTGAAGGTAAGCGGCGTGCGCACGGCGGCCTATCCCGGCCGCCCCGTTGACCTGGAAATCAGATATGGCGAAATCCTGGGGCTTGCAGGCCTCGTCGGATCTGGCCGCACCGAGCTTGCAAGGGTACTCTTTGGCATCGATCGGAGTTACGGCGGAGCCATTCTGCACGACGGACGCCAAATTGCGATCGGTTCTGCTCGGGACGCCGTCGCCCGCGGCATCTTTCTGGTGCCGGAGGATCGCAAGCGCAATGGCATTCTTCTGGATCTTCCGATCGCCCAGAACATCACGCTTGCCGATCTTCCCAGGATTTCTAATCGCTTCGTGGTCTCCTCTGAACGGGAGATGGAGGCCGCTGAAAAGCAGCGTGTTCGTCTCGGTATCAAAGCGCCCTCAGTTTCGACGCGAACCGGCACTCTGTCCGGCGGCAACCAGCAGAAGGTGGTTCTAGCCAAATGGTTGTCGATGAGCCCGAGGGTCATGATCTTCGATGAGCCGACGCGCGGCATCGATATCGGCGCGAAGAACGAAATCTATGGCCTGATGCGAGCGCTTGCCGATGCCGGTGTGGCGATCCTGATGATCTCCAGCGACATGGAAGAGGTGATTGGCGTTTCTGACCGCATCGCCGTCATGCACGAGGGCCAGATTGCCGGCATTCTCGAAGGGGACGAATTCAGCCAGGAAAGCGTCCTTTTGCTTGCTGTCGGCAAAAGCGTAAAATAGCGGCTGCGGCCATTATGAATGGGTATCGGGGGATGGGTCTCGAATGATCAAGAAAGATCTTGGACTGCTGCTTTTGATCGTCGTTGTCGGCGTCGTTGTCGCCATCATCAACCCGCGCTTCTTGCTGCCGATCAACCTTGCGAACACCGCCAACCTGATCGGCCTGTTCGGCATCCTGTCGATGGGGCAAGCTTTTGTCATTATTACGGGCGGTATCGAGCTTTCGGTGGGCTCCCTCGTAGCGCTTCTTGGCGTACTGTTCGTCGATTTCATTGCCGTACAAGATATGCCCTGGATGCTGGCGCTACCGCTCATTCTCCTGCTCGGCGCAGTCATAGGCGCCGTTCACGGTTGGCTCATAACCCGGCTCAACTTGCAGCCATTCGTCGTCACCCTCTGCGGCCTCCTGATCTATCGCGGGGCAGCGCGCTTCTATACGGCCGACGGAACGGCGGGATTTGCTTTCGGCCAGAATTTTCCGGAGCTTGAGTTTCTGACCGCGGGGCGGTTCTATGGCATTCCGAGCACCTTCATTGCTATGGTCGTCATTGCCGTGGCCATGTGGCTGGTGCTTCATCGCTCTGTGTTCGGCCGTTATCTTTACGCGATTGGAAAGAACGAAGAGGCTGCTCGCTATTCAGGTATCCGGACCGACCGTTTGGTTATGACGGCCTATGTCATATGCGGACTGCTTACGGCGCTTTCGGCGATCTACTTCTCTATGTACACGCGGTCGATCTCGCCGGCGAGCCATGGCCAGTTCTACGAGCTCTACGCGATTGCCGCCGCCGTGCTCGGCGGCTTTTCACTCCGCGGCGGTGAGGGATCGATCGTCGGGGTCGTGCTGGGCACAGTCCTACTGCAAGAGTTGCAAAATCTTGTGAACCTGCTCGGCATTCCCTCGTCGCTGAACTTCGCCGTCATGGGTGGCGTGATCCTCATCGGCGTCCTGATCGACCAACAATGGCATTCGATCCGCGCAAGGCGACGTCTCGTCTCCGCCGCACGACAGGCTGAATCCCGCCATCCGAATGACGGGACCTTGCCACTCGTTGCAAACAGGGATTAGGCAGTTTAGTCGAGTATTTACTGCTGCTCGTCGAGGTGAGCGTGACCGAAATTAGAGGACATTGTCGCGCCTTGGCCAGATCGATCATCGCCTGCCAATTTTCCTCAAGAAATCCGCTCCTCCCTCCGCGAGCGACATCGTTCGTGAAAATAACCGGTAGTCGATGGCAATTCAAATATTGCCGCGAACGCGACTGATCTGGCGGCGCGAACCAAGTGATAAAATTCTCGTGTTCCGCTGTCGGCCAATGCACCGGCAACGTCCAAAATGGTAAGGTTGTCGAGCAGTCTTCCGCCGATGACTTCTCTCAACTCACCCCTGGTCGTTAACTTTCCCACCCAGGCCAGTCATTCAAATTGATCAGCATGTGGTTTTCTATTCGATCAATTGTGCCTTCATTCTGCGTCAGAAAGCTAGCAGCTTTGGGCGACTTAGGTACCTTCGAGCTTGCTCGAGGCAGGGCATCGGGCAATTTCGTTGCTACGACAAGCTCCAGTGCCACGGCATCGTGTGAAGTGAATTCGCGGCGGCAAAGGAGCAGCTTCAGGACAGGCCCCGGCGACCCTACCTGCTCCGGATGAGCCTGAGAATCCGCGTTAATCAGGTCATTGCGTGCTTCTTTACAATCGTGATTGGCAGCGCTACCATCGGCTGCGTGACGCCCTCGGGAGGAGCCCATCCGGCGTCATTTGGATAGCGTATCGACATGCATTGCCGGACCGGCAACCGACTGCAGAACAAACTGCAGCGGACAGTCGATGATTCCGACACCCATTCGATGCCGATCCGAACATGGCAACAAATGGGAGGATTCGATGTACAAGACATTGGTCGGCGGCCTTCTCGCCGCGGCTGCATTTACGCTTTCCCACTCCACGGCTCTTGCCCAACCGGAAATTGTCAGCGGGCCTGCGGCCGACCCTGACTGCTTCGTGCCGTGGACGGCGGATACCAAGTTCTTCAAATTTCCGAAAAAAGACGGGCCTTATCGCATCGCGCTCGCCAATGGGTATATCGCCAACACCTGGCGCATTCAGATGATCCAGACGGCGAAAGCCTATGCCGCTCAGCCGGATGTCGCCGCCAAACTCAAGGAGTTCAAGGTCGTTTCCACCGGTGAAGACGTCCCGGCGCAGATTTCGGCGATCAACAACTTCATCGATTCCGGTTACGACGCCATCGTCGTCAATGCCCAGAATCCGACGGCATTCGGACCGGTCATCAAGCGCGCCAAGCAGGCCGGTGTTGTCCTGGTCGCCTTCGACAATATTCTCGATACGCAAGACGCAATCAACGTCAACGTCGATCAGAAGGGCCTGGGCGTGTTGTGGGCTAACTGGCTGGCAAAGCACCTGCCTGACGGCGGCAAAGTTCTCGAGGTGCGCGGGGTTGCCGGAACGTCAGTCGATACCGACCGCCACAACGGCATACACGAAACCCTGGATGCCACCGGCAAGAAGTGGGATGTGGTCGAAGTACTAGGCAAGTGGGACGACCCGACGGCACAGAAGGCCACCGCCGACGCGATAGCGGTGCACAAGAAGTTCGACGGCATCACCGCGCAAGGCGGCGATACCGGCGTCGTGCAGGCAATGATCGATGCCAAACATCCATTCGTGCCGTTCGGTGGCGAAACCGAAAACGGCTTCCGTAAGTTCTGCGCCAAATATGCTGGCGAAGGCCTGAAATGCTCCTCGGCCGGCACCGGGCCTGCCCAGGTGGCGGTTGCCATCAAGACGGCGATCGCAGCACTTGAAGGACAGGTCGTGCCGCAGTCCATCAAGCTGCCGCTGGCAATCGTCGAAGATCCGAACTTCAAGGAGGGCCAGGACTACTATCCGGATCAGTCGGACAATTTCTTCGTCGGCAACGCTTTTCCGACCTGCGGCATCAATTTCACCGCACAGGAGATCATGGGGCAGTCGAAGGAAAACCAATAGGCCGGGGTCCAACCGGATCACTTGAGCGGCGTGCCGCGGCTCTGCCCGCGGCGCGCGAGAAACACCTGCCCCGAGGACATTCATGACGGCACCAGAAAAACCGGCGGCAACCCCGCTCTTTGAGATGAGCGGTGTATCGAAGCGTTACGGCGGCGTGCATGCGTTGGAAAACGCCAAACTCACAGTGGAAGCCGGGAAAATCCACGCCATTCTCGGCGAGAACGGCGCGGGCAAATCCACGCTGATCAAGATCATGGCCGGTGTCGTTGCGCCGGATGAAGGCCGCATGCTGCTTGACGGGCATCCGGTGACCTTCCGCTCCCCGGCCGAAGCTTCCGCCGCCGGCGTCACCTGCGTATTTCAGGAACTCTCGCTGATCCCGGACCTCAGCGTTGCCGACAACATCTCTATCGCCGCTCCGCCGCGCCGTTTCGGCCTGATTGACCGCAAGGCGCAACGCGTCATCGCCGAGGAGATGCTCGCGCGGGCAGGCGCCAGCGACATTCATCCGCGCGAGCTGGTCAAGGACCTGCCGCTCTCGCGCCGACAACTGGTGGAGATCGCCAAGGCGCTCGCCTGGAAACCGCGCATTCTCATTCTTGACGAAGGAACGTCGGCACTGACGGCAGCCGATGTCGCCGAGGTCTTCTCCGTTTTGCGGCGGCTGAGGTCCGAAGGGCTGGCACTCCTTTATATTTCTCATCGCATGCAGGAGATCGCCGAATTGGCGGATCAATGCACGGTCTTGCGCAACGGCCGCAATGTGGCGAGTTTCCCGGCAGCCACGCGCAGCGATGGCGAGATCGTCGAAATGATGATCGGTCGGGAATACAGCCGCGCCTTTCCGCCGAAACCGGAACGGGTTGCGAAGGATGAAGTCCGTCCGGTCCTCGAATGCCGCAAGCTCGGCTGGGCGGATACGCTGCACGACATTTCACTCACTGTCGGGCGTGGTGAAGTCGTCGGCCTTGGAGGCCTGGATGGACAAGGGCAGCGCGAGCTGCTGCTTGCGCTCTTTGGCGTCCTGCGCGGGACCACCGGTTCTGTCCTTGTCGACGGCAAGGCGGTTACGCTCGCAAGCCCGGCAGCGGCAAAATCCGGACAGATCGGCATGGCGCTCATCCCCGAGGACCGCAAGACGGAAGGCTTGATGCTGCCGATGACGGTCCGGGAAAATCTATCCTTTGCGGTACTGGACCGGGTGTCCAGAGCGTGGGTGATAGATCAGGAAAAGGAAGAACGGCTGATCGAGGAGATGGTACAGCTACTGGCGATCAAGACGGCAGGTCTCGACATTCCGGTCGGAGCGCTCTCCGGCGGCAACCAACAGAAGGTCGTCATCGCCAAGTGGCTGATGCGCAAGCCGCGGATCATTCTGCTCAACGATCCGACACGCGGCATCGATGTCGGCACCAAGCAGGAGATCTATCAGTTGCTGCGGCGCTTGGCCGAAGCGGGAGCAGCCATTCTCTTTTATTCGACGGATTACGGCGAGTTGATCGGCTGCTGCGATCGCGTTCTCGTCTTCTACAACGGCAGCATCAGACGCGAATTGAAGGGCGACGGCATCACCGAGCATGCGCTGGTGGCGAGCGCACTGAATGTCGGCAGCGAGAATGTGGGGAGCGCGGCATGACGGAGTGGCGTTACCGGTTGGGCGAATGGCGCGGCACGCTGATGGCAGCCGGCATATTCCTCGTCATGTTTGCAATCTACGTCTCCAATCATCCCGCCGGACTGACGGCCAATGTCGTGCAGACCGCGGCGAACAAGGGCGTGCTGCTTGCCTTCGTCGCGATGGCTCAGACGTTGGTGGTGATCACCGCCGGCATCGACCTCTCGGTCGGGATGATCTTCATCCTGACCAATGCGCTGGCCTCCTGGCTCGTGCTCGGCTCGCCGCTTGAAACTGCTCTTGGGGTGATGGCCGTCCTGGCAACCGGTCTTGCCTGCGGCGCGCTCAACGGCCTGATCGTCATCTATGGACGGTTGCAGCCGATCGTTGCCACGATCGCTACCGGCGCTGTGTTCTTCGGCATTGCCCTCCTGCTGCGACCCTTTCCCGGCGGATCGGTCAACGAGGAACTCGCAGACGTCATGACCGGCAAGGTCTTCGACCTCTTGCCGGCCAGCCTTGTCGCTCTCATCGCCGTCGTGCTCGTCATATGGGTACCGTTCAGCCGCTCCCTGATCGGGCGGGCGGCCTATGCCTCCGGTTCATCGGAGATCGCGGCTTATATGTCCGGCCTGCCCATCCGCCGCGCGAAATTTACCGCCTATGCGCTCGCCGGTCTTCTTGCGTCGATTGGCGGGCTCTTCCTCACCTTCTTCACCTTCACCGGCGAGGCAGCCTTTGCGAGCGGCAATGCCTATACGCTGTTCTCAATCGCTTCGGTGGTGCTCGGCGGCGTATCCCTGTTCGGCGGCAGAGGCAGCGCGATCGGCGCAATCTTCGGAGCCCTCGCCTTCCGGACCATCGGCGACCTGCTCTTCGTCTTCGATTTCGATCCACTGTGGCAGCCGCTGTTCCAGGGTGTGGTGCTGCTCGTCGCGGTGAGCCTTGGCGCGTTCGCATTGTTCCGTGTGCGCAACCGCCTGGAATGGTTCGGATGAACAACCTAATGCGAGAACACTCAGTGACCCTGCTTTCCAAGTTCATGCATCGGCTGGACCCGGCCATCGTCACCGCCTTCGCCTGCATTTTCCTTCTGCTCATCATCGGCAGTTTCTATTCGGCGAGTTTCCTGTCGCCGGAATATCTCCTGCAGCAGTTGAAGGTCGCATCCTTTCTTGGCGTCATCGCCACAGGCATGATGATCGTCGTGCTGCTTGGCCAGATCGATCTTTCCGTACCGTGGTCTGTCGCCGTCGGCGGAATGATGGCGTGCGCGGCTGCCGCTTACGGCCCACTCGGCGAAGCTCTGGCCATGCCCTTCGGCATTGCCTGCGGCATGGCGATCGGGCTCGCCAACGGGATCGGCGTCGCCTATTTGCGCATCCCCTCGATGATCATCACCCTGGCGACCAACGCCGTCGCGCAAGGACTGATGGTCGTCTATACTGGCGGCTTCTCGCCGCAGGATTCGGCAACAGTTGCGATGCGCTATCTGGCAACCGGCTTCCTTCTGCCCGGGCTACCCAATGCCGTTCTCATCTGGGCGGTCGTTGGCGCCGCAACGGTCTTCGTCCTTAACCGCACGACATTCGGCCGGTCCGTCTATGGTATCGGCAATCGGGAGAGTGCCGCCTATCTTTCCGGTATCAATACCCGCCGGATCGTCATGATCGCCTTCATTGCCTCAGGGGCGCTGAGCGCCTTCGGCGGTGCCCTGCTTGCTGGCTATGCCTCGAAAGCGGCGCAGTCCATGGGCGATTCTTATCTCCTGCCCTCGATCGCCGCCGTCGTCCTCGGCGGAACCTCGATTCTCGGCGGCAAGGGCTCCTATCTGGGCACCGTTGCCGGCGTGATCCTGATTACGCTGCTGCAATCGATCCTCTCCGTCATGCAAATGCCGGAGGCAGGGCGGCAGATCATCTACGGCGTCGTCATCATCGCCATGCTTTTGCTTTACGGCCGCAGCCCAGCCAACCGGCAATAGCGCGCCTGCGTTACTGCAACGCCGGATCAAAATCGCAGGACCACCGCCGCCCCGTCTGATGAAAAAGAAACGCTGCTCTTTTCCAGTAGCCCCAGGCACGTGCATGTTCAGCCAAATCGAGAAATTCCTTCGAAGCCTCTATCCGCTCGTTAAAATGCTCGGTCGCTACGCGGAGGCTATCCTCCGTCGAGAGCGGTGGGCTCAGGCAGTGGCTCATCGTCCAGTTTATAAAGAACGGAGAGGCACGATGGGGGATCCGGGCCACGGTGGCCGGGGAAGCTATTCTGAAGCTTCACGGGCTTTCAGCCATACTTGAACTCCGACCGGCCTGCCAATCGAATGTCGCCGTCGAGATGGCTTGCAAAGCAGTGAAATCTATCTCACTCGGTTAGCCGTTTGGGATCTGGACGGTGCTGTTTGTTAAGCGTTTGTAAAATGCCAACGAATCGGGGCATATAGCAACTGCGCAACTGAAGTGCTTTCGTTCAAAATTGCGCAGTTACGCGGGAAAGAGATCATGCAGCCGAGTCTTGCTCTTCAAGACGATCAAGAGCACCTTCCGTCGCTTCTGGCAACGGATGCGAAGGAGTTATCCTATCAACTTCAGCAGCATCAGGCCAAAATCTTTCCCCCGCTGTCGCAAAAGACGATCAGGACATTTTCGCCGGCGGAGGCTGCGGCCTTCATCGGCATCGGCGAAGGTTATCTCCGGCAGGTGGCAGCCGACGGCCATGGCCCGGATCCGCTGGCAAACGGACGCCGGCTTTATAGTGCAACCGACATGGACCGGATCCGGCGCGTCCTCGACGAACGGAACGGCACGCCGAAATATGTGCCCGCTCGCAGGCCGGGCGAAAAGCTCCAGATCGTCTCGGTGATGAATTTCAAGGGCGGCTCCGGCAAGACCACGACCGCGGCCCACTTCGCGCAATTCATGGCGCTCCGGGGCTATCGCGTACTCGCTGTCGACCTTGACCCGCAGGCCTCCCTGTCTGCCCTGTTCGGTCATCAGCCGGAATTCGACGTCGGGGAGGGCGAAACGATCTACGGCGCGATCCGCTATGACGATCCGCGCCCGATCGCCGACATCGTGCGCGCCACCTATACGCCGAACCTGCATCTCATTCCCGGCAATCTCGAACTGATGGAATTCGAGCACGAGACGCCGAAGGCCATGGCATCGGGTACGGCGGAGACGATGTTCTTCGCCCGTATCGGCGAGGTGCTGACCGACATCGAAAGCCTTTACGACATCGTCGTCGTCGACTGCCCGCCGCAGCTTGGCTTCCTGACGATGTCGGCGCTCTGCGCCGCGACCTCGGTCCTGATCACGGTTCACCCGCAGATGCTCGACGTCATGTCGATGTCGCAGTTCCTGACGATGACCAGCGAGTTGATGTCTGTCGTCGAGAAGGCCGGCGGGCGCACCAGCTATGACTGGATGCGCTACCTCGTGACGCGGTTCGAACCGAATGACGGACCGCAAAGCCAGATGACCGGCTTCATGCGGGCGATCTTCGGCAATCGCATGCTCCACAACGCGATGGTGAAGTCGACGGCCGTTTCCGATGCCGGCGTCACCAAGCAGACACTCTACGAAGTCGAGCGGTCGCAGTTCACACGCGGAACCTATGATCGGGCGCTGGAGTCGCTGAACCTCGTGAATGGTGAGATCGAAGCGCATATTCGCTCCACCTGGGGAAGGAGATAGGATGGCGCGCAAGAACCTCATCGAATTTTCCGCACCGAGCCCGGCAAGGGCGGAAGCGGTCGCGCCGCGCGATAATCGTCCGATAGCCGGTTTCGTGCCGCAGGAGCGCAGTGGCGGGCCAGTCGGCGGTATCACCAAGACGCTCGGCAACATCACCGAAAAGATGGAACGCGCCAGCGAACTGGAACGGCAGCTTGCCGCCGGCCAGATGATCGTCGAGCTTGATCCCGGGCTGATCGACGGATCTTTCGTCAGCGACCGTCTGGCGATCGACGCGGCTGAACTCGCCGAGCTGGTCGAGCAGATCCGCGAGCATGGGCAGCAGGTCCCAATCCTCGTGCGTCCGCATCCGGAAACCAAAGGCCGCTATCAGGTCGCCTATGGCCATCGCCGCCTGGCGGCCACGAGAGAGATCGGCATCAGGGTCCGCGCTGTCGTCCGCGATCTGACCGACGGCCAGCTGGTCGTTAGCCAGGGACAGGAAAACAGCGCTCGCACCAATCTCTCCTATATCGAGCGCGCGCTCTTCGCGTCGCGGCTGGAAGAACGCGGTTTTGGCCGTGACGTCATCATGGCGGCGCTGAGCGTCGACAAGGCGGCGCTGTCGAGAATGCTGATCGTGATACGGCAGGTGCCCCTTGATCTCATCAACGCCATCGGGGCAGCGCCTGACATCGGCCGGCGGCGATGGCTGGAACTGGGCGAACGGCTGGAAAGCGCCGACGTCGACAGGATCATCGCGGAGTTGTCCGCGGACGACGCACGCAAGATGCCGAGTGACGAGCGGTTTCACCGGGCATTCGTTCTGGCAACGAAGAAGGTCGCGGCACCAAAGCCGGCGGTCGTCAAATCCGAGGTCAGCGGCGTGCCGGTGACCGTCAAGAAAACAGCGTCCGGCGCCACCTTTGTCTTCGACGGCAAGAGCGCCCCCGGTTTCGATCAATTCGTCCAGGAACGGCTGCAGGGCCTGTTCCAGGAGTTCAACAAGTACAGAGGAGCGTAGCGCGCAAAAGAAAAAGGCCCCCAACGACGCCGTCGTGGAAGCCCTTCTCAGATCTTAAGCACATCGAGAATCGCATTTCCACGAATCACAGTCAAGCGTCTTAGGCACCAAAGTGGTGGACTGTTTTCTTTTGCCTGAACGAAGGTGAAGGCAAATGGAGAGTGGATATGTGACGACGCCCTTTGGGCGGCGGCCGATGTCGCTCGGCATGCTGGCAAGCCAGCAACTGGCCGAGAGCATCGAGCCTGGGATAAGACGCAGCAAGTGGAAATTGTTCAGGGCGATCTGCGAAGCGCGGCCGGCACTCGGCGTGACCGATCGGGCGCTGACGGTGCTCGATGCGCTTCTGACCTTCTACCCCAATGACGAAATTTCCGAGGAAAACGGCCTGATCGTCTTTCCCTCGAACGCGCAGCTTTCGCTTCGCGCTCGCGGAATGACGCCGGCAACGCTGAGGCGCCATCTTGCCGTGCTGGTTGAGGCCGGCCTGATCCTGCGCAAAGACAGCCCGAACGGAAAGCGTTATGCGCGCCGCGACCGGGAAGGGGAGATCGGCGAGGCTTTCGGCTTCAGCGTCGCTCCGCTTCTGGCGCGCGCGGTCGAAATCGAAAACCTGGCCGCCGAGGTGGTTGCCGACCGAGAACTCATCCGGGCGACCAGGGAGCGCCTCACCGTGTGCCGGCGGGATATCTCGAAGCTGATCGCAGCAGCGATCGAGGAAGCTGTGCCTGGCGACTGGGAGCAGATGTCGCTGATGTTTCGCGATCTTATTCGCAGGATTCCGCGCGTCGCAGGGGCCGAGGAACTGGCTTTACTGCTCGACGAGATGGGGCTGCTGCGCGATGAAGCCGTCAACCTGCTGGAAAGACATATAAAATTAAAAAAACTAGACGCCAATGAGTCTCAAACTGAGCGCCACAAACAGAATTCAAACCCCAACTCCACATCTGAATTTGAACCAGGCTTCGAAACGAAGCAGGGCGCGAAGCCGGCGACCGATAACGACCCGCTCGCCGGACCGCAGGACGAGCAAAGATTGAAACATCCGGCATCGGCCGGCGCAATGAGCGGCAGGAAATCCGGCGCGCCTGAACCGGCGGCGGGACATACGCTGAAATCCTTCCCGCTTGGTTTGGTTCTTCATGCCTGCCCGCAAATCCTCGATTATGGGCCGGGTGGAACGATCGGCAATTGGCGCGACCTGATGTCGGCTGCCGTCGTCGTCCGCTCGATGCTCGGCGTCAGCCCCTCGGCCTATGAGGAAGCCTGCGCCGGCATGGGGCCGGAAAACGCCGCGACGGTGATCGCCTGCATTCTGGAAAGGGGCGGGCATATCAATTCGCCCGGCGGTTATCTCCGCGATCTCACCCGAAGGACCGAGAGAGGCGAATTTGCGATCGGCCCGATGCTGATGGCCCTGGTGCGGGCGAATGGTGGAGTGCGGCGCGATGTCGGCTGATGAACTTCAGTTGCTACACACTCGGCCATCGAGCGGTTGCTCTCATCAGCGCGGCGGCGCGGTACTCTCCCGCAGGATCAGCTCGACTGGCCACAATTCGTGGATCTCGTCTGCGGGGCGGCCAGCGATAAGCTGTAGTGTCAGCTCGGCGCAGCGTGTGCCGGCGGCACGCATGGAGGACCGCGTGGTCGACAGCGATGGGACCATGTTCTCGGCCGTCAGATAGGGGAAGACGTCGTCATGGGCGATGACGGAAACATCCTGTCCGACCGTCATCCCAAGCGAACGGACGGCACGGTAGACACCAAGCGCTGTCATGGTGGAACCGGCAACGATGGCGGTCGGGGCATTGGCGCTCTCCAGAAAAGAGCGGGCGTGGCGAAAGCCGCTCTCGTCGGAGAATTTATCGCAAACCATCAGGCTGGGATCCGCGGTGAGCCCACGCTCCTGATGGGCGATCCGAAAACCCTGTTCGCGATGGATCGAATAGGTCTTGCCCCGCAGGCCATTGATCATCGCAATGCGCCGGTGCCCGAGATCGAGCAGGTGTTCGGTCACTCTGCGCACGGCATTTTCATTGTCGATATCGAGCCAGGCATGAACGTGCTCGGTCTCCGAGCGGCCGTGGACCAAAAAAGGCACGCCGAGGCTGTTCAGCATTTCGATCCGCGGGTCTCTGGGGCGTGGCGAATGAATGATCACGGCGTCTACCCGGCGGCTTTCGACCAGGCGCCGGTACGCCTGGATCTCGTCGTCGTCATTATGCGCGGTAATAGGTGTGATGAGAATATCCGTATCGGTCGTTTCCAGGCGCTGCGCCATCCCCGACACGAATTCGGCAAAATGAATTTCTCCTGAACGCCCCATCATGACGCCGATCGCTCCGGCTCTTCCGGTCTTCAGGCGCACGGCATTGATATCGGGGCGATAGCCAAGCCGCATTGCTTCGCTGGCAACCCGGGCGCGCGTGGCTTCGCTCACCTCCGGATAGCCGCTAAGTGCGCGGCTGACCGTTGTCGGAGAAAGCCCAAGCTGCTTTGCAAATTCACGAAGTTTCATCGATGTCTTCTTTGTCCGGGAAATCAATGGACGATGCGTTGATGATGCGCAACGGGCAAGTGCCGATTCAGTTCAAATTGAAAACGATTTCAATTATGTCGCGTTGAAATGCCGGCTACGGATGCCGAATATACGCTCCTATCCGCGCAGCATGGCTATTATTATCATACAAATGCAACCACCAGAAGCTAGTTTTGGTGTCTTGACGTAATCAAAGCCTTCTGCAATGTTCCGTTTGCCAAATCGATTTCAATTTCTGGGAGGAGATTATGAAAAAGTTTGCTCTGGCCTTGTCCGCGCTTGGACTTGCTCTCGCGGCTGACCCCATCCACGCCGCAGAAATTTCGTTTGCCGCGAACACCACCGGGAAAAACGTCGAATTCCTGAACAAGCAGCTCGCGATTTTCGAGAAGGCGACCGGCAATCAGGTGAAGCTCGTCACCATGCCATCGTCGAGCAGCGAACAGTTCTCGCAATATCGCTTGTGGCTTGCTGCGGGAAACAAGGACATCGACGTCTATCAGACCGATGTCATCTGGGCACCGCAGCTCGCCGATCAGTTCATCGATCTCAAGGAGGCCACCAAGGACGTGGCCGGCCAGTTCTTCCCGTCGATCATCGCCTCGCAGACTGTTAACGGCCGGCTCGTGGCGCTGCCGTTGTTTACCGATGCTCCGGCGCTGTTTTATCGGAAGGACCTGCTCGAGAAATATGGCAAGCAGCCGCCGAAGACCTGGGACGAGATGGCCGCAACCGCCAAGGAGGTACAGGACAAGGAACGTCAGGCCGGCCAGAAGGATGTCTGGGGTTACGTCTTCCAGGGCAATTCCTATGAGGGGCTGACCTGCAACGCGCTCGAATGGGTGAAGTCGTCGGGCGGCGGCCAGATCGTCGAGCCGGACGGGACGATCTCGATCAACAATGAGAAGGCGGCAGCAGCGCTTGAACGCGCCAAGGGATGGATCGGTACGATTTCGCCGCCCGGCGTGCTCGCCTATCAGGAAGAAGAATCCCGCGGTGTCTGGCAGACCGGCAACGCTGTCTTCATGCGCAACTGGCCATATGCCTATTCCCTCGGCAACGGCGCCGACAGCGCCGTGAAGGGCAAGTTCGACGTGATGACGCTGCCGGTTGCGGCCGCCGGCGACAAGCCATCCTCGACACTCGGCGGCTGGAACCTGGCGGTGTCAAAATATTCGGGGAAGCAGGAGGCAGCCATCGCGCTCGTCAAATTCCTGGCGTCGGAGGACGTTCAGAAGGCTCGCGCCATCGAGCTCTCCAATCTGCCGACGCTGACCGACCTTTATGACGACAAGGATGTTGCCGCAGCACAGCCCTTCATGCCGAACTGGAAACCCATTTTCCAGGATGCGGTGCCGCGTCCTTCGGCGACAGCCAAGGTGAAGTACAACGAAGTGTCCTCGAAGTTCTGGACGGCAGTGCACAATACGCTGTCCGGCAGCGGCTCGGCCGCCGAGAATCTCGAGCTCCTCGAGGCCGAGCTGACGACCCTCAAGGGCGACGCCTGGTGAGTATCGGGACCGGCGACTGAGAGGTCGTCGGTCCATCCTCCGGATGGGCTTAACAGGGGATAGGCTTTCATGACTGAAATCGTAGCTCCACAAGCAGTTGCACCAAGGGCGTCCCGTCTCAGCGCCTCTACGGAGCTGCGATCCGAGCGCGTTCGATCGGCCTGGATGTTTCTGGCGCCGACGCTGTTGATGCTGGCAATCGTCGCTGGCTGGCCGCTCTTCAGAACGATCTATTTTAGCTTTACGAATGCGTCACTCAACGATCTTGGCAATGCGCAATTCGTCGGCTTTGCCAATTATCTGTCGTGGGTGACGCTGAAGAGCGGAAAGACTGTCTATCGCGGGCTGCTTGCCGATCCGGTCTGGTGGAATGCCGTCTGGAACACGGCCAAATTCACTCTCCTTTCGGTGGCGATCGAGACTGTGCTCGGCTTGATCGTTGCGCTGGTGCTGAACGCGCAATTCGTCGGGCGAGGAATCGTTCGCGCCGCAATCCTCATCCCTTGGGCGATCCCGACCATCGTTTCGGCCAAGATGTGGGCCTGGATGCTCAACGACCAGTTCGGCATTCTCAATGATATCTTGCTCGGCTTCGGCCTGGTCAGCGAAAAGATTGCCTGGACCGCCAATCCCGAAACGGCGATGATCGCCGTGCTGATCGTCGACGTCTGGAAGACGACGCCCTTCATGGCGCTTCTGATCCTTGCCGGGCTGCAGATGGTGCCGGGGGATATCTATGAAGCGGCCAAGATCGACGGCGTCAACCCGATCAAGGTCTTCTGGCGTCTGACGCTGCCGCTGATCCGCCCTGCCATCATGGTTGCCGTGATCTTCCGGATGCTGGATGCGATGCGCATCTTCGATTTGATCTATGTTCTGACGCCCAACAATGCGCAGACGAAGACCATGTCGGTCATGGCGCGTGAGAACCTGTTCGACTTCGATAAGTTCGCCTATGGCGCCACCGCCTCGACGGTGCTTTTCCTCATCATCGCCTCCGTCACCGTCTTCTATATCTGGCTCGGTCGCGTCAAGCTCGGCGGGGAGGAACGCTGATGTTGCTTTCGATCACCAAGAACACGCTCTTCTACCTGCTCGTTACGATCATCGTCATCGTTGCGGTTTTCCCGTTCTACTATGCGATCCTCACCAGCCTGAAGACCGGTACTGCGCTTTTCGAAGTTGATTATTGGCCGACCTCGATCTCCTTCGGCAACTATGCTTCCGTGATGGGGCAGGGCAGTTTCGTTCGCAGCCTTGCGAATTCCGCGATGATCGCCTGCGTCGTGGTTTCAGCATCGCTGCTGCTCTCGATCACCGCTTCGTTCGCTTTGGCCCGGGTTCACTTCCGCGGACGGGCACTGTTGATGCTGACCATCCTGTCGGTGTCGATGTTTCCGCAGATTGCCGTTCTCGCCGGTCTCTTCGAACTCATCCGATGGATCGGCATCTTCAACACGCCCTTCGCGCTGATCTTTTCCTACGTAATCTTCACGCTGCCCTTCACCGTCTGGGTGCTGACGACCTTCATGCGGGAATTGCCGATCGAGATCGAGGAGGCGGCGATCGTCGACGGCGCCTCGCCATGGGTCATCGTCACCCAGGTGTTCATGCCGCTGATGTGGCCGGCGCTGGTGACGACCGGGCTGCTCGCCTTCATCGCCGCCTGGAACGAGTTTCTTTTCGCGCTGACGTTCACATCGTCCGATACGCAGCGGACGGTGCCGGTCGCCATCGCCCTGCTTTCGGGCAACAGCGCGTTCGAAATCCCATGGGGCAACATCATGGCGGCTTCGGTGATCGTCACCGTCCCGGTTGTCGTGCTTGTTTTGATATTCCAGCGCCGGATCATTTCGGGGCTGACCGCCGGCGGCGTCAAGGGTTGAGGGAGTAGGACATGGCAGAGATCCGACTGGAGGATATCCGCAAGAGCTTCGGCGCTTTCGAGGTGATCAAGGGCGTGACGATGGAGATCCGCAGGGGCGAGTTCATGGTGTTCGTCGGGCCGTCCGGATGCGGCAAGTCCACGCTGCTGCGGCTTATCTCCGGGCTCGAGGACATCACCTCGGGAACCCTCGCTTTCGACAATGAGACGGTAAACCGGCACGCGCCGTCAAAGAGAGGGATCGCCATGGTCTTCCAGTCCTACGCGCTCTACCCGCATATGACGGTCTTCGACAACATGGCGTTCGGCATGAAGCTTTCCGGGAGCAGCAGAGACGAATGCCGCCAGCGCGTCGAACGGGCCGCCGGTATGCTGCAGCTTTCACCCTACCTGGACCGCTTGCCGCGACAGCTTTCCGGCGGACAGCGTCAGCGTGTCGCCATCGGCCGGGCGATCGTACGCGATCCCAAGGTCTTTCTCTTCGACGAGCCGCTGTCCAATCTCGATGCGGCGCTTCGAGTCGCGACAAGGCTTGAGATCGCCAAGCTTCATCGCAGCATGCACGGTACGACGATGATCTATGTGACGCATGATCAGGTCGAGGCCATGACGCTGGCCGATCGGATCTGCGTGTTGAGAGACGGCGTCGTCGAGCAGATCGGCACGCCGCTGGAACTTTACGAAAGCCCGAACTCGGTCTTTGTCGCGGGCTTCATCGGTTCGCCGAAAATGAACTTCCTATCGGGCGGGCTGGCACAGGCCTATGACAGCCATACGATCGGTGTGCGCGCCGAGCATGTGCTCATCACGGCCGAGTCGCCGGTTTGGAGCGGCACGGTCATCCATTCCGAAATCCTCGGTTCCGATAGCTTCGTCTATCTGGACATCGGAGCGGATGAGCCGCTTGTCATGCGAGAGGCCGGCGTCTCTCGTCATGAGCCGGGCCAGACGCTTGGCCTCACGCCACTTGCCGGTCACATCCACCGTTTCGACCAGTCGGGCCGGGCGCTCGAACGTGAATCCATGCGGGCTGCCTGATCTTTCAGGCATCAATGTCCTTCCCAGGCTCGATCCGCTTCAACTACAAGGAGAAAAAGACGTGACCATACGTACCATTGTGTGGGGTGAAAATATCCACGAGAATACCAATTCGATCGTCCGGGGCATTTACCCCGAGGGCATGCACACGACGATCGCCAATGCGCTGAATAGCGATCCCGCCATATCCGCCACCACGGCGACGCTGCAGGACCCGGAGCACGGGCTGAGCGAAGTCCGGCTTGCCGAGACCGATGTCTTAACCTGGTGGGGCCACAAGGATCACGGCGCGGTGTCAGACGTCGTCGTCGAGCGCGTCGCCAAGCGCGTCTGGGAAGGCATGGGCCTTCTCGTCTTACATTCCGGCCATTTCTCGAAGATCTTCAAGCGGCTGATGGGCACGCCCTGCGCGCTGAAATGGCGCGAGGCGGGCGAGCGCGAGCGGCTGTGGACGATCAACCCGCGCCATCCGATCGCCGCCGGCATCGGCGAGTACTTCGAGCTTGAGAACGAGGAAATGTATGGCGAGCAGTTCTCGGTGCCGGAGCCGCTCGAAACGGTATTCATCTCCTGGTTCCAGGGCGGGGAAGTGTTCCGCTCGGGCCTGACCTGGCGCCGCGGCGCCGGCAACATCTTCTATTTCCGCCCGGGCCATGAGACCTATCCGACCTATCACGACGCCACCGTTCAGAAGGTGCTGATCAACGGCGTCAAGTGGGCCTACAACCCTGAAGGCGCGTTGACTGGCATTACCGACGCTCCAAATGTGCCGGTAGAGAAGGCACCGGAGCCGATCGTCGAGCGCGGCCCGAAACTGCACCAGGCCGGCGAAGCCGGTTACCGCTGAATTCGATAAACGACCATGAGGACAAACATGCGCTTGATCATTCTCGGAACCGGAGGATGGGCAAATACCCATGCCATGAATTTTTCGGAAATCACCGGCGTCAAGATTGTTGCCGCCGTCGATACGGACGAGGTCCGGCTGCGGGCCTTCGCGCTCAGGCATGGCATTCCGCTTACCTTCACATCGCTCGATGACGCCCTTGCGTGGGGGGAGTTTGACGCTGTGACCAATGTGACGCCGGATCGCGCGCATTATTCCACGACAATGAAGATACTCGGCGCCGGCAAGCATGTGCTCTGCGAGAAGCCCCTGGCCGTCAACTACCGCGAGGCCAAGGAGATGGCCGACGCCGCGGCGGCATCCGGCAAGGTCACGATGGTAAACCTTACCTATCGCAACGTGGCGCCGCTGCAAGCAGCGCGAAAAATGGTGCTGGACGGCCGTCTCGGCGCGATCCGTCACTTCGAAGCCTCATATCTGCAGAGCTGGTTGGTTTCGAAGGCCTGGGGCGATTGGACCAAAGAATCGCAATGGCTTTGGCGCCTGTCGACGAAGCACGGCTCCAATGGCGTGCTGGGCGATGTCGGTATCCACATTCTCGACTTCGCGGTTTTTGCCGCCGGAAGCGATGTCAAGGCGGCGGCATCGCATCTTAAGGTTTTCGACAAGAGCCCCGGGAACCGGATCGGGGAATACGAGCTCGATGCAAATGACAGCTTCCTGATGATGGCCGAACTCGAAAACGGCGCGGCTGGCGTCATCCATGCGACGCGCTGGGCAACCGGCCATCTGAACGAATTGCGCCTGCGCCTGCATGGAGACAAGGGAGCGCTGGAGGTGGTGCATACGCCTGAAGGTTCGACCCTCAGGGCCTGTGAAGGCGCCGATGCCGACAAGGCGATCTGGCGCAAGATCGAGGTCGAACCGGTGATCACCAATTTCCAGCGATTTGCAAACGCCGTGCAAAAAGGGAAGCCGGATGAGCCGGGTTTCGGCCATGCCGCCAAGCTGCAATTTGTTCTTGATCACGCAGTCAAGACGGCCGGCGCCCTGACCGAGCTTTAGACAGGTTCTTCGGAGGGCGGTCGAACTCGTCAAATGCGCCGGTTCAGCTCGTCTTCGCTGATGCCGAAATGCTCGAGGATGATGCCGACGTTCCGGCGGTGAGACTTGAAATAGACGTCGAAGAGATCGCCGATCAGCGGAACCGTGCCGCAGGCGGCGTCGACGCCGAGATTGACCGCCATGCGGGCGAGCTTGTGGGTGGGAAGGCCGAGACGCCTTGCTTCGTCGATGATGAAAAGACCGATGAGGGAACCGGCAACGTCGCCGACGGCCGGGATAAGGCCGAGAACCGAATCTGCGCCGATCCGTACGCCGAAAGGCAATCTGACTGCGGTGTCCATGAGCCGAGCGATTGCGGCGGCGCGGCGGATTCTGCCGAGTTCGGCGGCGGTGGGGTATCTCATAGCATGGGAAGTTGGCATCAGCGACCCGGCCGAGCGATGGAACGCTGCGCCTCCATCACGAAGGCAGGGACGCCTTCGATTGTCCGAAGCTGCGAGTATTCGATGTGATCGAAAGCGTTGTCCATGGCGGTGGAACGCCGCAAGCCCGATAAGGTTCGTGCGGCGCGCCGGAGATCATCTCGCGTCGGGAACGACGACCAGTTTGCCGACAAAATTCTTCGCCATGAATTCGGTCTGTGCCCGGTGGAAATCCGACAGCGGATAGACGCCGCCGACAAGAGGCCGGATTTTACGGCTTTCTATATAGCCGATGAGCCTACGGAAATCGGCGCGGCTCCCCTGGCTCGATCCATGCATCTCGAGTTGCTTCAGATACAGAGTGCGCAGATCGAGCTGCACGACGGGGCCGGCGATGGCGCCGGCCGTGGTATAGCGGGCTTCCGGGCGCAAGACCTTCAGGAGATCGTTGAACAACGGTCCGCCCACGAGGTCTGCGACCAGGTCGATCGGCTGGCCACCGCTTGCGGAATGGACGGCTTGGACAAGATCCCCCTTGCCGCGGGTCACGACCGCTTCGGCGCCGATATCGATCATCGCCGCCTCCTTGCCGAGTCCCGCGACCGCGATCGGGATGGCGCCGCGGGCGCGAGCGAGCTGGATGATCGCTGAACCGACGCCGCCCGAAGCGCCGGTGACGAGAACGCGCTCGCCGGCGACAAGCCTTGCCCGTTCCAGCATCCGTTCGCCGGTCAGATAGGCGCAGCAGAAGGTGGCGAGCTCGACATCGGTCATATCGGTCGCGACGACATGGGCGTTCTCGCCAGGCAGCACCATATATTCGGCGTAGCCGCCATCGCGCCCGTGGCCGATGTAATCGATGTCGGCAAGACTGTCGTCGTCGCGATTATAGATCGAGAAGTCGACCATGACGCGTTCGCCGATGCGTCTCGGATCAACGCCCGCGCCGACGCCGACGATATGACCGACGGTATCGGTGCCCTGGATGCGCGGGAATGTCAGCGTGTTGCCCTGCCTGCGCCAGGTGGAGAGGGCGGAGGGATCATCCTCTGTGCCGTAGGCGCCTTCGCGCACCCAGACGTCGGTATTGTTCATGCCGCAGGCGGCAACACGGATCAGCACCTCGCCCTCCGTCGGCGTCGGGACAGGCACATCCGTGGCATAGATGAGCTTTTCCAGCCCGCCATGGCCGGTGAGGAACACCGCCGCCATCTTTTCCGGGATCGTCATGCGGCTCTTCTCCTCAGATGGTTTTGAAAACACTTTCAATCGCGTCTGCAGCCGCCTTGACGACCACGTCTGCTTCTTCGCGGGTGAGGCAGAGCGGCGGAGCGAAGCCGAGAATGTCGCCCTGCGGCATGGCGCGGCCGATGACGCCGCGTTCGAGAAGAGCGGATGCGACCTGCGGACCGACCTTGCGGCCGGGATTGAAGAACCGGCGGTCGTCTCTGTCCTCGACGAATTCGACCGCGGCCATCAGACCGTCGCCGCGGACTTCACCGACATTCCGATGGCCGCCAACCGCTTCTTGCAACTGCGACCGGAAATAGCTGCCGGTCGTGCCGGCATTGGCGACGATGCCGAGTTCGTCGATTAATTCCAGATTGGCGATGCCTGCGGCAGCGCAGATCGGATGGGCGGAATAGGTCCAGCCATGGCCAATGGCGCCGAGCTGATCGGAGCCCTGCACCAGGACCTGCCACATCTTGGTCGAAACGATCGAGCCGGAAAGCGGAGCATAGGCCGAGGTCAGGCCCTTGGCGATGGTGATCAGGTCCGGCTTCATACCATAGTGATCTGAGCCGAACATCGTGCCGAGACGGCCGAAGCCGGTGACGACCTCGTCGGCGACCAGCAGGATATCGTATTTGTCGAGCACGGCCTGGATCTTCTGCCAATAGCCCTGGGGGGGCGGGACGATGCCGCCGGTGCCGAGGATCGGTTCGCCGATGAAGGCAGCGATGGTGTCGGGCCCCTCGGCAACGATCATCTCCTCCAGTTTGTCGGCGCAATATTGCGAGAATTGCTCCTCGCTCATCGACCGGTCGGCCCGGCGGAAATAATAGGGCGCTTCGGTGTGGAGGATCGGGGCGCGCGGCAGATCGAAGGCATTGTGAAAAAGCGCAAGACCGGTGAGGCTGCCGGTCATGACGCCGGAGCCGTGATAGCCGCGCCAGCGTGAGATGATCTTCTTCTTTTCCGGCCGGCCGAGAATGTTGTTGTAATACCAGATCAGCTTGATGTTGGTCTCGTTGGCATCCGAGCCGGAAAGGCCGAAATAGACGCGGCTCATGCCCGCGGGTGCGCGGTCGATAATCATTTTCGCAAGCGTAATCGATGCTTCTGTGCCGTGGCCGACATAGGCGTGGTAGTAGGCAAGGCCTTTCGCCTGTTCGGCGATGGCGTCGGCGATCTCCTGGCGGCCGTAGCCGACATTGACGCAATAAAGCCCGGCAAAGGCATCGAGGCTTTTGCGGCCGCTGGTGTCGGTGATGTAGACACCTTCGCCCCCGGCGACGACGCGCGTCGGCGTCTCGCCGCGCGCATGCATGCCCATATGGGTTGAGGGATGAAAGAAGTGGTCGCGGTCCCAGGCGGTGAGTTCGTTGCTTTTCTCGAGCATGTCCTATCCTCTCTTGAAATGGGCGCTCAGGCGGCGGTGTCGATGCAGAGATATTTGAGCTCGGTGAAAGCCTCGAGCCCGTGGCGGGAGCCTTCCCGGCCGAGGCCGGACTGTTTCCAGCCGCCGAAGGGGATCGGACCGCCGGTGATCTTCACGCGATTGATCGCCACCATGCCGTATTCCAGCGCGCGGCCGAGGCGCATCTGGCGGGCGCCATTCTCGGTGACGACATAGGCGACCAGGCCATATTCGGTGTCGTTGGCACGGGCGACGACCTCTTCCTCCGTATCGAAAGTGACAAGTGCGGCCACAGGCCCGAAAGTCTCCGCGCGCATGATCAGCGCATCCGCCGGCACATCCGTCAAAAGCGTCGGCTGATAGAAGAGTGGGCCGGCTCTATGGCGGCTGCCGCCGGCAGCAAGACGGGCGCCCCGCTCCAAGGCGTCGGCGACGTGGTCCTCGACCTTGACGACGGCGCGTTCATGTATCAGCGGCCCGAGTTCGCTTTCAGCCTCGATGCCTGCGCCGACCTTCAGTGCAGTGATCCGTGCGGCAAAAGCCTTGGCGAAAGCATCGGCGATGCGTCGCTGGACGAAGATGCGGTTGACAGCAAGGCAATCCTGGCCTGACGTGGCAAACTTGGCGTCGACGGCAATCTCGACGGCTTTCGCGACATCGGCATCGTCGAAGACAATCAGCGGCGCGTGCCCGCCGAGTTCCATTACCAGCCGCTTCATGGTCGGCGCGCACTGGGCGGCGATCAGGCGGCCAACCTCGGTCGAACCGGTGAAGCTCATGGCGCGCAGGCGGCTATCGCTGCACATCCGTCCGACGATCGTTGCGGCATGGCCGGTGACTACGTTGAAGACGCCGGCGGGAATGCCGGCCCTTTCGCCGAGCTCGGCAAGCGCAAGGGCAGAAAGCGGCGTTTCCGAGGAGGGGTGGGCGACGATCGTGCAGCCGGCGGCAAGGGCTGCGGTCGCTTTGCGGGTGAGCATGGCGGAAGGGAAATTCCAGGGCGTGACCACGCCGACGACCCCAAGCGGCTCGCGCCGGACGATCATTTCCGCCCCTGGCAGATGGCTGGTGACGCTTTCGGCGTTTAGCCGCTTGCCTTCTTCGGCATACCACTCGATGAAGGAGGCGGCGTAGTCGATCTCACCACGCGCTTCGGCAAGCGGCTTGCCCTGTTCCAGCGTCATGATCAGCGCCAGGTCCTCTCTGGCCGCGAGCATCAGCTCATGCCATTTGCGCAGGATCGCTGCGCGCTGCTGCGGCAGCATCGCGCGCCACGCGGCAAAGGCGCGCGACGCCGCATCGATCGCCATCGCCGTCTCCTCCGCACCCAGGCTCGCAACCCAGGCCAGTGTTGCCGAAGAGGCCGGATCGGTCACGGCGAAACTCTTGCCCGCCCCGGCAATCCACCGGCCACCGATATAGGCGAGATCGCGCAGGAGGTGACGGTCGGCAAGCCGTGACAGCGCATCATGATAGTCGGGGCGGGCAAACACGGCGGGCATGTCCAATCTCCTCGTTGCGGGTTGACGCAAGTCTTGCACAAGAGCGGACGAGAGATTGTCCTTTGCCGAAGGCGGAAAGAGACAGACGGTCTAAAGGGCGGCCGCCTGCTAGAGAGATTGTCTACGAGGCGCTCTGCTCCTCGCCGGAGGCGGCGAGGGAAGAGACCGGAAGGACCGTTTCCTCCTTCACGGTCTTGGTGACAATGTAGGTGAAGTAGCGATCGATGCCGAGTTCGCGGTCGAGAAGACCGTCGACCAGCCGCTGATAGGCGTCGATATCGGCTGCCATGATTTTCAGGATATAGTCGACGCCGCCGCCGACCGACCAGCAGGCGACGATCTCGGGGGTTGCGGCAACGGCGCGCTCGAAACGCTCGAAATCGGCCTGGCGATGATTGGCGAGCGTCACCTCCATCATCACGCTGGCCACCGGCGCTATGCGCCGCGGTGCGATCCGGGCGTGGTAGCCGGTAATGATCCCCGCCTTTTCGAGCTTGCGCAGCCGCATCCAGCACGGCGTCGGCGACAGCCCTGCCTTTTCGGCGAGCGCCAGCTTGGTGATGCGGCCGTCGTGCTGGACGGCGTCGAGGATGCGCAAGTCGATGGCGTCGAGCTTCATGGCGCTTTCTTTAGCAAGAAATCATTTCAAACGCGGTGAAAAGACAATGGAAGCGCATTTTGCCATTGTCAATTGAACTGATTTTCAGCAGTGTTGAAATCATGACAAATTGGCGCCCTGATCCCTCGCAACTCCGCCGGCCCGCCTATCTCTCGCTCGCCGAGCAGATCGCCAATGCGATCACCGACCGCAAGCTCGCCGACGGCATGCAATTGCCGCCGCATCGCAAGCTGGCCGACGATCTGCATCTTTCCGTGCAGACGGTGAGCCGCGCCTATGACGAGCTGAGCCGCCGCGGGCTGATATCAGGCGAGATCGGACGCGGCAGCTTCGTGCAGACGCGGCCGCGCGAGCCGGAACCGCCTTATCTGCCGGAACGGCTGGGCGAGGTCATCGATCTCTCTATCCTCAAACCGGTCTGCGAGCAGATTCATCTGGAAAGGCTGCGCCAGGCCTTTGGCTGGCTCTCCGAAAATCTGCCGTCGAGCTCGGCCCTGTCGTTCCGGCCGAACATGGTCTTTCCCCGCCATCGCGTCGTTGCCACGGAATGGCTGGCGCGCTGCGGCCTCGACGTATCGCCGCTGAACATCAGCCTGACGAATGGCGCGACATCGGGCATGACCGTGGCGCTGATGAGCGTCGCCCCGCCCGGTTCGACCATTGCGACCGAGGCGATCAGCCATCATACGCTGGTGCCTCTCTCCACCTATCTCGGCCTGCATCTCGAGGGGCTGGCGATCGACGAGGAGGGCATGATTCCCGAAGCGCTGGACGAGGCCTGCCGGACGGGGCCGATCCGGGCGATCTTCCTTCAGCCGTCGGTGATCAATCCGATGGCGGCGCTGATGAGCGCAGAGCGCCGGCAGGCGCTCGCCGCCGTGGCCGCCAAGCATGACATAGCGATCATCGAAAACGACATTCTCGGGCCGATGATCGAGGACCGCGCGCCGCCGATGGCCGCCTTCGCGCCGGAGCGGACGCTTTACGTCACGAGCTTCACGAAGATCACCGTTCCGGGTCTCAGGATCGGCTATCTCGTTGCGCCCGACCGCTATGTCGCCGCCGTTGCCAACCGGCATCTGGTCTCCAGCTGGATGGCGACGCCGGCGATGGCCGAAATCGCCACGCGCTGGGTCAGCGACGGCACGGCGATGGAACTCGTCAACTGGCAGCGCCGCGCCCTTGTCGGACGCCATGCGATCGCGGCGGAGATGCTGGCCGGCCTGTCCTATCGAACGCACCCGCAAAGCCTGCACGTCTGGCTGCCGCTTTCCGGCAGCCATACGGAGGATGGTTTCGTGTCGCAGGCAAGGCTGCGCGGCGTGGCGATCGCGCCGGGCAAATCCTTCCGCACCGGCGATCACGGGTGGACGCCGGCGGTGCGCATCTCGCTCGGCTCGACGACGGAAGGCGAGCTGCGGACGGGACTGGGGATCGTTGCCTCACTGGCACAGGGAAATCCCGAAGAGCTGCTGCTCGCGATTTGAGGCCGGCGCCTCATTTGCGGGCAGGCGCAGAATAATTGTCATGATATTATTTTACGAATTGACATGATTTTCGAGCGCCGTCATCGTTAGGTCATTGCTTGTCTCAACAAGGAGAGACATGAATGCCTGCGCCTATCATCCGCATCGACAACATCGTCAAGAAATACGGCCCGCTGACCGTGCTGGACGGCCTGTCGATGAATGTCATGCCGGGTGAGAAGCTGGCGCTGATCGGGCCGTCCGGCTCCGGCAAGACGACGATCCTGCGCATCCTGATGACGCTCGAGACGATCGGCGGCGGCCATATCGAGGTCGATGGCGAGCAGCTCTATCATATGCCGAACGGCAACGGGCTGGTGGCGGCCGATGAACGGCATCTGCATCGCATGCGCGAGAAGATCGGCATGGTCTTCCAGCACTTCAACCTGTTCCCGCACAAATGTGTGCTCGATAATGTGACGCTGGCGCCGATGCTGACCAAGGGCGTCAAGCGGCGCGAAGCCGAAAAGCGGGCTATGGAATTACTCGACATGGTCGGCTTGGCCGATAAGGCTAAAAGCGTCCCGGCGCAGCTTTCGGGCGGGCAGAAGCAGCGAGTTGCCATCGCCCGGGCGCTGGCGCTGTCGCCGAAGATCATGCTGTTCGACGAGGTGACCTCGGCGCTCGATCCGGAGCTGGTCGAGGAGGTGCTGAACGTCATGCGCCGACTCGCCTCCGAGACCGACATGACGATGCTGCTCGTCACCCACGAGATGGGTTTTGCCCATGACTTTGCCGACCGCGTTCTGTTCTTCGATCGCGGCAGGATCGTCGAGGAAGGCAAGCCCGGCGACATTTTTCGCAATCCGACGCAGGAGAGGACGCAGACCTTCCTGCGCAAGGTCATCGCGGCAGGGCACCGCGTCTGAGATCCGACATTGCCCGCAAAATAAAGCGCAAGGAAAGCCAGAGGAGTTGGGAACGATGAAAACAGGATATTTTTTGAGCGCCATCGGCCTGTCGGCCCTGCTGATGACAGCAGCCGGCCAGGCTTGCGCCGGCGATGACAAGCTCGAACAGCTGAAGGAGCAGGGCTTTGCCCGTATCGCCATCGCCAACGAGCCGCCGTTCACGGCGGTCGGCGCCGACGGCAAGGTCTCGGGTGCTGCGCCCGATGTGGCGCGGGTGATCTTCGAGAAGCTCGGCGTCAAGGAAGTGGTCGCCTCGATCTCCGAGTACGGCGCGATGATTCCCGGCCTGCAGGCCGGCCGACACGATGCAATTACGGCGGGCCTCTTCATGAAGCCCGAACGCTGCAATGCCGTCGCCTATTCCGAACCGATCCTGTGCGACGCTGAAGCCTTTGCTCTGAAGAAGGGCAACCCGCTGAAGCTGACCAGCTACAAGGATATCGCCGACAACCCGAACGCCAAGATCGGCGCGCCGGGCGGCGGCACGGAAGAGAAGCTGGCGCTGGAAGCCGGCGTGCCGCGTGACCGCGTCATCGTGGTTCCGGACGGGCAGAGCGGCATCAAGATGCTTCAGGACGGCCGCATCGACGTCTATTCGCTGCCGGTCCTGTCGATCCACGACCTGTTGACCAAGGCGAACGATCCGAACCTCGAAACCGTCGCCCCCGTCGTCAATGCGCCGGTCTATTGCGACGGCGCCGCCTTCCGCAAGCAGGACGTTGCGCTTCGCGACGCCTTCGACGTCGAGCTGAAGAAGCTGAAGGAATCGGGCGAATTCGCCAAGATCATCGAACCCTATGGCTTCTCGGCCAAGGCGGCGATGTCGACGAGCCGCGAAAAGCTCTGCGCCGCCGCCAAGTAACCTGACGTAAGCAGCCGGCCATGCTCCCGCCATGGCCGGTTTGCCCTTCGCACCATCTCCAGAGAAGTGAGCTGCCGATGTCGGTCTGGTCCGGCTATCTGACACTGATCCTTCAAGGCGCCCTGGTGACGCTCGAGCTGACGATCATGGGCTCGGCGCTGGCGCTCGTCATGGCCTTCCTGGCCGGTCTCGCCCGCCTGTCGCGTTTCTTTGCCCTCCGGGCTCTGGCGACCGCCTATATCGAATTCTTTCGCGGCACCTCGATCTTCGTCCAGCTCTTCTGGGTCTATTTCGTCCTGCCCTTCGCGGGATTGACGCTGACGCCGCTGCAGGCGGGCGTGCTGGCGCTCGGTCTGAATGTCGGCGCCTATGGGGCGGAGGTGGTGCGTGGCGCCGTCAAGGCGGTCGGGCGCGAACAATCCGAAGCCTGCATCGCGCTCAATCTGTCGCGATACCAGCGCATGCGCCACGTCATACTGCCGCAGGCGTTGCCGCTGATGCTGCCGACCTTCTGCAACAATGCGATCGAGCTTTTGAAGGGCACGGCCGTCGTGTCGCTGATCTCGCTGACCGACATGACCTTTCAGGCGCAAGTGGTGCGGGCGCAGACCGGCAATACGCTGGTGCCCTTCGCAACGATCCTCATCCTCTATTTCCTCATGGCCTCCGCCATCTCGGCGGCGATGCGCCTGTTGGAGCGACGGATGACACGCGGCCTCGACGGCATGAGGACCTGATCATATGGAATGGGATTGGGATTTCGTCTGGCAGATCATGCCGACCCTTCTCGAAGGGTTCAAGATCACCATTCTCGCGACCATCCTCGGCGCTGCTGTCGCCATGGTCGCAGGCCTCGCGCTTGCCATCGCGCGGCGGTCACCTGTCGCCGCCATTTCCACAACTGTCGGCTTCGTCTCGGAATTCATCCGCGGTACGCCGCTGCTGGTGCAGCTCTACTTCATCTTCTACGTCCTGCCGGATATCGGCATCCGGCTGTCGCCGCTCACCGCCGGCGTCATCGGCATGGGCATTCACTATGCGACCTATACGGCCGAGGTCTATCGCGCCGGCATCGAGAACGTTTCGCGCGGACAATGGGAGGCGGCCAAGGCCACCAATCTGACGACGCGCCAGGCCTGGATCCACGTGATCTTGCCGCAGGCGATCCCGCCGATGATCCCGGCGCTCGCCAATTACTTCATCGCCATGTTCAAGGAAACGCCGCTGCTGTCGGCGATCACCGTGCTGGAATTGATGAACCAGGCCAAAAGCATCGCCAATAGCAACTATCGCTATATTGAACCCATGACGCTCGTCGGCGTCTTTTTCCTCGTCATCAGCTTGATTTCGGTTCTCGGATTGCGCTGGCTCGAGGAGCGCTATGCCAGGGTGGATGACTGACATGACGACATCGATCGAGATCATTCCCGCCGGCCGACTGCCACGGCTGGACGACCGGCCGCTGGAAAAGCGCATCGGCCTCGTCATCCTGGCGACCGACCACACGACGGAAGTCGACTTCCGGCGGATGGTCGCCAGCGACCGTATCGGCGTCTATGTCAGCCGCATCCACTACGCCAATCCGGTGACACCGGAAAATCTTCTGAAGATGCAGCCTTCGCTGACGCAAGGCGCAGGGCTCATTCTGCCGGGCGAGACGCTGGATGCCGTCATGTATTCCTGCACCTCCGCCTCGGTCGTCATCGGTGACCGCAAGGTCGAGGAAGCGATCCAGGCGGCCAAGCCGGGTGCTTCGGTGGTGACGCCAACGGCGGCTGCTGTCAAAGCCCTGAAGGCGTGCGGCGCCAGGCGGATTTCCGTGCTGACGCCTTATACGGTCGAAACCAGCCGGCCGATGGCGGATTATTTCAGCCGACTCGGTTTTGCGATCGACCGCTTTACCTGCCTCGGCCTCAGCGACGATCGCCAGATGGCACGGATTGCGCCGGACGAGATTGCAGCCTTCGCGAACCAGGCGCTGGCGCCGCAATCCGACGCACTATTCATTTCCTGCACTGCCGTGCGCGCCGCACAGGTCGCCGCCCGCATCGAAGCGGCGACCGGCAAGCCGGTGGTGACCAGCAATCTCGCCACCGCCTGGGCCTGTCTGCGGCTCTGTGGCGATGATCAGGCGCGGCCTGAGCTCGGTCAGTTGATGACCAGACCCTATGGGGAAGGCTGAGCGCATGAGGGGCGTCCTGCCAATTTCGATGGAGGATATCCGTGCGGCGGCGCATCGGATCGCCGGCCGTGTTGTGGAAACGCCGATCGTGTCGTCGGCATCGCTCGGCGAGATCGCGGGTGTTCCGGTTTGGCTGAAGCTCGAACATCATCAGACGACGGGTAGCTTCAAGCTTCGTGGAGCGACCAATGCGGTGGCGTCATTGTCGCCGGCGGAGCGCGTGCGCGGCGTCGTCGCCGCCTCGACGGGAAATCACGGCCGGGCACTTGCCCATGCGGCGAAGGCACAAGGCATAGTCGCGACGATCTGCATGTCGCGGCTGGTGCCGGAGAACAAGGTTTCCGAAATCCGCCGTCTCGGCGCCGATGTGCGCATCGTCGGTCGATCACAGGACGAGGCGCAGGAGGAGGTGGACCGGTTGGTGCGAGAGCAAGGGCTGGTGATGGTTCCGCCTTTTGACCATCCGGCTGTCGTAGCCGGGCAGGGGACGCTGGGGCTCGAGATCGTCGACGCATTGCCGCAGACAGCCACGGTTCTGGTGCCGCTCTCGGGCGGCGGTCTTGCTGCGGGCGTTGCCGCTGCGATCAAGGGCGTCAATCCGAAAACGAGAGTGATCGGCCTGACGATGGAACGCGGCGCCGCGATGAAAGCGAGCCTCGATGCCGGACGGCCGGTGCAGGTCGAGGAGGTGAGAAGCCTCGCGGACTCGCTCGGCGGCGGCATCGGCCTCGACAATCGCGTGACTTTCAGCATGTGCCAGGCGCTTCTCGACGATGTCGTCCTGCTGACGGAGGCGGAGATCGCCGCAGGCGTGCGCCATGCCTATGCCTGCGAGCGCGAGATCGTCGAGGGCGCGGGAGTTGTCGGAATAGCAGCGCTGCTGGCGGAAAAGATCAGCTCCGGCGGCCCGATCGTTGCGATCCTTTCCGGGCGGAATGTCGACATGGAACAGCACCGCCGGGTGATCAACGGCGAGGGTGCGGCATTCGAGGAGGATGGCCCATGAACCGCATGATCATTCTGACGGAAGCGGAACTGCGCAAGATCGTGGTGCTCGATCGCGATGCGGTCGCCTGTATCGAGCAGGCTTTCGCGGCGCTTGCAACGAAGGCGGTCGCCATGCCGCCGATTTTGCGGCTCGACATTCCGGAGTATCGGGGGGAGGTCGATGTGAAGACCGCCTATGTACCGGGCATTGAAGGTTTCGCCATCAAGATCAGCCCCGGTTTCTTCGACAATCCAACGATCGGCCTGCCGAGCACCAATGGCATGATGGTGCTGCTGTCCTGCCGGACCGGCCTGGTGCAGGCGCTGCTTCTGGACAATGGCTATCTTACCGATGTGCGCACCGCGGCAGCCGGCGCCGTCGCTGCGAAATACCTGTCACGGCAAGACTCCAGCGTGGCCGCAATTTTCGGCGCTGGCATGCAGGCTCGGCTGCAGCTCGAAGCACTGACGCTGGTGCGGCCTATCGCCGAGGCCAGGATCTGGGCGCGGGATGCCGCCAAGGCGCAGAAGGCAGCGGCCGAATTGAGCGGGGAACTCGGATTTCCCGTCATCGCTACGTCGGATCCGAGAGAGGCAATCTCCAGTGCCGATATTATCGTGACCACCACGCCTGCGCAAAAACCGATCGTCGAAGCCGGGTGGCTCGAATCCGGACAGCATCTGACGGCGATGGGGTCGGATGCGGAGCACAAAAACGAAATCGATCCCGCGGCCATCGCCCGGGCCGGCCTCTACGTCGCCGACAGCCTGAAACAGACGCGCCGCCTCGGCGAGCTGCACCACGCAATCGAAGCCGGTCTGGTCGCGGCCGATGCGGATTTCGCCGAACTCGGCCGGATCGTTTCCGGCCGGACGCCAGGCAGGACGAGCAGCGACCAGATCACCATTGCGGACCTCACCGGCACCGGCATCCAGGACACCGCTATCGCCACCCTCGCCTTCGCCCGCGCCGGCGCGATGAAGGCAGGAACCACGTTCGAAAGCTGACCGGCGCGGCGCCGGAAAAGAAGGGAAGAAACATGACCCAGCCCAATCTGAAGTTCTCGCTCGGCGAATATGCCGCGCGGCTGGAAAAAACACGGCGTGCCATGGAAGCGAAGGGTGTGGACCTGCTTGTTGTCAGCGATCCCTCGAACATGGCCTGGCTGACCGGTTATGACGGTTGGTCCTTCTACGTGCACCAGGCGGTGATCGTGCCGCCGCAAGGCGAGCCGATCTGGTTCGGCCGCGGTCAGGACGCCAACGGCGCTAAGCTCACCGCCTATCTCGCGCACGACAATATCGTCGGCTATCCCGATCACTACGTGCAGTCGACCGAGCGTCATCCAATGGATTACCTCTCCGGCATCCTGACGGAGCGCGGCTTCGCCAAGCTGACGATCGGCGTCGAGATGGACAATTACTGGTTTTCTGCCGCCGCCTTCGCCGCGCTGCAGAGACATCTGCCGAATGCGCGCTTCGTCGACGCAACCGCGCTGGTCAACTGGCAGCGCGCGGTCAAGAGCGAGACCGAAATCAAGTACATGCGCAATGCGGCCCGGATCGTGGAAGCCATGCACGCCCGCATCTTCGACAAGATCGAGGTCGGCATGCGCAAGTGCGATCTGGTAGCGGAAATCTATGACGCCGGCACCCGCGGTGTCGACGGCATCGGCGGCGACTATCCGGCCATCGTGCCGCTGCTGCCGTCCGGCGTCGAAGCATCCGCACCGCATCTAACCTGGGACGATCGGCCGTTGAAAAAGGGGGAGGGCACCTTTTTTGAGATCGCCGGCTGCTACAACCGCTACCATCTGCCGCTGTCGCGTACCGTCTTCCTCGGCAAGCCGACGCAGGCCTTTCTCGACGCCGAGAAAGCGACGTTGGAAGGCATGGAAGCCGGTCTTGCTGTCGCCAGACCCGGCAATAGCTGCGAGGATATCGCCAACGCCTTCTTCGCGGTGCTGAAGAAATATGGAATCGTCAAGGACAACCGCACGGGTTACCCGATCGGGCTTTCCTATCCGCCGGATTGGGGCGAGCGCACCATGAGCCTGCGGCCGGGCGATCGGACCGAGTTGAAGCCCGGCATGACCTTCCATTTCATGACCGGCCTCTGGCTCGAGGATATGGGTTTCGAAACGACGGAGAGCATCCTCATCACCGAGAGCGGTGTCGAATGCCTCGCCAACGTGCCGCGCAAGCTGATGGTCAAGGATTGAGGCTGTCATGACAGAGACTGGCTTGCGGCCGTCGCCGATCAGCGCGACGGTGGATTTCGCCGCCGAAGGCGTCCAGCACGGGTTCCTGAGGCTGCCCTACAGCCGCGACGATTCCGCTTGGGGCTCGGTGATGGTTCCGATAACGGTCGTCAGGAACGGCAAGGGACCGACGGCGATCCTGACCGGCGGCAATCATGGCGACGAGTACGAGGGACCGATTGCGCTTTTCGATCTCGCCCGCTCGCTGCGGGCAGAGGAGGTGAGCGGCGCTGTCATCATCGTGCCGGCAATGAATTACCCAGCATTCCTTGCGGGAACCCGGACCTCGCCGATCGACAGAGGCAACATGAACCGCAGCTTCCCGGGTCGTCCGGACGGCACGGTGACGGAAAAGATCGCCGATTATTTCCAGCGTGTGCTTCTGCCGATGGCGGATCTCGTGCTCGACTTCCACTCCGGCGGCAAGACGCTCGATTTTCTGCCGTTCTGCGCAGCGCACATCCTGCCGAACAAACAACAGGAGGCGCAGGCTTTCGATTTCGTGACAGCCTTTGCCGCACCCTATTCGATGAAGATGCTGGAGATCGATGCGGTCGGCATGTATGACACGGCGGCCGAGGAAATGGGCAAGATCTTCATCACGACCGAGCTGGGCGGTGGAGGTACCGCCACGGCCAGAAGTGCGGCGATCGCCAAACGCGGCACCATGAACGTGCTGCGGCATGCCGGTATCGTCGCCGGCGCCGTCGATACCGGGCCAACGATCTGGCTGGATATGCCGGATGGCCGCTGTTTCTCTTTCGCTGAACAAGGCGGATTGATCGAACCCGCGATCGATCTCGGTGAAGCGGTCGCCAAGGATGCCGTCATCGCTCGCATCTATCCGACGGGCAGGACGGGTGAGGCGCCGCGCGAGATCCGTGCCGCCATGGACGGTATTCTCTGTGCGCGGCATTTCCCAGGCCTGGTCAAATCAGGCGATTGCGTTGGGGTCGTGGCGATTGTGACGAACTGAAACGACGGCGGCGCGTGAGATGAATGTCATCTTCCGATCAACATCAAGCTGCCTTCCGCGCTCTTGACCCGGCAGCTGCCGCATCGGTCTGGAAGCGACCGACAATCCCTTCCAGCGTCTGCGTCTGGCCACCGAGCGCGCGGCAGGCTGAGACGGTTTCCGCGGCCATGGCGGCGTTGCGCTGTGTGACCTCGTCGAGCGCATTGACGGAGGCATTGATTGCCCCGATCGCCACCGCCTGCTCGGAGGAAACCGAAACGATGCGGGCGATCAGGCCGGCGACCTGCTCGACCTGGCCTTCGATTTCCATAAGCGCCTTGCCGGTGCGGTTGACAAGCTCCACGCCGGTGGAAACCTGAGACGATGACGTGGAAATCAGAGATCTGATCTCCTTGGCGGCATTGGCCGAACGGAGGGCGAGCTCACGTACTTCCTGCGCTACAACGGCGAAGCCTTTGCCCGCTTCGCCCGCGCGGGCGGCTTCGACGCCGGCGTTGAGCGCCAGAAGGTTGGTCTGGAAGGCGATCTCGTCGATGACGTTGACGATCTCGCCGATCTGGGCGGACGAACCTTCGATCTCCTGCATGGCAGCGATCGCATCGCGAACGATGGCGGCCGAATGTTCGGCGCTGCTGCGCGTCTCGGCCATCATGCCGGTCGCCTTGCCGGCATGGTTCGAAGCGTCCTTGGCTTTGGCGTTCATTTCGCCGAGCGCGCTCGTAGCCTCTTCAAGCATCGCTGCCTGCTGTTCGGTACGCAATGCAAGGCTGTCGGCGGCATTCGTGATGCCGGCGGAGGAGCTGCCGACCTGCCTGGAGGTCTGGGCGACCTCCGCCATCGAGGCGGAAAGCGCGTTCATGCTGTCGTTGAACTTGGCGCGCAAGCTCTCATAGGCGGCGGCAAAGGATGTCGTGATACGGCAATCAAGATTGCCGTGCGACAGCTGGTCCAGGCCATATGTCAACTCGTTGATAACCGTTTCGCGTGTCCGCTCCTCGGCCGCCTTCTCGGCCATCTGGCTGCGCTCGCGTTCGAATTCGGCATCGCGAAGGGCCGCTTCGCGCTTCTGCGCGTCCTGGCGTTCCAGCGCATTGCAACGGAAGACCGCGACTGCCTTGGACATGGCGCCGATCTCGTCTGAACGGTTCGCATAGGGAACTTCGGTTGAAAAATCGCCCTCGGCAAGATTGCGCATATAGGCCTTCATGCCGTCGAGCGGCACGATTGCCCGGCGGCGCAGGAGATAGAGCCCCGCCAGCAGCAGAGCGAAGGAGCCGAAGCCGGCAGCGCCCGCACAGATCGTCCAGGTCACGATTTCCGAAGCTGCGTTCTTTTCCTCGGCCTTCAGGAAAGCGTCGGAATCTGCGACGAGCTTCTCCACAGCATCCTGGTGCGTATGGAAGGCGACGCGCAATTGCTCGATCGCGCCGTGCGCCTTGTCTTCATCCTTGGCTTTCAGCGCCGGGATAATCTCGCGGTTCATCACGTCCCAGAATGCATCGCCCTTGGTCAGCACATCGTTTTCAAGCTCGTCCTTCAAAGCCTGCGGCAGCCGGGTGGACTTCCAATAGGCGCGGCGGTCGTCGTAAGCGGCTTTCAGATTGGCGATCTTCGCGAGATTCGTATCGGTGAGTTCGGGGAATTTGCTCGCCTCGAAGGAGAGCATGTAGGATTCGACCACGAAGAGGGGCGGCGGCAATATATCGGCGATGAGATCCTTGCCGTAGACGACCTGCTCGTAAACCGGGCCGTTGACCTTCAGCCTTTCAAGCGCCGATTGCTGCAATCCAATCGACATGAAAAGACCGGCTGAAACGGCGATGCCAAACGCCACCAGGCTGCGCGCAATGGTAAATGCCAAGACTCTCTCCAAATAACTTTTTGCTTCTCTTCTTCGAGATGCCTGATCTACGTATGTCATTATTTCGCGAGAACACTGAAATATGGTTAACTTCTTATTCGGATGCGAAGTCGACTAACTGTCCAGGATCGAGCAGCCGTCCAAAATTGGGATGATCAGCTCTATAGCTGTTCAGCCAGCCATCTTCTTTGATGGCTGGCGCGGAAAACATTATGTTCGTTGCAAGGAGATCAGATGGCCGAACCGCAGCTTTCCGTACGCAGCGCAAAGGCGCGGGATCTAGCGCACCGTCTAGCCCGCCGCGAAAATCGCTCGATAGCCGACATTGTCGAGCGGGCTCTGGAATCCTATGAAATACGCGGAGCCGAGCGAGAGCCGGCGATGTCCTTTCTATGCCCCGGCTTTCTCAGTAAAGCGGGACGGACATCGATCTTGAAGCCGTCATCAAGGACGGCAAGCAGCTTCATAAGGACATTGAGCTTTGATTTTCTCGATACCAATGTTGTTTCGGAACCTTTTAGAAAATCGCCCAACGAAGCCGTGATCGCTTGGCCTGTCCGTCATGATTCTGAATTGGCCCTGTCGATCGTGACGATCGCCTGATTTCTCCATGGGACTTCTGACGTCCCTACCGGCCTGTCCGCTAGGCCAGGCATTTCAGCATTTCATTCAGGTCGCCGATTTCCCGCAGAAGCTCGATCAGCTTATCCGTATCGTCCTGGCTGAGTCGGCCCATTCCGCCGCTATTATTCCAGAGATCCTGGAATTCCTGGCTCATCTCGCGGGCGCGATGCATGATCTCGATGATTTGCGTGCGGTTTTCCCAGGTTGTGACGATGTTCGGTTCGTCCATCTCCATCGGCATCTCGGGTTTGCGTTCCAGCAAAAGCAATGTCTGTTCCTCTTGGGCGACGAGGGTTTGGTTCGGATAGGCCTTCGGGCGGAGGGAGCCATCCATGGTGAGGCTACTCGGGGAACGCGGTGTTTGACGGTCGGGCAATGGGAGATCAACGATTGGCTAGCGGGTGTGGGGCGGTACCCGTTAGCCAATCGGCAAGCCCTATTTCGGAATCATCCGAACGAAGGATCGCAGGGCCAATAAATGGGAAATTTTCCCATTTGTCAAATGTTCAGTTACACCGTCAGGGCTGGCCCGGAAAATCCGGTGGTGGTCCAGGCGGCGGCCCCGGCGGCGGACCATTCGGTCCCGGCCCCGCCCCGGGCCCTGGTCCCGGTCCGCCCGGGCCGGAAAAGCCGTCAGGACCGGCTCTGCCAAAGGGCGAGTGATCATGCGGCGGACCATCCCAGAAGCCGCGTGGCGGCCGGGAATCGATGCCCCCGGGAGGATGCGGGTTTGGAAAGTCGGTCAGTCTGTTCGAATCCCGCACGCCGATATCAACGAAGCCGTGACCATCCGGGGATAGCCGCATCGATCCGAAAGGTGGCGAACCCCCGGGACCTGACCTCGGTCCGTCCTTGTCGCTCGCCCGGAAAGTTTCGATATTGACGGTACCGCGTTTGAGGCCCGGCACTACCGGTTCGGGCTGAATGCGGGTGATCGCCAACCGATCAGCCGCTGTCTTGAGATGCACGACGGTTTGCTTGCCGACCAATTGGCGGTGCGCGCCTCCGAGCGAAAGGCCGCCGATCAGGACGCGATTGCCGCTCTTGACGGGGACGCCGCGGACATGAGCGCCATCCGAGACGGAGCGGGTTTCGATGCGCCGGGCTACGATTGTGCCGTCTGGTTTGCGGATGCCGAAGACGGCGACCCGCTTGCCTTTCCGCAGGCCCTTCGTCGCCAGACCGGATGTGTCGACGGTTTGCGAAAGGATGGTTATCGAAGCCTTGCTCAACCGGTCGATGCGGCCCTGGACCTCGCTGACGATCGTGATGCGGGCGGCGCGCTTTCCCTTCAGCAGCACCCGCGCGACATGGCCGACCTTCATCGCGCTTGCAGGAACACGCCGTCCATCGATCTCGATCGGCGTGGTCGCGCTGAACGGTATGTGGATGCCGTTGACGATGATGCTGCCAAAACCCTGGATGGTCCCGACGATGCCGGTTCCGCCGATGCCGTGGTCTTCATTCTCGCCGCCGCCCTGGATGGAGGTGCCGGACCCGCCGATTCCATGATCGTTGGTGCTGGTCGACTGCGCGGCGGCAAATCCCGGCTTCAAGGTCTGAAGCGCTATGCCGGCCAGCAGAAACTGTCTTCTCGAGATCATCGACGGGCTCATTCGTCCGCCTCCGTCTTGGAAGCGGCGCCTGCCTGGAGACCCGTCTCACCCTCTTCGGTCATGACATAGAGCCCCGCGATCCAGCGGCTGTTGCCGCCGGGATCCTCCTTGATCGCCTGATGGGCGACCTTGTTGAGCTTCAGGAGCAGCGCCATCGCTTCCTCGCGCGCGAGCGCATCGAGCCGGGCGGCGAGCGCGGCAGATATGCCGTCATAATGAACCGCGCGTTCGAAATAGGGCGGAGGGTCATTCATCAGGTTGGTGACGGAGGCCTGCACGTGGTCGCGAAGGTTGCGGGTGAAATAATGCCGGCGGGCGTCGTCGCCGGCATTCGGGACGATCGATGAGAGGTCGAGCCGGACGCGGCCGTCCTCATCGAGAACGACGATGCCCCTGTCCAGCCAGTCGTCCAGGATGGAGCGGGGGTGGACATCCTTGGTGATATCGCTCACCAGGCTTTCGAATGAAGGGCTGCCGTCGCTTGTGGTTCGGGGCAGGGCGCTCGGCCTGTCCTCGGCATCGCAATAGAGCGGGTCGGCCAGCCATCGGGCAAGGATGCGGCTCGTTTGCGAGACGCCGACAGTCAGCAACGATGTCGAGATCTCCTGTCCGCGTAGCCGGTTGACGTCCTTGCGATGCACGCCTGTCAGAAGCGAGATGCGGCTGTCCGTCTGCTGCTTGTTCGGCAGCGCGAATTCCTTTTCGGCAACCTCGATATAGAGCCGGCGAAGAATGGCCGAAAAGGCGGTGAAGTTGAAGCCGGAAGCGAGTGCGAGCTTCACCAGCGGACGCAGCACGCGGACGAGCATGGCCTGCAAGGTCTCTTCGGAGAAGGGTAGCTTCGCGCGCGGCTTCGACATCAAGAACACACTCGGTCTCTGAAAGACCATTGCCGGCAGACTTCGATAGCCGCCTTCACTCTCCTATGACAAAGTCCGGAATGCCGCAACGGAGTAGCCCATGCAAGATCGGCCTACGCCGCACTTCCTGCCAACCTGGCCGCGATCGTGCCGCCATAGGGAAGATGTTTCGCGCCTTCTGTCAATGCGTTACCGGATGGGGCTCGGGCGAGAGCACCGCCCCGTGGCTCCAGTCGATCAGCCGGTCGATCCGCGCAATCTTGTGGAAAACCTCGAAGACGTCGAATGCCGCACCCTTTTCGATATGGCCTGCCAGCAGCTCGCAAAGCTCGAATATTTCAGGCGGCGTGGTGGTCATTTCGACGCCGTCATCGGTGAAGACACCTGATCGCGGCCACGCCCGCACCTGCTGCTCGTCGAGCTTGCAACCGACGAATGGGATCGTATCGATGATGCCGGAGGCAAGCGCGAAGGCTGCTTCCGCCACGATTTCGGAGCAGGACGTGTTTGGCTCGTTTCTTAAGGCCGGTATCTGCGGCCGCTTGAGTTCGCGCATTTTCAATCCGTCAGAGATAGTTGACCAGGCTGAGATTCTGGAGTTTCGAGACGAGCGTGTAGGCGGTTTCCAGCTGTGTCTGCAGCTGGTTGACGAGCGTCGAAGCCTCATAGGTGTCGACCCCCTGCAGGTCGACGAGCTTTCCTTGCAGCAGGCTCGACTGGGCGTCGAGCGCGTCATTTGCCTTTTCGAGCCGCTCCTGCGAGAGGCCGAGCTCGCTCTGCTGCGTCACGATGCCCGAAGTCGCCTGGGCCGCGTAGCCTATCGCCTTGGATGCGACGGTGCTCTGCGCGTCCGAGCTCAGATCCTGGCCGAAGAGGGCGGAGACGACGACGGAGGCAAGTGCCAGGTAACGCATGCCTTCGGAATTGGCGGTGGTCGACGAGGTGATGGTTTCCGATGCGCTGATCCGGCTGGTCATGTCGGTGCTCGATGCGCTCGACCAGCCGCTCGAAGCGTCCGCCCAGCTGCTTTCGGAGAACATCGGCTCGACCGTATCGGTGATGAAGCTGCCGATTTCCTCGCCCGTCAGCTCGTTGACGTTTTTTCCGAGACCGGTTGCATAATCGGTGAGCGCCGTGACGATCGTATCCGAGACTGCGGACGACTGATCGGTCAGGGGCTGGCTGTCGAGGTTCGTTCCGCCGAACAGGTATTCGCCGTTGACCGATGTGTTTGCCGTCGAGATCAGCTGCGAAATTGTGGAACTGGCCGATTGCAGGGCAACGGCGATGCTCGTCGTATCCTGGCTTGCCTGGAGCGCGGTCAGGTTGGTGACCAGGCTGTCGCCAGCATCCTTGAGGCTCGAAAGAGCAGTTTGCGATGCTTCCATGCGCAGTGCGACGACGGAATTGCTCGTCTTGAACGAGTCCGTCTGGGCGATGGCGCTGGTGAGATTGATCGACTTCGCGGCGCCGGCGCCGAGGGAGACACCGATATCGGCGTAGGTTCCCGTCGTCGCCTCCGTCGAGGCCTGTTGCAGCTTGCTTTGCGACTGGCTGATGGTGAGCCTGAGTACGCTCTGCATCGCCGATGATGAGACAAAAGAGGCTTTCATGATTAGCTCGCTATATCGAGGAGCGACTGGAACATCTCGTCGATCACGTTCAGGATCTTCGTCGCTGCCTTGTAGGATTGTTCGATGTCGAGAAGGAGCGTCAGCTCTTCGTCGAGATTGACGCCAGTTTCGTTGGAATAAGCCTCGTCGGAGCGAGACAGAGCGGCGGCCGTGGTTTCGGAAGCCGATGTCGCGTCGCTTCGATATTGTTCGAGCCAGCCGATCGAGCCGCTGGCATAGTCCGTCAAGCTCTGCGTCGTGGAGAGACCGGCGTCGGCGGAGAAGGAGCGTTGCTCCGTCAGCGCCGTATAGAGGGCATCGAGATTGTCGGAGAAACCGCTATCTCCGGAGGTGTTGAGACTGGTGATGCCGCTGATCGTTCCGTCGCGCAGCCTGGTCGCATCGCCGCCTTCGCTCGTGACGACGGCAAGATTGACCGCGATGGTGGAGGCAATCCCGGTAATATCATCGGTATCAGACGGTGTTTCTCCCGTTGTCCCCGATGCCGTCGTCCAGGTAAAAAGTCCCGGCGCGCTCGTGCTGCCGTCGGTTTCCGAGAAGACCTGGACGAGGGCCTTGGCAATCTGGTCGAGCTGATCCTGGAATGTCGGGGCGATCTCGTCGCGGAGCTGCAGCAGCGCCTGCAGGCTGCCCAAGGCACTCGTCGTCGAACCCTCGCCGGCATCGAGCGCCACGCCGTCGATATAGATGGCATTGCCCTCGGTTCCGCCGACATAAGTTGCCGTCGACGCGAATGTGACGGTGCGCGGTACGGTCTCGAACAGCACGGTGCCGTCCGAGGTATAGAGCGCCATGTCGTTATTGTCGCGCACGACGGAGGTGACGCCGACGATCGAGGAGATCTGCTTCAGGAGCTTCTCGCGCTCGTCGAGCGCCGAGGATGTATCGGCGCCGGTCGATGTCGCCAGCTTGACCGCGTTGTTGGCCGCCTCGAACTGCGACAGCAGCGTATTCAGCGTGGAGACCTGCGTGGCGATCTCCGCATCCGCCTCGGCCCTGATCGACTGGACGCCGTCGCTCGCGGTATTCAGCGAGTTGGCGAGATCCTGCGCGGCGGTGACGGCCGATTGCGCGGCGGTCGTATTGCTCGGCGACGTCGCATATGTCTGGAGCGCCTCCTGGAAGGCTGCGAGATAGGTGCTCGGCGATGTCTCGTAGTCATTGCCGCCCATCAGCGACTGCAGGCTTTCGAGGCCGGTCACGAGCGTCTGCTGGGCGCTGTCCTTGGCGTTGGATTGCAGGTATTGGGCGAGCAGCGCAGTTTCTTGGGCCCGGCTGATGCTGACGACCTGAGCGCCGGAAAGAGACGTCGTAATCGACGCCTCCCGCCTGACATAGTCGGAATTTCCGACATTGGCGATGTTGGTCGAGACGACGCTGCTCTGCTGACCGGTATTGTTGAAAATACTCTGCACGCTGTTCAAGGCTGACGTGAGCGACATCCAGGCGTTCCCTCTATCGTTTCAGGTTGACGAGGACATCCATGATGTCGGAGCCGGTCTGAAACACCTTCGAATTGGCGGTGTAGCTGCGCTGCGCCTCGATCATCTCGGTCAATTCGCCGGCGAGATCGACATTCGAGCTTTCGAGCGCGCCGGACTGGATGGAGCCGAGCCCGTTCGTCTGCGGAAAGCCGGTGACGGTGACGCCGGACATGCCGTTGGCGGTGTAGACGTTGCCGCTGAGCAGCGTCAGATTGTCGGGGCTTGCGACCGTCGCGAGAGGGATCTGATAGAGGGATTTCGTCGTGCCGTTGGCATAGGAGACCGACACCACGCCGTCCGTGCCGATCGAGACTGAGCTCACCGCGCTTGCGGCCTGGCCGTCGGCGGAACCTGTTGCCGAGAAGTCGGAGGCAAGCTGGGTGAAATCCGAATAGTCCATATCGATCGTCTTTGCCGTGACAGGATCGACGATGTCGGTGTCGGTCGCAGACGTCAGCTGGCCGTCGGCGTCGAAGGAGAGTGTCGCGACGCTGACCGCGCTGGAGGAGTAGGGGAAGGAGGTCGTGCCGCCGGTCGCGGCATCGGCATTGCGATACACCGCGACTTCCCACGTGCTGCCGGTGACCGCGCCGCTCACATCGGTCGTGACACCCGTCTTGGTGAAGTAATAGTCGTACTGGACGGTGGCGCCGAGGCTGTCATAGGCAACCAGCGACATCTTCTGCGTATCGTCCGTGACGCCTGACGTGTTGGCGCTCGGCAGCGTCGTCGTATCGGTGACGACGGTCGCCTCGGAATTCAGGTTGCCGCTGAAATAGGCGCTTGTCGAAGCGATCGCGCTTAGGCCAGATTGGGATACGTTGACCGGCACCAGCCCGTCGAACCCGTTGACGACTACGGCCGGCACGCCTGAATCATAGGAATATCCCATCAGCGTGTAGCCGGCGCTGTTGACGAGATTGCCGTCGCTGTCGACCGAGAAGTCGCCGGCCCTGGTCAGCACCGGCGTGCCGTCGGCGCTTTCGACGATGAAGAAGCCGTCTCCCGAAATCGCGAGATCGTATTCGGAGGTCGTGTAGGAAATGTCGCCCTGCTCAGAAATCGACTGGCGCACCGATGTCTGAACGCCGCCGGAATTGTAATTGCCCGAGGAAGAGGGCAGGACCAGCGACGAAAAGGAGGTGGAAACGGCCTTGTAGCCGGTGGTGCTGGCATTGGCGATGTTGTCGGAAACCGTGCTCAACCGGTTTGCCTGCGCGCTCATGCCGGAGACGGCGGTTTTCATGCTTCCAAAAATGCTCATGGCTTGATCCTTAAAGGTTTGGGAACATGCCATGTGACGACAGGCTTCCAGGGCCCGGATTGCGGGCGCAAGATATCGTCAGGCGCCGGGCATAGGCCGGCTCCGGTTGATGATCTGATTGTCTGGACTGACCCCGTGATGGCTCTCGTCGCGTCGGTTCATCCGCGCGTGACATCGTGCGCCTGATACGGCACACCATTCAAAGATTTCAGAATCAAGAAGCGGCCCAGCCGAAGGCTCCGCCGGCTCAACTGCCGGGCCGCTTCACACCGTCGCCATTGCAGTCCTCCAGCAACCGCGTGGCGACGACTGCTTGCCGCGTCAGGCCGCAAACTTTGTGGACAGTAAGCCCGTGCTTGAGGTGTCGAGCAGATCGAAGAGCTGGCTCGCCTGGCTTTCAGTGACATCGTCAGGCTTGCCGGCCATGAATTCGTCGAGGCTCACTACCCCATCGCCATTCGTATCGAGATCGGAAAGCAGGGAGGCGAACTGGTCTTCGTCCTCGGACGACGGCGGTCCCTGGGGACGTTCCGACTGCTGGGCGGACATGGCCTCGGTCAGCGAATCGACCGACAGCGAACCCGCGCCCTCACTGTCAAAGCTGTCGAACAGCGTTCCTGCCTGATCTTCGCTGACATCGGACGGACGGCCTGCGACGAATTCGTCCTTGCTGACGAGTCCGTCGCCATCGGTATCGAGATCGGAGAGCATGGACGCCAACTGATCATCGTCGCCTGGCGGCGGCGGGGATGGGCCATCGGGACGTTCCGACCGCTGGGCAGACATCGCCTCGGCGAGTGCATCGACCGACAGCGAACCGGCGCCTTCGCTGTCGAAGCTGTCGAACAGCGTTCCGGTTTGATCCTCGCTGACATCGGACGGTCGGGCCGCGACGAACTCGGCCTTGCTCACATAGCCGTCGCCGTCGGTATCCAGATCAGCAACATCCATGCCCGTACCGCCGTCCCCTTCGCCGGCGGAGCCGGACTGGTCGAAACGGTTCATTGCCAGCGTCATCAGCTGGGCCATCAGTTTGTCGGCGCTGCTGGACGTGTCTTCGTCGAGCTGCCCGCTTGCGGTTGATTTTTTCGCTGAAACCGTACTACAGGATAGGATGTCCTGGGATGCGGATGTCGAGCTCTTGCTATACGAATAGGAAGAGACTGACGTGGCGGCCGAAATGGTCGTCATAAGCGCTCCATCGCTTGAGGGTGGGGATGCAACGCATTACAGAACTTATGAGTTCTCTAAATCGAAATTACTAATGCCACAACCGAAAAAATCATCCCTCAGAAATAACAGGCTGCTTCTCGCGATCGTTGGCATGCGCGTCGGCAAAGCGGTCTGATCGTCATGGATATCGTCGACGAGCCCGCAGATGAGCCGCGCAAAAGAGGCCGGCCTAAAGTCTCCAGCGATGAAGACAAGCGGACGCATATCGTCGAGGTCGCCCGCCGCGTTTTCGTAAAATACGGCTATGCCGGAAGCACGACCGCAGTCGTCGCCTCGGAGGCGGGTGTTTCGAAGCAGACGCTCTACAAGCTGTTTCAGAGCAAGGAAGAGTTGTTTGCCGCCGTCGTCGGCGCGCATCGGCGGCTGATGCTCGACCTGCCGCAGCCTGCCGAAGATATTCCGATTTCGGAAAGTCTCCAGCGTATCTTCATGATCGACATGGATGAGGATACGGATGCGGAACGCGCCGGTTTCCTGCAGCTCGTCTTTCGCGAAGCCGCGCAGTTTCCCGAGCTTATCGACATTCTCCAGCGCGAAGGCATACTCGCCAGCCGGCAGCATCTCGCCGACTGGCTGAGTGATCGCCGGACGGAAGGCAGGCTGTCGCTGGATGATCCGGAGAGCGGCGCCCGCATGCTGATGGATATGATCTTTGGCGGCATGGGCCCGCCGGAAGGCCGCACGCAGGCCTGGCCCGACCGGAGCCTGATGCTGACCCATCTTCACCGCTGCATCGCGATCTTCGCCGCCGGCGTCGGCGCCGCTTGAACTGATGGTGGAGAGATCCCTCCATTTCAAGCTTCCAATTCCCGATTGAATGATTTATAGAACTATAGAGTTCCATTAAGTCGATTCGGCCGCATGTCCGTGGCTGTGCCTCGCCATGACCGGCGACGATATCCCAGCAAAGATCAGAAGTTCGCCGTGGTTGCCGGCAGGCTTTCGCGCGGTACCGCCGTGCCTATTGGAAGGGACAGACGTTGGTTTCAACCTATGTAAGCTATCTCGCGGTCGCGCGGAATCTCAACGCCAGTCTCTCCAGCGTGGCGTCCCAGGCAACGGTTGCCCGCGACAGCGCCTATTACAAGGAAAACATCGACAAGGTCACCACCGTCGACGAGTTCATGAGCGATTACAAGCTCTACTCCTACGCCATGAAGGCCTACGGCCTCGAAGACATGACCTATGCCAAGGCCTTCATGAAGAAGGTGCTGGAGAGCGACCTCAGTGATTCATCGAGTTTTGCCAACAGCTTGAGCGACGGTCGTTATGCCGAGTTCGCCGCCGCCTTCAAATTCTCCGGCGAGACGAAGACGGCGCAATCGGATGCGCAGCGGGACAGCCTGCTCGACGCTTACGAAGAGTCCTTCGATACCGAGGCCGAGAACATCGAGGATGAGACCGATTATTTCGAGGAGAATATCTCGTCGATCACATCGGTCGACGATTTGCTGTCGAGTTCGCGGCTGAAGAACTATGTGCTGACGGCTTTCGGCCTCAGCACCGAATACACCTCGACCAGCTTTCTGAAGAGTGTTCTGACCAGCGATCTCGACGACTCCGAGAGTTTCGTCAACCAGCTCGACGACGATGTCTATGTCAGCCTGGCAAAGGCTTTCAATTTCAGCGAGGACGGCTCGGTCGACGGCGAGGTGATGTCGGAAGACCAGCTATCGCTGGTGACAAGCGCTTATGCCGTGGCGTCGTCGACGATCGCTTCCACCGAGACCGGGGAGGCTTATGATACTTATTTCGCTGCACAGATCGGAAACATCACCTCCGTCGATCAATTAATGAGCGACGACAAGCTGGTGTCCTATCTCAGAACGGCCTACGGTCTTTCCGACACCGAAACAGACAACTTCATCTCCGCGGCCCTGAAAAGCGCCGACACCGCCGACGCGATTGGCTTGTCCGACCTGCACGACGCCTTCAATTTCGATGAGGACGGCGCGCTTGCCGACGGCGACACGGCCCAGACGTCAGAACAGACGGCCGCGACCACGGCGGCCTTCGATGAAAACTACCAGGTGCTGATCGCAAACACCGACACGGAAGATGCGGTCGACAATTATACGACGCGCATTGCCAGCGTCACCTCGATCGACGATTTCCTGGTGTCGAACGGCGATGATGACGATGACGACAACGACGATCTCCCTGAATTATGGGAGATGGCGCTGCGGGCCTTTGGCATAGACTCTGGCGAGGTCTCGAAAAGCGAAGTCCGGAAGATCCTCGAAAGTGATCCCAGCGATCCGAAGAGCTATGTCAACAGCTTGAAGGACGATCGGTTCGAAGCGTTTCGCAATGCCTTCAACTTCGACAGCGAAGGCGATGTGACCGTCCCGCTGCAGGCGATGTCGGAATCCGTCGTCGACGACTATGCCGCCTATTACAAGCAGAACAAGATCCGCTATCTCGAAGGCGATGAGCTGACCGAGGCGACCGACGCCGCGGATGAGGAGATCACCTATTTCCGCGACCAGATGGCGACGATCACCTCTGCCAGCGAGTTTCTCGCCGACGACCGGCTGGTTGCCTTTGCGCTCGAGGCCAAGGGCTTGGATCCGGAGGACGTCACGTCGGAAGATCTGGAGAAGATGTTTTCCTCCGACCTCGACGACGAGGACAGCTACGTCAACAAGCTCGAAGACAACCGCTTCGCCGAACTGGTCGGCTCGTTCAATTTTGACCAGGACGGAAATATCTCGGCCGATCCCAGCGGGGCGGTGCAGCAGCGCGGCGACGTCCTGGAGACGGTCGACGCCTATGTCAGGCTGACGCTCGAGGATGATCAGGGCGACAGCAACACCGGCGTGCGCCTTGCACTCTATTTCGAACGCAAGGCGCCTGAAATTTCGAGTGCCTATGACATTTTGGGCGACAGCGCGCTGTTCGAATTTTTCACCACGAGCTTCAACCTGTCCAGCTATGTCTCGAATATGGACGTCGACAAGCAGGCCGAGATGATCGAGAATTTCATCAACATCAAGGACCTCGCCGATCCGGACAAGGTCGACGATCTGATCAAGCGCTTTACCGCCATGTACGATATGGCCAACGGCACCGGCACCACGTCCACGGCACTTTCCATCCTGACCGGCTCGGCGACGATCAGCGCCGATACGCTGCTTGCGATGGCACAATTGAAAAGCGGCTGAGTCGCTTCTCCGGCGGGTAACGCCCCTTCAAAAAAGAGACCGCGTGGCTAAATCCATCAAGGCCCTGTGAATATTCGTGTGCACGCCGGTCTGCGCGGCGATGACGCCTGTTGCGGTGCCTGAAGGTCTTCCGCTTCCTATATCCTGCCGCCAGAGGCTGTCGGCGCTGCTGCGAGCGCTACCGAAAACCAACCGGAAAATGCTGCGCTGCCAAAAAAATCGCCAAGCACTCTGCTGCGCGTTTTTTCGGCATGCCCCATTGACAATTCACCGCCGATGGCACTTGATATCGAAATCCAATAAAACAGACAGATGTCCAGTATATTGGATCATCGAAACATCTACAAGGGGAACGCCATGATCATTTCCTTTCGCGCCGGCCTGATGTCGCTGGCCGTCGCCGCCTTGGTGTCGACGCCTGTGCTCGCCGAGGGCAGCAAGCTCGACGAAGTGCTGGCCCGCGGCCATCTCGTGCTCGGCACAGGCAGCACCAATGCGCCCTGGCACTTCAAGAGCGCGGACGACAAGCTTCAGGGCTTCGATGTCGATATGGGCCACATCGTCGCCAAGGCTCTGTTCGGCGATCCGGATAAGATCGAATATGTCAACCAGTCGTCGGACGCCCGCATTCCGAACATCACCACCGATAAGGTCGATATCACCTGCCAGTTCATGACTGTTACGGGCGAACGCGCCCAGCAGGTTGCCTTCACCATTCCCTATTATCGTGAGGGCGTCGGCCTGATGCTCAAGGCGGACGGAAAATATGCCGATTATGCCGCCCTGAAGGCTGCCGGCTCCTCGGTCACCATCTCGGTTCTCCAGAACGTCTATGCCGAAGCTATGGTGCACGCCGCATTGCCGGAGGCGACCGTCGACCAGTATGAATCCGTCGACCTGATCTATCAGGCGCTGGAGTCGGGGCGCGCCGATGCCGCCGCCACGGACCAGTCGTCGCTCGCCTGGTACATGACGCAGAACCAGGGCCGCTACAAGGACGCCGGCTACGGCTGGAACCCACAGACCTATGCCTGCGCCGTCAAGCGCGGTGATCAGGATTGGCTGAACTTCGTCAACACCGCTCTTCACGAAGCGATGACCGGTGTCGACTTCGACTTTTACGCCAAATCCTACAAGACCTGGTTCGGCAAAGATCTGACGCCGCCGCAGATCGGTTTTCCGGTCGAATTCAAGTAACCGCCATGCGGGGCGGGAGTTTAATCCCGCTCCGCTGGAACGGAATGATTTAGGTCTGGTCGGCCTAATCTTCCGGTTCTGAAGTGAATGGTTAGAGGATGACGCCGTTCGAACCGCTTGCACGTTCGGCATCATGCTCCGGTCTGAAAGGACCCGCATGGGTTACACGCTGAATTTCGCTGCCGTCTGGCGCAATTTCGACTTTCTCTTAAGCGGACTTGCTCTCAGCCTCGGCCTTGCCGTGATCTCGATCCTGATCGGGGCCGCAATCGGCCTTATCGTGGCTTTCGCGCTGACGTCGAGGAGCCGCTTCGCGCTCGCGCCGGCGCGCGTCTACGTCACCGTCATTCGCAATCTGCCGATTCTCGTCCTGGTGCTTTTCGCCTTTTTCGCGCTGCCGCAGATGGGCTTGCGCCTCGACAAGATGAAGAGCTTCGTGCTGGTTCTCTCGCTCTATTCCGGCGCCTATCTGGCCGAGGTGTTCCGCGCCGGACTGCTGTCGATCCCGAGAGGACTGACGGAAGCCGGGCTCGCCATCGGCCTGACGGCAATGCAGATCCGCAGCTCGATCATCGCCCCGCTGATGCTGCGCAACGTGCTGCCATCGCTCTCCTCGACGATCATCTCGCTCTTCAAGGACACCTCGCTCGCCGCCGCGATCGCCGTGCCAGAGCTGACCTTTGCCGCCCGCAAGATCAATGTCGAGAGCTTCCGCGTCATAGAAACATGGCTGGTTACATCAGCCCTCTATGTCGCGACCTGTTTCCTCATCGCCGCCTTGATGCGCCTCATTGAGCGCCGTCTGGCCCTGCCGAGATAGTTCCGATGTCTCACACCTTTCTCGAACAACTCTGGATCGCCCGTTACGTCATCATGAACGGCATGGCCATGACCGTGTCGATCTCGCTGCTGGCCATTCTCGCCGGCTCCGTTCTCGGCGTTTTTGTCGGCCTGGCACTGGTTTACGGCGGCATTGTCTTACGTCTCCTCGTGCGTGCCTATACGGATATCATCCGCGGCACACCGGTGCTCGTGCTCGTGCTGGCAAGCTATTACGTCTCCGCCGCGGTCGGTCTCGATCTCGGACCGTTCTCCGCTGGCGTCCTCGCCCTTGCCATCTTCTGCTCTTCCCATGTCGGCGAAATCGTGCGCGGCGCGCTTCAGGCGATCCCGAAGGGTCAGACCGAAGCCGCCAAGGCGATCGGCCTAACCTTTACCCAGACGTTCACCTCGGTGCTGTGGCCGCAGGCCATGCGCCAGTGTCTGCCGGCCTGGGTGAATACGGCGGCCGAGATGGTGAAGGCCTCGACGCTGCTCTCCGTCATCGGCGTCGCGGAGCTTCTCCTGCGCACGCAAGAGATCATTTCCCGCAATTTCATGAGCCTCCAGTTCTATTTTCTGGCCGGCGGTCTCTATTTCATCGTCAACTACGGCATCGAGCACTTCGGCAAATATGTCGAGCGCAAGACCGCCCTGCCGTCCTGAGGAGACTTCCCGATGGCCAAGACCATTCTCGACATCAAGGGTCTGCGCAAGACTTACGGTATCCACGAAGTTCTCAAGGGCGTCGATTGCGCCGTGCAGGAAGGCGAGGTCATCTCCATCATCGGCTCGTCCGGCTCCGGCAAGACCACCTTGCTGCGCTGCGTCAACATGCTCGAGGAATTCCAGGGCGGCACGATCAGACTCGACGGCGAGGAGATCGGCTATCACGTCGACGGCGCGACGCGGCGGCGCAAGAGCGAGAAGGAGATTGCGCGCCAGCGCGCGCTGACCGGCATGGCTTTTCAGCAGTTCAATCTCTTCCCGCATATGAGTGCTGCCGAAAACGTCATGCTCGGCCTCGTCAAGGTGAAGAAGATGACGAAGCCGGACGCCCGCATCATTGCTGAAAAATGGCTCGACCGGGTCGGCCTCGCCGCCCGCGCCAGCCATTATCCCGGACAGCTCTCCGGCGGCCAGCAGCAGCGTGTCGCAATTGCCCGCGCCATCGCCATGTCGCCGCGGCTGATGCTGTTCGATGAGGTGACCTCCGCGCTCGACCCGGAACTGGTGGGCGAAGTGCTGCAGGTGATCAAGGGGCTTGCCGCCGATGGCATGACCATGCTGCTCGTCACCCATGAGATGCGTTTCGCTTACGAGGTTTCGTCCCGCGTGATCTTCATGAACCAGGGCATCATCTGCGAGGAGGGCGATCCCAAGGAAATGTTCGTGCGCCCGAAGACCGAACGGTTGGCGGAATTTCTCAAAACCTCGAGCTTCAACTAAAAAGGCGATGGCGGGCTCGCCCCGTCAGATCGCCGGCGTCGCCTCAAGTCGGGCGGGGTCTTGAGCGGCGGCATCGGCCAGAGGGCCAATGTCGGGGGAGGGAGAGCGCCTGCACAATTTACGTTCAGTCTGCATTCCCGGCAGGCAAATTTTCCACCAAAAATCCGGGGCGGTTTGAAAAGCCTGAGCGCGGGGTTTTTGGCACGGGCTTTGCTTGCTGTCTTGTATGCAAGAGAGCCACACATCCGAGACCGCGCAGAAATCCATTGAGGCAACGATCGTCTCCGGGATCCTTTCTGCCAAGATCCGGCCGGGCACGCGGCTTGGCGAAAATCAGCTGGCGGCGCTCTTCGGCGTGTCGCGAACCCGTGTTCGTGAAGCGATGATGCGTCTGGAGACGCGCGGCATCGTGCATGTCAGCCCCCGGCGCGGCTGGTTCGTCGTCGAGCCGTCCGCTGAGGATGCGATCGCCGTCTACGAGGCGAGGCGTGTCGTCGAGGCGGGATTGCTGCGCAGCATGGCCGTGCTGACAGAGGAGGGATGCAAGGCTCTCGCTACCCATCTGAACGAGGAGCGGAACGCGATGGCGGCGGGCGACCGCCAGCGCCTGACCTATTTGATGGGCGATTTCCATATCCGCATCGCGGAATTGAGCGGCAACACCATCATCGCTGACATCCTGCGCGACCTGACCGCGAGGACGATCCTCATTTCGATGCTCTATCAATCCGAATTTCATGCGGCGCAGTCGCACGAGGGGCACTGCCGTATTTTCCAAGCCATGCAGACAGGTGATTTCGTCAGAGCTGCGCAGCTCTCCGTCGAACATCTTGATGAAGTGGAAATGGGCCTCGACCTGACGGCGCGCTCGGATCCACTTTCGGATCTGCGCAGTTCGCTGTCGCTTCCGCCCAGGACCGCGTCCTCCATTTCCCAGCAGCCACACCCAAAAATCACACCTTCAAAGGAGCAATGAACACATGCTGACAAGACGAATCTTCTTCGCAATCGCAGCCCTGGCCGCGACTTTCAGCTTCACCTCGCCGTCTCACGCCGATGCGCTCGCCGACATCACGGCGCGCGGTACGCTGCGTGTCGCAGTCCCGCAAGATTTCCCGCCTTTCGGCAGCGTTGGTACCGATATGGCGCCGATGGGCTACGATATCGACATGGCCAATCTCATTGCCGAAAAGCTTGGAGTCAAAGCCGAGCTCGTGCCGGTCACGAGTGCCAACCGCGTCCCCTATCTGCAGACGAACAAGGTCGATCTCGTGATATCGAGCCTCGGCAAGAACCCGGAGCGCGAAAAGGTGATCGATTTCTCGGTCGCCTATGCGCCCTTCTTCAACGGCGTGTTCGGGCCGGCCGATCTTTCGGTCGCCAAGGCGGAAGATCTCGCCGGCAAGAGCATCGGCGTCACGCGCGGCGCCGTCGAGGATCTCGAGCTGACGAAGATCGCCCCGGCCGATGCGACGATCAAACGTTATGAGGACAATAACGGCACTATCTCGGCCTTCCTGTCCGGTCAGGTCGACATCATCGCCACCGGCAACGTCGTGGCGGCTGCGATCCTCGCCAAAAATCCTCCCAAACGCCCGGAGCTGAAGTTCCTCATCAAGAACTCGCCCTGCTACATCGGCCTCAACAAGGAACAGTCCGCGCTTCTGGAGAAGGTGAACGGCATCGTCGCCGCCGCCAAAGCCGATGGCAGCTTGAATGCCATTTCGCAAAAGTGGCTCGGCGCCGGTCTGCCGTCCGATCTGTAAGGAAACCGGGTCTCGCGCATGTCATCCCGCCTCCGCGGGATGACATGCCCTCCGTCACCGCAAGAGGGGACATTCCTTGAGCTACCATTTCGAATTCGGCTGGCTGCTTCAATATTATCCCGAGATCATCAAGGGTGTGCTGATCACTCTGGAGCTTATCGCGATCGGCGGTGTGCTCGGCATTTCGCTCGGCATCGTCTGCGCCTGGGTGCGGGCGCTCGGCCGGGTCTGGCTGAAGCCGGTCATTGCGGCCTATGTGGAACTGATCCGCAACACCCCGTTCCTGATCCAGCTTTTCTTCATCTTTTTTGGCCTGCCGTCGCTCGGCCTCCACCTTTCCGAATTGACAGCCGCCAACCTTGCGATGGTCGTCAACCTTGGCGCCTATAGCTGCGAGATTATCCGCGCCGGCATTCAGGCAACGCCGAAAGGCCAGTTCGAGGCCGGCGAGAGCCTCGCCATGACGCGCTTCGAGACCTTCCGCCACGTCGTGCTCGTACCGTCGCTGCAGCGCATCTGGCCGGCGCTGTCGTCGCAGGTGGTCATCGTCATGCTCGGCTCGGCGGTCGTATCGCAGATTGCCGCCGAGGATCTGACCTTCGCCGCGAATTTCATCCAATCGCGAACCTTCCGAGCCTTCGAGGCCTACATCGTCTCGACATCAATCTATCTCGCGCTGGCGATCCTGCTGCGGCAGGTGCTGGGCCTGATCGGCTGGTTCATTTTCCCGAGGAGAGCAGCACGATGATCACGTTCACGCTCTGGGACATTCTGCGCAACCTGCTGCTCGCCACCCGCTGGACGATCCTTCTTTCGCTCGTCTCGTTCGTCGGCGGCAGCCTGGTCGGCCTGGGCCTGCTGTTCCTGCGTATCAGCAGGCGCAAGGCCGGCCGGGCATTCGCGAAATATTACATCGAGCTCTTCCAGGGTACGCCGCTGCTGATGCAGCTCTTCATCGCCTTTTTTGGTCTCGGCCTCTTTGGAATAGACGTCCCGGCCTGGCTTGCCGCGGGATTGGCGCTGATCCTATGGAGCGCCGCCTTTCTCACCGAGATCTGGCGCGGCTGCGTCGAAGCGGTTGCGAAGGGGCAATGGGAAGCCTCCGCCAGCCTCGGCATGGGCCGTCTGCAGCAGATGCGCTACGTCATCCTTCCGCAGGCGCTGAGGATCGCCATACCGCCGACCGTTGGTTTCTCCGTTCAGATCATCAAGGGCACGGCGCTGACCTCGATCATCGGCTTCGTCGAATTGTCGAAGGCCGGCACCGTGGTCACCAATGCCACCTTCCAGCCCTTCACCGTCTACGGGCTTGTGGCGCTCATCTATTTCGCCCTTTGCTGGCCCTTGTCGAAAAGCAGCCAGATCCTGGAGAGAAAACTCAATGTCGCTCATCGAAATCACTGACGTCCGCAAGAGCTACGGATCCAACGAGGTACTGAAAGGCATCAACCTCAATGTGGAAGCCGGCGAGGTCATCGCCATTATCGGCAAGAGCGGTTCGGGCAAATCGACCCTGCTTCGCTGCATCAACGGTCTTGAGACCATCACCAGCGGTTCCATCTCCGTGGCCGGCGCACAGCTTCTCGATGACGAAGTCCATCTGAAGGCGCTGCGCCTCAAGGTCGGCATGATCTTTCAGCAATTCAATCTTTTTCCGCATCTGACCGCCGGCGGCAACGTCGTGCTGTCGCAAACGGTGGTCAAAAAGACACCCAAGGCCGAAGCGGAAGCGACCGCCCGCAGGATGCTGGAGCGGGTAGGTCTGGGCCACAGGTTCGATGCCTATCCCGACGAGCTCTCGGGCGGACAGCAGCAGCGCGTCGCCATCGCCCGCGCGCTCGCCATGCAGCCAACCGCCCTTCTTTGCGACGAGATTACTTCGGCGCTCGATCCGGAACTGGTCGCCGAAGTTCTGGCCGTCGTGCGTGAACTTGCCGCCGAGGGAATGACGCTGCTGATGGTCACGCACGAGATGAGGTTCGCCCGCGACGTCTGCAGCCGCGTCGTTTTCATGCATCAGGGCCGTGTCCATGAAGCCGGCCGGCCGGAGGATGTCTTCGCCGATCCGCAGACTGCCGAGTTGAAGCAGTTCCTCGGGGTCAACTAGTTCAGTGGCTCAGCATCTCCTCGGCGATCTGTTTCCCACTCAGGCTCGCGGGGTAATAGGTCGGCCAGTTGGTGACCTCGTTCAGTAGCGCGGCGCGGTCATTGCCCCAATAGAGATGATAGTGATCCGCCTTCTCCGGGGCGACGATGTGGTCGCTGAACTGGATGAACCGAGGTGCGGCGTCATCGCCGGCGCTTTTCCTGAAGATGAAACGAACCCCTCGATTACCCTTCTTGTAGGTGAGGATTTCGTGCCCATCCGTCTCGTAGTCTCCGCTGACGGAGTCCTTGCCGCGGAAAAAGGTAACCTTCTTTCCATTGATGACGATGCGGTCGACGTCGGTCTTGTATCCCGTGTCGTAGTAGGCGCGATTTTCCCCGGCGCTCTTGTCGCCATGTTTCGCCTTGTCGGCCATCACCGGATCCAAGGTTCCATCGACAAGATAGGGGTAGACGGACTGCCAATCGCCTTCCCAGTCCGACAGTTTACGCGCCTTTACCTGATCGTCATCGAAATACCCATGATACACCGACCCCTGTTGATCGTGGGAATGGCTGTGGCTGTGATTGTTTCCCGAAGATGTCTCAGCGCCTGCCATTCCTGCAAATGTTAATGTTGCGGCTACAGCCAGTGCGTATCTGAGTGTTGTGATCGCCTTGTTCATTCACTGAAACCCTTTTGATTGGCTGGCACGACTCGCGCCCGGTTTGTGATGTAATAACATTACAAACGCCAATTAGCGTGCTTTGACGGCAAGCGCAAGGCGAAAACCGCTGATGCGCGTTGCACCCAAGTTGATTGGGAGGCGCCCGCTGCAAGGGCTCCGATTCAACCTGCATCAGTGCCCAAATCCAGGATCGTGCTGGCGTCGCGCGGTCGGCGCACACGCTTAGCCGGCAACCCCTGACCGGATCACCGGCAGCGCCGTACATTCTTCGACTTGCTCGGACTGCAACGTCAGAGTTCGACGTGCGGCCGCTCTGTCTTCGATCTCTCGACGGGCGGCCGCTCCGGCAATGGTCAGTTCTTGTTGCCGGGGGGCGGGGGGAGCAAGACGGGCTCGGCCGAGTGCTTTGGTGCCATCAGCTGTGCAAGGATGTCGTCGGCCGATTCACTCGAACCGCCAATGCCGGCCTCGCGCAGCTGACGATCGAGATCGCTGCCGTTTTCCAGCGCTGCCAATTCCGCGCCGGCCTCGATCCGCCCGGCCGTCATTTCCTGGCGCTTCTTGATACGTTCGAGGCTTTGGACGGCGCTGCCGAGACGGGTATTGATGCCCGACTGGTTATGGGCAATCGCCGACTGGGCGCGCAGCAGCGACTCGTTGGCTTTGACATTCTCCACCTCCCGTTTCATCTGAGCGATCCGCGATTCGGTTTCCTGGATCGTGCGCAGCATCTGCTGCTGGCGGGGCAGCAGCCGATCGAGCTCTTCCTGGTCTCGCTGCGTTTCGGCGCGAATGGTGGCAATGCGCTGCGCGAGACCCTGCGCAAGATCCGTGCGGCCCGCAGAGATCGCCGCGCGAGCGCTGTCGGTGTCCTTGGCTTCCTTCGTGCGGTTTTCTTCAAGCCGGCGCATGACGCTCTTGTTCGATGCCATAATGCCGGCCAGATCGGATCGCGCCCGGCGCAGCGACTGTTCGGCATCGCGGATTTCCTGGTCGAGAATGCGCATCGACTGGCTGTCGGCGGCCGCTTCCGCTGCCTCGTTGATGCCGCCGCGAATGGCGGTGAAAATCTTTCCCCAGGTGCTCACGCTGCAATCTCCCCGCTTTTCCATTCTTCAATCATATGTGCCGCGTCGACCGCATTGGCAGCTAGAATGGCGACTTCCTCGACAACGGCCTCGGCCGACGAGCGTGCCGACAGCGAGCCGAACAATTCATACCATTCCTCACCGTCAATCGTGGTGATGCCGAAGCTCGACAGCGGCACGAACTTGTGCGTCTTGAGAACCATCCGTTCGAAGGCCTCCCGCTTGGGCACCTCCTTGCATGGCACCAGGACAACACTGACAAGAATATCGCGTTCTCCGCTCACCGCGACGAAGACGTCGAGATCGCCTCTTTCCTTGAGGGTTACGCAGATGACGTCCCCGTGTTCGGGCACGGCTACATCCACATCCCCTAGCGCTTCCGGGTCGGCCGCGAACAGGCGTGTTAAAGTGGTAAGGCTCCAGGTCTCCAAAAAGTCCTCCATCGGTTAGAGCGTCGCGAATATCTGGGTAATCGGTTTACAACTTAAAGGTCTGGCGCGCGAAATAAATTTCGGTAGGGTAGGGGGCAGCAACGGGGGCGAATCGCTTGCCATTTATCGCTTCATTACTGCGGCGTGTATATCTGTCGCTTGGCGAATTGGCGTGGTCAGCCCTTGTTATTATCCTCGTTGTGCATCTGGTTGCTTCCTATCTGCTCTTTATGCTGGCCGGCGAAGGTGATCTCGTCGGCAATCCGGTCGACTTTCTTTACTATTACATGGTTACGGCAACGACTGTCGGTTATGGCGATCTTTCCCCAAAATCGGGCCTCGGCCGGATCATTACTGTCCTGGTCGTTCTGCCAGGCGGCATCGCCATCTTTACCGCTGTTCTTGGCAAGTTGTTGACAGCGATCGGTACGATCTGGAGAAATCGCATGCGCGGATTGGGTGACTACAGCGAACGCACCGGCCATATCGTCGTTTTGGGTTGGCAAGACGGCCAGACGTACCAGACGTTGCGGCTGCTGCACTCCGAACGGCATGCCAACGAACCGATGACGGTTCTGGTCGCCAAGGATCTGCCGGAAAATCCCGCCAGCAATTATGCTGACTATGTCCGCACGGAACGGCTTGCCGATGCCGACGCTTTGCTGCGGGCCGGAGTGGCCCAGGCGCGGGCAGTCATCGCCCGCGGCGCAAATGACGATGAAACACTGGCCGCGGTGCTGATTGCCGAGGATCATGCGCCCAAGGCCCATATCGTCGCCTATTTCGCCGACGACCGCACAGCACAGATGGTCAAGCAGCGTCGGCCGCGTGTCGAGGCGGTGGGTTCGCTCGCTGAGGAGCTTCTGTCGCGTTCCGCACGTGATCCGGGTTCTTCGGAAATCGCCGCACGGCTGTTGTCGGCTGCCTCCACCGACACGGCCTTTTCCGTGGCGGTGCCGGCCTTGCACACGCCGCTCTCCTATGGCGACATGTTTTTAAGCCTCAAGCGTCGGCATCATGTGACGCTCGTCGGCATGCTGAGCCACGGCGTAACGGACCTTAATTGCCGGGACGAGACGCTGATGCGGGGCGGCGAGACGCTTTACTACATCAGCGAAATTCGGCTAGATCCCGCTGCCATCGCCTGGGCTCGAATGGGAGACGTGACATGATCGGCTGGTTCGGCGGAAACAAGAACGAGGGGGCCTTACCCGAAGAGCTCGGCCCCTTGAGTGCGGCCATCGGCGGGGCGCTCGAGATCGATTTCCTCTCGCTCGAAGCCGATGCTTTGGGCGGCGAGCCGGCCATGCCGCTGCCGCGAAGCGGGCCGTTCATCATTGCCGGCTACGGGGAGGTTTCGCTCGATGCCGCGACCGTTCTGTCGCGCTACTACGATGAAGAGAACCGGATGATTCAGGTGATGTCGGCGTCGGGTAAGCCGGGTGAGGCGATCGACGACATCAGCTTTTATCAGCCTTGGGACAGCGTTGTCCCCGCCGGCCAGAGCGAATGGAACCGCTGGACCGGGCCGGCTGGCCTGATCGGCCAGCCATCCTATGATGCCGACGGGATCCTCTATAACCGGTTCTGGGGCGACGGCCCGGAACGGGCGCAACTGGTGGAATTTGTCGAGAGGGTCAGTGATGGTGAAACGCAGCGCTCCATCCACCAGACCTGCATGCTGTATTACCGCCCGCTTGGCTCGACGCGGGAAATGCTTCTGATCAATGTCGAGCGCGACCTCGATCTCGGCCAGGCCCAGGCGGGCAGCTCGGTGGAATTTCTGATCGGTTATGGATTGGCTGCGGCCGACGTTCGTCGCGTCTGAGGGATCTGTCAATTTCAACGGAGGACATTTTCGATGCTCGACTACGTGGCGGGCCTGCCTGCTTTCCTTGGCTATTTCGCCATCGGGCTCGCCGCCTACGGCGTTTTCGCGGTGATCTACACCTGGTTGACGCCGCAACAGGAGGTCCAATTGATCCGGGCGGGCAATCTTGCGGCCGTCACCGCGTTCTTGGGCGCGCTTGTCGGTTTCAGCCTGCCTCTGGCTTCTGCCGCAGCCAATTCCGTCAGCGTCGTCGATTACGTCATATGGGCAGTGATCGGCACTCTGGCGCAGATCCTCGCTTTCTACATCGCGAACTTCACGATGAAAGACCTGCATGAAAAGATCACTGCCGGTGAAATCGCGGCGGGCATATGGGGCGGTGGAATCGCGCTCGTCGTCGGTATTCTCAACGCCGCCTGCATGACCTATTGAGGGAGGGAAAGATGCGCAGACGCATGAGCGGGCACAGGCGACCTTTCCTGGCCCTTGGCACCATCGCTGCCTCGACCCTGGCGCTGTCCGGCTGCGGCGAGGAGGCTCCTTCGGATATAATGTTCACCTCCGTCGACCAATGCGTGGCGGCGGGCATGGATCGGCAGGTCTGCCAGGCCAGTTATCAGGATGCGATGCGCGCCCATCTCGCTACCGCGCCACGTTTCAACGGCATGGCCGCCTGCGAGGCCGAATACGGTGCTGGCCAGTGCACGGAACAGCCGGCCAACACTGTCCCCAACAATAGCGGCGCAAGCGGCAGCTTCTTCGTGCCGTTCCTGGCCGGCTACGTGCTGTCTTCGGCACTCAACAACATTGGCGATTATTACGATTATCGCCGGCGCCAGGAGGAAATCGGCTACTATTACGGCTCGACACCGATCTATCGCAATCGCTCGGGGCAGACGGTCACAACCACCGTTCGCTCGGGTGGCACGCGCATCGACAGCGTGACCGCGCCCTCGCGCCAGAGTGTCAAGCCGGTCAACGTCAATACCCGCACCGTGGCCCGGCAGGGCTTCGGAGGCCGTTCGTCCTTCAGTTTCGGCGGCTGACATGAAGCGCATCACGCTCCCGGCGCGTCCTGACTGGCGTGACAAGGCGCAGGCCGTCGGCTTCGGATTTCACGTCATGTATGGCGAGCCCTACTGGCTCGACGATGCCGCCTATACGTTCACGCTCGAGGAGATCGAGAAGCAGATCGAGGAGCCGAGCCAGGAACTGCATGATATGTGCATGGATCTGGTCGGCGAGATCGTCAGCAGTGAAGAGGCGCTCGACAGGCTGGCCATTCCGGAGGACCTGCGCGATGTGGTGCAGCGGTCCTGGGAGCGCCGCGACCGGCACCTCTACGGCCGGTTCGATCTTGCATATGATGGCAGTGGCCCGGCCAAGCTACTCGAATACAACGCCGATACCCCGACCTCGGTGTTCGAGACGGCCTATTTCCAGTTCAACTGGCTGACCGATCAGATCGCTTTGGGTGTTCTCCCCAAAGATGCGGACCAGTATAATTTCCTGCAGGAGAGTCTTGTCGAGGCGTTCGATCAATTTCCCAAGGAGTCGATCTTCCATTTCGCCGCGATAACCGACAATGAGGAGGATCGCGGCACGACGGTCTACCTCATGGACTGTGCGGTGCAGGCGGGCCATCGCGTCGAGCTGCTGGACATTCGGGAGATCGGTATCGATGCGCAAGGCCGCTACACCGACCTCAAGGATCGGGTGATCGACCGCTGCTTCAAGCTGTACCCATGGGAATTCATGTTGCGCGAGCCTTTCGCCCGCGAACTCGCCCGTTCGGGCGATGTTTTCGTCGAACCGGCCTGGAAGGCCGTGCTCTCCAACAAAGGGCTTCTGCCGCTGCTCTGGCAGCGCCACCCCAATCACCCCAACCTGCTGCCGAGTTATTTCACCGATGATCCGGCGGCTTCGGCCTTGACCGACTACGTGCGCAAACCACTGTTGTCGCGCGAGGGCGAGAACGTCACGATTTTTCGAGACGGGCGGGAAGCGTTTTCCGCACCGGGCGATTACGGCGACGAAGGTTTTGTCATCCAGGCCTATGCCCCGCTTTTCGAAAGCGATAACGGCTTTGCTGTGCTCGGCAGCTGGGTTGCCGGTGATCGCGCCTGCGGTCTTGCCGTTCGCGAAGACCGCTCGCGTATAACGGCCAATCTATCCCGTTTCGTTCCGCACGTTATAATGGAATGACAATTAATAATTCCCGCACTGCGTGCATGTCAAAGCTGATTAGGAATGCGACTCTGCCAACCGATTAGAAATGCGACACTGGCACTTACGCTCAGCCCCCGATCCGACCGGCTGAGCCGGGTTGCAAGGGAGGAGCGGGGGCGGGTGAGACGCACCCCTTCGGCTTTAGCTTTGAGACTATG
>NZ_JACIFV010000008.1 GCF_014197535.1 Rhizobium aethiopicum
CATAGTCTCAAAGCTAAAGCCGAAGGGGTGCGTCTCACCCGCCCCCGCTCCTCCCTTGCAACCCGGCTCAGCCGGTCGGATCGGGGGCTGAGCGTCAGTGCCAGCGTCGCATTTCTAATCGGTTGGCAGAGTCGCATTCCTAATCAGCTTTGACATTGTTTGTAGCCGCAAAGTTAAAGTGTCCTGTTTCTGCAAAGTTGGAATGTCACTCTCCCCGCGTTTGAACGGCGTTTGGGAGTTTGCGGATGGGACTGATTGCGCCGCGCGGTGTGTCCCCGGCCCTGCAAAAAAATCTAGACATCCGCGCATGCCGGACTGACGACATTCGAACCGGAGTGGTCGGTTTAGCGTTGCCTTAAAGAAACTGTGCAAGGATGCGCTCTGACCACCACACCGGCGAGCTGATGAAGTTTCGAAAAGACCCAGAGATAGCGCGCAGCCGCGCGGCCTGCCTAACCGGCCATGTAAGCGCCTTCGCGCCCGCGTTATTTGCGGCCATTATTGCAGTCATCGTCGTCTGGGTGGCAACGAACTGGCGGCTGGAGCGCTCTCTTGCCGACGAACGCTCGGTCGTTGCCGGCGAGCTTGCCACGATATCATCTCGGCTGCAGACGAACCTGAATAGCAATGTGAAACTGTTGCAAGGGCTTGCGGCGGGTATCTCCGTCGATCCCGCAATGGGTCAGAATGGATTTTCCAAACTTGCAGCACGGATCCTGCAGCCTGATTCACAATTGCGAAGCTTCGCCGCGGCGCCGGACATGGTCGTCAGCTGGGTCTATCCGGAAAAAGGAAATGAAAGAGCCATCGGCCTCGACTACCGGAAGAATGAGAAGCAACGGGCTGCCGCGATGCTGGCGCGCAACACCCACAATATCGTCTTGACTGGCCCGGTGGAGCTTGTCCAAGGCGGAATGGCGTTCGTGGTCAGGTACCCTGTCTATATCACCGACGGAAATAGCGAGATCTTTTGGGGCCTGCTTTCCGGAATCATTGATATTCCAAGGCTTTACGGAGATAGCGGCCTTCGTTCGACGGATCTTGAGATTGCCATCAGCACCGTACCGGAGCCGGAATCGCCCAAACAGGTTTTTCTCGGCAGCCTGGAGACCTTTCAAAGGAAACCGGTGGTCGCAAATGTGGATATGACCTACGGCCGTTGGACCCTCGCCGCGCGTCCGAAGCATGGATGGGGTAGAAATAACGGGATCGGCGCCTTCGAGTTCTATGCTAGCTTATTGGCTTTCTGTGTCGTGGCCCCCATCGTCTGGATCGGCTTTCTGACTAGATCGCGCCAAAGAACCATTGAAAAACTTCGCCTGCACAAGAAGAAGCTTGTTCGCGCGCGACAGCGCCTGGAATATCTGTCACTGCATGACGCACTGACGGGACTTCCCAATCGACGATTCGTCGACCAGATGATCTCGCAGCCGCCGCGGCCCGCTCCGGAAGATTGCCTGATCCTCATTCATATCGACCTTGACCGGTTTAAAGAGATCAACGACACGAAAGGCCATGCCGGCGGTGACATTGTCCTGCAGACCACGGCTTTGCGACTCGCCGATTTGGCCGGCCTGAACGACGTCGCGGCTCGCATCGGTGGAGACGAGTTCATTTTCGCCAGCTGGAGCGCCAATCCGGAGCCTAAAGCAACCGAATTGGCCAAGCAGATTGTCGACGCGCTTCAGCGTAACATCTTTATCGATGGAGCAGCACATGTGGTCGGAGCAAGTGTCGGCGTCGCCTGGGAGACTGACCCTTCTCGGCGGGACCTTGGTCAGTTGCTTCTGAATGCCGATCTGGCTCTCTACGAGGCGAAGAAGGCGGGTCGCGGTCGCGCGGCCATTTTCACCGAAGAGCTTCGCAGCGCCGCAATTCATTCCAAAGAACTGGCGGATGAATTCAACCAAGCGCTCGAACGCGATGAGCTCGTTGCGTTCTTCCAGCCGCAGTTCGACGCAAATACATTGGCGATCGCAGGTGTCGAAGCGCTCGCCCGCTGGGATCATCCGCGAAGAGGTCTGCTCGGTCCGGCCGAGTTTCTTGATGCTGCGGAAAGGCTCGGGCGCAGCGGCGACATGGATAGACTGATCCTGCAAAAGGCGCTCTTCGAACTGACGAGATGGGATAGCTTGGGACTGCAGATCCCACGGGTATCGGTCAATATCTCCGCGCGCCGACTGGCGCAGGCAAATCTGCTTGCCGAGCTTTCAGCGCTTCCCACAGCGAGAGGTCGCCTGTGTTTCGAGCTGCTTGAAACAATCTCCTTCGACGAGCTTCAGCCTGCTCTCAATGAGGTGATTCCAGCAATCAAGGCGCTCGGCATAGAAATCGAAATTGATGATTTCGGCACGGAACATGCCAGTATCGTCAGCTTGCTTCGATTTGAGCCCCGAAGGCTCAAGATCGATCGAGAGATTATCAAGCCGATCATCGACTCTCCGTCTCAACGCCGTCTGGTCTCCTCGATTATCGAAATCGGGCGGTCACAGAACATCGACATCGTTGCCGAAGGCGTGGAGACAATGGAGCACGCGAAGATCCTGAAGGATCTCGGCTGCCATTTGCTGCAAGGTTATGCTCTGGCACGGCCAATGACCTCAGAGCAGCTGATCGAACTTTGCAGCAGGAAGGATAAAAGAGCGGCAGGCCGATAAGGTTGGGCCGCCGGCTGTTTGTACTTGCGGGTCTTCGTCGGCAGGTTCATTCTATCCCCATTGAGAATCCCACCGGCAGCGGCTGACATCGCCGTTGCACATCGGGTTTTCGTGAGATGCCTGCGATGGAATGCGCCGGCTGCGGTTTCGATATTCAGAGCGGTTTTGCTTTCTGTCCGCGATGCGGCGCAAGGCAACCCCTCTCCTGCGCGGCCTGCGGCTATCCATGTCAGCCTGATTTTGCCTTCTGCCCAAGATGCGGCGCATCGATCTCAGGGAAGGCCCAGCCCGCCGCGAAACCGGCCATCGAGACGGTGCCGGCTGAATCCGATGGCGACGCCGACCGGCGGCCGGTGACGGTGCTCTTTGCCGATCTCTGCGGGTTCACGTCGCTGAGCGAGCAGATCGACCCTGAAGTCATGCGGGCGCTGCAGAACGAATTGTTCGAAGAGATGACCCGGGCGGTGGAAGCCTATGGCGGCTTCGTCGATAAATTTGTCGGCGATGCGCTTCTTGCGCTGTTCGGTGCGCCTGTCGCCCATGAGGACGATCCGGTGCGGGCGCTTGGCGCCGCAGTTGATATGATCGACCGGGCCGCTGCGGTCGGCACACGCTGGCAATCGCGCGCCGGCGTGCCGCTGCGTCTGCATATCGGCATCAACAGCGGCCCGGTCGTCACCGGCGGCTTCGGCGCCGCCGGTGCGAAATCCTATTCCGTGACCGGCGACACGGTAAACACTGCGCAACGGCTGCAATCCATGGCTGGCGAAAACGATATTCTCGTCGGTCCGCTGACCTATCGCCTCACCCGCCACGCCTTTGCCTTCGACAGCCTCGGCGCGCAGTCCTTGCGCGGCAAGAGTGGAAACGTGCTCGTGCATCGGCTGAGCGGGCTGCTGGAAGCGCCGCATACGGCACGCGGGCTCGAAAGTTTCGGCCTTCAGGCGCCGATGGTCGGACGGGACGCCGACCTGTCGCGCCTGCTGACCTGCCTCGATCTTGCCTGTGGTGGCGCCGCGCAGCTTGTCCGCCTGATCGGCGAAGCGGGCATCGGCAAATCGCGTCTGGCCAGCGAATTCGTCGGGGTCGCCGCCGATGCGGACCGTTTCCCCGGCCTTGCCATCCGCAAAGCCAGCTGCTCTCCCCTCGGCGAACAATCCTACGGCACGCTCGCCGCGGTCGTGCGGAGCGCCTACGGAATCGGCGAGCGCGACGATCCCGACAAGACACGGCAACTGCTGACAACAGGGTTCCGTGCCCTCGATCTCAAGCCCGACGACATCGAGGCGCTTTTGCCGCTCTTTCTGCATGTTCTCGGCTTCGGCGATCCGGATGGCGCGCTCCGGCACATCGAGCCGGAACAATTGCGGCGGCAGATCTTCTATGCGGTCCGCACCGTTTTCGAGCGGCGGCTGGCGCAAGGCCCTCTCCTTCTTGTCATCGAGGATCTCCACTGGGCGGACGCGGCCTCACTGGAGGTGCTGCGCTTCATGATGGACCGGCTGGAGCGCAGCCGGCTGATGCTGCTTGCGATCTATCGGCCGACGTCGCAGACGGACCCGCTGGACTCCAATCGCGTCAGCGTCACCGTCCAGCGTCTCGGCCCCCTCCTCGCTGCCGATGGGCAGAAGCTGCTTGCCGCCTTTTTTGGCGAGGGTCACGGCAAGTTGCCGGCGCCGATGCGCAAGCGCATCCTCGATCGCGCCGGCGGCAATCCGCTGTTCATCGAAGAAATCCTGCGCGGGCTGATCGACATGGGCACGCTGCACAATGACGGCCAGCGCTGGCATGTCGCGGCCGAAGATGCGGATGTCGATATACCCGTCAATCTGCAGGCCCTGTTGCTTGCCCGTGTCGACCGGCTGCCCCAGGAGATCAGGCGTCTGGCGCAGGAGGCGGCGGTCGTCGGCCCGAAGTTCGATACCGCCCTGCTCCGCACCGTCGCGACCGACCCGGCCGGCATCGATGCGGCGCTGGATTATCTCTGCGATGCCAATATCATCGAGGAATTGCGCGGGCCGGACGCCGAGATAGCGCCAGGCTATCGCTTCAGCCAGACGCTGATGCACGATGTCATCTACCACAATCTGCTGCTGCAACGGCGCATGGAGCTTCACCGACGGATCGGCCGGGCGCTGGAACGCCAATATGGCGTGGCGCCGGATCGGGCGGAGCATCTGGCGCAGCTCGGCCATCATTTCAGCCTGACCACCGAAAAGGCCAAGGGCGCCAGCTATCTCATGGCGGCGGGCGATATAGCGCGCAAGATTTACGCCAATGACGATGCCATGCGTCTCTACCGCCAGGCTCTTGCCGCCTTTGCCGACGAACCGGAGGTGACGCCGGAGCAATCGGCACTGCTGGAGCGCCTTGGCGATCTCTGCGGTCCTGCCGGCCGCCGTGAGGCTGCCCTGAACCATTATCAGCGAGCACTTGCGACCCACCGCGTGAAAGATGATCGGATCGCCGTGGCGAGGATCTTGCGCAAGATCAGCCGTCTGCATCTCGATGCGGGACGCCGCGATCAGGCGGAGGCCAATTGCGCCGAAGCCGAAGCGATGATCGCGCCGATCGATGCGCCGGTCGAACATGCCCATCTCCTGCAGGAACGCGGCCACCTCGCCTTCCGCACCGGCGACCAGGCTGCTGCCGCCGAATGGGCGACACAGGCACTGCAATGCCTGCAAACGCTGCCGATCGATGGAACGACGGAGGCCGGACGGGAGGCAGCGCGGGCGATGGCAGAGGCGCTGAACACCAAGGGTGCAGCGCTGGCGCGGCTCGGACGCCGCCGTGATGCCGTGCAGGAAGTGGAGCGCAGCCTCTCGGTCGCCGAACAGGCCGATCTGCAAAGCGCCGCCTGCCGCGCCTATTCCAATCTCGGCGTTCTCTACACGATCGTCGATCCTGCCAACGCCATCAAGATCTGCCGGCGCGGGTTGGAGGTCGCCACTCGTATCGGCGATCTCGGCTTCCAGGCGCGTCTTCTCGCCAATCTCGCGGTCTCCTGCTGCACCTTCACCGATCGCTGCGGAGCCGAGGGCGTGCCGGCGGCGGAAAAGGCGGTGGAAATCGACCGGGCGCTTGATCAGCGCGACCATCTCTCCGTACCGCTGATCGTGCTCGGGCAGATACATCAATGCCACGGGCAGCCGAAGCTAGCTCGTAAGTATTACGAGGAAGCTCTTGAGGTTGCGAAGGAAATTGACGAGCCGCAGCTGCTCTTTCCGTGCTATGATGGCTTGGCGACACTGAGCCTTGAACACGACGACATGGATGAAGCGGAACGGTATTTCGCGCTGGCGCAGGATGTGTGCATCCGCCACAAGCTCGACCCCGGCACGTTCGTCGTCTTGCCGTTTCTCGACTGAAGGCCTCGCATTTCGCTCTGCATCAATTAGACCAAACGATTCAAAAACATAAAGGGAGGAACTAACAATGCAGGAGAACCACGCCGATAAACCCTTACAGCCTGGAGATCGCGCGCCCAACGTCGTGCTGGATGCAATCACCCGCCATGGCAAGATCGCCATCGATGATTTTCGCGGTCAGAAGCCGGTGCTCGTCGGCTTGTTTCGCGGCTTGCACTGCCCCTTCTGCCGCCGGCAGATCGCCGCCATGGCCGAACTCACCGATGCATTGCAGGAGAAAGGCATCGACAGCCTGACGGTCGTCAATACGCCGATCGAGCGAGCGCGCCTCTATTTCCGCTACCACCCGCTTCCCAATTTGCTTGCGGCCTCGGACCCCGACCGAGTATCGCACAGGGCGTTCGGGCTGCCGAATATCGAGTTCACCGAATCCGAGAACGAATGGCCGCACAAGGTCAGCATGAGCACAATGTCGTCAATGCAGGTCGACATGCCGGGCGAGCTGCCGGAGCCCATGGGTGTGATGGCGGCAATGGAATATCTCGACAAGGCCGACGGTTATGAATTCACCGAGGACGACACGCGGATGATCGCCACCGGCCATGGCCAGCTTGTCGGCGAATTCCTGCTCGACCGCGATGGCGTCGTGCGCTGGTGTTTCACGGAAGTCGAGGAAGGTGGCCGCAACTTGTTCGGCGGTCCCGCCCCTCGCGATGTAATGTCGGCGGCTTCGAATATGGCTGTTTGACACCTGTTGTGCTTATTGCGCCCTGAACCGGGCGTGGCAGGTCGTGCAGGTCTGCAGCATGAGGTGAAAAGCGTGCTCCGCCGCCATTGCCGACAGCTCCTGCTCGCCTCGGACGTGAGTGCCGAGCGGGCCGCCGCCCATGGCCTCCCCAGGCTTCATGCGCATGCTGGCAGGCATTGGTCCCGGATTATTCTGCGCAGCGGCGTCCAGAGCGACGGCATAGTCGCGCAGGTCGTTTGCGATGCGGTCGAACCGCTCGCGCTCCTCGAGAATGTTCGGCATGGCCTTTGATTGTGGGCTGGCCGCCTCGGATGCGAAGTGTTCGGAAAGAACGACGCCGGATCTGTCGCGGATGGTGTCTGCTGCCCATCGGAATTCGGCTGCCTTATAGCTCGCCGGATCCTTGAACATGCCGGAAATTGTCTTTGCCGCCGCGGCCATGGCCTTCATGTCGGCCTGTCGAAGCGCCACGACATCATCGGCGGCCGGCGACGGGACGGTCGTCAAGAGAGCGGCTCCCACGGCAGGGAGCAGTCCAAAAGTCGCCACGAATAAGGTCCGTCTCATAGAGCTGCTTCCCAAACCGACGTGATTCCGCCTCTACGCATATCCCTTCTCATCTGGGCAACAACAGGGCGGACACCCTCCCCGAGGTTCTCGGCAATGGGCCGATGCGGAAGCGTTAACCGCTGCCGAATAATCTGCGGCTCTCGCTTGGAGTGGATCAATGAAAAGTGGCTATTCGCTCGCTCAGATAGGGCTTCACTGGCTGGTCGCCTTCATGGTGCCGGTGCAGTATTTGACTGGCGGCAGCATCGAGAGAATTCATCATGCAGTCCACATGGGATGACGCCATCCTCGTGGGACGTCGTCCAGCATCAGCTCCATAACTACGCGGGGATTGGCATTGGCCTGCTGATGGGCGTGCGGCTCGTTCTTCGGATCTTTCAGCCGCCCGAGCCTGCCGCGCCCGGCACATGGACCGGACGGATCGCGACGGCGCTTCATCACGCCTTCTACGCCGCAATCATCGGACAGGCCTGCATGGGGGTCGTCGCCAGTTACTTCTGGTTTGGGATTGCGCCGTACCATGTCATCGGGTCGAAAATAATTCTGGCGATGGTGGCGTTGCATCTTGCCGCAGCGGCCTGGCACACGCTGGTCGCCCGTGACGAGACGGTCGACCGGATGCTGCTGCCGCACCGGAAGCGGTCGGCAAAAAATGTCTAAGTGGCCAGCCTCAACCCGGCGGGGTGCGTCATATAAAGGACTCGAATGTTGGCGATAGCTAGGTCCGCGATTGAAATCGAGCTGCTTTGCATGTAGCTCGTTGGGAATGGGCAAGATGTACCGAATCACAGTGAGCACGTTGCTCGTGATGATGCGGCTGGTGATCGTCGTATCACTGGCGGGGTACTCGTTGGCGAACGCCAGCGCGGCGATGCATGGCTCACCGTTCCCCGAGCTGCAAGCCGCCGCCGCAGAGACGATGCCGTCCCATGAAGGCCACGAAGTGGCGGAGGCGGGCCATCACGACCATGCGCGCATCGACATGCCCGATGACGACGGAGGTGCGAAGCTCGTCAAGCAGGAATGCTGCAAGGATTTCTGCGGCGGGCTCGGCATCATTTGTGAAAGCCCCGACGTCGGTGGGCCAGTCGTAGCCTCGATCCGGCAGTTCGTGGACGACCGCACGACCTTCGGCGAACAGCCGCCGCTCCACCGCCCTCCGAATATCTGAACAGAGACGCGCCCGCTCGATCGGGTCCATTCGGTCGCCGCCTGATTCCGGGCGAGCGCCCGTAGGTTATCTCTTATTCGGAAATTTCATAATGAAATCCTCGCTTTTCGTGGTGGGGCTGCCGCTTGTCATCGGCGGCTGCGCATCCACGCTTCCTCCCGACGTGGTGGCGTCTTCCGCCGCGGCCGAACAGCCGTCGCCGCGGCCGGTCGCCTACAGGTCGCCGATCTCGGGCTACGTCTCCAGGCTGCCCGTCGATCCAAAGCCATGGCGCAGACAGAACGATCTGCAGGCTCCAGCAAATGGAGATGACTCGTGATCGCTCCTAAAAAACTGATGGCCGTGCTGGTATTTCCGCTGGCGCTGAGCGGCTGCGTCACAGGCGCCGAATATTCCAGCAAGGAGGCGGGCTTCACCTCCGTCGCAAACAAGACCGCCACCGTAACGGCCAAAGAGACCGTCTGGATCCAGAACCAGAACCAAGCACGGTCCGCCGCCGCGCAGGTCAGAAGCCTGCTCGCGCAAAAGAAGGCCCTCGATGTCGAGACCGCCGTCCAGATCGCGCTCCTCAACAACAGGGGCCTCCAGGCCGCCTACGCCGATCTCGGCGATAGCGCGGCCGACGCCTGGCAGTCGACCATGTTCACCAATCCGACCGTCTCCATCGGCACAACGGGCCTGGGAACGCCGGAACTGGAGGCGTTCAAGACGATCGAAGGGATGATCACCACGAACATCCTGGCGCTCGTAACGAAGAACCGGGACATGGCGATCGCCGACACCCGTTTCCGGCAGGCGCAGCTGACCGCCGCGGTGAAAACGCTTGAGGTCGCCGCCGATACGCGGCGCGCCTGGATTGGGGCGGTGGCCGCCTGGGAGAACGTCGGGCAGTTGCAGCGCGCCCAGGCAACGGCGGACGCCGCTTCCGACCTTGCGGAAAAGCTTGGCGAGACCGGTGCGATGACCAAAGGCGCCCAGGCACGCGAACATGTGTTCGTCGCCGAACTCGCCGGCGAGACCGCGAAGGCCCGCCTGGCCGCTCGTCTCGCCAAGGAGGAGCTGACACGGCTGTTGGGTCTCTGGGGATCCGACCTGGGCTACCAGGTCCCGAACAGCCTGCCGCCATTGCCCAAGTCTGTCGTCAGACGCGACACCATCGAGGCCGAGGCCATGAAGAACCGCATCGACCTTCAGGTGGCGAAGCTGGAACTGGAGGCGACAGCCAAATCCTACGGGCTAACCGAAGCGACGCGCTATGTCACGGATCTCCAAATCCTGACGGGCTTCGAGACGGAACGCGAAATCGAGGACGACGAGAAGAAGACCAGAACAACCGGCCAGGTCGAACTGGAATTCGCGATCCCGATCTTCGACACCGGCAAGGCGCGAATGCGCAAGGTCGAGCTGGCCTATATGCGGGCGGCAAACCAGCTCGCGGAGGAGGCCGTCAACGTCCGCTCGGAAGCACGCTCGGCATACGAGGCATACCGCTCGAACTACGCCATCGCGCGGCACTACCGCAACAATGTCGTGCCGCTGCGCACCAAGGTCGAGGAGGAATCCCTGCTGACCTATAACGGCATGATCTCGAACACCTTCGAGCTGCTCACCGATACCCGCGACAAGATCAATTCCATCCTGCTCTCCGTCAACGCCAAGCGCGATTTCTGGCTCGCCGAAGCCAATCTCGCGCCCGCGATCTACGGCGGCGGCGCGACCAACGCGTCGGCAGAGACCGAAGTCGCCGCTGCCCCGGGCAGCAGCGGCGGCAGCGGCCATTGAGAAAGGAACCCACCATGTTCAACAGACGACAACTGTTCGGTGCGAGCGCAGCCCTGCTGGCGGCCGGCGCCTGGACGAAAACCTCGGCGATGGGTCTGCCCGACGCCCCGACGATGGAATCGGCGGACATGCAGCCGCCGCTCCACCCGACTTCCGGCCCGGATTATCAGCCGGTCGTCACCCTCAACGGCTGGACCCTGCCCCACCGGATGAACAACGGCGTCAAGGAGTTCCACCTCGTCGCAGAGCCGGTCGAACGCGAGATGGCGGACGGCATGACCGCTTATCTCTGGGGCTATAACGGCCAGTCTCCGGGTCCGACGCTCGAGGCGGTCGAAGGCGACCGGGTGCGTATCTTCGTCACCAACAAGCTGCCGGAACACACGACGATCCACTGGCATGGAATGATACTGCCGTCGGGCATGGACGGCGTCGGCGGGCTGACGCAGCCGCATATTCCTGTCGGCAAGACCTATGTCTACGAGTTCGATCTCGTGAAGTCTGGCACCTTCATGTACCACCCGCATTCCGACGAGATGGTGCAGATGGCGATGGGCATGATGGGTTTCTTCGTCGTCCATCCCAAAGACCCCGCGTTCATGCGCGTCGACCGCGACTTCGTCTTCCTGCTCAACGCCTACGACATCGATCCCGGCTCCTATGTGCCGCGTGTCATGGAAATGACCGACTTCAACATGTGGTGCTGGAACAGCCGCGTGTTTCCGGACATCAGCCCGCTGGTCGTTTCCGTGAACGACCGCGTGCGGGTGCGGGTCGGCAACCTGACCATGACCAACCACCCGGTTCACATGCATGGTTATGACTTCGAGGTGACATGCACGGATGGTGGCTGGGTGCGGCCCGAGGCTCGATGGCCGGAGGTGAGCATCGACATCCCCGTCGGCGCTATGCGCGCCTATGAGTTCGACGCCAAACACCTCGGCGACTGGGCGATCCACTGCCACAAGTCGCATCACACGATGAACGCCATGGGCCACGACATCCCGACCTTCATCGGCGCGGATAAGTCGAAGCTCGCCGAGAAGATCCGCAAACTTCAACCGGATTACATGCCCATGGGCACCAAGGGCATGGCCGACATGGGCGAAATGGAAATGCCCATTCCCGAGAACACCATTCCCATGATGACTGGCTGGGGACCGCATGGCCCGATCGAGATGGGCGGCATGTTTTCGGTCGTGAAGGTCCGCGAGGGCATCTCGGCTGACGATTACTCCGATCCGGGCTGGTACGAAAACCCGCCCGGGACGCAGGCCTGGGAGTGGACGGGCGAGCTACCGGACGCGACCAAGGCCAAAGACGCAAAAACACAAATCACGCCAAAGCCGACGAATGGCTGAGGCTCAATATCCACATCAAAAAGGATCTACGCATGAAGAATTATGTATTGGCGCTGGCACTCGCGGCGCTGGCAACTCCCGCCGTCGCCTCGGGCAACCATGCCGGTGGTCACGGTGAGAAAATGGCGGTCGGCGAGCCTGGCGAAAAGGCCAAAGCGACGCAGACGATCCGCGTCACGATGAAGGAAACCGACGATGGGCAGATGTTGTTCACGCCCGCGGTCTTCAACGTCCGCAAGGGACAGACGGTCAAGATCGAGATCAAGAATGCCGGCACCGTCGACCACGAATTCGTGCTCGACCAGGAGGACAAGATCCTGGAACACAAGAAGGTGATGGAGAAGTTCCCGGAAATGGAACATGCCGACGCCAACTCCATCCGCCTTCCGGCCGGTCAATCCGGCGAGGTCGTCTGGAAGTTCACCACCGATGGCGAGTTCAAATTCGCTTGCCTGATTCCCGGCCACTACGAAGCCGGCATGCACGGCGACGTTACCGTCTCTGGCAAGTAACCCTCAGTAAAAGGAGTCACGAAGATGAAATCCGCAATGATCAAAATCGGCGTTGCCGCCCTGTTTTCAGCCAGCGCGGCCTTCGGTGCGTTCGCCGAGGAATTCACCAAGGGCGTCGTCAACAAGGTCGACGCGAAGGCGAAGAAGGTCACCATCAAGCATGAAGACCTGAAGAACCTCGACATGCCTGCGATGACGATGGTCTTCCGGGTCGAAGATGCGGCTCTGATCGACAAGCTGAAGGAAGGTTCGAGCGTCGAGTTCGTCGCCGAACGCGTCAACGGCAAGCTGACGGTCACCGAAGTCAAGTAGCTGAACTCCTGCCGCCCGGATGCGCGTCCGGGCGGCAGCGGACGAGGAGTGGAGACGATGCATAGGAGAAGCTTGATTGCACTTGCGACTTCCGCGCTGGCATTCCCCGGCAGCTGGACCTTCGCCGCCGCGCCGGTAAGGATGACAGTCTATAAGGACCCGAACTGCGGTTGCTGCCATGAATGGTCGAAGGCGATGGCGGCGGCAGGATTTTCTGTCGAGACCCGCGATACCGACGACCTTGCCGCGGTCAAGGCGCGGCTGGGCGTGCCTGGCGAGCTCGAAGGATGTCACACGGCCGTGATCGAGGAATATTACCTGGAAGGACACGTGCCACTCGAGGTCATCCGGCGCCTGCTGCGGGAGCGACCGCCGCTCCGCGGCCTCGCCGTGCCGGGCATGCCGCCGGGCTCGCTCGGGATGGGTGACGACCCGCAGGCGTCCTATGACGTCTATGCCATTCCCTGGGGAGCCGGCCCACCCTATCTGTTCATGGAGGTCCGTCCGCGGAAGGGTTGACGCCGCGACTGATCCGGCCACGCCGTGCTAACGTTCAGGAAGCAGGAGCGGTGCAGAGCGTCGCCCAGAGATCGTGCTTCCAGTCGGTCCCCGGCCGGGCGGAAACGTCGACTACATATTCGGCGGAATTCACGCGCACCATGGCAGGTGAAACGCATCGCACACTCGCCTCGTGCCTTCCCCCATCCTGATAGAGCACGGCCCCGTCGCGGTCGATTTCTGATAGCGTAATGACGACATCGAAATCGAAGGCGCGATCGTGTGCCGGTCCGCCCTCCGTCAAACTGAGGCTCACCAATCGGCTGTCGTCGAACGCAGTCGTGTGGAAGGCGCCCGATGCAGCCAACATCGATGCGGACTGAAGGCAAAGTATCAGAGACAGAAGGATCCGGCGCATCTCCCCTCCCGTGGTCAATGCCCTTTCAACCTATCATATTCCAGGACGCTTCGCGACTGTTGGTGGCGACCTCCGCCCCCTACGGCCGGCCAGAACGCTTGCATCTCCTCGCGTGTGACTTTGCCATCCCTGTTGGCGTCGACGCTGTCGAATATGCGCTTGTGGATGACCGTCACTTCCTCGAAGGACAGCGCCCCATCCCCATCCGCGTCGGCAATTGCGACCATGTCTTCATCATCTGTCCGCGCGTGCCCATCGGCGGCATGCCTTCCATCATGCCCCGCCCCATCATTCCACCGGGCATCATGTCGGATCCGGGCATAACTTCCTGGCCGTGTCCGGTCGTCACCTCAGTTCCCGCGGGCGAAGCGCCCCCAGATCCATTTGCAGGATGATGCGGATCCGCTCCGCTCGCCTGTGCCATGGCAAGTCCCGGACCGCCGGCGGCAATGGCCACAGACAGCAGCACCGCGGCTGTAATTTTTGTCGTTCTCACCGTTGTTTCTCCTTTCGCTCGGCCTGTACCACCGACTGAAGAGAGCGCCGCCGCGGCGGCGGCCATCCGAAGCCGGCATCAAGCGTTGCGCCTGCACAATGGGCACGCCAGATGCGATAGCGCCATTATCTGCCCGATCGTCGTAACCTCTTTGATTCAAATCAATAGAGCTGCCCCGACGCTGAAGGCTTGCCTAACTTTCAAAGCCCTCGACCAAGCGACATGGGTTAAGGGAGACCGGCCTTGCGGTAGCCATCGACGAAATGCTGAAGCGTTGCCGCATCGCGAAAAGGCTCCGTCGTCGCCCAGTGACCGGATGAAAAATGTGGGTTGGCGACGAGGAACAGTTCGGCTTCGGCACGCGCCTCCTCGAGCCGGCCGAGCTGGGCCAGGCTGGCCGCCAGGAACCGGCGTGAGCTTGTGCGATAGGTCTCCTCCCGCCGCAGCGTCTCGATAGCGGCCTCGTTTTTCCCCGCCGCATACTGCGCCTGACCGAGCGCCAGATAATACCAACTTGCCGGAAACGGGTTCAGCCGGAATGCCTTGCCGATATAGTCTAGCCCCTCGTCGATCCGCCCTGCGAGGACCGAGATGTCGGATAATGCGGCAAAAGTGTCCGCCTCATTCGGGTCGAGTTCGATTGCCTTGGCGAATTGCGCATCCGCCTCCGCGAAATCGCGCGCATAAGCAAGCAGATAAGCCAGGACCCAACGGCAGCCGACATCGTTCGGATCGATCGCAACAGCCTTTTGCGCCAGTTCCAGAGCAGCGTCGCGGTTCGATTCCGTCGGCCCGCCGCTATGGACCCATCCCATCCAGTGGTTCATGGCAAGCCAGCGATAGGCCTCGGCATAGTCCGGGTCGAGGCTGACAGCGCGTGTCAGCATCAAATGCGCTTCCTGAGCCGCCTGCGGGGAATCGTCCATCAGCTTGCGCGCCCGCACGCAAAGATCGTAAGCCTCGAGGTTCTTCGGCCGATTGCGCGGCGGCGGCGCGCGCAGCCGGCCGAGCAGCGCTTCGACGATCCTAGCCGTCACCTCGTCCTGAACGGCGAAAATATCGCCCAGACTGCGATCGAAGCGATCCGCCCAGAGATGATCGCCGCTGACCGCATCGATCAGCTTGGCATTGATGCGCACGCGCCCAGCGGCACGCCTAGCGCTGCCCTCGAGCAGGTAGCGCACACCGAGCTCCTCGGCGATTTCTCGCACGTCGATCCCCTTGCCCTTATAGGCGAAGACCGAGTTGCGGGCGATGACGAACAGCCCAGGCATCCTGGAGAGGTCGGTAATAAGGTCTTCCGTCAGCCCGTCCGCGAAGGATTCCTGGTCGGGATCGTTGCCGATATTCAGGAAGGGCAGCACAGCGATCGTCGGCTTGTCAGGCAGCGGCAAGGTTTTTCGCCGCATGCCGCTCAGCCGATGCACGGCTCCCGTGAAGCGGTAGCCGGCGCGTGGAACCGTTGCAATCCATTCACCGCCGCCGGCGGACGGGCCGAGCAGCTTGCGCAGCTGCGCGATCTGGACGGTGAGGTTGCCTTCCTCGACCGCCATGCCTTGCCAGGCCGCGTCCATCAGATCGGTCTTCGCAAGGATTTCTCCCGTTCGCCCGACGAGCGCCGCAAGCAGCTTCAGCCCGCGGTGGCTGATGGCAACGGGATCATCGTTCCGAAGCAGCGTTCCCGCATCCGGATCAAGCACGAACGGACCAAAGGCAAAGCGCGATCCCTGCATAAAGCGGATCTATAGTCCGTTTGGAAGTTTTTGAGAGCATTTTGGCGAGGCTTAATTACGCCGCTCCCCCTATCCTGCAGAATTCCATCCTCTTTCAACTCATGGGCTCGACCCACCATTGACCGAGGAGGAGATCTGCATGACCGCCGCAAGCACGACATCACAGAGCGAGGATCGGATTCCATGGACTGCGATGGCCGGCATTATCGCGACGGTGACGGCGTTTGACGTGGCGCAAGGACTGACCTACCCGCTGCTGAGTTTCATCCTGGAGCGACAGGGAACAACAACAGGCCTGATCGGCCTCTCGGCAGCGATGACGCCACTGGGTTTCATCATATCGGCGCCCCTCATTCCGGCGCTTTCGCGAGGCGTAGGCGGGGCGCGGCTGGCCATCCTCTGTTCGATCCTGGCTGCCCTTACCCTGGTCGCGATTGCCTGGACCCAGCAGGTCTGGGCCTGGATGCCGCTGCGTTTCCTGCTCGGCTTTTTTTCCAACCCGCTCTACGTGATCAGCGAACCTGGCTGGTCACGATCACGCCGGCACCGCGCCGCGGCCGAATCCTCGGCCTCTATTCATCGATCGTTTCGGCTGGTTTCGGTGTGGGCCCGCTACCCCTTGGCCTCGCCGGCACGGAAGGCTGGCCCCCCTTCATGATCGGCATCACAGCCTTCGTTGCCTGCGGCCTGATCGTGCTGGCCGTTGCCCCACGCCTGCCTGAGATGCCTGTTGAAGGCGAGGCAATGTCGGTCGGCGGCTTCTTCCGGCTGGCGCCGCTGCTGCTGTTTGCGGTTTTCACCGCCGCCGCCTTCGAGCAGATCCTGCTTTCCCTGTTCACCGTCTATGGAACGGTACTCGGCAGCGCCGAGGGGCGCATCGCTTCGCTCATCACTTGTTTCGTCGCCGGCAACGCCGTGCTGCAGATCCTGCTCGGGCGGGCGGCCGAACGGTTCGGCGCGACGCGGACCATGTTGTTCTGTGTGCTGGCTTGCCTCACCGGCTGCCTGCTGCTGGCGTTCATCTTCAACACCCGGCTCGTCTGGCCGCTGGTTTTTGTCTGGGGCGGCGTCTCCTTCGGGCTCTACACCACGTCGCTGATCCAGCTCGGCGAGCGTTTCAACGGCCAGACCTTGATCGTCGGCAATGCGGCCTTCGCCTTCGCGTGGGGCATCGGCGGCATGGCAGGCTCGCCGGCGGCCGGATTGGCAATGCAGCTGATCAGGCATCAGGGCCTGCCACTATCCCTCGGTCTGCTCAGCGGCCTCCTGGCGGTGCTTCTGTGGACAGAGAAACGGCGCGGCGTCGCCCTTGACCGGCGCCCTCCCCGATCGCCGCAGTGAAGTGTCAGATCAATGTCATCGAAATCGTTTAAAGCGCCCCGCAACGAATTGGATTGATGCGAGGCGCTTTCGATGGCGACATTGCAGCAGGTCGCATTCCGGGCAGGGTGTTCGCTGGCGACCGCAAGCAGAGTTCTCAACCGCAACGGGCCAGCCAGCGATCTGATGGTGCGCAGGGTGCGCCGCGCCGCCGCAGAACTCGGCTATCATGCCGCCGGGCGGCTCGGACGCAGGCCTGTGATCGGCGTCTTAATTCCGAGCATCACCAATCCGGTCTTTGCTTCCTCGCTGTCGAGCATCCAGAATCGCATGCTGGTGGCTGGCCACGGGGTTCTGATCGCCCAGTCGAATTACGATCCGGGACGCGAGGCCGATGCCGTCGCGGCCCTCCTGAACGACCGGCCGACCGGGCTGATCCTCACCGTCTGCAATCCGTCGACGAGCGAAGCGCTGCTTGCCGGGCTGCCACCGACCGTGCTTCTCAACAACCTGCCGACGGCGCGGTTTCCGGCGGCCGTCACCGCCGACAACCGCGGTGCCGGCCGAGAGATCACCACCTTCCTGATCGGCATGGGCCATCGTCATATTCTCTTTCTCTCCGGCAATTTCGCCGCCTCCGACCGCGCCCGCCTTCGCTACCAGGGCTATCTCGACGCCATGGTCGGGAACGGGCTGACACCGCTTGATGCGATCCAGATCTCCTTCGTGGGCGGCTATGACCAGCTCGATCTCAGCACGGCGATGAATTCGCTTTCGCCGACGGCGATCATCGCCTCCAATGATCTGCTTGCCCTTGGCGTCGTCGGCGCGCTGAAGCGCGAGGGCCTTTCGGTGCCGGGCGATGTTTCGGTCGCCGGTTTCGACGGCATCGCCATCGGCCGGTTGATCGATCCGCCGCTGACGACCATTGAAATGCCGGATGCCAGCATGGGGGCGACGGCCGCCTCGCTGCTTCTCGACATGGCGGAGAATGCCGCCCCTGCCCGCCATCTCGATGTCGCCTATACGCTGCGCCGCGGCGGCACCGTGCGCGCCATCTGAGAGCCTACCAATGAAAAGGCCACCGCGCACTCGACACGGTGGCCCCCTTTGTCTGACGAGGAAGGCGATCAGCTGCGCGGCAGCATGCCTTCGACTTCGGCGGCCGCATCGTCAAGCGCCTCCTTCGGATCGGCCGACTGGTCGACGATGCGCGAGAGGTTATCGACGATCGTCTGCGTGACCTTGACGCCGTTGGAGCCCGGGAAGGCATACCAGGGGATCATCACCGGCATCTGGCTGAGGCCAGCCTGAAACAGCGGGTTCTGCTTGTAGAAATCGACGAGATATTCGGGCGACTTGGCGGCAAGCTCGTTGTTGGGGACATAGCCGGTGCCCGGCACGACGACCGAGGCGCCGTAGGGGCCGGCGGCGAATTTGGCGAACTTCCAGGCAGCATCCTGCTTGGCGGCGTCATGGGTCAGGATGACGACGGCGTTACCGCCCGTCGGCAGGCGGCCATTCACCGGATCGATCAGCGGCATCTTGGCGGTGCGCAGATCGAACTTGTTGCCGACATTCTTGATCGTGTTGCGCAGCGCGCCCGTCGTCTGGAATTCGAAACCGACCTTGCCGGCCGCGAAAGCTTGCTCACCGGCAGGCTTGGTGAAAACGGGCATGCCGCCTTCGGTGACCAGTCGATGCAGGACTTCGACGGCCTTCTGGCCTTCCGGACCGTTGAAGGCGACCTTGCTTTCATCGTCGCTCAGCATCTTGCCGCCGGCGCCGAAGAGCAGCGCGGAAAACATCCAGTCGTCGCCCTGCCAGCGGAAGTCGATACCGTCGACGCCGTTGCCGAGCGCCTTGATCTTGCCGCCGAGCGCGATGACCTCGTCCCAGGTCTTCGGCGGATTGTCGGGATTACCGCCGGCCGCCTTCACGAGATCGGCGTTGTAATACATGATCGAATTGGAGGTCGCGAAAGCGAGGCCGACCTGCTTGCCCTTGACCTGGGCGAGCTTGAGGATCGTGTCGGAGAAGCCCTGCTCGGCCATGTTGCCGTCCTTCTGGACGAGTGGGCCGAGATCAACGGCGACGTCGCGCTCGTCGAGCATGCGCAGGCGGTTCAAACCGATGAAGGTGATGTCGGGCATTTCGCTGGTGCCGGCCTGGCGAAGGATCGTCTGGATGCCTTCCTCATAGGTCGCAGACGGACTGGCGAACTGGATCTTGATGTCGGGGTTCTCAGCCATGAACTTCTTCGAGATCGTGTCCATCACGTCCTTGAAGAAGCCCGGCATCGGGTAATGAACCGTCAGCGTCGTCTCGGCATGCGCGGGAAGCGCGATTGCCAAGGATACGGCCGCTGCGGCGAGAAGCTGGGTGATATGTTTCATCGCTCGTTCTCCTGGGTTGAAGCCGGTCAGCCTTTGAGACCGGTCATGGTGATGCCCTCGACGAAACGCTTCTGCGCAAGCAGGAAGGCGGCGACGAGGGGAAGGGTAATCATGAGGGTGGCGGCCATCAGCGCGCCGTAATCGTCGCCGGCTTCGGCGGCGCGGAAATACATCAGCCCGAGTGGCGGTGTGGCGTAGTCCTGCTTGCTGATGACGACCAGCGGCCAGTAGAGATCGTTCCAATGCGCGACGACCGAGAAGATGGCGAAAGCGGTGACGGCCGGCCAGGCATTCGGCACGATGACGCGTGCGACGATGCCGAGCTCCGACATACCGTCGAGACGCGCGGCATGGATGAGATCATCCGGCATGGCGCGAAAGAACTGCAGGAACATGAAGATTGCGAAGACCGAAATGGTGAAGGGCGCAACGAGGGCGGCGTAGCCGTTGAGCAGCGAGGCGCGGTCGAAGGCGACATAGAGCGGCAAGGCGGTCGCATGGATCGGCACCAGCAGGCCGAGCATGACCAGCACCATCATGGCGCGGGCGGCGCCGAAGCGCAGCTTCGCCATCGCATAGGCGCAAGGGATCGCCACCAGCACCTGGAAGAAAAAGATCAGCCCGCAGACGACGACGCCGTTCCACAGGAGCCGCGCCATCGGCACCCGGCTCAGGGCCTTGGCAAAATTCTCCGCATAGGTGAGGTGCGCCGGGATCAGCGACAGCGACGAGGTGAAAATATCGCTCTGCGCCTTGCCCGCCGCCGAAATCATGAAGACGTAGGGCGACAGGAAGATGATCGCGCCGAGGGAAAGCAGCGTCAGGCGGATAATCCGGCTGAGGGAAAAAGTGCTCGTCATGTGTAATGCACCCGCCGATCGAGGATGCGGTACTGCAGGAACATCAGCACCACGAGGATCAGGAGAAAGACAACGGTCATCGCCGAAGCGTAGCCGACACGCAGGTAGACGAATCCTTCCTGGTAGATGGTAAAGAGCAGCACCTCCGACGCCTTGTTCGGCCCGCCTTCCGTCAGCGTCTTGACCGTCTCGAAGACCTTCACCGCGTTGCTGATGCTGATGGTGATGACGAAGAGCGTGGTCGGCCCGAGCATCGGCCAGGTGACGAGCAGGAAGCGATCGAGGGCGGATCTGGCGCCGTCCACTTCGGCCGCCGCGTAAAGCTCGCGCGGGATCGCGGTCAGCCCGGCCAGGAACAGCACCATGTTGAACCCGGCCGACTGCCAGACGCCAATGATCGACAGGCTGTATAGCACCGTGCCGGAGCTGCCGAGCCAGTTCGGGCTTGGCAGCCCTGCAAGAGACAGCAGCGCATTGATCGGGCCGATGGTCGGATGAAACATATATTGCCAGACGGTCGCCATAGCGACGATCAGTGAGGCGACCGGCAGGAAATAGGCGGTACGGAAGAAGCTGCGGGCCGCGGTCTCGCTCTCGATCAGCATGGCGATACCGAGACCGAGCATGATCGAGACGGGCGCGACGATCGCCGTATAGAGCGTCGTATTCCCCAGCGACTTGCGGAAAGTACGGTCGGTGATCAGGTGCGCGTAATTCTCAAAGCCGACGAACCGGAACTTGCCGTAGCCGAGTTCGAAATCGGTAAAGCCCAGGAAGATGACAGCCGCGACCGGCAAAAGCACGAAGAGGAACAGCAGGACGATCGCCGGCAGCACCAGCATCCAGGCGATGTGGGCCTCGCTGCGCCGATGCGCAACGGCGGAATTGGCTGGCATGGCCATGGAGACGACGCTAGCCATGCGCCCTCTCCCGCGCGATGTCGCCTGCGGCGAGCCCATTGCCGGCCTCGGCGCGAGCAGCCAGCCGGCTGCCATCCTCGGCGAAGGCCATCGTCCGCCCCATGGCGAGCCGTAGCCCGACCGCATCGCCGGCGGCGAGACCCGCAGCTTCTGGCGGCTGAACCTTGGCGATCACGGTCTCGCCGATCGCATCGAGGCGGCAATAGAGGATGACCTCTGATCCCAGGAACTCGACGCGCTCGACCCGGGCGGCAAGCCCTTCCTGGCGGTTCCGGTCGAGAGAGACGAACTCGGGGCGAATGGCGAGCGTGACCGGCATCTTGCCGGCGGGCGGGTTTTCCAGCGTCAGGCGCAGGTCGCCAAAGGCAACCACACCGTCCTCGGCTTCCGCCGGCAGTTGATTGATGCGCGGCTGGCCGATGAAACGGGCGACCTCGACATGGGCGGGATCGTCATAGATGACCTCGGGGCTTGCGATCTGCAGCAACCGGCCGCCCATCATCACGGCGACGCGATCCGCCATCGACAGCGCTTCCGCCTGGTCATGGGTGACGTAGAGCGTCGGCACGCCGGCGCGCCGATGCAGATCGACGATCTCGCCGCGGGCGTGGACGCGCAGGTTGGCGTCGAGATTGGACAGCGGCTCGTCCATCAGGAAAATACTCGGCCGGCGCACCATGGCCCGGGCGAGCGCCACACGCTGGCGCTGGCCGCCGGACATCTGGCCGGGCTTGCGGTCGAGCAAGTGTTCGATCTTGAGTGATGTCGCCATTTCCCGGACGTCGCGGGCGATCGCCGCGCGGGTGGCGCGCTGGCCGGGCATCAACGAGCCGATGAAGGGCAGCCGCTGCATCGTCGACAGCCGGCGCATCGCCAAGGGCACGGCGATGTTCTCAGAGGCCGTCAGATGCGGATAGAGAGCGTAGGATTGAAAAACCATGGCGATGTTGCGGTCGGCGGCCGCGACCCCGGACATATCTTTCCCGCCGATCAGGACCTCGCCCCGGTCAGCGTGGTCGAGGCCGGCAAGCACGCGCAGGAGCGTGCTCTTGCCGCAGCCGGAGGGACCCACCAGCGCGATGAATTCGCCGGCGCCAACATCGAGGCTGACGTCATTCAGGATCTGGTTGCCGGCGAAGGACTTGGCGATGCCGCGAAGCGAGAGCGCGCTCATTCCGCCGGTTCCCGCTCCTTGACCGCCTGGGGATAGACCTCGTGGACGACGTCGTCGAGCACATGCGCGGTCATGCCGGGCACGGCGACGATTGCGCTTGCCACGTCCGCGCCGAACTCGTGGACGACGGCACCGATCAGGCGCTCGCCCGGCATTTCCCGCTCCATCTTATCGATGATGAAAGCGGCCGACGGGCCCCATGTCACCTGCGTATTGCCAAGGCCGCCCTGCCAGGCCCAATGAAGATGGCCGCTCGCGAAAAGAGCCACGTCATGGGCTGCGATCAGATCGTAGAGCCGCTGGCGCTGAGCCGGCCGGACGCTCCAATAGCCGGTATCACCTTCGTCGGGTGCATCCACGAACAGCGGCTTATGCGCGAACAGCGCCACGCGCCGCCCGGCCCTGTCGGCAAGCGCCCGCTCGAGCCATTCGAACTGCGCCTGCTCCTCGTCGTCCTCATGACCGAGAAGCAGCGCGTTCAAGCCGATGAAGCGCCAGCCCGCTGCATCCTCCAGCCAGCGATCGGGGCCGGCAAGGCTGCGCCAGCGGGCCAGCCGCTCGGCATTGACAGGCTGATCCGAACCCTTGAGGTGGCCGACATCGTGATTGCCGGGAACGATCAGCATCGGGATCGATACCTGGCGCATGAGATCCATCGAGAAGGTGATATCCTCGTCCTTGTCGGCGCCGTCGACGGTGAGATCACCGGTATGGACGATCAGATCGGCGCCGGTCTCTTCGATCCAGGTCAAAAGCGGCGCCCAGTTGCCGTTGAAATGCGGTTTGCCGGGGCTGAAATGGGTGTCGGTGATCTGAATGATTTTCATGGGCGCGCGCGTCTCCGAGAACCTCGGAAGCGTCTCCTGGACGCTCCCTTCTCGCGCCCTCTCTAGAAGGCTCCCATGTCAATCAGACATCCGCGGTTTTCAGCTGTTTTCCAGTTTTGACATCAATCCGTCACACAGGCGCAAGCCGGCCCCGAGGAGGGCCGGCTAACCTGCAGGATTGGATGGAGATCAATGCCGCGGCGCGTTGGCGGGAATGGACGATACAGTCGCCGAAACGGGGTCGCTTGCGGGAAAAGTGTCTTCGAGACCTTCGTTCAGCTCCTCTTCGAGCGTTTCGCTATCGTGGGTGGAACGCGCGCTCGGCTGGCCGATGAGGCCCTTGCTGCCTTCGTCGAAGTTGCCGTTGCTCAAGGCATCATACCGGTTGATGCTGCCGTCCGCGTTGCGGCCGGGAAAGGCCGTCAGCTGAACCATCATTACCTTGGCGTGGTCGAGCGCCGTCGAACTGTCGAGCTCGCCATGGGAATTGTCGATTTTGACGGAAATCGACTCTCCTCCCTCGCCCAGGAATTCCACCGTGAAGAAGTTGCCGGACTGTGTCACGCGCGTATCGATCAACTGCATGGGAACCTCCTGTGTTCATGCCAAACCAACGGCGATCAGCATCAGGAGTTCCACGCCAACGCCACTTCAACGCGGATGCGTGGCGCGCCGAGGGTTAGATCGACTGATAACTCGGCCGGCATTTATGGTTAATTTATTAATAATTCGGGGTTTATGATTGGAACCATGCGGCCTTTCCGCATGTTGATACTGCGCCGTGGAGGAACCTCGATGATCCTGAAAATCCTTGCTCCCAAGATCGACGTCGACTGCCATGATACCGGCACCTACCCTGACGGGATCTTCGCCGAAAACCGCATCGACCTTTCGTCGCGCCGCGACGACCGCCGTCGTTCGCCGCATGAGCGCGATTACGGCGCCGACAGAAAACTGGAAAAACTGCCGCTCGGCTTCGTCTAAGCAGCCTGCGGAAGGCCACAACGTCCTCTTGCCGGCCGGATAATCCCGGCCACATTCTCCTTTAACGCCACTGTTGCAGATCAGGAGAAGCCTTTGCCCTGGATTGCCTACATCGTTCATTTCATTGCCGCGGCATTTCTGGCTAACGGCATCCCGCATTTCGTCAACGGCGCCAGCGGCCGGCGCTTCCGCACCCCATTCGCCAATCCCAGTTCGCCGGTGGTGAATGTCATATGGGGCTGGGCGAATTTCCTCATCGCCTTCCTGCTCTTTGCCAATATCGGGCCGCTCTATATCGGCACTCCGGGCGATACGATTTTCGCCGCGGCCGGCATGCTGGTCACCGGCATCCTGCTCGCCCGCTTCTTCGGAGGTGACGGGATCTAGAGCTGCGCACATGTTACTTGCATGATGATAGTCACTCCTGTACTGACATCTGCCATGCAGCGGACAAGTTTCAGCCAGTTCAAATGCCCGGCGGCGCGCGCGCTCGACAGCGTCGGCGACTGGTGGAGCATCCTGATTCTGCGCGACGCCTTCCAGGGGCTGTCGCGCTTCGACGAGTTTCAGAAAAGCCTCGGCGTTGCCCCGAACATCCTGACGCGGCGGTTAAAACATCTCACGGACCAGGGCCTGTTCGAACGACGGCTCTACCAGCAGCGCCCTGCCCGCTACGAATATCTGCTGACAGAAAAAGGCCGCGATTTCTTTCCGGTGCTGATGGCGCTGTTTTCCTGGGGGAGCCGGCACATTCCGGAAGAGGATCTCGCCTTTCTGCTCAGCGACGCCGCCTCCGGCAAAGCGCGCGAGACGGTGCTTGTGGACGCACGGACCGGCGAAGAAGTAACGCCCGAAAACACCAGCCTGCTCGCTGGCCCAGCCGCCGACGACGAGGTGCGTGCGCGGATCGCCCGCATGCGCGCCTGGTATCTCGGCATCGACGCATAGAGAGGAAAATACCATGGATCGCATCGTTGTCACCGGCATGGGACTTGTCTCACCACTCGGCACCGGCGTCGAGCCTGCCTGGAAACGTCTCGTCGGCGGCGGCTCCGGTCTGAGGGTGCTGCCGGACGATGTCGTCGGCGAGCTCTCGGCCAAGGTTGGCGGTATCGTTCCCGGCATCGTCGAGGATACCGAAGTCGGTTTCGACCCCGACCGGCACATCACGCCAAAGGACCAGAAGAAGATGGATCGCTTCATCCAGTTCGCCATGGCGGCGACGGAGGAAGCGGTGAAGCAGGCCGGCTGGATGCCGACCGATGAAGGTTCGCATGAACGGACCGCAACGATCATCGCTTCGGGTGTCGGTGGCTTTCCTGCGATCGCCGAAGCAGTACGAATCGGCGAGACGCGGGGCGTGCGGCGGCTGTCGCCCTTCACCGTGCCCTCCTTCCTCGTCAACCTCGCCGCCGGCCAGGTCAGCATCCGCTATGGGTTCAAGGGGCCGCTCGGCGCGCCGGTGACGGCCTGTGCCGCCAGCGTCCAGGCAATCGGCGATGCGGCGCGGCTGATCCGCTCCGGCGAAGCCGATGTGGCGATCTGCGGCGGCGCCGAGGCCTGCATCGACAAGGTGAGCCTCGGCGGCTTTGCCGCCGCGCGTGCGCTTTCCACCGGCTTCAACGAGACGCCGGAACTGGCCTCGCGGCCCTTCGACACGGCGCGCGACGGTTTCGTCATGGGCGAAGGCGCCGGCATCCTGGTGATCGAAACGCTCGACCACGCGCTTGCCCGCGGGGCCAGACCGCTTGCCGAACTCGTCGGCTACGGCACGGCGGCGGATGCCTACCACATGACCGCCGGCCCCGAAGATGGCGATGGCGCGCGCCGGGCGATGGAGGCCGCACTCAGGCAGGCGAAGATTCCGGCCTCGGAGGTCAGGCACCTCAACGCGCACGCGACGTCGACACCGGTCGGAGACAAAGGCGAGATCGCTGCAATCGGCACGGTCTTCGGCCGCAACGGCGCCATTGCCGTCAGCGCGACGAAGTCGGCGACAGGCCATCTGCTCGGGGCGGCGGGCGGGTTGGAAGCAATCTTCACCATTCTTGCGTTGCGCGACCAGATCGCGCCGCCGACCCGCAACCTGCACGAAGCAGATCCAGCCGCCGACGGCATCGACATCGTCGGCAAGACGGCGCGGGCGCTGGCGATGGACTATGCCATCACCAACGGCTTCGGCTTTGGCGGGGTGAACGCCAGCGCCCTCTTCCGCCGCTGGTCGTAAAGTCCGCTTTCCTTGTGCTGAAATTCGCCTACACTTCCGCTCTATCGGGGCTCGCTTCCCGACGGAGCCGGAGATCAATCCATGCGCGCCTTTCTCGCAGTTCTCATTCTGTGTGCCGCGTCCGCCCTCTCTCCTCTCTCGGCCCATGCCGAAGATCCGATCGACACCACGCGAACGATGATCGAGGAACAGATCAAAGCCTTCCTTAAGGACGATGCCGAAACCGCCTATTCCCTCGCCGCTCCCGGCATCAAGGCGATGTATCCCGACAAGAACCTGTTCTTCGCCATGGTGAAGAAGAGCTACGAACCGGTCTATCATCCCGGCAATTACGCCTTCGGCCGCAGCCGCTCGATCGACAACGGCGCGCTGATCTATCACGAGGTGCTGATTTCAGGCCGCGACGGCAAGGACTGGACCGCGATCTACCAGGTCACCCGCCAGCCCGACGGCAGCTACCGGATCAATGGCGTGCAGATCATGCCGGATGCAGACAGCAAGGGCATTTGACGCCAGTTTTGCGCCCGCTCGCAAGCAGGTAGGCGCACGGTCACGTTGCGCTAACAATTTCGAAATCCTCCTGGGGTATCAAAATGCCGACGGAGGGTTGTAACCGTGAACAGTGGCAGGCAATTTTTTACAGCTCTTGAAGCGTTGCGAGGAATTGCGGCCATCATGGTCATGTTCCTGCATACGGGTGGTACGCTTGGCCCGATGCCGGCAAATATCAGCTACCTCGGTGTAGACCTCTTCTTTCTCTTGAGCGGCGTCGTTCTGGCAAATTCATATGAAAAGCGCCTGACGGCGGGAGAGATTTCCCCCGCCGGATTTCTCCTGCACCGTATCATTCGGCTTTATCCGCTCTATCTTCTTTCGCTTCCTGTCGGCTTTGTCAGCTATGCGCTTCAAAACGACCTGGAGTCGCCGGCAGGCCTCATTGTCAGGGCGATCCTGCTCATTCCAAACGGAAATCCGAACGGGGCATTTCCTTTGAACGGACCCAGTTGGTCGCTCTTCTTCGAACTCTGGGCCGGACTGCTGTTCGCCGTTCTTCTGATACGGCTGTCTTTCAGAACCTTGCTTGTTATCGCGCTTGGGGCTGCCTGTATCACCACATATGGGGCATGGGTCGGAGGCAATTTCGATATTGGACACCAAGCAGGCTACTTCGCATTTGGCTTTTCGCGAGTGCTGTTCTCGTTTTCACTCGGGATATGCCTCTACAGGTTATATGACATCCGAAAACCGAACACGGTCAAGGACGGCAACATTACGGGCCTTCTTATCTGCGGTTGTTTGATCCTGATCACAAACATACCGGCCATCATATTCTTCGGCTTCCCGTATTTCGATCTTTCAATATGCCTCGTGATTTTCCCGGCTATCGTTTGGATTGCAATGCGCACGACGCAGACCGGCCGAGTGGAACTGATATTCGGATGGTTGGGGCGGCTTTCCTATCCGATCTATATCCTGCACGGACCGATATTCAGCCTGCTGCATGGATTGCGGCAACAGGGCTTCAACCTTCCCGCCTCTCCAGCAGCCGGCATGATCGTCGTCATAGCGATTTTCATTCTGGCTGGCGTTATCACCACTCGCTTTGACGAACCGGTGCGCAAGAAACTCAGAATGATGGTTTCGCCGAATCCACCGCCTGCGGCCACCCAGTCGGCCACGTAGGCTCAGGTAGCGCTTAGACCGGCTGGAGATCGCCCCTCGCCCATTCCTCCATCGTCTTCGCCATGAAGTCGGCGAATCGGCCTTCGGCGATCGCCTTGCGGATGCCCTGCATCAGTTCCTGGTAATAAGCGAGATTGTGCCAGGAGAGCAGCATGCCGCCGAGGGCTTCGTTGGCGCGGACGAGATGGTGGAGATAAGCGCGCGAATAATCGCGTGAGGCCGGGCAGTTCGACTGTTCGTCGAGCGGGCGCATATCCTCGGCATGGCGGGCATTGCGGATATTGACCTTGCCGCGGCGGGTGAAGGCCAGGCCATGGCGCCCGGAGCGGGTCGGCATGACGCAATCGAACATATCGATGCCGCGGGCGACGGATTTGAGGATATCGTCAGGCGTGCCGACGCCCATGAGGTAACGCGGCTTTTCCACGGGCAGGACGGGAAGCGTCTCTTTCAGCATATTCAGCATCACATCCTGCGGCTCGCCGACCGCAAGACCGCCGACGGCGTAGCCCTTGAGGTCGAGCTTCGTCAGTTCCTCGGCCGAACGGATGCGCAGCGCCGGGATATCGCCACCCTGAACGATGCCGAACATGGCCTTGCCAGGCTGCTCGCCGAAGGCCACCTTGCAGCGTTCGGCCCAGCGGAGCGACATTTCCATGGCGCGCTCGATCTCCTTCGGCTCAGCCGGCAGCGCCACGCATTCGTCGAGCTGCATCTGGATGTCGGAGCCGAGCAGGCCCTGGATTTCGATCGAGCGCTCCGGCGACATGTGATGCAGGCTGCCATCGACATGCGACTTGAAAGTGACGCCCTGCTCGTCGAGCTTGCGCAGACCGGACAGCGACATGACCTGAAAACCGCCGGAGTCGGTCAGGATCGGGTGTTCCCAGCGGATCAACTTGTGCAGGCCGCCGAGACGGGCGACGCGCTCGGCCGTCGGGCGCAGCATCAGGTGATAGGTATTGCCGAGGATGATGTCGGCGCCCGTCTCCCGCACCTGATCGAGATACATGGCCTTGACGGTTCCGACCGTGCCGACCGGCATGAAGGCCGGCGTGCGGATCGTGCCGCGCGGCATGGAAATCTCACCGAGACGGGCGCCGGCATCGGTCTTCTCGAGCGTGAATTGGAAATTCTCTGTCATCTAGTCTTTCCGGAAAAGAAGGCTCGCGTCGCCGTAGGAGTAGAAGCGGTAGCCCGTGGAAATGGCGTGTTCATAGGCCGCATGCATGGTTTCGAAGCCGGCGAAGGCCGAGACGAGCATGAACAGCGTCGAGCGTGGCAGGTGGAAATTGGTCATCAGCATATCGACCGCCTTGAAGCTGTAACCGGGCGTGATGAAGATGCCCGTGGTCCCGGCCCATGGCTTGATTTCTCCACTTTCCCCGGCGGCGCTCTCGATCAGCCGCAACGAGGTGGTGCCGACACAGACGATGCGCCCGCCCCTTTGTTTTACCGCGTTCAGCCGGGCTGCGACCTCCGCGCTGACATAGCCGCTTTCGAGATGCATCTTGTGGTCATCTGTATCATCGGTCTTCACAGGCAGAAAGGTGCCGGCGCCGACATGCAGTGTAACGAAATGACGTTCGATGCCGGCCCTATCGAGCGCCTCGAACAGAGCAGGCGTGAAATGCAGGCCGGCGGTGGGGGCTGCGACGGCGCCCTCCTCGCGGGCATAGATGGTCTGGTAGTCGGTGCGGTCGCGATCGTCATCGGGGCGCTTGGCGGCGATATAGGGCGGCAGCGGAATATGGCCGACGGCGGCGATCGCCTCGTCGAGCACCGGACCGGAAAGATCGAAGGCGAGTGTCACTTCGCCCGCTTCGCCCTTTTCCTCCACCGTCGCATCGAGTGAGCCGATCATGCAGCTTTCGCCGCTGTGGCCGAAGGCGATACGATCGCCCTCCTTGATGCGCTTGCCCGGTTTGGCGAAGGCTTTCCAGCGGCTCGGACCGACGCGCATGTGCAGCGTCGCGGAAATCAATTGGCCGCCGGCGCCGTCGCGATGGCGGATGCCCTCGAGCTGGGCGGGAATGACCTTCGTGTCGTTGAAGACAAGCGCATCGCCGGCACGCAGGAACGACGGCAGATCGGCAACGCGATGATCCGAGAGGGCGCTTGCCGCATTTGCGTCAACGACGAGCAGCCGCGCGCTGTCACGCGGCTCGGCGGGCCGCAGGGCGATGCGCTCCTCGGGGAGATCGAAATCGAAAAGGTCTACGCGCATAAGTGCACTTCCAGGCAAAGCGAAACCCGCCCCACGCTCTCGCGCAAGGGCGGGTTTCAGCAGAAATCACAATCAGACGTCGGCGGCAACCCGCATGGAGACGATCGAGTCCGGATCGGAGACCGGCTCGCCGCGCTTGATTTTGTCGACATTGTCCATGCCTTCGATCACCTGGCCCCAGACGGAATACTGCTTGTTCAGCCACGGAGCGTCGGTGAAGCAGATGAAGAACTGCGAATTGGCCGAGTTCGGGTTCTGCGAACGCGCCATCGAGCAGGTGCCGCGCACATGCGAGGTGGCGGAAAATTCCGCCTTCAGATCCGGCTTGGCGGAGCCGCCCATGCCGGCGCGGCCGGGATTGAAGGTTTCCGAACCCTTCTTGCCATATTCGACATCGCCGGTCTGAGCCATGAAATCCTGGATGACGCGGTGGAAGACGACGCCGTCATAGGCCTTCTCGCGGGCGAGTTCCTTGATGCGGGCGACATGCTCCGGCGCGACCTGCGGCAGAAGCTGAATGACAACCTTGCCCTTGGTGGTTTCCAGAATGACGGTGTTCTCGGGATCCTTGATCTCGGCCATTATCTTCTCCTCTTGTTTCTCTCGTAACTTACTTCTTGCCCAGGGTGACCTTGATCATCCGGTCGGGACTTTTGACTTCGCCGTTCTGGCCTTCGCCGCGCTTGATCTTGTCGACATTCTCCATGCCGGACACGACTTTGCCGACGACGGTATACTGGCCGTTCAGGAAGGAACCATCGGCGAACATGATGAAGAACTGCGAATTGGCGGAATTCGGATCCTGCGAGCGGGCCATGCCGACCGTGCCGCGCACGAACGGCGTCTTGGAGAATTCAGCCGGGATGTCGGGCATGTCGGAGGAGCCGGTGCCGGCGAGGCTGGCATCGAAGCCCTTCTCCATGTTGCCGTATTTGACGTCGCCGGTCTGGGCCATGAAGCCGTCGATGACGCGGTGGAAGGCGACGTTGTCATATTCGCCCTTCTTGGCGAGTGCCTCGATCTGGGCGACATGCTTCGGCGCCACATCCGGCATCAGCTGGATCACCACCGGGCCGTTCTTCAGCTGAATGGTGAGATAATGATCGGCCGACTGGGCCAACGCATCCCCCGCGAAGGAGGCGAGATACAGCACACCGGCAAATGCGAGATAAAAGAGTTTCATGTGAGCTCCATTGCGGCGTTATCCGCCTAGGCTTTTGCGCTTGCTAGTTTGGGCGCTTGGATGTGAGGGCTTGCAGGACGGCGGCCGGGACGAAAGCGCTGACATCGCCGCCCATGGCGGCGATCTGGCGGACCAATGTGGCGGTAATGGGCCGCGACGCCGTGCCGGCCGGCAAAAAGATGGTCTGGATATCGGGCGCCATCGTTCGGTTCATACCGGCCATCTGCATTTCGTAGTCGAGATCCGTGCCATCGCGAAGACCGCGGATCAGAAGCGTGGCGCCATGGGCGCGGGCGGCATCGACGACCAGATTGTCGAAGGCGACGACCGTGATGTCGCCGGTCTTGCCGGGCAAGGCTTCGGCCAGCGACAGACGGATCAGCTCGGCTCTTTCTTCGAACGAAAAGAGCGGCGCCTTGCCGGGATGGATGCCGATCGCGACGATGACTTTTTCGGCGACGTTCAGCGCCTGGACCAGAACATCCACATGTCCGTTGGTGATCGGGTCGAAGGACCCAGGATAAAAAGCTGTCGTCATCTGGCCCGGCCATTCGTTTGACGCCTTTTGTCACGGATGCGGACTTGTCGCAAGTGATTTACCCGGCCGCGCCGCCCGGCTGAACAACGGATGAACGTGCCATTCAAGGCCGTTTCAGACGGCATCTGCTTAACTCGGATCATCAACCCAGCCGATGCCATTCCGGCAGCCGGCGCTCCCGAATGACTGAGACCCATGCTGATCGTGCTCGTTGCGTTTGCTGTCACTTCCTCCCTCGTCGCCGAGGTGGCCTATGGCTATTTCGCCGATCGCTACGAGGTGAACTGGGTGCGGCCAGAGCTTGCCGAACATGCGGCGATCGTGCGTGTCCAAGGCCGGCTGCGCGGAAATGAGGGCCGGCTGCAAGAAAAAACCGGACTGCGAATCTGAACGCCAGATGAACGAGACATTCAAGGAGGCTTCAGATCGCCGTTGCTAAACACCCCTCAACATCCGACGGAACCATTCTTAAACGGGTGCGTTCACTCAACCGACACAGAAATGCGTCAAAGCGCGGCAGGAAGGACTAATAATGCCCGGCAAGATTACGATGATTAACGTGCTCTGGATGGTCATGGTCACGGGCATGCTCACCGCAACTGTCGCTCTCTATGATCAGAAGGTCGATACCTCCAAGGTTTATGGCCCCTATGCTTCGGCTCGCACAGCCGTACTGGGCCAGTACTGAGGAGCGAGTACGCCACTCCCCAGGAAAGGAATGCCTATGTTCACGATCTTGACAGTGCTCACCGCCCTCATCAGCGTCATGTTCATCGTGTCTGTGGCCTCGACGATATCAGCGCTGCGGCGCGAAGGCGAAGAGGTGAAGGCGCTGAACGAAAAGCATAGCGCGTTCTGACATTCCTCTCTTCCCCTCCCATGAGCGGCACCGTTCGCCGCCTGGGCCTTTCAAAGCCGGATGCACCCAGCGTCCGGCTTTTTTCTTGGGCAGTGAGTGAGCCAACTGAGTGCTTCAGCCTGGAAGCAGGGCTCTAACAGAAAAGGGCGGCTCGAAGCCGCCCCGTTCATTCGATCATTCTTCGGCAGCACCGCCCGGATCGCCATCGGCGACAGGTGTCTCATCGGCGCCAGCGGCGCCTTCGACAGCCTCTTCCGTCTCATCCTCTTCCGGCTCGCTGATGCGCTCGACCGAGACGACCTTCTCGTCCTTGGCCGTCGAGAAGATGGTGACGCCCTTGGTGGCGCGGCTGGCGATGCGGATGCCGCCGACCGGCACACGGATGAGCTGGCCGCCATCGGAGACAAGCATGATCTGATCGCCATCATCAACCGGGAAGGCCGCAACCAGTTCGCCGATCTCGCCCGTCTTCGACGTGTCGGTGGCACGAATGCCCTTGCCGCCGCGGCCGGAGATACGGAAATCGTAGGAGGACGAACGCTTGCCGAAGCCCTTCTCGGAGACGGTGAGCACGAATTGCTCGCGCGCTTTCAGTTCTTCGTAGCGCTCGTCGGAAAGCTGCCCCTCTTCCGTGACCTCTTCGCCAACGAGAGCGATGTCCTCTTCATCCACGCCTATCGCCCGGCGTTCGGCGGCAGAGCGCTTGAGGTAGGCGGCCCGCTCCCATGGCTCGGCATCGACATGGCCGACGATCGTCATCGAGATGATGCGGTCGCCCTCGCCGAGATTAATGCCGCGCACCCCGATCGAGTTGCGACCGGCAAAGACGCGGACATCATCGACCGAGAAGCGGATGCACTGGCCGAGCGCCGTGGTCAGAAGAACGTCGTCCCGATCGGTGCAAGTCTCGACGGAGAGGATTTCATCGCCCTCCTCTTCCAGCTTCATGGCGATCTTGCCGTTGCGGTTGACCTGGACGAAGTCCGACAGCTTGTTGCGGCGAACCGTGCCGCGCGTCGTCGAGAACATGACGTCGAGGTTATCCCAGCTAGCCTCGTCCTCGGGCAAGGGCAGGATGGTGGTGATGCGCTCGCCGGATGCGAGCGGCAGCATGTTGATCAGCGCCTTGCCGCGCGAGGTCGGCGTGCCGATCGGCAGACGCCAGACCTTCTCCTTATAGACGATGCCGCGGGAGGAGAAGAACAGGACCGGCGTATGGGTATTGACCACGAATAGCCGGCTAACGAAATCCTCGTCGCGAGTCGTCATGCCGGAGCGGCCCTTGCCGCCGCGGCGCTGGGCGCGGTAGGTGGTCAGCGGCACGCGCTTGATATAGCCGAGGTGCGATACGGTGACGACCATGTCTTCGCGGGCGATGAGATCCTCGTCGTCCATTTCGAGGCCGCCATCGACGATCTCGGTGCGGCGCGGCGTGCCGAATTCGTCGCGAACGGCTGTTAGTTCGTCCTTGACGATGGTCTGGATGCGGACCCGCGAGGAAAGAATATCGAGATAATCCCGGATTTCCTCGCCTATCTTATTGAGTTCATCACCGATTTCGTCACGGCCGAGCGCGGTCAGGCGGGCGAGGCGCAGCTCGAGAATAGCGCGCGCCTGCTCTTCCGAGAGGTTGTAGGTCAGGTCGTCGTTGATGCGGTGGCGCGGATCGTCGATCAGACGGATCAGGCTTTCGACATCTTCGGCCGGCCAGCGGCGCGTCATCAGCTCTTCGCGGGCCGACTGCGGATCCGGCGCCTGACGGATGACGCGGATGACTTCGTCGATATTAGCGACGGCGATCGCGAGACCAACCAAGACGTGGGCGCGCTCACGCGCCTTGCGCAGCAGGAACTTCGTTCTTCGGCTAACGACTTCCTCGCGGAAGGAGACGAAGGCGCGCAGCATGTCGAGCAGGGTCAGCTGCTCCGGCTTGCCGCCGTTCAGCGCCACCATATTGCAGCCGAAGGAGGTCTGCAGCGGCGTGTAGCGGTAAAGCTGATTAAGGATGACCTCGGCATTGGCGTCACGCTTCAATTCGATGACGACGCGATAGCCCTGGCGGTCGGATTCGTCGCGCAGGTCCGAGATGCCTTCGATGCGCTTTTCGCGCACTAGCTCGGCCATCTTCTCGATCATCGTCGCCTTGTTCACCTGGTAGGGAATCTCGGTGATGATGATCTGCTCGCGGTCGCCGCGCATCGGCTCGATGGTGGCGACACCGCGCATGATGACGGAGCCGCGGCCGGTCTCGTAGGCAGAGCGGATGCCGGCACGACCGAGGATCTTGGCGCCTGTGGGAAAGTCAGGGCCGGGAATGATCTGCATCAGCTCCGGCAGCTCGATCGCCGGGTCGTTGATCAGCGCAATGCAGCCGTCGATGACTTCGGAGAGGTTGTGCGGCGGAATATTGGTGGCCATGCCGACGGCGATGCCGCCGGCGCCGTTGACGAGCAGGTTCGGGAACTTGGCGGGTACCACGACCGGCTCGGAGAGCGTGCCGTCATAGTTGTCGCGGAAGTCGACGGTTTCCTTGTCAAGATCGTCGAGCAGTGAATGAGCAGCCTTTTCCAGGCGGCACTCGGTGTATCGTTCGGCCGCCGGCGGATCGCCGTCAACCGAGCCGAAATTGCCCTGACCGTCGATCAGCGGCAGGCGCAGCGACCAGGGCTGCGCCATGCGGGCGAGCGCGTCATAAATCGCTGCATTGCCGTGCGGATGGTATTTACCCATCACGTCGCCGGTAACGCGAGCGCATTTGACGTATTTCTTGTTCCAGTCGATGCCGAGCTCGGACATGCCATAGAGGATGCGCCGGTGCACGGGCTTCAGGCCATCGCGCACGTCGGGCAGCGCGCGGCTGACGATGACGCTCATCGCGTAATCGAGATACGACCGCTGCATTTCCTCCATGATGGAGATGGGCTCGATGCCTGGCGGGAGCTTCCCGCCGCCGGGGGGTGTTTGCTCAGTCAAAACAGATCACGATCTCTTCTAGAATCACTCGAAGATTTATAGCGGAAAGCCTGTTCCCACGCCAATTTCTGAGCGCGTTTTGAACAGGCTTTTGCGGCGTAAAGACGGTAAAGCGCGCAAGTTTTCCGGCCGAACCGGGCAAATGCCGCCGCGGGATATTTGCCAAATCGGAACCGGCGCTTCACAATCATGAAAACCACGCATTCATATGATGTTCCGGAGAGACGATGGCAAGCGCCGACCAGTTGATCAACGCCTTCACCACGCTCATCGTCACCATCGACCCGCCGGGGCTCGCACCGCTCTTCCTGGGGCTGACGGTCGGCATGAGCCGCGCCGAGCGCCGGCAGGTGGCGCTGCGCGGCTCGACCATCGCATTCATCATCCTCGCCGTCTTCGCCCTGTTCGGCGCAGGCGTGCTCGGCGTGCTCGGGATCTCGATCGGCGCCTTCCGCCTAGCCGGCGGGCTCTTGCTCTTCTGGATCGCCTTCGAGATGGTTTTCGAGAAGCGGCAGGATCGCAAGGAGAAGACGACCGAGGTGGCGATCACCAAGGATCATATCGAGAATATCGCCGTCTTTCCCCTCGCCCTGCCGCTGATCGCCGGTCCCGGCGCCATCTCGGCCACCATCCTGCTTTCCGGCACGCTGGCGACCTCGGTCGAAAAGGCCCAGCTGATCGGCGTCATCGCCGCCATTCTGCTCCTGACCTTCCTCATGCTGCTGATCGCCGAAACGCTCGACCGTTTCCTCGGCGTCACCGGCCGGGCGATCCTGACCCGCCTCCTCGGCGTCATCCTTGCAGCCCTTGCGGTGCAGTTCGTCGTCGACGGCGCGAAAGCGGCGCTCAATCTCATCAGCGCGACGCCGCGCTGACGCCACAAGACCAAAGAAAAAGAGCATGACGCCATCAAAGGCATCATGCTCTCAACTCTTCTCCTGGCCAGAAAAATGATCGATCAGAACGGGATGTCGTCGTCGAGATCGCGCGAAAAGTTGCCGCCGCCACCGCCGCGGCTGGGCGACGAGGAGGGAGCCGGGGCGCCGTAGTCGTCGCCGTAATCATTGTTGCTGCTGCCGCCGCGGCCGCCGCCGAAGCCGGAGCTTGCGCCGCCGCCATCGCCGCGGCCGTCGAGCATGGTCAGCGTCGAGTTGAAGCCCTGCAGCACCACTTCCGTCGAGTAGCGGTCCTGGCCCTGCTGGTCCTGCCATTTGCGGGTCTGCAGCTGGCCTTCGATATAGAGCTTGGCGCCCTTCTTCACATATTGCTCGACGACCTTGCAGAGGCCTTCGTTGAAGACGACCACAGTGTGCCACTCGGTCTTTTCACGGCGTTCGCCGGAATTGCGGTCACGCCAGGTCTCCGAGGTCGCGATACGGAGATTGGCGATCGGCCGGCCATCCTGAGTGCGGCGGATTTCGGGGTCTGCACCCACGTTTCCAACCAGAATTACCTTGTTCACGCTACCAGCCATGCTTCTCACCCTGCCTGCCGCCCTGCCCGGCGGCGTTTCAATCGATCGGCGCACCTTAAACCATCACGGACCGCCGATGCGCATGGGCGGCATTTAATCCACATGTTTATCCATCAGAAAGCCGCATGCATTCATCAGGAATTTTGTTCTTTATTTGTTCTAGTTTATCCGTATGATCCTGTCAACAGAATCGAAAACCTTGAGCCTTCCCTGATATTCAGCCTCGACTCGCCCGTTGGCATCACTAAATAAGGGCTGTTATCCAGAAAACCAAAGCAGAGACGATGAGCGAACTGAAGACGATCTCCATCCGCGGCGCGCGCGAGCACAATCTGAAGAGCATCGATCTCGATCTGCCGCGCAACAAGCTGATCGTCATGACCGGGCTTTCAGGATCCGGCAAGTCCTCGCTCGCCTTCGACACGATCTATGCCGAGGGCCAACGGCGCTATGTCGAAAGCCTGTCGGCCTATGCACGGCAGTTCCTCGAAATGATGCAGAAGCCCGATGTCGACCAGATCGATGGGCTGTCGCCTGCCATTTCAATCGAGCAGAAGACCACCTCGCGCAACCCGCGTTCGACGGTCGGCACCGTCACCGAGATCTACGACTACATGCGCCTGCTCTTTGCCCGCGTCGGCGTACCCTATTCGCCGGCGACCGGCCTGCCGATCGAGAGCCAGACCGTTAGCCAGATGGTCGACCGCATTCTGGCTTTCGGCGAGGGTACTCGTCTTTATATTCTTGCGCCGCTCGTGCGCGGCCGCAAGGGCGAATACAAGAAGGAACTGGCGGAGCTGATGAAGAAGGGCTTCCAGCGCGTCAAGGTGGATGGCCAGTTCTACGAGATCGCCGAGGCGCCTGTTCTCGACAAGAAATACAAACATGACATCGACGTGGTGGTCGACCGTATCGTCGTGCGCTCCGACGTCTCGGCACGCCTGGCCGACAGCCTGGAAACCTGCCTGAAGCTCGCCGATGGCCTGGCGATCGCCGAATTCGCCGACAAGCCGCTACCGCCGGAAGAGACTTCGGCCGGCGGTTCGGCCAACAAGTCGCTGAACGAGACGCATGAGCGCGTGCTGTTTTCGGAGAAATTCGCCTGCCCGGTCTCGGGCTTCACCATCCCGGAAATCGAACCGCGGCTTTTCTCCTTCAACAATCCCTTCGGCGCCTGCCCGACCTGCGACGGTCTCGGCGCCCAGCAGAAGATCGACCCGGACTTGATCGTGCCCGAACCGGAGCGGACCTTGCGCGACGGGGCGATCGCGCCCTGGGCCAAGTCGACCTCGCCCTATTACAACCAGACGCTGGAAGCGCTCGGCAAACATTACGGCTTCAAGCTCGGCACCCGCTGGAACGACCTGTCCGACGAGGCCAAGGACGTGATCCTGAACGGCACCGACGACAAGATCGAGTTCCACTACGCCGACGGCGCCCGCTCCTATACGACGCACAAGAATTTCGAAGGCATCATCACCAATCTCGAGCGCCGCTGGAAGGAGACGGACTCCGCCTGGGCACGCGAGGATATCGAGCGCTTCATGTCGGCCGCTCCCTGCCCTTCCTGCAACGGCTTCCGTCTGAAGCCGGAGGCCTTGGCGGTGAAGATCGACAGGCTGCATATCGGCGAAGTGACCCAAATGTCGATCCGCATCGCGCGCGACTGGTTCGAGGCGCTGCCGGCGACGTTCAACGCCAAGCAGAACGAAATCGCCGTCCGCATTCTCAAGGAAATCCGCGACCGCCTGCGCTTTTTGAACGATGTCGGCCTGGAATATCTGAGCCTTTCACGCAACTCCGGCACATTGTCGGGCGGCGAGAGCCAGCGCATCCGGCTCGCTTCGCAGATCGGTTCGGGGCTGACGGGCGTGCTCTACGTGCTCGACGAGCCGTCGATCGGCCTGCATCAGCGCGATAATGCCCGGCTGCTCGACACGCTGAAGCACCTGCGCGATATCGGCAACACCGTCATCGTCGTCGAACATGACGAGGATGCGATCCTGACGGCCGACGACGTGGTGGATATCGGTCCGGCCGCCGGCATCCATGGCGGTGAGGTTATCGCCCATGGCACGCCGCAGGATATCATGGACAACGCGAGGTCGCTGACCGGCAAATATCTCTCCGGCGAACTCGGCGTTCCCGTTCCCGAAGGGCGCCGCAAGCCGAAGAAGGGCCGCGAAATCAAGGTGATCGGTGCGCGCGGCAACAATCTGAAGAACGTCACAGCATCGATCCCGCTCGGCGTCTTCACCGCTGTGACCGGCGTCTCCGGCGGCGGCAAGTCCACCTTCCTGATCGAGACGCTCTATAAATCGGCAGCACGCCGCGTCATGGGCGCGCGCGAAATTCCGGCCGACCACGACCGCATCGACGGTTTCGAGCATATCGACAAGGTGATCGATATCGACCAGTCGCCGATCGGCCGCACGCCGCGCTCGAATCCGGCGACCTATACCGGCGCCTTCACGCCGATCCGCGATTGGTTCGCCGGCCTGCCGGAAGCCAAGGCGCGCGGCTACCAGCCGGGCCGCTTCTCCTTCAACGTCAAGGGCGGACGCTGCGAGGCCTGCCAGGGCGACGGCGTCATCAAGATCGAGATGCACTTCCTGCCCGATGTCTACGTCACCTGCGACGTCTGCCACGGCAAGCGCTATAACCGCGAGACGCTCGACGTGACCTTCAAGCAGAAGTCGATCGCCGATGTGCTCGACATGACGGTGGAGGAAGGCGTTGATTTCTTTGCGGCAGTCCCCGCCGTGCGCGACAAGCTGCAATCGCTCAAAGATGTCGGCCTCGGTTACATCAAGGTCGGTCAGCAGGCCAATACGCTCTCGGGCGGCGAAGCCCAGCGCGTCAAACTCGCCAAGGAGCTGTCGAAACGTTCGACCGGACGCACGCTCTATATTCTCGACGAGCCGACGACAGGCCTGCACTTCCACGACGTCGCAAAGCTCCTGGAAATGCTGCACGAGCTCGTCAACCAGGGCAATTCCGTCGTGGTGATCGAGCACAATCTCGAAGTCATCAAGACAGCGGATTGGGTGCTCGATTTCGGCCCCGAAGGCGGCGATGGCGGCGGCGAGATCGTCGCGACCGGCACACCGGAAGCGATCGTCAGGGAAAAGCGCTCCTATACCGGCCAGTTTCTGAAGGAGTTGCTGGAGCGGCGGCCGGCGAAGAAGGCGGTCGCGGCGGAATGACGATGAGGTTGGCGTCGCCCGACGATCTCCAAACGGAATATCGCGCTTTATAGTGTCTTCGGGTTCCGGAAAACGGGTCGCCGGCCGAACCCTTATCGGCCAGGATGGACGCTCATCGCTATGACGAAAGAGATTCATGCGGCCTGACTGCCGCGAACTGGGAGGACGACATGACGAAATCCGGCACTATCCGCACCGGCATCGGCGGCTGGACCTTCGAGCCTTGGCGCGGGCATTTCTTTCCCGCCGACCTGAAACAGAAGGACGAGCTGCATTATGCCAGCCGTCAGCTGAAGGTCATCGAGGTCAACGGCACCTATTACAGCACACAGAAACCGGCGGTCTTCGCCAAATGGGCGGCCGACGTGCCAGAGGGTTTCATCTTTTCCCTGAAGGCTACGCGGTTCGTCACCAATCGACGGGTGCTCGCGGAAGCCGGTGAATCGATGGAGCGGTTCCTCACATCCGGAATCAGCGAGCTCGGCGATCATCTCGGGCCGCTGCTCTGGCAGTTCGCGCCGACGAAGAAGTTCGATCCGGAAGATTTCGAGGCCTTCCTGAAGCTGCTGCCGGCAAAACAGGATGGGCTGGCGCTCCGTCACGTGGTCGAGGTGCGGCATGATTCCTTCAAGGTGCCAGAATTCGTTGCTCTGCTTGCTAGATATGGCGTGGCGCCGGTTTGTGCCGAACATTTCGAATATCCGATGATCGCCGATGTGACGGCCGATTTCGTCTATGCCCGACTGCAGAAGGGATCGGATGATATCCCGACCTGCTATCCCGACAAGGATCTGAAGGCCTGGGCAAAGCGGCTCGAGACCTGGGCCGAGGGCAAGGTCCCCGACGATCTGCCGCTGATCGACGGGGAGCGCCAGGTGAAGGCCGAGCCGCGCGACGTCTTCGCCTTCATGATCCACGAGGGCAAGGTCAATGCGCCCCACGGGGCTATCGCCCTGCAGCAGTTGCTGGCGAAATAGGCGGTTGAAACTTAGCCCGGGCTAAAGCGGCAACACCTCGGCCGCGAGATCTTCCGCCGTCAACCCCTTGCCGGCGCGCTGGCCAGCCTCTCCGTGCAGCCACACGCCGGCCGCCGCAGCCTCGAAAGTCGGCAGGCCCTGGGCGAGCAATCCGCCGATGATGCCGGCAAGCACATCGCCGGAACCTGCGGTGGCAAGCCAGACAGGCGCATTGGTATTGATGAGCGCGCGCCCGTCCGGCGAGGCGATGACGGTATCGGCGCCCTTATAGACGATCGCGGCATTGGCGCGGCGGGCAGCGGCCACCGCCTTGTCCACCTTCCCCAGTGTTTCGTCGTCGCCGATATCCGGAAAGAGCCGCGAAAATTCGCCCTCATGCGGCGTCAGTACCAGACGCGGCTCACCCTGGAAAAGGTCGAAAAGCTGTAGCGGATCTTCCTTGAATGAAGAGATGCCGTCGGCGTCGAGCACGAGCCGGCGATCAGCAAGCGCAGCGACGAAGCCGCGCGCTCTTGCCCCGATGCCGAAACCTGGACCGAGGACGAAGGTCTGCAGCCGCTTGTCGGACAGCCACTCTGTAAGATCCGCCTCGTCGTCGACTGCATGCAGCATGACGGCTGTGAGATGCGCGGCATTGGCGGCCATCGCTGCACCGGGTGCGGCGATCGTCACCAGGCCGGCGCCGGCCTTCAGGCCGGAGACTGCCGACATGCGAGCAGCTCCGGTCCTGTCGGCCTCGCCTGAAAAAACGACTAGATGTCCGCGCTTGTATTTGTGGGTTTCCAGCTCCTCGGCCGGGAGCACGCCTTTCCAGGCATCAGGTGTGTTCTCGGCGATGGCGCCGCCCGCCTCGGCCCGGATAATCCGGGCGGGAATGCCGATGTCGAAGACTTCCAGCTCGCCGCAAAGCTGTCTGCCCGGCATCAGAAGATGGCCGGGTTTGCGGGTCATGAAAGTGATGGTGTTGCGCGCCTGGAAGGCAGCACCCAGCACCTTGCCGGTGCGGCCATCGAGGCCGGAGGGGAGGTCGATGGCAAGCACAGGCAAATCAGCCTCGGTGACGCGTTCGATCAACGTGCCCACATCGGCAGGCACCGCGCGCCCGAGCCCTGCTCCGAACAGACCGTCGATGACGACGTCACGGGCTTGCGGCCGATAGAGGCCGAACTCGTGCCCCTCCAACTGGCAGCCGGCCCGAGCGCGGGCGGCATCGCCTTTCAGCTTGACGGCATCGCCGAGATGAAAAAGCGCCACGGTCGCCCCGCTCTCCCGCAGATGCCTTGCCGCGACATAGGCGTCGCCCCCATTATTGCCGGGACCGCAGAGGACGACGAAACGAAGCGCCCCGGGATGATGCCGGAGCACTGCAGCGGTAACGGCGGCCCCTGCCCTTTCCATCAGGCCAAAGGAATCGATTCCGCAGGCAGCCGCGGCAGCATCGATGGCGCTCATTTCGGCAGGCGTCACCAGAAGGTCGGAAAGATGTTTGCTCATCAGCCTATTCAATTCAAAAAACGCACAAAAAACAACCGTCTGGAGAAATGCGAAAGCGAACTAAATTTGTGCATTTGCTTACATTTTAATCGACTCGCAACTTGGTTCTGCAATCGAGTGAAAGCCTGACTTTTCCGGTTTTCGGCTAATTTTTTTCAATAGCTGACGTTTTTCCACCCCTCTCGTCACCAAATCGGCATTAAATTCGCCGCGGACGCACCGCTTTCGACAAAATCGACGTCTTTTTTCGAGAAGATGGATTTCAAACTGGCACGATATCTGCATCATATCCGCGAGCGGGAACATCCCTGCCATAACAGGAGAAGCGGAGAGACATTTTCTCATGAAAAAGATCGAAGCGATCATTAAGCCCTTCAAGCTGGACGAGGTGAAGGAAGCCCTTCAGGAAGTCGGCCTGCAGGGTATTACAGTCACGGAAGCCAAGGGCTTCGGTCGTCAGAAGGGCCATACGGAACTCTACCGGGGAGCCGAATACGTCGTCGACTTCCTGCCGAAGGTGAAAGTCGAGGTGGTGCTGGCCGACGAGAACGCGGAAGCCGTCATAGACGCAATCCGCAAGGCGGCTCAGACCGGCCGCATCGGCGACGGCAAGATCTTCGTCTCCAACGTCGAAGAGGTTATCCGCATCCGTACCGGCGAGACCGGCATCGATGCCATCTGACCACTTTGCCAAGCGCGCAAAGTCCGATACCGTCACCGCGCCCACCTATTGTTATCACAAATTGGAGGAAGGTATTTAATGGCGACCGCAAGCGAAATTTTGAAGCAGATCCAGGAAAATGACGTCAAGTTCGTCGATCTGCGCTTCACCGACCCGAAGGGCAAGCTGCAGCACGTCACGATGGACGTTGCCAGCGTCGACGAGGACATGTTCGCTGACGGCGTGATGTTCGACGGCTCTTCGATCGGCGGCTGGAAGGCCATCAACGAGTCCGACATGGTGCTGATGCCCGACACCGAAACGGTGCATATGGACCCGTTCTTCGCTCAGTCGACCATGGTCATCGTCTGCGACATCCTCGATCCGGTTTCCGGCGAGGCCTATAACCGCGATCCGCGCGGCACCGCCAAGAAGGCCGAAGCCTATCTCAAGGCATCAGGCATCGGCGACACGATCTTTGTCGGCCCGGAAGCCGAATTCTTCGTCTTCGACGACGTCAAATACAAGGCTGATCCCTACAATACCGGCTTCAAGCTCGATTCGACCGAACTGCCGTCGAACGACGACACCGATTACGAAACCGGCAACCTCGGTCACCGTCCGCGCATCAAGGGCGGTTATTTCCCGGTTCCGCCTGTTGACAGCGCCCAGGACATGCGTTCGGAAATGTTGACAGTGCTCTCCGAAATGGGCGTCGTTGTCGAAAAGCATCACCATGAAGTCGCCGCCGCCCAGCACGAACTCGGCATCAAGTTCGACACGCTGGTGCGCAACGCCGACAAGATGCAGATCTACAAGTATGTCGTGCACCAGGTGGCGAACGCCTACGGCAAGACCGCGACCTTCATGCCGAAGCCGATCTTCGGCGACAACGGCTCGGGCATGCACGTGCACCAGTCGATCTGGAAGGGCGGCAAGCCAACTTTTGCCGGCGACGAATATGCCGGCCTCTCCGAGACCTGCCTGTTCTACATCGGCGGCATCATCAAGCACGCCAAGGCAATCAACGCCTTCACCAATCCGTCGACGAACTCCTACAAGCGTCTCGTGCCGGGTTATGAAGCGCCCGTTCTGCTCGCCTATTCGGCCCGCAACCGCTCGGCCTCTTGCCGCATTCCGTTCGGCTCCAACCCCAAGGCCAAGCGCGTCGAAGTCCGCTTCCCGGATCCGACCGCCAACCCCTATCTCGCCTTCGCCGCCATGCTGATGGCCGGCCTCGACGGCATCAAGAACAAGATCCATCCCGGCAAGGCCATGGACAAGGATCTCTACGACCTGCCGCCGAAGGAACTGAAGAAGATCCCGACCGTCTGCGGCAGCCTGCGCGAAGCGCTCGAAAGCCTCGACAAGGACCGCAAGTTCCTGACCGCAGGCGGCGTCTTCGACGACGACCAGATCGATGCCTTCATCGAGCTGAAAATGGCAGAGGTGATGCGTTTCGAAATGACGCCGCATCCTGTCGAATACGACATGTATTATTCGGCCTGATCGGCCGTAACACGGAAAGTCCCGGTTCGTCGGGACTTTCACCTCCCTGGTCATGAACGGCAGAAGGAGGATATGACGTTCATGTGACGCGCTGGTGCAAAAATCTTGATTTGCACGGCACCAATCACCAAATTTGGTGATGAAAGGAAGTCGTACCATGAAAGAAAGACTAGCAAAGTTCAGTATCGGCGAAGTGGTCCGGCACAAGGATTTTCCGTTTCGCGGCGTCATCTTCGACGTTGATCCGGAATTTGCAAATACCGAGGAATGGTGGAATTCGATTCCCGCCGAGGTGCGCCCGAGGAAGGACCAGCCCTTCTACCACCTGCTCGCCGAAAACGACGAAAGCGAATATGTCGCTTATGTCTCCGAGCAGAACCTGGTGAATGACGAAAGCGGCACCCCGCTTCGCAACCCGCAGATCTACCAGATTTTCGATCAGGCGCCGTCCGGCCAGCTCAAACCCAAGATGAGCCTCGCCCACTAAGATCGGATCACCGATCACATAAACAAGGCCTCGCATCTCCCGGCGAGGCCTTTTTCTTTGGCGAGAAACAAAAACCTGGCTCGAAGCCGGGTTTCTATTCAGTATGGCGGCAGGATCACTGCGCCTTGGCAGCCTTCTGGGCGTCTTCCAGCTTCTTGCGGGCTTCTTCAGCCTTCTTCTGCATGCCTTCCTGCAGGCTGCGCTGGCTTTCGGCGAGCTTGGATTCGGAAACCGGTTCGCCATCATAGGCGCCGGTGAAGCCTTCGAGCGAAATCTTGATCGGGTTCGGTGCGCGGCGGAAGTTGATCGAAGTGAAGATCACGTCGCTGCCCTTTTTGAGGCTGGCGATCATCGCGTCCGTCAGCGGAATTTCGGCGGTGCACTTGTCCGGCAGGCAGACGGCGTAGTCGAGCTTTTGGCCCTTACCGCCGTCGATTTGCATGCTGATGCCCGGAGGAATGAGGCGTGCCGTGGGAACGGAGACCTGCAGGAGCTTGCGGTTGATCTTGCCGGTGACCGAAATCAGGCCGACAGCCGTGACGAGCTGGCCGCCGTTGGCGAGAATCAGGTTCTGGACAACACAGATGTCGTTGTCTTCCTGCTTGCTGCAGGTCTTGTACCAGCCAAGCTTCGGCGCACCGGCAGCCTGTGCCGGAGCATCGGCCGGAGCCTGTGCCGCCGCGTCCTGCGCGAAGGAGGAGACCGGAGCCGAAGCGGCGCCGAACATCACTGCCAGAACGGACAGTGCTGCCCGCATTTTCTTTTCAGACTTGAACATCATAACGAATTCCGTCTCCTGATATCCGTTCGGAGCAGCGACGTGCCGCCCCAACCATCGGGTCGTTCGGCACTCCACCTCATGGAAAAATAAGGCAAATGCATGACCCCGAAACTTCGGGTTCACCTGTTACATCGCAGCGTTCAAGATATCCAGCTTTTCTTTGGCAATTCGAGGCGCAATTTCGTCGCGATGCCGAAGAAATCGCCGCTCCGTGTTGGAATCGAGCGCCCCCATGCTAATCTCCGCGGTGAATCATGCCCGTTTTCGTGGTCTTAAGGATTGCAGAATGCTCCGGATCGTCGTCCCTCTCGTCCTCTCGCTGCTGTGCGGCGCTGTTGCCGCCGAGCCGCTGCACGGCATAGCAATGCATGGCGAGCCGGCCTTGCCGCCGGACTACAAACACTTCCCTTACGTCAATCCCGACGTGAAGAAGGGCGGCAAGATCACCTATGGCGTCGTCGGCACCTTCGACAACCTCAACCCGTTCATCCTGAAAAGCATGCGTACGACGGCGCGTGGAATGTGGGACCCCGAATATGGCAATCTCGTCTACGATTCGCTGATGCAGCGCTCCCGGGACGAGCCATTCACGCTTTACGGCCTGCTGGCCGAAACGGTGGAATGGGACGACAACAGGAGCTTCATCCAGTTCAACCTCAATCCAAAGGCGAAATGGTCCGACGGGCAGCCGGTGACGCCCGAAGACGTGATGTTCACCTTCGATCTGCTGCGTGACAAGGGGCTCCCGCGCTTTTCTAATCCTCTGAAACTCGTCGCCAAGATGGAGAAGGTGGGCGAGCGGAGCGTGCGCTTGACCTTCACCGACAAAGCTAATCGCGAAACGCCTTTGATTTTGGGCCTTTTCCCGGTGCTGCCGAAACATGCGGTCGACCCCGAAACCTTCGACCGGACTTCGTTGACACCTTTGGTCGGCTCCGGCCCCTATAAGGTGAAGACGGTGAAGCCGGGCGAGAGCATCACCTTTGAGCGCGATCCGAATTATTGGGGCAAGGATATTCCCGCCAAGGTCGGCACTGACAATTACGATGAGATCACCGTCCAGTACTTCCTACAGGACACGACGTTGTTCGAGTCCTTCAAGAAGGGCGATATCGATATCTATCCGGACGGTAATCCCGGCCATTGGGCCAGTGCCTATGATTTCCCTGCCGCCACTTCTGGGGCCGTTATCAAGGACGTGTTCACGCCGAAACTGCCGAGCGGCATGCTCGGCTTCGTATTCAACACGCGGCGGCCGATCTTTGCGGATTCGAGGGTGCGCGAAGGCCTGTCGCTGGTGTTCGATTTCGAATGGGCGAATAAGAACCTCTATTCCGGCGCTTATATGCGCACGCAGAGCTTCTGGCAGAACTCCGAACTATCGAGCTTCGGCCTTCCCGCTGATGCGAAGGAACTTGCCCTGCTCGGGCCGATCAAAGACAAAATCGCGCCGGATATTCTCGATGGCACCTATAAGCTGCCGGTCACCGACGGCTCGGGCCGTGACCGCAATGTGCTGAAGCAGGCGGTCGGATTGTTGAAACAGGGCGGCTACACGATCCAGGGCGGCAAGATGCTTGACGCCTCCGGCCGCCAGCTTGCTTTTGAGATCATGACGCAGAATGCCGACCAGGAGAAGCTCGCGGTTGCCTATCAGCGTTCGCTGCAGGCGATCGGCATCGCCGTTTCGATCCGCACAGTCGACGATTCGCAATATCAGAGCCGGACGAGCAGCCGTGATTACGACATGATCATCAAGTCCTATGTGTCTACGCTGTCGCCTGGAATAGAGCAGGTCGGCCGTTGGTCTTCCGCTGAGCGCACAAAGGACGGTAACGACACATTTGCCGGCGCCAACGATCCCGATCTCGACACGCTGATCGATCATGTGCTGAGGGCGCGTTCGGCGGACGACTTCACTGCAGCGGTGCGCTCCTACGACCGGCTGCTGCTATCGGGCCACTACGTGCTGCCACTCTATCATATCGGCCAGCAATGGGTCGCACGCAGCAAGCGCATCGGCCGTCCCGATACGACGCCGCTTTACGGCTACCAGTTACCGGTCTGGTGGGACACAAGCGCGCAGTAAGAAGAGCCGAACCGCCCCGATCCGTAAAGAATAAGGAAATCATCATGGAACGCATCACCATCGACGTCGTCTCGGATGTCGTCTGCCCCTGGTGCTATCTCGGCAAGGCGCGGCTGGAGCTCGCCATTGCCGAAGTGCAGGACGAGATCGGCGTCGACATCAACTGGCGGCCGTACCGGCTCAATCCCGACTATCCCAAGGAAGGCGTCGACCAGAAGAAGGCGCTAGCTCAGAAGCTCGGCGGCGAGGAGCGCGTGGCGCAGGCCCACAAGATCCTGACCGATTACGGCCGCGAGGTCGGCATTGCCTTCGATTTCGAGGCGATCAAAATCGGCCCGAACACGCTCGACGCCCACCGGGTGATTCACTGGGCGATGATCGAAGGCCGCGAAAAACAGGACAAGGTCGTTGCCGCGTTGTTCAAGGCGAATTTCGAGGAAGGCCGCAATGTCGGCGACCACGCGGTGCTGCTCGACATTGCCGAAGAGGCCGGCCTCGACCGCTCGGTCATCGCCTCGCTGCTTGCCTCCGATGCCGACAGCAACCTTATCGTCGCCGAAATCACCGCGGCACAGGAAATGGGCGTCAACGGCGTGCCCTTCTTCATCTTCGACCAGCAATATGCCGTCAGCGGCGCCCAGACGCCCGATGTGCTGGCAAATGCGCTGCGCGATATCGCCAAGGCGAAGGCCGAGGCGCGATCGGGCCTCAACTGAGGCTGGCTGTGCGGATCGAGATCGAAGAGCCGCGGCAGAGCTGGGTCGAGGATTTTGCGATCCTCAAATCCGCGATCATGGGAGCAGCGCCCGCCGGGGCATACCTGCATCACATCGGCTCGACCGCAGTTCCCGGGCTTCCCGCCAAAAATATCGTCGATATTCAGCTGACGGTGAACGATCTCGCTGACGTCGACGCCGACGCATTTGAAGAGGCGGGCTTCGAGCGCAGGCCGATCCTCATTGATCATTGCCCTCCGGGACTTGATTTGCCGGAAGGCGACCTGCGCAAGGCCTTCTATCGCAGTAAGGGGCGTCCGGCGAATCTGCACATCCGCGAGAAAGGTCGTTTCAATCAGCGATATTCTCTTCTTTGCCGCGACTTCCTGCGCGCCCATCCGATAGCGGCAGGCGCCTACGCCCTGATCAAGCAGCGGCTTGCCCAAAGGTTTCCCGACGACGTCGATTTCTACTACGACATCAAGGACCCGGTGTTCGACATCATCATGGACGGCGCCAATGACTGGGCAAAGCTGATCGGCTGGTCAGAACCGCCAGGGGACTAGCATTGTTGAGGTATTCGTCGCTAAGTAGCTAATCTGCACTAAACAAGCGGTGTTGAAGCTTTATTCCTGCCCCGTCAACGATTTTTGCAACTTGGTTGTAGAAGCCTAAGGCCAGCTGGCTAGGTGGATATTTGCATACGACGTCTATCAGCACTGCCCGGCCTTTGGCGTCAGAGTATACCTCCAACATCTCACCGCTCTCAACAAAGCGCAAATAGCTCTTGAGCTTTTCTTGCAGCAACAGAAGGTGCTCATCAACTCTTACCGTCCACTCAAGGTGATCCGTGATAGTCAGCACCAGCTCGCCTGTCGCCTCATCTACACCGATGGCATCAACTACGTTCGTTTGATCTAGAGACATTCTGATTACGCAATAGGCGAAACTGATCCTAGGGTGAAACTCCGGGGCTTCCGGTTTGGCGCCGCTCAGCCCAGAACGGGAACGCAGCGCACCTCGGTTTTCACCGAATTGGCGATGAAACATTCGTGGTGGGCGCGATGATGCAGGGCGTCGAGCTCGCCGAGCGAAGGCTGCTTTTCGCCGCTGAAGACGACATGCGGCTTTAGCGTCACCACGGTCATGGCAAGACGGCCTTCGCTGTTCTTCTCCATGACGCCCTCGGCGACGTCGGTGTAGCTGTCAACGCAAAAGCCCTGTTTGGCGGCAATCGACAGGAACCAGAGCATGTGGCAGCTGGAGAGCGAGGCAACGAAAGCCTCCTCTGGATCGACCGCATCCTCGGCGGAATAGGGCAACGGAACCACATGCGAGGATGAGGACGCCCTCACCTCGATGCCGCCGTCGAAGGTCCAGCGATGGACGCGGCTGTAACGGTTGTCGGTGAAGATCTCGTCGTTGCGCTGCCAGGCGATTCTCGCGCCATGTGTCGCCATGTCAATCTCCCTCCGTTACTTGGCCATCTCGGCCAGTTGCGTCATGATGACTGCCGCGCCCTGCAAGCGCTTCTCAGGCGTCGGCAGGTCGCGGGTCAAGAACAGGCTGTGATCGGGACGGATCTTCGCCATCGTACCCTGCTTGCCGATATAGCCGACGAGATTTGCCGGATTTGGAAATTCCTTGTTGCGGAATTGCACGACCACGCCTTTCGGACCGGCGTCGAGCTTTTCGACATTGGCGGTGCGGCAAAGCGACTTGATGTAGACGATCTTCAGGAGATGCTGGACTTCGATCGGCATCGGCCCGAAGCGGTCGATCATCTCGGCGCCGAAGCCGTCGATCTCCTTGAGTTCGGTGATTTCGCCGAGACGGCGATAGAGCGCCATGCGCAGATGCAGGTCGGGCACATAGTTCTCGGGAATCATCACGGTCGTGCCGACCGAGATTTGCGGCGACCAGCCGGTATCGTGGACTTCGTCGACACCCTTGACCTCGGCGACCGCCTCTTCCAGCATCTGCTGATAGAGCTCGAAGCCGACTTCCTTGATATGGCCGGACTGCTCTTCGCCGAGCAGGTTGCCGGCGCCGCGGATGTCGAGGTCGTGGCTTGCGAGCTGGAAGCCGGCGCCGAGCGTATCGAGCGACTGCAGCACTTTCAGCCGGCGTTCGGCCGTCGCCGTCAGCACCTTGTTGACAGGCAGGGTGAAGAGCGCGAAGGCGCGCACCTTCGAGCGGCCGACCCGGCCGCGCAACTGGTAGAGCTGGGCAAGACCGAACATATCGGCGCGGTGGACGATCAGCGTGTTGGCTGTGGGCACGTCGAGGCCGGATTCGACGATGGTGGTCGACAGCAACACGTCGTAGCGGCCTTCATAAAAGGCGTTCATGATGTCTTCGAGCTCGCCGGCCGGCATCTGGCCATGAGCAACGGCGACCTTCAGCTCCGGCACATCGGACTGCAGGAAGGCATTGATATCGGCAAGATCGGCAAGCCTCGGGCAGACATAGAAGCTCTGGCCGCCGCGATAGTGCTCGCGCATCAGCGTCTCGCGGATGACAAGGCTGTCGAAAGGCGAGATGAAGGTGCGCACCGCCATGCGGTCGACCGGCGGCGTGGTGATCAGCGACAACTCGCGCACCCCGGTCATGGCGAGCTGCAGTGTGCGCGGGATCGGCGTCGCCGACAGGGTGAGCACATGCACGTCGCTCTTCAGCTCCTTCAGCCGCTCCTTGTGCTTGACGCCGAAATGCTGTTCCTCGTCGATGACGAGCAGGCCGAGATTGGCGAATTTGATGCCGGCGCCGAGCAACGCATGGGTGCCGACGACGATATCGGTCTTGCCTTCGGCGACTTCCTTCTTGGTCAGCGCCAGCTCCTTGGCGCCGACAAGCCGCGAGGCCTGTTGGACGCGCACCGGCAGGCCGCGGAAACGCTCGGAGAAGGTCTTGAAATGCTGGCGGGCGAGCAACGTCGTGGGCACGACGACGGCGACCTGGACGCCGTTCATCGCCGCGACGAAAGCGGCGCGCAGGGCCACTTCGGTCTTGCCGAAACCGACATCGCCGCAGACGAGGCGGTCCATCGGCCGGCCGGCGCCGAGATCGGAGCGCACGGCGTCGATGGCGTTGTCCTGGTCCTCGGTCTCGTCATAGGGGAAGCGGGCGGCAAACTCGTCATACAGGCCGTCCGGCGTCGTCAGCATCGGCGCATGACGCGTCAGGCGCTCGGCGGCGATGCGGATCAGCGCATCGGCCATGTCGAGCAGCCGCCGTTTGAGCTTGGCCTTGCGCATCTGCCAGGCGCCGCCGCCGAGCTTGTCGAGCTGGGCATCGGTGCCCTCGCCGCCGTAGCGGGAGAGAAGGTCGATGTTTTCGACCGGCAGGAAGAGCTTGGCCTCGTCGGCATATTGCAGTTCGAGGCAGGCATGAGGGGCGCCCGCCGCCTCGATGGTCTTCAGCCCGATGAAACGGCCGATGCCGTGTTCGGCATGAACGACGATCGAGCCCTCGTCGAGGCCGGCCACCTCCGAAATGAAATCGGCGGCGCGCTTGCGGCGCTTGGAGCGGCGGACCATGCGGTCGCCGAGAATATCCTGCTCGCCGATCACGACGAGCTCGCCCGCCTCGAAGCCGGATTCGAGATTGAGCACCGAAGCAGCGGCCTCGCCTTTCGCCAGCGAGCCGAGATCCTTCAGCGCCTCGACCGGCTTGACCTTTTCCAGCCCGTGTTCGTTCAGCACCTGCAGCAGGCGTTCCAGCGAGCCCTCGGTCCAGGCGGTGACGAGCACTTTCGCGCCGGCGGCGCGGCGGTCGGCGATATGCTTGACGACGACGTCGAAGATGTTGATGCGTTCGGCATCGCCGCTACCTTCGGCATTGGAGCGAGCCCAGCGCTGGCCCTGCCGGGCGTCGACGTTGACGACTCGCCTCGCCTCTCCCTCGACCTCGTTAAAAGGGCTGATGCGGATCGCGCCGAGTGCGTCGAGGGTTTTGGCGAAGAGCTTGCTGTCGAGATAGAGCTGGCCTGGCGTCACCGGCTTGTAGGGCGTGCCCTGCGCCATCTGGCCCTTGGACGGCTGACCGGAATTCAGGCGGGCGTCGTAATAATCGAGGACGAGCTTGGAGCGTTCCTCCGCCGCCTCGCGCACGGTGTGGTCAGTGACGATGCGGAAGCCGCCGAGGTAATCGAAGACGGTATCGAGCTTCTCGTAGAAGAGCGGCAGCCAATGCTCCATGCCGGGATAACGCCGGCCTTCGGAAACGGCGAGATAAAGCGCGTCGTCGCGCGTGGTCGCGCCGAAAGTGGAGAGATAGTTCTTGCGGAAGCGGCTGATCGTATCCGGGGTCAGCGTCACCTCGCTCATCGGGTTGAGATCGAGGGAGCGCACCTGGCCGGTCGTGCGCTGGCTTGCCGGATCGAAGCTGCGGATCGATTCCAGCGTATCGCCAAAGAAATCGAGACGGACCGGCTCTTCCGATCCCGGCACGAAGACGTCGAGAATGCCGCCCCGCACGGCATATTCGCCGACCTCGCGAACGGTCGCGACGCGGTCGAAACCGTTGTGCTCCAGACGTCCGGCGAGATCGTCCATGCGCAGCTGGTTGCCGGGCCGGGCCGAAAAGCTCAAGCTTTCGATGACATCATGCGGCGCCACCTTCTGCAGCATGGCATTGGCGGTGACGAGCACGATGGCCGCATGCGGCTTTTTCCGGTGAGCGATGAGGCCGCCGAGTGCGGCGAGCCGGCGGGCCGAGGTATCGGCGCTCGGCGAGACGCGGTCATAGGGCAGACAGTCCCAGGCCGGCAGGGTGAGAACCGGAATGTCTGGGGCGACGAAGCCGAGCATCTGTTCCAGATCGGCCATGCGGTGGCCGTCCGACATGACATAGGCCACCGGCTCTCCCGCCCGGGCAAGATCGGCGAGCAGCAGCGGTTCGAGGCCGGCGGGCACATTGCCGATCGTCAGCGGCTCGGCAATGGCCGCAAGCTTCTTCGCATCGAAACCAGGGATCATTCCGGCGTCCTGAGGGGCTTGTCGAAATCGGGCTTGTAGGCGGCAAGCCTGGCAAACATCGGTGTCTGGAAACGCTCAGGCACCGGCCAGGTTCCCATGATCCAGCGGACCAGGTCGTTGTCCTCTTCGGCCATGATCGTCTCGAACTCGTCGAGTTCGGCTTCCGAAAGCTTCGCGATCTCGGCTTCCGCGAACTGGCCGAAGACCAGGTCCATCTCGCGGATGCCGCGGTGCCAGCAACGGAAAAGAATCCGGCGGCGGCGCGGGTCGAGACCGGCACTCGTGAGCGTGACACCTGTCATGGCATTACCTTCCTGTTGATGCGCCTCTATAGACCCTGGAAAGCGGCTTGTCAGCCTTGCCAAGGCCGCATTGTTCATCGCATTTTGGCCGCATGCGCCCCGCCATTCTCGATCCGCTGTTTTCTCCTATTTCGGGCCTTCCCGGCGTCGGCCCGAAGATCGCCGAACTGCTGGTCAAGCTGCTCGGACGCGAGACACCGGAGGATTGCCGGGTCATCGACCTTTTGTTTCACGCCCCCTTCTCGCTGATCGACCGCCGCAACCAGCCGGGGATCGCCCGGGCGCCGCAGGGCGCGATCGTCACCATCACCGCACGTGTCGATCGGCATCAGGTGCCGCCGCGGGGCAAAAGCAATGTCCCCTATCGGGTCTTCCTGCACGACGAGACCGGCGAGCTGACGCTGGTCTTCTTCCGCGGCCAGGCTGCATGGCTGGAAAAGCAGCTGCCTATTGACACCGAGGTGACGGTCAGCGGCAAGATCGACTGGTTCAACGGCCGCGCCTCGATGGTGCATCCCGACTATATCGTCAAAGCGGAGGAAGCGGAGAGCCTGCCGCTCGTCGAGCCGATCTATCCGCTGACGGCCGGGCTTTCGCCAAAAACGCTGCGCAAGATCATCGACGCCGCCTTGCCGCGCTTTCCGGAGATGCCGGAATGGATCGACCTCACGCTGACGCAGAAGCAGGGCCTGCCGTCGATCCGTGACAGCTTCCATATGCTGCACGAACCGCGCGATCCCGCCGATGTCGATCCGCAGGCCCCTGCCCGAAGGCGGCTCGCCTATGACGAATTCCTGGCCGGCCAGCTGTCGCTCAGCCTGGTGCGCCAGAGGCTGCGCAAAGTGGCGGGCCAGCCGGTGCATGCGACCGGTGCGGTCAGCAGCAAAATCGTGAAGGCGTTGCCCTTTTCCCTCACATTAAGCCAGAACGATGCGATCGCCGACGTTCTGAAGGACATGGCCGGCGCCGAGCGCATGTTGCGGCTGCTGCAGGGCGATGTCGGCTCCGGCAAGACGCTGGTGGGGCTGATGGCGATGGCGGCGGTGATCGAGAGCGGCGGCCAGGCCGTGCTGATGGCGCCGACGGAAATCCTGGCGCGGCAGCACCACGCGACCATCTCGATATTCGCCGCCTCCGCCGGCCTCGGCATCGAGGTGCTGACCGGGCGCACCAAAGGACGCGAGCGGGAGGACATCCTGGAGCGCATCGCCTCAGGCGAAGCGCAGATCATCATCGGCACGCATGCACTGTTCCAGGAGAGCGTCAGTTACGCAAACCTGATGCTCGCAGTCGTAGACGAGCAGCACCGTTTCGGCGTTCACCAGCGCCTGCGGCTGACGGCCAAGGGTACCTCGCCGCACATGCTCGTCATGACGGCGACGCCGATCCCGCGCACGCTGGTACTTGCCGCCTTCGGCGACATGGACGTTTCCAAACTCACCGAGAAGCCGGCCGGCCGAAAGCCGATCCAGACGATCACCGTGCCGATGGAACGAACGAGCGAAATCGTCGGGCGGCTGCAGGGCGCGATCGCCGAAGGGAAGAAAGCCTACTGGATCTGCCCGCTGGTCGAAGAATCCGAAGAGCTCGACCTGATGTCGGCGGAAGAGCGGCATGCGACGCTCGTCTCCGCACTCGGTCCCGATATCGGCCTCATCCATGGCCGCATGAGCGGCGCGGAGAAGGATGCGGCGATGATGGCGTTCAAGAACGGCGAGACCCGCCTTCTCGTCGCCACCACCGTCGTCGAGGTCGGCGTCGACGTGCCGGATGCGACGATCATGGTGATCGAACATGCCGAGCGTTTCGGCTTGGCTCAGCTGCATCAGCTGCGCGGCCGCGTCGGGCGTGGCGACGAGGCCTCGACCTGCATCCTGCTTTACAAAGGGCCGCTCGGCGAGACCGGTCACGCCAGACTGTCGATCATGCGGGAGACCGAAGATGGTTTCCGCATTGCCGAGGAAGACCTGAAGCTGCGCGGCGAAGGCGAATTGCTCGGCACCCGTCAATCCGGCACGCCGGGCTTCCGCATCGCCAGCCTCGAGGCGCATGCCGATCTGCTCGAGATCGCCCGCAAGGATGCGGCCTATCTGATCGAGCGCGATCCGGAACTGACCAGCGAAAGAGGACAGGCGATCCGCACCCTGCTCTATCTCTTCCGCCGCGATGAGGCGATCCGTTTCCTGAGGGCGGGTTAATCGGCCTTGGAAATCGCCACTGGCTTCGGCCGCGGCAGATGCTTCGGTTTCGGCTCAGGCGGAGGGGTTCCAGGCGCCACGAGACCGCCCGAAATCAGGAACTTGGCGGCGTCTTCCGGCGACATGTCGAGCACGACGATCTTCTCGCGCGGTACGAAGACGAGGAAACCGGCGGTCGGCACCGGCGTCGGCGGCAGGAAGACAGCGACCATATCCTGACCCATCGCATTAAACTTAGACGCGATTTCGCCCTTGGCGTCGGTGGCGACGAAGACCAGCGCCCAGAGGCCGGGACTTGGATATTCGATGAGGCCAACTTTTTTGAAGGAGTTCGACTGCTCCTTCAGCACCGTTTCGAAAATCTGCTTCACGCTTCTGTAGATCGTGCGCACCAGCGGCATGCGCTGGACGACCGATTCGCCGAAACCGACGATGCTCTGGCCGATGAGGTTCTTGCCGAGAAAGCCGACGACGGTGATCAGCACGACGGCAGTCAGCAGGCCGAAACCGGGAATAGCGAAATTAAGATAGCTTTCCGGATTCCAGCGCGCCGGGATATAGGGCCTGACCCAGCTGTCCGACCAGTGGATGAAGGTCCAGGTCAGCCAGATGGTAATCGCAATCGGCGCGCAGATGATCAGGCCTGCGAGAAAATTGTTCCTCAGCCGGGTCGCTACCGGCATTCTGGGGGCGTTGTCGGCCATCGTTTCCTGATGAACTCCATCTCAGTCCTGGACGGGCCGGAACGCCGGCCCTTCCCCCTTGTCCATATGGTAAAATTGCCAGAATTCCAGGCGCCGCACAATATGTTTCGGCGCCGGATTCGACCTTGCCGGCTTACTCCACAGTCACGGATTTCGCCAGATTGCGGGGCTGATCGACGTCGGTGCCCATGAAGACGGCGGTGTGATAGGCGAGCAGCTGGATCGGCAGCGAAAAGATCATCGGCGCGATAATTTCGTCGACGACAGGCAGGATGATCGTCGCCATGGTCGGCAGTTTCGAGGCCGCCGCACCGGCTTCGTCGGTGATGAAAATGATGCGGCCACCGCGCGCTGCGACCTCCTGCATATTGGAGACGGTCTTTTCGAAGAAGCGGTCGTAGGGGGCAATGACGATGACAGGCATGTTCTCGTCGATCAGCGCGATCGGCCCGTGCTTCAATTCGCCGGCAGCATAGCCTTCCGCGTGGATATAGGAAATTTCCTTGAGCTTCAGCGCCCCTTCCATGGCGAGCGGGAAGCTGGTGCCGCGGCCGAGATAGAGCACATCCCTGCATTTCGACAGTTCGCGCGACAGGCTTTCCATCTGCGGCTGGATGAGGTTCAGCACCCGGCTCATGATGCGCGGCATCTCGGCGAGATGGCGCACCAGCGCCCTCTCCTCCTCGACACTCACCGTGCCGCGCGCCTTGCCGGCGCCGATCGCCAGCGATGCCAGCACGGCGAGCTGGCAAGTGAAGGCCTTGGTCGAGGCGACGCCGATTTCGGGACCGGCCATGATCGGGAAGACCGCGTCGGATTCGCGGGCGATCGTCGATTCGCGAACATTGACGACGGCGCCGATCTTCAATCCGTTGTCGCGGCAATAGCGCAGCGATGCCAGCGTATCGGCGGTCTCGCCGGACTGGGAGATGAAGAGTGCGGCCTGCGATGGCGAGAGCGGCATTTCGCGGTAGCGGAATTCGGAGGCGACGTCGATCTCAACGGGCAGCCGGGCATACCGCTCGAACCAGTATTTGCCGACAAGGCCGGCGAGATAGGCGGTGCCGCAAGCCGAAATCGCCAAGCCGCTCACTGCCTTGAAATCGATTGCGGCGGCATTGGCGCCGATCGTGTTCTCGGCGAAGTCGACGTAGTGGCTGAGCGCGTGGGAGATCACCTCCGGCTGCTCGTAGATTTCCTTTTCCATGAAATGGCGGTGATTGCCCTTGTCGACGACATAGGCGGTCGCCTGCGAGATCTGGCGGGCGCGTTTGACCGGCTTTCCGGCAAAGTCGAGCACGGCAACGCTGTCGCGCGTGATGACGGCGCAATCGCCATCGGCCAGATAGGTGATCTCGTTGGTGAAGGGCGAAAGCGCGATCGCGTCCGAGCCGAGGAACATCTCGCCGCGGCCATAGCCGACGGCAAGCGGCGGGCCGGAACGGGCGGCCATGATCGTGCCAGGATCGGCCTTGAGCATGACCGCCAGTGCATAGGCGCCGGTCACCCGGTTCAGCATCTTCAGCATGGCGGCGCGCGGCTCCAGGCCTTCGCGCAGATATTTCGCCATCAGCTGGGCGACGACCTCGGTATCGGTCTGGGTTTCGAAAATCGCGCCCGCTTCGCTCAATTCGTCGCGAAGCTCGGAGAAGTTTTCAATGATGCCGTTATGAACGACGGCCACGCCTTCAACGAAATGCGGATGGGCATTGGTCTCGTTCGGCACGCCGTGTGTTGCCCAGCGCGTATGGGCAATACCGACTGTGCCGGGCAACGGCTCGGCGTCGAGGCGCTTTTCCAAATTGAAGAGCTTGCCCTCGGCGCGGCGGCGATCCATCACGCCCTCGTGGATGGTGGCGACACCGGCAGAATCATAGCCGCGATATTCCAGGCGCTTCAGCGCATCGACTAGGCGCCCGGCAACTGGCTGAGTTCCGACGATCCCCACAATTCCGCACATGCAATATCCCCATGAGCCTCTGACAACGAGGCCAGTCCTAACGATTTTCGCTTATTTCTCAATCGCCTCGGCGGTCACTTTCAATTTCCGCCGGTTACGGAAAGCGGCCTCAAGCCTTGGCCTTTTTTGCCGCTTTGATGGCGAGCGCGCGCTCGCGCAACAGCGTCGCGCGGCCGGGCTTGATCTCCTGACGGGCGCGTCCGAGCGCCAGCGCATCGGCCGGCACGTCGACGGTGATGACGCTGCCGGAGGCGATATAGGCGCCGTCGCCGATCGTCACCGGCGCGACCAGCGAGGAGTTGGAGCCGATGAAGGCGTTTTCGCCGATAACCGTTTCGCTCTTGTTGACCCCGTCATAATTGCAGGTGATCGTGCCGGCGCCGATATTGCTGCCGGCACCCACAACCGCATCGCCGATATAGGTGAGATGGTTGACCTTGGCGCCCTCGCCGATCCGGCCGTTCTTGACCTCGCAGAAATTGCCGACCTTCGATCCGTTGGCGAGATCGGCACCCGGCCGCAACCGCGCAAAGGGGCCGACGGTGGCGCCTTCGCTGACATGGGCCCCTTCGATATGCGAGAAGGCATGAATGATGGCGCCGCTTTCGATCACCGCGCCGGGGCCGAAGACGACGTTCGGCTCGATCAGCGCATCCTGGCCGATGACGGTGTCATAGGAGAGGAACACCGTTTCCGGCGCAATCATCGTAACGCCTGATAACATCATCTCGCGGCGGCGACGTTCCTGCCAGAAGCGTTCGATGACGGCGAGTTCGGCACGGTTGTTGCAGCCGGTCATCTCGATCTCAGGCGCGTCGACGGCAGTGACGCGGCCGCCGAGCGAACGGGCGATCTCGACGAGATCGGTGAGATAGAATTCGCCCTTGGCATTGGCGTTGCCGATGCGTGAGAGAAGATCGAGCGCCTTGCGGCCGTTGATCGCCATCAGTCCGCTGTTGCACCAGGTCACAGCGCGTTCGGCGTCGGTGGCGTCCTTCTCCTCTCGGATGGCTATGAGTTCGCCGTCCTTGACGAGCAGCCGGCCATAGCCGGTCGGCCGATCGGTATGGAACCCGATGACGACCACGTCGCTGCCTTCGGCGAGTCCCTGGCGGGCGGCCTTGAGCGGCCCGTCGGTCTGCAGCGGCACGTCGCCATAGGTAACGAGGATGTCGTCATAGCCCCTGGCGATGGCCTCGCGCGCTGCCAGCACCGCATGGCCGGTGCCGAGGCGTTCCTGCTGCAGATAGGCTTCGATGCCGACGCCGCCGATGCTTGCGGCCTTTGCCACCTCCTCGGCATTGCGGCCGACGACGAGGGCGACGGAGGAGATGCCGGCAGAGGCGACCGCCTCGACCACATGGGCGATCATCGGACGGCTGGCGACCGGATGCAGCACCTTCGATTTCGATGCTTTCATCCGCGTGCTGTCACCGGCGGCAAGGATGACGGCAAGACAAGTACGTTCCATGATCTGCTCCGCGAATCCGCGCGATGAGGCGGCTTTTCTGCCTCATACTGCATAATCCTGAAATCGGAAATCCATTTCAGGGTTAGATCGCGGGCGAAATCGGCCCCAGGACAACAGGAGAGCCGTGGGCCGCGAAGGCTTCGTGCACGTGATCGCGGCCGTCGACGATGACGACTTCCATCGCACGCCGCGCCGCGGCGCTGTCGCCGGAAACGATGGCATCGACGATGCGCATATGGGTATCGGCGATATTGGCGAACCCATTTTCGGAGGGCGGCGTGCTGATGCGGAACATGCCGACCAGGGCCGCTTCGATGAGGCTGCCGAGGGTGCGCATGAAGGGATTGTGCGAGGCTTCGGCGATCGCCAGGTGAAAGCGCAGGTCCGCGAGCGCCAGACTATCGGCCGTATGCCCGCTCGCCGCCATCTCCTGTGCCAGTTCGCGCAGCGTCTCGATTTCCTCGGCACTGGCACGCTCGGCGACCAGGCCGGCGGCGAAGGGTTCGACGGCAAGGCGGATATCGTAAAGCTGCAGCAGGAATTCTTCGGTCACGCCATTGTCGAAGTGCCAGGCGATGATTTCGCTGTCGAACATGTTCCAGAGATTCTTCTCGGTCACCCGCGTGCCGACTCGCGCCTTGGCGACGACCATGCCCTTGGCGGCGAGCGTCTTCATCGTTTCACGCAAGACTGTGCGCGATACCTTGAAGCGCTGCGCCAGTTCCGTATCGCCCGGCAGGATCGAACCGACCGGATAGGTGCCGGCGACAATCGCCTTGCCGAGCTCGTCGACCACCTGTGCATGGCTCGTCCGGGTTCGGCGCCCTGTCTTGCGTGTCTCGATGAATTTGTTGCGCAAAGGACCCGCCCCCCTCAGGCATACCTCTTGTTCAGGCTGGAAAGGAACAGGATCGCCTTCTGCATCAGGATGAATGCAAACAGCAGCAGGCCGATCAGAATCTTCGTCCACCAGCTCGACAGCGTGCCGTCGAAGGTGATGTAGGTCTGAATGAGTCCCTGGATCAGAATACCGATCAAGGTTCCCGCCACGAATCCCGCTCCTCCGGTCAGCAGCGTCCCCCCAATGACCACCGCAGCGATGGCGTCAAGTTCGACGCCGACTGCCGCAAGAGAATATCCGGCAGATGTGTACAGCGAAAAAACGATTCCGGATAGACCGGCGAGAAAACCCGACAATGCGTAGATCTGGATCGTGGTGCGGCCGACCGGCACCCCCATCAGCCGCGCCGTCTGCGGCCCGCCGCCGAGGGCATAGACGTTGGTGCCGAAGCGGGTACGGTGGGCGATGAAGATACCGGCGGCAAAGACCAGAAGCATGACGGCGCCGATCAGCGTCAGCCGCCCGCCGCCGGGCAGCCGCCAATAGAGGCTCGTCAGCGTCGAATAATAGTCGTGGTTGATCGGAATGCTGTCGATCGAGAGCACGAAGGCGATACCGCGCGCCAGGAACATGCCGGCAAGTGTAACGATGAAGGCCGGCATTTCGAGGTAGTGGATGATCGCGCCCATGATGGCGCCGAAGGCGGTGGTGATGACGAGGACCAGCGCGAAGGCAAGCAGCGGATGGATCGAAGTGTTCTGCAGGATCACCGCGAGGAAGACGCCGGTGAAGGCGATGACCGAACCGATCGACAGATCGATGCCACCGGAGATGATGACGAAGGTCATGCCGACGGCGGCGATGCCGAGAAAGGCATTATCGGTCAGAAGATTGCCGATGACGCGCGTCGACAGCATGTTCGGATATTGCAGCGTGCAGCCGGCATAGGCGAGCACGAAGATGACGATAGTCGCGAGCAGCGGCAGATATTTGGAGTTCATTTCGGCTACTCCCTTCCGCCCTGCCGGCGGCTGGCGAAGATGGCGAGCGATTGCACCGCCGGCGACTGAATGACGAGGATCACGATGATGATGACCGCCTTGATGATCAGGTTGAACTCAGGCGGAAATCCGGAGGACAGGATGCCGGTGTTGACCGCCTGGATGATCATCGCGCCGATCAGCGACCCAACAATACTGAATCTTCCGCCAAGCAGCGAGTTGCCGCCGACGACGACGGCGAGGATGGCATCAAGCTCCAGCCAGAGACCGGCATTGTTGGCATCGGCACCCTTGATGTCGGCCGCGACGATGATGCCGGCGATCGAGGCGCAGAGTCCGCTCAGCATATAGACGGCCATCAGCAGCACCGGCGTTTGAATGCCGGAGAGGGTGCTGGCGCGGCGGTTGATGCCGACAGCCTCGAGCAGCATGCCGAGCGCCGTGCGGCGAACGAGCAGGATGACGAGCAGGCCGACGAGCAGCCAGATGACGACCGGCATCGGCAGGAGGGCCATCGAGCCGCTGCCGAAGAAGATCAGGCCGTCATCGTTGAACGTCAGGATCGCGCCTTCGGTGATGAGCTGGGCGATGCCGCGGCCGGCGACCATCAGCACCAGCGTGGCGATGATCGGCTGGATGTTGAGGATCGCCACCAGGAAACCGTTCCAGACACCGCAGGCAAGCCCGATCATCAACGTCAGGAGAATTGTGTAAGCGACTGAATTTCCGGACACGATCGACGATGCAGCGACGGCGCCGCAAATGGCGATGACCGCGCCGACAGAGAGGTCGATGCCCTTGGTGGCAATCACTAGCGTCATGCCGATCGCCAACAAAGCCACCGGCGCGCCGCGATTGAGCACGTCGATCAGGCTGCCATAGAGGCGGCCGTTTTGAACAACAACATTAAAAAACTGCGGCGACGTTATGAAATTCAACAGAAGAATGACAACGAGCGCGATCAATTGCGGCGCCAGGCGATAGGCCAGCGCATAGCGGGAGGACTTCATGCATCCTCCTTCTTGTGCTCGGCGGCGGCGATGGCATCGACGATACCGGCTGCGGTGATGCGCTCGCCCGTCAATTCGGCGATATGCTGCCTGTCGCGAAGTACGATAACACGTGAACTATAGGCGACAAGCTCTTCAAGTTCCGAGGAAATTACGATCAATGACATGCCTTCGGCGCAGAGCTGTTCGATGAGCCGAATGATCTCCGCATGGGCGCCGACATCGATGCCGCGGGTTGGCTCGTCGAGGATGAGAAACTTGGGGTTGGTTGCCAGCCAGCGGGCCAGAATCGCCTTCTGCTGATTGCCGCCGGAGAGCAGCCGGATCGGCTTTTCCCGGTCGGTGGTGCGGATGTCGAGCGCCTTGATATAACGGTCGGCGAGCGCATTCTGCTCGGCGCGCGACAGCGGCCGGGTCCAGCCGCGGCGAGCCTGCAGCGCCAGCGCGATGTTTTCCCGGATCGACAGGTCGCCGACGATGCCATCGGTCTTGCGGTCCTCGGGGCAGAAGCCAAAACCCTTCTCGATCGCGGCGCGCGGGCTGGAAAGGGTCACCGGCTGGCCGTCGATCGTCGCACTGCCGCTATCGGCATGTTCGACGCCGAAAAGCAATTCGGCGGTTTCGGTGCGCCCGGAACCGAGCAGACCGGCCACGCCGACCACCTCACCGGCGCGGACATCGAGATCGAAGGGCTTGACCTTGCCGCGTTTGCCGTAGCCGGAAAAACGGTACCGGATCTCGCCGGCTACAATGCTGCGTTCGCCGACCGTCTCTTCGGCCTGGGCGAGCTCGCGGCCGAGCATCATGGCGATCAGGCCCTGGCGCGGCAACTCGGCAGCGTAGCGGGTGCCGACGAGCTTGCCGTTGCGCAGCACGGTGATGCGATCACTGATCGCATAAACCTGCTCGAGGAAATGGGTGATGAAAACGATGCCGAGGCCGCGCCTTTTCAGGTCCTCGATGATGCGGAAGAGCAGCGCCACTTCCTGGTTGTCCAGGCTTGCCGTCGGCTCGTCCAATATCAGCACCTTGCCGGAGAGATCGACGGCACGGGCGATGGCGACGACCTGCTGGACGGCGACGGAGAAACGTCCGAGTTCGGCGGTGACGTCAATATCGATGCCGTAGCCGGTGAGCAGTTCGCGCGCCTTGCGAATCATCGCGCGCACGTCGGTCATGCCGAACCGCCGCGGCTGACGTCCGAGAAAGAGGTTTTCGGCGACACTCAGATTGGTGAGGAGGTTGACCTCCTGATAGACGGTGCCGATGCCCAGCTTCTGGGCGGCGAGCGTGTTGGCCGGATTGATTTCCTGGCCGTCGAGCACCAGGCTGCCGCCGTCGCGATGATAGGCGCCGGTGATGCACTTGATCAGCGTCGATTTTCCGGCGCCGTTCTCGCCGAGAAGCGCATGAACCTCACCGCGGCGCAGCGTGAAATCAACCTTGTCCAAGGCGACGGCGCCGGGAAAAAACTTGGATATGGCCGAGGCTGCGAGAATATTCTCGTTATTGTGAACCATGAGGGCTGCTGTGTCCTGATATTGCGCCGTGCGCCCGCGCCAAGACCGGGCATAACGCCCGATCCGGCACCGGCAATTCCGCACCGGCCCATTATGGGCCAGTGCGGTTCCAGGTTCAAATCAGTAGCCCTGACCCTTCTTCTCTTCGTAGACTTTCATGGGCTCGTCGGAAGGCGTGTAGAGCTTGGACTCGGTCTGGATCCACTTCGGCGGAGCCTTCTTGTCCTTCAGATAGGCATCGAGCGCGTCGAAGGCCGGACCAGCCATGTTCGGCGTCAGCTCGACGGTGGCATTGGACTCGCCTTCGGACATCGCCTTGAAGATATCCGGAACGGCGTCGATGGAGACGACGAGGATATCCTTACCGGGCTTCAGGCCGGCTTCCTTGATCGCCTGGATGGCGCCGACGGCCATATCGTCGTTATGGGCATAAAGAGCGCAGATATCCTTGCCGCCGTTCTCGGCCTTCAGGAAGCTTTCCATGACTTCCTTGCCCTTGGTGCGGGTGAAGTCACCGGTCTGGCTGCGAACGATCTTGAGGTTGTCGTGGCCGGCAAGAGCTTCTTCGAAACCCTTCTTGCGGGCGATGGCCGGCGACGAGCCGGTCGTGCCCTGCAGTTCGACGACGTTGCACTTCTTATCGCCGACGGTCTTCACCAGGAAGTCGCCTGCGACCTTGCCTTCATGAACGAGGTCCGACGTAACAGCGGTCAGGTACAGATCGTCCGGAGCCTTGATGGTGCGGTCGAGAAGGATGACCGGGATCTTGGCTTCCTTGGCTTCCTTCAGAACGTCGTCCCAGCCGGTTTCGACAACCGGTGCGATCAGAATGGCGTCGACGCCCTGAGCAATGAAGGAGCGCAAAGCCTTGATCTGGTTTTCCTGCTTCTGCTGCGCATCGGCAAACTTCAGATCGATGCCGCGCTTCTTGGCCTGTTCCTTGGTGACGGTGGTTTCAGCCGCACGCCAGCCCGACTCCGAGCCGATCTGCGAGAAGCCGACCGTCAAGCCGCCGGCCGAAGCCGAACCGAACATGCAGGCAGCCAAAATCGTGGCACTCAAAAGTGCAGTCTTCAATTTCATGATATCCTCCCAATGCCGCTCCTTCGCGGCGCAGGGTCAAAAAATCATATAGTATTACTTTTGTAAATCGCTTTTTTTAACGTTTGAGAAGAAAAAAGGGCGCCCCAACGAGCGCCCTTCGCATCTGCAAAACCGATAAGCGATTATTGCGCCGGCAGCTTGTCGTCGACGCCTTCGACGTAGAAGTTCATGCCGAGCAGCGTACCGTCATCGGCCTTCTCGCCGGCCTTCAGCCAAGGCGTGCCGTCCTGCTTGTTGATCGGGCCGGTGAAGGGATGCAGCTCGCCCGATTTGATCTTGGCTTCGGTTTCCTCGGCCATCTTCTTCACGTCGTCAGGCATGTTGGTGTAGGGCGCCATCTTCAGGATGCCGTCCTTTAGGCCGTCCCAACTCTGTTCGGATTTCCAGGTGCCGTCCAGCAGCGCGTGCACACGTTTGGAGTAGTAGGCGCCCCAGGTGTCGACGATCGCCGTCAGCTGCGCCTTCGGGCCGGCTGCGATCATGTCGGACGCCTGACCGAAGGCATGGATGCCGCGTTCCTCGGCCACCTGCATCGGCGCTGTCGTGTCAGTGTGCTGCGTCAAGACGTCGACGCCCTGGTCGACCATCGCCTTGGCCGCATCGGCTTCCTTGCCGGGGTCGAACCAGGTATTGACCCAGATGACCTTCAGCTTGAAGCTCGGATCGACCGACTTGGCGCCCTGCTCGAAGGAGTTGATGCCCATCACCACTTCGGGAATCGGGAAGGAGGCGATGTAGGCCGCGCCGTGATTCTTCGAGGTCTTGGCGGCGATCTGGCCGAGGATGTAGCGGCCTTCATAGAATCGCGAATTGTAGGTCGCGAGATTCGGGCCGGTCTTGTAGCCGGTGCCATGCTCGAACTTGACCTTCGGGAACTTGGCGGCGACCTTCACTGTCGCATCCATGAAACCGAAGGAGGTCGTGAAGATCAGCTTGCAGCCGGAGCGGGCAAGGCGCTCGATGGCGCGCTCGGCGTCCGGGCCTTCCGGAACGTTTTCGAGATAAGGCGTTTCGATCTTGTCGCCGAATTCTGCCTGGACCTGCTGGCGCCCGAGGTCGTGGGCCTGCGAATAACCGCCATCGGTGTGCGAACCGACATAGACGAAGCAGACCTTCGTCTTGTCCGCGGCCTGAGCGGCGGAGGAAATGCCGATCACGGCAGCAGCCGAGGCGGCGAGTGTGATTGCTAACTTCTTCATAGTAACCCCTGTTGGTTTGAAGTTATTGCGGAACCCGTCTTTGATCTTGTTGCTTTATCGCTCCGGCACGAAGGCTTTTCCGAGCGACGCGGGCGTGTTGATCAACGTCGTGCGCCGATTATGAGAAATGATGATGAGAACCACAATAGTCGCGGCATAGGGCAGCATCGAAAGGAACTGCGCGGGAATGCCGAGACCGAAGGCCTGCGCGTGCAGCTGCAGGATGGTGACCGCGCCGAAGAGGTACCCGCCGGCAAAAACCCGCCATGGCCGCCAGGAGGCGAAAACGACAAGCGCCAGGGTGATCCAGCCGCGGCCAGCCGACATATTCTCCGCCCATTGCGGCGTGTAGACGAGCGAGAGCTGCGCGCCGGCAAGACCGGCGCAGGCGCCACCGAACATCACCGCTAGGTAGCGCGTGCGGATGACACCGATGCCGAGCGCATGGGCCGAAGTATGACTGTCGCCGATCGCTCTCAGTTTCAGCCCGGCCCGGCTGTGGAACAGGAACCAGCTGACGCCGATCACGAGCGCAATCGACAGGTAGAAGATCAGATCCTGCCTGAACAGAACATGGCCGATCACAGGGATATCCGACAGGACGGGAATGACGATCTCGTCGAGGCGAATGCCGGGAACGCTGACATAGGGCTCGCCGAGCATGCCGGATGCACCGAGGCCGAGAAGGGTGAGCGCCAGTCCCGTCGCCACCTGATTGGCCACCAGCGTCAGCGTCAGGAAAGCAAACAGCAGCGAGAACAGCGCGCCGGCCGCTATGCCGCAGATGATCCCGACATAGGGCGAGCCCGACGCTTGCGCGCCGGCAAAAGCGGCGACCGCGCCCATGATCATCATGCCTTCGACGCCGAGATTGAGAACGCCGGAGCGCTCCGCTACCAGTTCGCCGAGCGCGGCGATGACGAGCGGCGTCGAGGCGGTGATGACCGTCAGCAGAATGGCTTCGAAAATGCTCATGCCCCCACACTCCTGATCCGCGACCAGACGATGCGGATTTTGTAGTAGATCAGCGTATCGCAGGAGAGCACGAAGAAGAGCAGCAGGCCCTGGAAGACGCGGGTGACCTTGTCGGAGACGCCGAGCGACAGCTGCGCCGCTTCGCCGCCGAGATAGGTCAGCGCCAGCACCAGGCCAGACGCGATGATGCCGAGCGGATTGAGCCGGCCGAGGAAGGCGACGATGATAGCGGTGAAGCCGTAGCCCGGCGAAATGGCGGGCTGCAGGTGGCCGATCGAACCGGAGACCTCAGAGATTCCGGCAAGGCCGGCAAGCGCGCCCGAGAAGAGGAAACTAAACCAGATCATCTTCTTCGACGAGAAGCCGGCAAAGCGCCCTGCCCGCTCCGACTGGCCGAGGACGACGACCTCGAAACCTTTCAACGTAAAGCGCAGCATGAACCAGACGCCGATCGCCGCGATGATGGCGACGATGAAGGCCCAATGAGCGCGGCCCGATTCTTCCCAGATCGCCGGCAGCACCGCCTCCGGCGCGAAATCGCGCGAAACAGGAAAGTTGAATCCCTTCGGATCGCGCCAGGCGCCCCGGACCAGCCAGTCGAGGAAAAGCTGGGCGACATAGACCAGCATCAGCGACGTCAGGATCTCATTCGTGTTGAAATGCGCCTTCAACAGCGCCGGAATGGCGGCAAAAAGCGCGCCGCCGAGCGCGCCGAGCAGCAGCATCAACGGCAGGACGAGAGGCGAATGCCAGTCGTAGAAGACGATCGGCAGATAGGAGCCGGTGATGGCGCCGATGGTGAACTGCCCCTCGGCGCCGATGTTCCAATTGTTCGAGCGGTAACTGACGGCAAGGCCGACGGCGATCAGGATCAGCGGTGCTGCCTTGATCGCCAGCTCGTGCAGCGACCAGACCTCGAGCAGCGGCTCGACGAAGAATGCATCGAGCGCCTCGACGGGGTCTTTGCCGAGCATGGCGAACATGATGGCGCCGAAGGCGAGCGTCAGGGCAAGTGCCAGGAGCGGCGAGACGAAAGCGAAGAGCTTCGAGACGTCGGGACGTTTTTCCAGTTCAATGCGCATGGGCAGTCTCCGCGGCCGAGCTGCCTTCATGCAGGCCGCCCATCAGCAGGCCGATCTTTTCGCGGGTGAGGTCGCCGGCCGGATAGGGCCGGGAAAGGCGCCCCTCGGAGATGACGGCGATATCGGTTGCCACTTCGAAGATTTCGTCGAGATCCTGGCTGATGACGACGACGGCGGAGCCGGCTTTTGCAAGATCTACGAGCGCCTGGCGGATGCGACTTGCGGCTCCCGCATCGACGCCCCAGGTCGGCTGGTTGACGACGAGGACGGCCGGCTGGCGGTCGAGCTCGCGGCCGACGATGAATTTCTGCAGATTGCCGCCGGAGAGTGAGCCGGCGGCGGGATCATCACTACTCTTGCGGACATCCATTGCTTCGGAAATGCGCCGCGCCGCAGACTTTACCGCGCCTTGCCTGATGATGCCGAGCACGCCCAGAAAGGCTTTGCGATCCGACTGGCTGCGGGCCAGCACCAGATTATCGGACAGCTTCATGGTGGAAACGGCAGCGTGCCCGTGCCGCTCCTCCGGCACGAAACCGGCGCCGAGCAGGCGGCGGGCGGTAATGCCCTGAGTGCCCACGGGCTTCTTGCGGATGATAATCGCTTCGGCGGAGGCAACCGGATACTCGCCCGACAGCGCGTCGAACAGCTCGCTCTGGCCGTTGCCGGCGACCCCGGCAATCGCGAGGATTTCGCCCGAACGCACCGTCATGGAGATGTCGCGCAGCGGCATGGCGAAGGGCGTGCGCGCGGAAACCGACAGGTTGGCAACGGCAAGCTGCACCTCGCCCCTGTCGCTGCGCTCGGGATGGGTGACAATCGCCACTTCGCTGCCGACCATCATGCGGGCGAGCGAGGCCGGCGTTTCCCGCCTGGGATCGCAGGCGCCGGTCACCCGGCCATGGCGCAGCACGGTGGCGCGATCGCAGATGCGCTGCACCTCCTCCAGGCGATGGCTGATATAGAGAACCGAACGGCCCTCCGCCCGCAGCTTGAACAGCGTCTCGAACAGCCTGTCGGCCTCTTGCGGCGTCAGCACAGAGGTCGGTTCGTCGAGAATGATCAGCTTCGGATTCTGCAGCAGCGCCCGGACGATCTCGATGCGCTGGCGCTCGCCGACGGAGAGATCGGCGACATGGGCATGCGGATCGAGCGGCAGGCCGTAGGCGACCGACAGCGCCCTCGACTCCGCGGCGATCCGATCGATCGGAATGGCGTCATCGAGCGACAGCGCGATGTTTTCGGCCACTGTCAGGGCCTCGAACAGCGAGAAATGCTGAAAAACCATGCCGATGCCGTGCTTGCGGGCTTCGCCCGGAGAGGCGATGACGACAGGGCTTCCTTCCCACAGGATCTGCCCATGCGTCGGCTCGAGAACACCGAATAGCATCTTGACCAAGGTGGACTTGCCTGCGCCATTTTCGCCGAGAAGCGCATGAATTTCGCCCGGCGCAATTTCGAGATCGATGTCATTGCAGGCGGCAAAGCCACCGAAAAACTTCGTCAGCTTCTGGACGGACAACAACGCACCGGGATCCGGCACATTCAATGCAGACACGTTCCCCTCATTTCTTCTGCCGACCGGTCCGTTCGGATCTCATGGAATCAGCAGCGTCGTTCCTGTTGTTCTTCTTGCTTCCAGATCCGCGTGAGCTCGCCCAACCTCACGCAGCGGATAGGTTTGGTTGACATTGATACGCACTTTGTTGCTTTGCACAACATCAAATAGCGCCTTTGCACTATCGTCCAATTCCTGACGCGTGGCGATATAGGTGAAGAGCGTCGGGCGCGTCGCAAAGAGCGACCCTTTCTGGGCCAGCATGGCGAGGGTGAAATTCTCGATCGGCCCGGAAGATTGGCCGAAGGAGGCAAAAAGGCCGCGCGTCTTCAGGCAATCGAGGGACTGTGGAAAAGTATCCCGACCGATCGAATCATAGACGACATCGACACCCTTGCCGCCCGTTATCTCGCGGACGCGGCCGACGAAGTCTTCGCTCTTGTAGTTGATCACATGGTCGTAGCCATGGGCGAGTGCCAGCTTGACCTTGTCCTCTGAGCCCGCCGTGCCGATGACCGTGGCGCCGAGCGCCTTTGCCCATTGGCCGGCGATCAGACCGACTCCGCCGGCTGCGGCATGGAACAGAAGGACGGTGCCGGGGCCGACCTTGAAGGTGCGGTTCAGGAGATATTCGGCGGTCATGCCTTTCAGCATCATCGCCGCCGCCGTTTCGAGCTCGATGCCATCAGGCACATGCACCAGATGGCGCGCCTCGATATTGCGCTCGACGCTATAGGCGCCGTCGGCGCTGGCATAGGCGACCCTGTCGCCGAGCCTGAAATCGCTAACGCCGGGGCCGACCGCCGTCACGGTTCCGGCGCCCTCCTTGCCGGTGACGAAGGGAAGCTGCGGCACCTTATAGGAGCCGTTGCGGAAGTAGACATCGATGAAGTTGAGGCCGATCGCCGCCTGCCGGATCTGCACCTCGCCCGCCGCCGGTGGCGGAAGATCGATCTCGACATATTCGAAAACATCAGGTCCGCCCGTCTGCGAGAATGAAACCGCATGCGTCTTCGTCATGTTGCCTGTCCTAAGCTTCGCGTCCAAGGGAGGGGAAGAATTGCAGCACCGCGCCGATGACGTAAAGATAGAGCCCGGTCACGATGAAGAGAACGAGAGCCCATTGCGGCATCTCGAAATGCATCAGCAGCGAATAGACGCCGAGCGCCGACCACAGGAAAAAGACGCCGAGATTGAGCGGGCGCAGCCTCTTCACCCGGACAGGATGCAGGAAATTGATCGGCAGGAAGGTCAGCACTACCGAAATCGTCACGACGGCGAGCGCCGTCGTGGCGCTGGCATCGATGACGAACAGCGTGAAGACGATCATGTTCCAGACGACGGGAAAGCCGGAGAAAAAATACTCGTCGGTCTTCATGCCCATATCGGCATAATAGATGGCGCTGGAGACGACGATCATGCCGGCTGCGACGAAGGACCAAGGCTCGCCGATCATGCCGCTCTGATAGAGGGCGAAAGCCGGCAGCAGCACATAGGTGACGTAATCGATGATATTGTCGAGCGTATCGCCCGACCAGTTCGGCAGGACTTCCTTTACGCGCACCTTGCGGGCGATCGGCCCATCGATGCCGTCGACCAGAAGCGCCAGCCCCAGCCACCAGAACATGTCGATAAAGCGATGCTCGGCAGCGGCGACGACGCCGAGAAAGGCAAGGAACGAGCCGGACGCCGTCAGGATATGAACGGAAAAAGCGCGCATCTCGGCGTAAGGAACGCGCTTGTAGTTGAAAATCTTCATAGTCCCCCGACCGCCTGTCGCGCTCGCCCCGGCAAGCGTGTTTTTTCGCCATCATAACCGGACCCTGTTCCTGAATCGGGTTGGGTTCGGCGCCGTAGGTCTTTGTTGTCGCACCGCTTTTGCCGAAAATCAGCATTCGGCTGCGGTCCGCCGCTCTAATATGCATCCTTTGCCCGGCTTCGCCAGCAGGAAATAAGACATTCCCCGCTCGTCATTGAATCCTGACAAGGACATGCATATTTCCCTTCTGAAGCGTCGCGTGGAATGGAATGCCTTTAATTCCGGCCGGATTTGTAATATCTCGCTCCCAATCCGACAGTTCATCCGACGAATACGGGATCCGCTACCGAAATGAACGCGCCTGCAAAGACCGAAGACTTCGCCTCGTCCATCCCCGCCGGCGTCTATGCCGAGACGGTGCTCAGCGTGACGCATTACACCGACCGGCTCTTCCGCTTCACGATGACCCGGCCGCAGGGCTTCCGTTTCCGTTCCGGCGAATTCGCGATGATCGGGCTGATGGTCGAGGGCAAGCCGGTCTTCCGCGCCTATTCGATCGCCAGCCCCGCCTGGGCCGAGGAGCTGGAATTCTTCTCGATCAAGGTGCCGGACGGCCCGCTGACCTCGCATCTGCAGGCGATCAAGCCCGGCGATCAGGTGCTGATGCGCAAGAAGCCGACGGGCACGCTGGTGCTTGATGCGCTGACGCCGGGCCGTCGCCTCTACATGTTCTCGACGGGAACGGGCGTCGCGCCTTTCGCCAGCCTGATCCGCGATCCCGAGACCTATGAGAAGTTCGAGGAAGTCATCCTCACCCACACAACCCGCGATGTCGCCGAGCTGAAATACGGCTTCGACCTCGTGCACGAGATCCAGAATGATGAACTGCTGAAGGAAGTGGTCGGCGACAAGCTGCGCCATTATGCGACCGTCACGCGCGAGGATTTCGAATATCGCGGCCGCATCACCGACCTGATCTCGTCGGGCAAGCTGTTTACCGATCTCGGCGTGCCGCCCCTCGATCCGGCAATCGACCGCGGCATGATCTGCGGCTCCTCGGCCATGCTGAAGGATACCAAGGAACTGCTGGAGAAGGCCGGCCTCAATGAGGGCGCCAACAGCAAGCCCGCCGAATTCGTCATCGAACGGGCCTTCGTCGGCTGACGTTTTTTTTGCGACAAGCAGATTTGAAGCGGCTCCGGAAACGGAGCCGTTTTTATTTGCGGGCGAGATAGTCGATCAGTGCCGCCATTGCCGCATGCGCCTGATCCGGTCTGCCCCGCTGGATGGGCCGAATGACGGCTACATGCAGCGCGATGGCGCGGTCCATTCGTTCAGGGCTTGCGGTGGAATACCAGAGGCGACGCGAATGCGTCTGCACCGGGCCGAGCGCGGCCGTTATGAAGCCATTCGGACAGGCATCCTCGAGGATCTCGTCAAAGGTCTTGTCGGCGGCGAAGAAGCCGGTGAGATCGCCGGTGGCAGCGCATTTTTCCATTGCATCGGCACAATCGCCGAGGCGCTGGCGCTGTTCATCCGTCGCGTGTTCGGCAACCAGGCTTGCTGCGATCGGCTCAAGCTCACGGCGCACCTGCATGACATCGCCATGATCCTGCGGCGCGATCTCGGCAACCTGCAGCCCGACGCGCGGCTTCACCAGGATGAGCCCCTGCCAGGCGAGTTTCTGGATCGCCTCACGCACCGGCGTCCGTCCATGACCGGCCAAATCGATCAGCTGCTTTTCGGTGACGGGCGCGCCAGGCTTCAGCGCCAGCGTGACGATCAGATGTTCCAGCGCAAGATAGGCGAGATGACTCTGTGAGGTCTGCATGCCGAAAATCCGCTGCGCGACTGGTATATCAACTTCTCGCATGCTGAAAAACGCAGGGCAAGTCATACTGATACCGTATGCGAATAACGATTTGCGTATCTCGGGATTGAGTGCCCCAGAAATCGTTGCTCTGCTCAGCGAAACGGAATTGCAACCCCGTCCTTTGACGATTGCCATGCACAGCGCGAAATGGTCCTATGAGGTTCATGAGTTAGTTTCATGGAGCTCGCAATGTCTCCCGACGACATCGACCTAAACCTTCTGCGCGTATTTGATGTGCTAATGCAGGAAAGAAGCGTTACGCGCGCCGCTGATCATTTGGGGCGGACCCAATCCGCTGTCAGCCACTCACTGGCGAAGTTGCGTATTATTTTCAAAGACGAGCTGTTTACGCGCGACGGTGCATTGATGAGGCCCACGCCTCGCGCATTAGAGCTTATCGGAGACTTATCTGAAGCTCTCGGAAAAATCCGCGCGGCGATCGGGCGCTACAGGGTTTTCAACCCTTTGACAACCACACGAAACTTTCGCGTGGGACTGACCGATTATCATGCAATGATTTTCATCCCTGGTCTCATTCGGGAATTCTCCAAGCAGGCGCCACAGGCCACCCTAAATGTCATACCCGCCAACCGGGCTGAAGCTGAAAGCGCAGATTATTTCCGACAGGTCGACTGCACTCTGACGGGCGCAAGGCTGAAGGACGACCCCAACCTGACGAAGACAGAACTAGGGCAGGATAGGATACTCTGCGCCGTTTGGAGCGGCAGCGAAATCGCCAGGAGCGCCTTGAGTTTGGACAGATATCTTTCGGCATCTCACCTTCAAATTTCCGCTGATGGGCTGTCCGAGGGTTTGGCCGATGGAGCACTCGGAGAGCGTGGCCTACGGCGGAAGGTCGTCGCGACCATTTCGAATTACCTGGTAATGCCTTGGGCATTGAGAGGGACGGATCTGATTACCCATTGCGGCGACGGCATTTTTCAAATGCTTGATGGCACAAGCGAGGTGACACTCCTCTCGCCGCCCATTCCCATCACTTCTGTCAGCGCGAGCCTCGTCATTCATCGGCAGATGGTCACCGATCAGGGGACCCTCTGGCTGCGCCGGCTGATAACTGAATTGTATCATGCCGCTCAAATCAGAAAAAACGAAGTCATTTTGGCAAGGAACATTGTCGCGTGAGCGACGAGAAGGCTCGGCTTTGACGCACAGTCCGCGAGTTCTACTGCCCAACGGTACATGAATTTTTCTCATAAACCGGATGATGACAATTAATTTGACGATTAACCGTCAGCCGGCCACCCTCTTTTGCAGAAATCAAAAAAGGGGATCTTATTATGCAGAAATTAATGGCTGGCGTTCTGGGTGCGGCAATCGCCGTTTATGCATGCCCTGTCTGGGCGGGGACCTTGGACGAGGTCAAGGCAAAAGGCGTCCTCACATGCGGGACGAATCCGGCAACGGCGGGCTTCAGTGTCCCTGACAATGACGGAAAGTGGACAGGCTTCGTCGTCGATTACTGTCGTGCCGTGGCTGCTGGCGTGCTCGGCGACGCCACGAAGGTCAAGTTCATCCCGCTCAACGCCAAGGATCGATTCACTGCACTGCAGTCCGGCGAGATCGACATCCTGGCCCATAATGCGACGTGGACATCATCGCGCGACACCTCCCTCGGCATCATCTTCGCCGGCACCTACTTCTACGACGGCCAAGGCTTTATGGTTCGCAAGTCGGAGAATATTCAATCTGCCAAGGCTCTTGACGGCGCATCGATCTGTGTGTCGCAGGGGACCACTGCCGAATTGAACCTCGCCGACTATTTCCGCACCAACGGGATGACTTATAGCGCCGTTGGTTTTGCGGACGAAGAGGCCGTTATCAAGGCCTACGAAGAAGGGCGCTGCGACGTTTTCTCAGCAGACACTTCGAGCCTGAACGCCGCGCGTATCCGTATGGCGAAGCCCGACGAAAACATTGTGCTCCCCGAAATCATTTCGAAGGAGCCGCTGGGGCCTGCAGTTCGCCAAGGTGACGACCAGTGGCTGAACATTGCCAAGTGGACGCTCAATGTCATGCTCGCTGCTGAAGAGTTCGGCGTCACCTCGAAGAATGTCGACGAGATGAAGAACTCCGGTGATCCAAATATCCGCCGCCTCTTGGGCGTGGAAGGAAGCTTCGGCAAGGATGTCGGGCTCGGAGCGACATGGTCTCAGGACATCATCAAGCAGGTTGGCAACTATTCCGAGATTTTTGAGCGTTCGATCGGCAAGGAGTCTCCCTTGAGGATAGAACGCGGTGTGAATGCGCTCTGGAGCGCCGGCGGCCTTCAATACGCACCTCCCATCCGCTGATAGACCGAGGCCGCCACGAGAAGCGGCGGCCTCTTCCTAGTTGAGAGGAACGAATGGTTGACATGGCTCAGCCTGCGCCTGTGCGCAGCACCTTCTCGATCTATGACAGAAGGATTCGCGGAATCGCCTACCAAGCCGCATTGGCTGCAAGTCTGGTTGTGGTCATCGCAGCGATTGCAACCCAAACTGTTTCGAACATGAAACGGCGTGGCATTCCTCTTACTTTTGATTTTTGGACGCATACGTCAGGTTTCCAGATCAATCAGACCCTCATCCCCTACGACACCCTGTCAACCTATGGACAGGCCTTTTGGGTGGGTGTTGCGAACACGCTCCTGGTCAGCGCACTCGGTATCGTGCTTGCCACGATCATCGGTTTCCTGATCGGCATTTCACGCCTTTCAAGAAACTGGATAGCAGCCAAGGTTGCGACCTCCTATATCGAAGTCATTCGAAATATCCCGCTGCTGCTTCAGCTTCTGTTCTGGTACAACGCAGTCCTCAAGCCGCTGCCCGCTCCAAAGGCATCGATCTCCCTTCCAGGGGGAATCTACCTCAACAATCGCGGAATCATAATGCCCACGGTTGAATTTCTGGCGGGAGCCGGCTGCTTCGCGGTGGCAATCCTTGCCGGGGTGGCTGTCGCTGTTGCATTCGCAGTCTATGCCCGAGCCTTTCAGAAGCGAACCGGCAAGCAGCTTCCAGTCCTCCTGGTCACCATCTTCTCCCTCATCGGGCCGCCGCTGCTTGCTTATTCAGCAGTGGGCAGTCCCTGGACCTTCACCTATCCTGAATTGAGGGGTTTCAACTTCCGCGGCGGCCAACAGGTCTACCCTGAATTCGCGGCCCTGCTCATCGGTCTTTCTGTTTACACGGCATCATTTATCGCTGAAATCGTCCGCGGAGGCATTCAAGCTGTTTCCAGAGGACAGACAGAAGCGGCCCACGCACTCGGTCTCCCTCAGGGCAAAACCTTGCGCTTGGTCGTAGTCCCGCAGGCTTTGCGGATCATCATCCCGCCTCTGACCAGTCAATATCTGAACTTGATCAAAAACTCATCGCTTGCCGTTTTCATTGGTTATCCCGATCTCGTTCAGGTTTTTGCGGGATCGGTACTCAATCAAACGGGGGCGGCGGTGCAGGTGATGGCCATAACGCTCGCGGTCTATCTCGTCATCTCCTTGATCACGTCGGCCGCCATGAACGCCTTCAACCAGAGTTTTGCGCTCGTGGAGAGATGAGATGAACGACACTCTTCATGCACCGGCTACATATCGATACGACTATCTTCCCTCGGTCCCGCCTCCACCGGACATCCAGCCCGGCCCCGTGACCTGGGCGCGAAAGAACCTGTTTTCGAGTCCTTTCTCCTGCCTTTTGACCGTGTGCTTCACCGGGCTGGCAGTGTGGCTCGTTTCGCAATTCCTGAGCTTTGCGCTGGTAAAGGCGGTGTGGAGCGGTGACAGCGAAGTCTGTCGTGCCAATCCCGACGGCGCATGCTGGTCCTTTATCGGCGCGAAGCTGAGCTATCTGCGGTACGGGGCATATCCGCCGACAGAGCGCTGGCGCGTCGACCTAACGCAGCTGATCGGTGCCGCCTTGATCGGCTGGCTCCTATGGCGGAGCGCCCCGCGCCGCAACATAGCCGCGCTGCTGTTTTTCGGCATTTATCCCATTGTGGCGTTTGCGCTGCTTCGTGGCGTGGAAACGATTGGTCTACCGGTCATCGACACCACGCTTTGGGGCGGAATGATGATCACGCTCTTGATGTCCGTCGTAGGAATCGTGTTTTCGCTGCCGCTTGGTATCGTTCTCGCACTCGGCAGACGGTCCGAACTCCCAATCATCAAGGCCGCTTGCGTCTTTTACATCGAGGTTGTCCGAGGCGTACCTTTTATCACCGTACTCTTCATGGCGAACTTCATGATGCCTTTGTTTGTGCCTGAGGCGTTTACGCCGGACAGGCTTTTGCGCCCAATGATCGGCACTGCCCTCTTCTCGGCGGCTTACATGGCGGAAGTGATTCGTGCCGGGCTGCAGGCTATCCCCAACGGGCAATATGAAGGGGCTCAGGCTCTGGGTGTCAGATACTTCACGATGATGAGGCTTATCATCTTGCCTCAAGCGCTCACGATTGTGATTCCCGGCATCGTTTCGACGTTCATTGGACTGTTCAAGGACACGACGCTCGTCGCAATCGTCGGCATAGCAGATTTTCTGCGGGCGGTCGAAACCGCCCGTGTCGATCCGACCTGGGCGGGTCCCACCATCTCGTCAACCGGTTACCTGTTTGCCGCGATTGTCTACTGGGCCTTCTGCTTCGGGATGTCTCGGTATTCCATGTCGGTGGAACGTCACCTCGCGCGCGGCCACAAATCATAGGAAGTGTCGATGTTGAATAATCCAAAGTACGCGCCAAACCGCGAGGCCAAAAAGGTCATGCTGTTCGACGAGCCGACCTCGGCGCTCGATCCTGAGATGGTCAAGGAAGTCCTCGATACTATGACCTCGCTCGCAACAGAAGGCATGACAATGCTCTGTGTGACGCACGAAATGGGTTTCGCCCGCGAGGTCGCCGATCGTGTCGTGTTTATGGATCAGGGGCAAATTGTCGAGATGGCCACTCCAGATGAATTCTTCCGGAGTCCTCGTTCCGACCGAGCACGGCAGTTCCTGCGACAAATTCTGAGGTGATCGTCCCCGCTCTTCCGATGCGCTGCCTGCGCCAACATGACCATTAGGATCTGACCGATGACACAATCCCGTGCACCGGCGACCAGGAAACTGGGCGCCGAGGAGTCGAATTTTGACATTGTCCATGATCGCAGCCAATTCGGTTCCGCGAAATGGGCCAATCAATGGGACGAGTTCTCTCCCCGTGTCGACGGCAGCGGCCTGCTATCGCTCTGGACGGCCGACATGGACTTTCGTGCGCCGGAACCGGTGATCGCACGCCTGCGCGAGGCCGTCGATCATGGAATCTATGGCTATACGAAGCGTGATCCGCGCCACTATGAGATCGTAAGGTCGTGGTTCCAGCGCCGCCACGGCTGGAGCGTGGATATCGAGACGCTGCTCCCCGCGCCGGCAATCATGCCCTCCGTCGCTGCTATTTTGCGGACCTTCACGCAACCCGGTGACGGGGTCATTGTTCAAGCTCCGGTCTATTCCCCCTATTTTCAAGTCGTCCGTGCCAATGGCAGGCGCCTGCTCATCAATCGCCTGAGGCTTGCGGACGGCGCCTACGAGCTCGACCTGGAGGATTTTGAACGGCAAGCCGCAAATGGTGCCCGCGCACTCCTATTGTGCAATCCGCACAACCCTGCTGGCAAGGCCTGGACACGCGAGGAACTGACCAGCCTCGACGCCATCTGCGAGCGCTACGGCATTCTGGTGATCTCCGACGAAATTCATTGCGATATTCGACTGAACGACCGGCCTCATATCGTATTCTCCTCGATCGGCGATGCCGCGGCGGCAAAATCCTTCATCTGCACAGCACCGACCAAGACATTCAACCTCGCCGGTGTGCCTGCGGCTACCCTGTCCGTCGCCGACCCGGAACGCCGCGAGGAGCTGTTCCAGGTCATGCAAGCATCGTTCATGCTGAACGCCAACTATTTCGGGCGGCTGGCTCTTGAAGTCGCCTATAGCTCCGGCGATCAGTGGCTCGACAGCCTTACACGCTACGTTCGCGACAATGTCGATCTCGTATCGCGCAGAGCGGCGAGCGATCTCCCCGGCATCACGCCTATGCGACCGGATGCATCATATTTGATTTGGCTCGACGCGCGAGAGTTGGATGCAAAGGTGGAAGGCGTCCATCGATTCTTTGTCGAACAGGCGGGGGTCAACCTTTACGACGGACGCGTCTATGGGCCGGGTGGAGAAGGGTTCATCCGATTAAATGTCGGCTGTCCGCGCTCAGTCCTCGAAGGAGCGCTGGCACGCATGGCAAGCGCCCTCGCGTCGCTGTAGCTGCGCAATCACCCGGCATTGTCCCGGCTCTGATCAATGGCCGTGTGCTTGTGATCGCCCGGCTGTCGAACCTGCGGCGAAGGCGCAGCCGCTAGTTGCAATTACCAATGCCGGCGACTTCTTTCACTCGTGCCGCAACGCCTCGATCGGATTGAGCTGTGCTGCCCGTCTCGCCGGAAAATAGCCGAAGATCATGCCGATCGCGGCGGAGAAGAGGAAAGCGACGGCGACCATCATCGGGCTGAAGACGAACGGCACTTTCAGGAGGGTGACCGCCACCAGACCGAGGCTCAGGCCGAGCACGATGCCGGTGATGCCGCCGAAGAGTGAGAGGGCCACCGCCTCGACGAGGAACTGGGTGAGCACCTGGTTTTCGAGCGCGCCGATCGCCAGACGGATGCCGATTTCGCGGGTTCGCTCGGTGACGGAGACCAGCATGATGTTCATGATGCCGATGCCGCCGACGAGCAGGCTGATGGCGGCGACGGCGCCGAGCAGGCCAGTCAGGAGCGTCGTCGTGCCGGTCATCGCCTCGGCGATCTGCGTCATATCGTTGACGTTGAAATCGTCCTGCCGGCCGGGAATGATCTTGCGGCGCTCACGCAGCAGATTTTCGACGTCGGCCTGCACCTTGGCCGTGGACACACCGTCCCGCGCCGAAATGATGATCTGCGGCACGTTGCTGTTGCCGCTGATACGCCGCTGGAACACCTTGACCGGCATGATGACCACGTCGTCCTGGTCGGTGCCCATGCCGGACTGGCCGCGCCTGGCGAGCACCCCGATGACCGGGCACGAAACCTTGCCGACGCGGATCTGCTGACCGAGCGGGTCGGCGGCGCCGAAGAGCTGCGAGCGCACCGTCTCGCCGATGATGCAGCGGGACTGGCCGCGCTCCTCGGCGGGGGTAAAAGTGCGGCCGAGCGCCAGGTTCCAGTCCTGCGCGACGAAGTAGTCGTTGGTGGTGCCGTAGACACTGGTCGAATGGTTCTGACCGCCAAAAATCACCGTTGCCGTCGACTGGTTGAGCGGCGCTACCGCTCTCAAGCCGCCGATCTGGTCGCGGATGGCGGCGACATCCTTGACGCTGAAACGTTTGGCCTCGGAACTCGCCCGGCCGGGGCCGAACTGGCCGGGACGGACGAACAGCATGTTGGTGCCGAGCCGCGACAATTCGGTCGAGACCTGGGCGGTCGTGCCGTTGCCGATCGTCACCAGCGCGATGACGGCGGCAACGCCGATGACGACGCCAAGAACGGTGAGGAACGAACGCAGCATGTTGCGGCTGATGGCGCGCAGCGCGAGCTTCAGCGTCTCAAAGAACATGATCCGCCCTCCTCCGATGCTCCAGCTCAGTCTCCAGCTTGCCGTCGACGAAGCGCAGCAGCCGCTCGGCATAGGCGGCGATATCGGGCTCGTGCGTGACCATGACGATGGTGATGCCCTGCTCGCGATTCAATCGCGTCATCAGATCCATGATTTCGACGCTGGTCTTCGTATCGAGATTGCCCGTCGGCTCGTCGGCGAGCAGCAGTGCCGGCTCGGTGACGATGGCGCGGGCGATGGCGACGCGCTGCTGCTGGCCGCCTGACAGCTCCTGCGTCTTGTGATGCTCGCGGCCGGACAGGCCAACCAGCGCCAGTGCCTCGCGCGCCCGTTCGCGCCGTTCGCGCACCGCCATGCCGCGATAGATCAGCGGCAGTTCGACATTCTCGGCCGCCGAGGTGCGCGACAGAAGGTTGAAGCCTTGGAAGACGAAGCCCAGCATGTGGCGGCGCAACAGCGTCAGCTGACCACGGTCGAAGCCGCTGGTCGGGATGCCCTGGAAGATGTAATCGCCCGATGTCGGCACATCGAGGCAGCCGAGAATGTTCATCGCCGTCGACTTGCCGGAGCCAGACGGCCCCATGATCGCGACGAATTCATGGGCATCGATCGCCAGATCGACATGGTCGAGCGCACGGATTGCGGCCTCGCCCGCGCCATAGATCTTCGAGACCTTCTTGAATTCGATCAGCGGCGGGTTTGTCATCCATCTCTCCGCCTAGTTCGTCCGCACCGTGGCGTCGGTCACCAGGGGGTCGTTTTCCTTGATCTCGCCTGAAATCACCTGCGTGAACTGGCCGTCGGACGAGCCGACCTGGATGACGACGGGCGCGGCGCGGCCGCTGCGCAGCACCCAGACGCGGCGCTGCGCTCCCGTCAGCACCTCACCGGAACTGCCGCCGCGCCGGCGTGGCGGCCCGAAGATCCCGAGAATGCCGCGGCCGCGCCGTTCCGCCTGCGGCGGGGCATAACGCAGCGCGGCGTTCGGCACCATCAGCGTATCCTTGACGGCCTCGACGGTGATGTCGGCGGTCGCCGTCATGCCGGGGCGCAGCAGCAGGTCGGCATTGTCAACCGAGAGCACCGCCTTGTAGGTCACCACGTTGTTGACCACTTCGGAGGCGAAGCGGATCTGCTCGATCTCGGCGGGGAACGACCGGTCGGGATAGGCATCGACGGTAAACTTCGCCTTCTGGCCGACGGCGATCTTGCCAACATCGGCTTCGTCGACATCGACCTGCAGCTCCATCTTTTTCAGATCGCCGGCGATGGTGAAGAGAATGGGCGCCGAAAGCGAGGCGGCGACGGTGGCGCCCGGATTGACGGAACGGGTGAGAATCACGCCATCGATCGGTGAGACGATCTTTGCCTTGGCGAGATTGACCTCGGCAAGCTGCAGGTCGGCCTCCGAGGCCAGAACCTCGGCTTCGTTGATCTGTTTGGCGGCGACGGCGGAATCATATTTGTAGGTGGCGTCGTCGAGGCTCTGCTGGGTGGAGACATTGCTCCTGACCAGGCTCTTCAGCCGCTCGAGCGAGGTGCTTGCCGATTCGAGATCGGCATTGGCCTTGGCGACGTTCGCCTTGGCCGAATTGACCTTGGCGCGCGAGCTCTTCACATCCGCCTCGAGCTTGTTGGTGTCGAGCAGCGCCAGTACGTCGCCGGCCTTGATCGTGCTGTTATAATCGACGTTGACATCGCGGACGGTGCCGGAAAGTTCGCTCGATATATCCACCTGCTCGGTCGGCTGCACCGAACCGGTGGCGGTGACGAGCACCGTCAGGTCACCGCGTTTTGCCGGCTGCGTGGTGTAGCTCACCTCGCTTTGCCCGCGGCCGATGTAGAAGTAAGCGGCAGCGGCAGCGAGGAGGATCAGCAGAACGAGCAGACGCCCGCGCCAGCGGCCCCGCTTGTTCTGCCTTGCCGACGCGGCAAGAACCGCTGCGAGGTCGGGCGTCGTGCCGGCCTTTGCTCCGGTTTCGTCGCTTACGATCTTGTTCATGTCATCCTCGATCAGTCAGTGGCCGCATCGGCCTGCAATGAAATAATCACACCGCAGATGAACCGGGAATTAGCGTTGCCGCCGAACTGGCACGGAATTGCGGACAGGTGAAATGAAATATTGGTAAGAAAACTCAAGTTTCCGCACGGCAGAGCCCATTGCGCAAAAATCCGTAGCGTTTTCGCACTCCTGACAGGCAACAATTGCCGACGGTCAATCGGCATCCTCGGCATATTGCTCGGCATCCGGCAGCGGATGCAGCCAGGCTTCGCGCCGCTTGATCCAGACTTCATGGCTCGGCTCAAGATCCGTTGGCGGGCTGTCGAGCGAGCCGAGGCGGATTTCCACCGTCGCCTCCTGCAGGCAGAAAAGCCTGCTGCCGCAGGCGGGGCAGAAGCTGCGGCCGGCGAAAGTGGCAATTTCGCCGCTATGGGAGAAAGCCGATCGAGGCCAGAGCGCGAAGAAGACGAAGGCGGAACCACTCGATTTCCGGCAATCGGCGCAGTGGCAGAGGCCGACGCGAAGCGGCTCGCCTTCCACTCGATAGGCGACCGCTCCGCAAAGGCAGCTTCCCGTTCTGATCCTCATGGACGGCCGTCAGGAGTCGAGCTTGGTGGGGAGCCGCGGCGGACGGCGCTTTGCCGCCATCAACAGGTCGAGCTCGGTGGCGGAGGGGCCAAACTTGTCATAGAGGCGCTTGGCCTCCTTGTCGTCCAACCGGTATTTTCTGGCAAATTCGCTCATGCTGTAGGGGCGGCCACGCAACACTCTTCGCGCCGGGGTCGCCGTTTTCGGTGCGTCGGTCATGGTTTTCTCCTTTCATCAGCTTCCCTGTAAGTTAGAGCGGCCCATCTATTTGAAAAGACTCGAGCGGCCTCGGCAGGGCCATCAACCGAAGCGGATGCGGCTGATTTTCCTGGAACCTTTTTTGCCGAGAGACGGTTTTCGAAGCGAGGCTGCGGGCCGCTAGAGAACATCGGGATTTTTCCGCTTTCTCCCGGTGGCCAACGAAATGGCAGGCGAGCTCCCTACCCGCCCGGTCCGCTTCCTCATCCTCCTCTCTCCGGCGAGATCACGAAATATTAAAATGCGGAACGCATGCGCCGGAGCGAGGTTGTGAACTCGAGGTCGACGTGGCCTCAGTTCAAAACCAAGGAGAAACCGAATGGCAAACCAAGGTGGAACCCACGAACAGCACGTCAAGGCTGGGCAGCAGAGTCACAAGAACGACTCCAATACCCGCAGCGCCTCTTCAGGCGGTCGCGACGCGCAGTCCAGCGGAACCCGCGGCGGCAGCCATGAGCAGCATGTAAAGGCTGGTCAACAAAGCCACAAGAACAGCCACTAAGGCTTTCATGACATGAAACTCGGCCCGCGCCTCCATTCCGGCGCGGGCTTTTTGTTTCAAGACAAACGCCGGCCGTCCTCACCGAAGAGGTGCAGCACAGCGGGGTCGAGATGGAGCGGCAGGCTGTCTCCCGATTTCATCTGCTGCTGGCCGGCAAAGACGGCGATCAACCTCTTGCCGGCGGTTTCGGTGTGGACGACGGTTTCAGAACCCAGCTCTTCGACAAGGGTGATCCGCGTGTCCAGCCTGCCTGCGGCGGCGGCATCGGCGAGGCTGATGTGCTGTGGCCGGATGCCGATGCTGACCCTCTCGCCCGTCGGGCGCGCCTCCCTGGCAAGGACGGAAAGACGATGGCCGCCGACGGTTTCGACTTGCGTGAAACTGCCATCGTGGCCGACGATCGAGGCTTCCAGAAAATTCATGTGCGGCGCGCCGATAAAGCCGGCGACGAAGCGGTTGGCCGGTTTGTTGTAGAGTTCCAGCGGCGTCCCAACTTGTTCGATCCTGCCGCCTCTCAGCACGACGATTCGGTTTGCGAGCGTCATCGCCTCGACCTGATCGTGGGTAACGTAGATCATCGTTGCCTTCAGGCGGGCATGCAGGGCGGCGAGTTCGGCGCGCATGCTCACCCGAAGCTCGGCATCGAGATTGGAGAGCGGCTCGTCGAGCAGGAAGGCATCCGGCCGGCGCACGATGGCGCGGCCGATCGCGACGCGCTGGCGCTGGCCGCCGGAGAGCTGCCCGGGGCGGCGCTGCAAGAAAGGCTCGATCTCCAGCATGCGGGCGGCGTCAGCGATGCGCGCTTCGATCTCGGCCTTGGCCACCTTGGTGTTCTCCAAGCCGAAGGCAAGGTTTTCGCGCACGCTCATATGCGGATAAAGAGCATAGGACTGGAAGACCATGGCAAGGCCGCGGTCGGCCGCACCGATTGCGGTGACGTCCTTGCCGTCGATGGCGATACTGCCGCCGGTGGGCTTGTCGAGACCGGCGATCAGGCGCAGCAAAGTCGATTTTCCACACCCGGACGGGCCGACGAAAGCGACGAACTCGCCGTCATTCACCTCAAGCGAGACATCGCGGATGACCTCGACGGCGCCGAAATTCTTGACGATGTTCCTGAGCTCGAGTCCGCTCATGCACTCTCCTGTTTCATATTATTTCAGCCCCGAGCCGGCGATACCAGTCGTGATGAAGCGCTGCAGGAAGACGAAGATCAGCACGACGGGGATCATCGAGACGACGGTCATGGCGAGAATATAGTGCCACTGCACATTGAGCTCGCCGGCATAGACATTGAGGCCGACCTGCAGCGTGTAGAGTTCCTTGCGCGACAGCACGATCAGCGGCCAGAGGAAGTCGTTCCAGCGCCAGACCACCGAGAAGATCGCCAGCACCGCCAGCGCCGGGGCCGACAGCGGCAGGATGATGCGCCAGTAGATCTGCCATTCGCTGGCCTTGTCCATGCGCGCCGCATCGATCAGTTCATCGGGGATCGTCAGCATGTATTGGCGCAATAGGAAAACGCCCGTCGGCGTGGCGACAGTCGGCAGGATGACGCCCCAGAGGCTGTCGAAGAGGTTCAAGCTGCCGATGACCGAATAGAGCGGCACGACGATCACCGAGAGCGGCACCATCAGCGTCGCTAGGATCATCAGCATGACGGCGGTGCGGCCGGGAAACTGGTATTTCGACAGCGCGAAGGCGGCCATGGAATTGACGAGCAGGGTAATGGCCGTCGCCACGACCGTTACGAAGACGGAGTTGCGCAGGAACAGGAAGAAGTCGAAGCGCTGGAAAGGCTCGGTGTAGTTATTCGCGGCGAATTCGACCTCACGGACCGGCGTGCGGTCCTTGATGTTGACCTTGACGATTTCGCCAGGCTGTTTCGGATCGACCATCTGACCCATGATGCCGATGCGGCGGACTTCGGCGAGCACGTGGGTGCTGCCATCCGGCATCGTCACATTATAGAGCGGCAAAGGCTTGTCGTAGCCCGGCACCACGGCCTGCTCGGTGACATAGGGCAGGACGGACGGCGGGAACTCGGCGAGCGCCGCCGGCGTCTTGAAGGAGGAGAAGACCAGCCAGATGGCCGGGCCGAACATCAGGATGACGCCTGAGATCAGCCAGATCCAGGTGACGACGTCGGTCCAGTGCCAGCCGCGGCCGCGGCGGCGAAGCAGGAAGGTGGCGACGGCGCTCATAGACGTTTGCCCTTCTTCTCGTTGCGGCTGCTTGCGGCGAGCTGAACCAGCGTCAGGATGACGAGCACGATGCCCATCAGGATCGAGGCGGCCGAGGCCAGGCCGGGATTGCGCAGCGAACTGGCAAAGCCGGTCTCGTAAATAAACTGGGTAATGTACATGGTGCTGGTGCCGGGCCCGCCGCCGGTGAGCACGAAAACCTCGTCGAAGATCTGCACGGCGCGGATCAGCGCCAGAACCAGGACGACGATGAGGTTCGGCATTAAGAGCGGCAGGGTGATGCGCCGGAAGACACGGGTGGGGCTGGCCTTGTCCATCGCCGCCGCCTCATAGAGATCCCTCGGGATCGCCTGCAGGCCGGCGAGCAGGATCAGCGCGTAAAAGCCCATATGCGCCCAGACCGACACGAAGACGGCGAAGAAGAAGGCCCAGAAACGATCGCTGAGCCAGGAGAAGGGTTCGAAGCCGAAAGGGCTCAGCGCATAGTTCAACAGGCCTTCACGCTGCAGGATCCATTTCCAGATCAGGCCAACGACCACGGGGGACAGCAGCACCGGAAAGAAGAAGACGGCGCGCCAGAAGCCGCGATTGGAAAGCTCGCGGTTGAGGATCAAAGCCGTTGCGAGTGCCGCGACCAGCATTGCCGAGACCTGGAAGACGACGAAGACGGCGGTGTTGCGCACGGCGGCCCAGAAGGTGTCGGCAGCACAAGTCGAGGGGTCGAGATAGGAGCGGCAATCAAAGAGGATGCGGTACTGCTCGGCGCCGACATAGGTCCTGTTCGGCAGGAAAATGGCGCCGCCGCTCGTCGTCGAATAGATGAAGTTGATGACCAGCGGCAGGAGCACGAAGATGGAAAAGATCAGCATGTTGGGCGCCAGAAAGACGCCCGCCATGCCATTCAGCCCCGTCAGCTTCTGCCAGGCGCGCATCGGGATATCGACGATCCCCATGGCGAGCCTGACAGGCGCAAGGAGCGCCTGCCGCAGACCGGCTTTCGCCGGCGGTTCGGAAGAAACTGTCCCGTCCGTCATCCGCTCTTCCGTCAGTTGCCGCCGACCTTGGCCTTGATGTCCTCGTCGATGCGGGCATAGGCGTCGTCGAGCTTCATTTCGCCGGCGATCACCTGGCTGATGCGGGCAACGATGGCGCTGTAATAGGCGTCCGACCACTTCCAGCCCGGCAGCTTCATCGCCGGAGCGGCTGTCTGGCCGGCCGATTCGACGAAGGCCTTCAGCGCCGCCTTCACATGCGGATTATCGGTCTTGAAGTCCACCTGGCCGGCGGCTACGCCCTTATGCGCCGGAATGAACAGGCTGCGCTCGGCAAATTCCTTCTGCACGTCGGCGCTTGCCAGGTAGTCCATCACCTTGGCGACGTCCTTCGGGTTCTTGGTGTATTTGACGGCGACGAGACCGGCGCCACCCTGCATGCCGGTGCAGGCCACCGTGCCGCAGGGGCTCCCGGCCATGATCCAGTCGAAACTGTCGCCGATCTTCTGCGCGAAGCCCGAAACCTGCCAGCTGCCGGAATAATAATAGGCAAGACCGCCATTGATGAAGTCTTCGGCGGCAGCGCGATAGGTACTGCCGGCGGCGCTTACCCAGACGTCCTTGTTGACGGTGCCGTCCTCGTTCCATTTGACGAAGCGGCTGAGGAATTCCTTGGCGCCCTGATCGATCGGCGCCGGCTTGCCGTCGGCGGCGATATAGTTGGCGCCATAGGAGATATTGGGGCCGGAGACGCGGTGGCCCGAGCGGTCGATCGCCATGGCGAAGACCTTCTGGCTGTCGGCGACCTTCCTGGCCGCCGCTGCCCAATCGTCCCAGGTGGCTTTCGGGCCGGGAATTTCGACGCCGGCTTGCTCGAACAGCGTCTTGTTGACGAAGCCGCCGGTGAGCGTCAGCTGCGTCATGAAGCCGGTGATGGCGTTCGAGCCGTCGGGACGCATCCAATCGGCCTGGGCGCCGAAATTCTCGTCCCAATATTTCGCATCGGCGAGAAGCGGGCGGAGATCGAGCCAGTGCTGCGCTTGCGCCTTCAGATTGGTGACGCGGGCGATATCGGGCCCCTTCCCGGCTTCCAGCTGCACCGGCAGCTGTTCCTTGACGACGTCATAGGAGACTTCATCGAGGATGACGTTGACATCGGGATTGGCCTTGGAGAAACGCGCCAGCAGATCCTTGATCACCTCGCCTTCGCCGCCGTCGGAATACCACATGATGCGCACGTCGCCGGCGTGGGCGGCGACGGAACTCAAGAGAACCGCAGCAAAAGCCGCGCCGATCGATTTCATTCTGGTCATAGTCTCCTCCTCTTGACCGATGAACTTCTGCATCCGGCCAGGTCCTCCACCTGTCCGGACATATCATTTAAGAGGCAGCGCGCCGCTGCTGCCTGCCCGCTATCTCAAGATGTACCGCGTCTCCCCGTACTGACCAGTCCGACGGCTTGAGAATACGGCCTTCGGCGCGCACGGTACCGTCCTCTTCGAAGACGACCTGACCATAGTCTGGGTCGTCGATGATCAAGGCGCCCTCATTGACGCGGCGGGCGGCAAGCGTGGCGAAACGCGCCCGCATGCCGTCGAGGCCGTCCTCTCGCCCGAGATCGGAGAGGCGGACGATCCAGCGGCCGTTGCGGCCGGCCAGGCGCAGCTCGACATCCGTCGTCGGGCCGTGTTTCACCGGTTCGAGCGGTCCGCTACCGATCAGCATCGCCAGACCGTTGCCGGAACGGGCAAGCGCCAGATTGCTGCCGACCGCCGTCTCGTCGAAGGCTTCGAGCGGAAACCAGGCATGGGTGAAATCCGGCTGGCCCTCGTGGATGTCGAAATCGAGAATGGCGAGGTCACGATATTGATGGACGCGCGGCAGCGTTCCGCAGCCGCCCCAGAAACTGGGCCGGCCGTAGCCGAACTGGATGGTTTCGCCGGGATGGTTGATCCAGATCTGCGCTTCCGGCCGCTCGCCCAAACGCAGATGCAGCACCGTCTCCTGATAACCCCAGGCGCCGGGGCGATAATGGGCGATGGTGCCGAGCGCGGTATCGCGGGTCTTATAGTGGTAGAGGGCGGCAAAACGGTTCTCGCCCTGGGAAAAGGTCCATTCCTGCGCGTCGTCGGTGTCATGCGCCGCGATCGTCGCCAGCGCTTCCGGGAAACGCAGCCCGTGATCGCGGATGCAGACGGCAAGCTGCGGCAGCGCATGGACGCGCCGGCCGTACCAGCCGCGGCCCCAGAGCAGCCGGGCGATGGCCGACAACTCGACCGAGCGGCCGGGGCGCAGCGTGTGTTCGTAGGAGCGGCCCTGGCTGCCGGTCAGCATGCCGTGATGGGCCGAGCGGGCGACAATTTCCATCAGGCGGACGATGCTGGCATTGGCGCGGTTGCGGATAGCTTCATCCGGGGCGCAGGCAGCAAGCGCCGTCAGCCCTTTGAGGTCGATCGGGAAATAGGGAACAGAATTCCATTCGGCCATTTCCCAGCGCTCGAAATGATCGAGCCAGGCGCGGACCCGCTCTTCGCCGACCCTCATCTGCTCGGCGCCGGTGCGGCCGGAACGGACGAAGACGGCATCGGGGAACAGCCTTCCGCCGAGATAGGCGGCGGTGTGGAAGAGCAGCGCGTGATTTTCCGAAAAATACCACTGAACGTCATTGCCGGGCTCGTCCATCCAGTAGCGATAGCTGAGAACGGCGCGCTCGATTCTCTGCCGCAGATCCTGCGACAGCAGATTGCTCCAGCGCGTATAGGCAAACAGCAGCGGCACCAGCACGAAATCGGCGCAGTCGTGACAATCCTCGATAACAGGCAGCATCGCCGAAATCATCGCCTCGGTGTCCTCGCCGCCCTGCCCCAAAGCCAAGCGCGCGAAGGCGCAAACGGTATCGGGCTCGGAATGGGCGGCGACCTCGGCAAGCGCCTCTGCGACGCGAGCCTCGAGCGCGGCGGGCGCTAGCCCCTGGCGCTGGGGATGGCAGATCTCGACGCCGAGCGTGCGGCCGAGCGAAAGTTTGCCTGTTTTGAACGTGATGCGGAAATGGCGGAAATCGGCGGGCATATCAGCCGAGGGGCCGAGTTCCAGCTTCGTCGCCCCCGCTTCCAGCGCGAATTCATAATCGAAGCGCTCGACCGACATGAAGTCGCCTTCGATCTCGACATGACAGCTCAGCGCCACCGGCAGCGGCGCGGGAAACAGGATCGTCACGTTTTCGCCGAGATAGGCGGTGCGATCGAAGCGCATGCCTTCGAGGATTGCCTCCAGCCCGTCCGCCTCACTGGCGGCGATCGGAACAGGCACCGATGTTTCGACCTCCGGCCCTTCGAAATAATCCAGCTGGAAATAGAAGCGGGCGTCGCGTTCGGCGAGATCGTCGAAATAAACGCGGATCTCGTTGAGACCCTTGGAAAGCTCGACCTCGAAAATCTGCTGGGCTTCCAGATTGCGCTGGTAAGGCGCCATGAAGCCCTGCTCGGCCTCATTGACGAAGAGGACGGCGCCACCGCAGGTCGTCAGGCGCAGCGTGGCTGGTCCCGCCGACTGCGCATCGAGGAAGGTGCGCGCCCAGCAGCCGATGCGCGTCGGACGAAACCAGAAGCCGGAGAGATCGACGCGCGGCGATGAAAAGGGAAGCCACCAGCGGACGGCCTCGAATTCGGTCGCCGGCTGCGGTCTTCGGCCGGAAAAGGATGCCTTGAATTCGGTGCGGCAGGGATATTCATGCGGGATGAAATTCTTCGTCTTAGTGACGAAGAAAAACGGATCCATCTTGCCTTCCATCGACCGATCGGCGACGTCGTAGCGCGCCTGCGAGAGATGGCCGAGCTGCCAGTAGACGATCGGGCCTTGTTTCGCGGTCTTGCGGCGGAGATAAGACTCTTCGGCGGCCATGCTTCAGCCCGCTTGAGCTTTAACACGCCGGGCAAAATGCCGACGCATGGACTTGCCGTCAAACCGCATCTTCAAAGCCTCCCTGCTCTGCCGCCTGTCGCTGACACCTCAATTGTGCATAGCCATTCCATTTGCGCAATCTGAAAGATTTTTGCATACTTCACGAGGGAGCGAGGAGATGTGATGACCGCGGAGCAGAAAAAGGGCAGGCGCACGCGCCTCGACGACATCGCCGCCCGATGCGGCGTATCGATCAGCACGGTGTCGCGCGCGCTCGCCGGCGAAAAGGGCGTCAGGCCCGAGATCCGCAAGCTGGTGTTGGAAACGGCAAGCGCTGTCAGCTACGCGCTGCCGGCGAGTGTCGCCGGCAAGAAGGTCATGCTCGTCGCCTCCGGCGCGGCAATGATCGACTATGTCCGCAACCAGTTCACGCTCCACGTGCTCGAAGGATTGAACGCGCGCGCGTCTGCCCTTGGCATCGAGCTCGCCATGCGCCCGGTCGCCGACAAGGCCGATGAAGCCCGCGTTGTCGCCGAGATGCGCAATGATGCGGGCTTCGGCGGCATGCTGATCCTGACGGTTGACGAAGAGGATATGCTGGCGGCCGCCTCCGATCTCGGAAAGCCCGTCGTGCTCGTCAACAGCGACGATCCCTATATGCGGCTCTCGAGTGTGACGCCCTGCAACCGCTCGGCCGCCTTCATTGCCGCCGAGCGGCTGATCAAGGCCGGGCATCAACGTATCCTGTTCATGCTGCGGCCGGGACGGCGGACGATCGAGCGGCGCCTGGAGGGCTGGCGCGACGCGCTGCAGCATCATGGGCTGACGGCCGATGCCGACCTGGTGCTCGAGGTTGATGACTGGTTGCCGGAACTCGGCGCCGAGGCGATCACCCGTCTCGTCGGCGACAAGGGTCTTTGCTTCACCGCCGTTCTGACGGCGGGCGACAGTCTCGCCAACGGCGCCGTGCGCGGATTGCAGGCGATGGGTTATGCCGTGCCGCAGGATGTCTCCGTCATGGGCATAGACGACCTGCCGCAATCGGCCTTTCTCAATCCGCCGCTGTCGACGGTGCACATCCCGATGCGCGAACTCGGCGCCACCGCGCTCGACCTCTTGCGCGACATGATGCTCGGCCTTGCCTTGCCGCGCCGCCGTGTCGAGCTTGCATGCCATGTCGTCGAAAGAGGCAGCGTCGCAGCCGTCCGCCATCCGGTTGCCGCGGATCACATTAAGCCAATCACATGAGGTTAGGCCGGTCATGAAATTTCTGGCGATATCCGGAAGCGCCCGCAGAGCCTCGACCAATACGGCCATGCTATATGCCCTCCAGTCGGCTGCCGGGCCGGCGCATACGCTCTCGGTCTATGATCGTGTTGGCGAGCTCCCGGTCTTCTCGCCCGATCTCGAAAGTCCCGAGCCTCCTTCCGAAGTGGCGGCTCTTGCAAAGGCGATCGCGGACGCGGATGGACTGATCCTGGCGAGTCCCGAATATATCAGGTCAATCCCCGGCGGGCTGAAGAACGCCATCGACTGGCTCGTCTCCCGCAACGAAGTGATCGGCAAACCGATCGTGCTTGCGCACGCGTCGCATCGCGGCGATGACATGCTGCAGCAGCTTCGCACCGTTCTCGCCACGCTGAGCGAGCGCTTCAACGAGCAGCTCTTTCTTCGCCTCCATCTGATGAAGCTTTCCCCGGAAGAAATTGCCGAGCATGTTTCCGCGCCCCGGCATCAGGAGGAGATGCGCCATTTCCTCGAGGCTTTCGCACGCTATTGCAGCCCAGCCTGAGGCTCGGCTGCGCAACGACCCGTCAAGCCTCCATGAAGCTCGCCTCGAACAGCTCCTGCGCATAGGCATCATGCGTCGTGCCGGCCTGCAGATCCGCCTTTGTGAGTTCGTCGACGAAGCCGCCGTTTTTCATAATCAGCACCCGGTCGCACATATGGGCGATGACCGCGAGATCGTGACTGACGAGCAGATAGGTCAGCCCCTTCTCCTCACGCTGATCGGCAAGCAGGTTGAGGATTTCGGCCTGGACGGAAACGTCGAGCGCCGATGTCGGCTCATCGAGCAGCAGGATCGGCGGCGACAGGATCAGCGCCCGGGCGATCGCCACGCGCTGCCGCTGGCCGCCGGAAAGCTCGTGCGGGAAACGGTTGGCGAAGCTTGCCGGCAGGCCCACCTGGATCAACGCCCTTTCGACCTTCGACCAGATGTCGTAATGGCGCATGGCGCGCAACGGTTCGGCAAGCGCGGTGCCGATGCGGTGGCGCGGATGCAGGGATCCGTAAGGATCCTGAAACACCATCTGGGCTGAGGTCAGTTCCTCGCGGGAGCGCTTCTTGCCGATCGGCTTGCCGCGAAGCTCGATCTGACCGGTCCAACCGGCCTCCATGCCGGCGAGGCAGCGCAGCACCGTCGATTTGCCGCAGCCGGATTCGCCGACAATGCCAAGCGTCTCGCCCTGGCCCACCTGAAAACTGATGCCCTTGACGACATGGTTGCTTGATTTGCCCGAGGTGAAGACAACATCGAGGTCACGGACATTGATCATTGCGCCGCCTCCAGATCGAGTTTCGCCCTATCGAGAACGGCAAGCCGGCGAACCGGGTTTTTCGGATCGGGCAGCGCTGCTATCAGACCGCGCGTATAGGGATGACGGGCCTCTTCGAGACTGGTCAGGGTTTCGATGATCCGTCCGGCATACATGACGATGATACGCTCGCAGAAGGCCGCCACCATGCGGATGTCGTGGCTGATCAGCAGCAGGCCCGAATTGTTTTCACGCACCAACTCATCGAGCAGCAGCAGCACGTCCTTGCGAACGCTGACATCGAGCGCCGAGGTCGGTTCGTCGGCGACGACGAGCTTCGGCCGCGCCAGCAGCATCATGGCGATCATCACGCGCTGGCCCATGCCGCCCGAGATCTGGTGGGGATAAAGCGCCATGACCCGCTCGGGATCGGTGATGCGCACCCGCTCCAGCATGGCTCGCGCCGCATCCTGCGCCGGCTTGCCGCGCAGGCCGAGATGAAGGCGGGCGGCCTCGGCGATCTGCTTGCCGATCGATAGCACCGGATTCAAGGAATAGCGCGGATCCTGCATGATCAGCGCGATGTCCTTGCCGCGCAGCGCGCCCATCTGCCGCTCGCTTTTTGCCAACAGCGGATCGCCGCCGAGATCCAGACGTTCGGCGGTGACGACCGCGGCCGGCGGTAAAAGGCGCATGATCGCCCGCCCCGTCGTCGATTTGCCAGAACCGGATTCTCCGACGATCCCGACCCGTTCGCGGCCGACATCGAAACTGACATTAGAAACGGCGGGCACGGCCCCTCGCCCGAAACGGACGCTCAACTCCTTGACCGAAAGAACGGGCTGCAAATCACGATCTTGCATGGCGGGGATCCAGAATGTCACGCAGAGCATCTCCGGCGATGTTGAAGGCAAGGCTGGTCAGCAGGATGGCGACACCGGGCATGACGGCGACCCACCAATAATCGAGCATGAATTTGCGGCCGTTGGAAATCATCGCGCCCCATTCCGGTGCCGGCGGCTGGGCGCCAAGGCCGAGAAAGCCGAGCGAGGCCGCCGTCAGGATGATGCCCGCCATGTTGAGCGTCAGGCGCACGATGACCGACGGAATGCACATGGGGGCGATATAGAGGAGCAGGATGCGGATCGGCGAAGCCCCGTAAAGGCGGGCGGCGACCACGTAATCGGCGTTTCTGACGACAAGCGCCTCCGCGCGCGCCAGCCGGGCGATCGGTGGCCAGGCGGTGAGTGAGATCGCGATGATGGCTGTGGTCAGGCCGGCGCCGAGTGCTGCCGCAAAGGCGAGCGCCAGGATCAGCGACGGGAAGGACAGAACGATATCGGTGGCGCGCATCAAGAGCGCATCGGTGCGCCCGCCGAAGAAGCCGGCGACGACGCCGATCAACAGGCCGATCGGCCCGACGATGAGGGAGATCGACAGCACGGTCTGAATGGTGATGCGCGTGCCGAAGATGAGGCGGCTCAGAATGTCGCGGCCGAACTCGTCGGTGCCGGCCGGATGCGCCAGGCTCGGCGGCTGCAGGGCGTCGCCAAGCGATTGGATGACCGGGTCATAAGGCGCCAATAACGGCGCGAAGATCGCGATCAGGCAAAGCAGGCCGAGGATGACGAAGCCGGCAAGGCCGAGCGGCTCGGCAGCCAGCTTGCGGCCGGCACGGGCAAACGACGCCGCCATACGGCTCGGCACGCTCGGCGGACGAATCCGGATCTCGCTGCGGATAACGTTGCTCATCGGGCTGGGGCTCATCACGCCGCCTCCCGCATGCGCGGATCAAATATGGCGTAGGCGACGTCGGCGAGGAAGTTCAACAGCATGAAAATGAATCCCACAATGATGGTGCCGGCCACGATGGCGTTCATGTCGCCGATCATCAGCGCATTCGTCATGTATTGGCCGATGCCCGGCCAGGAAAAGACGATCTCGGTCACGACGGCGCCTTCGAGCAATCCGCCATAGGAAATGGCGAGGATGGTGATCAGCTGCACGGCGATGTTCGGCAGGACATGGCGCCAGATCGTGCCGAAGGGGCTCACACCCTTGGCGCGGGCCGCAATGACGTAATCCTGGCTCAACTGCTCGAGCGTGAAGCTGCGAGTCATGCGGGTAATGTAGGCCATCGCGGCATAAGCGAGGATGATGGCCGGAAGGATTATGTGGCCGAGCGCATTCCAGAAGATTTCCGTCTCGCCCTGCAGGAGGCTATCGACCAGCAGCAGCCCGGTCTGCGGCGTGACCAGACCTTCGTAAAACACATCGATCCTGCCTGGCCCGCCGACCCAGTTCAGGCCGGCATAGAAGATGACGAGGCCGACGATGCCGAACCAGAACACCGGGATCGAATGACCGACGAGGGCGACCACGCGGGCGACCTTGTCGATCAGGCTGTCGCGAAACAGCGCCGCGACCAGGCCGAGCGGGACGCCGACGAAGGTCGAGATGATCACCGCCAGCGTCGCAAGTTCGAACGTGGCCGGAAAGGCCTGAGCGAGGTCCGAGGAGACAGGATTGCCGGTGAGCACGGCCGTGCCGAAATCACCATGGGCGAGCCCGTTCAGATAGAGGAAGAACTGCTGATAGATCGGCAGATCGAGCCCCAGACGCGTCCGCATCGCCGCATAGGCGGCGGGATCGGCGAGTTCGCCGACGATCGCGCCCACGGGATCCGTGGGCAGGACGCGGCCGATCACGAAGGTCACACAGAGGAGGATGAACAGGCTGACGAGCAGATGCGCCAGGCGTCGGCCAAATTCGGCTACAGAGAGTTCCTTCATGATCGGCTGCCTCGGGAGTATTACTGAGCTTCAGACTTCGTGACGTTCTCGAGACGCGTCAGCTGGGTCGGATGCCCTACATATCCCTGCACCTTGGTCGACAGGACGATCGGCTCGAAGCGCTCGAACATCGGCAGCACCGCCGGCTTCTGTTCCACGAACATCTTCTGCATTTCGACATAGAGCTCGCCGCGCTTCTTGGCGTCCGGTTCCATCGATGCCTTGGCCGTCAGAGCCGTCAGCTCCGGGATGTCCCAGGCCGAGCGCCAGACGAAATTGCCGGCATTGTTGGCTTCCTTCGAGTTGTCGGGATTGGAGGAGAACTGCTCCATCGAGCCGAGCACGTTCGGCATGTAGGCGCTGGTCTGCGGGATCAGCAGATCGAAATCCCTGGCGCGATGGGCGGCGATGATTTCCGAGCCGTTGCCCTGCTGGATGTCGACCTTGATGCCGACCTGGGCAAGCGATGCCTGGATGGCCGTGGCAAGATCGATGCGCGGCGTCTGGGCGATCGTCTTCAGAGTCAGCGAGAAGCCGTCCTTGAACCCTGCTTCGGCCAACAACTGCTTGGACTTTTCGACGTCGAGATGCCAGTCGGGGTTCGGGATCGCAGATTCGAAATTCTCCGGAACCGGGACGTTTCTCGCCCGCCCGTAGGGCCCCATGATCGTCTTCTCGATGCCCTTATAGTCGATGCCATAGGCAATCGCCTCGCGCACCTTCGGATTGGACAGGTACTGGTTGCCGGCATTCATCGACAGCACGTAGAAGCCGCCTGTCGGAATACGTTGAATCGTAAAGCCCTGCTTGTCCTCGAAGGTCGCGAGATCGGCCGCAGTCAGGGCGCTGGCGATATCGATGTCACCGCGATCGAGCATCAACCGCTCGACCTGGCTTTCCGGAACATGCCGAACGATGACGCGCTTCATCTTTGGCGCGCCGGCCACATAATCCTTGTTGGCATCCAGGATCACCAGCTCGTTGGGAGACCAGCGGTTCAGGGTGAACGGACCGGAGCCGGCCGAGTGCGTGCGCATCCAGGCATTTCCCCAGTCGTTGTCTGCGACATGCTTCTGCACTTCGACGCTGTCGACAATGCTGGTGGTCGATGCCGCGAGCCGGTAGAGCAGCATCTCGGCCGTCACCTGGCCGGAAAAGTCGATGCGCACGGTCTTGTCGTCGACTGCCGTAACGAGCTTGTCGACATTGGTCTTGTCGTAGCCGACGCGCTTGAGGTTCGCCGCAGCGGCCTGGTCGAGCTTCAGAAGCCGCCCGATCGAATAGACGACGTCCTTCGCCGTCACCGGATTGCCGGAGGCGAAATTGGCCTGGCGCAGCGTGAAAGTGATGCCCTTGTCGTCGACCTTCCAGCTTTCGGCCAGCTGCGGCACGATCTTGCCATCCGGCGTGCTGTTGACCAGGCGGTCGTAGAGGTTCGACATGATCTCGACGGCCTTGCCCTCGGTCGCCTGATGCGGATCGAGCGACAGGACCTGCGCCAGTGACGTCCCGATCACCAGCTGATCCCTAGGGGTGGCGGCGTGCGAGAGCGGCGCAGCGATCATCAGCGCGCCGATAACGGCGCCGACGAACATGCCTTTCGAAAAATGCTTCATTGTAACTCCTCCCTGGATTACTATAAGAGACATATTATGTCGTCCGTATGTCGTATTATGATCTATCGAACTCCGATATGATTTGCAAGACCCGTGCGGAAGACGTGAGGCAAAGGAACTGGGGAAACGAGAATGACGACACTTGGCCGTGGTCGGCAAAGACTGGCGCAGCAGGTCATCGATCAATTGCGCGCGCAAATCGAGACGGGGAAATTGCGCGTCGGCGACCAGCTGCCGACCGAGCCGCAGCTCGAATCGACCTTCGGCGTCAGCCGCACCGTGGTGCGCGAGGCCATCGCGGATTTAAGGGCTGCGGGTTTTGTCCGGCCAATCCAGGGCAAAGGCGTGTTCGTCGCGGATCCGAAGGTTCATTCGGTCATGTCGCTGACGCCGGTGGAAATCAAAAGCATTCCGGAAACCTTGGAATTGCTGGAGTTTCGCATGGCTACCGAGGGTGAAGCGGCAGCGATTGCCGCTTATCGCCGCACGGCTGAGCAAGAAGCGGCGATCCGCGAGGCAAACCGAAGAATGGCGCAACTGATCGAGACGGGACAGCAGACCGTCGAGGCGGATTATGCCTTTCACATGGCGATCGCCGCGGCCACCAACAACCGGTTCTATGTCGATGTTCTCCGTCATTTCGGCCCGCGCGCCATTCCCCGCGGGCAGTTTCCGACGCTGCCGGAGGCCAATGACCGCGAGTATCTGCAGAAGGTCTATGCCGAACATGTGGACATCCTGGCGGCGATCGCCGATCAGGACCCCGACCGTGCCCGCCAGGCGATGCGCGCGCATCTGATGGCGAGCCAACGTCGCTATCGCATGCTTGCCGAACAGCAATAGGGCTCGACACCCTCAAAAATTCATATTATGTCATATGACATTATTGAATTTGGAGAGGTCTCTGATGTATCTTGGAACACAGGTGGCGGCGCGCGGCGATGACGATTATCGGATCTTCGCGCAATTGGGGGTGAAGCATATCAGCGCCGATCCGCCGGGAAAGCCGAGCAGCTGGACGCTTGCCGATATCGAACGCCATCGCGACAAGGTCGAGAGCTTTGGCCTGATCCTCGACATGATCCAGCTGCCCCTGCCCTCGCAGCCGATCGAGAAGGCCTCCTATCCCGACATCCTGCTTGCCGGGCCTGAGCGTGACCGGCAGATCGATGCGGTCTGCCAGATGATCGAGGATGTCGCGGCGGCCGGCGTTCCGGCGGTCAAATACAATCTCAACCTGATCGGCATTCCGCGCACGCCGGACGAACCGGGACGCGGCGGCTCGATGAATGCGAGCTTCCGCTGGGAGAAGACGGATCAGCAGGCAGCCCCCGGCCTTGCCGGCGTGCTCTCAGAGGACGAAAACTGGGAACGGATCGATTATTTCCTCGAACGGGTCGTGCCGGTCGCCGAAAGCAATCGCGTCCGGCTCGCCTGCCATCCGCACGACCCCTATACGCCGCCCGGCTATCGCGGCGTCACGCGCGTGCTGGGAACGGTGGAAGGGCTGAAGAAATTCGTGCAGATGCGCGAAAACCCCTATCACGGCCTCAATTTCTGCCAGGGCTCGGTCGGCGAGATGCTCGAAAATCCGCGCGAAGAGATCGACGACATCATTCGCTGGTTCGGTGAGCGCAACAAGATCTTCAACGTCCACTTCCGCAATATTCGCGGCGGCAAGCTGTCCTTCATGGAGACCTTTCCCGACGAGGGCGACATGGACATGGTCCGCTCGGCCAGGATCTACAAGGAAGTCGGCTACAAATACATGCTGATGCCCGACCATGTGCCGACCGTCAGCGGCCAGGATCCATCCGCCACCGCATTTGCCTTCTGCTACGGCTACATCGCGGCACTTCTGCAAGTGCTCGAGAACGCCTGACACGATTTTCAACACGTAAGGAATAGGACTTGATGATGAACCCGATTGAATTGAAGAAGGCCGTCGGCAGTGGTCTGCTCTCGTTTCCGGTCACGCATTTCGACGATCAGCTGAAATTCGACGAAGCGAAGTATCGCCGCCATGTCGAGTGGCTTGCCGGTTACGACGCTGCAGCCCTCTTCGCCGCCGGCGGCACCGGCGAATTCTTCTCCCTCAATCCGAGCGAGATCCCTGCGGTCGTCAAAGCCGCCAAGGCCTCGGCCGGCAAGACGCCAATCATCTCGGGAACCGGCTACGGCACGTCGCTTGCCATCGAGATCGCACAGGCGGCCGAGAAGGCCGGCGCCGACGGATTGCTGCTTCTGCCGCCCTATCTGATGTTTGCCGAACAGGCCGGCCTGATCGCCCATGTCAAGGCGGTCTGCCAATCGGTCGGCATCGGCGTCATCGTCTACAACCGCGACAATGCCATCCTGACCGCCGACAGCATCGCGCGGCTTGCCGAGGAATGCCCGAACCTGATCGGCTTCAAGGATGGCGTCGGCGATGTCGACAAGGTCATCGAGATCACAACGCGGCTTGGCGACCGTCTCGTCTATGTCGGCGGCATGCCGACCCACGAGGTCTATGCCCAAGCCTATTTCGCCGCCGGCGTAACGACCTATTCCTCGGCCGTCTTCAACTTCGTCCCGGCGCTCGCCCAGCGTTTTTACGGCGCCTTGCGCAGCGGCGATCAGGCGACCGTCGACGAGATCCTGAAGAGCTTCTTCTTCCCCTTCGTCGCCCTGCGCAATCGCAAGAAGGGCTATGCCGTCTCGATTATCAAGGCCGGTTTGCGAGTGCTCGGGCAGAATCCCGGACCTGTGCGCCCGCCTTTGACGGATCTCACCCAGGAAGAGCTGGCGCTCCTGGAAAAGATCGTCCAGGCCAACGGCGTCGAACGGATTGCGGCGGAATAAAAGCGGAGATGTTCGCGCCGGTTGGTGCCCCTCACCCTAACCCTCTCCCCGTAAAAACGGGGAGAGGGGACGTGCCAAAAGCAACGTCGAGATAGAGGAAGCCGGTGCGGCATATCCCTTCTCCCCGCGAGCGGGGAGAAGGTGCCGGCAGGCGGATGAGGGGCTGATGTCGGCAATCTCCCAGGCTGAAAATGTCGCAGCCCTATCGCCCTCACCTACAGCGCCACACCAGTCCCACGATCGAAAATGTGCACCTGGTCGCTGGCGATACTGGCCTCGAACACGGCGCCGTAGCGGGCGGGATATTCGCCGTCGACGATCGCCGTTACCTGCTGCCCGGCAAGGTCGAAGACCACATGGGTCTGGGCGCCCGTCGGTTCCACCAGCATGGTTCGGCCGGCAAGCGGTGTGCCGCCCGATATGCCGGGAACCAGATGTTCGGGGCGCAGGCCGATGGTGACGGCCTGACCTGATTTGACCTTGCGGTCGGGCGCGATGCGGATCGCCGTGCCGTCTTCGAGGCGGGCGGCGGGTTCGCCGTTTTCACCGTCCACTGTGCCCTCCAGCATATTCATCGCCGGCGATCCGATGAAGGCGGCGACGAAGAGATTGGCCGGCTTCCGATAGAGTTCGAGCGGTGTTCCCTGCTGCTCCACCTTGCCGTGATTGAGCACAACGATGCGGTCGGCGAGCGTCATCGCCTCGATCTGGTCGTGGGTGACATAGATCGAGGTCGTCCGGACCTTCTGGTGCAGTGTCTTGATCTCCGAGCGCATCTGCACGCGCAGTTTCGCATCAAGGTTGGAGAGCGGCTCATCGAACAGGAAGACGGCCGGGTTGCGGACGATGGCGCGGCCCATGGCGACGCGCTGGCGCTGGCCGCCGGAAAGCTGGGCGGGCTTGCGGTCGAGCAGCTTGGCGAGGTCGAGCATACGGGCGGCTTCAGTGACGCGGGCCTCGATCTCCGCTTTGGCAACGCCGGCGAGCTTCAGATTGAAACCCATGTTTTCGGCGACGGTCATGTGCGGATAGAGCGCATAGGACTGGAAGACCATGGCGATGTTGCGCTCGCGCGGCGTCATGGCGTTGACGACATTGCCGCCGATGGCGATCTCGCCGTCGGTAATCTCCTCGAGGCCGGCGATCATTCGCAGCAGCGTCGATTTTCCGCAGCCGGACGGCCCGACCAAGGCGACGAATTCGCCGTCCTCGATATGCAGCGAGATGCCATGGATGACGTCGACGGCGCCATAGGTCTTGCGGATGTCGTTCAATTCAACGGATGCCATGCTTGCACTCCAATGGTTCGGCTCAGGACTTCACCGCGCCGGCGGTCAATCCGGCGATGATGTGTCTCTGGGCGACGAAGAAGACGATGATGGTGGGAAGGATGGTCAGCGTGATGAAGGCCAGCACCAACTGCCATTCCGTGCCGAATTCGCCGCGATAGACCATGATGCCGAGCGGCCAGGGATATTTGGATTCCGAGTTCAGCATGATCAGCGGCAGGATGTAGCTGTTCCAACTGCCGACGAAGGAAATGATGCTGACCGTGGCGACGATCGGCCGGGAGAGCGGCAGCGAGATATGCCAGAAGAACCTGAGATAACCGCAACCGTCGACGAAGGCCGCCTGAAACAATTCTTCCGGAAGATTGCGGAAATAGTTCCTGAACAAAAGAATGCTCATGCCGAGGCCGAAGGCGACCTGTGGCAGCACCACACCCCAATAGGTATTGAGCAGGCCGAGATCACGAATGCGGATGAACAGCGGCAGGATCGCGGTGGCGGCCGGAAACATCAGGCCGAGCAGGAAATAATTGAGCAGGAAGGACGAGCCGAAGAAGCGGACATGGGCAAAGGCGAAGGCCGCCATCGACGAGACGATCAGCGTCAAGAGCACGGTCAGCGCCGCAATGACGAGCGAATTGCCGATCTGCAGCCAATAGCGCTCGCCGAAGAGGATGTCGGTGTAGTTCGCCCATTGCCATTCGGTCGGCAGGCCGAAGGGATTGGTGCGGAGATCCCCCAGCGTCTTGAAGCCGCCGAGCGCCGTCGTCAGCAGCGGCACCAGTACGATCGCGGCGATCAGGCTCAGCGATACGTAGAGATAGATGCGGGTGGATGTCCTCATGCGGATGGAAGAGCTCATATCAGTCATGGCGCATGAAGATCCTTTTGTAACCGAAGGCGAGTGTCACGCAGATGATGAACAGCACCACGCCGACGGCGCTGCCCAGACCCACCTGCATGCGCATGACACCGTAGGTATAGAGGAAGGTGACCATCGTCTGCGTCGAGTTCGACGGCCCGCCGCCGGTCAGCGGCATGATCATGTCGAAGAGCTGCAGGGAGCCGACGACGGCGAAGAAGATTGAAAGGCGCAGGGTGGAGCCGAGGAGCGGCAGCGTGACGTAGCGGAATTTCTGCCAGCCGGTGGCGCCGTCGATCTCGGCCGCCTCCAGCACGCTCTTGTCGACCGATTGCAGGCCGGCGATGAACAGCATCATGTGGAAGCCGAAATACTTCCAGACGATAACCCCGAGGATGGCATAGATCGCCACGTCCTTGTCGGCGAGCACATAAGGATTGGCGAAGCCGAAGAAGTTGGAAACGGCGGCAAACAGGCCGTAGTCGCCGTCATAGACGAAGCGCCAGATGAGGCCTGCGGCAACATCCGCCAGCACATAGGGCAGGAAGAAGATCAGGCGGTAAGCGACGACACCGGGAATGCGGTGCGCCAGCATGGTGGCCAGCCAGATGGCGAGCGGCACCTGGATGCAGATCGAGATGATGATGATCAGGCCGTTATTGACCAGCGCCTGGGTAAACGCCGCGTTGCGGAACAGGACCTGGAAATTGCGGAGTGCGATGAACTCCGTCGGCGTGCCGTAACCGTTCCACTTATAGAGGCTGTACCAGGCCGCCTCGCCCATCGGCATGATCACGAAGAGCGTGAAGAGCAGCAGCGCCGGCGGCAGAAACAGCAACAGCACCGTCAGCCGGTCGTGGGCGACCGAGCTCTTCCGGTTTGCGGCTCGTCTTGCCGGCCTTGCGGCGCTCGGTGTCGATAAGACTGAGATATTGGCCATGGTTCCTGCTTTCGCATTTCGTCGGCAGCGATGCCGGCGCTCCCGATTGGCAGGAGCGCCGGATGGTTCTGCGGCGCTGGTTATTGTTCCAGTTCGAAAGCGTCCTGGATCATCTGGGCGCCGTCCTTGGAGTTCATCTGTCCGGAGACGATTTCCACCGAGACGTCGTTGACGACACGGCCGACGGCCGCACCGAGATCCTGGTCGAAGAAGTTCTGATGCCAGGTCGAACCGGCAAGCTGTTTGGCCGATTCGGCCAGCAGCGGATTGACGACGCCGTCATCGGCGCCGACGGCAACAGGCAGGAGCATGCCTGATTTGGCCATTGCGCGCTCGTTTTCCGCATTCGTCAGGAAAGCGAGGAAATCGATCGCTTCCTTGGAGGCGTTCTTGGTGAGCGCCCAGCCGTTCAGGCCGCCGAGCGTATCGGTCGGCTTGCCGGCGCCGCCTTCGACCGTCGGGAAGACGAAACGGCCGATATTGTCGGATGAAAGCCCCTTGCCGTCCCCGGCATTCTTGCGCTGGTTGGCCTCGGTCGCTTCAAAGCCGAGAATCATTGCCGCCTTGCCGTCGCCGAAAACGCCGAGCGTCTGTGGCCAGGTCGTGCCGAGATAGCCCGGCTGGAACGGTTCGAGCTTGCCGAGCTCGGCGAGATCTTCTCCGGCCTTGATGATGGCCGGATCGAGGAAGCCTTCGCCCTCGCCCTTCTTGGCCGCATCGAAGACCTTCTGGCCGCCCTCACGCATGACGAGATAGCTCCAGTAGAAGTGGATCGGCCATTTCTCGCCCCCGCCGCCGGCGATCGGTACGATACCGGCCGCCTTGATCTTCTTCACCGCCTCAAGAAAATCAGCCCAGGTCTTGATGTCCTCGGCCTTGACCCCGGCCTTGGCAAACAAGGCCTTGTTATAGAAGAAGCTGACCAGGCCGACCTTGTAGGGGATCGCCCAGGTTTTGCCGTCGAAGGTCAGGCCGTCGACCGAGGCCGGCGTATAGGCCTTGCGCAGCTTGCCGCCATCAGCATCGAGGGCTGCCGTCACATCCTGCAGCGCGCCGGTCTCGGACTGCTGCTTCAGGACGCCACCGCCCCAGCTGAAAAAGAAATCCGGTACGTCGTCGGACTGCAGCAGCGTGGGAAGCTTGGCCTTGAAGGCCTCGTTTTCGAGAAACTGCATCTGGATGTCGACGTCGGGATGCTGAGCTTCGTATTTCTTGACGATTTCTTCCCAGGCGGCGACGTTCTTCGGATCGGTTTCAAGATGCAGCCACTTGACCACCGTCGTCGCCGAGGCGGCCCCTGCTCCGGCCAGCAACATGCCGGCTGCCGCGGCCACGGATACGATGCGCCTGCCGCCGAAAGCGGCGTTCTTCAGCATGAAATTCATGATTTTCCTCCCAGGGGACCTATCCTCACAATTTTTCCCCTATGCGGATTAATTCAACGGACCTCGCGCCGGATGTCAACCCGATACGTTAATTTTTACCAAATTCGCTTGACAGCCCTGCGGAGTTGCCTGCTATTTAATTCGTAACCCGTTATAAATGTTGGCTTCCGCCCAACCAAACGACTGCCGGCACATTTTCATGAAGACTGCAGATCCAGAATTGATGCGCGCGATCAATCGCTTGAACGTGCTCGACACCATCAGGCGCCATGGTCCGATCTCGCGCATCGAAATCAGCGAGCGGACCGAACTTTCGACGACAACCGTCTCGGCCATCACCGCCTCGCTGCTCGATGACGGGCTCATCCTGCCGCGGCATGAAGGCGATATCCGCAATGAGGCGGTGCGTGGCCGGCCGCGCGTGGCGCTGGAGCTCAATCCCGACGCCGCCCGCGTCGTGGGTGGCAAGATCGCCGCCAGCCGCATGGTGTTCGTCGTCACCAATTTTCGCGGCGACGTGCTGTCGAAGCTGGCTTTGCCGATCCGCATCGACCGGCAGCCGATCGGCGTCATTGCCGATCTGGTCGAGGACGGGGTCAGGCGCTGCGTCGTCGATGCCGGCCTGTCGCTGGAAGATGTCGACAGCATCTGCCTCGGCTTTCCCGGCGTCGTCGAGCACCGCACCGGCTACATCAGAAGCAGCCCGATCTTTCGCGACACCAATGTCGATTTCGCCGCCGAGATGTCGACGCGGCTGTCGACGCCGACCATCGTCGAGAGCGACGCCCATGCCATCACGCTCGGCCATCACTGGTTCGGAAGAGCCAGGGATCTCGAGGATATGGTGTTGATTTCGCTGGAACAGACGCTGGGGCTTGGCGTGTTGCACGGCAACCGCCTGTTCCGCGGCGCCGGCGGCCTCAGCCATAATCTCGGCGACCTCGTGCTCGGCATGGGACCGAACGGCATCGTGCGGCTTTTCAGCCAGGCCGGCGAAAGCGCGATCCTCGGCGAACAGCAGGCCGATGGGCGTTTTGCCGAAGCGATCCGCCTCGGGCGCGGCATGACCCATGCCCAAGCTCTGATCAAGGCTGATGACGATCGGCTGATCGGCGCTGCCATGCGCGCCGGCGAGGCAGTCGGCTTGACCATCGCCAACATCGTCACGCTGTTTGCGCCGCCGCGCGTCATTCTGGTCGGCTCCAGCCTGGCGCTCGGCGAACCGTTTTTGAACAGCCTGCGCGACGCCTATGCGCTCGCCATCCCGCCCTCGCTGAAGGGGGTCAGCGAACTCGTCTTCGACGATTCGAGCGATGATTTCTGGGCGCAGGGTGCCGCAGCCGTGGCGCTCTACGAACTCTACGAATCACCCTGGAGCACCACAGGGCCGGCGCTCTGAGGAGCGCGCACTCAAGATCAATGGAGGAATTCATGGACAAGGTCGGTATCGGCATCATCGGATGCGGTAATATTTCGGGCGCCTATCTCACAGCGATGGCATCCTTCCCAATTCTCGACATTCGCGGCGTCGCCGATCTCAACCGGGAACTGGCAGAGGCAAAAGCTGCCGAATTCAACATGCCCGTCAAATCCGTCGAAGAGCTTTTCGCCGATCCCAAGGTCGAGATCATCGTCAATCTGACCATCCCGAAGGCCCATGTCGCCGTGGCGATGCAGGCGCTGGAGGCCGGCAAACATACCTATTCGGAAAAGCCGCTCGGGATTAATTTCGCGGAAGGGAAAAAATTGGCCGAGGCGGCGCGCGGCCGAAATCTGCGCATCGGCGCGGCGCCTGACACCTTCCTCGGCGGCGGCCACCAGACGGCCCGGGCCTTGATCGACCAGGGCGTCATCGGCCAGCCGGTCGGGGGCTCGGCAAGCTTCATGTGCCCAGGCCATGAGCGCTGGCATCCGAATCCGGCCTTCTATTACGAAGTCGGCGGTGGGCCGATGCTCGACATGGGTCCCTATTACATCACCGATCTCGTCAATCTTCTCGGGCCGGTATCCCAGGTCGCCGGCTTTGCGACGACGCCGCGGGCCGAACGGCTGATTACCAGCGAGCCGCGCAACGGCGAGCGCATTCCTGTGCATGTACCGACCCATGTCGCCGGCATGATGGCTTTTGCCAACGGCGCCGTCGTCCAGATCGCCATGAGCTTCGATGTCGCCGGCCACAAGCATGTGCCGCTCGAAGTCTACGGAACCGAGGGCACGCTCATCGTGCCCGACCCCAACAAGTTTGCCGGCCCGGTCGAATATATGAAGAAGGGCGGTGCCTTCGAGGACCAGCCGGTCACCGCGCCCTATGCCGAAGGCAATTTCCGCTCGCTCGGCGTCGCCGACATGGCGCATGCGATCCGCTCCAACCGTCCGCACCGCGCCAACGGCGACCTGGCGCTGCATGTGCTCGAAATCATGGAAGCCTTCCACATAGCGTCCGAGACCGGCCGGACGGTGACGATATCAACGGCGGTCGAACGCCCTGCCCCCTTGTCCGATTCGATCGTCGACGGACGGCTGGCGAAATAATTTCAGGAGGAAAGAGAATGCGTGAAGCACTGATCGTCTGGGGTGGCTGGAGCGGGCATGAGCCGCAGGAATGCGCCGAAATCATCAAGATCATGCTCGAGGAAGACGGCTTCAAGGTCTATCTCGAACACGGCACCGAGGCGCTCGCCGACCCTTCGGTCCACGATCTCAGCCTCGTGGTGCCGATCATGACGATGTCGAAGATCGAAAAGGAAGAGGTCAAGAACCTCGCCGCCGCAATCGAAAGCGGTGTCGGTATCGCCGGCTATCACGGTGGCGCGGGCGATGCCTTCCGCGACTCCGTCGACTACCAATTCATCATCGGCGGCCAGTGGGTGGCCCATCCCGGCAACATCATCGACTATACCGTCAACATCACCCGACCCGACGATCCGCTGATGGAGGGGATTGCCGATTTCCCCTATAGGTCAGAGCAATATTACATGCATGTCGACCCCTCGAACGAGGTGCTGGCGACGACCCGGTTTACCGGCGAACACGCCTACTGGATCGACGGCGTCGTCATGCCCGTCGTCTGGAAGCGCAAATACGGCAAGGGCCGCGTCTTCTACTCCTCACTTGGCCACCAGGCCAAGGAGTTCGAGGTGCCGGAGATGAAGACGATCTTCCGGCGCGGTGCGAATTGGGCGGCGCGGTGAGACGAAGTTGAAAACCCCTCCCCAACCCCTCCCCACAAGGGGGAGGGACTAAGCTGCGGTGTCCGGTAGTGACCTAAAAGAAGATGTCGTGCCGGGCTGTTACCGTTCTACGATTGCTACGGCAGAGGTTATGTGAAGCGGTGCGGCATCTTAGCCCCTCCCCCTTGTGGGGAGGGGTTGGGGAGGGGTCTTGGCGATCTCAGCGCAGAATCAACGCCGTACCATAAAGTCCTAATGCAAACACCGTATGCGCCAGCAGATTGAAACACCGGACCTTCATCGGCTTCGGATGCTTGGACGCAGCCCAGCCGAGGCCGAGGCCCGGCTGCAGCAGGAACCACCCTGCCCCGACTGTGATGATGCCGAAAATCCAGGCGGGAAGAAATGTCGGGGCTGCCAACCATCCCTCTCCCATGATGAGCGCGAAGATCACGCCATAGAGAATGCCGACGGCGTAGTGGCTGAACCAGCCGAGTGCTAATTCACCAGCATAGGGCTCGGCATCGGCGATGTTCTCATGAAAGACCTTGCCGCGGCCGAGATGCCAGAACCAGCGGCCGACCGGCGCCCAGTTCGGCGGCGTCTGGCCGAAGACCTTCGTGAGCACGATCGCCCAGAGGTCCATGAGGATGGTTGCGCCGGCGCCGATCGCCAGACCGCGCCATAAGATATCGAACATCGGGAATCACCGGAGAGCGTTGTGATAGAAGAAGCGCCAGAGAACCATTGCGGACGCGCTTGCGCAATGGTTTCGGCAAGACATTCGCGGAGACATTGCGGCCAAGAGGCGCCCTCGACGGGGCCGTTGCTCCATCATCCGCAAAAAGGCATCGGTGCGGCCGCAAATTGATGCTTTTCGCAGGTAGCGTTATTCCCTACTCACAGTCTCGAACGGCAATGAGAGGCGAACGGCAATGACACTGCCATTTTACTGGAACGAATTGGCCAGCGACGACTTCGCCGGCTTGTCTCCCGACACCACCATCGCCGTTCTGCCGATCGCCTCGACCGAGCAGCACGGGCCGCATCTACCTGTCGCTACCGACGTGGCTATCGCCAATGGCATGCTCGTCGAGTTGCGCAAGCAGAAGCCCATCGATCTCGATTGTCTGGTGCTGCCGACACAGGAAATCGGCAAGGCCAATGAACATATCTACGGCCCGGGAACCTTGTCGCTCGGCGCCGAACTGCTCATTCCGGTCTGGACCGCGATCGGCGCAAAGGTTGCCGAAGCCGGCATCCGCAAGATGGTGATCGTCAACTCGCATGGCGGCAATGTCGATATTATGAGCATCGTGGCGCGCGAGCTGCGTGTGCGCTATGCGATGGCCGTCGTCTCCACGCAATGGGGCCGCTTCGGCCACCCCGAGGGTATGATCGGCGAGCATGAGCTGAAATACGGCATCCATGGCGGCGAGGTGGAAACGTCGCTGATGCTGCATTTCCGACCTGATCTGGTGCGGATGGAGAAGGCGCAGAATTTCACCTCCAAGGCGGAATGGATGCGGGAGCAATCGAATTACATTCAGCCGCTGCCGCCGCATTCGCTCGCCTGGATCGCGCACGATCTCAATCCCAACGGCGTGGTCGGCGACGCCTCGCTCGGGACCGCCGAAAAGGGCGAAGCAATTTGCCGCCATCAGGTCAAGGGCTTCATAGAGCTGCTCTATGACCTGAAGCGTTACCCGCTTTCCAATCTCTACTCGAAGTAGGACCTTGTCCCGAGCATTGGCTCACATCGCGGCGGAAGCATAGGCCGGAATGTGACCCTTGGCCTGCAGCTCCTGCACGAGTCCGGCCAGTTCGGCCAGGAGGTACTCGACGAACAGGCTGGTGGCGGAATCGAGCGGCGCGCGGGCGCGGGCAAAGAGCTTCATCGGCTGGTGGCGCGCATGCGGCTCGGCGATCGGCCGGAAGACCAGTTCACCCTGCCGGCATTCAGTGATGACATCGAGCGGGTTCAGGATCGTCAGCCCCGCCCCCGTTCTGACCAGCTTCTTCAGCATCTCCGAGGCATTGGTTTCGAGCACCGGTTCGACATGCACGTCGAGGCGCGCCAGGGCCAGATTAATCACGTCGCGCAGGCTGGTCCCTTGCTGCGCCAGCACGAGGCGCTCCTGGACGATATCGGCCAGGTTGATCGGGCCGGGACCGATCAGATGGTGACCGGGCGGCAGAACCACGCCTATTGGAATGTCGAAATTGCCGAGGGTGCGGATGCCGGGCGTTGCCGGAATATTGAAGCCGAGGCCGATATCCACCTCACCTGAAAGCACCGGGTTGACCGTCATCGTGCCGGCGTCGTTGCGCAATTGCATGAAGACGCGCGGATGCTCCGACTGGAACCGCGCGATGATTTCGGGGAGCGGCCCTGCAGCAAGGCCAACCGTTGTCACCAGCCGCACCTTGCCCGCCTGCTGCATCTTCAGGCTGCGGATGCGCCCCTCCAGCCGCTCGTAATTCTTCAGCACCTCGCGAATATGTTCGATGCAGAGTTCGCCGGCGGCCGTCAGGCGCAGGCCGCGTGGCAGACGCTCGAAGAGCGGCGCGCCCATTTCCTCCTCCAGCGCGAGGATCTGCCGATTGATCGCCGAAGACGCCACGTTCAGCCGTGCCGCCGCCTTGCGGATCGAGCCCGAACGCGCAATCTCGTTGATATAGAGAAGTTTTCTTGAGTGCAGCATCAGAACCCCGTCGCACAAAAATCAGGCACGCAGCGTAAATTAGGCACAAGCTTTCGGTGAGATGCCGAAAAGGCATCATTGCGCACGAAATTTGATGCTTTTCAAAGAGCAAAGCAACGGCTCCTATGAAGAAAATCGAACGTCGCCGCGACGGCTGCGAACTCAGAAGGGGAACGTCGATCATGCCCATGACAAAGAAGAACAGGGTCTTTTCCGCATTGGGCGCGCTTGGCGGCATGATTGCCTCCATCGCGTCCGCTCAGGCGGCCGACAAGGTCACCTATGGCACCAACTGGCTGGCGCAGGCCGAGCATGGCGGCTTCTACCAGGCGGTCGCCGACGGTACCTATGCCAAACACGGCCTTGACGTCACCATCGTCCAGGGCGGCCCGAACGCCGCCAACAGCGCGCTTCTGATCTCCGGCAAAATCGATTTCTACATGGGTGGACCGCAGGGCGAGATTTCGGCCGTCGAGCAGGGTATTCCGCTCGTCGATGTCGCGGCGATCTTCCAGAAGGATCCGCAGGTGCTGATCGCACATCCCGATGCCGGCATCGAGAAATTCGAAGATCTCGCGAAGCTCAAGACGCTGTTCCTCGGCAAGGACGGCTATCTCACCTATTTCGAGTGGATGAAGGCGAACTTCAAAGGCTTCAGGGACGAGCAGTACAAGCCGTATAATTTCAGCCCGGCGCCCTTCCTTGCCGACAAGGATTCGGCGCAGCAGGGCTACCTTACCTCGGAACCCTACGAGATCCAGAAGCAGGCCGGATTCGAACCGAAAGTCTTCCTGCTCGCAGACAACGGCTACTCTCCCTATTCGACGATGATCACCACCACGCAAGCGATGATCGACAGTAAGCCGGATGTCGTCCAGCGCTTCGTCGATGCCTCGATCGAAGGCTGGTACCACTATCTCTATGGCGACAACGCGAAGGCCAATGAGCTGATCAAGAAGGACAATCCCGAAATGACGGATGGTCAGATCGCCTATTCCATCGCCAAGATGAAGGAGTACGGCATCATCGAATCCGGCGACAGTCTCGACAAGGGCATCGGCTGCCTGACCGAGGGGCATTACAAGGCCTTCTTCGACGAAATGGTAGCGATCAAGGTGTTCAAGCCGGAGACGGATTACACCAAGGCGTTTACGACAAAATTCGTCTGCAAGGGCACCGGAATGGCGATGAAGAAATAAGCTACCAACGCCGCCTGTGGTCCGCCGCCAACACGGCGGATCATTCCCCTGCATGAACGAGACAGGCAATGCCCCCAGCAGAAGCTCAGGCCCTATCACCGAAAGAAGCGCGCAAGCGGCCGCTGGTCGTCATGCAATCGGTCTCGAAAGTCTTCTCCAGCGGAACCGTGGCCCTTTCGAATATGTCGCTGACCGTGGAAAGCGGTGAGTTCATCAGTCTGCTCGGTCCGTCCGGCTGCGGTAAATCCACGGCGCTGCGCATCATTGCCGGCCTCGGCAATGTCTCCTCGGGCGCGATCGACTGGCCAAGTTCGCGCATCAACTCCAAGGGTCTCCCCGAGGGCGATATCAGCTTCGTCTTTCAGGAGCCGACGCTGATGCCCTGGAAGACCGTGTTCGATAATGTCCATCTGCCGCTGAAGCTGAAACATGTTTCGAAGGCTGCGGCGCACGATCGGATACTGGAGACGCTGAGCACCGTCGGGCTTCAGGATTTCGCCAGCGCCTATCCGCGCGAACTCTCCGGCGGCATGAAGATGCGTGTGTCGATCGCCCGGGCGCTCGTGACCAGGCCGAAGCTCCTGCTGATGGATGAGCCCTTCGCGGCGCTTGATGAGATCACCCGCCAGAGGCTGAACGACGACGTGCTGCGGCTCTGGAAGGTGACCGGCATCACCGTCATCTTCGTCACTCATTCGGTCTTCGAATCCGCCTATCTCTCGAACCGCATCGTCGTGATGAAGGCAAGACCTGGGCGCGTTCATGCCGATCTGCCGCTGACGACCAGCCTTGAACGCGATGCTCATTACCGCACTTCGGAAGAATACCGCAGAGCTTGCGAGACGGTCTCGCATTCGCTGATCGGGGCGATCAACGCGGTGGAGGACCATCGATGAGTGACGAACCGGCCGAAGCGCCGCTGGTTTTCAAAACTATGGCAAGCGCCAAGGGCCGCGATCTGGCGCTGCGCATCTTGATCCCCCTGCTGGTGATCGCGGCGCTGATCCTGATCTGGTCTGCCTATGTCAGACTGTCCGGCGTGCCGCCCTATATCCTGCCGGGCCCTGCGGCGGTCGCCAGTGCCCTCGTGACCGACTGGGGCACGCTTGCCCCTGCCCTCTGGGTCACCACCAAGATCACCCTGATGTCGCTGATGCTGGCGCTTGTCGGCGGCGTCGGTTTTGCGATCTTCCTCGTGCAGTCGCGCTGGATCGAACTCGCCTTCTATCCGCTCGCGGTCATTCTTCAGGTCACGCCGATCGTGGCGATCTCGCCGCTGATCCTGATCTATGCGCCGTCGACGCAGGTGGCGCTGCTGATCTGCGCCTTCCTGGTAGCGTTTTTCCCGATCCTTTCGAATATGGTGCAGGGGCTGAAAAGCGTCGACCATAATCTCATCAACCTGTTCGAGCTCTACGGCGCCTCGCGCTGGCAGACGCTGCTCTTTCTCAAGCTGCCGGCCGCCCAACCCTATTTCATGACGGGTCTCAGGATCGGCGGCGGCCTGGCGCTGATTGCCGCCGTCGTCGCGGAATTTGCCGCGGGCTCGGCGGGCGCCGGCTCCGGTCTCGCCTTCCGGCTCCTCGAAGCGCAGTATCGCCTCAATATTCCGCGCCTCTTTGCGGCGCTGCTGATGCTCTCGCTGCTCGGCGTGGCGATCTTCGCCGTCACCTCCTTCATTTCGTGGCTTGCCCTGCACCGCTGGCACGAAAGCAGCCTGAAACGGGAAAACTGATGACCTATTCCTTCATCTCCCCGCCCAATGCCGGCCGCTTCGTGCTGAGCAACGCAACCCTGCCTGCCGCTGCCGTCGCCGGTTATGAGGCGCCTGTTGTCGAGGGGCTCGTCCGAGCCGATATCGTCATCGCCGACGGCGTGATTTCCGCCCTGCTGCCGGCCGGCGGAGCGCCCGTAGAATTGGCGAAGTCCGACCTGAAGGAGGGCATGGTCTGGCCCTGCTTCGCAGACATGCACACGCACCTCGACAAGGGCCACATCTGGCCGCGCAACGCCAATCCGGACGGCACATTCCCGGGAGCGCTGGAGGCCGTGCGCGCAGACCGCGAGGCAAACTGGTCGGCCGCCGACGTCAAGAAGCGCATGGAGTTTTCCCTTCGATCTGCCTACGCACACGGCACCAGCCTCATTCGAACCCATCTCGATTCCCTTGCGCCGCAGCACCGCATTTCATTCGAAGTCTTTGCCGAAATGCGCGATGTCTGGAAGGACAGAATCGCTTTACAGGCGGTGGCGCTGTTTCCGATGGAAAACATGGCGGACGCGGCCTATTTCGCCGATCTCGTCACTGTGGTCCGCGAAAAGGGCGGGCTGATCGGCGGCGTCACCCGGATGAGCGGCGATCTCGACAGCCAGCTCGACATGTTGTTCAGAGCTGCGGCCGAGAACGGCCTCGATGTCGATCTTCATGTCGACGAGACCGACGATCCGGCTGCGGAAACCCTCAAGGCAATTGCCCAAGCCGTCCTGCGCAACCGCTTCGGCGGCAAGGTAACGGCCGGCCATTGCTGCTCGCTCGCCCGCCAGGACGAGGAGACGGCAAAACGCACGGTCGATCTTGTCGCAGAGGCCGGTGTCGCCATCGTCTCACTGCCGATGTGCAACACGTATCTGCAGGACCGCTATCCCGGTCGCACACCGCGCTGGCGCGGCGTCACCCTGTTCAAGGAGCTGGCCGCGGCCGGCGTTGCAACCGCGGTCGCCTCCGACAATACCCGCGATCCCTTCTATGCTTATGGCGATCTGGATGCGGTGGAGGTGTTCCGCGAGGCGGTCCGCATCCTGCACCTCGACCATCCGCTGAATACGGCTGCGCGTGTCGTCACCACCTCGCCGGCCGATATTCTCGGCCGGCCGGATATGGGGCGCATCGCCGTCGGCGCATCGGCCGATCTCGTTCTCTTCAGCGCCAGGCGCTGGAGCGAATTTCTTTCCCGTCCGCAGTCCGACCGCGTCGTCCTTCGTCGCGGCAAGGTGATCGACCGCAGCCTGCCGGACTATCGTGAACTCGACAGCGTCGTTGGAGCCTGACATGCCGGATTATCAGACGATCAGCCAAGAACTCGAAGGCATCGCCATCGAAGACAATCCGGCGCTGGTGCGCCAGAAGAGCCGCGATTTCTACTGGTATTCGCCGATCCTGAAGGCGCAGCTCGATAATGTGACGGCCGACCTCGTCGTCACGCCGAAAAACGAAGAAGAGGTCATCCGGACGTTGAAAGTCGCCTTCGCGCACGGCGTGCCGGTCACGCCGCGCGGCGGCGGCACCGGCAATTACGGCCAGGCGATGCCGCTTTCCGGCGGGATCGTGCTCAATCTGGCGGCCATGGACAAGATCAAGGAAATCCATCCCGGCCGCGTGATCTGCGAGCCGGGCATCATCATTGCCCAGCTCGACAAGCAGACCAAGGCTCATTCCGGCCAGGAACTGCGGTTCCATCCCTCGACGGCGCAGATGGCGACGGTCGGCGGCTTCATTGCCGGCGGCTCCGGCGGCGTCGGCTCGATCACCTGGGGCGGCTTGCGCGATCTCGGCAATATTCTGCGCCTGCGCGTCGTCACCATGGAGGCCGAGCCGCGCGTGCTCGATCTCACCGGCTGGGACCTGCAGAAGGTCAGCCATGCCTACGGCACCAACGGCATCATCACCGAGATCGAAATGCCGCTGGCGCCTGCCTATGACTGGGTCGATGTTCTCGTCGGTTACGATGACTTCATGGCCTGCGTGCGCTTTTCGGACGCGCTGGCCAAGTGCAACGGCATCCTCGTCAAGGAAATCGCCCCGATCGCCGCTCCGATCCCGCACGACTATTTCACTCGCCACAAGCCTTATATCCGCAAGGGGCAGTCGGTGGTGGTGTTGATGATCGCGCCGCATGCGATGGACGCCTTCCTGGCCTTCACCTCGGCCCACAAGGGCGAAGTGATCTTCCGCTCCGACAAGGTCGAGAGCATGAAAGGCATTCCGCATGCCTATGAACTTGCCTGGAACCACACGACGCTGCGGGCGCTGAAAGTCGATCCCGGCTTCACCTATCTGCAGGTTCAGTATCCCGGGCCGGATCACGTGGCCAAGGTCGCCAAGATGGTGGAGATCTTCGGCGACGAAGTTCCGGGGCATCTGGAGTTCATCCGGTTCGACGGGCAGATCCAGTGCTCCGGCCTGCCGCTGGTGCGCTACACCACCGAAGAGCGCCTTGAAGTGATCATCCGGATCCACCAGGATCACGGCTGCCCGATCTTCAACCCGCACCGCTATACGCTCGAGGAAGGTGGCATGAAGCGCACCGACAAGGTGCAGCTTGCCTTCAAGCATGAAACCGATCCCAAGGGGCTGCTGAACCCCGGCAAGATGATCGCCTGGGAGAACCCTGACTTCGATTTCAATGCCGGCAAGAACTATCTCTTCCCCGGCCTTGCCAGCGTCATGGAGGCCTCATGAGGGTTCTCGTGCTGCATTCGCATCCGGTGGAGGAAAGCTACGGCAAGGCCCTCTACAAGCAGACGCTGGAAAGCCTGCGCAAAGCCGGCCACGACGTGGACGGATGCGATCTTTACGCCGAGAATTTCGATCCCGTTCTTTCCCGGCATGACCGGCTCAGCTATCACGACTATCCCGGCAACACCGAACTGGTGAAATCCTATGTCGAGCGGCTGAAGCGGGCCGAAGGGCTGGTGCTGGTCACGCCGATCTGGAATTTTGGCTTCCCCGCAATATTGAAGGGATATTTCGATCGCGTCTGGCTTCCCGGCGTCTCGTTCGAACTGGTCGACGGCAAGGTGGAATCGCGGCTGCGCCATATCAGGAAGCTTGCCGCCGTGCTCACTTATGGCGCCACGCCGTTCCGGGCTTTTGTGGCCGGAAATCCGCCGAAGAAGATCGTCAAGCGCGTGCTGCGAGCCCAGATCTACCCGCTGCGGCCAGTCACCTTTCTTGCCCACTACGACATGAACAACTGCACTGAGGAAAGCCGGATACGCTTTCTGGAGAAGGTGAAGAACGCCATGGAGCGCTACTGAACATCCGGGCCGCAGCGACACCTCGTTCAAGCAGGGAATGCCGATGAAGAAGGTTTTCAATCCCTCATCCGTCCGCCGCCCGTTCGGACATTACAATCACGGGCTATTGGTGCCGCCGGGCGCCTCGCTGCTCGTGACCTCGGGTCAGCTCGGCATCGGCCCCGACGAGATCGTGCCGGAGGATATCGGCGCACAGGCGGAACTCTGCTTCGAGGCAATCAAGGCAATTCTCGCCGAGGCCGAGATGAGCTTTGGCGATGTGATCCGAATCTCCGCCTTTGTGACGAAACGCGAGGATTTCCCGGCTTATATGGCGGTGCGGGATCGCTATACCTTGGATCCGAAGCCGGCCTCAACGCTGATCATCGTCAGCGGCTTCACCCGGCCTGACTTTCTGGTGGAAGTCGAAGCGACGGCCGCCAAAGTATTCTGATGAAGCAGGCCCTGTGGGAGCGCCCGCGTCAGCCGCCCTCTCCCTGCGGCTCCTCAGCGCTACCCCCGATATCGCTGGCAAATTTTCGCATAAGCCGCACCAGCTCATTGAAATCGTGCTCGTCCCAGCTTGCGAAGATCGCGCGGCCCATCCGCTCGCGCGCGGCGTCGATGCGGTCCGTCATCACTTTGCCTTTCGGGCTGATGACAGCCTCGCGCACGCGGCGGTCGGCGGCACTTTCCCGACGCTCGACCAGCTCCAGGCTCTCGAGCTTGGCGACCTGCCTACTGACGGTGGTGTAGTCGCGCCCGGCGCGGTCGGCGAGTTCGACGACGCCGATCGGGCCGAGGCGTTCCACCGTCACCAGCAGCGGAAACAGGGCGCGATCGAGCGAAATACCTGCTTCGCGCACCATCTGCTCGTCGCGCTGGGGCCGGTTCATCACGCTGACGATTTCGATCAAAGCCCCATGCAGTTCGCGCAGCTTTTCCGATATATGTGTATTTTGCACATTTATTGTTGACGACATTTCGATTCTCCTATTATGTGCATAATACACATATGGAGACGACAGTGACACAGAATTCGACAATCGACGTGCTGATATCAGGGGCCGGCGCAGCCGGGCTGACGCTGGCGATCGAGCTGGCGCGGCGTGGTATATCTTTTCGCCTGATCGAAAAGTTAAACGACCCTTTCCGCGGCTCGCGCGGCAAGGGCATTCAGCCGCGAACGCAGGAGGTCTTCGAGGATCTAGGCATCCTCGACCGGATCGTCGCGCTCGGCGGCGCCTATCCCAAGCAGCGGGAATATCGCAACGACGGAAGCTTCATCGACTCCGACGCCATGGTGCGCGAGGAGGCGACGCCTGCCGAGCCCTATCATCTTCCGCTGATGGTGCCGCAGTTCCTGACCGAGAGGGTGATGCGCGAGCGCCTCATCGAGCTGGGACACCGGCCGGAATTCGGCTGCGAGCTTATCGGTTTCGAACAGGACGAGGCGGGCGTGACGGCGCAACTCAATAGCCAATCTGGCGACGAGACCATTCGCGTCCGATGGCTGGTTGGCGCCGATGGCGGCCGCAGCTTTGTACGCCACGCGCTGGATATCGGCTTTCCCGGCAAGACGCTCGGCGTGCGCGCCATCGTCGCCGATGTCGCGCTGACGGGGCTCGATCGCGACGCCTGGCATCGCTTTGGCGAAGGCGACATGCAGCGACAGCTGGCCCTTTGCCCGCTGGTGGGAACCGATCTGTTCCAGATCCAGGGACCGATCCCTCTCGAAGGCGAGATCGACCTTTCCGCAGCGGGTCTGACCGCCCTGGTGAGGGAACGCACCGGCCGCGAGAATATTGACGTCCAGTCGGTCTCCTGGGCCTCGGCCTACACCATGAACGCCCGGCTTTCCGACCGCTACCGGCTCGGCCGCATCTTTCTCGTCGGCGATGCCGCGCATACGCATCCGCCGACCGGCGGCCAGGGCCTCAATACCAGCGTCCAGGATGCCTATAATCTCGGATGGAAACTGGCTGCGGTCATCGCCGGCGCCCCCGATCAGCTGCTCGACAGCTACGAGGAAGAGCGCCGCCCGATTGCTGCGGCGATGCTTGGCCTTGCGACCAAACTTCTCGATGCGCTGAAGCGCGGTGACGTCAGACGTGGCCGCGAGGTTCATCAGCTCGATATCGGCTATCCCGAATCCTCCGTCGCGCTGGAAAAGCCGGAACGCCGCGGCGGTCTGCTTGCCGGCGACCGCGCGCCGGATGCCCCGCTCGCCGGTGCGGCCGGCCAGCCAAGGCGGCTGTTCGACATGTTCAGGGGCGCCCATTGGACCCTGCTCTGCTACGAGGTCGACGAGACAGTCGTGCCGCCGCGCAAGGGATTGCACATCCACAGGGTCGGCCGGAGCGGCGACCTCCTGGATGAAAGCGGGCATTTCCGCAGCGTCTATGCCTTGACGCCGGGCGACCATGTGCTCGTGCGTCCGGACGGCTATATCGGCGCCATAGTCGCATCCGGCGCCTCTTCAGCGCTGGAAGCCTATCTCGCCAAGGTCGGCCTCGGCATGACTGCGGAACGTCACGATGCTGAAACCTGCTGAGCAGCCGCAGGGGGCGATCCGAGCGGTTGGACCGGCGGCTAACGCTTCCGGTTTTCACCGTCGTCAGCCTTGGTGCCGCCAGCCCACGGGCAGAGCCTATACGGGTCCGGCCAAAGCCGCCGCGGCAGGGGCGGCTGAAGACTTCATCAGAGCGCATCGCGTTCGTATCGCGGCGTCCAGCCGCGCGCCATCCCGCGACTCATCACGCATTCGGCCAGCGCCAGTTGCCGGCGCAAATGCTTGCAGTCATCGAGCAGCGAGCGGATCGCCGCCTTGGCATCATCGTCATGCCAGGCGAGCACAGCTTCCACTTCCCAAGCATCATCGGGTTCCATCTGATCAAGCCTGGCCTGACGGGATTTCAAGCTCGGCTGCATCAGTTTAGCGCCAGCGGCAATTGGACCGGACGCGGCAAAGGCGGCAGCGGTCGGCTGAGTTCCACCTTTTTCTGCCAGGCGGCGCGGCGCTGCTGGTCCCGCTCGCGGGCCGCCCGGGAGGCTTCCACGAGGGCAAGGGCGTTGGCGATCACCTGTTCCGTATGTGTCATGACAATCTCCAATGTTCCCGTTCTGTTCTAATCTAGACTTTTGACTGGAGAAGTCAAGCGCCGGGACGAGCTTCGTGGAACGGGGAGAAAATCGGAACAAAGGCGCGGCCGCTGGTCAGTCGGCAGCTTCTATGACGGCGATGCCCGCCTCCTGCGCAGCCCTGATGAAGACGGCGCGCACATGATCCGGCGAGAGATCGCCGGTAATCGCATCCAGGCAGGCTTTGACCGCTTCGAAATATTCTTCGCCGTCGTCCACCGGCCAGTCACGGAGCAGCGTTCGCGCGGCATCCCACACTGAGTTGATAACGGCATAATGGCCAAGCCCCATGGAGGCCAGGCCGACCGGTCGAAAATTTGCCGTCTGTCTCACTTTGCTACAGCTTTTCCTAATTTCGGCGAGCTAACCGATACTTTGCAATTAGCATGCCGTTGGCAGCGGCCTTCGATCCTTGGCACCATGACCGTGATAGACACGTCTCTCCCGGCGGGATCCGGCAGGCGACGCTTGAAACGGGAAACGTCTGAAGCTTCTCGAGGGGTTCCGGAACTCTCGCTATCAGCATTAAACGACCGATTATGGTAATATCAGACTGAACTCATTACACCCACTCATCAAAATCGCCAATATCCATGCATATTCTGTCGGGCGTGCAGCAACGCGTTGCCTTCTCGGAAGCAACGCCTTGCAATGATCGGGCATTGATTGTCCCGAAGGTGGACGTGAATGAATCCAGATCGTACAATGCCCCCTCTTGCACGCGGCGGATCTGGGAGGACGCGCGATGCCTATCTTCATGGACCGACACTATCTCGAAGGAACGTCAGCCGCCGAGGTTGCGCAGGCGCATCGCATGGATATCGACATTCAGGATCGATACGGCGTCAAGTTTCTGACTTATTGGTTCGACGAGCGGCGCGGGACGGCCTTCTGTCTGGTGGATGCGCCCGATGTCGAAACCGTCCACTGCGTACATCGCGAGGCGCACGGTTTCGTCGCCAACGAGGTCGTCGAGGTGGCTCTGTCGGCCGTCGAGGCCTTTCTCGGTCGCATTAATGACCCCGATCCGGCGCCCGGCCAATCCGCGCCGCGGATGGATCCTGGCCACCGGGCGATCCTCTTTACCGATATTGTCGGCTCGACCGAGATGACGACGCGCCTCGGCGACCGCATGGGGACGGAGCTTGTCAGAGCCCATGACGCGATCGTGCGCCGGTGCCTCGGCAAAAATTCCGGCCGCGAAGTGAAGCACACCGGCGACGGCATCATGGCCGCCTTCGCGGCGACGACCGCGGCCGTCGAATGCGCCATGGCGATCCAGCAGGAATTCCAGCATTACAACGGCAGCAAGGCCGAGCCGATCCATGTTCGCATCGGACTCGATTGCGGCGAGCCGGTCGAGGACAGCAACGACCTCTTCGGCTCCACCGTGCAGCTCGCAGCCCGCCTCTGCGCGGCCGCAGCCAGTGACCAGATCCTCGTGTCGGAGAATATCTTCCGGGAATTTGGCGCCGGCGACCTCTTCGCCCATGCGACGCGCCGGCGCATCAAGGGATTTTCGAAGCCCGTGCTGGTCTTCCGCTGCGATTGGGCGGCCGCCAGCCTTGGCTAACGCGCGTCGCGACCGGGGCGACGCGCATAGATCCGGTGAAATCGGCTGAGAGCTGTTGCCGCTTTCCGCGGCTTGCCGCGCTCGGTTTGACTGCCGACCAGTCGAGATCCGCGACCAGACTCACCGCTTATGACGTGGCGGCACGCCGGCTCAGATCATCAGAGCTGGTTCTTCAAGCATTGCCGACGTTTCGATCGCCCATCCCCTCGAATTTGGGTCCACTGTCGAGCATGCCCGACATCTTCAGAAAACGGCGGAAATTCTCGCGTGCGGCGCTGAGAGGAAATGCCCCCTTGGCGGTATCCCTGCACGCCTTCAGCAGCGTGTCATACGCCAGACCTCGCTTGTCCTGCGGCCACTCATCCAGAAAATCGAAGATTTCGTCGAGACATGTGATCTCGGCGACGAAATGCTGACGATGAAGAAAAACCGGCTCGAACCGAGCTTCCGACATAGTAACCTCCCATTTATATTACTTTTTTATGGTTTTATATTAATAAAAATCGCCGATTTGTTCAAGACAAAATCGGGAATCATTCACTTGGTAACACTGCGGACTTACTTCCATAACCGCAGAATAGTCCGAGCCGATCGTCCGGTATACCATATGATGAAGAACGATAGCCCGATTGTCTCCATCAGATGAGCGTGATCGCCCTCGCCGGTCCTCGCATCTGTTTGTGCCGGCGTGATAGATTACCGACACCAACCTCAGGAGAAGCTCAGATGACCCGATTCCTCACATTGGTCGCAACCAGCACGATGATCGGCGCATCCGCGCTCACGGCTTCCTGCACCTCGCCCGCGAGGCAGGACCGGGAGGATTATCAATATCAGCTGGATACTTCGAGGAACCCGGCCTGTGCGGGCGGATTCAGACCCGGCAATGCTCGCTCGTGCAGTTATTGAAAAGTCCGTTTATGCCAATGGGAGGTTTGGCGCATCAGGAGCCGGCATAACCGTTGCAGAGCGGTCGATCGCTTGCATAGCCAAGAGAAACATTGGAAACACCGTGGATCCTACGCTGAACAAAGATTTCCTTGAATTCCACTCACTGCCGCTGGACACAGTCGCTGCGATTATCGACAGAGCCGACCAGCTTGCGAAGCATTGGGCGGGCCGCACCATGCCGCAATCCCTGCATGGCAAACGGGTGGGCATTATCGTCGACGACACGGGATGGCGGAATACGGCCGCCTTCGATCTCGGCGTCAAGGCTATGGGCGGCGTCTGCGTGCAACCGCCGATCAGCTTCAACACCCGCGAGGCCACCGCCGATCTCGCAGGCTATCTCGATAACTGGTTTGATCTCCTCGTCGTCAGGACGAAGGAACTTGCTACCTTGCAAGAGCTCGCAGCCGTCATGCATGCGCCTGTCATCAATGCCCGAACAAGACTAAATCATCCGTGCGAAACGCTCGGCGATCTCGCCTACATCAAGAGCGTCAGGGGATCATTGGACGGCCTCAAGGTTGTCGGGATCGCGCCAGATGCCAACATTCTTCGTTCCTGGGTCGAGGCATCGAAATCCATGCCCATCCACGTCGTCCAAGTCTACCCGGAGCGCTGGCAAGTGGCCGATCCCAATCTCCTGAACCCGAATTTCGAAATCAGCCGGGATATCAGGCATGCCCTTGAAGCGGATGTCATCATCACGGACTCGTGGCCGAAAGAGGCAAGGGAAAACGAGCTGGTCGCGTATCAGCTAACAGCAACGCTTCTCGATAAGGGACAGCGCGACCTGATCTTTTTGCCATGCCCGCCAGTCGCAAGAGGACAGGAAGTAACTGCCGACGCGATGTCGCACCCCGTCTGTCAAAGCCGTCCCGCAAAGGAATTCCTGCTGCATGCCCAGAACGCACTCATGGAGTGGGCGACATCTTGACGATCCGGCGTTGCGCCTCGACATGATCCGGCCCGCGACCCCTCGGCGCAGATGAGCTTTCCCACTCCCCCAATTGTGTCGTTTTCGCATCACTTTCCCTACGGTTGTAAATTCCCTCTTGGCAATGGCGAATTGCTTCGCTACAAAAACGCTACCGCTTCAGATCGAACAAAAGGGAGGCGTTGAATGACATCAGCAATCATCGAAGTCTTCCCGTGTGGTATGTCCCGACGCTAGGTCATATCCCTTCGCGACCCGCCTCAAGCGCGCGCGACATGCGGTTTTCTCTTTCTTCAGCCCGACTGATCTGACGGCATTACTTTGTCTTCCGCGCGGGCTGTGCCTTTCAACTCTCGATTTTGAGGACCGGTTTCCGATACGGGCCGGGCTGTATAAAATGACTCGCAAGAAGCTCGATTTCCGCGCCGATGCCTATCGTCACGTGCTCGGCTTTGTTTTTCATCATTGGACTCACCGGCCTGCATTGGTCGGCATCATCATCGTGCTGGTAATTTCAAGCACGCTGGCCGAAGTCATGGTGCCGGTATTTTCCGGCCGGATCGTCGACGCCATTGCCGGCGGCAACGCGGTCGACAGAGCGCTCAGCGCCTTTGCCGTCGTTGTCATCCTCGGCTTTATCAGCGTGGCACTGCGCTGGTTCATCTTCAACGGCATCATCCGGCTGACGCTGCGCATCATGGCGGATGTGGTCAATAACGGTTTCCACAAGGTGCAGCGGTTTTCGACCGACTGGCACGCCAACAGCTTCGCCGGTTCGACGGTGCGCAAGATCACCCGCGGCATGTGGGCGCTCGATTCGCTCAACGACCTCTTGCTGGTCGCGCTGCTGCCGTCCATCGTCATGCTGGTCGGCGCCAGTATCGTCCTCGGCAGCTACTGGCCGATCATGGGCCTGATCGTGGCGGCGGGGTCGCTGATCTATATCGGAGTCACCGTGGCGCTTTCCGTGGGCTTCGTGTCGCCGGCGGCAAGGCTTGCCAATGCTTGGGACACCAGGCTCGGCGGTGCGCTGGCAGATGCGATCAGCTGCAATTCGGTGGTCAAGGCCTTCGGTGCGGAAAACCGCGAAGAAGCCCGCTTGCGCCATGTGCTGGGTAAATGGGACAGCCGGACGCGGCGGACATGGAAGCGCGGCACTTTGAGCGGCACGATCCAGGGCTTCATGATGGTCTCTATGCAGGCCGGCATTCTGGGAACGGGCCTGATCATGTGGCGGCAGGGGCTGGCGAGCCCCGGCGACATCACCTTCGTGCTCGCCATGTTCTTCGTTCTGCAAGGCTATCTACGCAATGTCGGCCAGGACATCCGCAATCTCCAGCGTGCCGTCAACGACATGGAGGAGTTGGTGCTGCTCGACAGGATGCCGCTCGGCATCGAGGACAAGCCGCACGCCAAGCCGATTGCGATCGGCGCGGGCGAGATCGTCTTCGATCGCGTCACCTTCCAATATGGCGCTCATCCCGACCCGCTTTACGAGGACTTTTCGGTCACCATCAGGCCGGGCGAGCGTGTGGGGCTGGTTGGACATTCTGGCTCGGGCAAGACCACTTTCGTCAAGCTCATCCAGCGCCTCTACGATGTGAACTCGGGCGCCATCCGCATCGACGGGCAGGACATCGCCGAGGTCAGGCAATCGAGCCTGCGCGGCCAACTCGCCATCGTGCAGCAGGAGCCGATCCTGTTCCACCGGACGCTCGCGGAAAATATCGCCTATTCCAGGCCGAACGCCTCGCGGCGTGAGATCGAGCAGGCGGCGAAACAGGCCAATGCGCACGGCTTCATCATGGACCTTCCGAAGGGCTATGAGACGATGGTCGGCGAACGCGGCGTCAAGCTGTCGGGCGGCGAGCGGCAGCGTGTCGCCATCGCCCGCGCCTTCCTGGCTGATGCCCCGATCTTGATCCTCGACGAGGCGACGTCGAGCCTCGACAGCGAAAGCGAAGTGCAGATCCAGCAGGCTATGGAACGCCTGATGGACGGCCGCACCACGCTTGTCATCGCCCATCGGCTGTCCACGGTGCGGGCGCTCGATCGGCTGCTGGTATTCGACAAGGGCAAGGTCGTCGAAGAAGGCGACCACCAGGCGCTGATCCGGCTCAATGGCGGCATCTATCGCCGGCTGTTCGAGCGGCAGGCGCTGGAATTGACCAAGGGGCTGGTGGCTTGAATCGAAACGCCAGGGCTGATGCTCTGGCGTCTCTTCTTCTGCATATGCGGCTGATATTATATGCGTCTGACATTGCCGCATCAGGATTGGCGGAGCGCTTCTACGATCACCTTGAAGGCGGGCGAGTTCTGCCGTCTGCTGGGGTAGTAGAGATGATAGCCGGGAAAAGACGGGCACCAGTCGTCAAGAACCTGCAGCAGGCGCCCCGCCTCGATTTCGCGGGCGACAATGTCCTCCGGCACATAGGCGATGCCGTAACCTTTGACCGCAGCATCGATCATCGCGTAGGTCGTGCTGAACGTAAGCTGCCCATCGACCCGGACCCGCAGTTCCCTGTCGTCCTTTGCGAACTCCCAGGCATAGAGACCGCCCGAGCGCGATTGCCGGTTGTTGATGCAGATATGGCCGACGAGGTCCTGCGGCTTTTCAGGCGCAGTGCGCCTTGCGAAATAGTCCGGCGATCCAACGGCGACAAGGCGCCAGTCCGGACCGATCCTGACAGCGATCATGTCCTTGTCGACGCTTTCGCCGAGACGCACGCCGGCATCGAACCGGTCTTCGACAATATTGCGAAAGCCGTTATCCGTGTTCAACTCCAGCCCGATGTCGGGATAGTGCTTCAGCACATTGCGGAGTTTCGGCCAGACGATGCTCTCCAGGGCGTGGTCGGACAGGGTGATCCGGACAGTCCCCGAAGGCTTGTCCCTGATCTCCATCAACTGGTCGATCTCGGATTCCAGTTCCTCTATGCGCGGCGCGAGCGAGCGGATCAGCCTCTCCCCCGCCTCCGTCGGCGACACGCTGCGTGTCGTCCGGGTCAACAGCCGCAAACCTATCCGCGCCTCGAGCTTCTTGATCGTGTGGCTGATCGTCGATTGGGACGTGCCGAGCTTCGCCGCCGCTTTGGTGAAGCTGCGCTCTTCGGCCACAGCGAGGAACCACAGCATATCATTCAGGTCTTCCCGCTTCATGGATCGCCCTCTCCGTCCTTACGATTAATGTCGAGAATCGATAGGTCCATGAGAATTGCAACGATCAATTCCGGAAGTCAGCTCAACTTCTGTTGAGCGCCAGAGTGAACGGCAGGCTGTTATCAGACCGGAAAAACAACTCGAGGCTCACGACAGGGCGAAGATCCTGACCTCCCTGCCGATGCCCTGAAGCTCCGCCATTCGCGAGGCGGACGTGACGCCGCTGTCGCGCAGGATCTCCGACACATTGGCATCTTCGACGATCGCCTCGGTCGTCATGATCACATTCGGGTCGGCAAGGCCCTGGACGCGGGAGGCGATATTGACCGTCTGGCCGAAATAGTCCTGCCTGTCGTTCAGGTTGACGGCGAGGCACGGTCCCTCGTGGATGCCGATCTTCAGCAGGAGGTCTTCGCTGCCGTGTTCGGCATTCAACCGGCGCATCGCCTCACGCATCCTCAGCGCCGCCGCCACCGCCCGGTCCGGGCTCGGAAAGGTCGCCATCACGGCATCGCCGATCGTCTTGACGACCGCGCCGGCCTCGGTGGCAACGATCTCGTGAAGAACGCGGAAATGCGCCCGCACCAGATCGAAAGCGGCGAGATCGCCGACTCGCTCATAGAGCGCGGTCGAGCCCCTGAGATCGGTGAACAGGAATGTCAGGCTGGTGATCTTCAGGCGCTGGTCGACGTCGAGCGTATCGGTCCTGTAGATGTCGCGAAAACTCTGGTTCGTCAGCAGGCGCTTGGCGGTCAGAAACTCCCGCCTGCGGCCCAGGAGGTCGTGCAGATCATCGCCGGCAATGCAGACATTCGGCACCACCCGGCCATCGGTGTGGTTCTCGAGCGTGAGCCGCAGCAAGCCGGGTCTCAGCGTCACGGTTTCGTTCAAGGCATGCCCGCGGCTGATGACCATCGAGAGGTTCTGGCGTTCCTCCGTGGGCTCCCCCTGCACATCGATGAACTGCGCCGAATGGGTCACCGCATCGAAGATGATGACGAATTGCGCCGGCAGCTGCAGCGACACGAAGGCCTTCTCACCCGGCGCCAGCTCGATCATCTCCAGCAGGATGCGGTCGAACCTGGCTTCGAGATCCTCCGGCAGGTCGACTCCGGAGCTGAAGAAAATCTGCCGGTAATATTCGAGCGGCGGCAGCCGGTCGGGCTCGTGGGCGGCAATCCGGCGCGCGCGCGGACTGACCGTGAAGGTGACTTCGACCATCTCGTCGAGGGTCGGTTCGTATCCGGCCGCGCAGAGAGCGCAATGATAGCTATCCTGGTTAACCCCTTTGAGGGTTGCGCCGCTGTCGAGAACGCCGCCGCATCCCGGGCAAAGCACGTTCCAGGTCATCTCGAAGGCGCCGATGCGCGCCGCATGCAGAAAGGCTGCAATGGTTTTCTCTTCATCGAGGTGGTGCTTGGCGGCGAAGGCGAGCGCATTGACGCGATTGAGATCACGATCGGCGCCGTGCTTGACGACGTTTTCGATGCACTCGACCGTCTGCGGGTCAGCCGCCTGTCGCAGGCTGGCAAAAAGCACGTCCACTTCGCTCATCGGACAAGTCTCTGTACTGACAACACGGCCGATAAGGCCAGTCCCGTGATCATAACACGGGACGTTCCCAATAGAAATCAAAGGGACCCGGGATGCCGCTCGTTTCCCGATCGTCAAGCTTGGAAGCCGCTCGAAATAGGGCATCGGATCGGTCGTTACGCCACTGCATCACCACTGCGAAAATCGGTGGAAACAGCGCACAAAAAGTGAACGTCACCCCCTCGACTTCCGCTACAATCAGTCGTTTCGGCCTCTTGGGGCAGATCGCAAAGGAGAAACGATGGATCGTCTCGTCGGTGCGGATGAATGGGCTCGATCGGCAGATCGGGCTGACGAGGCCGGGTGTGCGGAGGGTCTTGCGCGGGATATTACCGCGATCAAGATCGGCGACTGCCTGCTGGGTTACAAGGCCGTGCAGCGCCGCATGCGCGGCGGCCGCTGGAATCATTTCCGCGGCCGGATGCGCGAGATCGAGAAATTGATCCGGCATCGTCATGGCGAGATCGTGCCCGAGGCGGATGACGCCTTGATCTATGTCGAGGTGATCGCCGGCCTCGCCTTTGTCGAGTTCAAGGAAGGCTTTGTCGAGGTGGTTCTCGGCTGGGCGGCGCGCTGGCTGCCCTGGGCTGAGAAAACTGCGATCGAGGAAATCATCTACGAGCGGACGAAACTGCGCTTTTCTCCGCTGACCGCCGACGCGCTCGGTCACGCCCTGCATCTGAGCTATGCGGAACGCAGCGCGCTCGACATTCGCACCATCGGCGCCTTCGACGTGCCGAAGGCGAAAAGAGCAAAACTGCAGAAGGCAAAGCAGCGCCAGCGCGACCGAAGCCGAAAGGAAGAGCAGCGGCGGGCCGCCGGCGCCGTTTCCAGGGCCGACTATCTCGACAATTCACTCAGCGCAGCCCGCCCCTGGGAGGCCTTCGGCATCAGCCGCCGCACCTGGGAGCGCCGGGGCAAACCGATGCCGGAGCCAATGCCGGACGTCGCGCCGATTTCGCTGGCCGCCTAGCTCAGCGGTTTTTTCGCCCTGTCAGCGGGGCGGCCCGAACCAGGTGTTCATCGCAGCATTAAGGCCATCCTGGGACGCCTCGCCCACCCAGGCCACATATCCGTCCGGCCGGATCAGCACCGCGGTCGGCGCTGCGACCGCCCCCAGCCCCGGCAACTCCCATGGCCCGTCATAGCGCGCATCGACCAGAGGCACGCGGTCTGACCATGGCCCGGTGTCGAGGCTGCCGCGCGGCCCGAGGTTTAACAGCACCGGTCCCGCCTGTTTCAGCAGGCTAAAGACACGCAAGGGGCCGTCCGGGGTGACCAGGTCGAGATCAGGCATGCGGCGGCCGAGCAACGGGTGCCCCTCGCCAAAATCATAACGGATGCCAAGTCCGGACATCTCGGCGGCGATCTTCTTGCGCGCCTCCTCAAGGCCAAGCAGCTCCAGCACGACCTCTCTGAGAGCCTCGGTGCGATCATCAGTCCGTTGCAACGCGACCTGCGCCATCGTCGTGCGCAGCACGCGGGCGGCGACTGGATGCCGTTCGGCATGATAGGTGTCCAGCAGGGCCTCAGGCGATATGCCCTTCACCACCTGGGCCAGCTTCCAGCCGAGGTTCACCGCATCCTGCACACCGGTATTGAGCCCCTGCCCGCCGACCGGCGAATGCACATGCGCGGCATCGCCCGCCAGCAGCACCCTGCCCTTGCGGTAGACCTCCGCCTGCCGCGACATGTCGGTGAACCTGGAGATCCACTTCAGGCCGTGGATGCCATAATCGGTTCCGCAGGCGGCGATGAGCGCTTGCCTGAGATCATCAAGCGTCGGCTCGCCTGTGCCGCCGGCCGTCTGTTCCGTCACCATGACGTTGATCGGACCTTCGCTGGCAAAAACCACCTTGCCGTCGCGGATTTGATATTCCTCGAGACCGAAAGCATGCATGCCGAGCGCCGTGCGGTGGACGCCGAGTGGCGGCTCCTCCTCCATCTCGGCCTCGGCGAGAATATTGCTGGTGGTCGCTTCCCATCCCGGAAAGGCGATGCCGGCGATCTTGCGGACCAGGCTGCGGCCGCCATCGCAGCCGACGAGATAGCCTGCGCGCAGCGACGTCCCATCGGAGAGTTCGAGGGTGACGCCGGCCTCGTCCTCTCTGAAACCGGTCAGTTCGCGGCCGCGATAGATCGTCACCGGCAGCTCGCCGACCCAGCCGGCCAGGATCCGCTCAATATGCTTCTGCCGCAGCGCCAGCCCATAATTGTGCCGGGTCGGAAAATCGCTGATATCGAGCCGCGTGACCGCAAATCCCGTGACCTGGGCGATCTGCCCTTCCGCCAGGAACGGATCGACGATGCCGCGCTGATCGAGAACTTCGAGCGTGCGCGAACTCAAGCCGCCGGCCCGAGAACCGACGATCTCCTGATTCTCGCGCCGTTCGACGATGGCGACATCGACGCCCGCCAGGGCCAATTCGCCCGCCAGCATCAGCCCCGTCGGCCCTCCTCCCGATATCACGACCGCATGTTCTCTCATCCGCGAACTCCTCTGTTCACACTGTCCGAGCGCAAAATCCGCCATAGCGGGCCGACCCGGCTCGGTTGACTCTCCCCACTTTCGTGATGCCTGTTCGGGTGCCGATTTCCCGTGTCGCAGGTTGTTCCCCCTATAAACATAAGCTCCCTAATGGTGGGAAGGACTTGCGACAGAATTTCTGCCTTGCTTTCCAAAGCCATGTTGGTTGCCGCTTGCGGGGTGCCTCGCGGTGGCGCGCGGGCGTTTCAGCACGACCGGACCGGGTGGGCGCCGGCTCTGGCAGAACGCTTTCGGTTTCACCATTCGTTCTCGAAGGGCGACCGATTCAATAGCATCTTGACACCCCTCACTGCGGAGCTGTCGCCTTTTGCGGAATAGCCTCAGCCGCCGATTGCTGAGAGGGATCGGCGGGACGGCCATAGAGCGTGTAGGCGGCGCCTGCCAGAATACCCAGGACGAGAAGAGCGAGGACGTACAACATCATTCCGCGGATAGCCGTTTTCGGTGTTCTGTCCATCAGGGACCTCCAACATAACTCACGGGTCAAAGTCGATACGGGCGCTTTTGGTTCCGAGAATGAAGGTCTGGGGCCGCCGTCGGCATCTGCGCGGAAGGCGACGCAGATCACCAATCTTGATTCTGATCAGCGCTTGGAAATCCTTCCAATCCGAGAGAAGATCATCCCGCTCTAACCTTGGGGGATCTCATGGAAAATCACGAGCCGTTTCTGCGCGAGGCGATTGCGCTCTCGAAATCCGCGGTGGCAAACGGTGACGAACCGTTTGGCTCGGTCCTGGTCAAGGACGGCGCAGTCCTCCTGCGCGCCGAAAACAGCGTCTTCACCGGCCACGATATGACAAACCACGCCGAGATGAACCTGGTCAAACTGGCGGCGCGGCACCACGACCCTGCTTTTCTCGCCGACTGCACGCTCTATACCAGCACTGAACCCTGCGCGATGTGCTCCGGGGCGATCTACTGGTCGGGGATCGGGCGAATGGTGTTTGCGTGCTCCGAAACGCGGCTTGGCGAGATTGCCGGGATCGGGTTGAACGTGCCCAGCCGGGCGGTGTTGCAGACCGGCGCGCGTGCCGTCACAGTTGTTGGCCCGACGAACCTCGAAGAGGAAGCCGCCGAAGTGCACCAGGAATTCTGGCCGAAGCATCTGAGCAAGGTTTAGGCGCGGGGGCCTTTGATCAGAGCCATAGGATGACGGCGGCTGCGACGCAGATGGCCGAGAAGAAGACTGTGGGCGCGCCGTTCCTAGAGCGTGGCGATGCGCAGCCAGCCCTTGGGCTTTGCGAAGGCTCGCGCAGCAAAACAAACACTCGTCGCAGCTTCCTTTGGAAGCCCTCGCCTGGGGGTTCGTGGGCTCGATACGCGAACCCAGCGAAAAACGGGAGCGACGGAAGATCACCGTCAAATCGAAATCCAGCCCGCCATAGTGCCGCCATAGAATTCGACCCAATCATGATTGTATAACAGGCGGATGCGACGAATGAGATTGCTGGTTCTCCTTGCTGCGGCCCTATTTCTGATAGCGGCACATGCCCAAGCCCAAGTTTACGCGCCGTATGACGGATATGGTGAATACGACGGCTATGGCTATGATGACCCTTACAGCCCCTATCCCCCTCCTCCCGACTACGAGCTAGAACCTGACTATGGGGAACCCCTTCAAGAACCTCGGGAGCCATCGACGCGAATTGGAAGAGGAACCATCGTCATCGCCACGCGTGAGCACACCCTTATCTACACGACGTCAGCGGGTGAGCAGTTTGCCTACCCCATCGCCGTCGGCCGCGAAGGCAAACAATGGTACGGGACAACGCGGGTCGTGTCGAAACGACTGCATCCCGAATGGCGGCCAACAGCCAGCATGCGCCAGAAGAACCCAAGGCTCCCGGAAGTAGTGAAGCCCGGGCCCGCAAATCCGCTTGGCACCCGGGCGATCTACCTTGCCGACGGACTTCTCCGCATCCACGGCACCAACGACCCCTCCTCCATCGGCACCAACGCATCAAGCGGATGCTTCCGGATGTACCGCGAGGACGTCGAGGAGCTTTACGATATGGTCCAGCCGGGAACCCGCGTGATCGTCCAGCGGTGATTGGGTCGGGTGCGTCGCAGCCCTAGAGGTTTCTCGCCAGCCGAGGGCGAACATTTCAGAACGAGCCGTTCGGACCATGGCGGCCGCCAAAGATTGATCAAAGCTATCAGCGGAGATGAGCTAGATGGGAAATGCGTCCAACTCGGTCACCAGGACCGATGACTTGCGCCATCGCTTCGCAGCACGTCAGGGACCGACCGATTTTATTCATAGTCGTATTCCGTCTTTTTGACGCGTATCCATAAAGAGTCTTGAGGTATTTCCTTCGTATTCAAATCAATCCAAAAATCAGAAACCAATTCTTCATTCGAGAACCTGAACATGTCAGACATTTTACCAATCTTGTGCCATCGGAAATGAGGAGAACTCCTCGCTACGGCGCGAATTGCCTCAATATCGCAGGGGCCCTTGGGTAATCTTTGCTGCAAGCGCTTGCTGTAGCCGGAAATATCTGCCTTCTCGCGTGACATCACTGCATCTATCGTTGCGATGACGTCTGCCATTTCGTTGTAGCACCTGCCGGGCTCAACTGTTTGGGCCGAGGCGGTCTGCATCGCCAAGCTCATGTAAAATGCGATCAGGTATTTCGGAACATTGAACATGCATGATCCCCCAACGCTGGCGAACTATGAGCAATTGACCTGCGGTCCGCAACGGCTCGAAAGCTGAGCAATTTGATGGAAAGGCACCTTCTTTTGGAGAGGGCGATTGAACCCGCCAAAGGCGGGCAGACTAAAGACCCGCGCACTATCTCACCCGGAGAATTTTTTGACGCTGACGAAACATCAGGTGGGCTGTATTTCGCCGGAATAGCGATTGCCCGAAGTCAGTCAGCATCGTGCTGCAGCGGTGATGTAACTGGGATTTGGGATGCCCGTTGCATTTTGACCTCGTAGCGATTCCAGAGCGCCAGAAACAGGGTCGTCGCTATGAAGAAGGCCAGCGCTGCCAGATGGATCTTACCGATGCGGCGCGCGAAATAGGACTTGGCCTTGGCCTCGACAGCCTGGGCCATGGCTCTGTTCCGCCTGTCGCCTTCGAGGAGATGCCGGACTATGCGTCCATGTGACCGATCCTGCGCGCGGGACCGGTCATCGTCCTTCGGCTCTGCATTCAACCCATGACGCAGGGCGCTAAAGATCAGGATTGCCAGCAACACCCAGAGCATCAGGAAGGACAGGCCAAAAAAGCGTTCGCTGAGGGTGGTCATATCCATCGCAGTCTCCGGGCTACAGAGCAATGATCGCCCCTGCCATCAAAGAGGAACCGACACATGATTTCAACCTCAGGGCGCAACTTTCGCTTCGGGCAAGATGATTCGGTGGGAAGATCCGTGAGGCTCTATTCTGCGTACCGACGAAGGGCCATGCCTACAAACAGCATAGCCATGAATATGAGAAACATGGTGCCAAAGAAGACGCGAAAGAAGTTGGCGAGGGGTGAAAATTTGACCCTGGAAAGCTGCTTAACAGGCACTCCGCGTGGTTTCGTCACTACCAATCCCAGATAACCAAATAATGAGAAAACCAAAAACATGGCCATATACGGATCCATCCAGTCGGGGACCCTGATGCGGGTAAGAGTGAACGCGAATGCTTGATTAGCCGAAAGCAACGTCAAAGAGGCAAATAAGCAAGCTGATTTTACGTGATTACAAACACTCATGAATCCCCCATAATCACGACCACTCCCCATAGCTGCAGGTTGTGGGAATGCACGCAGATGTCAAGATCGCCCAATAGGCGCACCGCCAAGGCGGAATTTACTTCTTTTGGTGTATGGGTACGGCTCCGTGCTCGCCTGCCGGAAAACTCTTGCGCGGCTGGGCCAGAGACGGACCCACACGCGTGGTGTTCGGGACCGAGCATAAACACGGCCTTGTCGGCAGGCGACAGTAGTGCCGAGAATAGCGTTTGGTTCCAAGCGGCAGGTGAACCATCATAAACGGTGATCGCCCGCGTGGGCTCACCGTCGCCCGATGGAGACTGCCGGACTTTGCGCGGGCTGTGAGCTGAACGTCGGCACCGCGAAACTTTGAAGCCGCTCTTGTCGGCCATCTGCTCCGCATCGCCGGGGGTAAACCGGGCCTCATGAACATCCTTGCCGGAAAACCCGATATCGGCGGCGGTGGGTTCAAGGGGTCTGCACGGCAGGGGCGCTGTGAGAAAACCGGGGCAGTCACCGATTCACCAGTCGTCGCCGGGGCAAGCATAATTGCCGCCTCTGAGAGATTTGGTGGGATACACGTCTGTGTGTCACAATGGCTGGTACGCGACCTCGATAACCCATTGTGCTTGCTCAACCAACGAGTCAACCAGACTTTCGCCATCGGCATTGAGCGGAATATCGAGATGTATCCAGATGTGGCCGCCGCACTCAGTTAATTGCTGCGACAAGCCAGACGCGACAAGACGTTCGCGGATAACCGAGAACTTGGGCGTAAGACGGTGGAACCGCAGCCAAATAGGCGTCGTGTACCCCGCAAAAGGATCGCGGACCCCCACGCTGAAGCAGGGCTGCTCGGCGCCAAGCGGTAGGCAGACATATCGACGCTGGTAGTCGTCGCGATCCTTGCCCATCGGGAGGACTCGGCTCTGCTGCGCCAAGCGGCGGGTAACCCGATCCACGAGATTGACGAATACCTCTTTCCGCTCGCGCCAAGCGAGCAGTTCAGAGACACTCCTCAGTGGCTCTATGTCGTGGCCCGCAAGGACCCTGTACATGGCCTCAAATTGGGCGAGGTCACCACGGAACGGGTCCGAGCGAACGTCTCTCAGAGTAACCAAAACCCCCTCCCAATCGATCACCGCAACGGTCAAGTCGGACGTTGCATTGTGCTGCCAAGGACCATCCCCGGTAAGAGGGGACGCATTCGGCACCGACGCTTTCATCGCAGCAACGCGGTATTGAGGGACCAGCACCAGCAACATTCCACTATGAGGGCTTTCTTGAAGGTCGCCAAGGTACGAACTGAGTTGGCCCTCGCCAAACGCCGCGCCCAATTTCGCCTCTATCTTGACCACGAGCTTTCCGTCAGCCGTGCAGCCCTCCAAGTCGGGGCGGGCACCGTCTTTCTGTCGAGCCTCAGCTCGCCAAGTCAAGTCGGAGTTGATAGTTCGGCCCACCGTCTTGGAGATATGGTCCCCAAAGCTCTTGCGCGCATCCGGATTTTGAAGAAGGTAGGCGAGCCCCTGCGTGCACAGCAACTCTCCCTGTTTGGAGAGCGAGCTGAATTGGGCGAGGTGGGTCATGAGCAGTCGCATGATTAGCCTCTTGAACTTCGGGACCAAAGACGAGACCCAATGGATAGCATTGATGACTTCAAGAAATTCATCGGCACGCGCCACTGGCGTTACGCGAAAACCATGCCGCAGTGGCCGCACGAATACTCGGTACGACAATTCGATGATCCGCCGGAGGACCAGGCCCTGTTTGAGGAAGCCGTCTCATTCATCCGCACGCAGGGCGAACGAAGGTGGTTTGAGCCAACTAGTAGAAGCTCTGTCTACCTTGACATCGACGGCCGACAGTATTGGACCATGGGCGCTCCGGTTAAGGAAACAACTATCATAAACCGAGCGTGGCTGGATTGGACAAAGCGCCCTGTTCGGCGCGAGTCAGGTTTGTGATCCTCCCGATTCGACTTTTACAAGATAGCAGCAGCCTCGAGACCCGACACTCGGCTATTTGCAATCATCACATACGAAATCAGGGAGGTCATACATGGAACACTCGGAGTTTCAGATCGGTCTGGAGTTCTGGTGCGGGAAAAGTCGGTGGAGGTGTACCGACGTCGGCACGCGCACAGTTGTCGCGATTGGCATCCACCCGGTTGAAATGACGACCGTCCAGGCTGATGGCAGGAAGGAGCACGAATCGCTTACTTATGAGCAGGCAGATGCGATGGGCTGGTTTGATGGCCCCCCGTATCGGTTGGCCGAGATAGTTTTCGACGAAGACGATCTCGAAGTCTGCTCGCTTGAGGGGGAGGACCTATGAATCAGGCGCTTAAAGCCGGATTGATAGATTGCTGCCGTGGAATCAAGGCCGAGTAAATCTGCGCAGAGTTGCAGTTGGCCCAAGGTGACTTCTTCCGTTGCCTCCGACTAATCGACATCGTCGCCTCATATACGCGGATGATAAATGCCATGAAACTCGCTCTTATAAACGTGGTAGCTCGCGACGCCGCCTTTGAAGATTTCAATCGCTTGATAAGCGGAGCTTTGCGGGAGACGCGGAAGGCGAGTCGCGAGCCAGCCGGTAAATCCGCCTTCGTCGTGCCGATGCTTGAAAAGCTCCTGGGCTGCGGCAAAAAGGCGTTCCAAGCGCAACGAGCGATGCAGATCGGAAGATGGCGTTCTTTTCGAGTGCGCGGGCCACAACTCCGGCGAAACCGGGATCCACGGGAGCGCTCGCTCCGCATTCGAAACACTATATGCGGTTGTTTTTTTGTTTTTGGTGAGAGCGTCGGGGTTCGAACCCGAGACCTACTGATTAAAAGTCAGTTGCTCTACCGGCTGAGCTACGCTCTCCCTCTCCGCGGGTGTGAGGCACCCCGGCTGGAAGTGGGCGGAACATAGGCAGGTGACCCATTGCGGTCAACCGAAAAATTCGGCTTTTGCGAAGGTAGGACACATTTCTCTGGCGCACAAAGCCAGATTTGTCGCCCACGCAAAAAGGTGATTGGCAATCCCGGGCCTGCGAGGCTAGGAACAGGGCGCAGATTGCAGCCGGAGAGAATGCGTGTCGATTGCCGATATTTCCCTGTGGAGCGCGTTGTTGGCAGGGGCGCTTTCCTTTCTTTCGCCCTGCGTGCTCCCCCTCGTCCCGCCCTATCTCTGCTATATGGCCGGCATATCGGTCGAGCAGTTCCGCGGCGGCGGCGCGGTGGCGGTCGCCCCCGATATCAGGCGCGGCGTGCTGTTTTCGGCGCTGCTCTTCACGCTCGGCTTTGCCACCGTCTTCGTGGCGCTCGGCGCCGGTGCGTCGAGCATCGGCATGGCGCTTCGCCAGCATCTCGATCTGCTCTCCAAGATCGGCGGGCTTGTTATCATCGTCATGGGGCTGAATTTCCTCGGCCTGTTCCGAATCGGTCTGCTCGCCCGCGAGGCGCGCTTCCAGGGCGGCGGCAAGCCGGCGACGCTGACCGGCGCCTATGTCATGGGCCTTGCCTTCGCCTTCGGCTGGACGCCCTGCATCGGGCCGGTGCTCGGCGCCATCCTCGGCGTCGCCGCCGCGCGCGAGACGGTCGGATCCGGCGCCGGGCTGCTCGCCATCTATTCGCTCGGCCTTGCCATCCCTTTCTGGATCGCCGCCGGCTTTTCCGGCGCCTTCATGCGCTTCCTGTCGCGCTTCCGCCGCCATCTCGGCACGGTGGAAAAGGTGATGGGCGTCTTCCTCATCCTGACCGGCCTCGCCTTCCTGTTCGGCTGGGTCAGCGATGTGGCGATCTGGTTCCAGCAGACCTTTCCGATCCTGATGCAAATCGGCTAGAAGAGATTCTTCCCCGCCGACCATCCCGCGAAAACCGGACTTTCCCTTGGCCGACATCATCAGCCTGCTGCTGCCGTTCTTCGGCCTGATCCTGATCGGTTATGCCGCCGGCAAGGCGACGAAGCAGCCGGCCGAAGCGCTCGGCTGGCTGAATACCTTCATCATTTACGCCGCCCTGCCCGCGCTATTCTTCAAGCTCGTCTCGCGCACGCCGATTGAAGAGCTGACGCCGGTCGATTTCATCGTCACGGATATCGCCGCGACCTATGCGGTCTTCATCCTGCTCTTTGTCATCGGCCGTTTCGTGCGCGGCAATCCGCTTGATGAATGCACCATCCAGTCCTTTGCCGGCGCCTATGGCAATATCGGCTATATGGGGCCGGGGCTGGCGCTGCTGGCGCTCGGCGAAGGCGCCGCCGTGCCGGTGGCGCTGATCATCTGCTTCGAGAACGCGCTGCATTTCATCGTGGCGCCGGCGCTGATGGCGGCAGCCGGGGACGACAAGCGCTCGCCGGGCCAGCTTGCCGCCGATATCGCCCGCAAGGTGGCGCTGCATCCCTTCATCCTGTCGACGACGGCAGGCTTTGCCGTCGCCGCCTTGCACATCGATCAACCGCTGGCGTTCCAGCGCCTCGTCGACTACCTTGCCCAGGCCGCCGCACCCTGCGCGCTCTTCGCGATGGGCGTGACGCTGGCGCTGCGGCCGCTGAAGCGGATTCCGGCCGAGATTTTCTATATCGTGCCGGCGAAACTGATCCTGCACCCGATCGCGGTTTTCATCGCGCTGACTGTTATCGGCGGTTTCGAGCCGGTCTGGATCCAGGCGGCCGTGCTGCTGGCCTGCCTGCCGACGGCGACCAATGTCTTCGTCATCGGCCAGCAATATGGCGTCTGGCAGGAACGCGCATCGGCGACGATCCTGATCACCACGGTGCTTTCGGTGGCGAGCGTTTCGCTCTGGCTGATTGCGATCCGCTCAGGCCTTCTTCCGCTTCAGCTTTTCCCTTAAGCTATCGGGAATATCGCGGAAGCCCCGGCCGGGTTCGATGCCCTCGCGCATGACGAGGTTGCGCAGCGGCGGAATGGCCGAGAGGATGTGCAGGCCGGCAGCGCGCAGCATCTGCACGGGGAGGAAATCCGAGAGCAGCGAGCGGTTGAGCAGATCGACGCTCGCCGTGCGCGTCATAATGTCGGCGCGGCGGCGGCGGTCGAAGCTTTCGCCGGCATCGGCTGGCAGCGGCAGTTCCGCCCTGTCGCAGAGAATGTCGGTGAGCACCATGATATCGCGCAGGCTGAGATTCAGCCCCTGCGCCCCGATCGGCGGGAAGACATGGGCCGCCTCGCCGATCAGCGCGATGCGCCCCTTGCCGAATCGATGAGCCATCATGCCGGAGAGCGGCCAGACCTGGACGCCTTCCTCCACATCGACCTTGCCGAGCATGGATTGCATCTGCGCCTCGACGAGAGAGCCCAGTTCGGCCAGCGGCAGTTCCATGCGGGCGGTCGCCTCGGCGGGATCCTGCACCCAGACAAGGCTGGAGCGGCTACCTGGCAGCGGCACCTGGGTGAAGGGGCCGTGTTTGGTGTGGAATTCGCTGGAGATATTCTGGTGCGGCAGCGAATGGGCGAAATTCAGCACCATGGCCGATTGCGGATAGGACCAGTTGCGCACGCCGATACCTGCCGCCTCGCGCAGCTTCGAGCCACGGCCGTCGGCGCCGACGGCAAAATCGGCCGAGAGCGTTTCACCGCCGACAAGCGTGATCGACACTCTCTCGGGCGAGATCACGATCGATTCGGCCATATCGGTGAAGCGGGTGATATTGCCCTCGCCGGCGGTGGCCGCTTCGAGGATCTCGGTCAGCGCCTTGTTGGGAAAATTGTAGCCAAAGGCATCGAGCCCGACCTCGGCAGCGCGGAAGGTGGTGGTGGGCGCCCGCAGCAGCCGGTCCGTGCCATCGATGATGCGCATGCTGGTGAGGGGTGCTGCCGCCGAGCGCAGCTTTTCCCAGAGCGTCAGGCGATCGAGGAGGCGGATCGACTGATCCATCAGCGCCGTGGTGCGCCGGTCCTCCTTTGCGGCAATGGGAGCCACCAGCGCCACGCTGCGGCCGCCGCGGCCAAGCGCAATGGCGGCGATCATGCCGGCGAGGCCGCCACCGATCACCGCGATTTCGAATGTCTTCATGCTATATTCCGCCATCGTAAAGAGGCGGACCGGCGGCTTATGCGGCCGGCTTCGCCTGACGGCGCCAACTATAGCCCTTGCCGGCTTCGGCGTCACGCACCGCCGGCTGATAATGATGGGGAATGGCGGGCAGACGGTTTTCGGCGAGCCGCTTTAGCGCCGTGGCGTTGGTCACGGAAAAGCTGTCGATGCCGACGCGCAGCATCAGCGGGATCTGGTCGATCAGCACGTCGCCGACGGCGCGCAGCTCATTGGCATAACCGAGGCGCTGGCGCAGCAGCGAGGCATGGCTGAAGGCGCGGCCGTCGTTGAAGGCGGGAAAGGCGACCGCCACGATTGCAAGGCGATCGAGGTAGGGCTCGAGCCGGCGCACGTCGTCGGCCGGCTTGATCAGCACGCCGAGGCCGACATCGTTGCTTTGATCGGCCCTGGCGATCAGCTCGTCGAGGCTGAGCAGCGGCTTCTGTGCGCCTGTTGCCTTCACCTCGTCGGTTTCAACAACCCAGAGATCGTTGTCGACAAAACCGGTTTCTCTCCAGATCTTCGTCATCATCCCCTCCTTAAGCCGCTTCGGCGGCCGAGCCGTAGAGCGCATCCTTGAAAGGCTGCGGCCCGACGCGGCGATAGGCGGCGAGGAAGGTTTCGGACGGATCGAGCCGCAGGCCGAGATAGGTGTCGACGATCGTCTCGATCGCGTCCGTCACCCGGTCCGGCTCGAAGCCGCGGCCGATGATCTCGCCGATCGAGGTATGTTCGTCGCCGGAACCGCCAAGCGTGATCTGGTAGAGTTCGGCGCCCTTCTTCTCGACACCGAGCAGGCCGATATGGCCGACATGGTGGTGGCCGCAGGCATTGATGCAGCCGGAGATCTTGATCTTCAGCTCGCCGATCTCGGCCTGCCGTTCGGGACTGCCGAAGCGGCGGGAGATTTCCTGCGCGACCGGAATGGAGCGCGCATTGGCGAGCGCGCAATAATCCAGCCCCGGACAGGCGATGATATCGGTGATCAGGCCGGCATTGGCTTCGGCCAGATTGATGGCGACGAGGCCGCGATAGACCGCTTCGAGATCGGCCAGCGCCACATGCGGCAGAATCAGGTTCTGCTCATGGCTGACGCGGATTTCGTCGAAGGCATATTCTTCGGCCAGATCGGCGACGGCCTCCATCTGCGCATCGGTGGCGTCGCCCGGAATGCCGCCGATCGGCTTCAGCGAGATCGTCACCATGCCGTAATCGGGGTTCTTGTGCGGCTGCACATTCTGCTGCACCCAGCGGGCGAAAGCCGGATCGGCCTTCTTCCAGCGGGCGAGGTTTTCCCAGCCCTCGGCGCGCTCTGGCAGATCAGGCAGCGCGAAATAAGCGGCGATCGCCTCGACATCCTGATCCGGCAGCTTGAGCTCGCTATCCTTCAGGGCGGCGAATTCGGCCTCCACCTGACGCGCCAGCTCCTCGGCGCCGGTCTCATGCACCAGGATCTTGATGCGGGCCTTGTACTTGTTGTCGCGCCGGCCGTGCAGATTGTACACGCGTACGATCGCCGTCGTGTAGGAGAGCAGGTCTTCCTCGGGCAAGAAGTCGCGGATCAGCTTGGCGATCATCGGCGTGCGGCCCTGGCCACCGCCGACATAGACGGCAAAGCCGATTTCGCCCTTGTCGTTCTTCTTCAGGTGCAGGCCGATATCATGGACCTGGATGGCGGCGCGGTCGCGCTCGGCGCCGGTCACGGCAATCTTGAACTTGCGCGGCAGGAAGGAGAATTCCGGGTGGACGGACGACCACTGGCGCAGGATTTCCGCATAGGGACGCGGGTCGGCGATCTCATCCGCGGCCGCACCGGCGAAGTGGTCGGCGGTGACGTTTCTGATGCAGTTGCCCGAAGTCTGCAGCGCGTGCATCTCGACGCTCGCCAGATCGGCCAGCGCATCGGGAATGTCCGACAGTTTCGGCCAGTTGAACTGCAGGTTCTGGCGCGTGGTGAAGTGGCCGTAACCACGGTCATAGGTGCGGGCGATATGGGCGAGCATGCGCAGCTGGCGCGCACTCAGCGTGCCATAGGGAATGGCGATGCGCAGCATATAGGCATGAAGCTGCAGGTAGACGCCGTTCATCAGGCGCAGCGGCTTGAACGCATCCTCGGCAAGCTCGCCGGAAAGGCGGCGCTGAACCTGGTCGCGGAACTGCTCGACGCGCTCGCTGACAAAGGCATGATCAAATTCGTCGTAACGGTACATCGTCTTCCTCAGACTGCAATGAATTCGGGATCGGCAGGAGCGTAGCCCGGCGCATATTCCATGGTCGGCCCTTGCGCGCGGATGCGCTCGCGAAGGCGAAGCGGCCAGAGAATGCCGTTGGTTTCCTGGACGTCGACGACGGCGACGTCAACGACCTCGTTGTCGGCATAGGACTTTTTGCCAATGGTTTCCAGGGCTTCGACGGCTTCGTTGTGACGCGCGACAAGCGCCTCCTGCAGCGAGGTCGACCACTTCCCGTTGGCATCCAGCCAGACGGCAATGCCGTCCGTCAGCCGGTTGGCCGTCAGAACCTTGTCACCCATATTCAGCTCCTTGCAAGTTCCTCGAGCCGGGCGTTCGCACGCACCAGCGGCTCGGACAGTTCGAAATTGGCGCCGGCGACCGCATCGCCGATAATGACCATAACCGGCCCGGTCAGCTCGTCGCGGTGCTGCAGATCGGGCAGGTCGGCGAGCGTGCCATGCAGCAGACGCCGCTCGGCGCGGCTGGCATTTTCGATGACGGCGACCGTGGTCTCGGCGGGAATGCCGGCCTGCATCAGCCGCTCGGCGACCGAGGCGGCAACGGTGCGGCCCATGTAAACGGCGATCGTCGCGCCGGAGACGGCAAGGCTTGCCCAGTCGGGCAGCACGTCGCCAGTGAGATCGTGGCCGGTGGTGAAGACGAGCGAGGAGGCGACGCCGCGCAACGTCAGCGGCAGCTCGAAATCGGCGGCGGCAGCGAAGGCCGAGGTAATGCCGGGCACGACCTCATAGGTGACGCCGGCGGCGCGCAACGCGGCCATCTCTTCCCCTGCCCGGCCATAGACCAGCGGATCGCCTGACTTGAGCCGGACGACGCGCTTGCCCTGGCGGCCGAGCTCGACGAGCAGTTCGTTGATCTCTTCCTGCGACTTCGAATGGCAGCCCTTGCGCTTGCCGACGGAAAGCCGCTCGGCATCGCGGCGACCCATGTCGACGATCGCCTGCGGCACCAGCGCGTCGTAGACGATGACATCGGCTTCCATCATCACGCGCTGGGCGCGCAACGTAAGCAGATCTTCAGCCCCCGGACCGGCGCCGACAAGCCAGACATGGCCGGCGATCTTGTCCATCGAAGTGAGCAGCCGGTCGGCGGCGTGGCGGGCCTGTGGCAGATTGCCGTTGGCGACCGCATCGGCAACGGGGCCGCAGAAGAAGCGGCGCCAGAAGACCCGGCGGGAAACGCCGCGGGGCACCAGCTGATCGACCGATTTGCGATAGCGCGTCGCCAGCGTGGCCAGACGCCCGAGCGAGGGGGAAAGAAGCTGATCGATCTGGGCGCGGATCATCTGCGCCAGAACCGGCCCCGCGCCTTCGGTGCCGATCGCAACGGCGACCGGGGCACGGTTGACGAGCGCCGGCGTGAAGAAATCGCAATAATCGGGCTGATCGACGGCATTGGCCGGAATTCTGGCAGCGCGGGCGGCGTCGACGATCCGGCGATCTTCGGCTTCGTCACCTGTGGCGGCAAAGACAAGGACTGCGCCCTCGACCTGACCGGACGAAAAGCCGGTGCGCACCGTCTCGATGCGGTTGGCGATCAGGAAGGCATGATAATCGGCTTCCGGCCGCTCGGCATAGGCGACGATCCGCGCCCGCGTGTTCAAGAGCAGCCGCACCTTGGCGAAAGCCTCGTCGCCATTGCCGAAGACAGCCGTCTTCTGGCCTTCCACGCGAAAGAAGGCTGGAAATACCGAAAGCTGCTCGGTCTTGGGAGACATTATCAATCCACTTCGAAGTTGCCAGAATATGCCCGTGATCGACAAGCGATTGAAGGAACAGAAATTCGAAAGCCCCGGCAAGCGCGTATTCTTTTGCTCGCCTCATCGGCGATTTGAGAAAAGTCAACCGTGCTGACGACAACCACCTGTTCCCACTCTCTTTGTTGCGGTGCAGTGTAAAGCCTGTGACAAACGACGTCCACCGGCGTTTGCCGCATTTCGCTCGTGCCGCCAAGACGATAGACTGGAAAAAAACCGGAGACACCAATGGCTGACAAGACCATCGCCGCCCGCCTGCTTTCGGTCATCGAAGAGGATATCCTGCCGCTGACCGAACGCGGCGTCTCCTTGGGCAACAAGGTGTTCGGCGCGGCGATCCTGCGCAAATCCGATCTGTCGCTCGTTGTCGCCGAGACCAATAACGAGCTCGACAATCCGCTCTGGCATGGTGAGGTGCATACGCTGAAGCGCTTCTACGAGCTTGGCGACAAACCGGCGACCAAGGATCTGATCTTCCTGTCGACGCACGAACCCTGCACCATGTGCATGTCGGCGATCACCTGGGCGGGCTTCGACAATTTCTACTATTTCTTCAGCCATGAGGATTCCCGCGACGCCTTCGCCATTCCGCACGACCTGAAGATCCTGAGGGAGGTCTTCGGACTTGAACCCGGCGGCTATCGCAGGCAAAACGCCTTCTGGAACAGCTTTGCCATCGCCGATCTGGTCGAGACCGAAGAGGCTTCCCTGAGGACCGCGCTGAAGGCGCAGACTGCCCGCATTAGGGCGCGCTACGACGCGCTGTCGGCCACCTACCAGTCGTCGAAGAGCGCCAACGACATTCCGCTGAACTGAGGCACCATGGAACCTTCCAAAGACATTTCACGGCTGATCGAGATCATGGCGGCGCTGCGCCATCCCGAAACCGGCTGCCCGTGGGACATCGAGCAGAATTTCCAGACGATCAAGCCCTACACGATCGAAGAAGCCTATGAAGTCTCCGACGCGATCGAGCGCGGCGATATGGACGATCTCTGCGATGAACTGGGCGACCTGCTGCTGCAGGTGGTCTTCCATGCCCGCATGGCCGAGGAAGCCGGCGAATTCTCCTTCGGCGACGTGGTCAACGCCATCACCACCAAGATGATCCGCCGCCACCCGCATGTCTTCGCCCGCTCGGACGCCGACACACCCGACGCGGTGAAGATCCAGTGGGACGAAATCAAGCAGGCGGAAAAACGCGAGCGCGCCGAGCGCCGGGCAAGGCGCGGGATCACCGAGGATTTCAAGGGCGGCTTCCTTGGCTCGGTGCAGCGCAGCTTTCCGGCTTTGACCGAGGCGCTGAAGCTGCAGGAACGCGCCGCCAAGGTCGGCTTCGACTGGTCGGCGCCCGAGCCGATCCTCGACAAGATCGAGGAAGAGATCGGCGAATTGCGGGCCGCACTTCGGGACGGAGACCGCGCCAAGGTCAGCGACGAACTCGGCGATTTGATCTTCGCGGTCGTCAATATCGGCCGGCATGTTAAGGCTGATCCGGAGCAGGCGCTGCGTGGAACGAACACGAAATTCCGGCGTCGCTTCAATCACATAGAACATGTTCTTGAAGCAGAAGGCGAGACGCTTGAGGATGCGACGCTGGAGCGGATGGAGGAGATCTGGCAGGCGGCCAAGGCGATCGAGCGGGCGGTGACGGCAGCCCCACCCTCCGTCATGCTCGGCCTTGAGCCGAGCATCCACACCGCATCCACCAGCGCCGGTGGCATGGATCCTCGGCTCAAGGCCGAGGATGACGGAGACTGAGGTTGGCTTCTGGCCAAATCAGCCGGCCGAAAGAGCCAGAGCGTTGCCACATCCCCTTCTCCCCAGCGGGGAGAAGGTGGCCCGAAGGGTCGGATGAGGGGGCCGCACGGCACGCCATTCATTGCCCTTCGCTTGCACTCAGCGCATTCGCGGCTTTGCCGCTCACCCCCTCATCTGCCTGCCGGCATCTTCTCCCCGCTGGGGAGAAGGGAGATGTCGCAGCGTCCCCGCGTCCTCTCACTCAGTCGAGCAACTACGCCTTGGTAGCTGTCTTTAAATGGACATGCTCACGGCCCCACTTACCGCTCCCAATCCTCTTTCGCAGGCTTCGGGCCGTTGCCGATGCGGCGTTCGAGTTCGGCGGCCTCGGTTTCCGACAGGCGCAGGTCGAGCGTGATCGAGCCGTCCTCATTGTCCTCGCGGCCGTCGACGATCGCGTGGTCGTAGAGCCACGGCAGCAGCGTCAGCTTGTCGACGGGAAGGCGGATCGTCGTTTCGGTCATCACGCCGGACAGCCTGCGGCTGATCTCATCCATCAGCGTGTCGACGCCCTCGCCGCTGACGGCCGAGACGGCGACGACGTTGGCGGCGCCCGCCGCCCGCTGCACCATTGTGTCGTGGACCTCAGGCTCAAGACGGTCGATCTTGTTCCAGACCTCGATCAGCCGCTTCTCCGCTTCGGCCTCGTCGATGCCGAGGTCGCCGAGAATGCGCATCACGTCGGAGCTCTGCGCCTGGTTGTCCGGATCGGACATGTCGCGGACATGCAGGATGAGGTCAGCTTCCAGCACCTCTTCCAAGGTGGCGCGGAAGGCAGCGACGAGATGGGTCGGCAGGTCCGAGATGAAACCGACCGTGTCGGACAGGATGACCGTGCGGCCATGCGGCAGCTTCATGCGGCGCAGCGTCGGGTCGAGCGTCGCAAACAGCATGTCTTCGGCCAGCACACCGGCGCCGGTGATGCGGTTGAACAGCGTCGATTTGCCGGCATTGGTGTAGCCGACGAGCGCGACGATCGGGTGCGGCACCTTGCGGCGCTTGGCGCGGTGGAGCTGGCGGGTGCGCACGACCTGCTCCAGCTCGCGTTCGAGCTTGATGATGCGGTCCTGCAAGAGCCGCCGGTCGGCTTCGATCTGGGTTTCGCCGGGGCCGCCCATGAAACCGCCGCCGCCGCGCTGGCGCTCGAGGTGGGTCCAGCTGCGGACCAGCCGGCCCTTCTGATAATTCAGGTGCGCCAGATCGACCTGCAGCGTGCCCTCCTTGGTGGAGGCGCGGCGGCCGAAGATTTCGAGGATCAGGCCGGTGCGGTCGATGACCTTGGCGTTCCATTCCTTTTCGAGATTGCGCTGCTGCACCGGCGTCAGCGGGTGATCGACGATGACGAGACCGGAATCGCGCTCGTCGAGCAGCGCCTTGATCTCCTCGATCTTGCCGGTGCCGAGCAAAGTCGCCGGTCTTGGCTCATTGACCGGCACGATCGAACCGTTGACGACGTCTAGGTCAATTGCCTGGGCAAGGCCGGTCGCCTCTTCGAGCCGGCTTTCCGGGGTGCGGGTCGAGGCCGATTCGGTCTGGCCACCGCGGCTGCGCGATTTCAGAACCGGCACGACGACGGTCGCGCGCATATCGTCTCTGTGCTTGGCGGCCTCAGGGATGATCGAATCGTTCTTGGTATCGCGTGTCGAAATGACGGCTGATCCTGTTAGGACGCGGCTTCTTCACTCTCGAACATCTGCATCGGCTGACCCGGCATGATCGTCGAGATCGCATGCTTATACACGAGCTGCGAGTGGCCGTCACGGCGAAGCAGAACACAGAAATTGTCGAAGGAGGTAACAACACCCGTGAGTTTCACGCCGTTGATCAAAAAGATTGTCAGGGAAATCTTTTGTTTGCGAACAGTATTGAGAAATAAGTCCTGCAAATTCTGAGAACGTTCCGCCATCGCGCCGCTTCTTTCTTTATTGCCGACCCGTGTTGGCCGGTAGAATATCAATCAACCTCTCCATGCGAGACCGGCAACACCCTCATTCCACCGGTCCAGCAAATCTTGGTATCAAATCGCAATCTTTTCCGCAACGTCGAAAAAGGCTTCGCGGACTTTCTGCGAGACGCTGCCGGGATGGCCGTTGGCGATGGTTTGGCCATCGATGGAAACGACCGGAAAACAGATACTTGTGGCTGCCGTCAGGAAGACCTCGCGGGCTGCGAGCATTTCGGAAACAGAGAAATTCCGCTCAGTGATCTTCAAGCCCAGCTTGGCGGCCACATCGATCAATGTGGTGCGAGTGATGCCGCGCAGGATGCCGTGTTCGGCCGGCCGCGTTACCAAGGTTCCATCCGAATCGACCATCCAGACATTGGTCGCCGCCCCTTCCTTTACCATGCCGTCACCATCGACATAGATCGCCTCCTGGGCGCCGGCTTCCTTGGCCTGCTGGCGGGCCATGGCATTCGGCAGCAGGCCGACGGATTTGATGTCGACGCGGTCCCAGCGGTTGTCGGTGACGGTGATCGCCTTGATGCCGTTGGCGTTCTTGGCCGCGATGATCTTCGGGTCGGTGCTCTTGGCAGTTATGATAAGCGAGGGCGGCGTGCCGTCGGCCGGGAAGACATGGTCGCGGCGGGCGACGCCACGTGTGACCTGCAGGTAGAAAAGCCCGTTGCGGACATGGTTGCGGCGCAGCGTCTCGCGAATGACCCGCGTCAGCGCCGCCCGACTCATCGGCCAGGCGATGCTGAGTTCCCCGAGCGAACGGCCAAGACGATCGAGATGACGGGTGAGGTCGACGATATAGCCGTGGCGGATCTCGCAGACCTCATAGACGCCGTCGGCGAATTGATAGCCGCGATCCTCGATATGCACGCTGGCATCGGAATGTTTGACGTAGCGGCCGTTCACATAGGCGATTCTCGGCATGGGAAACCTGGTCTTCGGGATGTGGGAGAGACGCGGCGCGGCGGCTGGCCGCGCCGCCAGGATCAGACGCCGAGCGATTTCAGCTTGCGGTGCAGCGCCGAGCGCTCCATGCCGACGAATTCGGCGGTGCGTGAAATATTGCCGCCGAAGCGGTTGATCTGGGCGATCAGATAATCCTTCTCGAACATCTCGCGGGCTTCTCGCAGCGGCAGCGTCATGATGTGATAGTCGTTCTTGGCCGAAACCTTGGGCAGCATGTCGCCGAGATCGGTCGGCAGCATGTCGGCGGTGATCGGCGTGTCCGGGCCGTCGGTGCGGGCAAGGATCATCAGCCGCTCGATATTGTTGCGCAGCTGGCGGATATTGCCCGGCCAGTCATGCGCCTGCAGCACCGCCATGGCATCGTCGCCGATGCGGCGCGGACGAATGCCGGCCTGTTCTGATATCTGGCGCATCAGCTGATCGACGAGGAAGGGAATATCCTCGCGCCGCTCGGCAAGCTGCGGTACGCGCACCGGCACGACGGCCAGGCGATGATAGAGATCCTCGCGGAACCAGCCTTCGGCGATGCGGCTTTCGAGATTATAGGCGGTCGAGGAAATGATGCGGACGTCGACCTTGACGCGCTTGGATCCGCCGACCCGCTCGAACTGCTGATCGACAAGCACGCGCAGGATCTTGTTCTGCGTCTCGCGCGGCATTTCGCCGACCTCGTCGAGATAGAGGATACCGCGATGGGCCTCCTCGAGCGCGCCGATCTTGCGCGCCTGGCCAGGCGTGCCTTCGGTGCCGAACAGCGCCACTTCCATGCGATCGGGCGTGATGTTGGCAGCATTCAGCGCCACGAACGGGCCATTGGCGCGGGCCGACTTCTTGTGGATCATCCGGGCCACCAGCTCCTTGCCGGAACCGGACGCGCCGAGAATCATGATGCGGCTGTTGGTCGGCGACACCTTCTCGATCGTCTGGCGCAGCTGCGAGACGGCGACCGAAGTGCCGATTAGCTCCAAGGCGTCGCCGGTGCGCCGTTTCAGCTCGGAAACCTCGCGCTTGAGCTTGGAATTTTCCAGCGCGCGTTCGGCGATCAAAATCAGCCGATCGGCCTTGAAAGGCTTCTCGATGAAATCGAAAGCGCCGCGTTTGATCGCCGAGACCGCGGTTTCGATGTTGCCGTGGCCGGAGATCATCACGACGGGGAGATCGGGATGACGGGTCTTGATCTCGTCCAGCAGCGACAGGCCGTCGAGCTTGCTGCCCTGCATCCAGATATCGAGGAAGATCAGCCGCGGCACGCGATCTGATATCGCCGCCAGCGCGCTGTCGCTGTCATGGGCCGTGCGTGTCTCATGGCCTTCGTCGGAGAGAATGCCGGAAACGATCTCGCGAATATCGTGCTCGTCATCGACGACGAGAATATCAGAGGCCATAAGCGCTTTCCTTGTCATTGGCTGCGGGAGCGGCGGGCGCAGGCTCCAGGCGTGGCAGATGCACGCGGATCATGGCCCCTCTTCCCCGGTCAAAATCGGCGGGCGCGTCATGCAGCTCGAGCTGCCCGCCATGTTCCTCGATGATCTTCTTGACGATGGCCAGCCCGAGGCCGGTGCCCTTTTCGCGCATCGTCATATAGGGTTCCAGAATGCTATGGCGGTTTTCCACCGGCAGGCCGCGACCATTGTCGATCACGTCGACGGTGAAACGGTCGCGGGCCACATCGAGCGCGGCGCGCACGAGAACCTTGCGCTCGTCGCGCTCGTCACTCGGGACGGCTTCCAGCGATTCCACGGCATTCTTGATGAGATTGCCGAACGCCTGGCCGAGCATGCGACTGTCGAACAGGCCCTCCAGCGGCTTATCGCCGAACTCCGAGAGGAAGGTGACGTGATGATTGCCCATCTCGCGCAGGAAGATCGCGTCGCGCAAGATATCGCGCAGGTCGCTCGGCTCCTTGGTCGGCTTCGGCATGCGGGCGAAAGCCGAGAACTCGTCGACCATGCGGCCGATATCGCCGACCTGGCGGATGATCGTATCCGTGCACTGGTCGAAGACGGTGCGGTCGTCCTGGTTGATCTGCTTGCCGTAGCGGCGCTGGATGCGCTCGGCGGACAGCTGGATCGGCGTCAGCGGATTCTTGATCTCGTGAGCAATGCGCCGTGCCACGTCACCCCAGGCCGTCGAGCGCTGGGCGATGACGAGATCGGTGATATCGTCAAGCGTAATCACGTAGGATTCGCTCATATCGCGCACTTCCTCGCGGGTGACCTGCACGCTCAGCGTTCTGACCGTGCCGCCGCGCACCAGTGCGATCTGCTTGCGGAAATCGCCGCGATGACGCACCGCCGCCTCGGTCAGCACCTGATCGACCTCGGGCGCGATGTCGGCCAGCTGCTTGCCGAGCATCTCGTCGGCCGACAGCGACATCAGCGTCTCGGCCGAGCTGTTGACGATGGCGATGCGGCGATCCTGTTCGACGCCGATAACGGCGGCGGTAACACCCGACAACACCGCTTCGATGAAGCGGCGGCGGTCGTCGACCTCGTCCTTGGCTTCGAGGATCTCGTCGCGCTGGGTGCGGATTTCCGAGATCATCTTGTTGAAAGTGCGCGACAGATTGGCGACGTCGCCATCGACGGCATGTACCGGCACGACAATATCCATATTGCCCGAGGCAACGCTGTCGGCGGCCGTGATCAGCAGGCGGATCGGCCGGACGATGCGGTCGGCGACGGCAATCGCCGTCCAGATCGCCGCGAGCAGCACGATCAGCGCGAAGCCGATGTAGAGCACGGCGAAGGCGATCTGCAGCGAGAAGCGGTTGGCTTCCATCGAGCGGTATTCGGTGGCGTTCTCCTCCATCATGCGCATGGCGCCCATGACCTTGGGATCGACGGCCCGCACCGTATAGAGAAATGTGCCCTGGATGGCATCGAGCTTGATAATGGCACCGACGAGGTTGGTGACGCCGGGCGGAATCAGCGTCGGCTGGCCGGCCGCGGCCTTTTCCAGCGCGTCCTGCGGAATGGCCGGCAGCGGCTTTTCCGTGGCGATGTCGGCCTGGACGACCACCGATCCGTCGCGCTCGACGAGGAAGGCGCCAAGCAGACCGCGCCCCCTCGCCTGCCGCGTCATCAGCTCGGCAAAACCCGTCCTGTCGAGGCTGTAGAGAGCGCGATTGCGCTCCAGGTCGTTGGCCATGGAGACCGTCTGCCCCTGCAGGTAGCTGGCGTTCTCCATCATATAGGCCTGGCCGATATTGCGCGACGAGCTGACGATCGACTGGGTGCGCAGCGCAAACCAGCGATCGAGGCCGGCATTCAGCGTGATGCTGGCGAAGATGGCGACGAGGATGGCCGGCGTGATCGCGACGATCGAGAAGAGCACGACGATACGGATGTGCAGGCGCGCGGCCGCTCTGCCTCGTGTGCGCGCCTTGAGCAGCCTTGCCACCTCGCGGGCGATCAGCGCCAGCAGCGTCAGGACGAAGAAGGAATTGACGATCACCGAGGTGATGACGACATGCGAGGTCGGCGCGATCGGCGTCAGGCCGAGCAGTATGAAGAGTGTGATCGTGGCGCAGAGAAGCGCGCCGCCGGCGAGCACGAGGCCAGGCACGGCGAAAAGCGCGCGGCGATCGGTCACCGTCGTCACCGCCTCGCCCGCCGCCGCCGGCGCTACCCCATCCTGCGTCATTCGGCCTCTCTTCAGACGGCACCCCGCCGTCCCGCCATCCGATCGAAACCAAAGAACGCCGGCTCAGAAGAGCCAGCGTCGGAACGACTCGATCGGGAGCGAAATGTCCAAAACCCTTGCGTGACCTTTAAGCAACGCATTGTGGCGAAAATGCAACGCGCCTCGCCACGTTGTCAAGCCAAGGGGCACCCGCAGCCACACAGTTTTGGCGACTTCTTAAAAGCGACGCGGTTCTTCCGGTTTGTTTCCGGCAATCGCATCAACGCGCTCCAACACATCAGCGGTCAGCTTGTGCCTGTGCGAAAGTGCCGCGAGATTATCCTGCAGCTGGCTGGCCCGCGAGGCGCCGAGAATGACAGTCGAAACGTTGCGATTGGCGAGGCACCACAAAAGCGCGAGATGGGTAATCGACAAGCCGATCTCGTCCGCGAGTTTTGCGAGTTCGCCGACTTGTCGGAGCTGAGCGCGGCCGGCATCGCTCGACCATCTTTCCTTCAGCCATTCGTAGCCGGGCAGATTCATGCGGCTGTCGTCCGGCACGCCGTTATTGTATTTGCCGGTCAGGACGCCGGAGGCGAGTGGCGACCAGATCGTGGTGCCAAGGCCGATGAGGTCGTAGAGCGGGAGATAATCGGCCTCGACTTTCTGGCGTTCGAAGATGTTGTATTGCGGTTGCTCCATGGTGGGCGGCGTGATCCGCAGGTCGCGGGCAACGGCGTAGGCTTCGGTCAGCTGCTGGGCGGACCATTCGGAGGTCCCCCAATAGAGTACCTTTCCCTGGGCGACCAGATCGTGCATGGCCCGGACCGTTTCCTCGACCGGCGTGTCGATATCAGGGCGGTGGCAGAAATAGAGGTCGAGGTAATCGACCTGAAGCCGCTTCAGCGCCGCATGGCAGGCATCGGTCACATGTTTGCGTGACAGGCCGCGCTGCGTCGGCTTCTGGCCTCCCCAGAAGACCTTGCTCGAGACAATGAAGCTGTCGCGGCTCCAGCCGAGCGACTTGAGCGCCTCGCCCATGACGATCTCCGACTTGCCGCTTTCATAGCCTTCGGCATTGTCGAAGAAGTTCACCCCGTTATCATACGCAAGCCGCATGAGGTCGACGGCGTCGCCGCCATTCACCTGCTTGCCGAAAGTGACCCATGAGCCGAAGGAGAACTCGCTCACCTTCAGACCCGATTTTCCCAAACGACGATATTCCATCACGCAGCTCCCGCAGGTTAGAACATGGGCCGACCGTCCGAGGCCGGCGTCGCACCATCAATGAGCGATCGATCCGCATAATCTATGGCGGCCGCAAGGATATACGAGGCGCCGCCGCCAAATTGCTCGCCATGGAACACGATGTCGCAGCTCCGGTCAGCCCGGCCGTACAGAAAAGGGCGCTCCACGACATCAGCCGGAGCGCCCATGGCAGCTGACGACGACAGTTGCGGCGGAAGTCTACAGCAGCAGCGGCAGATGACGAGATTCGGAACGGATAGGCAACATGCGAGCGGATTCGGGAATGCTGTCCTCCGCTGATCGAGCCATATGATCCACCTGTTATCCACAGCTTATCCACAGGCGTGGCGGCGGCGAATGCAGCAACTTCAATGACATTTCGCGAACGGCAAACAATAGCTCACAAATACTATGTGACCGTCGGATGACACTGCGTTTTTGTTTGCCGGCGCAGATACAAACCGCGCTCAAGCTTGGATAGATTAAGTTTTGTTCCCGACCGTGGCGGCGGATACTGGGGAGGAGGTGGCGGTGGGCAAACGAGGAGCCCACCGCCTTTTTCTCAGGCGGTGCGCGAGCTTCTGTAAACAGAGACGCCGAGTTCCCTGATCTTCTTGCGCAGGGTGTTGCGGTTGAGCCCGAGAAGATCGGCCGCCTTGATCTGATTACCACGCGTTGCGGTGAGCGCAGCGAGAATCAGCGGATATTCCAATTCGGTCAGCACGCGATCATAGAGGCCTGGCGGCGGCAGGTTGTCCCCAAAGCTTGCGAAATAGCTGCGCATGTTCTCCTCGACCGCCTGAGCGATCGTCATCGAGCCGCTGCGGATCGGCCCCTTGTCGATCGGGCTGTCGGGCACGTCGGAGCGCAGCTCGGCATCGATGATCTCACGAGTGATGACATCCTGCGGATAGAGAGCCATCAGGCGGCGAATGAGATTTTCCAGCTCGCGGACGTTGCCCGGCCAGGCATAGGCTTTCATCAGTTCCAGCGCTTCCTGATCGAAGCGCTTGGAGCCGAGGCCCTCCTTTTCCGCCTGTTGGATGAAATGGCGCACGAGATCGGGAATGTCCTCGGCGCGGTCGCGCAACGGCGGCAGACGCAGCGGCACGACGTTGAGGCGATAGTAGAGATCCTCGCGGAACAGGCCCTGATTGATCGCCTGCTTCAGATCCTTGTTGGTGGCGGCGACGATGCGCACATCGGTGCGGATCGGTGTACGGCCGCCGACAGTGGTATATTCGCCCTGCTGCAGGACGCGCAGAAGCCGCGTCTGGGCATCCATCGGCATGTCGCCGATCTCGTCGAGGAAGAGCGTGCCGCCTTCGGCCTGTTCGAAGCGCCCGGTCGAGCGGGTCTGGGCGCCGGTGAAGGCGCCCTTCTCATGGCCGAAGAGTTCCGATTCGATCAGGTCGCGCGGAATCGCCGCCATGTTGATCGCAACAAACGGGCCGTTGCGGCGCTTGCCATAATCATGCAGAGCGCGGGCGACGAGCTCCTTGCCGGTGCCGGATTCGCCGGTGATCATCAGCGTCAGATCGGTCTGCATCAGGCGGGCGAGCACGCGATAGATTTCCTGCATCGCCGCCGAGCGGCCGACGAGCGGCATGCCGTCCTGCATATCCTCTTCGAGCTTGGCGGGCTTGCGCTTCGGCTCGGCCAGAGCCCGGCCGATGATGCCGATCAGTTCGGTCAGGTCGAAGGGCTTCGGCAGATAATCATAGGCGCCCTTCTCGGACGCCTTGATGGCGGTCATGAAGGTGTTCTGCGCACTCATGACCAGGACCGGCAGGTCGGGACGGGCTTTCTTGATGCGCGGCAAAAGATCGAAGGCGTTCTCATCGGGCATCACCACGTCGGTGACGACAAGATCGCCCTCGCCCGCCGAAATCCAGCGCCAGAGGGTTGCGGCGTTGGAGGTGATGCGAACGTCATAACCGGCGCGGCTCAAGGCCTGGTTGAGCACGGTGCGGATGGCCGCATCATCATCTGCAACGAGGATCGTGGCTGTCATCGAGAAGGTCCTGTCGAGCTTGCGGAAGAAGCATCCTCGAGCGAGGCGTCCTTCGACGCCGGCATGAGAACACGGAAAGTCGTGCGGCTGTTCTGGCTGTCGCATTCGATGATGCCGCCGTGATCACCGATGATCTTGGCGACCAATGCCAGTCCGAGGCCGCTGCCATTCGTCTTGGTGGTGATGAAGGGATCGAAGAGATGCGGCAGCAGGTCGGCAGGGACGCCGGGGCCGTTGTCATGGACGCAGAACTCGAGCGGCAGCGAGATCTTTTCGCGCGTGCCGGCGACCGAAAGACGGATGCCGGGGCGATAGGCCGTCGTCAACATGATCTCGCCGTCCGGCCGGTCGCCGACCGCTTCGGCGGCGTTCTTCACCAGATTGAGGAAGACCTGAACGAGCTGGTCGCGATTGGCATAGACCGCCGGCAGCGACGGGTCGTAACTTTCGGTAATGCGGATATTGCGGGCAAACCCCGCCTTGGCGACCGCCTTCACGTGATCGAGCACAGAATGGATGTTGACCGGCATTCGGTCGACCGGGCGTTCGTCGGAAAACACCTCCATGCGGTCGACCAGCGAGACGATGCGGTCGGTCTCGTCGCAGATCAGCCGGGTCAGCGCCCGGTCGTCGTCGATCACCGATTGTTCGAGCAGCTGGGCGGCGCCGCGGATGCCGGAGAGCGGATTCTTGATCTCATGCGCCAGCATGGAAGCGAGACCGGTCACCGAGCGGGCGGCGGCGCGGTGCGTCAGCTGCCGGTCGATCTTGTCGGCCATCGAGCGTTCCTGGAAGACGATGACGACGGCGCCGGGTTCGCTCAGCACCGGAGCGACGTAGAGATCGACGAGCTTGTCCTGGCCGAGGCGCGGCGAACTCAGATCGACGCGGTATTCGTTGACCGGCGCCTTGCGCTCACGCACCTGGTCGATCAGGGCGAGCAGCGGGCTGCCGAAAGGAATGAAGGTCGAGATCCGGTATCGCGCCAGATGCGACGCGCTGGCGCCGAAAAAGGCCTCCGCCTCCCAATTGGCGAAGGCGACAAAACCGGATTCATCGACCATGATGACCGGGTTCTGGATGGCGTTCAGCACGGCCATGGCGACGGTTCCGCCGGCGTTGTCGGGCGGAGATGTCATATCCTTCGTCATGCCGCCTCCCGGCTATCGAGCGCACCTGCAGCCAGCGCGTGATAAAGGCGCGCGGCCACCTCACGCGGGTCACGCGAGGTCATGATGTCAGCCTTCTCGCCGCCGGCGAGTGCGGGCGCAAACCGCTCGAGATACCAGCCGAGATGCTTGCGGGCATGGCGGATCGCCACTGCCTCGCCGTAGAAGTCGAGCATCATCCGGTAATGTTCGACGGCGATATCGGCAATCTCCTCGCGTCGCGGTTCTGCCGCTCCGGCGAGCACGCCGGCATGCCACGGCCTGCCCTGGCAGCCCCGGCCGATCATGACGGCATCGGCGCCGGAGCGGCGCAGGATTTCCTGCGCATCGTCGGCGGTCTCGACGTCGCCGTTGGCGATCAGCGGAACGCAGATCACCTCGCGAACGGCGCGGATCGCATCCCAATCGGCACGGCCTTCATAAAACTGCATGCGGGTGCGGCCATGAATGGTCATGAGCTGAATGCCGGCCGCCTCGGCGCGGCGCGCTATGTCGGGCGCGTTGATGGAATTCTCATCCCAGCCGAGGCGCATTTTCAGCGTCACCGGGATGTCGACGGCCTTGACCGTCGCCTCGATCAGGCCGAGCGCGTGATCGGGATCGCGCATCAGCGCCGAGCCGGAATAACCGCCGATCACCTTCTTTGCCGGACAGCCCATGTTGATGTCGATGATATCGGCGCCATGATCGGCGGCGATCTTCGCCGCCTCCGCCATCCAGTGCGCCTCGCGCCCGGCGAGCTGCACCATGTGCGGCCGAAAGCCTGCAGCCTTCAGCCGCGACCAGGATTCGGCGGTGTCGTTGACCAGCTCGCGGCTCGCCACCATCTCGGTAACGACGAGGCCGGCGCCGAAGCGCCAGGCAAGCTCACGGAAGGGCATATCCGTGACGCCGGACATCGGCGCCAGCACAACGCGGTTCCGCACGGACACGGGTCCGATTCGGAAAGGCGCTGCGAGATTCTTGCAAATCAAATGATTATCTTTCAGGCACACCATGGAACTGCATTATTTTTAGCCATAGATCCATGCCTTTGCCAAGAGGGCTCGGGTCGGAATCGATATTTTTCGGGCAGATGCTGGAAAAGGCCAAAGCAAGAGGTTAGAGCACTCCAGTCAATTCCGCATGATTTAGGGGATTTATGCTGCAAATGCCGTCCAAGCAACCGATATCGGCTGGCATTGTCATCGTCGCCGCCGGCCGCGGCGAGCGCGCCGGATCCTCCACGGAAGGCCCCAAGCAATATCGCATGATCGGCGGCAAGCCGGTTATCGTTCATACGCTTGAAAACTTCATGACATGGGAAGCTGCCAAACAGATCGTCGTCGTCATTCATCCCGACGACGAGGCGCTGTTTGCGAGAGCTTTTCGCCATATCGTCTCGGCAACGCCGATCGAAACGGTGCACGGCGGCGCGACCAGGCAGCAATCCGTGCTTGCCGGCCTCAGATACCTCCAGGACAAGAATGTCGGCCATGTGCTGATCCACGATGCGGTGCGGCCGTTCTTCGATCAGAGACTTCTCGACCGCATTGCCGAAAACCTCGCCGACGGCGCACAGGCAGTGCTGCCGGCCATGCCGGTCACCGATACGCTGAAACGCGCCGACAGCGCCGGCACTGTGCTGACGACGGTCTCGCGCGAGCACCTCTATGCGGCACAGACGCCGCAATCCTTCGCCTTCGCAGCGATCCTCGACGCGCATGAGAAGGCGGCGGCGAGCGGGCGAAGCGATTTCACCGACGACGCCTCGATCGCCGAATGGGCCGGCATTCCAGTGACGATCGTCGAGGGTACGCCCGATAACGTCAAGCTGACGGTCAAGCGCGATATCACCATGGCCGACGACAAGCTGTCGGCCTCGCTGCTGCCCGACGTGCGCACCGGCAACGGCTATGACGTGCACCAGCTCGAACCGGGCGACGGCGTGACGCTCTGCGGCGTGTTCATTCCGCATGATCAGAAGCTCAAAGGCCATTCCGATGCCGATGTCGCGCTGCATGCGTTGACCGACGCGCTGCTTGCCACCTGCGGCGCCGGCGATATCGGCGATCATTTCCCGCCGTCCGATCCGCAATGGAAGGGAGCGGCTTCGAAGATCTTCATCGAGCATGCCGCCCGGATTGTACGCGAGCGCGGCGGCACGATCATGAATGCCGACGTCTCGCTGATTGCAGAGGCGCCGAAGGTCGGACCGCACCGCGAGACCATGCGGGCGAGACTGTCGGAATATCTCGGCATCGATATCGAACGATGCTCGGTCAAGGCGACGACCAACGAGAAGATCGGCTTCGTCGGCCGGCGCGAAGGCATCGCGGCGATCGCCACGGCGACCGTCGTCTATCGGGGAATGAAGCGATGAGCCTTTTTCCCGAGGATATCCAGTCGGCGGCAGAGGCGATCATCCGCGACTTCACGGCTGCCGGCCTAATGATCTCGACCGCCGAATCCTGCACCGGCGGCTTGATCGCCGGGGCGCTGACCGAAATATCGGGCTCGTCCGCCGTCGTCGACCGCGGCTTCGTCACCTACACGAATACGGCGAAGATCGAGATGCTCGGGGTACAGGAGCAAACGCTGCTCGGCTTCGGCGCGGTTTCCAAAGAGACCGCCCGGCAGATGGCGCAAGGCGCCCTGTTCCGCTCGCGCGCCGCGGTCGCCGTCGCCGTCACCGGCATTGCGGGCCCCGGTGGCGGGTCGGCGGAAAAACCGGTCGGCCTCGTGCATCTCGCCGCCAGATCACGAACCGGCGCATTCATCCACCGAAAGATGCTTTACGGCGATATCGGCCGCAACGCGGTGCGGCTGGCTACGGTCAAGACGGCGCTGGAGATGGTGCATTCGCTGCTGCCCGACTGACGCCTGGTATGGTTCGTCACACCGTGGCGTAGATCCTGTTCGCCCTTGTCTCGAAGGCTTCGGTGAACATGCGGAAGGCACGATCGAACATCGAGCCCATCAGCGCGCCCAGAATGCGGCTCTTGAACTCATAATCGATGAAAAAATTGATCGTGCAGCCGCCAGCCGGCGTTTCGGCGAAATGCCACCGGTTTTCCAGATATTTGAATGGGCCGTCGATATATTTCACCTCGATGACGCGCTCGGCCCGGTTCAACAGCACCTGGGTGGTGAAGGTCTCGCGGATCGCCTTGTATCCGACCGTCATGTCGGCCAGGAGCAGGATCTTGCCGTCGCGCTCCTTGCGGCTCCTGACTGAAAGCGCTTCGCAGAGCGGCAGGAATTCGGGATAACGCTCGACATCGGCAACGAGATCGAACATCTGGTCGGGCGTGTGCGGGACGGAACGGTGCGTTTCGAATTGCGGCATAGGCGGCACTTAAGCGGGCGCGCCCAGAAGATCAAGGAGTCCGCGCATCCGGCGGCGGGATTTTAGCTGAAGAACGGGCACATCGGGCCCATGTTCGGCGATGCTGGCGGCAACACGCGGTGCAAATTTCTGCTCGAAGGTCCAGATGAAGCGCAGAAATTCCAAATCGACCTTCTCGATGCAACCCGGTGCCATTTCCGGTCGGGTGCGGCCAATCCATTTCGCCCATCGGCTGACCGCACCCCAGATACAGAGAAGTCGCGGCATGCGGACCCAGATGACGAAATCGGTACGCGGCAGCCTGATGTCCAGCGAGGACGGGTTGGTGCCGTCCATGATCCAGCGTTCTTCGAGGATCCGGCTGGCGATGATACTTCGCTGCTCCGCCCTGTCGCGCGCCACCCAGCCGGGAAGCCAGAAAACGTCCCGGTCGAGCGAAATGTAGGGAAGCCCGAAGCGCGCTGCAATTTTTAGAGACAGAGTGGATTTGCCGCCGCCGGAGCAGCCGACGACGAGAATGCGTCGGGCTCTTCGGATATGCTCCGCCGCCTGCTCGAGGTCGGTGATCTGCTGATGCAGCGGCAAATCTGCTCTGAGGTCCATCGTGTCATCCTCGGCCCTACCACGGCTTGCCCCTCACCCTAACCCTCTCCCCGTAAACGGGTAGAGGGGACGTGCCAAACACAGCGTTAAGATGGAAGAGGCGGGTGCGGCATACCCCCTTCGCCCCGCAAGCGGGGAGAAGGTGCCGGCAGGCGGATGAGGGGCATGTGGCGATCTCAAGGGGGCGAGGATATCCTCCCGTCGCAGCACCCCAGCCTTACTCAGCCGCCAACAACAGCTTCTTCTCACGCACAGCCCGCAGCCGGGCAAAATCATCACCGGCGTGGTGCGAGGAGCGGGTCAACGGGCTGGAGGCGACCATCAAGAAGCCCTTGCTGTAGGCGACCGTCTCATAGGACTTGAACTCTTCCGGCGTGACGAAGCTTTCCACCTTGTGGTGCTTGCGGGTCGGCTGCAGGTATTGGCCGATCGTCAGGAAGTCGACATCGGCTGTGCGCAGGTCGTCCATCAGTTGCAGCACTTCGTTGCGCTCCTCGCCGAGGCCGACCATGATGCCCGATTTGGTGAACATGGTGGGATCGAGTTCCTTCACCCGCTGCAGCAGGCGAATGGAATGGAAATAACGGGCGCCGGGGCGAACCGTCAGATAGTTGCCGGCGACCGTTTCCATATTGTGGTTGAAGACGTCGGGCTTGGCGGCGACGACGCGCTCCAAGGCGCCCGGCTTCTTCAGGAAATCAGGCGTCAGGATCTCGATCGTCGTTGCCGGCGAGGCGGCACGGATCGCCCAGATCACCTTCTCGAAGTGCTCGGCGCCGCCGTCCTCGAGGTCGTCGCGGTCGACCGAGGTGATGACGACGTGGCTGAGACCCATCTCTCTGACCGCCTTGGCGACATTCTCCGGCTCGGCCATGTCGAGCGCATTCGGCTTGCCTGTCGCGACATTGCAGAAGGCGCAGGCGCGGGTACAGATCTCGCCCATGATCATGAAGGTGGCGTGCTTCTTGTCCCAGCACTCGCCGATATTCGGGCAGCCGGCCTCCTCGCAGACGGTGACGAGCTTGTGCTCCTTCACGATCGCGCGCGTCTCGGCGTACCCCTTGGAGGTCGGCGCCTTGACGCGGATCCAGTCCGGCTTGCGCATGACTTCCGTATCCGGCCGATGCGCCTTCTCCGGATGACGCACGCGCTTGGCGTCGGGATTGATCGTGTCGAGAATGGTCACCATTGTCGTGTCAGCTTTCCGCCGCCCTATGCGGCACAGTCTCTACGCGTCGCAATTTAGCGCCGCACCAGTCGCGCAACGAATATCAGCAGGCAGGCGCCGAGGAAACCCGTCACGAAATAGCCGAGCCGTCCGCCGGCCAGTTGGACATGAAACTGGGCGAGGATAGCGGTGGCGACGACCGAGCCGACGATGCCAAGCACGATGTTCAGGAAAATTCCATATCGTGCATCCATCAGCTTGCCGGCCAGCCAGCCTGCAAGTCCGCCGATAATGATTGCTGAAATCCAGCCCACGCTTTCCATGCCTGTCCTGCCCTCAAACTGCGCTAAGCGACCGCCCTTGCGACCAGCACCACGATGATGGCGCCGACCGTCGCGTGGATGATCTGCACGACCAGCGCATTTTCAATGCCCAGCGAAATGCCGAGCGCGCTGAACAGATAGCCGCCGACGAAGGCGCCGATGATGCCGCTCAGCAGGCATCTGATCAAACCGCCGCCACCGACGACGAGACTTGCCAGGAATCCCGCAACCAGGCCGATCAGCAAAAACACCAGCAACGCCTGCGTCTCCATAGACATGATGATTTCCTTTCGCTTTTTCCACCCGACCGGAGTGGCTTTCCACTCCGGAAAAGGGCGGCGCCCCGAAAATTCTCAAGCGTTCAGCACACGACCATAAGCATCGAGCACCGCTTCCTTCATCGTCTCGGATACCGTCGGATGCGGGAAGATGGTATGCATCAGCTCTTCCTCGGTCGTTTCGAGGTTCATCGCGACGACGAAGCCCTGGATGAGCTCGGTGACTTCGGCGCCGACCATGTGGGCGCCGAGCAGTTCGCCGGTCTTCTTGTCGAAGATCACCTTCACCATGCCCTGGTCTTCGCCGAGCGCGATCGCCTTGCCGTTTGCCGCAAAGGAGAAACGGCCGACGCGGATGTCGCGGCCCAGTTCCTTGGCTTTGGCTTCCGTGAGACCGACGGAGGCGACCTGCGGATTGCAGTAGGTGCAGCCCGGGACCTTGCCCTTGTCGGTTGGATGCACATTCGGCAGACCGGCGATCTTCTCGACGCAGACGACACCCTCATGCTCGGCCTTGTGCGCCAGCATTGGCGGGCCGGCGACATCGCCGATCGCATAGATGCCGGCCACATTGGTCTTGCCGTAACCATCGGCGACGACACAGCCGCGGTCGGTCTTCACCCCAAGTCCCTCGAGGCCGAGGTTTTCGATATTGCCCTGAACGCCGACGGCCGAAATCATCCGGTCGGCGGTGATCTGCTGGACCTTGCCGTCTGCAGTCTCGACATGGGCGGTGATGCTGCCCGCACCCTTTTCGACCTTGGTCACCTTGGCGCTGGTGAAGATCTTGAGGCCGCGCTTTTCCAGCTGCTTGCGGGCGATTGCGGTGATTTCGGCATCCTCGACCGGCATGATGGTCGGCATGACTTCCACCACCGTGACGTCGACGCCCATCGAGCGATAGAAGCTTGCGAATTCGATGCCGATGGCGCCGGAGCCCATGACGATCAACGACTTCGGCAGCGCATCCGGCTTCAGCGCCTCGAAATAAGTCCAGATCAGCTTGTCGTCCGGCTCGATGCCGGGTAGCGCACGCGGACGGGCGCCGGTCGCGATGATGATGTGCTTGGCGGTATAGGTGCCCTCGCCCTTGACGTTCTTCGGCAGCGGGTGCTGCGGCTCGACCACCGGCTTGGACGATTTGCCGACGACGATCTCGCCTGGCTTGGTGATTTTTGCTTCGCCCCAAATGATGTCGATCTTGTTCTTCTTCATCAGGAAGCCGACGCCGGCATTGAGGCGGGCAGAGACAGCACGCGAGCGGCCGACGACGGCCTTGGCATCCGGCTTGACCGTGCCTTCGAGAACCAAGCCGAAATCCTTGAAGTGATTGGCATGGTCGAGCACTTCGGCCGAACGCAGCAGCGCCTTCGTCGGTATGCAGCCCCAGTTCAGGCAGATGCCGCCCATATGTTCGCGCTCAACGATCGCCGTCTTGAGGCCGAGCTGGGCGGCGCGAATGGCGGCGACATAGCCGCCGGGACCGGAGCCGATGATGATGACGTCGTAGGATTCAGCCATGTGTTTCCTGCCCTTTTTGTTACACTGCGCTGCGGGTCATGAGCACCCACGCGTGTCTCTTGCTGTTTTCGAAAAGCGGCACGGCATCGGCGCGCGCAGCCTCCAAGAATCCGTTTCTTTCATAAAGCGACAAAGCCGCCTCATTATTGCTTGAGGTGATCAGGCTGACGGGCCGACGACCGGCTCTTTCGATCTGGTCCTCCAGCAGCCTGCGTCCGATGCCGATGCCGCGCAGGTGGCGATAGACGCCGAGACTGCCGATGAACCAGCTTCCCACAACCATTTTCTGCAAGGCGAGCATCGGCTCCGTCGCCGCGATCGTCGCCTCGATATCCCCGATGCCTCTGTCCAGCGCATGGCCGATCGCGATACCTGCGACCTCGCCATAGGCCTCGGCGACGACCGCATCCCGCCAGCCGCCGACGGCTTCCTCCTCGCTCATCTTCAGCCTGCCCCGCTCCAGCGGCGTATCGCTGACGTCTTTCGTGACATCGGCGAACCAGAGCCAGGAGGCAAAACCATGCGAGGCAATATCTGCCAAAATCGCCAGCTCCGAGGCATCCCGCCGTGAGGCCTGCCGCAGCACGACGAAGGCGGTCATTCTCAGATCCCCAGCATCATCCGAACGATTGATTCCAGCCCGCGTCCGAGTGCACGGGTATTTTCCGCGTCAAGGTGAATGCCGTCGATCGGTGTGGTCTTGGCGACGGAATTGCCGTCGAAAAAGCCACAACCGAGCTCGTCGGCAAGATCGCGATAGAGTGTCGCAAGCTTTGCCGATTCCTCGATGCCGCCGGGAAAGGATGCGGCGAAGGGCACATTGCCGGTCGCGCAGATCGCCGGCGGCGCCACGATCAGGATCTCCGGCCCGTCAAATTCGAAGGGCCAGGCGTGATTGCGGATCAGCCGCACGAGCCGGCTGATGCCCTGGCAGGCGGCAAAGGCGGAGCCGGCCACAACAGGCTTCATGTCGTTGGTGCCGAGCAGAAGAATGACGAGGTCGAGCGGCGCATGCGTCTGCAGGATCGTCGGCAGGACGCGCGCACCGTTGCGGTCACAATCGGCAAGGTGGTCGTCGAAAGCGGTGGTGCGACCGTTCAGCCCTTCGGGAATGATACGCACCTCGCTGCCGAGCGCTGCCTGAAGCACGCTCGGCCAGCGATTCTTGTACTCATGACGGCCGATTGTCTCAGGGTCATGACCCCAGGTCAGCGAGTCGCCATAGCAAAGAACGGTCTTGGTCATTTCCGCCTCCGCTTCGCTATCAGACAAGCATGCCCATTGGGTTTTCGATGTAGCCCTTGAAGGCCTGGAGCAGCTCGGCGCCAAGCGCGCCGTCGACGCAGCGATGGTCGGTCGACAGCGTCACCGACATCACCGTGGCGATGGCCATTTCGCCGTTCTTGACCACGACCCGCTGTTCCCCAGCGCCGACGGCCAGGATCGTCGCATGCGGCGGGTTGACGACGGCGGCGAAGTTCTTCACGCCCATCATGCCCATGTTGGAAACCGAACTCGTGCCGCCCTGATATTCCTCGGGCTTCAGCTTGCGGTCCTTGGCCCGCTTGCCGAGATCGCGCATCTCGTTGGAGATGACAGACAGCGTCTTCTGCTCGGCCTTGCGGATGATCGGCGTGATCAGGCCACCGGGGATCGAGACGGCGACGCCGACATCGGCATGCTTGTGCTTGACCATGTTGTTGTCGGTCCATGACACATTGGCGTCCGGAACGTCGCGCAGCGCCAGCGCCATGGCCTTGATGACCATATCGTTGACCGAGAGCTTGTAGGCCGGAGCGTTGTCCTTGTTGCGCGGAGCCGCATCGTTCAGCTGGGCGCGCAGCGCCATCAGAGCGTCGAGCTCGCAATCGACGCTGACGTAGAAATGCGGGATCGTCTGCTTGGATTCGACGAGGCGCCGGGCGATCGTCTTGCGCATCCCGTCATGCGGCACAAGCTCATAGGAGCCCGGCTCGAAGAGCTTGAGCACGGCTTCCTCGGAAGCGCCCTTCGGCGCTGCTGCGGCCGGGGCAGCAGCTTGCGGAGCCGAAGCAGCGGCAGGCGCCGGAGCGGGCTTGGCGCCGCCGGCAAGGGCAGCTTCGATATCGCTTTTGATCACGCGGCCATGCGGACCGGAACCTGCGACATTAGAAAGGTTGATTCCGGCTTCCTTGGCCAGGCGGCGTGCGAGCGGCGAAGAGAAGGTGCGGTTGCCACCAGCCGAAACGGCCGCGGGTGCAGCGGCAGGCGCCGGTGCCGCGGCCGGAGCGGCCTCAGCCTTCGCCGGCGCAGCGTCGGCCTTCGGCGCAGGTGCGGCCTCTGCCTTGGCCGGAGCGGCGGAACCTGCGGCGCTCGCAGCAGCGGAAACATCTTCGCCATCGGCGGCGAGAACGGCGATCAGCGCATTGACCTTGACACCTTCGGTGCCGGCCGGAACGACGAGCTTGGCGACCGTGCCTTCATCGATGGCTTCGACTTCCATCGTCGCCTTGTCGGTCTCGATCTCGGCAATCACATCGCCAGACTTGACCTTATCGCCTTCCTTGACCAGCCACTTGGAAAGATTGCCTTCTTCCATGGTCGGAGAGAGGGCGGGCATCGTGATATTGATCGGCATCGAGATACCCTCCCCTTATTTGTAGCAGACAGCCTTCACCGCATCGACGACTTCGCCGACGTTCGGAAGTGCCAGCTTTTCGAGATTGGCGGCGTAAGGCATCGGAACGTCCTTGCCTGCGATCGTCAGGATCGGCGCATCGAGATAATCGAAGGCCTGCTGCATCACGCGGGTGGCGATTTCGGTACCGACGGATGATTGCGGATAACCTTCCTCGACGGTGACGAGGCGGCCGGTTTTCTTCACCGATTCGATAACCGTTGGCAGGTCCATCGGGCGGATGGTGCGAAGGTCGATCAGTTCGACGTCGATGCCGAGCTGTTCGAGTTCGGCGGCTGCCTTCGTCGCATAAGTCATGCCGATGCCGAAGGAGACGACGGTGACGTCCTTACCCGGACGATGGATGCGCGCCTTGCCGATCGGCAAGACGAAATTATCGAGCTTCGGCACGTCGAAGTGCTGACCGTAGAGAATTTCGTTCTCGAGGAAGATGACCGGGTTCGGGTCGCGGATTGCCGCCTTGAGCAGGCCCTTGGCGTCGGATGCCGTGTAGGGCATGACGACTTTCAGGCCGGGGATGGCGCTGTACCAGGCGGCATAGTCCTGGCTGTGCTGGGCGCCGACGCGGGCGGCGGCACCGTTCGGGCCGCGGAAGACGATCGGAGCGCCCATCTGGCCGCCGGACATATAGAGCGTCTTGGCGGCCGAGTTGATGATGTGGTCGATCGCCTGCATGGCGAAGTTGAAGGTCATGAATTCGACGATCGGGCGAAGGCCGGCCATGGCGGCACCGACGCCGACGCCGGCAAAGCCGTGCTCGGTGATCGGCGTATCGATGACGCGGCGGGCGCCGAATTCCTGCAGCAGGCCCTGCGTAACCTTGTAGGCGCCCTGATATTCGGCGACTTCCTCTCCCATGACGAAGACGTCGTCGCTGGCGCGCATTTCTTCGGCCATGGCGTCGCGCAGCGCTTCGCGCACGGTCATCGACACCATTTCTGTGCCGGCCGGGATTTCCGGGTCGTTCGGAACGACAGCCTTCGGCTCGGCCGGAAGCGGCGCGGAAGCAGAACCGGTATTGGTCGGCTTCTCTTCCTGGGCCACCTGCGGAGCGGCGGCGGCCGGCTTGGCGGCGGAGATATCCGAAGCGGATTCGCCGTCCTGCAGCAGCACGGCGATCTTGGTGTTGACCTTGACGCCTTCGGTGCCGGCATCAACGAGCAGCTTGCCGATGACGCCTTCGTCGACGGCTTCGACTTCCATCGTCGCCTTGTCGGTTTCGATTTCGGCAATGACGTCGCCTGAAGTGACCTTGTCACCTTCCTGCTTCAGCCATTTGGACAGCGTACCTTCTTCCATCGTCGGAGAAAGGGCGGGCATGAGGATATCGATAGGCATGGGTTCCCTCCCCGATTAGAGCAGAATGTCGGTGTAGAGCTCGGATGCATCCGGCTCCGGATCGGCCTGGGCGAAGTCGGCGCTGTCGGCGACGATGTCGCGGACATCCTTGTCGATCGCCTTCAGATCATCTTCGGAAGCCCAGCCCTTTTCGATGAGGCGTGCTTTTACCTGCTCGATCGGGTCCTGCTCGGAGCGCATCTTCTGCACTTCTTCCTTCGTGCGATATTTCGCCGGATCGGACATCGAGTGGCCGCGATAACGATAGGTCAGCATTTCGAGAATGATCGGGCCCTTGCCGGAGCGGCAATGTTCGAGCGCCTCATCGGCCGCCGCCTTGACGGCGCGAACGTCCATGCCGTCGACCTGGATGCCGGGGATGCCGAAGCCGGAGCCGCGCAGCGAGTAATTCGACTGGGCGGTGGCACGGGCGGTCGAGGTGCCCATGGCGTAACGGTTGTTTTCGACGATATAGACGATCGGCAGCTTCCAGAGAGCCGCCATGTTGAAGCTCTCGTAGACCTGGCCCTGGTTGGCAGCGCCGTCGCCGAAATAGGCGATGGCGACATTGCCGTTGCCGCGGTAGTGGTTTGCAAAGGCAAGCCCCGTTCCGAGCGAAACCTGGGCGCCGACGATGCCGTGGCCGCCGTAGAAATGCTTCTCTTTCGAGAACATGTGCATCGAGCCGCCCTTCCCGTGGGAATAGCCGCTGCGGCGCCCGGTCAGTTCCGCCATGACGCCACGCGCTTCCATGCCGGTTGCCAGCATGTGGCCGTGGTCGCGATAGGCGGTGATGACCTGATCGCCTTCCTTCTGCGCCATCTGCATGCCGACGACGACAGCTTCCTGACCGATATAAAGATGGCAAAAGCCGCCGATGAAGCCCATGCCGTAAAGCTGACCGGCCTTCTCCTCGAAGCGGCGGATCAGTAGCATCTCGCGATAGGCCTTGAGTTCCTCATCCCGATCGAAGTCGGCTACCGGGCCTCCATTCGATGCTTTGGCTGCTGGTTTTGCTGCAGTTTTGCGGCTGGAAACGGTCGCGGTCTTTCGCGGCGCCATTCAACCCTCCCTATGGGTTTGTCGTTTCTCGGTGGCGCGTACCATAGGGAAGAAATATGACCACAGCAATGCCATAATTGCATGGCTCGTATTCGGCACTAAGCTATTGGAAATTAATCAGAAATTCCAATTAACCGGATTCCGGTTAATTGGAATAATGGTTGAATATGACGATCTCGTCCGCACGCGACATATTCAGCTGATATCGCGCCTTTTCGTCCAACATATCCTTGTCGAGCGAGCCGTCACTCAGTAGCGCGACCTGGCTTTCCAGATGTTCGCGCTTCGCCTTCAGGACGGCAAGCTCTCTTTCGCGCGCGACGCGCTGACGCTCGAACGTCTCTGTCGCCCGCAGGCCATAATCGCCATGGATGCAATGATAACCGAAATAGGAAAGGAAGGCGACCGTCATAGCCGGGATGACGAAGCGGCCGAGCTTTCTCTTCTTATGATGCTTTGTCCACATACACGCATGCTCTTGAACGCATTACCAATTCGTTCAGCATAACGCGCAGAGATTAACCGTTCATTGACCGTAATAAGCGCGCAAGAAAAAACCCGCGCCGGGAGGCGCGGGTCGAGCCGTTGAAAATCGGAACGATCAGCCTTTGATGATCGAGCGGCCGGCATACTGGGCTTGGGGGCCGAGGCCTTCCTCGATGCGGATCAGCTGGTTGTATTTGGCGAGACGGTCGGAACGCGACAGCGAACCGGTCTTGATCTGACCGCAGTTGGTGGCGACGGCAAGATCGGCGATGGTCGAATCTTCGGTTTCGCCGGAGCGGTGCGACATGACGGCGGTATAGGCCGCCTTGTGCGCCGTGTTGACGGCATCGAGCGTTTCCGTCAGCGAACCGATCTGGTTGACTTTGACGAGGATCGAGTTAGCCACGCCCATGCGGATGCCGTCGCGAAGACGGGCGGAGTTGGTGACGAAGAGATCGTCGCCGACGAGCTGGGTCTTCTTGCCGGTCAGGTCGGTCAGCGTCTTCCAGCCGTCCCAATCGTCTTCGGCCATGCCGTCTTCGATCGAGATGATCGGGTACTTGGCGGCAAGCTCGGCCAGATATTCGGCCATGGCGCCCGATTCGAGCGTGCGGCCTTCACCTTCGAGAACGTATTTGCCGTCCTTAAAGAACTCCGTCGAGGCGCAATCGAGGCCGAGGCACATGTCGTCGCCCGGCTTGTAGCCGGCTTTGTCGATGGACTTCATGATGAAGTCGAGGGCTTCGGGCGCGCTTTTCAGGCCGGGGGCGAAGCCGCCTTCGTCGCCGACATTGGTGTTGTGGCCCTGCGCGGCAAGCTCCTTGCGGAGCGTATGGAAGACTTCCGAACCCATGCGCACGGCTTCAGCGATCGAATCGGCGCCGACTGGCATGATCATGAATTCCTGGAAGTCGATCGGGTTGTCGGCATGGGCGCCGCCGTTGATGATGTTCATCATCGGCACCGGCAGCAGGCTGGCGGAAGCGCCGCCGACGTAACGGTAAAGCGGCAGGCCGGATGCCTGCGCGGCAGCCTTGGCAACGGCGAGCGACACGCCGAGGATGGCGTTGGCGCCGAGGCGCGACTTATTCGGCGTGCCGTCGAGCTCGATCATGATGTTGTCGATCTGGATCTGGTTTTCGGCGTCGATGCCGCCAATCGCGTCGAAGATCTCGGTGTTGGCGGCCTCGACCGCCTTTTCGACGCCCTTGCCGAGATAGCGCTTGCCGCCGTCGCGCAGCTCGACCGCCTCATGCGCGCCCGTCGAGGCGCCCGAGGGAACGGCCGCGCGGCCCATGCTGCCGTCTTCGAGATAGACGTCGACTTCGACGGTGGGGTTGCCACGGCTATCGAGGATCTCGCGGGCGATGATATCGGTGATTGCAGTCATGGGTTCTTCCTGCTCGGTGGGTGATAAGTCGGTCGAAGCCTGTCATAATCGAAGGCGTGCAAATTACAATGCTGCAATTTCCGGCCTTCGAACCAGCATGCCGTCGTGGCCTAAACCACGATCATGTCAGTCTGTTGAACGTCAGGCCTTGGCGATCGCGTCGAAGGCAAGCAGCTTCTCAAGCAATCGCGGCATGTCCTTGAGATAAACCATGTTCGGGCCGTCGGACGGTGCGTTGTCGGGGTCCTGGTGGGTTTCGAGGAAGACGCCTGCAATTCCCGTCGCCACCGCCGCGCGCGCCAACGTTTCCACGAATTCGCGCTGGCCGCCCGAGGAATCGCCCTGCCCGCCCGGCTGCGCCACGGAATGGGTGGCGTCGAAAATCACGGGAGCGCCCATCGCCGCCATGATCGGCAGCGAGCGCATGTCGGAGACCAGCGTATTGTAGCCGAAGGAAGCGCCGCGCTCGCACAGCAGCACATTCGGATTGCCGCTGGCGTTGAGTTTCTTCAGGACGTTCTTCATATCCCACGGCGCCAGGAACTGGCCCTTCTTGACATTGACGGCGCGGCCGGTTCTGGCGGCGGCGATCAGAAGGTCGGTCTGGCGGCAAAGGAAGGCCGGGATCTGCAGGACATCGACCACCTTGGCCACCTCGGCGCATTGCTCGGCCGTATGGACGTCGGTTATGACGGGAAAGCCGAATTCCTTCTTCAGGTCGGCAAAGACCTCCATGCCCTTTTCCAGGCCAATGCCGCGCTCGGCCAAAAGCGAGGTCCGGTTGGCCTTGTCGAATGAGCTCTTGTAGACCAGCCCGATGTCAAGCTTTGCGCAAAGCTCCTTCAGCGTGCCGGCTACCATGAAGGCGTGGTCGCGGCTCTCCATCTGGCAGGGGCCGGCAATCAGCGACAGACGGGCGGTATTGGAAAAGGTGACCTGGCCTGCGCCTTCGCCGATCCTGACTTCGGAATTCGTGTCGATGCTCATCGTGTTTCCTCGAAGGCGAAGAGCGCACCCTGCCCGGGCGTGGGCTTCACCAGAATACGGTTGTTCTTGCGCGTGTAGGTCACCCCGTTAGCAGCCAAATGCGCTTCTGTCACGGCAAGATCGACGACAGTGAAGAGGATTGCCCGCCCCCGCAGGCCGCGATCGGCTGACGAGACTGCAGTCTCGAAATAGGCCTCCAGCCCTTCCGGCGTCATCAGGCTGATCTTCGCATTCGATGCCGCGATATTCATGCCGAAACCGGTTTTCTCCACCGCCGCCTGCCCCATCGCAAGTCCGACGAAGGCGGCGAATGCCGCCGGCTCCGGCGCACAAAGCGCGATCTCGGCAATGCCGATCACGCCATTGGCATGCGTCTCCAGCGCGGCGCGATCTGTCGGGAACGAATTGATGCGCTGGCAGGTAAAGAGAAAGAAATCGGGGGCGCGCAAATCAGCTGCAAAGGCCAGCTTGAAGCTGCCGACGCTCTCCGAACCATCCGGCATCCGCATCGGTCGGCTGAACTGCAACATCTCACCGGCGCTCGCGCCGTTGCCGACGAAGCGCTTATGATCGAGGCCGGCATCCTCGCTGAGGAAGGCCAGCGCAGAAAGTCCCTCCTCGCCGCAGCGGAAACGGAAGGCGCGATTGCGGGCGATGAAGACATTGCCCTGGCGGGCCGCTGCCTCGCTCTCCTCGACACTCGCCACGCCGAGCGGCTCCAGATAGGTCTTGTCGGCGAAAAAGACGCAGGCATTCTCCGTTCCGAAGGGATGGCGCGCATCGGCGGCGACGGTGAAACCGAGCTTGCCGAGCCTTTCACGCGCCAGATCGATATTGACCACGGGCAGCACGACATGATCCAGCGGGTGCGACTTGGCGGAATGCGCGTTCATGAATATCCCTCCTGAAACCGGCAAGAGATGTGCGACAGCACCTCACTCAATGCAAGACATGTGTGCCAATCCGGCGAATGAAAATAAAAATCTCGACGAGTTGGCGCGAAGTTTTACGGAAATTTAGCTACTTGCGGAACACATATGGAACATATAGTGTCCGTTCTGGATTTGTTTCAATCACGGGGTCTGACGTCGATGCTCACGCGCAAACAACAGGAGCTTCTCCTTTTCATCCATGAGCGCATGAAGGAATCCGGCGTTCCTCCCTCTTTCGACGAAATGAAGGATGCCCTGGATCTCGCCTCGAAATCCGGCATTCACCGGCTGATCACGGCGCTCGAGGAGCGCGGCTTCATTCGCCGCCTACCGAACCGCGCCCGGGCGCTCGAAGTGATCAAGCTTCCGGAGGCCTATAACCCCAGTCTTCAGCGTCGCGGTTTTTCGCCGAGCGTCATCGAGGGCAGCCTCGGCAAGCCCCAGCCGGTCGCCGCCCCCGCTGCGCCAAAGCCGGTCGCCGACAATGGCAACTCCATCTCCGTGCCGGTCATGGGGCGTATCGCCGCCGGCGTTCCGATCTCGGCGATCCAGAACAACACTCACGATATCGTCGTTCCCGCGGATATGCTCGGCTCCGGTGAGCACTATGCGCTGGAGGTCAAAGGCGATTCGATGATCGACGCCGGCATCTTCGACGGCGATACCGTGATCATCCGCAACGGCAGCACCGCAAGTCCCGGCGATATCGTCGTTGCCCTCGTCGATGACGAGGAAGCAACGCTGAAGCGTTTCCGCCGCAAGGGTGCCTCGATCGCGCTCGAGGCCGCCAACCCGGCCTACGAGACCCGCATCTTCGGGCCCGACCGGGTCAAGGTGCAGGGCAAGCTCGTCGGCCTCATCCGTCGCTATCACTGACGCCGGATAGGCTGGAATCGGTAAAACGATCGTTGCGCCAATCATAGGCGCGATGGCGCATCCATGGTCGCGACAAAGCATCGAAGGCGGTGGTGACCTCCGGGCCGCTGTCGGCGAAGCGCAATTCGACGGAACCGGTCCTGCGTAGCGTCTCGCCGGTGAAAAGCGCGCCACCTGAACGGCAGTTGTTGAAACGCAGACGGACCGAGGTCACGACGATATCGGCCGTATCGCAGGCCGGGCCAAGATAGGCGGCATTGTCGATGACGGTGACGATATGGCCATTGCCGAGTCTTGATGTGCACCAGGCCTTCTTGACGCAGGAAAAGCGGTTTGCTTCACCGCCTGCTGCGGCTGCCCGCATCGCTGCACTCGCTTCGTTCTGCTGATCGCGGGAAAGCCTGACACGGCGGTCTTCTCCTTCCGCCGGGATAGCCGGACCATCCAGCATCTTCGGCGGATCATGTGTCGGCAGGACCAGCGCTCGCTGCCACTGGTCGAAGATGAAATCCGGCGGGTTTTCACGGTTGGACGCTATTGCCTCAGCCGCGACGACCGCAACCAGACTGCCATCCTCCGAAATCACCAGATCCGGCGGCCGGGGAACCGGCAGAAGCAGCACGATAAGGGTCGAGATGGCGATGATCGATGTGCCGATATGGCGCAGCCGGGTACGCAGCAGCGTCAGCAGCAGAAAGCCTGCCACCGCCATTGCGAAATACCAGCCGGGCAAGCGGCCGATGCCGATATCCCCGCCCCAGCCGGACACCGTCTTGGCAACCGCAATCACCAGATCGAGGCCGAATCCGACCACCTTCCAGAGCGGAGCGTCCAGACCGAAAGGCATGAGCAACATCGCCAGCAACCCGGCCGGCATGACGATGAAGGAGATGATCGGCATCGTCGCAAGATTTGCCGGCAGGCCATAAGCCGTCAGGCGATGAAAATGCTCGATCGAAAACAGTGCGGTGGAAAAGCCGCCGATCAGCGAGGTGAGGAAGACGCCGCCGAAGAAACTGGCGACTACGGCCACCGGCCTGATGATCGGCAATTTCGGAAAAGCGTTTTCGCGGACACGCCTGTCCTTCCACAGCTGATAGCCCGATACCAAAGCCAATGTCGCGGCAAAGGACATCTGAAAGCTCGGTCCCAATACTTCCGAAGGTGAAATGGCGATGATGATGAGCGCGGAGAGAACGACATTGCGCAGGCTGATCGACGGCCGGTCGAAGAAGACGGCAATCAGCATGATGGCCATCATGATAAAAGCGCGCTCGGCCGAAACCCCGAAACCGGAGATCAGGTAATAGGCGGTGACGGCGATGAGCGCACCGGCAGCGGCGATCTTCTTTGTCGGACAGGCTTGGGCGACACCGGGAAAGAGGCTGAGCAGCATCCGGAAGCCGACGAAGAAGATGCCGGCCGACAGCGCCATGTTGAGGCCCGAGATTGCGACGATATGGGCAAGGCCGGACTGGCGCAGCGCCTCCGTCGTCGTCTTCGAGATGGCGCGCCGTTCATCCGTCACCAGGGCAGCGGCAAAAGCGCCGGTGTCGCCGGGCAGGATCGATCTTATGCGGTCGCCGATGCTGCTGCGCAGCCGGTAGAGCCATTCGAGCAGCGCGTCCGACGTCCACCTGGCCGCCTGCGGGCCGACCTGCGCGTCGAGCTTCTCCGGCGCACCGTAGAAGAAACCGTTGGCGCCGATGCCGTCGAAATAGGCACCGAAGGAGAAGTCGTTGAGCGCGGGAAGTGCGGGGCCTGCCGGCGGCGTCAGCCGTGCCCTGCCGGTGATGATGTCGCCGATCTCGAAAGGCACATCGGCGCCCCGGACGATCCCGGTGATGCGTCTTGGCGGCCGTTTCAACTCCGGCGCCTCGGTGCCGGTGACGGCAAGAATGTAGCGCCAGCGCCCGCTGCCGTCGCCTTCCCGCCGTTCGACGCGGCCGGTCACCGTCGTTGTCACGGATGAATCGAGGATCACCGTCGAAGCCCGCCAGCTCTCGAACTGAGCCGAGAGCATGCCGCCGGCGAAAAGTGCGAGCGCCATGAAACTTGCGCGCAAGGCCGGCCGGCTGGGACCGGTGAGGAAAACCGCGGCCGCCGACGCCAGCAGGCAGAGCAGCGATGCAACGAGGGGAAAATCCGATCCGCCGAGAAACCAGAAGGCCGAGCCGGCGCCGAGGAAGACCGGCGAGAACAGCAGCAGGCGGCCATGATCGGCCTCTTCGCCCAGCATGCAGGCTCCGGCACGCAGCGATTGCCAGGTGGCGGCCAGCAGCCGACGACGCAATGGGGTCTGCGACTGCGTCCTTACCGATTGAGTCACCACCGCAGGCGCAGGAAAATCCGGCGGATCGGCAAGGCCGACGCCCGCTTGCGGCCGCAATTCGGCTGTCGTCAATTCCTGCATGCCCCGCCCAAGATCACCCCGCGAAGTCGTCAGAATGCAACCTTCACGTAAATCCGGCAAGAATAATCGGTTGAAATAAGACGCAAAAACCAAAGGAGCAAAAGGTCAGTCGAATCATCGGCTTCCGCTATGCGTGCGGCTCATCGCTGCAGTGCCTAAAAGGTGATGCCGCAATGCACAAAATGCCATCACGGTAACTTGGCATTAGCGTCACGATCATATAGCTATCGGAAAGGACGCTTAACCCCTATGGCGCTTTTGTGGCGCCACCGACATTTCGGAGGACAGCATGACGGATCAAAGCGCTACAATAAAAATCGGTGACAAATCAGTCGACCTCGCCGTCAAAAGCGGCACGATCGGCCCGAGCGTCATCGACATCGGTGCCCTCTACAAGAACACCGCTTCCTTCACTTACGATCCGGGCTTCACCTCGACCGCATCCTGTGAATCGAAAATCACCTATATCGACGGTGACGAAGGTGTGCTGCTGCACCGTGGCTATCCGATCGAGCAGCTCGCCGAGCATGGCGATTTCCTCGAGGTCTGCTACCTCCTGCTCTACGGTGAATTGCCGACGGCTGCGCAGAAGAAGGATTTCGACTATCGCGTCACGCACCACACGATGGTGCATGAGCAGATGAGCCGCTTCTTCACCGGCTTCCGCCGTGATGCGCATCCGATGGCCGTCATGTGCGGCTGCGTCGGCGCGCTGTCGGCCTTCTATCACGACTCGACCGACATCACCGATCCGCACCAGCGCATGGTCGCCAGCCTGCGCATGATCGCCAAGATGCCGACGCTTGCCGCCATGGCCTACAAGTATCATATCGGCCAGCCCTTCGTTTACCCGAAGAACGACCTCGACTATGCGTCGAACTTCCTGCGCATGTGCTTTGCCGTCCCCTGCGAGGAATATGTGGTCAATCCGGTGCTTGCCCGCGCCATGGACCGCATCTTCATCCTGCATGCCGATCACGAGCAGAACGCCTCGACCTCGACCGTCCGTCTCGCCGGTTCGTCGGGCGCCAATCCGTTCGCCTGCATCGCCGCCGGCATTGCCTGCCTCTGGGGCCCCGCGCACGGCGGCGCCAATGAAGCCGCGCTCAACATGCTGAACGAGATCGGCACGGTCGACCACATTCCGGAATATATCGCCCGCGCCAAGGACAAGAACGATCCGTTCCGCCTGATGGGCTTCGGTCACCGCGTCTATAAGAACTACGATCCACGCGCCAAGATCATGCAGAAGACGACGCATGAAGTGCTCGGCGAACTCGGCATCAAGGACGATCCGTTGCTGGAAGTGGCGATGGAGCTGGAGCGCATCGCGCTCACCGACGAATATTTCATCGAGAAGAAACTCTATCCGAATATCGACTTCTATTCCGGCATCACGCTGAAGGCGCTGGGCTTCCCCACCACCATGTTCACCGTGCTCTTCGCGCTTGCCCGCACCGTCGGCTGGATCGCTCAGTGGAACGAGATGATCGAGGATCCGGAACAGCGTATCGGCCGTCCCCGCCAGCTCTATGTCGGCGAACCCAAGCGCGACTACATCCCGGTTTCGAAGCGCTGATCGCTTCAGAGCTCAAAAAGAAACCCGGTCAGGAATGGCCGGGTTTTTTCTTTTTCAAAACGTCGAGAAGGATTTCGGCGGCCTGTTCGCCGGGCGGCTTTTCCGTCTGCATGCGCTGCCAGATGAGATCGTAACCTTCCTTCATCGCCTTCAGCTGATAGGTATCGACCGACAGCCTTTCCATCCAGCGTGCAAGGCTTGCGCCGCGAACGACATCGTTCAGATATTCCGGCACGACCGGGTAATCGGCGATCAGGTTCGGCAGCGCGCCGGTCCAGGTCTTGATGCCCGATGTCAGCATGCGCATGATCCAGTCGACCTTGTAGGCAGAGACGACCGGAACGTCGGCAAGGGCGAGTTCGAGAATAACGGTTCCGGACGCCGCCATGGCTGCATCGGCCTCGGCAAAGGCCTTCCATTTTGCTTGCGTGCCGACGACGATCTCCGGCTTTACGGCCCACCCAGCCGTCATTTCGCGGACAAGCGCTTGCCTGTGCGTCACCGTCGGCAGAATGAAGCGTGTCGGCCCGTTGCGGGCGACGAGTTCATTCGTGGCGACCTCGAAGTAAGGCAGAAGCTTCTGGATCTCGGAGGAGCGCGATCCGGGAAGAAGCAGGATCGGGCCATTGCCTGGCTGCCTTCCCACGCGCAGGCGACGTGTCTCCAGCAGCGCTGGATCGGCGACCAGACGATGCCCGACATAGGTTGTCGTCGGACCATTGAGGCGCTGCATGGCTGCCGGTTCAAAGGGCAGGACGGCAAGCACGTGATCGACATAGCCGAGCATGCGCGTGGCGCGATATTCCTTCCAGGCCCAGACGCTTGGACAGACGTAATTGACGACCGGCAGATCGGGCAACGCGGTGCGCACCCGCTTGGCGACGCGATGGGTGAAATCGGGACTGTCGATGATGACAAGGATATCCGGTTTTGCGGCGATGATCTCAGCCGTGGTGCGACGGATCAGGCCAAACAGCCTTGGCAGCCGGCTCAGCACCTGGGTGACGCCCATGATCGACAGCTCGGAAAAATCGAACAGGGAGTTCAGCCCCTCCGCCTGCAGCCCCTCGCCGCCAACGCCGACAAGCTCCACCGGTCCACTGTAAATCCGCTTCAGCGCAGCGATGAGATCAGCGCCGAGCAGATCGCCCGACACTTCCCCGGCAATGACGGCGATCTTCAGCGGCGCTCCGTTCATTCGAGCCCCCATGCCGGCAGACCGCGGTCGATGCCGCAGACAAACAACCCAGCCTCGTCGGCGGCGCTGATGACTGCGGCCCGATCGAGCACCAGCGAGCGACCGGCTTCGATTGCGATGCCGGCAAGGCCGGCTTTCGCAGCGTTCAAAATTGTGGCAACGCCGATCGCCGGCAGGTCGGCGCGAATGTCCTGTTGCGGCTTGCAGAGCTTGACGAGCACGCCGCGGCGGCGCGGCGAGATCCGTCCGGCGGCCCTCAGGCCGGCGACACGGTCCAGCATCTCATCTGTGCCCTCAAGTCCTTCCAGCGCGACGACGCGCCCGCCGATGCTGACTGCACCCTGGCCGACATCCAGCCGGCCAAGCGTCTCGGCGGCATTGGCGGCTTGGCTGATATCGCGCCGGTCTTCCTCGCCGGGCGCGGCGGCGCCAAGCGGGCCAACGGAAGCGAGCAGGTCGGGGGCGATCTCGTGGGCGCCGACGACGCGCCGGCCGTTCCCCTCGATCAACCGGATCACCATCTGCAGAACCGTATCGTCGCCGCCGGAGAGCAGTGTGCGAATGGCGGCCGGAACCTTCATCAGGATGCGCAACGTCGGGCGCACCTCGCGCCATTCCGGCCGGCGGCGCACGCTTCCCGACATCACCACACGTCCGACGCCGTATCGGTTGAAGAGACCCTCGAGGGCGGCGAAATCGCCGATGCCGATAACAGCGTGATCATAGCCTTCCCAGCGTGGATCACTCTCGTCCTTCAGCGCGACGATAACGGGATTTTCGCCAGCCGCGCGCGCGGCTTCGGCGACATAGGAAGGCAGAAGGCCACCGCCGGCGATGATCGCCAGCCGGCCCGCAGCGGTGTCGCCTGTTAAAGCCACGGACTAGCCCTTCTGCCCCCGGGTCGGCGAGGACAGCGCGCGGTCGCTCTCGGCCGCAATGAAGTCGAGGATCTGCACGACCTGCTCGCAATCGGCATATTCCTCGCGGATCGCGGCGGCGTTTTCGCGCACGGAACCCGTTCCTTCGAAGATCGCCTTGTAGGCGCGGCGCACCCGGTGGATGACGGCGCGGTCGATGCCGGCCCGCGTCATGCCGACGACGTTGAGGCCGCCCAGCAGACCGGGATTACCGTTCAGCATGCCATAGGGAATGACATCGTAACTCACCGCCGACAGGCCGCCGACGAAGGCGTGGCGGCCGACGCGGGTAAACTGGTGAACAGCCGAGCCGCCGCCTAGGATCACGCGATCCTCGATGACGACATGGCCGGCGAGCATGACGTTGTTCGACATGATCACATGGTTGCCGACCCGGCAGTCATGCGCGACGTGGGAATTGGCAAGGAAAAGATTGTTGTCGCCAACGATCGTCTCACCGCCGAAATCGGCCGTGCCGGTGTTCATCGTCACACCTTCACGGATCGTGCAATTGGCGCCGACCGTCAGCGTCGTTTCCTCACCGCCGTGGTGCACGCTCTGCGGATCACCGCCGACGACGGCCATCGGGAAGATGCGCGTGCCATTGCCGATCACAGTGCGGCCGGTGACGACCGCATGCGCCAGGAGCTCGACATTCGCATGCAGGACGACATGCGGCCCGACATGGCAAAAAGGACCGATTTTGACGCCCTCGCCGATGGTAGCCCCGTCTTCGACGACAGCCATCGGATGAATACGGGCGCTTTCGGCGATCTTGCTCATGCCTGATCCTTACGAACGATCATCGCGCCGATGTCAGCTTCGGCGACAAGTGCGCCGTCAACCTTGGCGTCGCAATGGAATTTCCAGATATTGCCGCGTTGCTTGTTCTTCTTGACATGGAATTCGACGCGGTCGCCGGGCACGACCGGCTTGCGGAAGCGCGCATTCTCGATGGTCATGAAGTAGACGAGGTTACCGGTCTGACCTTCCTTCTTGGCGCAGATGGCACCCGCCGTCTGAGCCATGCCCTCGATCAGCAAAACCCCGGGCATAATCGGCGCTTCCGGAAAATGGCCGGTGAAATGCGGTTCGTTCACCGTGACGTTCTTGATGCCGATCGCCGTGTTGTCTCCGTCGATCCCGATGATCTTATCGACCATGAGAAACGGATAGCGATGCGGCAGCAGCTTCATGATCTCGGTAATATCAGCCGAAGAAAGCGTGGTCGTGGCTTCCTCAGTCATTTTGCTTGCCTCCAGGGTTCCTCCCGCGCAACTTGGATTTCGATACCTGTTGCGCGGCCTCTCTCAGATAGTCTTTTAGCGGACGTGCAGGTATACCGCCATATTGTCCGCCGGCGGCAAGGTCGGTCATGATACCGCTTTTGGCAGCGATCTGCACGCCATCGCCGATCGTCACATGTCCCTTGATTCCCGCCTGGCCGCCGATCTGCACGCCATTGCCGATTTTCGTGCTGCCGGCGATGCCGACCTGCGAAACGATGGCGCAATGGCGGCCGATCTGGACGTTGTGGCCGATCTGGACCTGATTGTCGATCTTGGTCCCCTCGCCGATCACCGTGTCGTCCATGGCACCGCGGTCGATGGTCGTGTTGGCGCCGATCTCGACATTGTCCTGGATGATCACCCGGCCGATCTGAACGATCTTGATCATGCCGCGCGGACCCGGTGCATAACCAAAACCGTCCTGGCCGATTCGAACACCGTTGTGGATGATGACGCCATTGCCGATCAGCGCACAAAGAATGCTCGCTCCAGCCGCAATCGAACAATCCCGGCCGATCTTGACGTTCGGACCGATAACGCTGTTCGCGCCGATGCGGGTTCCTTCCCCGATCTCGGCCTGCGCACCGATGACGGCCAGCGGTTCGACGATCACGCCCTTTTCGAGTTTGGCGCTCGGATCAATCACTGCGCTCGGAGCAATCCCGCTTTCACCCGAAAGAGCGACCGGACGCAATGCTGCGGGGTAGAACAGGCCGCCCGCCATTGCGAAGGCAGCATGCGGATTGGACGAAAGGATAACCGGAAGATGCGGAGGAACGAGATCGGCAAGCGCCTTGTCGCAGATCACCGCCGAGGCCTCGCATGTCGCAAACTCCTCGCGGTTGCGGCGAGACAGGATATAGCAGACATCGCCTGCCCGCGCCCGGCTGATGGGGGCGACGGACCTGACGATGACATTGGCATGATCGGAATTGGCGAGTTCCGCCCCAAGAAACCCTGCCAGCTCAGCGAGCTTCAGACCTTCATGGGGCAGAAAAAAAACGTTTTGCTCCATCGGCAATGCTCCAGAACGGAATTGAGTCTTACAGTTCCGGACTGCCGATATCAGAATTGGTTGTTGATGCCAAACTTGAAGTTTTGCGTCTTGTCGAAGTCTTCCTTGAGGACCGGGATTGCGTAATCCAGACGCAATGAACCGAAAGGAGACTGCCAAACGACACCGACACCGACGGAAGCGCGCAGCGAGGCGTCTTCGCCCTCAATGCCGTCGCCCCTCAGATCAACGTCGTTGCCGAACAACGTGCCGGCGTCGGCGAAGACCGCGCCGCGCAGGTTGAAGTCGCGCGGGAAGCCCGGCATCGGGAAAGTCGCTTCGGCCGATGCGGTGAAGTAGGTTGTACCGCCCAGCGGATCGTCGTTGTCACCCCTGACGCGCGGGCCGATACCCTTGTTCTCGAAGCCACGAATGTCGCCATTGGTCAGCGTGAACTGGTCGAAGACGTTCAGGTGCTCACCGAAGCCGACGACATAACCCGCCGAAGCAGAAACCGAGCCGATGATATCGGCATCGTCGGCGAGCAGGTGGTAGTAGCGGGCCTTGCCGTAGATCTTGTAGAACTGCGAGTCGCCCCCGAGGCCGGCAATTTCCTGCGTCGCCGTCGCGTAGATGCCTTCGCGCGGCAGAACCGTGTCATCGAGCGTGTTGTAGGTCAGCGTCTGCGAGACGGAAGAACGTGTCCACGGGCTGTCCTCAACCAGGTGCTGATACGGAGCGGACAGATCGGAAAGGTCGCTGTTGTCAGCGTCGTACTTCATCTGCTTGTAGTTATAGCGGAAAGTCGTCGCCAGATCTTCGGTGATCGGCGCCGTGACGCGCAGAACGACGCTGGTTTCCTCGTAGTCGTAATTGTCGTTGCTCGACGTTTCGCTGTGGTTGACGTCGAAGCCCGCCGCCAGGCGGTAGCCGAGGAAATAGGGTTCGGTGAAGCTGACGCCGTAGGCGCGCGAGCCTTCCTGACCGCCGCCGGCCGAGATGCGGATGTACTGACCGCGACCAAGGAAATTCTTTTCTTCGATCGATGCTTCGAGCAGCAGACCGTCACCGCCGGCGGCATAACCCGCGCCGACACCGAACGAACCGGTCGACTGATCCTGCACGTCGACCACCACCACGACACGATCCGGGGAGCTACCCGGCTGGGTGGAGATATTGACCGAAGAGAAGTAACCGAGCGCTTCCAGGCGGCGCTTGGCCTTGGTGATCATCTGCTGATTGAAGGCGTCGCCTTCGCTCATGTCGAATTCGCGGCGGATGACGTAGTCGCGCGTGCGGCTGTTGCCGCGGATCTCGATGCGCTCGACATAGGCGCGCTCGCCCTGGTCGACGAGATATTCGACGCCGATCGTGTTGTTGTTGAGGTCGCGGTTACCGCGCGGCGTGACGCGCGCAAAGGGATAACCGGCGGAGGCCACCTGATCGGAAATCGCTTCGATCGACTTCTGAACTTCCTTGGCGCTGTAGAGGTGGCCTTCTTTCGTGCGCACCAGCGGCAGCAGCTGATCCGAGCCGACGCCTTCAACGGTGGACTGAACAGTCACCGGTCCGAAATTGTAGCGCTGGCCTTCCTCGATGTTGAAGGTGAGCGTGTATTTGTTGGTTGCCTCGTCAAAGCTGGCATCGGAAGAGACGATGCGCATGTCGGCATAGCCGCGATTGTAATAGAACTGGCGCAGCGCTTCTTCGTCGGCGTGGAGCTTGTCTTCGTTGTAGACGTCCTTGCGGGTCAGGAACGAAAGGAAGTTCGAACGCTTTGTCTGAATTACGGCAGCAAGGCGGCCGGCGCTATAGGCGTTGTTGCCGACGAAATTGATCGCATCGATCTTGGTGCGGTCACCTTCGTTGATGACGAAAGCAAGGTTGACGCGGCCTTCGCCCAGCGGCACCACCTGCGTCGTCACTTCGACTTCGCTGCGGCCGGTGGCGGCATAGGCATCCTTGATCGCCTGGATGTCGGACTGAATCTGCGTGTCGCTGTAAGGACCGGCAGCATGCGTCTGGACGATCGTCGCGAGCTTGTCGTCCTTGATTTTGCGGTTGCCGTTGAAGACGACCTGATTGACGAGCTGGGCCTCCTGGACGTTGACGACCAGCGTGCCACCAGAAACCGAAATCTTCACATCGGAGAAGTAGCCCGTGCCGTAAAGCTGTTTGACCGAGTTATCGATATCAGTGTTCGAGAAACTCTTGCCGGGCGTGATGGTGAGGTTCGACCGGACGGCTTCCGCGCCGACGCGGCTTGCGCCACGCACATCGATGCGCTGGATGACCGCGGCCTCGGCGGCCGTAGCGGAAACGAACGTCAAAGCACCTGCGCCCGAAGCAACAACACTAGCAGACAGCGCAACCGCCGATACTGCGTTCAAAAACTTTGAACCAGCCTTCATTTCACCTATTACCTTTTTTCCCTCGTCCCCGTCCCCGGGAGAACCCGATTCCGGTCACGTGTGTCGTTTTACCCGCTTTTGACATACAAGCAAGGGAGGGCGTTAATTTCTGTTTACTTCATTTCCAAGCGTGACCCATTCGCCACTACAGCCTTGAAACATCGTAAATAAATAGTAATTCCCTTGCCTTACGCGTTTACCTTCAGCTCAGGCTGATGTCGTTCCAGGTCGTGAAAACCATCAATGTCAATATCATTGCCAGGCCTATACGAAATGCAATTTCCTGAGCCTTGGCACCCAGCGGTTTTCCTCTGACCGCTTCCACCGCATAGAACATCAGGTGGCCGCCATCAAGTACCGGAACCGGCATCAGGTTAAGCAATCCTATCGAAACCGACAGCACCGCAGCAAGCTGCAACACTGCCCCAACGCCAAGCTTCGCCATCTGGCCGGTAGCCTGAGCCACACGGATCGGCCCGCCCAGCTGATCGGCCCGCATCGATCCGCTGAATATGTTGCCGATATATTTGAAGGTGTCCGTGACTATTTGCCCGCTGGCGATCACGCCCTCACGCAGCGCCTGGAGCGGAGTGTAGGTCTGCAGCCGGAAATTGCCGGAGTTCTTGTCGGTAGCGATGCCGATCTGACCGACTTCCATCTTGTTGCCGAACTGATCGGTCTGGTCGACGCGCTGCGGCACCATCGGCACATCGAGCTTCTGGCCGCCGCGCTCGACTGTAACGACAATCCTCTGGCCGGGGCGCATGCCGACATAGCGGCGCACATCTTCAAACGTCTCGACCTTGCCGCCATCGATGGCAACCAGGAGGTCGCCGGGAAGGATGCCGGCGGCGGCCGCCGAGCTCTCCGGCTTGACCTCGGCAACGACCGGGTCGGCGATCATGCGGCCATAGACGGTGAAGAGAACCGTGAAGATGGCGATCGCCAGCAGAAAATTGGCGATCGGACCGGCTGCGACGGTCGCGGCACGTTTCCACAGCTTGGCGCCGGCAAAGGAGCGCGCCCTCTCCTCCTCGGACATGGCGGCAAGCTTGTCGCTGTCCGGTTTGCTCGACGCATCCTCATCGCCGAAGAAGCGGACGTAACCGCCGAGCGGGATCACTGAGATCTTCCAGCGCGTTCCATGGCGGTCGGTGAAGCCGAATAGCTCGGGACCAAAGCCGACCGAAAAGGCAAGGATACGGATGCCGCTCCAGCGCCCGACAAGATAATGGCCCATCTCATGCACGAAGACGAGCAGCGAGAGCACCAGGATGAAGGTGACGATATTCCCCATCACGAATGCATATATGCCGGTCATCACGTCTGTGGGTTCCTTCTGTCAGGCTGCCGCGTCATCAGAGGCCGAACAATGCCGCTCCGAGCGACGTCATGCCAGCCCCCTTTATCAGGGAAAATAGTGTAGCAAGCAAGAACGCCGCAAAACAGGCGAAAATCAGTCCGTCGACGCGGTCCATGACGCCGCCATGGCCCGGAATGAGACGGCTCGAATCCTTGACGCCGAATTTTCGCTTGATGACGGATTCGAAAAGATCGCCCGACTGGCTGCAGACCGACAGGATGAGCGCCACGCCGGCGGCGACGACTTCAGTGCCCGGAAGGAGGAAATGGGCGAGAAGGACGCCGGCTGCGACCGCGGAAACGGCGCCGCCGATAGCGCCAGACCATGTCTTTCCCGGCGAGATCGACGGGGCAAGCTTCGGTCCGCGGAGCGCCCTGCCGACGAAATAGGCGAGGATATCGGTCGCCCAGACGACGGCGAAGACGAAAAGCATGGCGTAAAGACCGGGCTGGTCGTTGCCTCTGATCGCGGCGAGCGCCAGGCCTGTGGCGCCGGCATAGAAGAGGCCGACCGGCAGCCAGCGACTCGTGCCGTGCAGGATGATCAGGGCTATGCCGACGGCGGTGACGCCGGCCAGCATGCCGGCGGCGAATTCGAAATTGCCGACAAGCACAAGGAAGGCGATCGCCGCTTCGCCGATCCAACCGACCACATTGGCGACCCAATCCCGCGCAATGCCGGTTATCTTAGACCATTCATAGTAGATCAGCAGACCGATCACCACCGCCAGGGTGCGAAAGGCAGGGCCGCCATACCAGGTGGCGACAAGAACGATGACCGCGAGAATCAATCCTGAAACGATGCGGAGCTTCAATTCCCTCTGCATCAGGTGCCGACCGCGGCTGCCTGCGATGACAGGCCACCGAAGCGCCGGTCGCGGGAGGCGAATTTTTCCAGCGCCGAGCGGAAAATCTCCGGGCTGAAATCGGGCCAATATTCCGGGATGAAGATGAATTCCGAATAGGCGGCCTGCCAAAGCAGGAAGTTGGAAAGCCGTTCCTCGCCGCTGGTGCGGATGATGAGATCCGGATCCGGGATGCCGGCCGTGTCGAGACGGGCGTTGATCAGCGCGGGAGTGATGTCCTGTGCCCGCAGGCGGCCGGACTCGACGTCCCTCGCGAGACTCACGACGGCGCGCGAGATTTCATCGCGCGAGCCGTAATTGAAGGCGATGACCAGCGTCAGCGCCGTGTTGTCCCTGGTGGTCTCCTCCGCCTCAAGCAGCAGGCCGAGAATGTCGCTGCGCAGGCTGTGGCGGTCGCCGATCACCTTGATGCGCACATTCTGGCGATGAAGCTCGGCAAGGTCACGCCGGATGAAAGCCTTGAGCAGACCGAGCAGATCGGAAACCTCGGCTTCGGGCCGGCGCCAGTTCTCCGAGGAAAAGGCGAAGAGGGTGAGATATTTTATACCGGCCGCGCCGGCGGCGCGTACTGTCTCGCGGACCGCCTCGACGCCCTTGCGATGGCCCATCGTGCGCGGCAAGCCGCGCTGCTTGGCCCAACGGCCATTGCCGTCCATGATGATGGCAACATGCTCTGGCACAGTTACAAATACAGATTCCGACATTTCCCGTCCGGTCTTTCCAGGCAAAGGCACAGGTCCACTAGACCTGCATGATTTCCTTTTCCTTCTCCCCAAGCAAGCGGTCGATTTCGGAAATCGTCTCGTCCGTCATCTTCTGTACGCGTTCGGATCGCGCACGGCTCTCGTCCTGGCCGATTACACCGTCCTTTTCGGCTTTCTTGAGGCCGTCCATGCCGTCACGGCGGACATGGCGAATCGCCACCTTGCTCTTCTCGGCATAGTCATGCGCCACCTTGACGAGCGACTTGCGGCGCTCCTCGTTCAATTCCGGCAGCGGAATGCGCAGGCTCTGGCCGTCGACGATCGGGTTGAGGCCGAGATTGGATTCGCGGATGCCGCGTTCGACGGCGCTGACCATCGACTTGTCCCAGACGGAAACCGTCAGCATGCGCGGCTCGGGCACGGTGATGTTGGCGACCTGGTTCAAGGGCACGCGCGAACCATAGGCCTCGATCGTGACCGGATCGAGGATGTTGGCCGAAGCACGGCCGGTGCGCAGCGATGCGATGTCGCTCTTGAATGCGGAGACCGCGCCGTCCATCCGGCGCTTCAGTTCCTTGATATCGATACCTTCACTCATGTCGATGCTCCCGTTTAGAGCGATGCCGAAAAGTCAGCGGTTTTCGGCACGTCTCATGCTCTAATTCTTTAATGTAGAACATGTTTCAGATTTCAGGCCAACCGGACCTAAAGCTCAATCATGTTCTAGCGAGGGCTGCGCCGAAACCGCGGCGCGGCTTGTATCAGTTGTCGGAGACGATGGTCTTGAGGCCACCGCCCGTCAAGATTTCAGCAAAACCACCCTTCTCGTGGATCGAGAAGACGATGATCGGAATGGAATTTTCTCTGGCAAGCGCCACGGCGGCAACGTCCATCACCGCAAGGCCCCTGTCCAGCACTTCCTGGTGCGTCAGGCGGTCGAAGCGGGTCGCATCGGGATATTTCTTCGGGTCGGCGGTATAGATGCCGTCCACCTGCGTGCCCTTGAAGATCGCTTGGGCGCCCATTTCGGCAGCACGCAGTGCGGCGGCGGAATCGGTGGTGAAGAAGGGATTGCCGGTGCCGCCGGCAAAGATCACCACGCGTCCCATCGACAGATGATAAAGGGTCGCTCGTTGCGAGAAGCTCTCGCAGATCTCCGGCATGGAGATGGCCGAAAGCACCACCGTATCGATGTTCAGCTTGCGCAGCGAGGTTGCGAGCGCGAGCGCGTTGATGATGGTGCCGAGCATGCCCATATGGTCGCCGGTCACCCGATCGCCGCCCTTGGATGCGACTGCAACACCGCGGAAGATATTGCCGCCACCGACGACGACGCCGACTTCCACGCCCATATGCCTTGCCTCGGCGATATCGGATGCAATGCGGTCCGCCACCGCGACATCGATCCCGAAACCCTGGCCACCCATGAGCGCTTCGCCGGAAGCCTTGAGCAGAACGCGTTTATAGACAGGCTCTAAAGACATCTTGGCTCCTCGTAAATTGCCGTGAATGCCCGATACACGAAGGGCACCGCGTTGTCACGCGATGCCCTTCTTGTTTTCAGAATTATGGCTGGAAGATCAACCCTTGACGGCAGCCGCGACTTCGGCTGCGAAATCGGTCTCTTCCTTCTCGACGCCTTCGCCGAGCAGAAGACGGGCCATGCCGGCAACTTCGATCGGCGCGCCGACGGCCTTTTCAGCTTCCTTGATGGCGGCAGCGACCGTCAGATCAGGATTGATGACGAAAGCCTGCGAGAGAAGGGCGACCTCCTCGAAGAACTTGCGCATGCGGCCTTCCACCATCTTTTCGATGATGTTGTCGGGCTTACCGGAAGCGCGCGACTGCTCGATGAAGACGTTGCGCTCGCGCTCGGCGACGGCGGCATCGACTTCCTCAGGGCGGATCGCCAACGGCGCGGTCGCCGCAATATGCATGGCGACCTGGCGGCCGATTGCGTTCAGGGCTTCCTTGTCACCGGTCGACTTCAGCGCGACGAGAACGCCGAGCTTGCCGAGGCCGTCGGAAACCGCATTGTGGATATAGGTGGCGACGACGCCGTCTTCGACGGACAGAGCGATCGAACGGCGCAGGTTCATGTTCTCGCCGATCGTTGCGATCGCATCCTTGATCGTGTCGGAAACGGACTTGCCGGATGCCGGATAGGTCGCAGCACCGACGGCCTCGACAGTGCCATCCGTCGAGACGGCGACCTTGGCGATGCCGCGGACGAGATCCTGGAAGGCATCGTTGCGGGCGACGAAGTCGGTTTCGGAGTTGACTTCGACGACGACGGCCTTCGTGCCTTCGCTCGAAACGCCGACGAGGCCTTCAGCGGCGGTACGGCCCGACTTCTTGTCGGCCTTGGCGATGCCCTTGGCGCGCAGCCAGTCGATCGCCGCTTCCATGTCGCCGCTGGTTTCAGCAAGAGCCTTCTTGCAGTCCATCATGCCTGCGCCGGTCTTTTCGCGCAGTTCCTTCACCATTGCAGCCGTAATCTCGCTCATTATCTTCCTCTTGTCGGTTCAAACGGTGGACCGCAAAGCGGCGCGGCACCGGATTGAGGCACGAAATGTACCTGTATGTATGACAGCGTGATGAAGACGCGCCATAACGAAACTTTACTGGCGGAGCGCCTGACGCCTCCGCCTTGAAACAGGTAAGGCCGCCGAACTTCGATGAGTCGCGAGCGGCCTTCCCAGTCTATGCAAGCTTCGACGGAGTTTTGTCTCCGCCCGCCTTCATCAGCCTTCGGCTGCTTCCTCGAGAGCCGGCTCGACCGGAACTTCGGAGGATGCGCCGAGATCACGGCCGGAAGAGCTCTGCTGGCGCGCAATGCCGTCGATGGCAGCGCGGGAGATCAGCTCGCAGTACAGGGCGATGGCGCGCGATGCGTCGTCGTTGCCCGGGATCGGATAGTCGATCAGGTCCGGATCGCAGTTCGAATCGATGATGGCGACGACCGGGATGCCGAGGCGCTTGGCTTCGTCGATCGCGATCTTTTCCTTGTTGGTGTCGATAATGAACATCAGGTCGGGCGTGCCGCCCATATCGCGGATACCGCCGAGAGCCTTGTCGAGCTTTTCACGCTCGCGCTCGAGGTTGAGGCGTTCCTTCTTGGTGAAGCCCTGGGCTTCGCCATTGAGGATTTCGTCGAGCTTGCGCAGGCGCTGGATCGAGTTGGAGATCGTCTTCCAGTTCGTCATCATGCCGCCGAGCCAGCGCGAGTTGACGTAGTACTGGGCCGAGCGCTTGGCGCTGTCGGCGATGATCTCGGACGCCTGGCGCTTGGTGCCGACGAAGAGAACGCGGCCGCCACGGGCAACGGTGTCGCTGACGACCTGAAGGGCGCGCGACAGCATCGGAACGGTCTGAGCCAGATCGATGATGTGAATGTTGTTGCGATCGCCGAAGATATACGGCTTCATCTTCGGGTTCCAGCGATGGGTCTGGTGGCCGAAGTGGACGCCTGCTTCAAGCAGCTGACGCATAGAAAAATCAGGCAATGCCATGCCTTGTTACTCCTTTTCCGGTTGAACCTCCGCAAGGCGAACAGCACCCTCGTCGAGGATGCCACCGGCGGAACAGCCCGGATTTCTCCCGGACGATCCCATGCCTTACGTGTGGAATGCCGGTGCCCATACATTCCGTTGGGCATAAAAGCAAGGGAAACATTCCATTCGGCATAAAAACAAGGATTATGCCGGATTTCCGGCCGACTGCCCTGCCCTGAAAATACCGCCGCTCAGCTTGCGAGTGTCGGCAGCAGCGCCAGCACGACGCCGGCATCGGGCATCGGCAGGACGGCGTCGATCTCCGCGGACAGCAGGCTGGTGATTGCGCTGTCGGCGTTTCCGGTCGCCGTCCCAGCGGACCACGGAAGCCGTGCCGCGTCCAGGCGAGCTCCTGCAGCCGCGGGCTGATCAGCGCCTCGATCAGGCGGTTGGCGTTCTCGTCGACGACGATCAGCGCGCGATGTCGCGCCTCAGCGTGTCGTTGTGACGGTCGAGCTCCAGGCCAATCCGGTCGATCTGGCCGGCTACGTCCTCGAACTCCTCCTTAAAGCGTTCGAGCCGCGCTTTTGCGGAGAGGAACATGCGGCTGAGGAAGCCCTTGTCTTTCAGCGATGCCGGATCGAGGCTCTTCGACTTGAGGATGATGTCGGTCAGCAGCCGGCCGACCTCGCCGAGATCCTTGTTGCGGACCTCGCGCAGGATCCTGTCGGCATAATCGCTGACAGCCTGCTGGGCGCGGTCGCCATAGACCGAAATGCCGGCTCGGTCGGTGATATCGATGCTATCGGAAATGCGGGCAACTTCCGCCGGATCGGCGGCGCAACCGGCAGGACGGCATTCTGTACAGTCGCGAGATCGGTATCGGCCATAGTGAGGCTTTCCAGGCTTGCGGCGGGTAATGGTCTGGAGGCCTATTTCGCAACTGCAGGCCCCGTCGCAATGGACTGGCCGCTGGAATCGCACCGATCACAAGAGCAGGACGACAGAAGGCGACTCAATCATCGCTGGTCGCCGACACAATAATGAACTTTACGATACAGTTTTATGACAGCGGAAAAACCGCGGCCTACTTGCAGACCTCAGCCTTGTGATCCAGCAGCTCGAGCTTGGCGAGCTTGCCGGTCAGGACGAAATCGCCATAATCCATCGTCAGGTCGCGGGTGATGCCGTTCTCGTAGAGTTTGAACGACATGCGATAGACCGGCAGCGAATCCGATTTTGCATTCTCGTTGAAATAGGCGATGGTCACCGGCCAGAAGGCCGTCTTCGAGAAGGCGCCGGCATTGCCGGCATCGGCCTCCTCGGCAGCGGGCGTTTCCTGCTTGCCGACGATCGTCGTCGTCACCAGCGACTTGTCGCCGTCATCGGAACCGTCGAAAACGCGGGCTTCGAAGAAACGTTTTCCCTCCTTGGCGTTCTGGATCACATCGAGCATATGCTCTGTCGGAAAGCGGCTTTCGCCAAGCTGCAGCTCGCGGCTCGCCGGCTGCTTGAGATCGACTTTGACGCCATTGGCCTGATTCTCGGCCGCGCCGTTGACCTCCTTGTCGAGCTGGTCGTCGGTGAAGGATTTGGTGTCAAAGGTAAACTTGCGGTCCTTCAGGTTCTCGAAGGTCTTTGTCTGCTGATCGCTGACGCGCACGCTGTCGCCAGTGTCGATCTGCGTCACGAAGCGGAAATTGGTGGTGAAGCCCTGGCAATAGCTGCCGTCGAATTCATAGACCATGCGGCCGTACATGGAGGCGATGCCGGAGCGGTCCGACGCATCCTTCAATTCCAGATCGTAGACCGCGCGATGGGCGATGAGGCCGGTCGCGATCGCAGCACTTGCCGCAGGCGCAGCCGCCCATGCATGGGCGGAAAGGCCGGCGAGAAGCAGAGCGACTAGACTCGATCGGAACATTCATTAACTCCTGTTGGACTCGGCCGCGATGTTATAAGAACACTTTCGGCCAAATCGAGGCTCGAAACTGTCATATTAAAGATTCCAGTCTTGATGCATAATTTTTGAAGAATTGACAACAAAAGCGGAGACGAAAATGTCCGACGAAATTGCAGCGCGCCTGACTGAGATGGGGATAACCCTGCCTGAAGCCGCAGCACCTGCCGCAAACTACGTTCCCTATGTCATCAGCGGCAATCTTCTCTACATCTCCGGGCAGCTGCCGCTCGACGGCGGCAAAGTCGCCGTATCGGGCCATCTCGGCAAGACCGTCGACGTAGCGAGCGGCCAGCGCGCCGCCGAACTCTGCGCCATCAACATCCTGGCCCAGGCCAAGGCCGCGCTCGGCGGCGACCTCGGCCGCATTCGGCGCGTCATCAAGGTGAACGGTTTCGTCGCCTCGGCGCCCGATTTCATCGAGCAGCATCTCGTCATCAACGGTGCTTCGAACCTGATCGCCGGTGTGCTCGGCGAGACCGGCAAACATGCGCGCGCCGCCGTCGGCATGGCCGCTCTGCCGCTGAACGCCGCCGTCGAGATCGACGCTATCATGGAAATCGCAGAATGACCAATGCGGACTGGATCAAGGACGTGCCGGTCGCCCATCGCGGCTATCACGACCTGAATAAGCTTGTCTGGGAGAATACGCTTTCGGCCTTCTCGCGCGCTGCCGAAGCCGGCTTTGCGATCGAATGCGACCTGCATTACGCCTCCGACGGCGTGCCGATCATCTTTCATGACGAGGATCTTCAGCGTCTGTGCAATCTGAACGGCGACATCCGCGAGCGCACCTCCCGGGAACTCGGGCTGATCGCCGTCGGCGGCACGGGCGACAAGGTGCCGACGCTCCGCCAACTCCTCGATCTTGTGCAGGGCAAGGTTCCGCTGGTGCTGGAGTTGAAGGGCCGTGAGGCCGATGACGAGGGTTTTGCCGAATCCGTCCTCGAAGTGCTGGAAGGCTATGAGGGCAAGGTTGCGCTGATGAGCTTCGACCATTGGCTGCTGCGCGATCTGAAGGCGCTTGGCTCGCCCTATCCGCTCGGGCTGACCGCCAATGGCAACACGCCGGAGGAGTTTGAGACCCATGCCAAGGCGATGGAGATCGGTCTCGATTTCATCTCCTATTATTATGACGACCTGCCGAATGCCTTCATCACGGGCGAACGCGACAAGGGCATTCCGGTTATCACCTGGACGGTGCGAGACGAAGAGGCGCGCCGGCGCACTTTTGCCAATGCAGACCAGATGACTTTCGAAGGCTTCGATCCGCGCGTGGCCGTTTGACGCTCGCTTTTTGGCCAAGATCATGCGCAGACTGAAACAGAGCCGAAACCCTCCTCCCACAGGCTTCGCATCCGCCGCATGACCGATGAACTGTCCATTCGCGTAGAACGCTCCTTCACCGCGATTTTCCCGGAGAGCTGGTCCAGGCTTTCCGGGGCGTCGAAGGGTGGCAACACGCTTGCCTATAACCCCTTCGTTTCGCATGCCTTTTTATCATCGCTGGAAGAATCCGGCTCGGCCACGGCCGAAACCGGTTGGCTCGGCCACCACCTGTTGCTCGAAACCGATCGCGGCGAGCTGATCGGCGCCCTGCCCGGCTACCTCAAGAGCCACAGCCAGGGCGAATATGTCTTCGACCACGGCTGGGCCGACGCCTTCGAGCGGGCCGGCGGGCGTTATTATCCCAAGCTGCAGTGCTCGATCCCATTTACACCCGCGACCGGCCCGCGTCTTCTCGTCGCCGAAGGGCTGCAGCGGCTGCCGATCCAGAGCGCGATTGCCGAAAGCCTGAAGGAGGTCGTGCGCCGGCTCGGTATTTCCTCGGCCCATATTACCTTCGTGCCGGACGAGGAGATCGGCGTCTTCGAGATGGATGGCTATCTGCACCGGACCGACCAGCAGTTTCATTTCATCAATGACGGCTATGCCAATCACGACGAGTTCCTCGAAACGCTCGCTTCGCGCAAACGCAAGGCATTGCGCAAGGAGCGTCGCACCGCGCTCGAAAACGGCATCAGCATCGACTGGCTGACCGGGCGCGATCTGACGGAGCGGATCTGGGACCAGTTCTTCAAATTCTACATGGATACCGGCGGCCGCAAATGGGGCCGGCCCTATCTCACCCGCAAATTCTACTCTCTGATCGGCGAGCGCATGGCCGACGATATCCTGCTCGTCATGGCCAAGCGCGACGGGCGCTATATTGCCGGCGCGATCAATTTCATCGGCGGCGATGCGCTCTACGGCCGTCACTGGGGCTGCATCGAGGACCACCCCTTCCTGCATTTCGAGGTCTGCTATCACCAGGGGATCGACTTCGCCCTGGCGAAGGGGTTGAAACGGGTCGAGGCCGGAGCGCAGGGCGAACATAAGCTCGCTCGCGGTTACCTGCCGGTGACGACGCATTCCGCCCATTATATCGCCCATGGCGGGCTGCGCCGCGCGATCGGCGATTATCTCGCGCGCGAGCGCGCCGATGTCGAACAGATGAGTGAACTGCTGAGCGAGCACAGCCCCTTCCGCAAGGGTGAGCGTCAGCAGGAGGATTGACGCCGCCCTGCCGAGCGCGCTACCCGATCAAATGGAACGTGAGGAGATTTCGCGATGACCAGCGCCTATGACGACAACAATATCTTCGCCAAGATCCTGCGCGGCGAAATTCCCTCGAACCGAATCTACGAGGACCAGCATACGGTGGCCTTCATGGATGTGATGCCGCAAGCGCCGGGCCACGTGCTCGTCGTTCCGAAGGCGCCTTCGCGCAATATTCTCGATGCCGATCCCGCCACCCTCGTCCATGCCATTACCGTCGTTCAAAAGGTCGCCCAGGCGGTCCAGGAAGTTTTCGACGCCGATGGCGTGTTCATCGCCCAGTTCAACGAACCGGCAGCCGGACAAACGGTGTTCCATCTGCATTTCCACATCATCCCCCGCCATGAGGGCGTGGCGCTCAAGCCGCATTCCGGCAGGATGGAGGACGGCGCCGTGCTTGCCGCCCATGCCGAAAAGATCCGGGCGGCCCTGGCATAACGCGAATTCCTGGCAACGACGGGAAACAAAAAAGGCCGCGGGTGACGCGGCCTTTTTTAATTCGGTGACGAGCTCTCACTTCTTGCGCGGAACCTTGGGAACCGTGCTTCCCTTCTTGGGAGCGTCGCGGACCTCGGGCTCGGCCTGCGGCACCGTCTTGGCGCGGGTCTTGCGGGCCGTCTTCGTCTTCAGCTCGCCATCATCCTCGTCGTCGGCTTCGGGATGCACGACCTCGGCTTCCGGCTTCGGCTTGATCGGCGCCGTATCCGGAATGGCTTCCAGCAGGATACCGGGCTTGCCATCTTCCTTCGGGCCGACGGTGACGTTGACGACGCCGCCCTTCTTCAGCTTGCCGAAGAGGATTTCGTTGGCGAGCGGCTTCTTAATCGTGTCCTGGATCACGCGGGCCAGCGGGCGGGCGCCCATCTTCTCGTCGTAACCCTTTTCTGCAAGCCAGGCGATCGCATCCTCGTGCAGGTCGAAGGTGACGTTCCTTTCGGAAAGCTGGGCCTCCAGCTGCATGATGAACTTCTGCACGACCTTGTGAATGACCGCCGTCGGCAGCGCCGCGAACGGAATGATCGCGTCGAGACGGTTGCGGAACTCCGGCGTGAAGAGACGGGTCAGCGCCTCCTCGTCCTCGCCGGTGCGCTTGGACGAGCCGAAGCCGATCGCGGCCTTGGCCATTTCGGAAGCGCCCGCATTCGTCGTCATTATCAGGATGACGTTGCGGAAGTCGATCTTCTTGCCGTTATGGTCGGTCAGGGTGCCGTGGTCCATAACCTGCAGAAGGATATTGTAGATATCCGGATGCGCCTTCTCGATTTCGTCGAGCAGGACCACGCAATGCGGATGCTGGTCAACGCCATCGGTCAGGAGACCACCCTGGTCGAAGCCGACATAGCCGGGAGGTGCGCCGAGCAGGCGCGAGACCGTGTGCCGCTCCATATATTCCGACATGTCGAAGCGCAGGAGCTCGACGCCGAGCGATGCTGCCAGCTGCTTTGCCACCTCGGTCTTGCCGACGCCGGTCGGACCGGAGAAGACATAGGCGCCGATCGGCTTGTTCGGCTCGCGAAGGCCGGCACGCGCCAGCTTGATCGATGTCGAAAGCGCTTCGATTGCGATGTCCTGGCCGTAGACGACCGAACGCAGTTCCTGCTCGAGATTGGCAAGCACGGCCTCATCGTCCTTGGAGACGGTCTTCGGCGGAATGCGGGCCATCGTCGCGATCGTCGCCTCGATCTCCTTTTCGGTGATCAGCTTGCGGCGCTTCGACGGCGGCAGCAGCATCTGGGCCGCACCCGTTTCGTCGATCACGTCGATCGCCTTATCAGGCAGCTTGCGGTCGGAGATGTAGCGGGCCGAGAGTTCGACGGCCGACTTGATGGCGTCGTTCGAATAGCGCAGGTGGTGATACTCTTCGAAATAGGGCTTCAGGCCCTTCATGATCTCGATCGCATCATTGATCGACGGCTCGCTGACGTCGATCTTCTGGAAACGACGCACCAGCGCCCGGTCCTTCTCGAAGAACTGGCGGTATTCCTTGTAGGTGGTCGAACCAATGCAACGGATCGCGCCCGACGACAGGGCCGGCTTCAACAGGTTCGATGCATCCATCGCGCCGCCCGAGGTGGCTCCGGCGCCGATCACCGTATGAATCTCGTCGATGAACAGCACGGCGCCCGGATATTCTTCCAGCTCCTTGACAACCTGCTTCAGGCGTTCCTCGAAGTCGCCACGGTAGCGTGTGCCGGCGAGCAGCGTACCCATGTCGAGCGAGAAGATCGTCGCATCGGCGAGCGCCTCGGGAACCTTGCCTTCGACGATGCGCTTGGCAAGGCCTTCGGCGATCGCCGTCTTGCCGACGCCGGGATCGCCGACATAGAGCGGATTGTTCTTCGAACGGCGGCACAGGATCTGAATGGTGCGGCTCACCTCGGCATGACGGCCGATCAGCGGGTCGATCTTACCGCCCTTGGCCTTCTCGTTGAGATTGACGCAATAGGCTTTGAGCGCATCCTGCTGCTTCTTGGGGCCGCCCTCTTCCTCGCCGCCGCGCGCCGTCGGCTTGCTCTCGGCCTCTTCTTCGGCGCCGCGCGGAGTGCGGGTCTCCGACGCGCCCGGCCGCTTGCCGATGCCGTGGGAGATGTAGTTGACGGCATCGTAGCGGGTCATCTCCTGCTCCTGCAGGAAATAGGCGGCATGGCTTTCGCGCTCGGCGAAGATCGCAACGAGCACGTTGGCGCCGGTCACTTCCTCGCGGCCGGATGACTGCACATGGATGACGGCGCGCTGGATGACACGCTGGAAACCGGAGGTCGGCTTGGAATCCTCGTCGTAACCCGTGATCAGATTGGAAAGTTCGTTGTCGACATATTCGACGAGCGTCTTGCGCAGCGCATCGAGATCGACATTGCAGGCGCCCATGACCGCGGCCGCATCGGCATCGTCGATCAGTGCGAGCAGCAGATGCTCGAGCGTCGCATATTCATGATGCCGCTCGTTGGCAAAGGTCAGTGCCTGATGGAGCGCCTTCTCTAAACTAGGCGAAAATGTTGGCACGTTCAGATCCTCACTTCTTTTCCATGACGCATTGCAGCGGATGCTGGTGTTGCCGGGCGAAGTCCATCACCTGGCTGACCTTCGTTTCCGCTACCTCGTATGTGAATATTCCGCACTCGCCGACGCCGTGATTGTGGACATGGAGCATGATGCGGGTGGCACTTTCACGGTCCTTCTGAAAAAAACGCTCCAGAATATGAATGACGAATTCCATGGGCGTATAATCGTCATTCAAAAGCAGCACGCGATAGAGGTTGGGCTTCTTGGTCTTCGGCTTGGTGCGCGTGATGACCGAGGTTCCGCGATTTCCGTTGTCCCCGTTCCTTTCGCTATCGTTCTGCATCCGGATCGGCTTTGCGATCATTGTCATTCATTCCTCGATCAATCCGGCGGAGCATGGGAGGGTGCTTTTCCCGTCGAATATCTGAAACACTAACTTAGTTCATAATGGGCCGATTTTAAGCCCCCTGTCAGACACTGCAATCAAGAAATGCCGGCATGCACGGGAAAGACCTAAAAAGTCCCCGGACGGCCCGCATGCGGGCGCAGCAATGAAAGTGGAAACAAAAAAGACCGGCTACAGATGCGTAGCCGGCCTTAATTTTTCAATATGTAGCGCAGGTTGCGCATTCGACGTTGCTTCAGGCAGCAGCGGGGGTCGCCGGCTGCGGCGATTTCGGCGACTTGACTACGCCAGCGGCAGCAGCAGCGATCGGCGCCTCATAGGGCTTGTACGCGGATTTGGCGAGATCGGCGTACATTTCGCCGAGCTTCGTCGTTTCGGAGACGAAGCTCTCATAGGCCGACTTGACGTAGCTGGTCTGCAGTTCGAAAGCGGCCTCGAAGCTCCTGACGCCCGCCAAAGTTTCGAAATGCGTTACGGCATCCTGAAAGGACTTCTTCGAATATTCAGCAGCTTCGGCGGCGATCGCCTGAAAGCCCCTGGTCGTGTCGGAATAGGTTCTCAGCGCCGTGTCGACGGCTTCCTTGCTCTTTTTGTTGGCTTCGTCAAAGTTGAACATGGCCGTCCTCCGTTGGGCTGTTGGATGGCGGCAGGGTAGCCGCAATGCACAAATAGTCAAGTAGTCTTGTGCGGCGCAAAACATCTCACGGTTGTGTTACAGCAGTAAGACAAAGCGAGCGAGCCGGTGAACGTACCTCTTTAACGGTTTTTGCTAATATATGGTACAATGCCACAACCAGGCGTTTTAAAAAAAATTTGATTCGGCAGCAAAAAAACAAAAAAGACCGGGCGGATGTCGCCGCCCGGTCCACTTCAAGCTCTCATGCACGATCAAAGATCGACGTCGAGGATCGCCATCGAAAAGTTGTAGGAGCGGTCGCCGTCTTCGTCATCGACATAGACGACGCCCAGAAATTCTTCGCCGAGATAGACTTCCGCAGAATCATTCTTACGCGGACGCGCCTTGACGACGATCTGCGGGTTGAGCGTACGTTTGAAGTAGGCGTCGAGCTTCTTGATTTCTTCTGGCTTCACTCTGTCATCTCCGTAAGCGGTCTTGATTGGCCGCTTCTTGCACAGGAAAAGCAGCGGTGTAAAGGCAAGGTTGCCACTTGGCGTGGCCTGTCCCCGTCCGGTGCCTGCCGACCTTCCCTCATCCCTTAGCGCTCAGATATCGGCGCCAATCACCTGGTCCATGTTGCGCGACGGCTCGGAACAACCGGCCTCGCCGACGACCTTGGCCGGAACGCCTGCTACCGTCTTCTTCGGCGGCACCGCCTTCAGCACGACGGAACCTGCGGCAACGCGCGAGCAATAGCCGATCTCGATATTGCCGAGGATCTTGGCGCCGGCGCCGATCATGACGCCGCTGCCGATCTTCGGGTGACGGTCGGCGCCCTCTTTGCCGGTGCCGCCGAGCGTCACACCATGTAGGATCGAAACATTGTCGCCGATGACGGCCGTCTCGCCGACGACCAGGCCGGTCGCATGATCGAGGAAGATGCCCTTGCCGATACGAGCCGCGGGATTGATGTCGGTCTGGAAGACGCTGGAGGAGCGGCTCTGCAGATAGAGCGCAAAATCGCGCCGGCCGCGGTTCAGCAGCCAGTGGGCGAGACGATGCGTCTGCAGCGCATGGAAACCCTTGAAATAAAGCACCGCCTCCATGAAGCGCAGGCAGGCCGGATCGCGGTCATAGATGGCCTGGATGTCGACGCGCAGGATGGAACTCCACTCCGGCCAGTCGATGAGCATTTCCTCGAAAGTCTGACGCAGCAGGTTCGCCTGCATATCGGGATGATCGAGACGTTCGCAGATGCGGTGGATGACGCATTCCTCAAGCGAATGGTAATTGATGACCGTCGAGTAGAGAAAGGCGGCAAGAACCGGGTCTTTTTCGGCCGCGATCCGAGCTTCCTCGCGCAGGCTGTCCCAGATGGGGTCCATCACCTTCAGCGGATGGCCAGTCTCAAAAGCACGAATATCTGTCTTGGCGACCATCGCCGCTCTCCTCGTTGCCAGCCGGAATGCCGTTTTCGGAATGCCCATATATAGTGGAAAACGCCAATAACATAAATGGGTGCCGTCACCATGGTTTTTTAGCATGATTTTTCGGCATCACGATGATGTCACCCCTCGGCGACCCTTGCGTAGAAGGCCAGCACCGCCTGCTTGAAAACCTTGTCGCCGACGGCGAGCATGTGATCACGGCCGGGAATATCGAGCGCTTCGGCCTCGGGCATCAGGGCGGCCAGTTCCTGCGGCGAGCCGGCGATATCGTCCTTGGTGCCGACGCCGATCAGTGTCGGCATGTCGAGCTTGCCCATATCGGAGCGAGCGACGAGGTCGCGCGAGCCGCGGATGCAGGCGGCAAGCGCAGTGCGGTCGCTCTTCGTCTGCTCGGCGAAGGCGCGGAACATGCGGCCGCGCTCATGCGTCACGACCTCCAGCGACGGAGCAAGCAGCGCATCGGCGATCGGGTCCCAGTCGCCGACCCCATCGGTCATGCCGATGCCGAGGCCGCCGAGCACCAGCGAGCGGACGCGATGCGGATTGGCGAGTGCCGCAAAAACGGAAATGCGCGCGCCCATCGAATAGCCCATGAGATTGGCCTCAGGGATGCCGAGATGATCGAGCAAGGCGATCGCATCGCCGGCCATGACCCAGGGGCGATAGGCTTCGGCATCGTGCGGCTTGTCGCTCGCGCCATGGCCGCGATTGTCGATGGCGATCACCCGATAGCCGGCATCTCCCAACGTCTTCAACCATCCCGGATGCACCCAGTTGACGTTCGCCGTCGAGGCAAAACCATGGATCAGCAGGACAGGCACGCCGGACGGGTCGCCCTCATCGAAAAAGGCGATCTCCAATCCGTCATGAGTGAAGCTTGAAAATGCAGGTGTATTCAGGTTCATCGGGCCTTCCTTTTGGCGCGACCATAGTCGAGCCGCCTCTCGGCGTGAAGCCAAAATAGTGGGTAAAAACTGTGCCCGGCGCGGCGCTTTGGCTCTACACATTTGCGGCGAAGGCTTATAAGGTCCGCGCACTTTCAAAGCATTCGGAGAGCGACATGGCCGGCCACAACATTCCCCACTTCCAGAACGACGGCGGTCATCGCGTCATCGAAGTCGGCGTCAAGGAATTCATGTGCACCGGCGCTTCGGTTCCTTTCGACCATCCGCATATCTTCATCGACATGGGCGACGACAACGAGAAGGTCTGTTCCTACTGCTCGACGCTTTACCGCTATAATCCTTCTCTCAAGCCGAGCCAGACCAATCCGGCCGGCTGCGTTTTCCACGTGAAGGCGGCGTAAACCGTCCAGAATCCGGATCGGACCTGATAATGCCGGTCGAACATGCCGCCATCATCGGCGCCGGCATTGCCGGGCTGACCGCTGCGCTTGCGCTTTCGCGGCGGGGCATCAGTTCGGAGATTTTCGAGCAGGCGGATGAACTCGCCGAGGTCGGCGCCGGCTTGCAGGTTTCGCCGAACGCCTCCCGCATTCTGGCAGAACTCGGTGTCCTCGAGGGACTTTCAAAAGTCTGGCTCGAACCGGAGGCGATCCGGCTGATGTCAGGCGCTTCGCTGCGCCAGCTTGCGGCCGTGCCGGCCGGCAAATTCGCGCGGGAGCGCTGGGGGGCACCCTATGGCGTGCTGCATCGCGCCACATTGCAGAATGCACTTCTCACCGCAGTCGAAGCCGATCCGCTCTGCCGGCTTCATCTCGGCGTGCGAATGGAATCGAATTCGCCGCCTGTCGAGCGGGCTGCCGATGTCGTCATCGGCGCGGACGGCGTCTGGTCGAAGCTCCGGCAATCCGTGCCCGGCAGCCCCTCACCGCGCTTTTCCGGCAATATCGCCTATCGCTTCACCCTTGCTGAAGGCGAGGCGCCGGGTTTTCTCGACCGGACAAGCGTTTCGGCTTTCCTCGGCGGATCGGCGCATCTCGTCTGCTACCCGCTGAGGGAGACCGCCAGCATCAACATGGTGGCGATCACCGTGGGCAATGCCGCACCGCAGGCCTGGGGAAACGAGCCGACGGCAGAGCAGCGCACAAGGCTCAGGGCGCAGCTTTCCGGCTGGAACAGCGCGATCGTGTCGCTGCTGGAAAAACAGCCGAAGCTGACGTTCTGGCCGCTCTTCGGAACCACGTCGGGCGCGTGGCAGGACGGCCGCAGGACGGTTCTGATCGGCGACGCCGCGCATGCGATGATGCCCTTTGCCGCCCAGGGAGCGGCCATGGCGATCGAAGACGCCTACGAACTTGCCGCGGTTCTTTCAAACCGTCCGGTGGCGGAAGCACTGGCGCTCTTTGAAAGGCATCGCGCGCCGCGCATTGCAAAGCTTCGCCAGCGCGGCGCCTTCAACAAATTTGCCTATCATGCGAAGGGGCCGATCCGGATCGGCCGTGATCTCGTGCTCGGCCTGAAGCCGCCACAGAGCCTGGCGGCCGATCTCGACTGGATTTACGGCTACCGGGCCCCGAGCACGCTGTAAGGCGCTGCAAGCGGCCGCAGCGCCCTAAAGCGCGTCGCGATCTTTCAGATTCGCTCCCTGCGCTTTAGGTGTTTGTTTTACGCATGTCCTTGCCGCAAAACCGCTGCACACTTTTGCGCGACATGCTTTAGCCGCAACTGCTCAGACGGCGCTTGCCGCCGCAAAACCCCGTTCGATATCGGCCTTGAGGTCGGCCACATCTTCTAGGCCGATCTGCAGGCGGATGACCGGCCCCTCCTTCGGCGCCTTGGCGACCTTGCGGTCGTTCAGATTGGCCTGTAGCGCGAGGCTTTCAAAGCCTCCCCAGGAATAGCCGAGACCGAAAATGCTGAGCGCGTCGAGGAAAGCATGTGCCTTTGTCTTGAATTTCTCGGGGCTCTCCGCGGCAAGCACGAAGGAAAAGATACCGCTTGCGCCCGTAAAATCGCGCTTCCAGATATTGTGAGAGGGGAAACTCGGCAGCGCCGGATGCAGCACCCGGGCGACATCCTCCCTGCCCTCCAGCCACTCGGCGATATCAAGCGCGCTTTGATAATGGCGCTCGAGGCGCAGGCCCATGCTGCGCAATCCGCGCAGGATCTGATAAGCATCGTCGGGCGCGCCACAGATGCCGAGCACGCCGTTCGCCTCCTTCAGCCGCTCCCAGTGCGCGGCATTGGCCGACACCGTTCCGAGCAGGATGTCGGAATGACCGGATGGATATTTGGTCGCTGCATGGATGGAGATGTCGACGCCGTGATCGAGCGGCCTGAAATAGAGCGGCGTCGCCCAGGTATTGTCCATCATGACGACGGCGCCATGGCGATGGGCGACCGCCGCGATCGCCGGAATATCCTGCATTTCGAAGGTATTGGAGCCTGGAGCCTCGGTATGGACGAGCCTGGTGTTCGGCCGGAACAGCGCCTCGATGCCGGCGCCGATCGCCGGATCATAATATTCCACCTCGACACCGAGCCGCTTCAGCATCGTATCGCAGAAATGGCGGGTCGGGCCATAAACCGAATCGACGACGAGTGCGTGATCGCCGGCGGCTGCGAAGCCCAGGAACGGAATGGTGACGGCCGCCAGCCCCGAGGGAACGAGGATCGTGCCGGCCGAACCTTCGAGCGCATCGATCGCCTCGCAGAGCGCGTCCGTCGTCGGCGTACCGCGCGTTCCATAGGTGTATTTCTGCGAGCGCTTGTCCATCGTCGCCGCGTTCGGAAACAGCACCGTCGAGGCATGCACGACCGGCGGATTGACGAAGCCGTGATAGTCGAAGGGGTCGTTGCCGATATGGGTCAGGCGGGTATTGATGCCGGCGGTCTGCAGCAAGCTGTCTTTGTCTTTCATGTGGGAAATAGCCTTTGGCGAGGGGCGCAAAACCAGACTTTTGGACGCCTCGACCGGTCCGGTCAACCCCTCGAAGAGAGGACCGCAGTCGCTAGGTTTTTCCAAATTCGCGTTATTTTTCCGCAATTGGGCGCTCATTTCCTAGCCAACCGCCTTCGAATGTGGCGCAATCCGGCAAAATGCTGAATTTTGCCGCAATTATTGATGGCGACACTTGACCATGGTGACATTTGCGACTGTGATAGGGTACTCGCGCCGGGAGGGTGTCGAGACGATGGGGGTGGCAGAGTTTTTTCCGCCGGAACGCCCCGCAAGAAATAATACAACGGAAAAGGTTGGGAAAAAAATGAAGAACAAGCTTCTGTCCGCCGCGATCGGCGCAGCAGTTTTCGCTCTTGGCACCTCGGCTGCTTCGGCCACCACACTCGGCGATGTAAAGGCAAAGGGTTTCATTCAGTGCGGCGTCAACACCGGTCTCGCCGGCTTCGCCGCGCCTGACGCTTCCGGCAATTGGGCGGGCTTCGACGTCGACTTCTGCAAGGCCGTCGCTTCTGCCGTGTTCGGCGACCCCACCAAGGTGAAGTTCACGCCGCTCAGCGCCGCCAATCGCTTCCCTGCCCTGCAGTCGGGTGAAATCGACGTCCTCGCCCGCAATACGACCTGGTCGATCAACCGCGATACGGCACTCGGCCTGAACTTCCGTTTCGTCAACTATTATGACGGCCAGGGCTTCATGGTCCGCAAGAGCCTCAACGTGAAGTCGGCATTGGAACTCTCCGGCGCGTCCGTGTGCGTCCAGTCGGGCACGACCACCGAGCTCAACCTCGCCGACTATTTCAAGGCGAACAACCTTCAGTACAATCCGGTCGTCTTCGAAAAGCTGGACGAGGTCAACGCCGCCTATGATGCCGGCCGTTGCGACGTCTACACCACCGACCAGTCCGGTCTCTATTCGCTGCGCCTGACGCTGAAGAACCCGGACGAACACGCGATTCTGCCGGAAATCATCTCCAAGGAACCGCTCGCCCCGGCCGTTCGTCAGGGTGACGACCAGTGGTTCGATATCGTCAGCTGGGTCGGCTATGCCATGATCAATGCTGAAGAGTTCGGCATCACCCAGGCCAATGTCGACGACATGAAGAACTCGCCGAACCCTGACATCAAGCGTTTCCTCGGCGTCGAGGCGGATACCAAGATCGGCACCGATCTCGGCCTGACCAACGACTGGGCTTACAATATCGTCAAGAACGTCGGCAATTACGGCGAAGTCTTCGAGCGCAACATCGGCCAGGGCAGCCCGCTCAAGATTGCGCGCGGCCTCAACGCCCTGTGGAACAAGGGTGGCATCCAGTACGCTCCGCCGGTTCGCTGAGCGGCATCACGCATGAAGTCGGAAAGGCGGGCGACCGCCTTTCCCCTCCAATAAAAAAGCTCCGAAAAGGAGCATAATGGGGAATTGGCCAAGCATGACGCATCAGGCTTTGGATTCAACACGTATATCCAGGAGCGGCTGGAGCTTTCAGTCCGCCCTCTACGACCCGACAATTCGGGGCATTTTCTTCCAGGTTCTCACCATCGTCCTGCTGGTCGTCTTCGTCTGGTGGGTTGCGCACAACACTGCCGTCAATCTGGCGCGCGCTAACATCGCGTCGGGCTTCGGTTTTCTGAACGGCCGTGCCGGCTTCGAGGTCGGTCAGTCGCTGATTGCCTATTCAAGCGATTCGACCTACGGCCGCGCGCTGCTGGTCGGCTTTTTGAACACGTTGCTGATCGCCATCACCGGCATCATCACCGCCACCATCATCGGCTTCATCATCGGCATCGGCCGCCTTTCACGGAACTGGTTGATTGCCAAACTGTGCACGGTTTATGTCGAAGTCTTCCGCAATATCCCGCCGCTGCTTGTCATCTTCTTCTGGTATTCGGGTGTTCTGGCGGTTCTGCCTAATGCGCGCGAGTCACTGCATCTGCCGCTCGGGGCGTATCTGAACAACCGTGGGCTTTCCTTCCCCAAGCCGATTTTCGGCGAGACTTTCTGGCTCGTCGGCGTCGCCTTGGTCGTCGCGATCATCGCCGTTATCGTCACGGCCCGATGGGCGCATCGCCGGCAGGCAGCGACAGGCCAGCCGTTCCATACGATCTGGGCTTCGATCGGCCTGCTGATCGGCCTACCGTTGATCGTCTTCCTGGTCGCAGGCGCGCCGCTTTCCTTCGATTATCCGATCGCGGGCAAATTCAACCTCACCGGCGGCTCCGTCGTCGGGCCGGAATTCATGTCGCTCTTCCTGGCGCTTTCCTTCTACACCGCTGCCTTCATCGCCGAGATCGTGCGCGCGGGCATTCGCGGCGTGCCGAAGGGACAGACGGAAGCGGCAGGCGCACTCGGTCTTCACCCCTCGTCGATCACCCGGCTGGTCGTCATTCCGCAGGCCTTCCGCATCATCATTCCGCCGCTGAGCAGCCAGTACCTCAATCTGACCAAGAACTCGTCGCTGGCGATCGCCATCGGTTTTGCCGATCTCGTCGCCGTCGGCAGCACGACGCTGAACCAGACCGGTCAGGCTGTCGAGGTGATCCTCATCTGGATGGTCATTTACCTCAGCCTCAGTGTCGTAACTTCGCTGTTGATGAACTGGTTCAATGCCAAGATGGCGCTGGTGGAGAGGTAAGATGAGCAACGCTTTCGTCAGAACCGCCATACTGGCGCCGGAACCGCCGCCCTCGGCAGAGAAAGGCCCGGTTGCTTGGATTCGCCGTAACCTGCTTGCGACGCCCAAGGACATCGTCCTAACCGTCCTGGCGCTGGTCTTTGTCGTTTGGGCCCTCCTGCACGCGCTCGACTGGCTCTTCGTGCAGGCGGTTTGGAGCGGCCCGGACCGCACCTTCTGCGCCACTGCCGTACAGGGTGGCATCCAGCCGGATGGCTGGAGCGGTGCATGCTGGGCCTTCGTCAGTGCCAAATTCGACCAGTTCATCTTTGGACGTTATCCGCTCGACGAGCGCTGGCGCCCGACGCTGGTCGGCATTCTTTTCGTACTCCTATTAGTGCCGATGCTCATCCCTTCGGCGCCGCGTAAGGGCATCAACGCCCTCCTGCTCTTCGGCGTGCTGCCGATTGTTTCCTTCTTTCTGCTTTACGGCGGATTTGGCCTGGAAATCGTCGAGACCCCACTCTGGGGCGGGCTGCTGGTGACGCTGGTGCTCTCTTTCGTCGGCATCGCCGTCTCCTTCCCGCTTGGCATCATCCTGGCGCTCGGAAGGCGCTCGCAGATGCCGGTCATCCGCACGTTCTGCGTCGTTTTCATCGAAGTCGTCCGCGGCGTGCCGCTGATTACGGTCCTGTTCATGGCGAGCGTCATGCTGCCGCTTTTCCTGCCGGCCGGCTGGACGGTAGACAAGCTCCTGCGCGCTATCATCGGGGTATCGATCTTCGCCTCCGCCTATATGGCGGAAGTCATCCGCGGCGGCCTGCAGGCTATTCCCAAGGGCCAGTTCGAGGGGGCGGATTCGCTCGGGCTGGGCTACTGGCAGAAGATGCGGTTGGTGATCATGCCGCAGGCAATCAAGCTGGTGATTCCTGGCATCGTCAACACCTTCATCGGCATGTTCAAGGACACCTCGCTGGTATCGATCATCAGCATGTTCGACCTTCTCGGCATCGTTCGCCTTAACTTCGTCGATCCGAACTGGGCAACCGCAGTAACGCCGCTGACGGGGCTGATATTCGCCGGCTTCGCCTTCTGGCTTTTCTGCTTCGGCATGTCGCGCTATTCAGCATTCATCGAACGTCACCTCGACACCGGCCACAAACGATAAGAATGAGGGAAATAATCATGGCTGAAGCTCCAGCGAAGAAGCTCACCGTTTCCGCAACGGAAGTGGCGATCGAAATCATCAACATGAACAAGTGGTACGGCGATTTCCACGTGCTGCGCGACATCAACCTGAAGGTCATGCGCGGCGAGCGCATCGTCATCGCCGGCCCGTCCGGCTCGGGCAAATCCACGATGATCCGTTGCATCAATCGGTTGGAAGAGCACCAGAAGGGCCAGATCATCGTCGACGGCACCGAGCTCACCAACGATCTGAAGAAGATCGACGAGGTGCGCCGCGAGGTCGGCATGGTGTTCCAGCACTTCAACCTCTTCCCGCACTTGACGATCCTCGAAAATTGCACGCTGGCGCCGATCTGGGTGCGCAAGATGCCGAAGAAGCAGGCGGAAGAAATCGCCATGCACTTCCTGAAGCGGGTCAAGATCCCCGAACAGGCCAATAAATATCCGGGCCAGCTTTCCGGCGGTCAGCAGCAGCGCGTGGCCATCGCCCGGTCGCTCTGCATGAACCCGAAGATCATGTTGTTCGACGAGCCGACTTCGGCACTCGATCCGGAAATGATCAAGGAAGTGCTCGACACTATGGTCGGCCTCGCGGAAGAAGGAATGACCATGCTCTGCGTCACCCACGAAATGGGTTTTGCGCGCCAAGTCGCCAACCGCGTCATCTTCATGGATCAGGGGCAGATCGTCGAGCAGAATTCGCCGGCCGAATTCTTCGACAATCCGCAGCACGAGCGCACCAAGCTGTTCCTCAGCCAGATCCTGCACTGACCCCGAACGCTGAACTTGTTGAAGACTCGCCGCACCCTTTGGGTTCGGCGGGTCTTTCATGTTCAGCGGGCGGCGGCCTGTAACAGATTGCAGATACCGGCAGCAGGACCGGAATCGCCGCCGCCCGAGTGCGGGCCGATCTCCTGGATTGGTTCATTGAGAGGCCGCCACGCTGGCGCGGTCTCGGCCATGCCTAGATGTGAGCTTTCGGGAGGTTGTCCATTCGGAGCGGATCGAGGAGACTGGAGCTACCACATCTCGAGTCGGAGGGATCGCCGCGAATGAACATTCAT
>NZ_JACIFV010000009.1:0-3990 GCF_014197535.1 Rhizobium aethiopicum
CCGCCTCCCGTCAATCCAAGCCGGCCAAAACCCAAAACATCGCCAAACCAAATGGCTTTCTTTTATGCCTGACAATTTCCCCGGACAGCCCTGCCGTAAACGGGGCGAGGGGACGTGCCAGGCGAGAGCTTCGCGAGGGACGGAGGTTGCGGCATATCCTCTCCCCCCAGCAAGCGGGGCCGAAGGACGGGTCGGGATCGTTGGCCCGACCAGCTCGGTGGCGGCAGCGGGATGAGGGCAGCCAGGCGCGTAAGAAAATGGTGTCCGAGAGAAAACTGGTGCTGCCGAGTGGGATTGAACCACCGACCTCACCCTTACCAAGGGAATTGTTGGAAGTACAAAAGTGTATATGCCAAAGGGATTGTGGCGGTGTGAAGAATTAGCGTGTACAAGTTTTGTACAAATCGGTTGAATTGGCAAAAAGAAACCCGCCGAAGCGGGTTATTTGAATTTGATGTTACTCGACGATTATTAGCGGCTGTTCTAGCGCCGTCTTTGGATCCATGTTTGGTTCGACGCGACCACTTCGCGCCAGGCGCTCATCGTTCGTGAACTTGATGATCGGATCGACTAGTTTCATTTTCTCATCGATCTTTGCCTTGAGGGTCGGCACGTCCCATGCGCCGACTTCGAACTCGATTGATGGCGCCTCCAGGAACTGATCCCAATGAGTTTTATTCTTGATTGTGGCTTTGTATCGAACTCCGCGCGTGCCGTTGAACGACGCGTCGAGTTTGATGGTCATGCCATTGGCTGTTATTTCTGAAATAAGCTCTTCAAGCATTTCTGTCTCCTTCTGTGGTGGTTGGTGGTGGTTATTTGCAAAAGAAACCAGACGAACCTGGCTACTCCTTCGCGGGGTGAAGCTCTGGGTGTGCAGGACAGCATGAAATCTCGTGCCCAATCTCTCCGCATGCATCGCACGAAACCATTCGCGCTCGTCGCTGCCTTCCTCTTTCAATCAAATCTTGCATGGCTTCTGGTGGCAGCATTAACAGTGTGACTTGTCGCCGTGGCGGCGCGTCTACCATACGAACTACGCATCCTTCTGTGGGTTTGCTCGTAAATGTACGGAATGGCATTCCGCTATCAGTGGTCCCGGCCAAGACTGTGCAGACATCGCTCTCGCCTCCATCATTGTCGTTCGCTGGCGACTTTCTTTTTGTACGCAACTGCACTCCATAATGGGATTCGTAGAATGCGTTATTGACAAAGTCCTGCACCTCATAAGCGCAGGACATAGCGTCGCGATATATTTCTCGACCTGAGAATCTTAGGATGTGAAACCCTCTTGACTGAATTGCACGATCACGAACTTTGTCTCGCTCGACTTGTTCCTTTGTGGCGTGGTGGAATTCATGCCCATCGCATTCTATCACGAGCCTGAGGTTTTGCGCTTCCTTGGAAAGTACGACAAAGTCGGCGCGGTACTTTCCTATCGAAAATTGCGGTATGATCGCCGCGCCGGCTTCAGGTAAGTCGTCCTCCGAAGATGTTCGCTTTAACACCTTAAGAGGAATGGTGTCGTACAACTTAAACTGAAGTCCGACGGCGACAAGGAGTTGCGCCTCAATCGGGCTGTCGGTGGAAGTTATGGCGCCATCGTCGCAAAGCTCCCCATCCTGAAGTGCTCCATGAACCCAGTTGAACAAAAACGATTGAGCGCCATCAAGTATAGGTGCGGCTAGATCACACGTATCCGCCCTCCACGTATCGTCTATCTTTCTGCCCAGCCTAGCCATCATCCTTCCCTCCTCTTCCTGTCCAGATCAGTCCGCTTGCCCATGCCCTCGGCGAACCTGCCTGACCACGCCAACGGATCATCAAGCCACGGAAGCCGAGCCCACGTCTCTGGCACGGGCAGTTTATTGATGGCCTCGATCAGCGGCGCCTGCGGCACGTTGGTGTAATGGCGGCTCATGTCGTCCGCAGCGTGGCCCAGGATCTGATCCTTGATATGCGGGTGAACGCCGGCAACTACCAATCCAGTCGAGCAAGAGTGGCGCCCAGTGTACGGCGCTATATCCCTAATGCCAGACCTTCTGCGAGCTCCGTTGATTGCCGTCTTCAGTCCGCCGCCGCCCTCGCCATCTATGTCTGTCACGATCGTGCCGTATGGCTCGCCCTTCGGCGTGCGGAAGAGGCGCGCGTCTTCGGCAAGCGAATTACGCTTGAGCAAGGCTTCGAGGATGGGCGCTATGAATTCATGGATAGGTATACCACGCGGCTCGCCGGTCTTTGTCTTCGTCAGCGTGATCCATCGGCCAGCAATGTTCACCTCCTGCGCTTCGAGTGCAAAAATCTCGATCGGCCGCATACCGGTGTAGAAGAGCGTCGTCATGAGCATGGCGGGGCCAGGAGACATGGCCGCGATGAACTTTGCTGCGTGCTCGTAGTCGACCGGGAACGTGCCTGCGCGGCGCTTGGCAATGCGGACGACATTGGTGCCCTTGACCTTCTTCGGTCGCGACCACAGCCGCATTTCCGCCCATCCGTTCTTTACGGCGTGGTTCCAGACCGCAATGAACGGCGTGTAGCATTGCCGGTTGCGCGTCTCTGGCAGTGCGGTCGGGTAAAGGGCGCGCGCCGCCTCATCGAGATCGTTCTGCTGGATGTCCTTGAGGGGCTTCTTTTCGAAGTGGGCAAAGAGGCCGGATGGCGGCTTGCCATATCGAATTCCGAGATACTTAGTCTCGCCGCCGGCTTTTATGTACGACTTGACTGCATCGCCGAATGTACGCGTGGCTTTCGGCCCGAATACCTTGTCGCTGGTTATGCTCGCGATCGTTTTTGCGAGGATGGCTTCGGCGACTTCTTTTTCACTAGTTCCTGTAGTTCGGCGTACAGATTGTTTGAGATGGGAGCCGCTGATCCACCAGACGTCACCACGCTTGTAGAGCTTGAGGGGCATCGTAGAATGTCCTTTATAGACTCGATATCGCTATCGGTTAACAGAATATCCCTGCCGCGCACCATGCAGAAGCCGTGTTGCTTGGCAATCTTGGCAACGCCACGGTTGGTCAGGCGAAGGTGGTCCGCGGCCTCGGCAAGGGTGTATACCTTGCCGAGCGGGCTGTTGTCGTTTGCCGGTTGGCGGGTGCTCACCGCAACACCTCCCGAACGCCACCTTCCAAGCCGCCGGCGGGCGGCTGGTACGACTGACAGCCAGCCAGCGAGACAGCTGCCAAAGCCAGCAGCCCCCAAATCAACAGCGTGAGCGGCAGGCCAATGAACATACCTCTGGCGAATTTGTCATCAGTCATGACGCGGCCGCCCATCACGCAGCCCGCCCGTTATCATTCGCCACCTGCCGCAGGCGCGCAGCGATCTTCTCGTGCCGGCCCTGGCGCTCGCGGCCGAACCGGTCGCGCTCATGCCAACGGGCAACGGCGATAAGGCGCTCGGCGGGTGCGCCATGCGTCACGGTGAGGCCGTCGACGACTTCCGTGCCGGAGCCGGTGTACGGCGGCTTGGGAGAGGGCGCGTAGGCGGGGGTGGTTGTTGCTGTCTGGGAGCGGGGCGCGGTGGTTTGTCTTCTGGTCATGGGTGTCTCCTTCTCGTGGTGGTGGAATTGGTAAGAGCGCGGCACGGAAACGAATAGTTGCAGCCATCATCACCGGCCGCGCCCTATTGCCCTTTGGCAATTAGTAATTCTCGGCCTCGATGCGGCTGATAAAGAAGTGAATGCCAGGCGCGCACTCCTCCATCCAGTTTTCGTCGAAGCTATCCGGCGTCTCACGCTGGCCGACGCGGTATTCAGTTTTGTAGTCGTGCTGGCTGATGGCGACATCTGCGCCAATGATCTCGATGACATCTGCGAATTCGGCGCGGCACTTGCGGCCAAAGGCGTGAGACCGTTTTGCCTCCTCGGGAATGCGCAACTTGACGATGACGCCATTCTGGCACTTCTTCCAGCCAATGATGCTGCCTTCCGGCAAGATGCGAGTTTGCGCGATCGGTAGCTCAGCGTTTTTCGCCTCGCCCAGGTTG
>NZ_JACIFV010000009.1:4081-199521 GCF_014197535.1 Rhizobium aethiopicum
GACAGGTTGGCGCTGCGCAGGTCGGCGCTGCGCAGGTCGGCGCCGTACAGGTTGGCGCCGTACAGGTTGGCGCTGCGCAGGTTGGCGCTGCCCAGGTTGGCGCTGCGCAGGTCGGCGCTGCCCAGGTTGGCGCTGCCCAGGTTGGCGCTGCGCAGGTCGGCGCTGCGCAGGTCGGCGCCGTACAGGTTGGCGCCGTACAGGTTGGCGCTGCGCAGGTTGGCGCTGCCCAGGTCGGCGCTGCGCAGGTCGGCGCTGCGCAGGTCGGCGCCGTACAGGTTGGCGCCGTACAGGTTGGCGCTGCGCAGGTCGGCGCCGTACAGGTTGGCGCCGTACAGGTCGGCGCTGCGCAGGTCGGCGCCGTACAGGTTGGCGCTGCGCAGGTCGGCGCTGCGCAGGTTGGCGCCGTACAGGTTGGCGCCGTACAGGTCGGCGCTGCGCAGGTCGGCGCCGTACAGGTTGGCGCTGCGCAGGTCTTTCTTTTCCTTGATCGCCCACTTCACCGCAAGGCCAAGCTTGACAGAAGGAATGGTGGTTGCGTCACAGTCGATTTCAGCCGTCACCTGCACTTCGCCGGTGAATCTGTTCAGGATATCGAAATTCATTGGTGGTCTCCTCTTGGTATGGTGGTGGTTGGTCAGTGATGCTGCACGATATACGGCAGCCAGATGGATACGGCGGCGACGAAGGCGCCGGCCGACGCTGCGCCGATCAGATCCTTGATGAAATCGCGGAGGGTCATTGGCCGCCTCCGTGCTTGGCTAGGAGGGCCACGGCCGCATTAAGGAACTGGAGGTCGGGACGCTTGCCGTCCACTGATAAGATGAGACCTGCATCGACGCCAGACTGGACAGTCTCAACCAGATCGCGCAGACCGGCAAGCAACTCGTCGGTTGCCGCCAGCGCTTCCTGCATCCTTTTGAATGGGGCAAGGTCTGTTGGGTCGTATTCAACCCATCGGCGCTGGTCGTCGTCAGATATTCGTTCCAGGTCCTTGTAGCCAGCGCCCTCGAAAAAGGCGTGTCGCAAGCAGGACGAGAAGGTCAATAGCGGCGATTTCATTCCTCACCGCCAATCTCAGCCAGCACACGGCCCGGCTTCTGGCGGCGCAACGCAAAACGGCCGCGGCAATCTACATTGCGCGGCTTCGGGTGGCGTTTGGCTTTATGGTCAGGCTTGCGGAAGGGCTCGACACTGCCGGCAGCGAATGCCAGCGGCACGTGGTCTTCCTGTTCGATAAATCTTCTGCCTTGCATTGTCGTCTCCTCAGTGGTGACAGCCAAGGTGCGGCTGTGAGGAGACTTATAAGCACTTATAGCAAGCGTGTCAACTGTGATTGTGAATTAAGCATATTTTCCAGAAAGTATGATCGGATGCACGCTTATGACCTTGCCTCGATCGAATTCGATTCGCTTCTGCGGGTTGTGCTGCTGCAGTACAAGCTTATTGCCGGTCCAGCCGACGAACTCCTTAATGAAGCCGTGGGGAGCCGCGCCTTCCTCGCCCGGCTTGATCTGCACGATCACGTCATCGCCTCGGCGGGGCGGCTTGTTCGGGTGGACATAGACCGTCTCGCCGGGCCGATACCGCGGCGACATCGACTCGCCGTCGACATAGACGCTATAGGCGCCATTGACGTTCACGAGCAAGGGCGGGCAGGCGACCCAGTCCTGCACCTGGCCGTTAAAAATGTACTCGCCGTCATCACCTCCGACGACCTCGCCGAGAACCGGAATCATCTTGCCGGGCCGCGTAAATGGTACGACTTCCACCATCTTGGCGTTCGGCACCGGCGAGTCGTCATCCGTGATCACGCCGGGAGGAAATGCCGAACTCGGCGTCAGCGGCGATAGCGGCGGCAGTTTCGTCTTGCGGTCCGGATCGCGACCAGCCTCGATCATCATCTCGCGCATCTCGTCTTCGTCGATCAGCAGCATGCGCGCGATCTCGCGCCAATAGCTGGATGACTTGGCCCTACCGTTGAAGAGGTTGTTGACCGCCTGCTGCGTGATTTGCAGCTCGCGAGAAATGTCGGCCTGAGTGACGCCGGTCTTCTTGGACTGCTCATGTAACTTTTCTGTCAATCGAGACATTAAAAATTGCTCCTATTTATCAATTGCTTATCACAATCATAATCAAAACACAACAGAAAGCACTTGCACAATCAATTGAGTCGTGGCATTCATATGCTCATCAACCAGGCGCCGAACGGGTCAGACAAGGAGGTCTCCGATGCTGGCATTTCTCGACGACAGAAGAGTTTAGTGTAGCTGCGTTTCAACCGGTGGTATACCCACCATATTTTCACAGGGCATCATTTTCAGATACCGCCATTTCAGGGAGTGCATCATGCGGCAAACCAAGAAAGAAACCACCGTCAGAAGAGTTTTAGCGCCGAAGGGGCGCGCACCGCCGAGAAGAAGAGGGCCGCCATGAGGGCGGCCTTTCCTTTTTATAGAAGCACCTGATGGAGGGGAATTTGAGAAAGATCCACAACAAGCCGACATAAAAATAGCGCCGCTGGCTTATGCCTGCAGGCGCTTTTCTGTGTTTCCGGTTCGGGCCGCTTCCGCGAGCCAACCCGAAGGCCAGCACCACCTGCTAAGGCTCGCAGAAAGCAGCTCGTACTATCTCGGGGGAGGAGACTTGCGGTCAAACCCCGGAGTTCCATATCGCCACCACAGCGACGTGGGATGTCTACCAAACATCTCACAAATTTGTCAAGCGCATTCTTGCCGCTCTCGCGACCGCGTCACGCGCCAGCGTCAGCCGGCAGGAATCCGCTCAGAAAGGACAATGGCATGCACGGCTTCGACATCGCGAACATTCACCGGCTGCCCAGCGTCGCGCGTCAGGCTAGCCGTGCCATTGCCCAGCGACTGCAGCCGGCCGAGCCATGCCGATCCCCCCTTGGCATGCACCAGCACTTCATGGCCTGGCTTCGGCCAGACGCCTGGATCCACCCACGCGCGGGTGCCGACGGGCAGCGCCGGCTCCATGACCTTCGTATCGATGTCGATCCAGTATCGGCCTTCCGGAATGCGCTTGCGGCCGTTGTTGAAAGCTTCGAACGCATATTTGCCGTCTTTTCGATCGCTGACGCGACCATAAGTCTTGGCCGTATTGAAGACGCCGGTTCTCGGCACCGGCGAGGCAGCTGCTTGCCGCGCCTCGATCACCAGCGCCTCGAGCTCGTCGTGCGTCACGCCGAGGAATTCGGCAAGCGAGGCATACATATCGGGCCGCGGCGTGCCGCCGTTCTTCCATCTGTTGTAGGTCTGCTGCAGCCAGCCGTGGCGCTCGGCGACTTCGCGATCGGAATCGCCGCCCTGCTTTTCAATAATCAATCGCGCCAGGCGAGTTCTTTGTTTTTGCTGACGCGGCATATTACACCTTGCGCATAAGGAGATGTTTACACTACACCTAAACTCACTAACAAATTTGTCAAGCAACCAGCTTGGCAGATTCACCACAGAGGAGACACATGGAACCGACAGAAATGATGCGCTCGCTGAGAGCGCAAAAGCTCTCGCTGCGCGAAATCGCAGACAGATTGGGCGTCAGCCACCAGACCGTTTTCTACGCCCTCGGCGGCAAGCGTAGCAAAACACCGAAACGCACCGCAGCCAATGACAACAGTACGGCCGGCCGTGTAGTCCGCCTGTCTCCATGGAACGGCGGCTGCTCGACGACGAGCGGCATGGCGCCGGTCACCGTGCCGCATATTCCCACCCTGGACACGGCCGAAGTCGAGCCGTCGGACCGTGAGCTGCTGCTGGCAGGCCTGCAGGTGGCATCGCAGCAGGTGGCGGCATGACGGAGCAGTGCGAATGCGAATACTTCAACTTCGGCGACTTCGTGCGGTCGCGCCAAAACCCGCACCTGACCGGCCAGATCATCGGCGAGCGCAGCTGGGGTGAGGAATACCAGGTTCGCCTTGCCGACGGCGCCAGCATCATCTGGTGGTTCGCCGCCGAGATCGAGCACGATCCTGGCTACGAGCCCACACCGGCCAAGTCCGAAGAGCAGCCCAGCAACGTGATCGCCGTGGACTTCACCAAGCCGCGCGCGCTCAAGAAATCCACCAAGACAGCAGGGGAGGCATGAGCATGGCGAAGTTTAAAGTTGGCGATCGGGTGCGGTTCGTCGAGAAGTATGGACGCGCAAACAATGGCGACGAAGCCACCATTACGGGCTTCTGGGCGGAAGATGGCGTGAGGGTCAATGTCGACGGCGACAAGGGTTCACACAGTTGCCTCATGAGCCGCGTCGAACTCGTGCCGGCATGGCAGCCGAAGGTCGGGGACCGGGTGGTGTGGCTGGAGCCATTCAAGGCGTCCATGTACACCAAGGGCAAGGAGTACCTGATCCACAAGGAGGAGTACGGCACGCTGTTAATCACCGATGACACCGACAACCTGCATCATTCGTGGAACCGCGAAAACATTCCAGCATCGTTCTCGCTCGTCGCGCCGCTCACCATCGAGGCCGGCAAGTTCTACAAGACGCGCGACGGCCGCAAGGTCGGGCCGATGGGCGGCGATGTTCATTTCGCGTACGACACCAATGAGCCTTGCTTGTCAGCCCGCGTGGAAGACAAAACCAGGCTCTTCCGCCAATCATCGGGCATTCACCTTTTTGGCGACGAGAACATCGACCTCATCGCCGAATGGGTCGACGAACCCGTTGCGGTTGCGGCAAGCAACGACAACCGCGCCGATGCAGGTGGCGGATTCAAGGTAGGTGACCGCTTGCGGCTGATTGACTCTCCGCTGCAAAACATGCCGCTGGGCACGGAAGTAATCGCCGTTGCTCGGACGGGCGGAGTCCCGTCATCAGTTCATTTCGAACAGGACGGCAGGACTACTTGGCGCCCAGGTTCATATTTCGAACTGGTCACCACACCGGCCCCCACCGCCATCGTCGCCCTGATCGAAGACGGCCAGCCGAAACCACCCGTTCTGCCGCACGTCCACGCCACCGAAGCAGCTGCGGCCAAGGAAGCGGCGCGCCTTGCGTCCGTTCACAAGGGCCAGCAATTCGGCGTCTACGTCCTGACAACCACCAGCCAGGAAGCGGCGCCGACCTACGCCCACGAATGGCAGCGGCTTGCTGTCGCCGGTCGCAAGATCGACGCCATCAAGGAACTGCGTTCTGTTACGGGGATGCAGCTGAAGCCGGCCAAGGACGTTGTCGAGCATTTCGTCGACAACCCGTACGGTCAGCTCGCCGCCTAACGCCACCACCAAACCCACCACAGCAACGCCGTGCGCCGACCAAGCGCACGGCTGAGAGGAGATTTATGACCAGACAGATGAGGCGGGCCGCCGCCCGCCGACAGGCGAAGATCGATCGCGCCAACGCGCGCCAACCCGGCAGCTACCCCGCCAGCCACTACGTGCCGTTCGTAGCAAGCGGCAAGACCTACGGCCCGAATGGCGCGCGTGAAGTAGCGCGCCGCCGGGCGAGGGCCGCAGCATGACTATCCTCCCACCACTCACCGGCACGCCGCTTGACTACGTGCCGATCGACGCGCCAGTCGGCAAGCGGTCTGCAAATGACCAGCCCACCCGCTTCAAGGCGCCCGCACTCCGCCGAGCAGCCATCGCGGCAATCGTCGCGGGCGTATCCGTCGCGCTCTTCATCCTAACGCCGGCCGTGTTCATCGGCGCGGTTTCCATTGCCTTCATCAGCGTCTGCGTCTGGGGAACCGACAAGCTCATCAAGGCGATCGACAGCCATGACCAAACCTGACGCGGCCGGCATGTGGCCGCCCAATCCGTTCAGCTGGTGGCCGGTCATCGTGATCGTCTGCCTCTTCGTCGCAATCTGCTTTTTTCCAGGAGGAAATGAATGTCTGTATTTGACAGGCTGAAGTCCAGCAAGCGCACAACGCCACCTGCGATTGCCATCTATGGAACGCCGGGCGTCGGCAAGACGTCTCTTGCATCTGAATTCCCCGACCCGCTCTATCTGTTCGTCGACGGCGAGGAAACGCCGGATGGAATCGATCTTCCGTCCGACCAGATCACGTCGTTCGGCGGCCTGCTCGACACCTTCGCCGACCTCCTTGAGACTGAGCACGACTTCAAAACCGTGATCATCGATAGCGTCGACAAGGTCGAGCCCATGGTATGGGCCGCCACATGTGCCCGAAACGGCTGGGACACAATCGACAGCAACGACAAGGGATCTCCGACGGCGTTTGGTAAGGGCTACCTTGCGGCAGATGTCGAGTGGGGTGAATACCACGAGGCGATCGGCGCACTGACGCGCGCCGGCATGTACGTGGTGCAAATCCTTCACAGCGAGACGAAGCGCCACGACGACCCTCTCGTCGACGCCTATGACCGTTACCGGCCCAAGCTCCAGAAAAGAGCACTGGAATTGGTCGTGGAGAACTGCAAGGCGCTGCTTTTCATCAACCGTCGCACGTCGGTGAAACAGGTCGAGGCAGCATTCGGCGGCAAGAAGACCAGCAAGCCGGAAGGCATGTCTGGCGCCGAGCGTGTCATCTACACCGATGAGAGGGCTGGCTTCTACGCCAAAAACCGTTTCAACGGCGCGCCGGCTCAGATCCCGTTCAAGCCCGGGCAGGGATTTGCTGAGCTATCGAAATATCTGCTGACGACCGCAACCACGACGTCGGCAGACGCAGCCTAACCACCAACACCACCACAGAAGGAGACTTGAATGGCCAAGATTGGCGTAAGAGTAGAAGCGACCGAAGAGAACACGCAGCAGCGTGATTTCACCAACTTGCCGAACGGCGACTATGCGTTGGAAATCAGCGCATCCGACATCAAGGAAAAGAACGAGGGAACTCGAGACCACGCGATCAATCTCAGCGTCACGATCGATGTTCTGGCGCCGGAAGAGCTGAAGGGTCGCAAATTCTTCGGCAACTACAATCTCCAGCATCCGAATTCGCAGGTGCAGGAAATCGGCCAGCGGCAGTTTGCGTGCTTGCTGCGTGCCCTCGGCATGAATGAGGCGCCAGAAGATTCGGACGAGCTTCAATTCATCACATTCCACGCTCGCGTCGGCATGGGGAAGGACAGCAAGGACAAGAACGCCGACGGCACACCGAAGTATGCCGCCCGCAACGAGATCAAAAAGTACTACTATCCCGACGAGGGCAACGTGCCGGAGCCGAAGGTCGACGCGGCACCTGTCGCAGCCAACGACAACCGCCAGGCTTCGCGGGCGCCGGCGCAGCAGCAGGAAAGCAAGCCTGCCGGTCGCCGGCCGTGGGGCAGCAAGTGATGGGCTGGCCGCAGATTACCATCATTTCTCTTTCGGCAATCGGCGTTGGCATCAACGCTGCGAAACATGGTCAGCGGCGTGAGGGAAAGCATAACCTCTGGATCGCTTTGGCTGTGGTTGCGGCAGAAATGTACGTCCTGCACGCCGGCGGCTTCTTCAACTAACCAGCGCGGGCCGATGGTGACGGCCCGCTATCCACCACAAGAGGAGATGAAACATGGGTGACAAAAACTTCAAATGGTACGTCGCCGATAGCATCGACGCTGAACTGTTCCACAGCAAGCACGACACCCGCGACGAGGCGCTGGCCGAAGGGCGGGGCGTTTTTGCCAATGATCCATTCGTCCTCATCGAGGCCGACCGCTCCGTCGTGAAGCCGAATTTCCACGCCGATTGGCTGATCGAGACGCTACTTGAGCAACTGGAAGAGGGCAATCCGGAATGCTGGGGCGAAGACGGCGCGGACGGAGCATGGCAGGATATCCCGGCTCTCGAGCGACTTTTGCAAGAGGCGGTAGCCAAGTGGCTCGTCGAGCATCCACCGAAAACGTTCTGCGTCGATGAATTCCGCACCACGGAATTCTTCAACGGCGCGACCGCCTAAACACACCTGCCGCATGGCCACCACCATGCGGCACCCACCACAAGAGGAGATTACCATGCAACTGACAATCAGCCGCACTGAACTCGCGCGCGTCGTCGGCGCCGTGGGCAAGGTCGTAGAAGCCAGAACCACTATCCCGATCCTGTCGAACATCCTGCTGGCAGCAGAAGGCGAACGACTGCACATCACCGGCACTGATCTTGATATCCAGGCGACGGCGTCGGCGGAAGCCACCATCGTCAAGCCCGGCAGCCTCACGGTCAGCGCCAAACTGCTCGGCGACATAGCGCGCAAGGCCGGAAACGACACTATGGAGCTGTCACTTGACGGCGACAAGCTAAGCGTCAAGAGCGGCCGGTCGAAGTTCGCGCTCAACACTCTGCCGGCGTCGGATTTCCCCGATCTCAAGGACGGCAAGTATGACGCGAGCTTCGAAGTTGATCTTGCTGCGCTGGTCGCGCCGACGGCATTTGCGATCTCCACCGAGGAGACGCGCTATTACCTGAATGGCGTCTTCCTGCACCTTCATGAAGACGAATTGCGCGCCGTGGCGACGGACGGTCACCGCCTTTCGCGGCACCAGGTCGACTATCCCGGCGAAGGCAGATTCAATGGCGTGATCGTGCCGCGCAAGACCGTCGGCATGCTTCCTAAGGGAAAGGTCAATGTGTCCGTCGGCGAGGCGAAAATCCGCATCGCCAGCGGCGACTTCGTTCTCACCAGCAAGCTCATCGACGGCACATTCCCCGATTATGAGCGCGTCATTCCGCGTAGCAACGAAAACCGCGTGGTCGTCGATCGTGATGCCTTCATGAAGGCTGCTGACCGCGTAGCGACGGTCAGCAGCGAGCGAGGCCGTGCCATCAAGTTGAGCATCGCGCCCGGCTCGGTGGGCTTCACGGTCAATAATGCTGACGCGATCGCAACCGACGAAATCGAGGCCGGATACAGCGGCGAGCCGATCGAGATCGGATTCAATGCTCTCTACCTGCGCGAGATCCTTTCTGTCTTACCGGCCGGAGACGTCGTGCTCAAGCTGCGCGATGGCGGGTCGCCGGCCGTGATCACGGGCACAGCCGATGGCTGGGACGGCGTGCTTATGCCGATGCGCGTCTAATGGCGATCGACGAGCTGGAAGGCGGGCCATGGCGGCCCGCCAATGGCACCGACGGTATGGATTTCGAATTCCATTGGTGCAGCCACTGCCTGAACCGGAACGGCGATGGGCCATGGGAAGACGAATTCGGCAATGACATCGATGGATGCTGCCCGATCCTTGAGGACGCTGCGTGGTGCGAGCAGCCGCGCGAGCTGATCATCCGCAACGGCATGCCATGGTGCAAGGCGTTCCGCGAGGATCCTGCGGAGCCGGCGCGCTGCTTTTTCACGAAGGAGATGGGTTTATGAGGCAATATGCCATCACGCAAGAAGATGCCAGAAAAGCCTTCATCTACGATCCTTCTTCTGGCGTTCTAACTTGGCGTACCAGAGATGATGTCGGCCGTTCGTGGAATGCTCGCTTCGCAGGAAAGTCTGCAGGATGCGCGACAAAGGACGGCTATTTGCGCGTTAAGCTGAAGGGTGTCCGCTTACTCGTTCATCAGATGATATGGCTTCTTCTCTTTGGCTATGTGCCGGATGAGATAGATCACCAAGATCAAAATAAGTCCAACAATAGGCTGGCAAATCTCAGGGATGTCACTCGCCTAGAGAACGCCCGCAATCACACGATGCAGCGAAATAACTCAAGCGGCCATACTGGAGTGTATTGGGACGTTTCGCGAGGTCTGTGGCGGGTATTCATCTACGTCGGCAAACGCCAGAAGCATCTTGGTCACTTTTCGGACTTTGAGAAAGCCGTCTCCGTGCGCGTGGCGGCCAATGACCATCTTGATTTTCACCAAAATCACGGACGCAGGAAGGCAGCATAATGGCGCCAATCCCTAAGCCAAAGCCCAGTACCATCGCCGCGATCGACAAGCACTATGTCGACGAAGCGAGGGACTGGGATTCTCTCGGCATCTCAGTGTCGCTAGCCGGCGCTGAGTGCGCGAGAGCGCTGTTTTACGAGTTCCGCTGGGCGTCGAAGCCGGAGCCAGCAACTGGCAAGCGTCAGCGCCTGTTTGAGCGCGGCCAGGATGACGAAGAGAAGATGCTGCGCGACCTGCGCGCGATCGGCGTGGAAGTATGGGGCGAGCAAGAAAGGGCTCGTGCCGTTCACGGATTCGTTCGCGGAAAGCTCGATGGCATCGCTCTTGGCCTGCTTGAAGCGCCGAAGACAATCCATGTCGTCGAGTGCAAAAGTCTGAATACAAAAGGCTTCAAGGCAGTAATTAAGGATGGCGTGAAGAAGGCAAAACCGCTACATCACGCGCAAATTCAAATATATATGCACGTTCTGGGTTATGATCGCGGCTATTACTACATCAAGTGCGCCGACACCCAAGAATATCATTCGGAGCGCGTAGAGTACGATGTGGAGTTCTGCCTGCGCTTACTGGCGAATCTTGAGCGCATCATTTTTACAGACGTTCCGCCGCCGAAGATTTCGGAAGATCCGGAATTCTATCTCTGCCGATTCTGCAAGCACAACTCAGTTTGCCATAACGGTCTGCTGCCGCGCGTGACCTGCCGAACATGCATCCATTTTCAGCCGGAGCGCGGTGGTGATTGCCACGTCAGCTGCGCCAGATGGGCAAAGCCACTTTCGATAGACGAGCAGCGGGCGGCGTGCCCGGCCATGCTCTTCAACCCGGCGTTCGTTCCTTATGAGCAAGTCGACGTCGACGAGGAAGCGGAAACAATAACCTACCGCAAGCCTGACGGCAGCATCTGGATCGACGGCGCGACCCGAGAGGAGGCTGCATGACCTACGCCCAAAGGCCCGCCGGCTTCGACGCCGCCCTGCTTGCCTATCTGCCCGCGCTGCGTCGCCAAGCCAAGTACATGGCCGGCGCGCACCACGAGGATCTGCTGCAGGACACGATCGCCATGATGCTCAGTCTTGCCGAAAAGTGCCGCGTCGAGACGTTCCGCACCTGGGCGCAAATCATCATGCGGCGGGCGGCCAGCAACCACAAACGAGCAATGCGGGCCGAGAAGCGGGCCGCGCCTACTGTAGATCTCGCTGCGGCTGGCCGCGTCGGTACGCCACCGGCGCAAGAACACGCCGCCGATCTCGCGATCGTCACCGAGGTGCTGGCCGGCATACGGCACGGCGACATCGTGCTGCGACGCGCAGATGACGAGCTCTTGCGCGAGATCGGCGATGAGCGCGGCGTCGGCCGTGAGGCGGTGCGACAGCTTGAGGCCAAGGCCCGGGCAAGACTTTTAGACGTTCTCAGTATGAAGGAGGCCAACAATGGAAGCAGCAAACGATAATCGGCCGGCAGAGTTTGACGCGCGGGTGATGGCATATGTTCCGGGCCTCAAAAGGTTGGCGGGCCGGCGAGTGCCAAGAGAGTACCGCGACGACCTCGTGACCGACACGATCATGTATGCCTTGGCTCACTGGAAGAATTTCCGTGAGGACGGAGGCATGTGGAATTGGCTTGAGTGGTCGATGCGCGGCATCCTCAAAAACGCAGCCACGAAGGCAGCCAACCGCAAAAAGAACCTGAAATTCGTTCCAATCGAAGACCACATGAACCTCTCAACGCCAGCAACCCAACTGGCCCATGCAGATCTCTCGAAAGCCCTGGACGGCATGACCGGGCGGGGCGGCAAGATCGTTGTGCGCCGCGCGCTTGGCCATTCGTTGCGGGAAATCGGCGACGAGATGGGGATGACAAGCGAGCGGGTGCGTCAACTTGAGGCGCGAGAGATGAAGCGGCTCAAAGCGGTGAGGGCGGGTTGATGAAGTTTGGCCCATGGTTGCCGAGCCGGAGCTTAGCAATGGCGGCCGGAGCAAAGTCGTATTTCACGGGAAAGTCATGCAAGAGCGGTCACGTTGCATTCAGGTTCACGTCCAGCGGTCATTGCAGCGAGTGCGAGAAGGCATGGGATAGGCGCCGTAATGAAAAGCCCGGCCGGAAGGAAGCCAAAAAGACAGCGTCTCGTCTTTCACAGCGAAAGCGCAGGGCATCCGACGCATCTCTAGTGGCCCGCGAGCGTGAATACCACCAGGCAAGAAAAGCCCGACCTGAAGTAAAGGAGAAAGAGCGTGAGCGCATGCGCTTGAAGCGCCTTGATCCAGATTTTGTTGCCAGAGAAAGGCAGTACAAGCGAGACCATCCTGAGCAAGTGGCGGTGCAAAACAGTCGCCGACGGGCAAGGATAAATCAGGCAGAGGGGAGCCACACCCCGGCCGACATCCTTCGAATATTCCTATCGCAAGGTAGAAAATGCGGTGAATGCGGCGCACGCGTCAACAAGTCCACATGGCACATCGATCACATTACACCTCTCTCGAAGGGCGGATCGAACTGGCCGACCAACATCCAAATCCTATGCCGGCCGTGCAACCTAGAAAAGCACGCTTCGGATCCCATTGATTTCGCGCGTCGAAAGGGGAGGCTCATCTGATGCTAGAACTCCGCCACTACCAGCGCGCCGCACTCGACGCGCTCTATGCCTATTGGGCCGACGACGGCGGCAACGGGCTGATCGTGCTGCCGACGGGCGCCGGTAAGGCTCTGGTCATCGCCAAGCTGATCGAGGAACTGCTGGCAGATTATCCAGACATGCGCATCCTCAATGTTACGCATTCCGCGCCCCTGGTCGGCCAGAACTACCAAGAGTTCCTCGGCTTGTTGCCGTTCGCGCCTGCCGGCATCTATTCGGCGGGTCTGAACCGGCGCGATGCTCGCGCGCAGGTGCTGTTCTGCGGCATCCAATCGGTCTGGAACAAGGTCGACCAGATCGGCGATATCGATCTGGTCATCGTCGACGAGGCCCACGCCATCTCGCGAAACGCCAACACGCAATATGGCAAGTTCTTCAAGGCCGTGCGCCAGCGCAATCCGGACAGCCGGACCTGCGGCACGACGGCGACCGACTACCGCATGGATTCCGGCCGTCTGACCGACGATCTGGACGATGACGAGGCCGTGGATCCGATCACAGGCGCGCCGCTCAAGTTCAAGCTCTTCGATGATGTCGTCTACGAGATCGGCATTGGCGAACTGATCGATCAGGGGTTCCTGACTCGCCTGACCAGTCAGAAAACCACCAGCAAGATCGACCTGAAAGGTGTAGGCACGCGGGGCGGCGAATACATCCCGGGCCAGGTATCGGAGGCTGCTGAGCGAATTATCGAAGCGGCCGTCGCCGAAGACATGGTTTTGTCAGAAGGCAGGCGAGCTGGCTTGTTCTTCAGCACCAGCAAGGAGAACGCGGCCCACGTCGCCGAAGCGGTACGCCGCCATGGCCGGACGTGCGCCGTGCTGACGAGCGACAACTCGCACGAGACCGACAAGATATTCAAGGCTTTCCGTGCCGGCGAGGTGTGGGCCATCTCCTCGGTAAGCATGATCACGACCGGCACGAATTTTCCGTTCGTCGACTTCATCAGCCTGATCTTGTCCACCAAGTCTCCCGGCAAGCTGGTGCAGATCCTCGGCCGCGGTACGCGCAACTCGCCAGGCAAGACCGATTGCCTCATTGCCGACCATGGCAAGAACCTCGCCTATCATGGGCCGATCGATCAGATCAGGCCGCGCGAGCCCGGCAAGGGCTTAGGAGAGCAGCCGAAAAAGCTCTGCCCGCAGGACCAGATGGACGTCAACGGCAACTGCGGCTGCGGCGAACTCATCCCGATCTCTATCATGACTTGCCAGTGCTGCGGTTATGTCTTTCCGCCCAACGAGGAGGAGAAGATCACGGCGCAGGCGGACAACACTCCGGTGCTGTCGACGGAAAAGCCTTGGTCTGTTGTTTCGTCGAGGACGTTCCGCCATCACCCTGGGAAGGACGGCAAGCCAGACTCGGTGAAGTGCACGTACATGGTCGGCATGAAGGCGGTAAACGAATGGCACTGCTGCGGCCACAAGGGGTATCCAAAAAGCAAAGCCGATAGGTGGTGGATTCTTCACGGCGGCTCCAGGCCGTTCCCTTCGTCTGTTCTCGAATTCCTTGAGCGACAGCATGAGCTGATGGACACGACCGAGGTGCAACTGGATTATGCACGCAATCCGAAATACCCAGATGTCGTGGCCCATCGCGTTGGACCGCGTGCCGATAACGACAACGCACCAGCACCGGCGAACGACAATCGCAGCATCGCCGAGGATTGGGAGGACATTCCGTTCTGAGGTAGTTGACAAATTTGTATGTTTACACCAGCGTAACAATACCAGACCACCACAAGAGGAGACGATAATGAGCGAGAGAAGACCGATCTATCTGCACGATTGGAGCGAAAGCGGCGAAGCTGGAATGCTGTCCGACTTTCAGGCTTCGCCGGATGTGCTGTCTGGCGCGACAGTCATCGTCGCCAGCTACACCTATGAGAACTACAGCGGCGATGCATACGTGCTGTTTGAGCGTGACGGCAAGCTGTTTGAAGTCCATGGCGGGCACTGCTCGTGCTACGGACTTGAAGGCCAATGGGAGCCAGAGGAAGCCGACCGCGACGCCATCATCCATCGCATTACCAAAGGCACATGGCATGCTGACGCGGTAGCCGTAAAGGGCGCCGTTCTTGCCGCGTTGCAGGCCGCAGCATGACCAAAAACGACAACACCAGATTCCTCGCCGGAGACGTCGCCAATCTCGAGGCCGAGATCGACGCGCTGCTCGCAGCGTTCCCCGATCTCCAGGAAGACGAAACACTCCGCGCCGACATGCTGGAAGGCGAGACTAACCTCGGCGCCGTGCTCGCCCGCCTGCTCGGTCACGAGCGCGAAGCGGCCAGCATGGTCAATGCCATCAAGAAGCGCGCCGACGAACTCGACGCCCGCAAGAGGCGTCAGGAGCGCCGGCAGGCCGCGATGCGTGCGCTCATGCTGCGCCTGATGAAGGCGGCTGGTCTTCCGAAGGCGCCACTTACCGAGGCAACGATCTCGGTGACGAAGGGCCGCGACAGCGTCGAAATCGTGGATGAGACGGCCGTGCCCGCGCGGTTCCTCAAGGTCGTGAAGTCGCCGGACAAGACCGCGATTAAGGCGGCGCTGGACGCTGGCAAGAAGGTCAAGGGCGCGGCGATCAAAACCGGCGATGATGTGCTCACCGTCCGCGCCGCATGACCGCCATCTACGACAAGACCGGCCGCGCAATCGCGGTCGGAGACGTGCTCAAGGTCTATCACTTCACGGCGGCTTTGAGGCGCAAAAAGCACTTTATGTACAAGCAGGTCGCAATTGCCGACAGGTTTCGCGATGGAACGCCGATCCTTCGTGTTGTCCACCTTGATCTGACCGACGATTTTTACACGTTGATCTGCGATGGCCGCCATCTGCCCGACTACGAGATTGTCCAGAGCGTCAAGTGCGACCACCACGACCGGCCACGCCACCGCCACACTGCCGCGCCCTAGCGCGCAGTCGGCGTTCAATTATTTGCGCATAAAGCGGCATAACGTACAGCCAAACATACAACACCCCGCTCGCCACCAACGCGCGGGACTGCACCACAGAGGAGAGAATAATGGCAATGGTTGCCGGAGTTGGCATGCACAGTCATGCCGACAGACAACACGACTTCTACGCAACGCCACCAGAAGCCACGCGTGCTCTGCTCGCCATCGAAGACAAGTGGCTGCCTGCCGGTACGATCTGGGAGCCCGCGTGTGGCGACGGCGCTATCGCCCAGGTGCTGACAAGCGCTGGCCGCGCCGTTATCTGCACTGACATCGTCGACAGAGGCTTCCCAGGAACCAAGGTCATGAGCATCTTTGATGCGGACTGGCGTTATCGGTTCCCGGCAATCATCACCAACCCGCCGTTCAAGCTCGCTCGCGAGTTCGTCGACAAGGCGCTGGAGCGCGCGCCCTACGTCGCCATGTTGCTGCGCCTAGCCTTCCTCGAGGGCGGGGCGCGTAAGCCGTGGTTCGCCAGCGTGCCGTTGGCTCGCGTCCATGTGGCTTCCCGCCGCCTACCAATGATGCACCGTGACGGATGGACCGGGCCGAAGGCTGGATCCGCCGTATGTCATGCGTGGTTCGTCTTCGACAAGCGGCATGAGGGTAGGCCGCAGGTTCAGTGGTTTGACTGGAAAGACTACGCGCCCATGGCGGTGGCGAACGATAACTCACCGGTCGGTGACATGGCGAGGGCCGCTTAATGGCCAAACTCACCAAAGCCCAGGCCAAGGCGCACGCGCAGGCCTGCGATCTGCTCACGAAAGACGCCCTGACCGAAGACGACAAGGACTTCGTTCTGAAGAACTGGAACGAGAGCGCCAACCACGTCAATGGCGCGGCTGGTGCGTTCTTCACGCCATACGACATGGCTTTCGACTTCACGATCGACGCAATCGGACAGGGCGGCTATGGCGGTCGCATCATCGATCTCTGCGCCGGCATCGGCATGCTTTCCTATGCCTGCTGGCACCGCAGCGGCCGCAGGGCGAAAATCACCTGCGTTGAACGCAATCCTGACTATCTAGCCGTTGGACAGAAGATCCTGCCGGAGGCGGAGTGGATTCTTGCCGATGTGCTGGATGTGCTCGACATGGGGCTGGGCCGGTTTGATGTCGCCATCAGCAACCCTCCGTTCGGCGCGATCAAGCGCGACCGCAACAGCCCGCGCTATACCGGCAAGGATTTCGAATTCCATGTCATCGACATCGCTGCGCATCTAGCGAACAGCGGCGCGTTCATCGTGCCGCAGATGTCAGCTGGCTTCAACTACAGTGGCAAGCCTTGCTACGAGCGCCAGAAAGACGGCAAGGCGGTCAAGTTCCAGGAGTTGACCGGGCTGCACTTCGAGGCTGGCTGCGGCATCGACACGAACTTCTACATCAACGATTGGAAAGGCGTCTCGCCGATGTGTGAGATCGTCTGCGTCGAATTCGCGAAGGCCGTCGCACCGGCGCCCGAAGTTATTGCGCCAGCAATAACCGCTGTGCCGGCAAACGATAACAAGCCTTTCCAGACAGACCTTTTCGGAGAAGCAGCATGACCTTCACGCCAACCGCAACAGCGGACGGCCAGCCGACGACGTGCCGCTGCTGCGGGCGGCACGCGACCGGCATTGGCATCAGCCGCATGAACAAGCCGACGGACGATCCTGGCTATCTCTGCGGCGAGTGCAACCTGCGGATCGAAGAGATCAAGCGCGTGCGCCGCATGGATCCTTACGAGCTGGCAGCCAGGCAAGGCGGCATGGACGCAGCCGGCCCGCTGGTCGAGGAGTTCGGCAGCGACCTGGCGGAGTGGAGCGAAGAGCAGGTGCTCATCTTCTGCGGCACGATTTGGCAGGGCTGCGCAGATCGGCTGCGGGAGTTGATCCGGAAGGGGGATATACCGTTTTGAAGCACGCAAACGATAACACGCCTGTTGCTGGCGCAACCGGCATCCGCTTCCTCAGTGTTTGTTCGGGAATAGAAGCAGCCAGCGCCGCCTGGCGCTCACTCAACTGGCAGGCTGTGGCCTTCTCGGAAATCGAGAAGTTCCCATCGGCCGTGCTCAAGCACCACTATCCAGACGTGCCGAACCTCGGCGACTTCACCAAGATCGATCCGCGCCGCCTTGGGCGCGTGGATATCCTCTGCGGCGGTACGCCCTGCCAGGCATTCAGCGTGGCCGGCCTTCGCCAATCACTCGCCGACGCGCGCGGCAATCTTTCACTCGAATTCGTGAGGCTGGCCCATGAGCTTGCAGATGGCAATAGACTTCGGAACGTCGTCTGGGAAAACGTCGTCGGCGTCCTCAGCACAAAAGACAACGCCTTCGGCTGCTTCCTCGCTGGACTTGTGGGCGCAGATGCCGCCATCGAGCCGCCGGCAAGAGGAAAGTGGCCCGGTGCTGGTATGGTCTCTGGACCAAAAGGACGTGCCGCGTGGCGTGTCCTCGACGCTCAATACTTCGGAGTGGCCCAACGACGCCGTCGTGTCATCGTTGTCGCAGATTTTGCAAACGGGGCAGATCCCGCCGCGGTTCTTTTTGAGCAAGACGGCTTGCGCCGGCATTCTCCGCCGAGCCGAGAAGCGGGGAAAGACGTTGCCCCCACAATTAGCGCACGCACTAAGGGCGGTGGCGGACTCGGAACCGACTTCGATCTAGATGGCGGCCTCGTCGAGGCCGCGATTGATGGTCCGGTTGCCTCCGTAGGCAACCGGACATCTGGGCCTTTGGACGTCTCAACCGCTGTTAATGCCCATGGTGGACCGCACGGCAGGCTTGACTTTGAAAGCGAGACTTTTGTCCATCATGTAGCGTCCACCATCGATGCGTCGTTCGGCCGTCTGTATGGTGCTTCCGGCCAGGATGCAAACCACGGTCACAGCCATCTGGTGGCAACTGGAACCGCATATTCCATCGCTCGTGATGCGCTGGACAGATCAGGAGAGGGCGCGAATGGGACGCCGGGTGAGCGATCTGGCCTTGGCATCCTGGAGGAAGTCACGCAGACAATAAAGGCAAAAGGTCCTAATGCCGTCTGCGTCACCGGTGAAGTCTCGCACGCTCTCACAGCCGAAGGCCATGATGCCAGTGAGGAGGGATCGGGGCGCGGTGCCCCGATTATCGCCTTCGATACCACGCAGATCACGATTCCGCTCAATAGGAGCGTGCCGAAGGCAGGTGATCCTTGCCATCCGCTTTCGGCGGGCGCGCATCCTCCGGCTATAACTGTCGCAATCCGTGGCCGCGAAGGCGGTGCAACTGCTGAGTTGGGCGGCGATGTCGCCACCGCACTTAGAGCCAGCCAGGGCGGCGGTGACAAGAAGCCCCACGTTCTCACATCCGCAGTCCGCCGCCTGACGCCACGCGAATGCGAGCGCCTGCAGGGCTTTCCAGACGACTACACGCTGATTCCGTGGCGCGGCAAACCTGCCGATCAGTGCCCAGACGGCCCACGCTACAAGGCGCTCGGCAACAGCTGGGCCGTTCCGAAATTCGCATGGCTTGGTGAGCGCATCCAACGGCTTATGCCAGCAAACGACAACAACCAGGAGGCCAGCATTGCAGCCGCCTAAAGAGCCGATACTAACAGTGCACATCGTAAGCGCAGATCTCGTTAACGATAACGGTGAGAGCAATTTGATTCTGGTCGCAGATGACGCGGGTCAGATCCTGCGCATGCAGATCACAGTAGAAAGCGCCAATATGGACACCCAAGAGCGAGGTCAAAGCGCGCTATGGTATCTGCTGGGCGAGCTTGGCATTCATGATCCACCTGACGCTGATGCGATTGTATCTAAGCGCCTGCCGCGCTGGGCATGGGATAAGGTCGCCTCAATAGCATCACCTAAACAGCTGGCAGCACCACCAAAACCTCATGTGTCTCCACGCGGTGACAAGATTGAATTCGGCCGCTTTGTCTACGTCATATCCGCACAAGACACCAATCCACCACTCTGCAAGATCGGGATCGCCAACTCTCCAGAAAAGCGATTGGCGCAACTATCCACCGGCAGCCCACACGCACTGCGGCTGGAATTGACGCGCTTCGCCAACAATGCGCGCGCCGTCGAGCGATCTGCGCATTCATATTTCTCCGGCGCTAGGCAAAACGGTGAGTGGTTCGCAATCAGCGCCGATAAGGCAATCACATACATCATCGAGGCGACGAGGAGCGCAGCGTAATGGCAAAACTCAATCTAAAACACCCGTTGCCATCAACGGAAACAAGGCCAGTCGACATAGCCCGCTCATACATTGACGCGGGCATTGCTGTTTTTCCGTGCCGAGAGCAGGCGAGCGAAGAGTTCGATCCGTCAACCGGTGAGGTTATGGACCGCGCTGAGAAGGCGCCATACACGACCAACGGGCTGAAGGGTGCCACGACGTCGAGGCGCATCATTGACATCTGGTTCGGCGAGCGTCATCCGAATGCAGTTATCGGCATTCCAACTGGTGAAAAACTTGGCGGGTGGGTTCTCGACCTAGATCGGCATGGCGACCGCGACGGGCACACATGGCTTGCCGAGATGGAGGAGAAGCACGGCTCGCTTCCAGACACGGCCAGAGCCACGACGGCCAATGGCGGAACGCACATATTTTTCAAGCATATTCCTGGAGTGCGCAACAGGGCAGCCATAGCCGACGGCGTTGACACTAGAGGAGACGGCGGATACATCGTCGGTCCAGGCAGCGTCATGGCTGATGGCAGGCGCTATCAGTGGATCGACTGGGACGGCGATGGAATTCCGGAATTCGCTGATGCTCCTGCATGGCTCATTGACCTTGTCATCACCAAGACGCCGGCGCCGATCGAGACGAAGCCGCGCGAATATGTCTATCATCCAGAGAACAACGACGGCAAGGAGCGGTATGCTGCCAAAGCATTCACCATGGAGCTCGAGCAGCTTTCGTCACTCCCAAAGGGGCAGCGCGGACAGCAGCTCTTCGCCAGCGCATGCCGTGTCGGTGAGTTGGTAGCCGGTGGATGGATATCCCGTGGTGAGGCCGAGGCCGGATTGCTGGATGCGGCTATTTCAAACGGCTTGGCGGCGACTGACGGAGAGCGGTCGTGCCGCGACAAAATTAAGCGCGGCCTAGACAAGACAGCCAACTCGCCGCGGCAGATCCCGGATAGAGATTACGACAACGACAATACCGTCGTGAACCGTGAGGCAATTAAGCGGATGACGCAAAACGGCCTCAACAAGAGCGCGGCGGCCACTGTCAATGGCGATGTTGTGGGGGAAGACGCGCCAAAAGACACAGTGCCGGACGAGCAAGCGGCCGCATCGCCACCAAAGAAGCGCGAGCGGTTTGACCTTACATGGTTCGACGAGATCGAGGAGGGCAAGCCGAAGGAGACGATCCTTAAGGGATGGCTCGGCGTCGGTGAGTTCACCACGATTTCCGGCCTTCCAGGGACCGGCAAGAGCGTCGTCACGACCGACTTGGCCTGCCACATAGCAGCCGGTATGGAGTGGCATGGCCAGAAGGTGAGGCAAGGCCTTGTCATCTATGTCGCTGCGGAGCGAAAGAAGCTCACGGAGCGGCGCATGATGGCCTTCCGCAAGCACCACAATGTCAAGGATGTGCCGTTGCTCGTGGTTGGTGGCATGCTTGATTTTACCCGAGATACCAAGGACGCCGACGACATCATCGCGGTCATTCGCGAGGCAGAGACGATAACCGGCCACAAGTGCGTATGGGTCATCGTTGACACCCTGACTCGCGTCTTTGGCGCTGGCGACCAGAATGCGTCGAAGGACATGGTGAAGTTTGTTCGATCGTGCGACCACATCCTTACCGAGACAGGGGCGCACGTCACGGCGATCCACCATAGCGCATGGAGCGGCGAGCGCGGCAAAGGTGCGATCGATTTGGATGGCGCCGTCGACGCTTCCTTCATGGTCAAGAAGGATGGCAACAAGCATCGATTGGTCTGCGATGGCACGAACGATGGCGAGGAGGGCGATGTGCTCTGCTTCACCATGCAATCCGTGCAGATTGGTGCCGACGACGAAGGCAATCCAACGACTGCGCCTGTTGTGGTGCCAGCTGATGGGGCGAGCCCTGGCGAAAGGATGATTGCCGGCTTAGCCAAGAAAGACGGCGAAGCGCTGGACATCCTGAAGTCTCTGATAGCCGATTCCGGACAAGAGAGCCCAGGTGGTCAACACTATCCGGAAGACATCCTTGTGGTGAAGGAGGATGATTGGCGTCAGGCCGTGTACGCGGCAGCGAAGCCGGATACGCCGCAAGGCACGAAGCAGAAGAACTTCACCAGAGCAAAAGCAAGCCTGATAAAGCAGGGTGTAGTGGGTGAAAGTTACAACTGGGTTTGGATAAATTAGCCCGGACATCCCGGACAGACACCGGACAATCCAGACATTTAATCGAGCATCCAAACCGGACAGACACGGACACACCCTTTAGGGTGTCCGGATGTCCGGGTGCTTGGGGGAGAAATTGAAAATGAAGAAAACCACCCAGACAACCCGCATGAACGGCCAGCGCGTTCGCATCGTGACCACCACCGGTCCGGCAGGCACCCGCGTACAAGTCACCGAGGCCGAGCCGAAGGAGTGGGAACTGCAGGCGGCCCAGGTGCGCGCCCTGCGCGCCATGCCGGAGTACGGCAAGCGGTTCCTGTTGGCTGGCGATCAGAATTCAGCGAAGCGCGGCCCGCGTGCCCAGATGGAGGCGATTGCCGCAGGCATGACACCCGGCGAGGCCGATATGCGGATCTACATCGCCGGCGGTCAACTGCGCATGATCGAGAACAAGGTCGGCCGCGGGCGCTTGTCACCGGCCCAGGTCGATCGCCACGCTGCATTGGCTCGCCTCGGGTTCACTGTCGAGGTGCTGCGCTCCGTTACCACGGAAGACGCAGCGCGCCAGGCCGTGGCTCTTGTGCGCGGATGGCTGGCCGGGAATGATAATCAATCCGGCCAAGGCCAATCGCGATGCTCCAGCACAGCCTCCGCGTGATCGATCGAGTGATCTGGTATCAGGCCGCTTAAGGCGCCCTTGATCTGGATCTCGGATGTTTTGTCCACTCGGGCGAGATTATAAAACCGCTCGACAGCATCCGGGAAGTCTTCAGCCCAAACCGTCCATGGGTTTCCCCATCGGCCGTCATGCGATTTGAAGCGGATCAAGAACAGACGCAGAGGATCATCGCTCTTTGTGCGGTCCTTGATGCGAATAACGTAGGCCGCATAGTTGGCGGCCGCCTCATGAACGGGACGAACTGGGTTCTTGCCGGCCTCGATATCCTGATAACTCCGCAGCGGCATGCCCATGGCCTGGGCCATCTCCTGCTGGGTCAGATTGAGGCCGATGCGGTGGGCCTTTAGATCAAGCATTGAAAGTTTTCCGCCTTTTCGCTATATCTTGGGAACCGGAGAGGTTGCGGCCCCTCCGGCCCCCAGTTACCGGCTAATGGAGATTGTCAGCCTCCACTTGCCGAACCGGACTTGGATGCTGAGCTTGATGCTCATGGGTGCCTCCTAGTCCCCGAAGCGGAATTGCTTCGGTAAGATTGTTATCGCATAACCACGTATTACGTGCAAATGTTATTTGTCACGTAATACGTATTTTTTTGTCGATATGGCGCTTGACAAATTTGTAGAATGCTGTAAAACCAATATTACCGAAACGCACCACACACCGCCGAGGAGGCCGCCATGAACAACCAGACCATCATCAACACCATCACCATCGACGGCTTCAACATTCCGGTCGTGAAGGTTCAGTCTTCTGCTGACGTTCGCTTCCTTTCCCAGAAACAGCTCTTTGCTCTTGCCACGCCGGCAGCGCGCGCCGAGCTGGCTGCTCGTGCCGCTATCATCCGCTCTCGCAGGGCTGCGTAATGCAGCCTGCAAGGTGGGTCGTGATGTCGATGGGCCTCCACAGAAGACCGGACGACAAGACAACGTTTTCATCTGAGGAAGAAGCAAGAAGATGGCTGCGGCACGAATACCTCGAGAGACTTGGATTTAAGCCGGGCCAAATAGACTTCACCAAATTCATCATTAAGCCGGCCGCATAGCGGCTCACCACGAAGAGGAGACTGCCATGAAACGCATCCTTATCGCCACAGCACTACTCGCAGCAGCATCAACCGCCAACGCCCAGGCCGTTGTTAGCAACGACTGCCGCCTGTCGCGCTTCATCGAAGCATACGCGTGGCAGGCCGTCGACGACGCCGAGCGCAACAACGTGTCGGCGCCGCTCAAGAACGGCCTGCGCGTTTACCTGCGCACCGTCCAGCAGCAGACGAAGAAGGTTTGCCGCTCCGCCGTGTAGCCGGCACGGCAGTTGCTTGACAAATTTGTCATTTGCATCTGAAAACCTTATATATCCTGCAATCACCATCAACCACCACGATTGCAGGAGACGGAAGTGGCATTTGTCTTTGACGATACAGGCGCAAAAGTTGAAATCCACCACAATACAAAGGGTGCGATCAATGAGCATGTCGCAACAGCTTGGCTGATGAAGCAGGGCTATGACGTGTTCCGCAACTCCTCTCCGCGAGGCAGGGCGGACTTGGTGGCGAACAATTGGGAAGGCTCTGGCTGGGTGCCGATTGACGTAAAGTCGGAGGGCTTCGACCTAGACGGATTTGCACCCATGAACGAAGGCCAGCGAGACCAAGCGAAGAGGTATGAGGGAGATGACCTGAAGTACCTAGTGGTGATGGACAACGGAAACTGCGTTTGGTGGAATGACATCGCAAAAGCGAACCGCCAAGAAGTTGTTGAGACGCATTGGTTCGACCCAACAACTGGGCAGCGCTTCCTTCACCCACGTAACGATATGTCTAGAAATGAGTGGTCGTTCTTCGGCCACTGGATGATCAAGCATCACAAGGACAAGCTGACTGCGTCGCAGATAGATTTTCTTTACGGCGTGGCCATAAAGCCGGTCAATAAGGGCGGCGCCCTACTGAAGAGAGAAAAGGAGATGCTGCGCAAGATCCACAGGTTCATCTATCGCAAGATAACAGGCATGGATCCAAACACTGGATTGGCTATTGCGGCGAACGATAATACTCCGAAGCAGGAGGCCGCGTGATGGCAAGGCACGCTTCACTTGCAGAGCAGCTTAGCGCTCTGCGCCAGTTCGTACAGCAACCAGAGACTGCCGAGCCTGTACAAACAAATTGGACGACGGTTGCCGCCAACGATAACAAGCCTCCAAAAGACGCGCACGGAGAGCGCCGTTGGCGAATTAAGCCGACGCTTGACGCCATGGAAGAGGAGATCGCAGGCGAAATCGTTCGCGGTCCAGATGTCTACAGTGAATTCTTTGGGCGAATGATTCCTGGGCCAATCATCCAGATCGGCAAACTTCGGTTCAGTGATGGCGCTCAGACTGAACGCTGCACCATGGCTGGTATAGACGGCAAGCCAGTCGCTGGCGACTATAGAATGCCGCGCGGCGCAATGCTAGGCACAACCGATGGACAAGAGGAGAACCTTGGCGGCGGATCTTCGGCCAAGGGCTTCAACAACGCAACCATGGCCGAGATATTCAAGGTCGACCACAGGTCGTTCGTACCTCGCGGCAAGCGAAAGAAGCCAGATGTTATCTTTGATGGTGATGCCTCCAAGGAGTTGGCTAAGGCGATTGCCAACACAGAGGTAATGCCGGATGTAAAAAAATGCCCAGACGGACTCTCGCTAGGTGCGTCAAGAATATCAGACAACTTTATCGGACTGAAGCGTATGCCCAGTGGAAAGGGAGGATCCGAGGCATGGCAGGATGTTTATGAGAAGATGGAAGAAAAGCAGGCATTCCTGGCGGCGGAGCGTGACTTGAGCGAGAAGGACAGGGCGGCAATCGCTTCGGTTAGGTCGGCAAAGACGCTGGAAGATATTGGCGTCGCGCTTGGTCAGTCAAGAAAGTACGCAAAATTCAGAGGCGGCGGCAAGAGGGCGCTTTTAGCGGCAAACGAAAATCTCCGCGCCGCAATAAATAAATATGTCAGCGGTGTTTAATAAACGGGGTCATACTCGGGAACGAGTGAAGGGATGCGATTGCATCCCACACTCTTCCGGCGATGTTCCGGACCCATCGCCATACTGCAGTTGGTTGCAGTCTCTGAGCTTTGGGTAACTCCAACGCGGCCTTATGGGCTGCAATTCAAGGGCCGCGCCAATGCGGCTTCTATGAGCATCCTAGTCCTCTGTGGTTGTCTTCGCACCGGGCATTGTACCGTGGCGCTGGTGGCTACATGCCTAACATCCTGAAGCAACAGGAGGGCGCTGCTGACGAGCAGTGGCTGGATGCACCTATTGCCCACTTACGGCACGATGCTTGTGGCTTGGACGCAGCATTCCGTTGGGCATTACCCATTACCATGCGCGCCTCCTCTCGCTGCGTGGTAATCCTGCGGCTGCTCCACTGCGATTGCGGTGTCGAGCGGCCGCTTTCGTTTCTGCGGGATAGAGCAGTCTGGTAGCTCGTCAGCCTCATAAGCTGAAGGTCTCTGGTTCAAATCCAGATCTCCGCAACCAATCACGGTGATTGCGTGGCAAACAACAGCGCATGGCATCACCTATACAAGACGGCAGCATGGCGTCGCCTGCGTGAGGCGCAGCTAAGCGCTGAGCCGCTATGCCGCTTCTGCCTTGAGGCTGAGGACGTAACGGCCGCAACCATATGCGACCACATCACCCCCCACAAAGGGAACGAGGAACTGTTTTGGTCTGGCCCATTCCAGTCTCTTTGCAAAGCGCATCACGATGGGGTGAAGCAGCGCATCGACAAAGGGCAGAACGTCATCCGATATGGTGCCGATGGGTGGCCGCTTTAGAAAATAGATGAAAATAGTTCGATAAATAGATGATTTTATTGTATTTAATGCTTGACGATCGCATCGAAGAATGATATGATGGAGGGTTGCCCTGGGGAGGGGTGGGTCAGATCTCTAGGGCCTGCCGCCCTGGGTACCGGCGCGGGTCATTCGTACACAACGCCACAATTCAAAAGTTGAGGGTGATGGGGAGCGCGGCGGAGCAATGGCTCGACGCCTTTTGATTTCTCCACGATAAAGTAATCAACAAATTTGTCAAGGATAAAGTTTCATGGCGAGGCCGCGAACGCCAAAGGCGAAGGCTACCGTCACTGGTGCTGACAAAAAGAATAAAGGCCGGTTCGAAGAGCGCGTCGAGCCGACCGTCAGCGATGATCTCGGCGAGCCACCGGCATGGATGCCGGAAGGCCAGCAGCTGGCGTGGCGCACCATCGCCAAAGAAATTCCATGGCTCAATGCATCGCATAGGGCGCTCGTTGAAATCGCAAGTTATGTGCGCGGAAGGCTTATGGCCAACGAGGACGTTGGCGTGCAGGCGCTCAACCTGCTGAGGCAGTGCCTCGGGCAGATGGGGGCGACACCCGCGGACGCATCGAAGGCGGGAGCTAAGCCAGGTGGCGAAGAAGAAGACCCCGCCGACAAGTATTTCTGACCCTACCACGGCATATGCGAAGGCGGTTGTCTCGGGCGAGATTGTTGCTGGCCCGCACGTGCGCAATGCCTGCCGCCGTCACCTCGACGATCTGCGCGACGGTAAGAAGCGCGGCCTGATATGGGATCCCGCCGGCGCGGCGCGTTTCATCGGCTACTGTCGCGACGTGCTCCGCCTCAATGGCGGCCAGTTCGAAGGCAAGCCATTCATCCTGCAGCCCAGCCAGGCGTTCATCGCCGGCTCACTGTTCGGATGGAAGCGCACCAACGAGAACGGCAAGGTGGTCCGGCGCTTCCGGCGCGCGTACATCGAGCAGGCAAAGGGGCAGGGCAAGTCGCCATTCGCTGGAGCTGTCGGCCTCTACTGCATGACCGCAGACGGCGAGGCCGCGGCGGAGATTTACGCGGCCGGCAAGGACAAGGCGCAGGCATTCGTTCTATTTCGCGACTCGGTCGCGATGTATGAGCAGTCGCCGAAGCTGAAGCGGGAATTGACGCCGTCGGGCGGCAACCCGGTCTGGAACCTAGCGCACATCAAGTCGCGATCGTTCTTTCGGCCTATCTCTCGCGAGCAGGCGCACAGCGGACCTCGTCCATATGTCGCACTCTGCGACGAGATCCACGAACACCCTAACGGCCATACGCTTGAAATGCTCGAGCGCGGCTTCAAGTTTCGCGACCAGCCGCTGCTGCTGATGATCACGAACTCCGGAAGCGACCGCAACAGCGTTTGCTGGGCGGAGCATCAGTGGGCCGTAAAGGTTGCGGCTGGCACCGAGACGCCGGACGACGACTTCCATTATGTGGGCGAGGTGTTTGGCACCAGCGACGAGTGCTTTTCATACGTCTGTGCCCTAGACAAAGACGATGATCCGTTCACGGACCCGTCGTGCTGGGTGAAGGCCAATCCGCTCCTCGGCGTCACGCTGAAATACGAATACATCGAGGGCGTCGTGGCTCAGGCCCGCGACATCCCGTCGAAGCGCAACAACATTTTGCGCCTGCACTTCTGCGTCTGGACAGAATCCGACACTGCCTGGATCCCTCGGCCGATACTCGAAAGGGTCATGGTCGACTTCGACCCATACGAGGAACACGCCGGCAAGCCGATTGCGGCGGCAGGCCTGGACTTGTCCGGCGCCAAGGATCTGACCGCGGCGGCATTCGTCGTCGAGACCGGCACGAAGCGCATCACTCGGGCAGACGGCACTGAGGCGGACCTTCCGACATTCGACTTGTGGATCGAGGCGTTCACGCCGCGCGACACAATGGATGAGCGGTCGAAGGTCGATCACGTCCCTTACCGGCTCTGGCTCGATCAGGGCTACATCAATGCGCCGGAGGGCTCACGTGTACGATATGATCATGTTGCTGCTCTATTCGCTCGCCTCAACACCGAGCATGGCATTGGTGTCCTGGCGTACGACAATTACGCATTTGACAAGTTCGCTGAAGAACTTGACGCGTACGGCGCCGGAATCCAGACGGTAAATCACCCGCAGGGCGGCAAGAAACGCGCCGCTCCATCTCCGGAGAAGGTAGCGGCGGCTGAGGCGGCCGGTCTGCCGAAGCCTCTTGGCCTCTGGATGCCGGGCAGCGTTGCGGCGCTCGAGGAGCTCATCCTTGAGGAGCGCATCAGGCTACGGCGTTCGCCGGTGCTTTTGGGCGCCCTGATGGGTGTGGCGATCGAAACTGACCCGCTCATGGGCAATCAGTGGTTCTCAAAGAAGAAATCCACGGTTCGCATCGACCCTGCCGTTGCTGCGGCGATGGCTGTTGGCGCTGCGGTGGATGGCGTTGTCGAGCTCAAGCCGGCGATATCACCTTGGGAAAATCCAGACTTCAAGATTGCCGTCGTGTGACGGCGGCAAGGAATATGAATGTGGCCTTTTAAGGATAGGGTGGCGGCGGAGACGCGCGCCACCATTGAAAGCCCTAGCGTTTCGCTTTCAGACCCAAACGCATGGCGCACATTGTTCAATGAATGGCATAGCGTCGCAGGCGTTGTCGTCAACTATGAGACAGCGCTTGAGGTACCAGCCGTCTGGTGCGCCATCAATTTTATCGCAGGCACGATCGCCAGTCTGCCGCTCCAGGTCTTTCGCAAAGGCGAAAAAGGCCGCGAGACGGTCGAAAACGATCCGCTTTATGGCATCCTTCATGACGCTCCAAACGACGAACTGACGTCGTTCATGTGGCGCAAGGCCATGATGGTGAGCGTTCTTCTGCGCGGCCGCGGCGTCTCGTTTATTGAGCGCAATAAGGCCGGCAGGGTCATGAACATCTGGCCGCTTGACGTCGACAAACTGACCATAGAGCGAAATAACGGCCGCAAGTCGTACCGCTATAGGGACGGTGAACGCACCGTCGTCTACGCGGCCAGCGAAGTCATCGATCTTACATTCATGCTGAAGCCTGACGGCATCACGCATATCGACCCGGTGAGCAAGCTCAAGGGCGCGGTCGGCTTGGCGCTGGCCCTTGACGAATACGCCCGCAAGTTCTTCGCCAATGGCGGAGTGCCTCCGCTTGCGCTTTATGGGCCAATGCCGTCGCCGGCAGCTGCAACGAGGGCCGCCCAAGACGTCGAGAAGGCGGTTAAAGACGCCAACGCCGAGCGTCGAAACGTCATGATCATGCCTGCAGGGCATGAATTGAAGCCGGTAGGCGTTGATCCGCAGAAATCCCAGATGGAAGAGGCTCGCCGCTTCCAGATTGAGGAAATCGCGAGGATTTTCGATATCCCGCCTGTCTTTTTGCAGGATCTGACGCACGGCACGTTTTCGAACACCGAGCAACAGGATCTGCACTTCGTCAAGCACACGCTGACGCAGTGGATCAAGGCGTGGGAGCAGGAGCTAAACCTCAAGCTGTTCACAGCGCGCAACAAGTCGAAGTTCGTAGAGTTCAATGTCGACGGTCTCCTTCGCGGCGATTTCAAGACCCGCATGGACGGCTACGCGACTGCGATCCAGAACGCCATCAACACGCCCGACGAAGTGCGCGGCATGGAGAATTGGCCAGCACAGGGCGGCGAGGCGGCAAAGCTGCATATCCAGGGTGCGACTGTCCCCTTGGGAATGCAGAGCACCGTCAATGCGCCTAAGCCAGCCAACGACAACAATCAGAACGACGGGGCGCAGGCCGCATGACCACAAACATTGAGAAGCGCGCGGCCGGCCTCGGGGTTGAGACGCGAGCCGAAGACGACAAGCGGACGCTGGTAGGTTACGCGGCTGTCTTTGAGCGGCTCGCCATGATTGGCGGGTACTTCCAGGAGAAGATCGCTCCTGGTGCGTTTGCGACAGCCATTAAAGGCGACATCCGAGCGCTCGTCGACCACGACCCGGGCAGGGTCATCGGACGAACGAAGAGCGGCACGCTGCGGCTGGCCGAGGATGGCACCGGACTCAAGGTCGAGATCGATGTGCCGAACACCACGGACGGCAACGATATATGGGAGCTCGTAGAGCGCGGCGATATCAGCGGCATGAGCTTCGGCTTCCGCGTCACCAAGGAAACTTGGGACGAGACCGGCGAGGTGCCGGTGCGCACCATCCAAGCTTTGGAGCTTATGGAGGTGTCGGCAGTTGCCTTCCCGGCCTACGAAGACACCACGATTGGTGTTCGATCGCTCGAGGAATGGCGATCGGCGAATCCGTCAGAAATCACGCCCGTAGAGGGCGAAGAAGATCCGGCGGCAGCGCCGGTAAGCAAGGCCGCTCACCGCGCGCGCCTGAAGATGGACCTGGAACTCAAGGTCCGCAGCATGCGCTGACCAAAGCGCTGTCACCGCCAAGCACCACCACAACGGGCCCGCTCCCATGCGGGCTTTTCTATGGGAAAAGCACATGAAAATCTCTGAAATGCGCGAGAAGCAGCAGCGTCTCGTCGCCGAAGCCCGCTCGCTCCGTGACGAAATCAAGGACGACACTGCCGAAGCTCGCGTTGCCGAAATCGACGCTGCGCACGACAAGGCAATGGCCGAGTACGACAAGCTCGAAGAGCGCATCAAGCGCGAAGAGGCTCTTGAAGCCCGCGAGCGCGACCTCAATGCTGCTGACGAGCGCCGCCCGAATGGCGAATCCCGCACCGTCAAGCCGGGTCAGGTCGAAAAGACCGCCGACGAACTCTATGCAGAAGCTTTCCGCGGATTCCTTCGCGGCGGCCGTGCCAGCCTTTCGCCTGAGCAGCGCAGCATCCTGAAGGCAGTCGAAGAGCGCGGGCAGTCCGTCGGCACCCAGACCCAGGGCGGCTATCTCGTCCCCGGCCAGTTCCTGGCGGAGCTCATCAAGTCGCTGAAGGCTTGGGGTCCGATGATGGATCCTGGCGTGACCCGCATGCTGAATACCGCTACCGGCGCCACGATCACGATGCCGTCGATGAACGACACCGGCAACGAAGGCGCGCTTATCGGTGAAAACCAGCAGGTTTCCGTTTCGGAAATCGCCTTCGGCACCAAGTCGCTCGACGCCTACAAATACACCTCCGGCGTCGTTCTCATCTCCGATGAGCTTCTGCAGGACGCTGTCATGGACGTCGAGGGCATCGTTCGCGATGCAATGTCTGAGCGTATCGGCCGCATTGCCAACCGGCACCTGACGACCGGCGACGGCGCCTCCAAGCCGAACGGTATCGTTTCCGCTGCCGGCACCACAGCTGCGGCTGGCGCATCTGCCATCACCTTCGACGACCTGTTCAACCTCGAGCACTCGGTCGATCCGGCCTACCGCTCTGACCCGTCGGTTGGTTGGCAGTTCAACGACAGCACGCTGAAGGCGCTGCGCAAGCTCAAGGATCTGAACGGCAACTACATCTGGCAGCCGGCAGACGTCAAGGGTGGCGCACCTGCGAGCATCAGCGACTATCGCTACTCGATCAACCAGGCGATCGCCGACATCGGCACCGGCAACAAGTCCGTGCTGTTCGGCGCGATGAACAAGTATGCCGTCCGCGTTGTCAGCGAGTTCGCAATGAAGCGTCTAGTTGAGCGCTATGCCGACTTTGGTCAGGTTGGTCTGATCGGCTTCATGCGCCTCGATGGTGAGCTGCTCGATAGCGCGGCTGTCAAGACCCTGCTGCATCCGTAATCAAAGCGGCGCCGTCAGAAAATGGCGGCGCCCACCACATGGAGGGCGGCATGCTCGTCAAGGTAAATACAAGTTTGGTCGGCGCCGACTTTTCGTACAATTTCGGCGATGAAGTGGATTCTGAGGAGTTCGCCGCGCGCGTCGGCAACGGCTGGGAAAATCTTTGCGACGCGATCGCTGAAAAGGCAGTCGCCGCGGCTCCAGCCGAAGTGGCTGTTGCGGCCACCGAGATCGAGACTGCCGTTGTCGCGCCCACCCAGGAACGCCGAGGCCGCCGCAAATGAACGAATGGACGCGACTGGTCAGGACGGTAGCGCCAGCCTCTCCGGTTGTGTCCGTCGACGAGGCCAAACGTCATCTGCGTGTTTTCCACGATGACGATAACGCCGATATCACGGCAATGGTGGCTGCTGCGACGGCCGCCATTGAAGGGCCTAACGGCATAGGCATAGCGCTTTCTCCGCAGACGTGGCGCATGTCTCTTGACCACTTTCCGTGCGAGATAGTTGTGCCGCTTGGCCCGGTCACATCGGTCACATCGGTGGCCTACACGGATGCCAGCGGATCGCCAGCGACTGTCTCTGGCTTGAGATTTGATCTCGACACAAGCCCATTGCGTATTTGGCCAGCACGAGACACGGCATGGCCGGAAATCTACTGCGAGCCTGGCGCCGTCAAGGTCACTTTCGCTTGCGGATATGCGACGTTGCCGCCCGATCTTCGCGCTGCGATCCTTCTCCTTGTCGGTCACTTCTACGAACACCGCGAGGCCGTCACCACAGACCTAAAGGCAGTCGATCTGCCGATGGGCGTATCATCAATTCTTGAAAGATATCGGGTCGGCCGCTTCGCCTGACCGAAAGGAACCACCATGCCAAATCGTGAAATTCACAACACCCTGCACGTCGTGCCGCTGATCGTTCCGATTGCCGCACGCACCGACAACACTGCCATCGTTTCCGCCATCATCGACACGGCCGGCTACAATGCCGCCGAGTTCGTTATCGTGACCGGCACCAACACCGACACGAACGCCACGTTCGCAGTCACGGTCGACGCCGGCGATGTCGCCAACCTGTCCGATGCTGCGGCGGTTCCCGCAAGCCAGCTCGTCGGCACGCTGACGCAGGCTTCGTTCGACTTCGGTGATGACAACGAGTGCCGCAAGATCGGCTATATCGGCACCAAGCGCTATGTGCGCGTGACCGTTACGCCGTCCGGCAATGACTCCGGCAACATCTTCATCTCTGGCGTTGCTGTTCTTGGCTACCCGGCCACCGGCCCGACTGCCAACCCGCCGCAATAACGGCTGGATAATATAGGCGCAAAACCCTATATTGTGTTGTTCGGCTAGGGTAGCTCCCGAAAAGCGTCTGTCCAGGCGCCTGCCGAATACAACAACTGGACGCAGGATTGGACACCTTGCATGGAAATTTACGACAGGCGCAATGCGCCTCGGCGCGCCGATACATGGTTTGTTTATGGCCTAGTCGATAGCCGCGCACTAGAAGAAATTCGCTACATTGGCATCACCAATAATCCATATTCAAGGCTTTCCCTCCATCTGAGCCAGGCTCCAAAGGAGGGGTGGAAGAAGTCGCGCTGGATTGGATCTGTCGTCGACGCAGGCGCGGAAGTGATGATGTGTGTTTTGGCATCAGGGATGACGCAGGAAGATTCCATGATGATGGAAGTCGCGCTCATCGCTGAATATCGCGCTAAAGGTGCACCATTGATGAACCTCACTGATGGCGGCGAGGGTGTCAAGGGGCAAGTTCAGAGCGCCGAGACGCGGGCCAAGAGAAGTGCCGCACTTAAGGGGAAGTCTAAATCACCTGAGGCCGTGTCCCGCCAAGCAGAGGCGGTGCGAGGTCGCAAGGCGACTGATGAGCAACGAGCAAATCTGCGCAGAGCTCACCTAAAAAGATATGCGGAGAATCCGGGAATTCGAGATCGCATCAGTATCTCACTGAAAAGCAGGTACGAGGATTCGTCGGAGCGCGCAAAAATATCAGACGCAAACATACGGCGCTACTCTGATCCCGATGAGCGAAAAAGGACCGGTGAAATAACGGCAAAGATTAAGATAGCCGGCCCACCGCCAAAAAACAACTCATCAGGATTCAAGGGCGTTTCGTTAAACAAAACAAATGGAAAGTGGATGTCTTACATCAATGTAAATGGTGTTCGTCTTCATCTCGGACATCACCAAACTGCACTTCAGGCCGCCGAGGCTTACGACAAGGCAGCAATTGAGCATTATGGAGACGCCTGCTTCTTGAACCTTAAGCGCATGTGACGGAGACTTCTTATGGCAGACATCGTAATTACGGCATCGAGCGTCGTGGCGAGCGCAGGCGTGCCGACAAAGACCGGCATCGCTGGCGCTGCCATTGCGGCAGGCGACATTGTCTATCTCGATACGGCCACGACCGGCAAATGGCAACTGGCCGATAGCGATGCGGCAACCGCCGAAGCTCGCGGCCAGACCGGCAATATCGGCGTGGCGCTCAACAGCGCGGCCGCAAATCAGCCGATCGTTGTGCAGACAGAGGGTCCGGTGACGCTCGGCGCCGTTCTGACGGCTGGCGTTGCTTATTACCTCTCCGACACACCAGGCAAGCTTTGCCCGGTAGCAGACATCACGGGTGGCGACTATTACACGCTCGTCGGCCTCGCGGCATCGACGACCGTGCTCAATGTCGACTTCCAGTACAGCGGCGTTGCGAGCCCGTAATGACGGCAGGCGCGCTGAAAGAGCGCGTCTCCTTCGCTGTTCGCAATGAGCAAGATGACGGCTATGGCAACACCGTAGCCGGCTGGATCGAGCAGTTCCAAGATGCTGCCGAATTCATCCATATGCGTGGCGGCGAGGCGGTCATTTCCGCAAGGCTTGAGAACCGCCATCCGCAAGTCATCCGCGTAAGGGCGAGCGCTGCAACGAGGCGCGTGACGGCCGATTGGCGCATCACGGACACGCGAACAGGCACGGAATACGCGATCCGCGACGTGACGCGCTCCACCGAAAACAAATCGATCGACTTCCTCTGCGAGCGCGGCGTTGTCGCGTAGTAGAGGCCGGAGCAGCACATGGTGCAGGGAATAAGCGACCTGAATAAAAGGTTTGCCATGATCCCTAAGCGCATCGAGCTGGCCGCTCGTGGCGCAATGGAGCAAGGCGCCGATGAATTGGTCGCCATGATGAAGCGACTGGTCCCAAAGGACACCGGCGACCTGCGCGATAGCATCGGCTGGACCTGGGGCAATGCTCCGGCGGGATCAAAGGTCATCGCGCAGAGCGACCCTAACGAGCGCGGCCTGCGCATCACCGTCTACGCTGGGAGCGAGAAGGCTTTCTATGCTGCCTGGGTGGAGTTCGGTACGGCGCCGCACAACGTGGCGCAGGGCGGCGGAAACAAGAGTTTCAGCGGTGACGCAACCGGGCACCCTGGAGCGCATGCACAGCCATTCTTCTTTCCATCATACCGATCGCTGCGAAAGCGCATTCAGGGCCGCATCAAGCGCCAGACTCGAGCCGCGATGAGATTGCAAGGGCCGCCTATCGCGGCGGAGGCTGACTGATGGCTGAAGCGCCGCAGGCTGAACTGCAGAAGCTCGTCTATGACACGCTTCGACTGAATACCGACATCACGGCTCTGGCCGGTGGCGTTTATGACAAGGTGCCGGCCGATCCTTTCAAGACGAAGACGGCATACATCAGCTTCGGGCCTTCTGACACGGTCGAGGATGGCGCCGATTGCGTCACCAGCGGCGTGCACACATTCCAGATCGATATCTGGAGCAAGGCTGTCGGGCAGGTGGAGGCCAAGAGGCTTGTTCATCTCGTTACGAAGGCTCTGCATTTGCAGGAGCTAGACCTTACTGACAATGCACTGGCCGAGATCATGGTCGAATTCAGCCGGGTCTTCACCGATGCAGACGGCCTGACGACACACGGCATTGTCAGCGTCACGGCTAGCATCCAGGAGCCGGATTGATGGCCTGGGCCGTATTCCATGAAGAGGTTCACTGGAGCCGTCCTGGCAGCCGTTTAGGCTTCCACGCAAGGGCAAAGCCAGAACCTCAAAGCTTCCCGCATGATTTCGTCGACTACGCCGTTTCTATCGGACGAGCGACGAAGACAAAGCCGCCACGGCGGCAAATTCTTGACAAATTTGTTGAAAAATCCTAGATAGTCATTGGCTTTGGGGATTATCGCATGGATGAAGTCAAGAAGCGCGCTCCGATGAGCGTTCTCAGTATCAATTGCGCCGATTGTGATGCGGTGGTCGAGACGCGTAGTCGAAGGCGCCTATATTGCGATAGCTGCAAGAATGCACGCAAGATGGCCTCTGACGCAGCTTATCGTGCTGATAACAAGAGCCCACCTCGCCGGTATCTTTGTGAGCGATGCGGTGTTGAGGGCGAGTGCAATGGCAGAGCCACTCACAAATTTTGCGAAGAGTGCAAGGTAATCGTTCGCCGTGAGCGCGGTCGCCATCAGGACGCCACCCGTAGACCGCGCACGATCATTGGATTCATTGTATCCTGTGAAGGGTGCGGAGATGGTTTTGAGCGCAAGCACGCAAGCCAGGTGTTGTGCAAGCCCTGCGCCAAAAAGGCTGGAGCGGAGCGCTCAAAGACGTGGGTAGTCGATAACCGCGACAAAGTGCGAGCCTCCGCAAAACGATATAACGACGCCAAAAGGTCAACCCCAAAAGGACACCTTGAGTGGACTATGCGGGCAGCGGTTCGTCGGGCGATAGGCGGAAGCCTAAAGGCCGGAAAGAGGACTTTCGACATCCTTGGCTATACCGTCGATGAGCTCAAGGATCACCTTGAGCGGCAATTCACTGAAGGTATGTCTTGGGACAATTACGGTGATTGGCATATCGATCACATTCGTCCTCTGGCATCATTTGAGTACAGCACACCAGAGTGCCTCCAGTTTAAGATGGCGTGGTGCTTGAGCAACCTGCAGCCACTGTGGGGCTCTGAAAACATGAGCAAGGGCGCCAAATTCCAACTGGTGGCTTGATGCTCTCGATCCAAACAAACGCACTAGCGAACCGCCGCACCACCGGCGGTTTTTCTTTGCCATGAAAGGAAAACCAAATGGCGTATGCGACAACTGCTAACTTCCATCAGATGGTCCTCGAAGTGGAGACGACCAACGGCAGCGGCGTCTATTCGCGAATCTGCGGCCTCACTTCTAGAGGCATCAATCGCCAGCACAACATGGCGACTTCTGAAGTCCCATCGTGTGACGACGAGTCCTTGCCCGCCCAGGTAGGGCGCGCGGTTCAGTCGTCCGAAGCGACGATCTCCGCCTCCGGCGTTTGGGCTGCACAGAGCCACGAGATCCTGCTTGACTGGTGGGAGTCGGGCCAGACCAAGAGTATCCGCATCCATCATGTGAACGCTGCCGTTGGCGACACCGAATACGAGACCGGCAATGCCTATCTCGTCTCGATCAACAACCAGGCGGAGCGCGGCACGAAGGTTACGGCTGAACTGTCGATCGAATTTGACGGCATCCCCACACGGACGATGAAGCCCTAATGCGCGGAGCAGAACAGATCGTATGGCCGGGCGGAGAGCATTCTTTCCGCCTCGGCATCGGCGAGCTGCGCGCCATCGAGCAGCGCAGCGACGCAGGATGCGCCGTTGTGCTGATGCGGTTGCTGTCTTCGCAGTTCAAGATCGATGATGTTATCCAGCCGATCCGCCTTGGCCTTATCGGCGGCGGCATGCAGGAGCGTGACGCCCAGAAGGTTCTGGACTCGGCGCTCGATATTGCCAGCCCGTATGCGCTCGCTGTTCCGGCCGCAGACATCCTGCGCCGGTTCATCATGTGGGAAACTGACGACCAGCCAAGCGGTGAGCCGGGGGAGTAGGAAGCGGGGCAGGTGACGGCAAGACCGATCCTAACCCGCTGCCAAATGGCAAAACCAAGTGGTCGTCTTACTATGCCGCTGGCGCCGTAATCGGCTTCACGCCGCGCGATGTCGACGACTGCACGCTCTGGGAGTTCGCCGCCTGCACCGAAGGCTATCGCAAGGCGCACCAGACTGAAGAGGCGCTGCCGCCCGCGATGGGTGACGAGCAGTTGGCAAACCTTGGCATTGAAGGATTTTAGCGACCAAAGGCGTTGTCGAACCGCTGCCTTGTTTCTTGGTTCCGTTCGATGAGCGCCTTTGTTTGCGCGCCGCTGGAATATTTCGACCGGTATTCTCCGATCGCAAGATATCCAACGGCGGCCAACATCACCAAGCATGTAGCGATCACAAGTGATCTTGCTGCGGCATCCATATTTCCCCTCATAAATTGGAGCCAAGATGGCGGCAACCACTGAAGATCTCGCGCGGCTGCTCGTCTCCATCGAATTCACGCAGAAGCAGTCAGAGAAGCAGCTCGCGGCGATCGCAAAGCGTGCTGGCCAAACTGCAACAGAGATCGAGACGAAATTCAAGAGGGCAAACGACAACGCTGCCAACAGCTTCGTTGGATCCGGCAAGAGGGTAGAGGCATCGCTCGGCGCCCAGCGCGCCGCGGTGCAGAACCTGTCATTCCAGCTCAACGATATCGCGACCTCGCTTGCCGGCGGTGCGTCACCTTTCCAGGTTATGATGCAGCAGGGCAGCCAGGTGTCGCAGGCGCTGTCGTCTACCGGCGGCGGTCTTGGCAGCATCGTGAAGACGCTCGGCGGCGCGTTCTCAGCGATGGTCAGCCCGATCTCGCTGGCATCGTTTGCGCTTATCGGCCTCGCCGGCGCAGCGGTGCAGTATTTCTCGACGCTGAAATCTGATGTGCCGGACGCTGAAAAGCTGTTGAAGGCGCACGCCGAGCTCATCCAGTCTTTCGACAAGGCATGGGGCGTCGCCAAGGCCAGCGTCGAGGGTTATTCGGCGTCGGTGCAGAAGATTGAGCTGCAGAAGCTCAAGGATGAATTTGGCAGCCTGCAAAAGGCCATCGCCGCGGCCAGCAAGGATCTCGCCGGCGATCTTCTGAGCGTGCCGATCGACGACTTCCATGGCGCGACGCAGACCGTTCGCGACTTTCAGAGGGCGCTGTCGCTGCTCAAGAAAGACGTTCCTGATTTCCGCGAATTTTCGCTGGAGATGGAGCGCATCGAGGGTATGAAAGGCATCCCTGAGAATATCAGGGAACTGGCTAAGCAGCTGCGTTTGTCGGCGAACGAATCTCTGCCTCTGCAGGATGCTCTTGAGGAAACGCAGAAGCGCCTGAAGACTCTTAACCTCACCGGGCAGCAAGCGAAGGAAGCATTTGCCACACTTACTTCGCAGGCTCTAGGCCTCGGCGCGCAGGGTGGAGACGCAATCTCGACGATTGCCGGCAAGATCAAAACCGATCTTATCCCGGCGATGGCGGAGGCGACGAACCAGGTTCTTGAATATGCCAAGAACTATCAGACGCTCCAAAATCAGATCAACAAAAGCCCGTTGGGCACTGTTCCTCCTGTGTATTCCGGCGGCGGCCGGTTCATGAACAGAGAAGAGGCGCGCCAGTACGACATCGATGAGGCTCAGCTCGACGAAGTCGGAAAGTCAGCCGCCGCGCGGATGATCCGTTCTTTTGAGGGCTTCATCACCAACGCGAAATGGGACACGAACCATTACCGCGTCGGATTCGGCTCGGACACGGCCACACGCGCCAACGGCCAGATCGAAGAAGTAACCAAGGATACGGTCGTCACGCTTGATGACGCGCAGCGAGACCTTTCTCGCCGCATCATGGAGTTCCAAGACGGCATTCAGAAGGCCATCGGCATCGACACCTGGAAGAGCCTTTCCGAGGCTCAGCAGGCGGCGCTGACGTCGATTGCCTACAATTACGGTTCGCTGCCCGATGCGGTCGTTAAGGCCATCCAGGATGGCGGCGGGCCGGAGAAGGTGGCGAAGGCCATTGCGGCGCTGAGTTCAAACCCGGGCCGTCGCAAGGAGGAGGCTGAGGCTTACCTCTCGGGCACCGGCATCTCGATGAACGATGCTGGTCTCGGCAGTAAGAAAACGCCGGATCAGATTTTTCAGGGCAGCGTTGACGACATTCAGAAGCGCATCGACGTCCTGAATGCCGAGTACGCGGCTCAGGCGCGGCTCAATCCGCTGATCAACGATTATGGCTTCGCGGTCGAGAAGGCGAAGATCCAGCAGCAGCTCCTCTCTGAGGCGCAGCAGGCCGGCATCACGATCACACCAGAGCTAGCCGCGAGCATCGACACGCTGTCAACGAACTATGCTAAAGCGTCTTCGGCCAGCGAAGGTCTGAAGGTTTCTCAGGAGCGGCTGAAAAAATCGGCAGAAGAGTTCCGCGACCTGGGCCGGGACGTCGTCGGCGGCTTCATCAGCGATCTGCGCAGCGGCAAGTCTGCGGCGGAAGCGCTGGCGGGCGCCCTCGACAAGGTCGTCGACAAGCTGATCGATGTTTCGCTCAACGCCATCTTTGGTGGGGCGGGCGGCGGTGGATTGTTTGGCGGCGGCGGTGGCGGCCTCCTCGGCGGCATGATTATTCCCGGCATCCTCCATTCCGGCGGCGTCGCCGGTTCGGATGGATATGGCCACGGGCGCGCCGTGTCGCCTTCTACGTTCGCTGGTGCCAAGCGCTACCACACCGGTGGCGTCGCGGGCCTGCAGCCTGGCGAAGTGCCTGCCATCCTTCAGCGTGGCGAGGTTGTCCTGCCGCGCGGCACGAAAACAAGCGGTGGAGGCAAGACGCAGATCCAGGTCGGCGTTTCCGTCGACGACACCGGCGGCCTGCGAGCCTACGTGAAGAGCGTCAGCCAAGACACGGTGACCGCGGCCAGCCCGCGCATCTTGAGCGCCGCTAACCAGCAGGTGGTTCCGACCATGGCGAAATATCAGAACGACAGCGCTGGCGGAGATTACAGAAATGGTTGATGTCGTCGAATGGCCATTCTGCCTGCTGACACCGCAGCAGGTGCAGGCCAATGTCGTCGCTTTCACGAGAAGCGGCGGCAGATCCCTTGGCGGCGTCGAGCCGGTCATCCGCACGGATCTGGGTTATTGGGCGATAGATTATACCGGTGTCGTCGTTCAGAACCGCTATCGCGATCAGTGGAAGACCTGGCAGGCGATCCGGCAGAAGCTGGGCGGACGTTCCGGACTGGTTGTCGTGCGCGTCCCATCATCGCTATCGGCGCCTTACGCTTCCGGCCATTTCGAGCCGACGACAGAGGCGACGCATAGCGACGACACGACATTTGGCGATGACACCGAATACGAGCAGAACGCTATTTCGGTTGTGTCCGTCGGCGTGACGCCACTGGCCGCCACATCGATCAAGCTACGCATCATCAAGGCTGAGGCCGATCTGGTCGGCGTGCGCTTCAGCTACAACAACGCGCTCTACGAGACCGGCCCCGTTACCGAGATCGACGGCGATACATGGACTGTGTCGATCTCGCCAAGCGTGCGGGAGCTCATTCCGGATGGCGCCGATCTGAATTTCGACCGGCCGACCTGCCTTTGCCATCTGGCCGAAGACCGCGGCATGGACATCACGCAGGATGCGATCACCAAGGGCACGCGGCCAAACGTCAGCTTCGTCGAGGCGACTGATTACTGGAATTCGCTGATTTAGCATCATTGATTGGAGGACGGTTTGGCCAGTCTTCGTGTTTTGTGCCAGGTGGAGCTTCCATCTGGCACGCTTCGTTTTTGGGATGGCTCCGGCGGCCCGCTAATCGATTCCAACGGTGATGTCTATCGCGCCTGCGTGCTTACGGAGGACGCGCTGGCGCAGATCGAGGCGGCAATCAATGCCGAGGCGTTCACGTTGTCGCTGGTGCTTTCTGGCATCAGGGAGGCGGAGAGCAACGCGATTTGGGCCGACTATCAGGCCGGTAGCATCGTTGGCTCACGGTTTCGCATCTTGCTTCAGAAATGCGACGACTACGACCAACCAACCGGCTCGCCCATCGTTAAATTCACCGGCACCATTTCCAACCTCAACTTCGTTGATAGCGCCAGCGATAAGGGGATCAATTCGACGATCCAGGTGGATATCGCGAACCGATTTACGCTGCGCTCGGTGACCAACGGCGCCGTGCTGTCGGATGTCGACCAGCGCGCCAGGGCGAAGATTCTGAACCCATCCGCGGCTGATGATAAATTCTGCGAGCGCATCCCTGGCCTGAAGGACAAAACAGTCAGATGGCCGCAGTGGGGCTAGATTCGGCGCTCTTGTCGTTTTTGGCCGCCCAGGAACGAAAGAACTGGGATCCGGCGACGCTGAACTGCATGCTGTTTCCGGCCGCTTGGGCGATCTGGCTTGGTCATCGCGATCCGGTCGAAAACTGGCGCGGGGCGTTCGCCAGCGAGGCCGAATACCTAGCCATTGTCAGGGCCGCCGGCGGCTGTGTGCCGCTAATGGAAGCCGCGGCAGCACGTATCAACGCTCGCGCTCTGGCGGTGCCTGTGTGTGGCGCTGTCGGCGTCATCGGTTCTCCAAATAATCCGGAACGGCAGTTCGGCGCCATTTTCGACGGCAGCCGCTGGCTGGTGCGCTTCACCAATCGCATCGGCAGCATGGCGGCGAGGCCTCTGGCGATCTGGTCCATTTAGGAATTTTCATGACTGGTCTTGAGCTGATCCCGCTGATCGTATCGTCGGCGGCAACGACGGTTGCTGCCGCGAATGTGCTTTACCTCGGCACTGCGGCGCTTCTTTACGGCGGCCTTGCGGCAGGTGCCACACTTCTGTCTCGAGCGCTCACTCCCAGGCCGTCCGTACCCAAGCCAGAAGACGGCACATACAATCTCAAACAGTCGGTTCCATCGCTACCCATAGTGCTGGGTCGCGTCAAGAAGGCCGGCGACTACGTGTTCCTTGAGGAAAAGAACGGAATTGCGTACCACATTCTCGTCCACGCAGGCCATCGAATCCAGGGATATGTAAAGCATTATCTGCATGATGAGGCGGTGACGCTGGATGGCTCCGGCAATGTCGTGTCTCCAGGGCATTTCAATGATGATGGCAATGCATACGTACAAATCACATCCAGGATTGGTCTCCCTGCCGAGACTGCATATTCTGATATAGCCTCGACATTTTCGACGATATGGAGCTCAAATCATCGCGGAGATGGTTTGGCGTCTGTGCGGCTGCGCTGCTACACCGCGCCGTCCAAGGATTACCTGAAGGTATACCCAAACCAGATGCCGGAGCATTCGGCCGTTATGGACGGAATGCTGCTGTACGATCCCCGCACCGGCACGACTGCATTCACAAAAAATCTTGCCATCATGCGCCTTTGGCACCTGACCAGTCCATATGGTGGCAAGTTGTCGCTCGACGACATGTATCTTCCCGACTGGATCAACGCGGCCAATGTTTGCGACCAAACCGTAACAAACAAGAGCGGCGGCACAGAGAGCCGGTATTACGGCGGCATGTGGTTTCGTGCCAACAGCGACCCTATCGAAGTAGGCAAGACGCTAGATCAGGCCGCAGAACTTGTCGTCTATGAGCGTGCCGATGGCCTGATTGGCGTTCACGCTGGCGAATATGTGGCGCCGTCAATTACATTGACGCGAGACGAGATCATCTCATTTGGTCTTAACGCCAATGTGGATCCTGCGACGACTGTTCTGGCTGTCCGTGGTCGGTTTACTGACCCGAGCGACCTCTACAACACCAACGACGCTGCGATCTATGGCAATCCATATGTCGGCGAAGACACAGAAAGAACAGCGACAGTCGATAATGTCGCGGTGCAAACACACAACCATATCCAGCGCCTGCAGAAACTCGCATACATTCGCCGCAATGGCGCACGGGTCAGTATCACCGCTCACTATGACCCAGATAACGATGTTGCCTATCATCGGTTCGTGCGCATCCAATACGCGCCAAAACTTTCCGACGCCGTAATCGAGATCACGTCGAAGGTGACGGTTTCTCTTCGGGATATGACTGTGACCTTTAGTGGTATTGTTGTGCCATCGGGGCTGTATGATTTCAACGCCGCGACAGAAGAGGGTGACCCTGGCTCATCCATTATCATCATTCCACCATCAAGTGCACCGGTTCCCGTTAATTTCGATGTTGTAATCCAGACGGAAGTAGTCTCCGGCGGATCGTCTGCCGCATATGCCTTGGCCACCTGGGATTTTGTCTCTGCGTCGCTTACATACGAGCTCGAGTGGGAAAAAACGTCTGGATCCACCGGACCTCAGTCAGTCGTATCCACGGCCGGCGAGACACAGGTTCGCTCTGGGTATCTCGCCGATGGTGTGCAGTATAAGTTCAGGTTGAGAACGTGGTCAGGCGGCGCAAGTTCTGATTGGACTGATTATGAAATCAGAACATCCACGGCAGATTCAAACCCGCCTGGCGTCGTCACCGGTGCATCCGCTACCGGCGGTGCAGGGCAGGTTACGTTCAATTGGACGGCGCCGAATAGCGCCAACTATGCAGCGGCTCGTTGCTATTGGAACACAAGCAACACGTTCGTCGGAGCGACCTACGTGGCTCCCCCTGAATACGGATCGCCTAGTTCCGCGGACAGTCGCGTCATCACCGGCCTAACGGCGGGAATCAAATATGGCTTCATTGAGGCCATAAACGCATCCGGTGTAGCGGCTACCCCGCAAGCAACTGGCGCATTTACCGTCACCTGACAATAAAAGCCGTGATGCGTTAAGTCGCCTTGCGCGAACACTTCCACACATGGAGAATTGAATGCCAGCACCTACAGCCGCAGTAGTCTTCGATGATTACAACACCTCTGGCGTTCCATCATCTGGGGCCAAAAAGGTAAAGAAGTCAGAAGCTCGCGCCTGGGGCTCCTGGCTTGAGTCGTTCATTACCGCGATCTCCGCCAATGCTGGCGCGATATACGCTACGAAGGCTGAGCTAGACGCCGACCTAAGCAAGGCCGCCAATACCATGGCTTGGGTCATGAGCGACGCGACCGCGGCAAATAATGGTGTATACCGCAAGAGCGGCGCATCCGGCACTGGCAGTTGGACTCGAATAGGCGATCTCCCATATTCGTTCATCGAGGCGCTCGACACCGGAGCCGGCACGCCCAACGCGATCCAGGCGACAAGCGATCTTCCGATTTCGGAAAGCGCCTTGGTTATCGTCAATGTATTCGAGGCCAACACCGGCTCGCCAGTTACGATCGCCTTTAATGGCGGATCTGCCCTGACGATCAAGACTAACTCCGGCAACAATGTCGTCTCGGGCGGCTTAGTCGCCGGCATGAGGTTGTTCGGATATGTCTCCGGTTCCGTCTTTCAGCTAATCAGCGACCAAGTGTCCGCATCTATCGTTGCAGCGGCCGAGGCGGCTGCGGCTGATGCAGAGGCGGCCCAAGCTGCGGCCGAAGCCGCAGCGGCTTCGGTCACCTTGCCGACGCCCGTTGCGCTGAACTACATCCGCGTAAAGGCGGACCTCACCGGCTACGAGACTAGGACGCCGACGCAGGTTCTTTCCGACATTGGCGGCGCGGCGGCAGGAAGCCTGGACCGAAGGGTAAAAGATTTCGGCGCCAAGGGTGATGCCGTCATCATCCGCGCTGCCGTGACGATCGCGTCAGGATCTGCAGCACTCACCGTGACCGGTGCGAACTTCCAGACAACGGATGTCGGCAAGTCAATCGCGGTCGAAGGAGCTGGCACCAGCGGCGCGACGCTCTATTCAACGATCCTGTCCCGCACCAGCGCGACGCAGATCACGCTCGCAGCCAACGCATCGACGGCCATCTCCGCCGTCACTAAGACCGTCACCTATGGCACGGACGACACGGCAGCCTTCAACGCGGCAATCGCCGATATCGTCAGGCAGACGGCAAGCAATGACAACGCCATCTTCGGCGGCTCGCTCACCGTGGATGCGAAGGGCCGGTATTATCTGGCCAGCCCGATCGCCATCAACAAGCATGGCATCAAGATTAAGGGCGGCGGCTCGCACACCGATACCTGCATCATCGTTGCCCACGAGGGCTATGGCTTCTCATTCGAGAACAGTGATAGTAGCACAGCGCTGATGCGGTCCAACCGCGTCGAAGGCCTGCGCTTCCTCTCGACCGCAAGCACGAGAGCGGCAAACAGCGGTGCGATCTTCATGAACCGCGCGCTGCAGTTCGTCGTTCAGGATTGCTGGTTTGCTGGACGTCAGCAGTTCGCCGTCCATCTTCAGGACTGCCTGGATGGCATCATCCGTGTGAACCGGATCGATGGTCCAGTGGAAGCTTCGATCAACGGCTTCACATACGGATTCTGGCTTGACAGTAACAATACCCTTTCCGGCCCGAACCAGATTACCATCGAGAACAACTGGATCGAGAACTGCGCGACGGCGGGAATTCGAGTCACCGGCAACACTTCGTTCTCGGGCAACCAGGTCAATATCCGCGAAAACCTCATCCAAGGCGGCAGCGGCAACGGCATCATGTACGACAAGCAGAATGGTCTTAACATCCTGCGTAACTGGTTTGAGGACAACGGCCGTGACGCCGTGTCTGGCCGCGCCGCGATCCTAGATATCGGCGACAATGTCAGCCACCTCGTCACCTTCAAGGAGAATGTTTTCGGCGGCAACAACAACGCCAACGCCGATTTTCGCCAGTTCAGCATTCAGAAGGTCAACGGGTTGAAAGTGCTCGAGAACTTCTTCACCGGCGGCAGCCACATCCGCTGCACGACGTCAACCACATACAAGGTCTATATCGCCGACAACTGGTCATCCGGGACAACGCCGACAGTGGATGCGATGACGACCGATGTCACCTATGCACGGAACACCTACGGCGATACTGGTACGGCCTGGACGACCGGCTAAGGGCTGCGGCGTTCGAAGTCGGACAGGCCAGCCTGGGCGGCATGGATGCAGACTGCGAGAAGCACGATTATGCAGCCTCCCATCGTCTCAAAGGCGTACAAGAACTTGTGTTCTGTCAGTTCAAACATCTCGGCGTTGGCGATAATGCCTAAGCCGGCCGCGCCAATGAGCGGGGCCAATAGTTTGCGTTTCATCGCGCTCTTCTATCCTTGTAGTTAGGGTTGATAGTAGACGCAAAAACGTTCAACGGCAAGGCGTAATAAACCCCAAACACCACCGGAGCCAACCATGCTTCGCACGCTTTTCTCAGGCGCGCGTGACGCTGTCGCGCGCGTGCTCATCCCCGATGCGGCCGCGGTCTACAAAAAGGCCTGGTCGCTCCGCCTTATCGAGCTCGCCGCCGCGGCCGACGTCATCCTCAATGTCGTGCCGGTCGTCTCTGACTACCTGCCGTGGTGGCTGACGCTCGCGTTGCTCGGCGGCGCATGGGTCGCGCGCCTGCTCATCCAAAACAAGGAGGCACCAGTTGCCGATCAATAAGATTGTCGCGACGAAGCGCGGCAAGGCTGCCATTGCTGCTGCCATGTTCGCGGCCGTGCTGGCCGCCGGCCAGTCGTATTTCGCCGAGCCGGCGCGGCCGGCCGCCGTCATCCTAGCAACGGAAACGCTGATCAAGCCGTGGGAAGGCCTGGTGCTGAAATCACACTGGGATCCTTACGCCAAGATCTGGGACATCTGCCACGGCGAGACGCAGATCGACGGCAAGCCGGTCAAGCCCGGCATGACCTTCACGACCGACGAGTGCGAGGCCATCCTCGAGGCGCGCGTGAAGCGCGACTATTACGAGCCGCTGACGAAGCAGATCAAGGGCTTCACCCGGTTCCCGATCGGCGTGCAGGCCGCGATGATCTCCGGCGCCTTTAACTTCGGTGTGTCAGGCATGGTCAATTCGACAGCCGCGCGCCTGGCGGTGCAGGGCCGCTATCGCGAGGCATGCGAGGCGCAGACGGCTTGGAACAAGGCCGGCGGCCGTGTCGTGCAGGGCCTCGTAAAGCGGCGCGAGATGGGTGACGCCCAGCGTGCCGGCGAGGCTGAGATCTGCGTGTCGGGGCTGTCGCAATGATCGGGGCGCTCGCAAATAAATGGGTTGGCTACGGCATTGCCGTGGTCCTGCTCGCGCTCGCCGTCTGGTGGGGAGTCTCGACCATCTACAACAACGGCTATGACGCGGCCAGCCTGAAATACAAGGCCGAAATCGCCGAGCTCAAGCAGGCCGCATCTGACGCAGCCAACGCCGAGACCGAGCGGCAGGTGGCCGCCAACAATGCCGCCAAGGCACGTGAGGCGGAACGCATCGCCGAGATGCAGGCCGCCAACGAAGACCTTCAATCTCAAATCGAGGAATTGCAGCGTGAAGCTAGCCAAGATCCTGATGCTGGCCGCACTGCTCTCGGTGCTCCCGGCGTGCAGCGCATTAACAAGGTCCGATAGACTGGTAGTGCCTCCGGCTCCGCCGGTGCTGCGGAAGCCAGACAGCATGTTGATCGAGCGTTGCAAAGGCCCGGTGGATCTGGGTGACAAGGCGTTGACGCAGGCCCAGCTGGAGCGCCTGTGGACCGCCGATCGCGAGCGGCTTCTGTCGTGCTTGCGGCGCCACCTGGCGCTGCGCGATTTCTATGCCGACCGCGACGCGCGCCTGGAGGCAAAGCCATGACCGGAGCAGAAATCATGGCCGTCGTCGGCTTCTTCGTCATGCTCACCGGCGCCGGCTGGCGCGTGTGGGCGCGCGTCGAGGCCAAGGTGAAGGTCGCCGAGGACAAGGCCGACAAAGTCGGCGCGGACTTGGCGGCCCATCGGCTGCACAGCGCGGAAATATTTGCGACAAAGACCAGTCAAGCCGAGCAGACCGCACAATTGCTGCGTGCCATCGAAGGCGTCGGCAACAGGATCGACGGCGTTCACGAGCGCCTCGATCGTCTCTACGAAAACCCACCACAGCGGCGCGCCACGCGCGGCTAATCACGGCGAACCAGCCGACCAACACCACATTTCAGGAGACTACCCATGGCTTTTTCAGGCCTTCATGTCGTTTGCGGTTATCCCGGCTCTCTGTTCGCTCGAGACAAATCCCAGGCCATCCTCGGCAAGATCGCATGGAGCGAGGCACCGACCAGCGGCGTGACGTCCACCAACGTCGCTCCGACCGAAAGCGCCGGCTCCGGTCAGGCAATGTTCCGCATCCGCGCCGCCGCCGATTCCTGGGTATCGGTCGGCCCGACGCCGGACGCGACGACCGGCAAGCGCTTCCTTGTTCCGGCCGCGACTGACTACGACGTCTACGCCGAGCCGGGCGACAAATTCCAGTGGGTGGAGGCATAACCATATGTCGACTCTGCAACTTGGTAGGGTGCCAAATCAGGCGCCCATTTCCATACCGGCGCGAGGTTACCGGCTTGGCGTCATCGGCACGTCCCTCGTGCAGCATAATGAGAACGGCACATTTAGCCCGAAGATCTCCCACTGGTCACGCGGCTGGTTGTCTTGGGCGCGCTTCTATGCTGGCCGCCTATTCTCCTGCCCGATTTGGTGGGATAGCACTGTTTATGTCGGTTGGGAGCCTTCAGGAGTAGGTGGCGCGACGCGCTATTTTCAGGGCCTCAATGCAGGTGTCAGCGGCCAGACCTATGCGCAGATCGAAGCGCGCAAAGCGTATCTCGCTACCAAAGTTGATTGCGACATCATCATTATCGATGACGGCACCAATGACATGGGGCCCCAAACGAAAGAAAGCATCCAAGCCGCTCGCGAGGCGCTTGCAAGCTACTACCTGTCTTTCGGAAAAATCGTCATCCTCATGCCCATACTTGCGCGCGGCGTGGGTTCATGGACTGGGGGCGGTCCAGAAAGGGCGAAGGCACATTGGATTAATCGCAAGACGCGCGAGTTTTGCCGCACCAAGAAGAATTGTTATTTCTTTGACTGGAACCTGTATTGGGCTGATTTAGCCTCAACCTACGGTGAACCGAAGAGCGGCTATTCCCCAGACTCCATCCACTTTAACCCGAAGGGTGGGGAATCGGTCGGATATGGTTTGGTCCAGTTTCTCGCTACGATTTTGCCAGCCGCACAGAACTTCACGGCATATCCTGATGACTTGTTCGACGCCACGAACAACCCGCTGGGCAACGTGTTGACGAATCCGCTCTGCCTCGGCACGACCGGGACGCTCGGTACTGGCGCTACAGGTTCAGTTGCGAATGGAATGCGGGTCGAGCGCTCATCAGGAGGATCGTCGGTCGTTGCATCAAAGGAAGCGAGATCGGATGGTCTCGGTGAATATGAGGTCATGACATTCACGCCGGCGGGTACGGCGGAAGACCTATTTTACTTCCGCACCAACGCAGCTAACACGGCCCTGACGGGTGCCGTGGCTGGCGAGTGGTTCCAAGCCCGCTGCAAGGTTGAGACGAACAACTATGCAGGATTTACCGGGGTTTCGTTGCTTCTGAATGATCAGGGCTCAACCTCGATGTCGGCTTACGCGATGGAGCCGTTTAACAGCGGTTCAGCCAACGAAAAATGGGCCGCACTCGCGCGCGCTGGTTATCTCGAAACGCCTGCGTTCCAAATCGCTGACGCTGCTCCTAACGTTCGTTGGCGGTTGGAAATTCGCTTTGACGCCAATGTGGCCGGTACGCCGATCGTCAAGTGCGGCGAAGTCGAGTTGCGTAAGGTGTCCGATCCGCGCACTCTCTTGCACTGGTCCGCGCCAGCGTAACGCCCATCATCCAGCCGCCTCGCCTTAACCGGTGAGGCGGCTTTTTTCATTTCAGGATTCCAGATAACTGCCGAACCGTAGGCGGCCAGCCTTGGCGCCGCACGCCGTGCACTTCAGTCGCGCCTCAATCTCGGGGATAAGTGCGAAATCTAACCTCGCAGGCACACTCTGCCGATCGAACTCGCGCTCTGCTCCGCAAGCATCGCACCTTGCCAAGATCGTCACGTGGTGCGGAGCCACATAGAGATAGCCGGGCGACCATCCATTTATTTCCAGAAATCTGCGCAAGGCCGTCATCCAGTTATGTTCTCTTTATGTTCCTGTCTGTCGATTAGTCAATAATCATTCTGGGTCAATTGCTTTTTAAGGTGTTGCTGATGTCATGGCGGCATGACAAAGCCGCCTCGCAAGCCTTCCCAGCACTTGCTGGGTGACGCGGATGCACCACTCCGCCGCCGGCGCCGCCGGCGGCGCGATCCCGCCCAATCTCAACTGCTTCTCGACCCCATGCCGGCGCGCGTCGCTCCTTGTCTCGCGCTCCTCAAGCCGCGGCCGCCGAAAGGTCCGCAATGGGCATATGAAGTAAAATGGGACGGCTACCGCCTGGCCATCCACATTGAACCTGGCGGCGTCCGCATTCTGACGCGCGGCGGCCATAACTGGACGGACCGTTTTCCCGCCATCGCCGCCCAGGCAAAGCGTCTTCCTGTTTCGACGGCGATACTGGACGGTGAGGCCGTCGTGTTTGACGAACTGGGCCGGTCGGATTTCGGCAAGCTTCAGCAGTCGCTCGGTGGCAAGGGCGGAAAGCGGATATCGTTGGAGTCGGTCTTAATGGTCTTCGATGTCCTCTATCTCGCCGGCGCCATCTCCTCGAGGGGATAGTGCCGCCCGGCGGGGAGGAAGCTATTCGCCTCTCCGAGGAGATCGAAGCGGACGGTGAAACGCTTCTGCGCATCGCCTGCGAGCATGGGCTTGAAGGCATCATCGCCAAGGATCGGAACAGCACCTATCGCGGCGGTAGGTACGGCGACTGGCTGAAGATCAAATGCATCCAGAGCGACGGCTTTGCCATCATTGGCTATCAGAAATCTAGCTCGGCGTTCGGAAATATCGGCGCGCTGCTGCTTGCGGCGCGAAAGGACGGGAAATTGGTCTACGTCGGATCGGTCGGGACGGGCTTTAAGGCAGACCAGGCAATGCAGCTGCGTGCAACCATGGACAAGATGAAGGTGTCAGCGCCAGCGGTTAGGTACACTGGCCGGCGCAAGAACCTGATATGGATTAAGCCCACTCTGGTCGCCGAGATCGAGTATCGATCCTGGACGCATGACGGCAAGCTACGGCATCCGTCATATAAGGGTCTGCGGGATCCAGCGGATAATTCTGCCATCTATGAATTTTAGGTTCCTGCGCCACATTCGTTGACAAATTTGTATGTTTACATGAAAGTGATCTTGCTGAGGTCCACCAAGCCTCTGCTTCCCATTCACCACAGAGGAGGCGCAGATGAGATTCTACAGATATGCGGCCGTAGCCGTTCTGACATTCGCAATCACCATGTTCGGTGTCGTCGCGCTCGCCGTGCCGAGCCAGCCGGTCTATACCACGGTCACCAATACGATCGTCCAGGCGCCGGCGACCACATCCGAAGATTCGTCCATCAAGATTTCCGTCGGCAATGGCCTCGGCTCCGGCGTCCACATCGGCGGCGGCAATATCGTGACGGCGGCACACGTCATCGACGACGCCAAGACGGTCAAGATCAAGACCAATGCCGGCATCGAGAGCGATGCGACAGTGCTCTGGGTCAACAAAGACTACGACATCGCGCTGATCCACACCGACGGCAACGTCGCCGGTTCCAGCGAGCTTGATTGCCGTGAGCCGCGATTCGGCGAGCAGATCCAGGCCGTCGGCAATCCGCTTGGCATGGAGTTCATCGCGTCGTTCGGCAGAGTTGCCGGTGCTGGCCGCCAGCTAGGCAACTGGAAGAGCGTTGTCGTAACTGACATGACCACGGTCATGGGACAATCAGGTGGCGGCATCTTTGCAAATGACGGCCGCGTGGTCGGCATCAATGTCGGCGTTACTCTTGCGCCGCTCAAGTCCGGCAAGGATGCAGCCGGCGCCGACACCTACACGCCGACCATGACCGGCTTCGGCTTCGTGGTTCCGGCTTCGGTTGTTTGCGATCTGCTGGCGCGGAGGGCTTCGTGATGCGGGCGCTCTTCACCTTTTTCACTGTAACGTGCGGGCTTCTATCTGTTGCGTTTTCAAATGCCGACATGCGCGGCGGAACATTGTTCATGGTGTTCTTTTGCGCGCTGTTCGCGTCAATGAGGGAGGCAACCATATGACGGCCCTCTCGAGATACATTGTCGCCAATGTCTGCTGGATTTCGGTCATGGTGTGGGCGGCGGTCCTGGGCTTCGTCCAGATGGCATTCCTCGCCGACGCAGCGCACATAAGCTACGTCATCACGGCATTGTTCATCTTCGGCCTGTATTCGACAACAGCGCGCATCATCGAAGTCGATAGGCTTTCGACGGCGCTCTCCAAGAAGAGAATTTGGGTCGCCGGCGAGCGGCGCGCCTTGGCCAAGGGCGCAAGGTTGCTTGCTATCCGCATCGAACATGTTGTCGACGTCATCGAGGGCCTCGTCCTCATCGGCCTGATCGGCAACGCCATAGGGTTTTTCATGGCCTTCAGGCATGTCGACATATCTGCGATGAAGTCCAGTGACGGAGTTATGGCGAATGCTGCTCATCTCATGGCTGGGACGGGCACAGCGTTCGGTGCAACCATTGTCGGATGCGTTCTCGCTCTCTGGACGATCCAGAATGGCCGAATGCTGAAGACGGCTGCCGCGATATACGCCGAGGATATCGCGGAATGAGCAGCGGCAAGGCAACTTCAATAGGCTTCAGAGACGTTCTTCTGTGCCTAAATGCTGTCCTCGGTGCGCTTGTTCTCATCGTTCTTTCGGCAATCAATCCGGCGGCCAAAGATGATCCCGCCCAGCTGCCCGGCAACCTCGTCGCCAGCATCGCCTGGCCAGCTGGCAGCACTGACGTCGACTTGTGGGTCCAGTATGGCGATGATCTAGCCGTCGGCTACAGCCATCGCTCCGATCGCGTTTGGAGTCTTCTTCGCGACGATCTGGGCACCGCGAATGACGATACACCTTTGAACGCGGAATCCGCCTTCACACGCGGCCTGCCTGATGGCGAGTATGCCATCAACGTTCGCTGCTTCGGCTGCGCAAAGGTGCCGGTGCCAGTGTCCGTCGAGGTGCGGCTGGCCGAAGGTGGCGTCGTATGGCGCGCCACGGTCGACCTACTCAAGGACAAGCAGGAGCGGACGGCGATCCGGTTTCGTATGGCTGGCGGGCAGGTCGTGCCTGGTTCGGCGTCGAGTGTGTTCAAGCAGATGAAGAGAGGAGAGGGGTGATGGAAATAGTGATCGCAGTAGCAATTTGGCTTGGCATTGGCGCGGCTGGCTCCGCACTTAGTGTCGAGTTCTTCTGGCGTCGTGGGTCATTCCCTATGGACGTCGATCTGACAGACGTCGGATTCTTCTCGGTGATGGCGATACTCGGGCCAATCAACCTGATCATCGGATTTCTTTTCGCACTCGGATGGCTATTTCGGAAAGCTCTCAAGTCGTCTGGAATCGACCCGCAAGCAAAAATCCTCAAGGCGCGCCGCTAATGACCCCCGCCATCACCCTATGGCTAGCCTTCGTGCTGGCCGCCGGCATTATTTGCTGGACAGCAAATAACAAGCGGCAAGCCGTCGCCTTCCTGCTTGTCGCACTGGCAACCGCACCCGCAGCATTCATCACGCTCGGCCACGCTGCGCCATGGCAGCCCGCCAAAGGCCACTACACCGTGCTTGGCGCGCGCATCGATGTCGACGAGGCAATCTATGTCCTACTCGACGGCAAGCCGGAGCCGCGCTTCTACAAGCTGCCGTATTCCGCCCAGCAGGCGAACAGTCTGCAGAACGCGCTTGACACCGCCGAGGCCAACGGCACTGGCGTCGGCATGACAATGGACGGCGATGCGGCAGGCTTTGCCGAAGAGGGCGGCCAGCGAGGCGGATCCGAAGTGAAGCAGGCTGAGCCGCAAGCGATTATTGGAGGGTAGGATGGATGTGATGATAACAGTCAGAGAGTATGGCTACGGCGAGGACGCAGTTGGCTATCCGCCTCACGGCCTCGCAGAAGTGATCCAAATTCTCCAAGAGACTTTGATGGAAATTCCTCCGGAATTCCGGTCGAGCGCGGAGGTGGACTACTCGCCTCGCTACGAATACGGCGAATCGTATGATCGCCTGCGCATCATTTACGAACGTCCAGAAACGGCGGAGGAGCAGACGGCACGCATAACTGCGGAGCGCGCGACCATGATGAAATGGATTGAGGAACAAGAAGCGCTCATCCGCCGCCGTAAAGCAGAATTGGAGATCGCATAACATGCCCACACCTCGCCTCAGTGACGAACTCGCCAAGGAAGCCGCCGACGCGTTCGAAGCGCTCGGCAACAAATCGCAGGCCGCCGAACTGCTCGGCCTGCCGCGCAACACGTTCAATTCGCGCCTGAAGATCGCCGCCGAGCGCGGCATGTGCGGCACGAAGCCGGTTCTGCCGGGGTTCCGCATCGCGCAGATCAGCAACACGCCGAACGGCGACTATATCAAGCAGCGGCCGGAAGCTGGCGCCGAATTCGACATCCCAGCCGGGCATACCATCAAGGGCGTCTCTGCGCTCGTCGACGCGGACGGCCGGACTATCCAGCAATGGATCAAGACCCGCAACGAATACGCGCCGCAAGACGTCGCCGCCATTCTCAAGGAAGCGTTCGTCGATGTGCCGCCGGCTGAGCCTAGAGCACTCAATACCGTCCCGACCGACGACCTTCTGACGCTCACGCCCCTTGCGGATTTCCACGTCGGTTTGTTCGCATGGCATCGCGAGACAGGCGCCAATTGGGATCTATCGATCGCCGAACGGGTAATCGGCGGGGCGCTCGACGAGTTGATCGCCAGAACGCCACCGAGCGGCCATGCCATCGTATTGGGTGGCGGCGACCTGCTCCACTCGGATAGCAATGAGAACAAGACGGCAAAGTCTGGCAACGTCCTGCAGGTCGACGGGCGTTACCAGAAGGTGCTGATGACGGCGTGCCGACTGGTCGTCCGCGCGATCGACGCCAACCTCGCTAGGCACGGCCATGTTACTGTCCGCATCTTGCCGGGCAATCATGACGAACACGCCTCGGTGGCCGTCGCCTACTTCCTGCTGGCCTGGTATCGCAATGAGCCGCGCGTCACCGTCGACGTGGATCCGTCGCTGTTCTTCTGGTTCCGCTTCGGGCGCGTCTTATTGGGGGCAACGCACGGCCACACGGTCAAGCTCAAGGATATGGCCAGCATCATGGCCCACCGCCGCGCCGAGGACTGGGGCGCTACCGTGCATCGATTCATTCACGGCTTCCACATCCACCACTCGAGCAAGTATGCGACGGAGGGCAACGGCGTGATTTCGGAATCGCACCAGACACCGACGCCGCAGGATGCGTGGCATTGGGGCGCAGGCTTCCTGTCTGGCCGCTCGATGCAGTCGATTAGCTACCATCGCGAGTTTGGTGAAGTCTCGCGTGTGCGGGTCGCCATGATGGATGCGGCAAACGATAACGAGCCGGCAGAGCAGAGGAGGGCGGCGTGAGCAAAGCGAAGTTTGCGGCACTTGATGCGGATGGTTGGCTTGAGTTCACGGCCAACAAATCACCCAAATGCCCTCACTGCGGCGATGACTTCCACATTGCCGACAACGAGGCTTGGTTTCTGTACGACGAAAACGACACCCACGAGGTCGAGTGTCCATCGTGCGAAGAGACCTTCCAAGTGAGCAGCAGCGCTTCTTGGTGCTTTAGCACCGACGAGCAGGAACGATAACCACCCCTGCCGCCGACCACCAATCGGCGGCAACCAATACCACCACAGAGGAGACTGAAATGCTGAACAGAAGCGCAAACGCTAAAGCGTATCATGACGCGGGCCTCGTGCCCGCCAACGACAACTATTCCCACGCATCCGCCATCAACCTGTTTGCGGCCGACTGCCACGCAGCAAGCCGCAAAGCCGGCTGGTGCACGAACCTCGCGACTGGGCGTGCATTGGACAGAAACGTGCCAGAAATGATGATGCTGATCGTGAGCGAAATCAGCGAAGCCATGGAGGGCTATCGCAAATCTACCGGCGGCAAGGTCAAGATGGACGACAAGCTGCCGCACAGGCCAAACGCTGAAGTCGAACTGGCCGATGCCATGATCCGCATCGGCGATCTGGCAACTTTCCTTGGCTTCGACCTGGGCGGCGCGATCGTCGAGAAGATGGCATTCAACGCCAACCGCGAAGATCACAAGATCGAGAACCGCAAGGCCGCTGGCGGGAAGGCGTTTTGATGACCATGAACACGGCAAGAGAAGCGGCGATGCTGGCCGCTATACCGAATCCGCCAGAACAGTATAACCCCGAACCGCTCATGGTCGAAGGCCTTGGCGCCGTTCCTGTGGTGCTGCCGAAGTACTCGCCGGCGAATGACAACGTCGAGGGTGGCAAGCGTTACCACAGCGGCGGTCTTGTTGGCGGGCCTGGCGGTGATGTGGCGCCAATCATGAAGATCGACCACGTCATCCCGCGCGCGCAGTACGAGGCCATCATGGAGCGCGGCCAGTACGTCGGATTGCGTCGACACACAGACATTGGCGCGCGAGTCGTGGCGGCTGTCGAAAAGGAGATTGCCGCCAGCCGTCCCTTGTCCTCGGACAGCGGACATCCCGCCCGAACCGGCGACTTCATGCAGACGGCGACCGGCCGCAAGTTTTGGCCCCTCGACCCGCGGAGCGAAGAAGTCTTCATCGAGGACATCGCGCACTCACTGAGCCTGCAATGCCGCTACGCCGGCCACTGCCTGCGCTTCTACAGCGTCGCCGAGCATTGCGTACTCATGGCCCGCAAGCTTCGCTGGGAAGGCGTGGACGTGGCTCTGTGGGCGCTGCTGCACGATGCGGCGGAAGCCTACACCGTTGACGTTCCGCGCCCGCTCAAGCGCCACCTAGTTGGCTACAAGGAAGCCGAGGCGAAAGTCATGGCTGCGATCGCCGATCGGTTCGGCCTGGCGGCGGAAATGCCTGCCGTTGTGCATGATGCCGACAACCGCATCATTGCCGACGAGCTCGTCAACCTCGTGCCGATGGAGTGGCACGCGCGCTATGCGGGCCAGGAACTGGGCGTGACGCTGCGCTACTGGTCGCCGGAGAAGGCGCGGGAAGAGTTCATGGCGACGTTTGACGCGCTGATGGATTGCAGGGCGAGGGGGATGGCGTGATGCTGCACTACTATATGTTTAGTTTCGCCATGGAGAGAGGCGGCTTCGCCCGCGTCACGATCGGATGGCCTGACGCGATAGTCACGGAAAGCCGCGTGGCATTTGCCAGAGAAAAGGCTATCGGCGCGCAACCAAACGCCTGCCCAATTGCCGTTAGTTATCTTGGGCACATGATGCCGGAGGTTGCGATCGCATGACCAACACCACAGGCTGGAACATCTGGCGCGGCGATGGTGATTGCCCCGTCAACAAAGAGGCGATCGTCGACATCCGCCTGCGCAACGGGCGGATTATAGAAGGGGCAACGGCTGGCCGCTATCTGTGGGCGCGTCCGCAGCGCGAAGTGGAGGGCAACTGGAGCCCGCAGAGAACTGAGAACGGCGGCATTATCGTCGCGTATCGCGAAGTGGGGGAAGTGGCGTGATGGACGATATAGCAGTTTGCGAGCTTTGCGGACACCCGATGGCACCCGGCGAGGAGATGTTCAAATTCCACGGATACAGCGGGCCGTGCCCAGAAGAACCATCGGAGGAGCACCTCAAGGCGGTAGCGGAGAAGCGCTTTTCGGAGTGGCTAAACGAAGGCCATGAGTTGGCGAAAGCCGCAGGGTGCGGTGTTATCATAAATGTCTCTCCATCATCAGATGCCGAAGGCGGTGCAGCATGAGATCGGCAGTTGAATGGATAATCTGCTTACTCGCAGTTGGCGGCATGGTTTCGGCCATGTGGGTGATGCTGTGACCCCAACGCCAAAATACATCGAAACCGTCAAGCGTCGCGTATGGGAAATCCACATTCGCGACCACGACAAGCATATCCGCCGCGAAGATCTGAACGCCGTTCTCGGCGGAGTCGATTTCGTTCTCGACTACTACAGCAATAAAGTAGCGGAGCTGGAGGCGGTCATCGCAGCAGAGAGGACCACCAACCAAATTGAATGTAGTCGGTATGCGTACGAGCGTGACGTGGCGCGCCGAGAGCGGGATGACCTTATAGCGCAACAGTCATCCCCCACGCCCACTTCAATCACCGGGGAGACCTTAGCATCATGACAACAATGATCGAGCGGGTGGCGCGGGCCATAGCAAAAGAAAACAATACGGACGCTGCATTTGATCTCCCTTGGGAGTTCTTTATTGGACAAGCCCGCGCCGTCCTTGAAGAGATACGCGAGCCGTCGGCGGCGCAACTGGCCGCCGCTGAGGAGATTGTCGTCGGCTATGACGACTTCGCATGCGGCGATGGCAATGTCTATCTCGCCTACCCAGAGTACTACGACAAGGCCAAGCACGTTTGGCAGTCGCTGATAGACGCAGCACTCAAGGAGGAAACACCATGACCGAGAACCAAGTACCAGCCTGGACGCCCGCCGGCGAGCTCACCGCAGTGCCGGCCTCCAATGACAACGTTCCTTCCGAATTGCGCGCGCTTGGCGCGGCAATAGGGAAGCATGAAAGTAGCGACAGCCCACAACAGAATATTAGTGCGGCCAACGATAACTTCCCGCCCGTCGTCGCATTCACCGGCCAGGCTGGCGCCGGCAAGTCTACGGCCACCCGCTACCTCGTCGAGCAGCACGACTATACACTCGTCAAGTTCGCCGGGCCGCTCAAGGATATGATGCGGGCTATTGGTTTGGCGGAGGATCAGATCGAAGGCGACCTGAAAGAAACGCCGACGCGGCTACTGCAAGGAAAAACACCGCGGCACGCGATGCAGGCCCTTGGTACGGAGTGGGGCAGGGATCTGATCGGCAAGGATTTCTGGACATTCTTGTGGGAGCATCGCGCTCTTCAGGTCATTGACGCCGGCGGCCGCGTCGTTACAGACGACTGCCGCTTTCCGAACGAAGCGCAGCTTATCCGCCGACTGGGCGGAGACATCTACAAGATCGCTGGCCGTGGCGGCATTGCTGGTGACCACGTCAGCGAGCGCGGCTGCGGTGATCAGGATCTGGTGATTGCGAACGCTGGCGCGGTCGCAGAGTTGCACGGCAAGATCGAGGAGGCGCTGCGGCGGTATGGGTGATCCATCTTGACAAATTTGTTGAATGAAGTTAGGAGTGTCGTACCGTACACCACCAAGAGGAGCTTAAAGTGGAGTGTGAAGTTAGAGAGGGCGACCTTCTCATGGGCGCCAACGCAATCGCCAAGTTTCTTGGCGTAACATCGCGGCAAGTCTACCGGCTCACCTACGGAGATTTGATGCCGCATTTCAAACTAGGCGGTAGCGTTGCGGCTCGCCGTTCGTCGCTCACAAAATGGATGGCTGAACAAGAGGCGGCATCCTGATGGCGTACTTTGTATATGCGGTGGGTGGGAAGGACGACGCTGGCCCTCTATCTGGCATGCTAAAAATAGGTCGCGCGCGGGATCCGCATAACAGGCTTGTCGAGCTTCAGATCGGATGCCCGTTTCAGGTTGAACTAAAGCGGATATGGCGATTCTCAACTCAGAGCCACGGATGCGAATTTGAGTTAGCGTGTCACAAGCGGTTCCGGAACCAGAAGGTAAGCGGAGAGTGGTTCCGCATCGATCTGGAAAACGTGCATCAATTCATTGTTGAGTTGGCCGAAGTTCGGATGCTGCAAATATCACACGCAGATGGCAACAACTCGGCTCCATGCCCAACTCCACCTGCTCCTCCGAAGTTTTCTTTGGCTAATGCAGCAAAAGCGTTCATGGAGGCCAGAAGACAGGCCGCTATGTGAATAACCACCAAACCCAACCACCACAGAGAAGGAGACTGAAATGAGAGTCAATAAGTTTGAGCGCGAAAAATACGGCATCAGCGTAGATCTCATGTCCAGAATGTGCGGCCTGAGTACGGCGCGCATCAAGGAAGTCGAGGACGGCTATCTTGATCTTATCGGTCGCGGAATTCCGGAGAGCCGGCTGAAAGCTACAGCAGACGGCGATCGCATGTTTGCGGTCGTGGACGAAATCAAGGCGGAACAGGACAAGACAGTTGAGGCTCTGATTGGCCGGCTCATATCGAGTGGCGTTGATGTGTCGCTGAAGACGCTGCATCACCCAGGTCGCACGACAACTTACCAAGTCGAGTTGTCGTGTAACGACTACGCAGGCAAGGGCCTATCATCGATAGGCCGCGGCAGTTCGCAACTTTCGGCGCTTACCTCGTCTATCGACGTGATGCGAGGAGTTGTTGGGATGGTATCGCCCCTATTCCCGGTGACGAGCAAGGAAGCCGCATGACTGCTCCACATGACGTTATGGCTACGGTGAGGGAGCTTCTTGACTCATTGGGTGTACGGCCATCCAGCTTCGACATCGGGAAAGCCATTGAGGCAGCCATCCTCGCAGAGCGACAGCGTTGCGCGGATGTGACTGAGGATATTGTCTCGTACCTAAAAGAGACGAAGACCATGAACCGGTCTTATGCGGTGCGCGCCGCCTACAATGCGGCCCGCGCCATCCTCAACCCCTAAAAATAATAACGGGCGGATCTGGTGCCGCCCTTTTTTATTATATTGCCAATGCACTGCAGGCCGCCTGTCTGAATGGCCTGCCGTATGCTTTTCCTGCTATCCAGATTTGATAGAGCTCGCGTCCACAAGCGCTCCGATCTCGAGATAGCACTACCGCTGAAAGCTCGCCTAGCCGCACCGCCTGGCCGATTCTGAACTTCCATTCTGCCTTATAAAGTCTCCTTGGTCTTTGGGGGTCTTCTTCTTTGATTGCCCCGGTGTCATGCACTTCCATCAGCATCATGCTGTTCCCCGCCACATCACGGTGCGCGGCACCGTAGCCGGGGGTTCACAACACGCCACGAAGACATGCCGGTACGCCTTTAGGCCGAAGCCCTGGACATACGCGCACCGCCCGCCGGCCATGTGAATGGCCCAGGCAATGCGCCTGCCGCTAAGCAGCGCATGTGTTCGACTTCGCTTGCGCGAAGCCTATTCGTGGTCAGGGTTGTGAAGCCCGAGTCGATTAATAACCCAAAAGACGTATGACGCAATATCATAACTTTTGAGGAGAGTTAGCCGTTGCTAATGAGTCACTAACGATGTGCGGGAATGGGAATTGGCGTGGGAACGGGCGGCGAACAAGCAGCCAAGACGCTGTACAGATTTTGTACGTTTCGTGCTGATTTCACGTACAATTTCATGCTTTGTTCTGCACACGAAAGCTGCCTCGCTCAAAGTGTGTTTGTTCTATCTTATTGTAATTACTAGAGAAAACTGGTGCTGCCGAGTGGGATTGAACCACCGACCTCACCCTTACCAAGGGTGTGCTCTACCACTGAGCTACGGCAGCAGGACCAGATCCGCATGGAGCCAGCCGGCTCAATTGCGGGAACGGGGCGGCTATTGCCACAGCTTGACGATAAGCGCAAGCCGCAAAATCCAACTTCGCGTGGATAGAGGTGCAGGGGACTTTTGGATCGGCGCGAATTCGGCTAATTCTGTTCACATGAACGACAAGACCGAAACCGGCCAGCAGAGCCGTAAAGAGGCGATCGAGGCACAGGCGAAACTGCGCCGCGAGCGCGCCGCCGAAAAGCTCAGGGAAAATCTCTCGAGACGCAAGCAGCAGGTGCGTGCCCGCCGTTCCGGCCAGGCCGATGAGACAAATGGATTGCCCGCCGCAAAAATGGACGAATCGTAATGTTCCGTCCGGGGCGAATTGAAGCCTCCTCGTAAATCCCCTAAACACCTCACTCCTTCTTTCAAGACAGAACTTTCAGGAAGTAAGCGCACATGGATCGTATCAGAATTGTCGGCGGTAATGAGCTGAATGGCATCATTCCCATTTCCGGCGCCAAGAATGCCGCACTGCCGCTGATGATCGCCTCGCTTCTGACCAGTGATACGCTGACGCTGGAAAACGTGCCGCATCTGGCCGATGTCGAGCTTCTGATGCGCATCCTCGGCAATCACGGCGTCGACGTAGCCGTCAACGGCCGCCGCGAGCGCCAGGAAGACTCCTACGCCCGCACGATCCATTTCACCTGCCGCACGATCGTCGATACCACCGCCTCCTATGAACTCGTCTCGAAGATGCGCGCCTCCTTCTGGGTCATCGGTCCGCTCTTGGCGCGTGAGGGCCATTGCCGCGTGTCGCTGCCGGGCGGCTGCGCCATCGGCACGCGCCCGGTCGATCTTTTCATCGAAGGCCTGACGGCGCTTGGTGCGACCATGGAGATCGATGCCGGCTATATCAATGCCAGGGCGCCCGACGGCGGTCTGATCGGCGCGCGCTACACCTTCCCGAAGGTTTCGGTCGGCGCCACCCATGTGCTGATGATGGCGGCGACCCTTGCCCGCGGCACGACTGTCATCGGCAACGCCGCCCGTGAACCCGAAGTCGTCGATCTCGCCAACTGCCTGAACGCCATGGGCGCCAAGATATCGGGCGCCGGCACCTCGACCATCACCATCGAAGGCGTCACCTCGCTTTCCGGCGCCCGCCACCGCGTGCTTCCGGACCGCATCGAGACCGGCACCTACGCCATGGCCGTCGCCATGGCCGGCGGCGACGTCGTGCTCGAAAATACCGATGTGGCGCTGCTCGAAACCGCGGTGGAAACGCTGCGCCGCGCCGGCGCCGAAATCTCCGCCACCAATAACGGCATGCGCGTCAGGCGTAACGGCGCCGGCATCAAGCCGGTCGATATCGTCACCGATCCGTTCCCGGGCTTCCCCACCGATCTGCAGGCGCAGTTCATGGCGCTGATGACCCGCTCCTCCGGCATCTCGCACGTCACCGAGACCATCTTCGAAAACCGCTTCATGCACGTGCAGGAGCTTGCCCGGCTCGGGGCCAGGATCACGCTCTCCGGCCAGACGGCGAAAATCGAGGGGGTCCAGCGCCTGCGCGGCGCGCCCGTCATGGCGACCGATCTGCGCGCCTCCGTCTCGCTCGTCATCGCCGGCCTTGCCGCCGAGGGCGAAACCACGGTCTCCCGTGTCTATCACCTCGACCGCGGTTTCGAGCGGCTCGAAGAGAAGCTGACCCGCTGCGGGGCCGTCGTCCAGCGCATCAGCGAATAAGAGACACCTTCATTCCGGTTGCGTAATCGGCCGCAGCATCTTATTTCCCTTGTCTGACGCATCGCCATTCCGGCGATGCCTGTTAAACAGCAAGAGCATGATGTCGTCCGAAAACCGCTCGCATTTTTCGGCAACATGCTCTGGGGATTGAGCCTGAATGACCGACCTGAAGCTTGTTGCGCTTGATGACGAGGACCTCGCGATCATATCTGCGCATATGCAGGATAGCGTCTTCAAGGTCGGCGACATCGACTGGTCGCCGCGCGGCGCCCAGTTCGCGCTTGCCGCCAACCGCTTCGTCTGGGAAAGTGCTGCGCGCAAGCGCAGAGGTTTCGAGCGCCGCCGCGCCGCTCTGGTGTTCAAGCGCGTGCTTGCCGTCCGTTCGCTCGGCATCGATCGCGGCAAACGCGATGAGGTTCTGTCGCTGCTGGCGCTGCGTTTCGAGAAAAAGGGCGAGGGGCCGGATGGCACGATCGAGCTGGCGCTGTCGGGCACGGCCTCGATTGCGCTCGACGTCGAATGCATCGAGGTCCAGATGGCCGATATCGGCGGCGCATGGCAGGCGGCTTCCAAACCCCGCCACCCCTGAATGGTTTGACGCCTGAAGTTTGAACATCGCGGTTCGAGTTGAGAAGGAATATAGGTCTTGGCAATCTGGCTGGATCAGGCATCGGAAGGTTTCGAGCAGCACTTTGCCGCTTTTCTGACGACGAAGCGCGAAGTGTCCGAGGATGTGAATGCCGTCGCTCGCGCTATCATCGATGATGTCAGGGCGCGCGGCGATGTGGCGCTGGCCGAGTATTCGCTGAAATTCGACGGCATCGATTTCGCCACCGTGCCGATGCGCGTCACGCCTGAGGAGATCGACGCCGCGATCGAGGCGGTGCCTGCCGAAGTGCTGGGCGCGCTGAAGCTCGCGGCATTGCGCATCGAGAGCCACCATCGCCGCCAGCTGCCGAAAGACGATATCTACGAGGACGATCTCGGCGTCGGTCTCGGCTCGCGCTGGACGGCGATCGAGGCAGTCGGGCTCTATGTCCCGGGCGGCACCGCGAGCTATCCGAGTTCGGTGCTGATGAATGCCGTCCCGGCCAAGGTCGCCGGCGTCGAACGCGTCGTCATCGCCGTTCCTGCCACAGGCGGCGCCGTCAATCCGGCGGTGCTCGCTGCCGCCAGGCTCGCCGGCGTCACGGAGATCTATCGCGTCGGCGGCGCCCAGGCGATCGCCGCTCTCGCCTTTGGCACCGAGACCATCGCTCCCGTCGCCAAGATCACCGGCCCCGGCAATGCCTATGTCGCCGCTGCAAAGCGCCATGTATTCGGCACCGTCGGCATCGATATGATCGCCGGCCCCTCCGAGGTGCTGGTGATTGCCGATAAGGACAACAATCCTGATTGGATCGCCGCCGACCTTTTGGCGCAGGCCGAGCACGATGCCAGCGCTCAGGCGATCCTGATCATCGACGATGTCGAATTCGGCAAGGCGGTGGAGCAGGCGGTCGAACGCCAGCTGAAGACGCTGAACCGCGCCGAGACTGCAGCGGCAAGCTGGCGCGATTTCGGCGCCGTCATCCTCGTTGGCGATCTGAAGCAGGCTATTCCGCTCGCCAATCGCATCGCAGCCGAGCATGTCGAGCTCGCCCTCGCCAACCCCGACCGGCTGCTCGACGGCATCCGCAATGCCGGCGCGATCTTCATCGGCGCTCATACGCCCGAGGTCATTGGCGATTATGTCGGCGGCTCGAACCATGTGCTGCCGACGGCGCGTTCGGCGCGCTTCTCCTCCGGTCTTTCGGTGCTCGATTTCGTCAAGCGAACCTCGATCCTGCGCCTGGGGCCGGGTGAGCTGCGCACCCTCGGCCCGGCGGCGATCGCGCTTGCGGTCTCCGAAGGCCTCGATGCCCATGCGCGGTCGGTCGCGATCCGCCTCAACCTCGATTAGGTGAAGGGATGGCGGCGGGCGATTTCCGGCTTTGCGACGTCGTCCTCGACGATACGATCGGCCGTTCGACGCCCGATGTCGAGCATGAACGCGCCGTCGCCATCTTCGATCTCATCGAGGAGAACAGGTTCGAGCCGCTCGGTCATACCGGCGGTCCTTACCGGCTGAACATCTCGCTGATGGATTCGAAGCTGGTGTTCGCCATCAAGACGGAAGAAGGCGGCGATGTCGCCACCCATATCCTGTCGCTCACCCCTTTCCGGCGGATCGTCAAGGATTATTTCATGATCTGCGAAAGCTATTACGAAGCGATCCGATCGGCCACGCCAAGCCGCATCGAGGCGATCGACATGGGCCGGCGCGGCATCCACAATGAAGGCTCGCAGACGCTGAAGGACAGGCTGGCGGGCAAGATAGAGGTCGATTTCGACACCGCCCGGCGCCTGTTCACCCTGGTCTGCGTGCTCTACTGGCGCGGGTGACGGTGATGGATCTCGGCGCCGACATCGAGGAGGGAAAGAGGCCGGGCGCCATCCTCTTCATGTGCGGTCTGAACGCCATTCGCTCGCCGATGGCCGAAGCAATCGCCCGTAGCATTCTGCCTGCCAATACCTATATAAGGTCTGCCGGCGTTCGCGCCGGCGAGCGCGATCCCTTCGTCGATGTCGTGCTCGAGGAAATCGGGCTTTCCCTTGGGCGCCGCCAGCCGCAGACGCTTGATGAACTCGAGGACGATTATTTCGATCTGATCATCACGCTGTCGCCGCAGGCCCATCACGCCGCACTCGAGCTGACGCGGTCGAACGCGATCGACGTCGTCTACTGGCCGACCATGGATCCGACGGTCGTCAGCGGCACGCGCGAGCAGATACTGGACAGCTATCGCGAAGTTCGCGATCACCTGGCCGGCCTCATCGAAAGCCGGCTGCTCAAACGAAATGGCATTGCCGCGCAATCGGCATGAAAACAAATAAAGGAAAGCCTGATCAACAAGGTTCACAAACCTGCGTTGATTGTGTAGTTTCCGCCCAAATTTTAAAGGCGCGCGTTGCGCTGCCTCTGCAACCCACAGGAAGAAAACCTCTATATGCCGAAAGAAGAAGTCCTCGAATTCCCGGGAATCGTCACCGAACTTCTGCCGAATGCGACGTTTCGCGTGAAGCTTGAAAACGAACACGAGATCATCGCCCATACCGCCGGCCGCATGCGCAAGAACCGCATTCGCGTTCTCGCGGGCGACAAGGTGCTTGTGGAAATGACGCCCTACGATCTGACCAAGGGCCGCATCACCTATCGTTTCAAGTAAGTCTGCCCACCGTCCGCCGATGGTCGAGGTTTCATGGCGCTGAAATACAAGCTCATTCTGGCCTCGGGCTCGCCCCGCCGCGTCGACCTGCTCAACCAAGCCGGCATCGAGCCTTCGCGCCTGATGCCGATGGATATCGACGAGACGCCGAAGAAGTCGGAGCATCCGCGTTCGCTCGCCCGAAGGCTTTCGGCCGAGAAGGCTGAGGCAGCACTTGCCGCCATCAAGGGCGACATCACCTGGAAGGGCAGCTATATCCTCTCCGCCGATACGGTGGTCGCCGTCGGTCGGCGCATTCTCGGCAAGGCCGAGTTCGCCGACGAGGCGCTGAGCTCGCTGCATCTCCTGTCGGGACGCAACCATCTCGTCTATACCGGCATTTGTCTGGTGACGCCGGACCGCAAGATCCGCCAGAAGATCGTCGAGACCAAGGTCCGCTTCAAGCGGCTGTCCGGTTTCGAGATCGAGAACTACCTCGCCTCCGGCCAGTGGCGCGGCAAGGCTGGCGCTTATGGCATCCAGGGTCTCGCCGGCACTTTCGTGCAGAAGATGGTGGGCTCCTACACCAATGTCGTCGGCCTGCCGCTATATGAAACCATTCTGCTTCTGACCGGCGAAGGCTTCGATGTGCATAGCCGGTGGCCCGAGGGCTGACCGACGGCCGATGCTTAAAGCGCGTCACGATCTTTCAGATCCGCGCGTCGCGCTTTAAGGCTTTGTTTTTATGCGTGTCGTTGTCGCAACCGCTAACCATTTGCGCGCCATGCTTTAGGACGAACCGATCATGCCCGAAGACAAGAAAGCCGCCGCCAAGGTCGAACCGCTGCGCAAGACGCGCCCTTGCCCGGAATGCGGCAAACCATCGAACCGCGAACATTACCCCTTCTGCTCCAACCGCTGCCGCGAGGTCGATCTCTCCCGCTGGCTGACCGGCTCCTACGCCATTCCGGTGGCTGACGACGAAACGAAGGCCGATTATCCCGACGAGGAAAACTAGCAGATTTCCTCCCCGAAGCTCTTATTTTTCCTTGTGAATCGGCAAAATCGGCGAGGCCGTCAAAAAAGAGTCATTTGACGCTTGCCATGGGCGAACAAGATGCTATAACCCCGCTCGCTTCCGGGGCGAACCAAGGCCCCGCGGTTCTTTTCATCAGGAGCACCCTCGCGAAGCAGGTTGGCCCAGGTAGCTCAGTTGGTAGAGCAGCGGATTGAAAATCCGCGTGTCGGTGGTTCGATTCCGCCCCTGGGCACCACACAATCTCCCAAAGCAGTCTCATGCGTCCGGTCTCGAACTTGTCTCATCAATCGGAGGCTTTGGCCTGTAATTGCGTCTGTCCGTTCAAGTACGCTTAAGGCCGACCATTCTATGTGGCCTGCCCGACGAAAGGACGGCAAACTGGGCTGGTCCGCCTCACATCGGTTCGGCGTTCCTGAGGAAACGCTATCCCAAGCGTCTACTCGATGCTCGCCAAAACCTCGGAAATCACGGAGAATTTCGTGGCCTGCCAGCGTCTGTAGTCGAGGACGAATCTCGCGGAGATCCAGCAATTCCCGCTCATTTGGGTTGCCTCCCATCCCAGCAATCCTTGATTTTGCGCGGCCGCCAGCAATCTGCTGGCATGACTGCGGGAAATGACATATTCGGCTGCGGTCAATCGTGCGGAGACATCGCCCACCCAGGTGCGTTCACCTACGACCGGTGCCAGTGGCACACGCGACATGAGGTCGTGCAATATATTGCTTCCGGATTCGGACCTTACGAACAGCGCAATGCTTTCGGGCGGGCTATACCAATCCGGATGGTTAAACAGCCGACGTGCGATACGCGGGTGAGCGCGATACAGAATTGTCTCATCCGCCTCCGACCACCGACAGCGATCTCCCGCGTCCATGCCGTCCAGGGAACGAAGGTGCCCCTCGAACCATTGCCGGATCAAGCTTTCAGCATAGGCGCTCGCCTGTAACGGCTTGGCGCGCCGATCGGTCGTCTCTACCGGCTCGAATAATTTGTAATACGCCATCTCCTTCACATGTGCGACCACGGTGTTGGGGCTGGCGATGTGGTTCTCGATCAGAAACTTTGCGAGGTTGGAAGCGGTCAAAGGGGGACAAGACGGGTTGAGCTTCCGCTCAAAATGCAATGCCAACGCCGCCTGGCTGAGCAGCCACTTCTGCAGATCGGCAACATAACGCACTATTCTCGGCGCTCTGCGATGGATTGCCAGTAATTCTAAGGCGGATTCACGCAGAGCTGCCGCAAAGGCGGCGTCCGTCATGAGATCTTCAACACTGTAGCTGCGGCATCTATTCTGCAGTGAGGCTGAACGTAATGATATCGACATTTAAACCGAAGTGTAAGCGATGCTGGTTCGGGATAATAGAAATAGCGAATTGACAAAAGTCACTGCTAGGCCAGCGACTGGCCGACTTTATCCAAAATTTGCGTACAATTCGAGCAGGCTTTTGTTGTAGACGTTTGATTAACAAAGGGCGATATCGGCCGGGTTCTTCATGGAGACCTGCAGCCCCGCTCTCTCAGGATCGGCGATTGAATGTTGCGAGCATCGCCGCGCCGACCAGACCGGACAGCAGAGACCCCAGCAGGATGCCCATCTTCACATGGTCCTGGACGTCGGGATCGTTGAATGCAAGCAGCCCGATGAAAAGGCTCATGGTGAAACCAATGCCGCAGAGGGCGGCCACACCGGTCATCTGCCCCCAGCTCGCCTTGGCTGGAAGGTCGGCGAGACCGATTTTGACGAGCAGGAAGACCGTGGTGAGGACGCCGACCAGTTTTCCGAGCAATAGGCCCGCCGCCACGCCGAGCGTCAATGGCTCTGTCAACGTGGCTGCCGAGACGCCGGAGAAGGAGACGCCGGCATTGGCAAAGCCGAAGATCGGAACGACGACGAATGCGACGGGCTTGTGGAGGATGTGCTCGAGATGGTGCAACGGCGACTGCTCGTGGCTTGCTTCGGGCGTGCCAGGGGTCACCTTTAGCGGAATCGTCAGAGCGAGGAGAACGCCGGCCAGCGTCGCGTGGATGCCGGATGCAAAGACGAGCACCCACAGCACGGCGCCGAGCAGCAGATACGGCCAGAGCTTCAGAATCCTGGCACGGTTCATGCCATAGAGCGCCGCGAGCACTGCCGCAGCCCCGGCAAGCGCCAGGAGGTTGAGATCGTTCGTGTAGAACAGCGCGATGATCACGACGGCCCCCAGGTCATCGATGATCGCCAGTGCCGCCAGGAAGATCTTCAGCGAGGCAGGCACGCGCGGTCCGAACAGCGAGATGACGCCCAGTGCGAATGCGATGTCCGTCGCGGTCGGAATCGCCCAGCCACGCAGGGCCGCCGGGTTTTCCCAGTTGAACAAGAGATAAAACAGGGCGGGGAAGAGCATGCCTCCCACGGCGGCTGCGCCCGGAAGCATGCGGCGACTCCAGCTGGAGAGCTGGCCGTCCAGCATTTCGCGCTTGATCTCGAGGCCGACGAGCAGAAAGAACAGCGCCATCAGCGCGTCATTGATCCAGTGCAGCAGGCTGAGCGGCCCCAGATAGACGTGAAGAGCGTGGAAGTAACCCTCTGCAAGCGGTGAGTTCGCCGTCACGATTGCCGCCAAGGCGACTGCCATCAGGGCGAGACCGCCTGACGCTTCGCTATCGAGGAACTGGCGAAGGGTGGATCGGATGAGACCTGGAGAGATAGGCTGCGACACCGGTCAGCGCTCCCTTTTGTTTTGGAAGGTTGATCTTCAGTCTCCGTCGATTTCGGGAAAGCCCGTGGCGCACGCAGCACACGCCATCCCTGCAAGATAAAGGGGTCGCATCGCCATTTCCAGCGAAATCGGAAAAGAGGCGCAGGTCAGGTTGGACCTGCAGCTCGCTTCGCTTCTCACTGGAATGAGTAATCAGCCGGCACCATCTGCGTTTCTATAGCGAAGGTGACGATGTCGCCGAGTTCGGGGATGGCAAAATCCAATCCCCACTCGCTGCGACGGATGCTGCCGGTCGCCGAGAAACCGATCTTCGGCACGCCCATCATCGGGTGCTCGGCCATTGAACCGTTGAAGGTGACGTCGAGCGTTGCCGGGTGCGTCTCACCGCGTAAGGTCAGGAGGCCTTCGACGGTGCCGGTCTTATTGCCCGTTACATGGATCTTCCTAGAAACGAAGGTGATCGGCTTGGCCGCCAGGAAGCTCTCGTCTCCGCCGATCTCCGCATCGAAGTTGACCTTCTCGGGCCATGGATAGTCGGTGCGGACCGAAAGCGGATCAATCGTGACCAAAAGCGTGGAGGCCTCAGGTTTTTCGGGCTTCCAGTCGAGCCGCGCATCGACTCCGGTAAAGCGCGCGGTGTAGTGGGACAGGCCGGAATGGTCGAACGACCAATTGAAACTCGAATGCGAGGGATCGGTCTTGTAGGGTCCGCCCGGCGCAGGATCGGTGGCGGCGGCATGGGCAAAGGTCGTGGTCAAAGCCAGAGCAAGGGCGAGTGCAGTTATGCGAAGCATTGATAGTTCCTCGGATGGGAAATGATGAGGTTGTCGGCTCACGCCGCCTTGTCGCGGCGGATCGTCCGGAGGCGCTCCCAGACGCGGTCGGACCGGGGAATGTCGAGATCGAAGACTGTCTCGAACGTGTCGCCGAGATGGGCGGCGCTCGTAATGCTCTCCTCGCTGAGGCTGTTCGCCGTCACGCGGCGCAGACGGTCGTTCTGGAGGGCGACGTAGCCGTCCGCCGTGTGCCGCAACACCGCGAGCGCATTGGTGAACGGAGAGCCGCGATCTTGCATCAGCCAGCCATGTGTTGCGGCCATCGCGGCTTCGTCGCTGTAGTCGAGCCGGAAATCGAAACTTTTCGCGATGCCGAGCACATGGTTACTGAAGCGCAGCCAGTTCCCGTCGGCCGGCATAATCGAGAAATCGAAGCCGCGTTGGCTGATCGGCCCGGCCACAAGCGGCACCGGCTCGATGATGGCGTCCGCTATGCCGACCTCGGCGAGATAGGGACGGTCGAAGTCGACACGCAGCGTCAGATGATTGCCGATGGCGATATCGCCAAGCTTTTCCCGGTCGACGGCGCCGCAAAGGCGCGTCACACGGAAGCCCAGTGCAGCAAGCGCGGCGCCGAAGAGGCCGTTCATCTCATAACACCAGCCGCCGCGCCGCCTCTCGACCATCTTGGCGAATGCCGCAGCCGGGGTGATCGCGGAGGGCCATCCCATGAAGGCGTCCAGTGCCTCCCATGTAAAACTCATGAGATGGGCGCGATGCAACTGCGACAAGCTGTCGATGTCGAGGCGCGAAGGCCGCTCGACCCCGATCCGGGCCAAATAGGCATCGAGTTGCGCGGTTGTCAGGGTCACTGCGTTTTCATTCGAAGGTACATGTGTCATCGTTCGGTCTCCTTTCAAATGGACCGTTGCTCATTATCGAGACGTGTTTGCGTTGGTTCAGGCCACCTTGCGATCGTCCTCGGGTGGGAAGGTCAGGCCGAAGCCGCGGGCGATCGAGGCGATCTGCTCGGGCGTTTCCGGCTTGCAGAGTTCTACGATCGGAAAGAAGCTTTCGAACCCGCCCGGGGTGACGATGACCATGAGGCGGCCCTCGGTCTGCCCCACATTGCGGAACCGGTGCGGCACACCGCGCGGCAAGGCGATAGAGCCGCCTTCCGTGAGTTCGACATAATCGCCGGCGCACCAGAAGCCGAAGCGGCCCGAAAGAACGCGAAACAACTCGTCCTCGCGCTCATGCACGTGCAGTGGCGGACCTTCGCCAGGCAGCACGCAGGCTTCGAACATGCCGAGCGAACCGCCGGTATTTTCCGCCATAATACGAAGGACATGCTTGCCAAAGGCCATTACCGCCATCCCGTGCGCCGGCGGCGAAACCGCCGCATGATCAAACTTCTCCATTTCTCTTTCTCCAAATTCGTCCCGCATCGACCGCCGGCGGTTTCGCCTGCGGCGAAACGCAGAAATCCGTGCCCCGCTCCGCTATGCGGGGCGGGCGCGATTGTCTTTCGCCCGGCGGCACGGGGCCGCCGAACACCCGGGTGTGATGATAATCGAGGCCGTCCGGCCGGTACGTCGCTTCTATAGCGCAGCGAAAAAACCGGCGTTCCTAAATGAATGTGCAAGCCGTACCGGGAATCCTAAAAGTTTGCTAAGGAGGATTGGGGCAAAGCAATGGGGGACGCCAGTGAGGCTTGATGACAGGCTTCTCGATTTTTTCAACAGGCCGCTGATGTGCATCATCGCGGTGGCTGACGAGACCGGCCGTCCTTCGGCGGGACGCGGCGTCGGCTTCCATCTTCTTGAAGACCGGGAAACGATCGACGTCATCTTTTCAGCCTGGCAGTGGCCGCGGCTCGAAATCGGTATACGCCAGACCGGGCGGATCGCCGCCACCTTCGTAACCCCCTCGGATTATGTAAGTTTCCAGCTGAAGGGGAGCGCCGGGATGCGAGAGATCCAGCGTTCTGACCTCGATCGCGCCGATCATTTCATCGCCGCGGCGACGAACGAGCTCGAATCGCTCGGCGTCCCCCGGCGTCTTATCGCGCCATGGCTGACGGCGCGCGAGGCGCGGGTCGCCCGGCTGGTGATCAGTGAAATCTATGTCCAGACGCCCGGTCCGCTCGCCGGCATGCTGGCGGGCACCCATGTTGGCGCGCGGTCCCAATGAATCTGCGGCTTTCCGATCTTTCCGCCTGCTTCGAGGGTGTCATTCCCTCCATCATCGCCACGGCCTCGGCCGACGGCATGCCGAACATATCCTATCTCTCCCATGTGGTGCGGGTCGATGAGGAGCATGTCGCGCTCTCCAACCAGTTCTTCGCCAAGACGGCGGCGAATATACGCGCCAACCCAAAGGTCACGCTGATCCTGGTGGACGGGTTCACCGGCGACCAGTTTCTGCTCGACATTGGTTTTGTTCGTTCGGTCGATGCCGGCGCGCTGTTCGACAAGATCGCCCGCCAGCTCAAGGCGAGCAGCGCGCAGATCGGCATGTCGGATGTCATGCGGCTGAGGAGCGCCGATATTTTCCGGGTGTACGGAATTGAGAAGGTTCCCTCGCCGGTGGAAACAGCTTCGCCGCCGAGCAGCCGGGCGCCTGTCAGCCTCCCGGATCTTTCCAAGGCGATCAAGGCGATCGAGCGACAGTCGGAGGCCGATGAGATCATCGACAGCCTGCTCGTCGGCGTCAAGCACGTGCTGGGATACGGCAACGCGCTCGTGCTCATCCACGACAACCATCGCGGCTGCCTGATCACGACGGGCAGCATCGGCTACGAGCGCTCGGGCCTCGGATCCGAAATCGCAGGCGGCGAAGGATTGATCGGGGCTGCGGCAGCGGGTGGACAGACGATCAAGGTCAGTGACATGAGCCGTGTGCGCCGGTTTGGCGAAGCCATCGGTCTGGAGGCGGAAGGGGCTGAAAATGCGACGCGCACGATCGCTTTCCCGCATTTGCCGACGGCAATGAGCCAGATTGCCGTTCCCATGATCGCCGGCGGCGCGGTGACGGGCGTGCTCTTCATCGAGAGCACGGAGCGGCTCGCCTTTCGAGAAGAGGACGAGGCTGCTCTCGAGATACTGGCGGGACAGGCTGCCAGCGCCCTCAGGGCCAGCGAGCGGGCAGCGGCTGCCGCCGAACAGAGACCTGCGATCAGCACGCCCGAGCCTGTTGCCGCCGGCCGAGAAATTCGCATTGTCCATCACCGCTTCGATGACAGCGTGTTCATCGATGGCACTTACATCGTGAAGGGCGTTGCCGGCACACTGCTGCGCCTGATGCTCGACTGGCATCTGAGCGACGGCAGAAGCGAGTTCACCAACCGGGAAATGCGGTTGACCGCCGGCGCACGCATGCCGGAGATCAAGGACAATCTCGAAACCCGGCTCTTGCTGTTGCGCCGCCGGCTCGAAGAAAAGCAGGCGCCCATCCGCCTCGCGCGCGTCGGCCGGGGCCGCGTCAAACTGGAGGCGGAAGGACCGCTGGTCCTTGAAGCCGTCGCAGGTGAATCCCCATAAGCTGAGTGCGGCGCAATCCTCCGGCGGCGCCTGCGCCAAACGAGCCCCGCCACGTCCCACGAACAAAACCGTACCATCGTGCGAAGGCCGATCACCAATTCGTGTTCGTCATGCCTGTAACTAGCGGGATCGTCGTCTCGAAAGAGGGATTACGCGGGCCGATGACCGGTGCGCGGATCTTTGCAAGAGGAGACCATCCATGAACCGTTCCACTCTCAGCCTCGCCCTCGCAGGCTCGCTCGCCACTGCGATTTCATCCGCTGCCTTCGCCGCACCGCTGCCGGCGGAGAAAATGGTGGGCAAGGAGAAATGCTATGGCATCGCGCTCAAGGGTCACAATGATTGTGCCGCCGGTGCCGGCACGACCTGCGCAGGGACATCGACGATGGATTATCAGGGCAACGCCTGGAAGGCAGTCCCAGCCGGCACCTGCACCAGCATGAACGTCAAGGGGCACATGGGTAAGCTCGAGCCGACGAAAGCCTGACCACGAAAGCGGAGGCCCGATGTTCGGGCCTCCATCTTTTCTCGCCAAACCGGGAGAATGCGATGACTGCTTCGACAACCCGACCTGTCCTGCTGCCGGCGCGGGGCGGCCTCGGCCTAAAGCCCGAGCATTATGACACTATTCTGGCCGATCTGCCGGATGTCGGCTTCTTTGAGGTCCATGCCGAGAACTACATGGGCGCAGGCGGGCCGCCGCATCGCTACCTCGAAGCCATCACGGAACACTATCCGCTGTCGCTGCACGGGGTCGGCTTATCGATCGGTGCGGCGCGTGGGCTCGACAAGGCGCATCTGAAGCGGCTTCGCAGCTTGCTCGATCGCTATCGGCCGCAGAGCTTTTCCGAACATCTGGCCTGGTCGACGCATGACACGGGATATCTCAACGATTTGTTGCCGCTACCCTACACGGCAGAAACGCTGGCGCGCGTCGTCGACCATGTCGACGAAACGCAACAGGCGCTCGGGCGGCAACTGCTGCTGGAAAACCCTTCCACCTATATACTGTTCGCGGACAGTACGATCGACGAAGTGGATTTTCTGGCGACGATCGCTGAGCGGACGGGCTGTGGCCTTCTGCTCGACGTCAACAATGTGATGGTCTCGGCGGTGAACCACCGGCTCGATGCCGCTACCTATATAGATCGTTTTCCGGTCGAGTTCGTCGGTGAGATTCACCTCGCCGGTTACGACGAAACCGTCGACCCCGCCGGCGACCGGCTGCTGATTGACGCGCATGCGACAGCCGTGAAGAGCGACGTATTGGCGCTCTACAAACATACCCTCGCGCGCACCGGCGCACTCCCGACGCTGATTGAATGGGACAATAATGTTCCGGATTTCGCCACACTGTATTCAGAGGCGAAACGTGTGGATGCGATGCTCGCCGCCGAAACGTTTCGCCGCGGCGGGCGCCGGATCCGGGCGGCGTGACGATGGATTTCGCAACCTGCCAAACCGCCTTCGCCGATGCCTTGCTGCATGCCGAGCGGCCGGTGCCGGAAGGCGTCGTCAACGCGCGAGGCAAGCCCGACGCGGCACGCTTTGCCGTACACCGCAACAATGTGTTCGTCGGGCTGACAAAGGCGCTGGCGCAACGCTTTCCGGTAACTGAGAGGCTCGTCGGTTCGGAGTTCTTTGCGGCCATGGCGCGGGCCTACGCTCAGGATCACAAGCCGGCCTCGCCGCTGATCATGGAATATGGCGAGGATTTCCCCGACTTCATCACAGCTTTTGAGCCTGCAGACACGCTTGTCTATCTGCCCGATGTCGCACGGCTCGAGGCCGCCTGGACGGAGGCTTACCACGCCGCCGACAGCGCGCCTCTCGATCTTGCGGCACTCAGAGCCGTGGCGCCCGAGATGCTTTCGGATTTGCGGCTCGTCCCACACCCCTCGGCGCACCTGATCCTGTCGAATTTTCCGGTTGGTTCGATCTGGAGCGCACATCAAGAGGAGATGGTTTCGCCGGTCTCCGACTGGAGCGGGCAAGCGGTCCTGGTCGTGCGACCGGAGATGTCGGTCCATGTTCATGTCCTGCCGCCGCGGGACGCCGTTTTTACAGCCGCCTTGTTCAACGCCGCCACTCTCGGCGAGGCGGCAGAGGCGGCATGTGCGGCTGCCCCGGGATTCGATTTCGGAACGGCGCTGGTCGGCCTTGCAGGTCTTGGCGCGTTCAGCACCCTTCAATAGTATAAAGGAAACTCCACATGAAAACCGAAGTGGCCCCTTCGCACGGCTTTGGCGCTGCCGCTGCCGCCCTCGTCACACGCGCGGAAAGCCTGCTCGCCTCATTTCCCAGGTCACTGCCGCTGCTGGCATTGCGTTTTGCGCTGGCTATTCCCTTCTTCAAGTCGGGGCTGACGAAATGGGACGGCTTCCTGACGCTTTCATCGGGCGCAAGATATCTTTTCGAGCAGGAGTTCAAGCTTCATATCTTCGGCAGCGCAGTCGCCTACCCGTTTCCGCTGACGATGGCGACGGCCGCCGGAATCGGAGAATTGGTCCTGCCAATTCTGCTTATCCTCGGCTTGGCCACACGCTTCGCTGCTCTCGGTCTGCTGCTGATGACGGCGATTATCCAGCTCACCATCCCGGAGGGCTGGGCGAACTTTCACTTGCCCTGGGCGGCAATGGCGCTGGCATTGGTCGTGTTCGGCGGGGGCAAGATCGCGGTTGATCCGTTTGTCTTGCAGCGCCGCAAATGACGCGGCGACCAGACGCCTCATCTCCCTGAGGAGGCGCTCAGCTGGCATGAGGGCCTGCGCCGGAGGGGAAGAGACGGTCATGAGATGTCTCCTGCACGAAAGTGCCGGCAGGCTGGCGCACATCGCCCGAAAGGCTTTAGTCGGCGTCGTCGAGGGACCTTGCCGCGTCAAGCAGAAGCTGCTTCATTTTTTCGCGAACCGTCTGAGCGCTGATCGCGACGCCCGCATATTGCAGGTCGCTGAGAATCTTTCTGAAGACGTGCTCATCTCCTGACTCCAGCAACCCGGCGGAAATGACTTCGTCGAAATAGACGTCGAAGTCATTTCGTCCGATGAGCTCGGCCGCCCAGCGTGCCAGCATCCGGTCGCGCCTAGCTTTGATATGGAACGAACGCTCGAGCTTGACGATGTACTCTTTCTCGAGTGCTTCTTCACGCTCGTCGATGATGCCCATCGTCGATCCTCCCGCTGAGTGGCCGTCAGTCGTTCGAATGTGTCGCATTCGCTGCGCAAGTAAATTCTTGCTTCGGAAACTGCCTGCATGAAGGCCTCTCGCGCCATTTTGCCAGATAATTGCGTAGATCCAAAAGGTTAGGCGGCATGCGTAGCGCCTGTAGACACTCAAAACAGGAGGAGCGACCCCAGAGACAGAATGAGTGCGGGGAACATGACGACGGTTCCGAGTTTTAGAAACGTCCAGGCGCCGATATGCAGGCCTTCGCGGCGCAGGGCAGACAGCCACAAGATCGTCGCCAGCGACCCCGTCACCGACAGATTGGGCCCGAGATCGACGCCGATCAGCACGGCGCCGGCGATCTTGTCGGAGACACCGGCGGCCTGCACCACGCTGCCGGCAAGCAAGCCGGCCGGAAGATTGTTCACGAGGTTGCAGATCACGCCGACGAGCAGGCCCGCCGTGCCGATCGCCTGCGATTGCGAGAACAAGGCAAGCGCAGCCAGCTGATCGGAGAGAATGTTCGTCAAGCCGGTGTGATCGAGAGATTCGACGATGACGAACAGGCCGGCGACCAGCGGCAGAACGCTCCAGCTGATGCCCTTCATCGTCTCGGCCGGGCTTTGACGCGTCAGCATCAGAACGATCGCGGTGGTGATCGTGCCCGCAACAAAGGTCGGCACGCCGAGATCGACATGCACGGCCGACGCAGCGATAAGAACAATGGCCGTCAGCAGGATCCCCCATCCGGCCAGGCGGGCGCTGCGGGAGAGGGGCGGCCGCTGCGTGTCGGCGGCAAGAGTATCTTCTGCAAGGGCGCGGCGCTGCGTCCAGTAGAGGCAGAGGAACGTGGCGACGATCGAAATTATCGATGGCAGCATGAATGTCGACAACCAGCGGGACAGCGGCGGCATATCACCGCCGGCAAAGATCACCAGATTGGCCGGATTGGAAATCGGCAGGACGAAGCTCGCGGCATTGGCGATGAAGGCGCAGATCAACAGATAAGGCATCGGGTCCTTCACCCGCGCCGTCCGGCAGGCGGCATAGACGGCCGGCGTCAGCACCACGGCCGTCGCATCGTTGGAAAGAAAGACGGTGACAACCACGCCGACAAGATAGACGAGCACGAAGAGACGGCGGGGTGATCGTTGGGCGTAGGCGATTGCAATGGCGGCGATCCAGTCGAACAGGCCTTCGCGCCGGGCAAGTTCGGAGAGCAGCATCATGCCGATCAGAAAGAGATAAACGTCGCCGCCCTTGGCGACGCCCGCCAGGGCATCATGGGGTCCGAGCAGGCGGAAGGCGAGCAGGAGCAGGGCGCCGAAAACGGCCCAGATCGCTTCCGGCCACCGAAAGGGACGGACGACGACGGCCATCGCAGTGAGGCCGGCGATCCCCCAGGTCATGGCATGTTCAGTCATTTGCAATCGCGTTCGGTTGGGGCGCGGCAGAACAGCCGCCAAGGTTGATGCAAGAGCTTTTCGGCGATCGAATACATGTTTGGTCGGGCAGTGACAAATCCGTTTGTCTTGAAAAGCCGCAAATACCAGAAGCAGCAGCCCAATCGGCCAGCGGAACAATCACAGCAGGATCTGGTTTAACTCGCACCACGTATCTCCGACGGAGGTGACGATGTGGGCAGTTCTGATTGGTGCCGCTCTCATAATTGGTGGCCTTGTTTTTCTCTTGCGGCCGACGCTTCGTCGAAAGCCGAGTGATCCGCACCTGATGCCGCAAGGCGGCGCCACGCTCGAACCGCGACGCCAAGGCCTGAGGTTCCTCAGCTTGGCGCGGAACTGGCCGGCGCTGGTTGTCATCGCGGTCGGTGCGGTTTTCCTGGTTTTCGGGAGCTACTGGTGACAGACGACAGTTTTGGCCACTCCGCACCGCATCTCTCCCATCAAGACCCGATTTGCCGCCAGTATGTCGCAAGCTTATGCGGACGCCTTGAGAAGGCCTGCAGCCAGAGCGTCGAAGGCCTCGACAGCTTTCGGCAGCACATCCTGCGGCTCGTCACTGGCAGCGATCCAGAGGGCGGCATTCAGAGCAGCGCCGTTGAGCAGCCGGGCGGCTGCTTCCGCGTCGACCGGCTTGAGGGCGCCCTGGACGATAAGGCGATCGATTGTCTGCCTGGTTGCCTGAAGGCAGCTGCTCTGGCTCGGCCATTGCGATGGATCACCCAATACGGCGGGCCCGTCGAGCAGAACGATGCGTTGGACCTCCGGATCAAGCGCCATTTCGATATAAGCCGCGCCTTCTGCGAGCAGACCTTGCCAGTCGTCACCCGCACGGGCGCCAATCTCCTGGGCGCGCGATGCCATTTCCGTGTCGATCTTATCGACAACTGCTGCAAGCAGCCCGCGCTTGTCTCCGAAGTTATGGTACAGCGCCCCCCGCGTCAGGCCGGCTTCGGCAGTTAGCTCGTCCATCGAGGCGGCGGCATATCCCTTCTCGGCAAAGGCTTTTCGGGCAGCCGCGATCAGCTTCGCACGATTTTCCTCCATCGTCTGGCTGCGTTTTTTTGCCATCTCATCTCCAATTTCACATACGGTGCGTATATGAAGCTTGACATACGGCCCGTATGTGGCCTATTTCATATACGCACCGTATATCAGATGGCATAGGGACCTGTGAAGCTCCGCCTGCTGCTCATCCAATGATAGGAAACGAGATGACAATGAACCGACGCGAAGCAATCTTTCCGGCGAACAGACATGCCCTTTACGAGGACCATGGTTATTCGGCCGCCATCCGAACCGGCGATCTTCTGTTCGTCTCCGGCCAGGTCGGCAGCCGTTCCGATGGAACACCTGAACCGGACTTCCAGCGCCAGGTCCGGCTGGCTTTCGAAAACCTCAAGGCGACGCTGGAGGCTGCCGGCTGTAGCTTTGACGACATAGTGGATGTGACGACGTTCCATACCGATCCCGAGAACCAGTTTGAAACGATCATGGCCGTCAAGCAGGAGACTTTCAGCAAGCCGCCCTATCCGAACTGGACCGCGATCGGCGTGAACTGGCTGGCGGGCTTCGATTTTGAGATCAAGGTCATCGCCCGCATTCCGGCATGATCCCACAGGGCTCCCGTTCGGTCCTACTGAGCGAAGAGCTCGGGGATGATCAGGCGCGCATGATCGCGCAGACTTACCGCTTGTTGCTCAGCGATAAAGCGGTAAGGCCAGCGCAGCCTTGTGGTGACCGGACCCCAGTTGCCGATCGCGGCAAGCAGTTTGTCGAGCGCTGCGTTGGAATGGCCGCGGTCACGGCGAAACGGGACGATGTGATCGTCCATGAAGGCGCAGATGCGGCTTTCAATATCAAGCGCTGCGTCGAGATCCCGGTGCATCAGCTCTGTCCAGGCCTGGGCGCCGCGGGGATGAAGACAGGCAACATTCGAAAACGCCCCGGCAGCGACGCCCTGCTTCATGCCGGTTGCGAGATGGTGGCCGGGAATGAACAGCGAAAATTCGGAAAGATGCGCTCGTGCCTGCGAATACCAGGCGTCGTCTCCATCGGCGATCTTCATCCCGACCACTGAAGGGCAGGGGCCGCAAACCTCGCTGAGCTCGGCTGGCGACAGGACACGTTTCGCATGCGGCGGATTGTAAAGGATGAGCGGGATTCCTTCCGCCGCCTCCGACGCGCGCTTCAGGAAATCGGTGGCTTCGAGATTGGTGAGCGGCCACCAGTCGGGAAGGATCACCTGGATCGCCAATGGCTTATGAAGAGTTGCGCGGCGCAGCCGATCGAGCATGATGATCGGATCCGGCTGACAGGCGCCGATGACGAACGGCATTCCGGCCGCGCGGCAACGCGACGCCAGCACGTCCTGAATTCGCTCGTACTCGGCTTCCGTCTGATTGTGGAATTCTCCCGCCGTACCGTTCGAATAGATGCCGTCGACCCCGGCGGCGATCAGTATGTCGATTTCCTCGGCGAGCTTTTCGAAATCGATGCTGTCGTCTTCGGCGATCGGTAAGAGCAGGCTTGCCCAGTTGCCCGCGATCGGGTGGCGCCGGGGTGTGGTGGTCATCGCAAGTCCTTCAGTTCAGGTCATCACGGATGCAGGCCTTGAAATGCCCGGGCTGTATTTCGCGCAGCTCCGGCACGGTCTCGCCGCAGGCGGGCAGGGCATTCGGACAGCGCGTGCGGAAGACGCAACCGCTCGGCGGATTGGCGGGGCTCGGAATATCGCCCTTCAGGATCTGGCGGTCGCGCGGCGCATCGGGATCGGGCGAGGGGATCGCAGAAAGAAGCGCCCGCGTGTAGGGATGCAGCGGCCTGGCGTAAAGCTCGGCACTGGGCGCGATTTCCATGATCCGGCCGAGATAGAGCACGATCACCCGGTCGCAGATATATTCGACGACGGCGAGGTCGTGACTGATGAACAGCATGGTCAGACCAAGGCGCTGCTGCAGGTCGCGCAGAAGATTGATCACCTGCGCCTGGATCGAGACATCGAGCGCCGAGACCGGCTCGTCGGCGACGATGAATTCCGGCGCGAGCGTCAGCGCACGCGCGATGCCGATCCGCTGCCGCTGGCCGCCCGAGAATTCGTGGGCGTACCGGTTGACGGCCTCCGGCGGAAGATCGACCTGTTCGAGCGCCCGGCGGGCGCGTTCCAATCTCTCTCTTGCCGTCCCCAGGCCCTGGATCTTCAATCCCTCTGTCAGGATTTCGCCAATCGTCATGCGCGGCGACAGGCTCGCGAACGGGTCTTGAAAGATATATTGCATCCGCGGCCGCAGACGCCGCATTTCGGATGAGGACAAGGTGGTGAGTTCGGTGCCGTCGAAGCGGACTCTGCCGGCCGACGGTTCGACCAGCCGCAGGACCGATCGGCCGATCGTCGTCTTGCCGCTGCCGGATTCGCCGACCAGCCCGACCACCTCGCCCTTGCCGATATCGAAGGAAATAGCCTGTAGAATTGTCAGTCTGGTCCCGCGGGACGCATAATGTTTGCCAAGGTCGCGGACGGAGAGAAGGGGGTCGTTCATCGGATCTCCTGCCAGCGAATGCAGCGGCTCTGGTGGCACGGATTGACCTCGGCAAGCGGCGGCAGAGCCAGGCGGCAGGCGTCGATGGCGAATTTGCAGCGCGGCTGGAAAGCGCATCCGGCCGGCATGTTCATCAGGCTCGGCACGACGCCGGGAATGGCCGCCAGCCTTTCACCCGCCTGCTTCATCCGGCTTGCATCGCCGAGTTTCGGCATCGAGGCCATGAGGCCGATCGTATAGGGATGTCTCGGATTGCGGAAAACCTCGGCCACTGGCCCGGTCTCGACGATCCGCCCCGCATACATCACCACTACCCGATGCGCGATTTCGGCGACAACGCCGAGATTATGGGTGACGAAGAGCATGGCCATGCCGCGTTCGCGCTGCAGCTTCTGCAGCAGGGCCAGAATCTGCGCCTGGATGGTGACGTCGAGCGCCGTCGTCGGCTCGTCGGCGATCAGCAGCGTCGGGTCGCAGGCAAGCGCCATGGCGATCGTGGCGCGCTGGCGCATGCCGCCGGAGAGCTCGTGCGGATATTGACCGGCGCGGCGCCGGGCATCGGGAATGCCGACGCTGTCGAGAAGGGCGACGGCCGCATCCATCGCGGTCTTCCGGTCCGCCCAGCGATGGATGCGGATCGGCTCGGAAATCTGGTCGCCGATGGTGTAGACCGGGTTGAGGCTCGACATCGGCTCCTGAAAGACCATCCCGACATCATTGCCGCGGATGGCGCGCATCTCGTGTTCGGCGAGCGAGACAAGATTGCTGACGGCGCCGTTCTTGCGCTTCAGATGGATGCTGCCGGCGGCGATCGCACCGATATTGCGGGTCAGAAGCCGCATGACCGAAAGGCTGGTGACCGATTTGCCCGAACCGGACTCGCCGACGAGAGCAAGCGTCTCGCCGGCGGCCACCGTCAGATCGATGCTGTTGACCGCCGTCACTTCGCCCGAGCGGATACGGAAGACGGTCCGCAGTCCCTTGACGTCGAGAATGGTGTCGGCGGTCTGTTGCATGGCGTCCATCAGGGAAGCAGGCCGGTCGCGCGCAGGATTTCGTCGATCCTTGCCGTTTCGGCCTCGTTGAGGGCTGCCCGCGGACGCGGCATCAGCGCCGTATCGATGATACCGAGGCTCTTCATCGCGGCCTTGAAGGCGCCGATGCCGGCGGCGCCGCCGCTGACGCGGCCTGCACCGACCCAGACGATTTCGAAGAGCCGGCAGAGGCGCTCCTGCTCCTTGCGGGCCGCGGCCCAGTCGCCGCGCTGGGCGGCATTCCAGAGCCTGACGTAACCGTGCGGATCGACATTGGCGATGCCAGGCACCACCCCATGGGCGCCCATCTGCAGCGCCGTATCGACGACGATTTCGGAGCCGGTCATCAGGAAGACGTCCTTGTGGTCGGCGAGATCGAGCAGCACGTAACGGAAATTGCCGTCGTCGCCGCTCGAATCCTTGATGCCGATGATCGTTCCCTCTTTCGCAAGCGTCACGCTGGTCTGGCGCTGCAGTTTCACATGCACGCAGACGGGAATGTCATAAGCGATCAGCGGTACGTCGACGGCGTCGCGGATATAGCGGAAGTGATCGATGATCTCGGCCTGGCTGGTGACCGTATAGAACGGCGCCGTGACGACGACCGCGTCGGCGCCGGCCGATTTCGCGGTCCTGGCATGGTTGATGACCCTGTCGGTGGTCGGGTCGATGACGCCGACGATTAGCGGTACGCGACCGTTGATGACCTTGGCCGAATGCTCGATGATCTCCTCCCGGCTCTTTTCGTCATGGAAGATCACCTCGCTGGTCGAACCGAGCACGAACAGGCCATGACATCCGGCCTCGATCAGATTTTCGAGCACCCGGGTGTAGGACGGGTAATCGACCGTGTAGTCCTTGTTCAGCGGGGTTATGACGGGAGGAACGACACCCTTGAATTTGCTCATTTTCGCTTTCTTTCGATCGTCAGTTTAATTCGGCGCGAGGGTCGAAGGCATCGCGAAGACCATCGCCAATGAAGTTGATTGCAAGGACGGCAAGCACCAGGAACCCGCCGGGAAACAGCCACTGCCAGGGGTATTGTTCGAGCACGGCGGTAGAGCGGGCGGCATTCAGCATGTTGCCCCAGCTTGCCGCCGGCGGCGCAATGCCGAGCCCGAGGAAGGAAAGTCCGGCCTCGAGCAGGATGGCATTGGCGATCTGCAGCGTCGCGAAGACGACGAGGATGTCGATCGAGTTCGGCAGGCCGTGGCGGAAGAGGAGATGCGGCAGACCCGCCCCCATGCCTCTTGCCGCCATCACGAAGTCGCGTTCGCGAAGTTCCAAGAGCCGCGAGCGCACCATTCGCGCCAGCAGAGGCCAGGATAGAAGCGAGATGACGAAGACCGTCGGCCAGATGCCGGTGCCGGCGATCGAGGCGAGCACCAGCAGGAAGATGACCGGCGGCAGCGTCATGACGAGATCGACGAACCGCATCGTGACCGCATCTGCAAAGCGGCCGGCAAGTGCCGAGACGGCGCCGATCAGGAAACCGATGATGGCGGAAATGACGGTCGAGGTGAGGGCCACCAGCAGCGAAATGCGGCCGCCGTCCAGGACCCGGGCGAGGATGTCGCGGCCGACCCCATCCGTGCCGAACCAGTGTGTCGGCCCCGGCTGCGCATTCATCGCGATGAGATCGATGTCGTTGGGCTTGAAGCTCCACCACAGCGGATAGGAAAGGATCGCGGCGATCATCAGCGCGATCATGCAGAGGCCGAGCAGGCCGGTCCGGTTGAGCAGGAAGCGATGCAGGGAGCGTACGATCGGGCCCGGGCTGCGGGCAGGGTTTCGTGCCAGCATCGCTTAGCCCACCTTGATCCGCGGATCGACCACCGCATAGGCAAGGTCGGTCAGAAGATTGACGACGATGACGCAGGCGCCGATCACCAGCGTCGAACCCATGATCACCGGATAGTCGCGACCCTCCACGGCATCGACCATGAGCAGGCCCATGCCGGGCCAGTTGAAGACGCTTTCGATGAAGATCGCGCCACCGATCGCAAGGCCGATGGTCGAGCCGATCAGCGTGATGACGGGAAGCAGCGCATTGCGCAAAGCGTGTTTGGTGATGACCCAGAATTCGAAGACGCCTTTGGCGCGGGCGGTGCGCACATAGTCCTGGTTCAGGACCTCCAGCATCGAGGCGCGCATATAGCGCATGATCAGCGCTGTCTGGGCGACGGCCAGCAATGTCGCGGGCAGGATGAGGTGATGGAGAAGGTCGGTGACGGAAAATTCCTGGCCCGGTGTCAGCATGCCGCCGGAGGGCATCCAGTTGAAATAGACCGAAAAGAGATAGAGACCGACAAGAGCGCTGAGGAAGGGCGGGCTGGAAATACCGGTGACTGCGAAGACCGACAGGGACAGGTCGGTGATGGAGTTGCGGCGAACCGCGCTGACGACGCCGGTCGCGATGCCCGCAACGATCGCGATCACGATCGCGGATCCCATCAAGAGGACTGTCGGGCCGACGCGCGAGAGCACGAGGCCGAGCACCGGCTGGTCCGGCCGCTTGATCGAATAGCCGAGATTGCCCGTCAGCGCCTGGCGCAGCCAGCCAAGATACTGCACCGGCAGCGGCTGATCGAGCCCGAGCGTGGCGCGCAGCTCGGCAAGATCCGACGACGACATCGGAATATTGGGGTCGATATAGGCGTCGATCGGATCGCCGGGTGTGAGGCGCAGCATGGCGAAGATCAGCACGCTCAAGGCAAGCAGCATGCCCACTCCGATCAGCAGGCGCCGGAGACTGTATCTCAGCATGAAATCCGTTCCTGTGCGGGCGGCCCACTGCGCCTCGAAAGACGCGCGGGACCGACCTATGCTTCTCGGGATGCGTTACGCCCTATTCGGCGATCGCCCATTTCTCCGGATGCGCCTGATATGGGCCGCCGCCGGGAGCAGGGGTCCAGACGAAGTCCTTCAGCTTGGAGGCGGCGACGCCGTACCGTTTCGCCACCCATAGCGGACCCCAGGGCAGTTCCTTGTTCATCACCCTGCAGACGTCCTGGTAACGGCCGTCGCGCTTTGCAGCATCCGTTTCGGCAAGCGCCGCGTCGAGAGCGGCCGTCAGCACCGGCATGCGCACGCGCGCGACATTCGGGCCGGCCGGCGGGATCTGCTTTTCGTTGAGGCCGACATTGATGCTCCCCGGATCCGGGCCGTTCTGCAGGCCGGCATAGACCATCTGAAATTGTGCGACGTCAGGCGTCGGATTGAGTACGATGCTGTTGTAGGTCGGGGTGTCGACGGCGCGCGGCGTTACGTTGATGCCGACCTGGGCGAGCATCGCCTGGACCGCCGCCATGACATTGGCGGCAAGCGGCGTCGTGTAATAGGTCAGAAGGGTGATCGGCTTGTTGCCGTTGATCTCATCCCAGCCGGCCTCCTTCAGCAGCTGCTTGGCCTTCTCCGGGTCATAGGCATAGGTCTCGATGCCTTTCGGCACCACCTGATCGGCGACATAGGCGCAGTTTGCAGGTTTCGCCGCGCCGCCGTAGAGGCTCTGGATGATTGCATCGCGATTGATCGCGTACATCACCGCCTGACGGACCCGAACATCTTTCCAGATCGGCGAGTCGTGGTTGAAGCCGAGATAGTTGACGACGAAGGAATTGCCTTCGATGACGCGGAAATCCTTATTGTCGTTGAAGGCCTTCAGATCGTTGGAATCGACATAAGTGAACTGGATCTCGCCGGCGCGCAGTGCGGCGATCGCCGCTGCCGGATTGGCGAAATAGCGGTTGATGATCTTTTCGAGCGCCGGTTTGCCGCCGCGGTAGTCGGTGTTGGCGACAAGTTCGACATATTGATCGGTGACATATTTGCTGAACTTGAACGGCCCTGTGCCGATCGGCGCGGTGGACCACCATGTGTTCTTGGCGAGCTGATCGGCAGGGATCTGCGAAAGCGCGTGCTCCGGCAGCATCATCACCTTAGTCAGCGTGTCCATCAGGCTGGCGGACGGGGCCGAGAGCTTGATGACCAGGGTCTTGTCGTCCTTGGCCTCGACCGAGGAAACGGCATTCAGGCGGGCCGCCAGGACGGAGCCGGTCTTGGCGTTCTTGGCGAGCTCGATGGTGAACTTGGCGTCCTTTGCCGTGAAAGGCTTGCCGTCATGCCATTTCGCATCGGCAAGCGTGAAGGTGTAGGTCAATTGGTCGGGACTGACCTCATAGGACGAGGCGAGCTGGCCGACGACCTTCTCGAGCTTCTCGTCATAGGTCACCAGCGGCTCGAAATAGACGCTGAGCCACGTGAAGCCGCCCGTCGCGGCGAGCGGATTGAAATTGCCCTGGAAACCGCCGGGACCGACATCGAAGCCGCCGGACAGCGTGGCTGCCTGCGCGGGGCCGGTGAAGGCCGGGACGACGGTCGTCGCCATCAAAGCAGTCAATGCGATGGCCGATGATAGTCTTTGCAGTCGTTTCATTGTGCTCCTCCCAGATTTGCACTTTTCTTGTTGGCTGCGATCACCCGGGAAATGCCGTCATAATGGCGGTCCAGGCGCTTCTGCGCTTCCGCGACGTCCTTCGCCTCGATGGCATCGACGATCGCCGCGTGATCCCTCCAGGTGGCGACAGGGTCGACATTGTCGAGATTGACGAAATCGGACGCCTTGTAGAAGGCGAGCCAGAACACGTCGATCAGCCGGGCAAGGGTCATGTTGTTCTGGCAGCGGAAGAGTAGGGTATGAAAAAGCTGGTCTTCGTCGGCAAAGGATTGTCCACGCTCCGCATGGACCCGCATGCGCTCCACCGTGGCGCGCAGCTCGGCGATATCGTCGTCGCCGATCATCTCAAGCGTCTTGCCGATTAGCCCGACTTCGAGGGTGCGGCGGATCTCGATCACTTCTTCGATCTGGCGCAAGGCGCCGCCGAGGCCATAAGCGAGATTGTCGAGCAGCGGCTCGAATGAGAATGCCTTTACGAAGATGCCGACACCCCGGCGCGATTCCAGCACACCCAGCGATTCCAGCGCCTTGATGCCTTCGCGCAGGGAATTGCGGCTGACACCGAGTTGGTTCGCCAGGTCGGATTCGGCCGGAAGCAGCGTGCCGGGCTTCAATCCGTTGTCGCTGATATAGGCGCGCAGGCTTTCCTGCACGGAGACGTGGAGAAGAGGCGCACGGGTGAGGGGCTTCATGGATTTCAGCGACATGCGTTCTCATTCGTCTGCAGTGGAGATGCTAGAGACATATCCACTTGTAGGATATCCGTCAACAGGATTCACTTCGGGATGTCGGCGCAAGGTCGGACGCGGACGCTTGGAGCGCCGGCGGTAGTCATGGTGGTGATGGGAGGAATCGCCGCGCGTTGCGACGGATCCGCAGCCCGAGTGAGCGGCGGAAAACTATACGAAAGGCCTGCCGCCGACGCTCAATCGGGTTGCGGTGGAGCGGTCGTCTCCCCTTCCGAAAGCTCGCAGGCGAGCAGGATCGGGTGGTCGAGATCTGGCGTCGGTTGCCTGTTCAACAAGACGGCGACCGCCGCGGCGGCAATCTTCTGAATCGGCTGCTTGACGGTTGTCAGCCGCGGCGTGGTCATGCTCGAGAGCGGGATGCCGTCGAATCCGACAATAGAAAGCGCTGCGGGTATCGGTATTCCCAGATCATGTGCCGCTCTCATGCAGCCGATCGCCTGCTGATCCGAACTTGCAAAGATGGCGGTCGGCCGTTCGCTGCGGGCACGTGCCAGCAGGTAGTTTCCCGCCGATCGTCCGCTTTCATAATCGAAAGCCGCCTCGGCGATCAGCGGCAACCCTTGACCTTGTCCGCCGTCGTCGGGCTGCCCCATGGCGTCCAGATAACCCTTGAGGCGATCATTGGCAGGCACGGAATGTCTGGGGCCTGAGATGAAGCCGATGCGGCGATGGCCGAGCTGCAAAAGATGCTCGACGCCGAGACGCACGCCGGCGCGGTGGTCGGAGGCGATGCCGGAATATCCGGGCATGAGACGGTCGACGACGACGATCGGCAGTCCCTTCGGCAGCTTGAGCGTATGGAAATCATTGCTGGGAACGAGGATGATGCCGTCGACTTTCCGGCTTGTCAGCTGCCCGATGCGGTCTGCCTCCTTGGCCGCATCGTCAAAAGACGTCATGACGATGATGTTGTAGCCATGGCTCGCCGCCGCCTGTTCGGCGGACTGCACGAGTTCCGAGAAGAACGGATTGGTGAGATCGGGAATGACGATGCCGATGAGCCGGCTGACCTTGCTGCGCATGCTTCGGGCCGACGGGTCCGGCATATAGCCGAGCTCGTCGATGATGCGTCTGACGCGTCCCCTCAGCTCATCCGTCACGGCGGGATGGTCATTCAGGACCCGCGAGACAGTTCCGGTGGAAACGCCGGCAAGTTTGGCAACGTCTCGAATTCCGACCTTTGGCATAATGGAAGAACATGTCCCTTCATTTCAGTCTCGGGGACGCGGAGGCACCCGACCGGGCTTCAGCTAATGGTCTCCATCGCCTTCGTCAAAGGGCCGCAGTCAATTTGACGGCGTCTGCATAACACGAGGAACACCGGCATTCAATGGAAACGGTTCACCATCGAGTCTCGAGAAAGTCAGGATTGGTGCCGCGTTCTCCTATATCCAGCCATTTTGGCTGCCTTGACAATCCCGCGGACCGTTGTTACCCAAGTGCTGTTGGAAACGGTTCATCATGAGGGTACTCAGGTGAGGATAGGCCCGGAACCGTTCGGAGGAGAGAAATGTCCCAATCTACGAAGCGTGATTCCGTCCTGATGCGTGCGCCGCGCCGTGCGGCATTGAAGCTTGGACTTGCCGGCACCTTGGTGCTCGCACTGTCCTGCGGCGTGTCGCCCGCTTTCGCGGCCGGCAAGCCGAAGGTCGGCCTGATCATGAAGTCTCTGTCCAATGAGTTCTTCAAGCAGATGAAGGCCGGTGCCGATAAATATGCGGCCGAGAACAAGGACAAGTTCGACTTCAAGGCCGTCGGCATGAAGGACGAGCGTGATTTTGCCGCTCAGGTCGATGCCGTCGAGAACTTCGTGACGCAGAAATACGACATCATCGTCGTCGCTCCGGCCGATTCGAAGGCGATGGCCACGCCGCTTGCAAAGGCCGTGAAATCAGGCGTCAAGGTCATCAACATCGACGTGCCGCTCGATGCCGATGCCAAGAAGGCAGCCGGCATCGACCTGGCATTCTTCGGCCCGGACAACCGCGAAGGCGCCAAGCTCGCCGGCGACGCGCTGGCCAAGGATCTGGGGGCGGGCGCCAAGGTCGTCATTCTCGAGGGCAATCCTGAGGCCGACAACGCCAAGGAGCGCAAGGAAGGCTTCATGGACTCCGTCAAGTCGGGCAAGCTCGAGCTTCTCGACAGCAAGACCGCCCATTGGGAGACAGAAGAAGCCAACACCGTCATGACGAATTTCCTGACGAAGTATAAGGACATTCAAGGTGTCATGGCGGCCAACGATTCCATGGCGCTGGGCGTCGTCAAGGCTCTTGATGCAACCGGCCAGGCCGGCAAGATCAAGGTCGTCGGCTTCGACAACATCCCGCCGGTGCAGCCGCTGATCAAGGACGGCAAGATGCTTGCCACCGTCGAGCAATATGGCGCGCAGATGGCGGTCATGGGCATCGACTATGGCATGCGTGAACTTGCCGGCGAAAAGTTCACCGGCTGGGTCAAGACCGACATCAAGCTCGTCACGTCAGGCGACCTCAAATAATCGCCATCGCCGACTGGTTTAAGACAAAAGGAAGCGCCGGCTGCTGCCGGCGCTGACCGCTGCCACCCGACTTCATGGTGATCACCCGATGGCGCTCGTTGCGGCTTTCGGAGTGCGCATGTGTGGTGATGGCCATCGAATTCAAACAGATCATGCACGAGGTGGACGTGTCGGACGCAGCAGATGACCACATCCTGAAGCTGGAAGGGATCGGCAAGCGCTTCCCGGGCGTCGTCGCGCTCAGGAACGTTTCCATGCGGATCGGCCGCGGCAAGGGCCACGTCCTGCTCGGCGAAAACGGCGCAGGCAAGTCGACCTTGATCAACCTGCTGGGCGGCGTCTTCAAGCCGGACGATGGCCACATTTCGTTTGACGGCAGGCCCTATCATCCTGCCTCGCCGCTGGAGGCCTTCAAGGCCGGCATCCGCATCATCCACCAGGAACTCCATCCGCTTTCCAATCTCAGCGTCGCTGAAAATCTGCTCTTCGAGCATCTTCCGCGTCGATACGGCCTGGTGGACTACGGGCAAATGAACCGCCGGGCGGCCGAACTGCTGGCGGAAGTCGGCCTCGATGTGGCGCCGACGACGCTCGCCAGTCGCCTCAGCGTCGCGCAACTGCAGCTGCTCGAAATCGCCAAGGCGCTCTGCTACGAAAGCAAGCTGCTCGTTCTCGACGAGCCGACGGCAACCCTGACGTCCAAGGAAGTCGACCGGCTGTTCGAAATTCTGAAGCGGCTGAAGGCGCGTGGGGTGACGACGCTTTATATATCGCACCGGCTCGAGGAGATTTTCGAAGTCGGGGATGACGTCACGGTGCTGCGCGACGGCCAGCATGTCATCACGCGTCCGCTGTCCGGCTTGGCCATCCCCGACATCGTCGAGCTGATGGTCGGGCGAACGCTCTCGGATCACGGCGTCTTTCGCAGTGACAGCGCCGTGTTCGGCGAGGCGCTTGGCGTTTCCGGCCTGAAGGTGACACGCAACAGCCCGGAACTGTCCTTTTCCGTGGCAAAGGGAGAAATCGTCGGCATTGCCGGGCTTGTGGGCAGCGGCCGGACAGAGGCGGTCCGCGCCATATTCGGCGCCGACGCCAAAGCCGGCGGCGAAATCCGCGTCGACGGAAAGCCGGTTGCGATCCATTCGCCAAAGGATGCGGTTGCCGCCGGCCTTTGCCTGGCGACCGAAGACCGCAAGCTGCAGGGCCTGATGCTCGACATGAGCTGCGCGGAAAACACCACGGTCACTGATCTCGGCAAGATCTCCCGGAACGGGTTGATCAGCCGCAGGATGGAGAACGAAAACGCGCAGCGCCTCGTGCGCGAGCTGCGCATCAAAACGCCCTCGGTCCATCAGCTGGTCAGAACGTTTTCGGGCGGCAACCAGCAGAAGGTGGTCATCGCCAAATGGCTGTTCCGCGGTCCTAAAGTGCTGATTTTCGATGAGCCGACCCGCGGCATCGATGTCGGCGCCAAGGCTGAAATCTACGAGCTTCTCTGGAAGTTTGCCGCGGAAGGAAAGGGTGTTCTGGTCGTATCCTCGGATCTGCCGGAGCTCATCGGCATCTGCCATCGCATCATCGTCCTGTCGGACGGCAAGATCGCCGGCGAAATCGCGCGGGATCAATTCGAAGAGAGCAGGATCCTCTCACTCGCTTACAAGGAGTACAGTCGTGTCCGGCAACATTGAAACCAAGGTCGAAGCGAAAGAAACAGGCTTCTGGGACAAGCTGATCCGGATCTCGATGAAAGAAGCAGGCGTTGCCATCGCCCTCATCCTGATCGTCATCTTCTTCTCGGCGACGGCGCCCTATTTCGCCACGCCGGAGAATTTCCTGAAGATCTTCGTGCAGATTGCCATCAACACTGTGCTTGCCTCGGGCATGACCTTCGTCATCCTGGTTGGCGGCATCGATCTCTCGGTCGGTTCGCTGCTGGCCCTTTGCACGGTCATCGGCGCGACGATCATGATCGACCCCAGGCTCTCGCCCTGGCAGGCGATTGTGCTCGCTTCACTCGCCTCGATGGGCACCGGCGCGGTCCTCGGTGCCATCAACGGCTGGGTCTGCGAAAAGTGGAAGCTGCCGTCCTTCATCGTCACGCTCGGCATGCTGAATGTCGCCAGCGGTCTCGCCCGCGTCGTCAGCGACAACTCCACCATCACCGGCCTGCCACAGCCCTTTGTCGATTTCGGAAATCTGATCTTCGGGGGCATCTTCCCGTCGATCTTTCTGATTGCGATCGTCGTCGTCCTCGTCGGCTGGTTCGTGCTGCGTTACACCGTGTTCGGGCGTTTCGTCTTCGCGATCGGCACCAATGAAGAGGCTGTGCGGCTGTCGGGACATGAGCCGAAACGCTACAAGATCGCGGTGTTCACCATCTCCGGCCTGACGGCCGGCATCGCGGCCATGGTCTATCTGCTCCGCCTCAATGTCGGCAGTCCGGTTGCGGGCATCGGTTATGAATTGAATGCGATCGCCGCGGTCATCATCGGCGGAACCAGCCTCTCGGGCGGCAAGGGCTCGATCGTCGGAACGCTGGTCGGTGCCTGCATTCTGCAGGTGCTGTCGACGGGATTGCAGCTGCTGGGCGCCGACGACAACATCAAGCCGATCGTCATCGGCGCCGTCATCGTGCTTGCCGTCATCTTGGACAGCTATCGCGGCCGGTTGATGCGGATACTCGAAACGCGGTGACCGACCGCCAGGCGTGGGCCTCTGAGGTCGCATGGCAGCGTGTGAAGTCGAGGCAGGCCGTCAAACTCCTGCCACATGCCCTGCATTAATTCGACGCGACAGCGTATGTCTTAGATCGGAATTGATTTAAGGATAATGCTGCAGCAGCTCAAAGCCTAGCCGCACCCTTGGCGCATCTGAGAAGATGCGCAGCGCTGCGGTAACCGCGTCGATGGAGATCCGATGCCTGCAGTCCTGCGAAAAAAAGTTCACGGAGCGTCCACCCGGGCTGAGGTCATCGACGGGGCAGAGGATATCGGCGTCGCCTATCAGGTGTTTTCCGATACGGTGGTCGAAGACGTCATCGTCAAGAACTCGCCTCGTGGCTTCAAGTTTCACAACGGCAACAACCTCGTCGTCAGGCGCTGTGAAACGGAGAATGTCAAGGGCGACGGCATCTATCTGACGAAGACGAAGAACGTTCTTCTGGAAAACAATCGCATGGGGGCGGCTCCGGGCGAGGGCGCGGACTGCTGCCAGTTCGCCTATCAGAACAGCGACGACAATATCAGTTCGGACGTCGTGATCCGCGGCAACCTCTTCCTGCAGTCGCCGACGAGCACCTCGAACAAAGGTGCCCTGGTCTGCGATAAAACCCGCAACTATCTCGTCGAGTACAATTTCATCGGCGGCAAGAACTTCTCCTTTTCATCGGTCGGCGATGATGCCGTGGTGCGCAGCAACATCATGCGCGACGGCAGGATGAACGACTATTCCTTCGGCTACGGCATCGGAGACAAGGCAGACCGTACCGGCCATCATGTCTATGACAATTGGATCGAGAACAATAATCGCGGCATCAGCCTGAGCGGCTTTTCCGACCAGGAGCGGGCCTTTCGCAAGGACATCGACATCCACGACAACGTCATCAACGGATGCGACATCGCCTTCTTCGCCAATCGGCCATGGTCGGGGAGCTTCCGGCGCAACATATTCATGCGATGCGGCCAGGACATGGTTCTGAAGGGAAAGGGTGAAGCCACCAGCGGTCAGATCGACGGCAATTATCATAATGACGGCAGCTTTCTGAACGTCGTGGCGCCGCCGCTCCGCTTCAATTCCGACGGCAAGGCCTCGGTTGCCTCGGGGGAATGGACATCCGAGCCCGATGAGATCGTCATCCAGTGGCGCGACAAGGGATTGGATATTCCTGGCGCCAACCGGCCGTCGATTGCCGTCGCGCCTGGCATGGAATTGTCTTGCGTGCTGTTGGCCCGTAAGGGCCGCAATTGGATGCTCGCGATCGCCGAAACCGCCTATGACGAGTTCACGCCGCGCGCATGGGAGGAAAAGAAGCTGCCGTGGCAGAAGCGGTATCTCTCGATCTGAGCCAAGTGCTGCCGGCAATGCCGGGCCTGGAACCGAAGGCCGGTTTTTGCCGTTGATTGCCAAGTTCCATCGCTTCGGGAGGGCAGGACAGTCATGGCACGTCAGACGTTCTGGAAAGGTTATCTCAAGCTCTCGCTCGTCACCGCCTCCGTCTCGCTGACGCCGGCGACAACCGAAAGCAACAAGGTGCGCTTCCACGTCCTCAATCGCCAGACGAAAAATCGTGTCGAAAGCCGCTATGTCGACAGCGTCACCCATAAGCCGGTGGCTGACCGTGACCAGGTGAAGGGTTTCCCACGCGGGGAGGACGACTATGTCATTCTCGAAGATGAGGAGATCGAGGAGGTCGGGCTCGAAAGCACCCGCACCATCGATATCGAGAGTTTCGTCCCGCGCGGCTCGATCGATTGGGTCTGGTACGACAAGCCGCATTTCCTGGCGCCGGAGGACAAGGTCGGCGTGGAAGCCTTCTGCGTCATCCGCGAGGCGATGAAGGCGAATGACGTCGTCGGCATTGCCCGCCTTGTTCTCTATCGCCGCGAGCGCGCCGTTCTCCTGGAGCCTCAAGGCAAGGGCATCGTGCTCTGGACTCTGCGTTATGGCGACGAGGTGCGCGAACCCTCGGCCGAAATCGACGATAAGGCGAAGGTCGACAGCAAGCTGCTGACGCTGATGAAGCGGCTGGTGAAGGAAGAGACGAAGGATTGGAGCCCGACCATGGTGCAGGACCCGATCCAGAAGCAGCTGAAATCGATGATCCGCAACAAGCAGAAGAGCCTGAAGAAGGCCGCACCCGCCAAAAAACCCGCACCGGTGAAATCGACCGGCAACGTCATCAACATCATGGATGCGCTGAAGAAGAGCCTGACGGCGGAAGGCGGGCGGAAGTCGCGTTAGAGCAATTCCAGGAAAAGTGCGAAGCGGTTTTCCGTCCGGAATTGCGTAAATCCAAAAGGTTGGAGCTGGGAAGGCTTCTTCTACCGCTTCTTCTTTTCCAACGGCTTCGCCGCGGCGAAAAATCCGTCCCAGGGATCTTGCGGCAACGCGTCGAGCCGGGTTGGCGTATTATCAACCGTGAAATAGGCTGGCCCGACATCGGCCGTGAGTTCGCTCCATTCCAGCGGCATCGAGACCGCAGCACCCGGCCGTGCCCGTGTCGAATAGGGTGCGACCGCCGTATTGCCGCGACCGTTGCGGAGATAGTCGATGAAGATCTTCCCCTTGCGTTTGGCCTTCGTCGCCGTCGCCAGATAACGGTCGGGATCGTCGGCGGACATGCTGTCGGCAAGCCATTTGGCGAAGCCCTTCACCTCGGCCCAGCCGGCCTTCGGCGTGAGCGGCGTCACCACATGCAGCCCCTTGCCGCCCGAGGTCTTGACGAAGGCGGCGAGGCCTTCGGCCTCCAGCCGCTCCTTCAATTGGTAAGCAGCGGCGATCACATCTGCCCACGCCACCTCGTCGTCGGGATCGAGGTCCATGGTGATCATATCGGGCTTTTCCCAATTGCCGGTCGTTGTGCCCCAGGGGTGGATTTCAAGCGCGGCCGATTGCACCAGCGCCATGATGCCGTCGAAATCGGTAATTCTGAGCAGCTTCTCCCCCTGCTTGTCCTTGGGGTCGGTAATCTCCTGGATATGCGAGTTCATGCCTTTCCAGGCGTGCTTCTGGAAAAACCGCTGCCGGCCGTTGATCCCGTCCGGCAGGCGCAGGAGCGCCAGCGGCCGGTTGACGACAAAAGGCGCCATGAAGCGCCAGACCTGGGCGTAATAATTGGCCAGCCCCTCCTTGGTAACACCCTCGTCCGGCCAGTAGATGCGGTCGGGGTGGGTGAGTCTCACCGCTGATTTCGGCAGGGCAGGGGCCATGGTCTTTTCCGTCTCGCGCGTCACGTCCTTGGCAGGCTTGTCTTCTCGCAGGCCGCGGAAGGCCGCGTGGCGCAGATTGCCATCAGCCGACCAGGCGCGGAATTCGACCTCGCCGACCAGCTGCGGTCTCACATAGATCAGCCCGCGCCGCTCCTCCGATGTCAGCGTGTCATCGAATGAATTCTCGTTCTGCGTCAGACGCGACAGTTTCTCATAGAGCAGCTGCGCGGTTGCCGCCGTATATCCGGTGCCGACGCGCCCGACATGCTTGAGCTCGCCGTCCTGGTAATAGCCCATCGCCAGCGAGCCGATCGCATTCTTCATCGACGTCGACGGCACGTAGCCGCCGATGACGAATTCCTGCCGGTGCGAACATTTCGATTTGATCCAATCGCCTTTGCGTCCCGACGTGTATTTGCTGTCGCGCAGTTTGGAAATCACCCCTTCGAGGCTGAGCCGGCAGGCATGGTCGAGCACCAGGCCGCCGCTTTCGTTGAAATGCCCGCTGTAGCGCAGCTTGTCGTTGTCGTCGGGCAGCAGGCTTTCGAGCAACTGCTTGCGATCGATCAGCGCCACATTGACCAGGCTGTGGCCGTCGAGGTGCAGAAGATCGAAGGCATAGAAGACGAAGCGATCATCACGGCCTTCGCTGAGATCGCGTTGGAGCGCTGAGAAATCCGAGGCGCCGGTATCGCGCTCGACGACGATTTCGCCGTCGATCACCGCCGATTGCACCGGCAGGGCGGCAAAGGCCTCGAGCACCTCGCTGCCGAATTTCTCCGTCCAGTCGAGGCCGCTGCGGGTCAACATTTTGACCTTACCGTTCTCGACCCTGACCTGCAGCCGGTAGCCGTCGAACTTGATTTCATGGATCCAGCGGTCACCAGCCGGCGGCTTCGGCTTCAGCTTGGCAAGCGCCGGTTCGATGAAATCGGGCATTGCGCCCTTGCGTGCACCCTTCGGCCAGTCGCGTTCTCGGGGCGCCGGAGATTTGGCCTTTGCCGCCGGTGTTTTGGCGGCAATCGCCTTGCCGTCTTTCGACTTGAACTCCCCGGTCGCATCCGGATTTTCCGCCACCTCTTCGAGTTGGCGGCCGGTCTTTGCCGATTCCGGCCGCTCCTTGAGAATGTCGCCGTCGCGACGCGCCTCGGCGTCGTCTCCTTTGATCAGCAGCCAGTTCTCCCGCTTTTCCCCCGGCCGGCCATGCATGCGCACGAGGTGCCAGCGACCCTTCAGCTTTTCGCCATCGAGCTCGAATTCCATATGGCCCTCGCGATAGTCCATGTGCGCATCGCCGAGCGGCGTCCAGGTGCCGCGATCCCAGACGATGACAGTGCCGCTGCCATATTGACCTTTTGGAATGATGCCTTCGAAATCGCCATAGGAAAGCGGGTGATCTTCGACGTGTACGGCAAGGCGCTTGTCCTCGGGGTTGAGGCTCGGCCCTTTGGTCACCGCCCAGCTCTTCAGCACCCCATCCATCTCCAGCCGGAAGTCATAGTGCAGCCTCGTTGCGTCATGCTTCTGGATGACGAAACTGTTGCCGCTGCTGCGGCCCAAGCGACCACGTGGCTCCGGAGTGAGTTTGAAATTGCGCTTCGCCTGATAGGTCTCGAGGGCCATCTCAGCCTGCCTTCTTCCTTTGGCTATCGCTGCGCGCCGGCGCCTTCTTCTTTGCCGACGCCTTCTTCGCCGTCTTGCCGCTCATGCCCGCGCTTTGGCGCAGCGCCTCCATCAGGTCGACGACCTTGCCTTCGGGCGCCGGTTTCTTCTTCGGCGGCGCCCGGCCGTCGATCTTTGCCTTCACCAGTTCGACGAGGGCCGCCTCGTAGCGGTCCTCGTAGGCGCTCGGATCGAAGCTCCCGTGCTTGGTCTCTATGATGTGACCGGCGAGCTCGAGCATCTCCTTGTCGAACTTGATGTCGGGAATGTCTTTGAAGACTGCCTCGGCCGAGCGCACCTCATAGTCGAAGTTCAGCGTGGTCGCGATGATGTGGCCCTCATGAGGCCGGATCAGCAGCGTTCGGATGCGCCGGAAAAGCACGGCTTGGGCGAGCGCCGCGACCTTGCCGTCGCACATGCTGCGGACGATCAGCGACAGCGTTTCTACATCATGTTCGTCGGCAGGTGCGAGGTAATAGGGGCGATCGAAATAAAGCTTGTCGATATCGTCATAGGCGATGAAAGCCTTGACGTTGAGCACCTTGTCGCTCTCCGGCACGATCTCTGCGATCTCATCGCCTTCGATGACGATGTAGTCGCCATTCTCCATCTGATAACCCTTGACCTGATCGTCCCGCTCGACCGGTTTGCCGGTCTCGCTGTCGACGAATTGCCGTTCCACCCGGTGGCCGGTCCTGCGGTTGATGATGTTGAAGGAAACGCGGTCGGAGGAGGAGATGGCTGTGTAGAGCCCGACGGCGCAAGCAAGGTCGCCTACCTTCAGATGACCTTTCCAGCTTGCCCGCGCGGCCATGCCATCCTCCGTTGCAAATCAGAGCCGACTGTTGCTCTTGTCGGTTTCGAGCTCCTGGAACGCCCAGCCGCCGTCGGGTGCAGGATAGGCGAGCAACGCGTCGCCGTCGCCGATTTTCTGACGTGACGCAGCATCCTTGGCGTGGATAATTGCTTCCTCAGCCGTCGCATAGGTTTCCGACAGCGTGTCACCGAGCTTGTAGGCCCAGCCATTGTCATGCGGCACGACCTGATAGGTGATGTCAGCCATTTCGGATCTCCTCTTTTCAGTTCGATGGCATGGTGTCGGCCGAAAACCGCGCACGCTTCGGCATCACGCCTAGTTCCGATTTGGTTTGCGCCTTTCATCGAGCGCGATGATTTTCTCGAGGGAGGTGATGTCCTCGCTGGTGACGACGGGAACCGGATCGGCCGCGATAGCCTCAAGCACCTCCTGCGAGATGGCGCCGTTGCGGATCGCCCATTCCAGCGTCTCGCGCGTTTCCCGCTCTGCCTTCAGCTGTGCATAGAGCGCGACGATCAGCCGGTCGCGGGCGTCCATCCGCCGATTCTGGCGATGCATGTTGCGGGCATGCGGCATCGCTATGCACCTTTGTCACTGATTTCGTTCAGGTGTAGTCAACTGATGACGGATGGAAAGGTTCCGTGACAAGCGTTGCGCCGTCGTTGCGGACCGAGGCGTAACTCGCTATCTCTGCGAGGCTGTTGTCAGAGGATTTTTTCATGGCCGATCTCAAGGCTCGCCCCCGTCCGACAGGTGCTATCGCCACTCTCGGCCGTACCGGCTTTCCGCATGTCACGTCCACCACCAAGGGTGAGATCGATATCGTCACCGCACCCTCTCAGCCGGGCTTCAGCCCGCTCGATCTGCTCTATGCCTCGCTCTCGGCCTGTCTCGTGCTCAGTGCCCGCATTGCAGCCAGTCAGATGGGGGTTCTCGACAGGATCAGCGAGATCACGGCCGACGTCACCGGCGAGAAGGCGCCGGAAGGGCTCTCACGTGTTGCGAAATTCAACATCGTCTTCTCGATCAAGGGCGATGTCGACGAACAGACCCGCCGCAAGATCGTCGATGCCGCCGAAGACGAGATCTGCACGGTCAGCAACACCATCCGCGGCACTCCCGAATTCTCGACCACGATAGCGAGATAGGGGCCGCACTCGAAACCTAGACAATTGGGGAGAGGGAGATTGCGTGGGAAATGTCCGGCATTTATGCTCGGGCATCGAAAGTGAATATCCCGGCCGCCATGCATCTGAAGCCTCTCCCGATGTCTGAACAACCCGTCGTCGCCATTATCGGCGGCGGCTTCTCCGGCGCGGGTGTCGCCTATCATCTCGCCAGGGCAAATTGCGGTGAGCCCCCGGTCATCATGGTCTTCGAACCGCGCGCGGAGCTCGGCCGCGGCCTTGCCTATGATACGGACGATCCGGCACACCGTATCAATGTTCCCGCCGCCAAGATGAGCCTGCAGCCCGACGATCTAGGCGAGTTCCAGGCCTGGATCGAAGCCCGCGATGCCGTCGCGGACGATCCAGGGGCGAGGCAACCGGACGGCATGCTCTTCCCCCGGCGCCGGCTCTTCGGCGAATATGTCGCCTCGCTTCTCAAGCCGCTGCAGGAAGAAGGCGTCGTGCTGCACAACCGCGCCCGCGTGATCGGTCTTGAGCGCCGGGGCGGCCGCTGGTCGATCCAGGACGACAAAGGCGGGGTGACTGAGGCCGATATAGTTGCGATCGCCACCAGCCATCCGCCGCCGGCAGCGCCCGGCCGGCTTGCCGCCAGCTTGGCGGCCCATCCCCGCTTCGTCGCCGATACCACCAAGCCGGGCGCGCTCGGCGTGATCGGCCGGCATGACCGGGTGCTGGTCATCGGCAACGGCTTGACCGCCGCCGATGTCATCGCCTCTCTTGCCGAGTGCGGTCATGATGGGCCTGTGACGGCGATCTCGCGCCGCGGCCTGCGTTCGCGCGGCCATGCGCCGATACCGCAGCAGCTCTTTGGAGACTTCGTCTCCCATGCCGCGCATTCCGCCCTTGCGCTGCTTGTCAGGATCCGCGCCGACATAGAGGCCGCGAAGGCGCAGGGCATAAGCTGGCACGGCGTGATTGATCAGGTGCGGGCGCAGGGACACGATCTCTGGCAGGCGCTGCCGGTCGCCGAACGGCGCCGTCTCGTCCGTCATCTGCGTCCCTATTGGGATGTGCATCGGTTCCGCATCGCGCCGCAGGTGGAAGCCGTGCTCGACGCGGCGACTGCCGCCGGCCGCCTGGAAATCCTTGCCGGGTCGGTCGCCGATGCGCGCATTGAAGGCGAGCTTATCGTTTGCAGCCTGCAGCCGCGCCACCGGCGCCAGCCGTTGGAGCGGAGCTATGACGCCGTCGTCGTCACCACCGGGCCGGCGCATGGCGGCATTCTCGAAACCCAGCCCTGGCTCGCGGCGCTTGCCGCAAGCGGCCACCTGTCGCTCGATCCCACAGGCCTCGGCCTTGCCTGCACCGAGCAGTCGGAGGCGATTGGTCCGTCGGGCAAGGCGGAGCCTTCGTTATTGATCTCCGGCCCGCTGGCGCGCGGCACTTTCGGCGAACTGATGGGGCTGCCGCAGGTGACCGAGCATGCCTTCTTCGTTGCAGGCGAAATCGCCGCAAAGCTGCGGATGGCCGCGACGAACACCCGCCCGGCCTGATTTTCCGTTCGGAAGTCGTTCTTCGACTGTCGCCGGCGGTCGACTTCTGCTACTCACTCGGCAGTTAATGGCCCGCCGCCGGTCTGCGGGCAATCAGAAATATCGAGATCATGTCGCAGCCTGCTTCCACCCTCGCCGGAGCCTCGCCTTCCAATCGTCTGGCCCTTGCGGCGCTCATTCTCGGCGGGGCAGCGATCGGCGGTTCGCCGATCTTCGTCCGACTGTCCGAAGCCGGGCCGATGGCCACTGCCTTCTGGCGTGTGGCACTGGCGCTGATTCCGATCTTGATCGTCTCGCTCGTGAAGAAGGATGCGGGGCCGAAGCCGCAAAGCCTTTCCGATTATGGCCTGCTGGCTCTTCCGGGCCTCATGTTGGCGCTCGACCTCGCCGCCTGGCATCTTTCGCTCACCATGACCTCGGTCGCCAACGCGACGCTGCTTGCAAACCTCGCGCCTGTTTTCGTCACACTGATCGCCGTCCTGTTTTTTAAGGCGCGAACCAGCGGCGTTTTCCTGCTGGGACTGGGCCTGGCGCTCGCCGGTGTCGTTATCTTGAAAGGCGGACCGGCAGGGCTCGGCCACGGGGATCTGAGCGGCGACGGCACCGCGATGATCGCCGCCTTCTTCTATGCCTGCTATATCCTGGCGATCGGCAGGCTGCGCAGCCGGTTCGCTACGATCCGCATCATGCTGTGGAGCACGGCATCGGCTGCCGTCTGCATCTTCCCGATCGCCTTCTTCTTCGAAGGGCAGATGCTGCCGGCGACCCTTTACGGCTGGTCGATCCTCTTCGGCCTCGCCTTTGTCAGCCATGCCGGCGGGCAGGTGGCGATCACCTATGCGCTGGCCTATCTGCCGCCCGCCTTTTCATCGCTGACGCTGCTGCTGCAGCCGGTCGTCGCCGCAATCCTCGCCTGGGCGCTGCTCAATGAGGCGATCGGGACGATGCAGGCGCTGGGCGCCGCAGTGGTGCTCGCCGGCATTATGGTTGCCCGAACGGCTCGCTCGTCGGCTTGACCGCCTGCTGCTCCAGCGGCGGTGGATCATCCCCCATTCTCTGGAGCAGCCACTTCTGGATGATCGGCACATCTGCGTCGCCGAGATCGTGGCCGCCGGGGATGACGTCGGAATCGACGGTGGCGCCCGAACTCTTCAGCCTTTCCTCCAGCTCGCTCGCATATTTGCCGTAGGCGTCGGTCTTGCCGCTGATGACCAGCAGGTCCGTGCCCTTCAGATCGGCATGCGGATAGTCGCTGAGGACCGGCATGGAGCGTAGCAGCACCGCCTTGTGAACGAGGTTCGGGTGCAGGTAGAGCAGCGAGTTCAACAGGTTGGCGCCGTTGGAATAGCCGACATAGACGATCTTCTTGGGATCTAGGCCATAGGATTTGACGGCGCCTTCGATAAAGGCCGCAAAGGCTTCGGCCTCGGTCTTGATGTCGTTCTGGTCGAAGGAGAAGGGGGTGATGCGCTTGTACCAGCGCGGAAAACCCTCTTCCGTCGCCCGGCCACGGACGCCGAGCAGGGTCGCGCGCGGCGCCGCCTTGTTGAGGAGCGGCATCAGTGTCGTCTCATTGCCGCCCGAGCCGTGCAGCAGCACGAAGACACTGCCGTCGGGATTGGGCGGCGTATAGAAGCGATGGACGAACGGCAGCTCGCGGTAATTGATGCGCGGCTGGCCGGGCATCGAAAATTGCGGCAGAACCACCTTGAGGTCGTCGAGACTGGTGATCGCGCCCGGCGGCGCGAAGAGCTTGGTGCCGAGGGCCGCATGCTCTTCGTCGACAGTCATGCCGGGCTTGTCGGTTGCAAGCTCCACCAGCGTTCCGCCCGGCTCGCGGGCATAGAGCGAGCGGAAATACTTGCGGTCGTGCATGTTGGTCGGCGATGCATCGGTCTTCTCAAGCGCCTCGGAAACCGAACGCAGCTCCTCCTCATCGGCGGCCCGGAAGGCGACATGATCGACAGTGCCGGTTCCCGGCGCGCCGGACCAGAAACCGCGCGCATCGCGCACGTCGATGACGTCGCCCGATTGCGACACCAGCCTGTCGATCGTGCCGCGGTTGGCCTGGAAGCGGTAGCCGAAATGGCGCTCGAGGAAGCTGCGGCTCTCGGCCGGCTTTTCCGTCAGCATGGTTGCGCCGCGCACACGCTTGACGGCATGCTCGACCGGGATCGAGGCGCCGTCCCAGACAGCAGGCGATGTGAGGTTCTTTGCGCCCGCGAGCTTGAGGATGATATTGTCGGGGTCTTTCAGCCTGAGAACGGGCTCGCCGAATTCATCGGCGGGTCCTTCCGAGCGCAGGCCGAAGCTCATGGCGCGCGTCAACCAGTAGCCGACGCTCGCCGGATCGATCGCCAGCGAAATTTCGCTGATCTGGCCGTAACCCGCCCGGCCGGGCGCGCCATCCTCCCAGACGAGGAAGCTGACGAGCGAACCCGGCGTGCCTGCCGAATCGCCGTAGAACAGATGGAGCTGCGTCGCATCCTCGTAGCCGGCCGTCTGCTTGACGAGGCGCATGCCGAGAAAGCCGGCGTAAAAATCTACGTTCGCCTGCACCTTTCGGGTGATGGCTGTAACGTGATGTATGCCTGATACCATCGAGAGCTGTCCTGATTGAAGCGTCGTCAGGAGCGCGAGTATGAGAGCTGCGAAAGTCATACCGTTGCCAATGACCACCGCTTAGTTTTGTTCCGCGCAAAGCGCAAGCGAATCGCCGCGCTGCAGCAGTTCCAAATGATCGACATCTTCGAGCGCCTCTTCCAGTTGCTGCAGGGTCGGCGGCTTCACCATATAGGCCCGCGCGCCGAGATTTCTGGCCCGTTGCATGTCGGTCTCATCGCTTGAGGTGCTGAGAATGCAGACGGGAATCCGTTTCAGACGGGCATCGGCCGAAAGCGCGTTCAGCACCTCGAAACCGTCCATGATCGGCATGTTGATGTCGAGCAGCATCAGGTCGATCTGCGGCACATCGGCTATGCCGGCGCGCTCTTCGAGCAGCCGCATCGCCTCGCGCCCGTTGGTGGCAACATGCAGGTTGAAGGTCACCTTCTCCCGCCGCATCAGCTTGATCTTCAGAATCTGGATGTCGGCGGGGCTGTCTTCGACCAGCAGCACTTCGGCAAGCCTGCCGGAACCTTCGCCCGGCTGCTCCGCGGGCTTCAGGCTGGGCGGAACGGTTGACGCGGTGGGCGGCGCGGGCCGTGCCTCGGCGAGCGGCATCTCGACGATGAAGGCGGCGCCGGGTCCCTTGTCCGCTTCGCACCAGATCGAGCCGCCATGCAGCTGCGCGATGCGGCGGCAGATGGCTAGGCCGAGTCCGGTGCCCTCGATGCCGCGGCCGACGAGCCGTTTGAATGGCTGGAAGATCAGCTCGCGGTGCTGGGGATCGATGCCCGGTCCGTTGTCACGCACCATCAGGCGGCAGCTATCCCCATGCGCTTCGCCCGAGATTTGGACCTCCGGAATCTTTTGATCACAATAGCGGATGGCATTCGACACCAGGTTTTGCAGAAGCTGGGTGAGCAGCGTCGCATCGCCCATCACCTCCGGCAGCGGCCCACGGTTGATGACGGCTCCACGGCTTTCCATCTGCTGCCGCAAATTGTCCTCCACCTGGTCGAGCACATCGGACAGCGAGACCGGCGTCAGCTGCGGCCCGCCATAGGCCTCGAGCTTGGTGAAATTCGAGACCTTGACGATCAGGTCCTCCATATGGTCGGCGGCGCTTAAGACATAATCGAGCAGCTCTCGGTCTTCGGCCGGAAGCACTGCAGAACCGTGCAGGATCCGGCTGAAGGATTTGATCGTCCTCAGCGGCTCCTTCAGATCATGCGCCATGGCGCGCGTGAAGATCTCAAGCGACTGCCGCTTCTGCTCCAGCTGGCCTTCCAGCATGCCATGCATGATGGCGTTCTGGATGCAGCGATGCAGCGTTTCGGGTGAAAGCGAATCCTTGGTGAGATAGTCGCGCGCGCCGCTCTTCATCACCTCGACGGCGACGGTTTCGCTGCCTTGACCGGTCAGCACGATGACGTTGGCGACGGGATCGTCCTCCAAAATATCGGCAAGAACACCGAGCCCGTCGCGCCCCGGCAGCGAATAGTCGAGCAGGATGCAGTTCGGCCGTTTCCGGCTGTTGAGAGCGCGGCCCTCTTCACCCGTCTCCGCCTCGAGGACGTTATAGGCCGTGCTGGAGACGCGGCCCAGAATGCGCCGATAGACCTCGCGGTCGTCGATGTTGTCGTCGATGATGAGAATGCAGCAGTCTTCCGCCAAACCGTCAGTCCTCGAGCGGCAGGATCGCGATTTCGAACCAATATTCCTTTAACCGCTGGATCGCGGCGAAGAGACCGTCGAGATCGACCGGCTTCTGCACATAGGTGTTGGCGCCGAGCGCGTAGCAGCCTTCGATGTCGCGTTCATCGTCTGACGTCGTCAGGATCACCACCGGAATTTTGCGCCAGCCGTCGTTCGACTTGATCGCTTCCAACGTCTTGCGGCCGTCGAGTCCCGGCATGTTGAGATCGAGCAGGATCAGCCCTGGTTTCGGCACCATCACGCCGAGCATGTCGAGTGCTTCCTGACCCGAGGCGGCCCAGCGGATCGAGTTGCGCAGGTTGGTGCGTTTGAAGGCCCGCATCGTCGCTTCGAAATCGTCTTCACTGTCTTCGACGATCAAAATCGGTTGCGTGTCACGCTGCTGCATTCTGCCCCTCGCGTTTTCTTCCCAGGGTGAAATAGAACGTAGTGCCGACGCCGACTTCGGACTCCAGCCAGATATCGCCGTTGTGCCGCGCGATGATCTTGCGGACGAAGGTAAGGCCTGCTCCGGTCCCGTCGTCGGAATCCTGCGACTTTTCGAGCCGTTTGAAAATGCGGAAAATATCCTCATGGAATTCCTGGGGTATTCCCTTGCCGTTATCCCTAACGAAAAACACGTTGCGGGCAACCGTGCCGTCCTTGCCGACGAACCGCTCGAGATAGCCGATCGAGACCAGCGGCGCCGGCTTGTCGTTGTACTTGATCGCATTGGTGATGAGATTGCGGAACACTTCGGTCAGCCGCGGCGCGTCGCAGACCACGTCAGGGAGCCGGCCGTCGGTGACGACCCTGGCATGCCGCTCTTCCAGCAGCAGCTCCATTGTCGCGACCACATCCTTGACGATCAGGCTGATATCGGTGCGTTTGACTGCCAGCTGCTGCCGCCCGAGCCGGGAGAAGTAGAGCAGGTCGTTGACAAGCTTCTCCATCCGCTGGCTCAGACGCACGAGCCGGTTCAGCCGGCGCACGCCGTCCGCGTCGAGCTTGTCCTCATAATCCTCGAGGAGAAAACGCGAGTGGTTGTGCAGGCCGCGCAGCGGTTCCTTCAGGTCATGCGAGGCAATATAGGCGAATTCGTCGAGGTCGTGGTTGCTGCGCTCGAGCTCGGCCGTGTAGGCCTCGAGCTGGGCGAGCGTCGTCTTCATCCGTTCTTCCTGCCGCACGCGCTCGCTGATATCGCGTACGATGCCGACGAAGGTCTTGGTCTCGCCGCTGACAACAACGCTGATGGACACTTCGATCGGGAAGACGATGCCGTTCTTGCGCCGCCCGGAGACCATGCGCGTCGTGCCGATGATGCGCTCCTCGCCGGTCTGCCGGTAGTGGGCGAGATAGCCGTCATGCTCGGAATGATAAGGCTCAGGCATCAGCATCTTGATGTTCCGGCCGACCGTTTCCTGCGGCGAATAGCCGAACATGCTTTCGGCTGCCGGATTGAAACTCTTGATCGTTCCGCGCCCGTCGATAACGAGGACGGCATCGGGCGTGCTACGCGCCAGCGCGCCGAAGCGAACGCGCTCGGCTTCCAGGTTGTTGTTGTTGCGCAGGAAATAGAAGACGAGGATGGCGATCAGCCAGAGCGTGGCGGCGGTGATGGTGCGGTTGGCGATCTCCTGCCAGAATGCCGCCTCGTCATGCCTAACGGCGAAGAAGCCGAGCATGAGGAGCACGGTGCAGGCAAAGGCGAAGAAGAGCGGCGCATTCCTGTTGCCGAACCAGAGCGCCGTCAGCACCAGCGGCACGTAAAGAATGCCGTTGGCAAGGCCGAGCGGCGTATAGAGATCGACGACAAGGCCGGTGAAGCAGACCGCCGCTGGAATCCAGAGCGGAATCTGCGCCCGGTTTGCCGGCTGCATCCACCAGGAGCGGGCAAGCAGGCCCGCGCCGAAAAGCACCATGCCGATCGCCGTGTGCAACGCCATCGCCGCATAGGGGCCCCAGCGGTAGCCCTGTTCGGCATCGGTGAGATAACCGGCGAGCGCGATCATGCCGAGTGTGACGACGACATAGGCGGTCAGCTCCTGCACCACCTGATTTCCAGGCTTGTCCGCATGGAGCGAGAGCAGCAGCGAAAGATTGGCAATCAGAAAGATCAGCGCCGTATTGGGTCCCATGCCGCCGCCGATTTCTGCAATGAAATCGGGCGGAATCACCAAGCGGGTGATTAACTGGTCGACATAATGGACGGTCCGGCCGGCCGTTGCGATTTCCACGAGCCGGGCTGCCGCGATCGCCGCTGCAACCCCTGTCATGATCGTTGCCATTGTAAGAAAGCGACGGGCAGCAAGCGTCGAGGCGGCAAGCCCAAGGCCGGAAAGCATGAAGCAGAGCCCGGTGTTGAAGGCCATCGACGGAAAGCCGGGGAAGAGCGAAATGACGACCTTGATCTGCAGCAGCCAGCCGGCAAGGGCGCTCACCCCGAGAAGGAACAGCAGGCAGCCGACCGCAATCGCGAAGGCACGGTAGCGCCATCGCCTCCGCTGGTCCTGCAGGTCCACGTTGCCCTTATCCTGCACCCGTGTATCCTCTCTCGGTTCGCGCGGCCATTTTTTCCGAAATCGAGGAATACTCAATAGCCAGCGAACGCCGCCGCTGCGCTTTTTCCGAAATGATTTTTCGATCGAACAGGTCGAATTTTGGTGAAATCGCGATATCGTGACGTCGAAGGACAACGAAGTTCATTCGAACAATACCCAAATCACGGTGCCGGATGCCTACGATAGTTTACGTCGACGACAGCAGGGATGATCTCTTTTATCTCGACTATATCCGCAAGAAGCAGCAGATAGACGTCGATCTATTCTGTTTTTCGACGGCCGAGACGGCGCTGGAGGCGCTGAAGCAGCGCGTGGCCGAAGGCTGGGCTCCGCCGGAGCTGCTGGTCGCCGATCTCTACATGCCCCTCGACAGCGGCATCGGCCTGGTAAGCAGCCTGCGCGGGGATGATCGGTTCAGAACGATGCGTCTCGCCATCTGCAGCGGATCGGATGCCGATGAGGATCGCGCGCGCGCATTCGAAGCCGGTGCCGATCTTTACCTCGAGAAGCCGCTTGACCTCGCCGCGATCCTTCTCAATCTGGAAGTGTAGGAAACAGCGGAAACCGAATGGTGCGTCTCCTGGCGTTGGTCCGGGCGAAGTGACAAACCGCAATTGACAAGGCCGAGTGTGCATTTCAAGATGCAACCGAAGCGAAAAGGACGGAACGAAAAATAAGCGCTGAGAGAGCCGATTGACCCGTGTTCGCCGCCACGAACTTCCAGCCAACCCCTTAGCTGAATGGGCCTATCGGCTCTCTCGCGCTTACGTCTGGCACTGCCTTCTCGCATTCATGGATGTTGAATGCGCGAAGATTTACGATACCCAGGTAAGAACTACTGCCCCTCAGTATATCTGCCCGTGCATCACCTGTAGTTGAGGCATTTGATGATATCCGCCTTGTATACCGAAAGTCCCCGTTTCGATATCTCTCATCAACCGTCTCGCAATTTTTGTAGCTGTTCGCGTTTAAGACGTATATCCCAAGATTTGGGGATCGGGGGCATGGCGGGAGGAGAGGAAGAGTGGGAATGAACAATGCCGCGGCAACTCCTTTTCATGCCGGACCGGAGCTGAGCCGGGCAATCAACCGCACCGATTTTTTCCGTCTGCTGAAAGCGGCGGCGCAGCATTACCGCTTCGACAATTTCGCACTTGCCCGCATTTCCGAGGCTTCGACCCCGTTCGGCGAGCGCGATATCGTCATCACCAATGTCGCCGAGCGACGGATCGGCCTTTTCATTGCCACGTTGAGGGAGGCGCTCGGGACCGTCCGGGCAAAGAGCGCCCAGTTTTTGGCGACGCCGGTTCATGGCAGGAGTGCGCAGCCGGACACCTATCCCTCCGATCGGCTTTTCAACGAGTTCCGCAGTGGCGTCTTCCTCTTCATTCCGCTGTTCACGCCCGAAGGGCGGCGATATTGCCTCGTGCTGAGCGGCGAGCGTGAAGAGCCGGATCAGGGTGAGATCGCCGACATGCTTCTTGATGCCATGCGCATTTTCGACAAGCTCTACGAGGAAATCCTGACGCCTGAGATGTCCGGGCGGTTGACCCAGCGCGAAGCGGAAATCGTCAAGTGGACAAGCGAAGGCAAAACCTCGGCCGAAATCGCCATCATCCTCGGTCTGTCCGAACATACGGTCAATTCGCATATCACTGCGGCCGCGCGTAAGCTCGACGCCGTGAACCGCGTCCACATGGTGGCAATCGCCTTGAGGAATGGTTTGGTTTCGTGACAATCGGCTTCGGGACTGGGGAAAATGAAATGATCACCAAAACGGTCCGACAGAATGCCGTCAAGGTTCTTTTCGTCGACGACGAGTTCATCGAATTCCGCGCGCTCAAAAAGAAGATCGCCGATCTTTCCGAGCCGGCGGTCGACGTCGAATATTCACCGTCGATCGGAGACGCATTGGAAAAGGTCCGCGCGGCGCGCTTCGATCTCATCCTGCTCGACAATCGCCTTCTGCCCAATGCCGATTTCCGCGAGACGGTGCCGGAGCTGCGCGGCATCGGCTATACCGGCCCGATCGGCGTCGTCTCGACCGACATATCTGGCGGCTATTTCCAGGAATTCCCAGATTACGGCGTCGACTTCCGCATCGGCAAGGACGAAATCGACGTCCAGACGCTGCAGCACATCATCCGCGAATATGTGCACTACGATGTGCCGGATTTCTGGAAGGACGATTACAGCATTTGAGCCGCGCAAAACAGCGCGAAGGTTTTGCGGTAGCGACATGCGCAAAGGAAGCACGTCCACCGAATCTGAGATGGCGATGCGCTTCAAGCACGGCAAACGAAGGTGAGCGATTGCAACATGTTGCCTCAGCCGGCGGGAAGGCGGATGGTGAAGCGGCTGCCGTTTGCGTCGGAATGCTCGAGACTGATATCGCCGCCAAGCGCCTTCAGAAGCTCCTGCGCTGTCGTCAGGCCGAGGCCGGCGCCAGGGGCTGCCCCGGCCTTCGGCAATTTCCAGAATGGCTCGAAGATCCGCTCTCGATAGGCGGGATCGATGCCGGTCCCGTTATCGGAAATCCGGATGAACCAGTTCGCCCCCTCTTGCTCAGCCGCGATCGCCACATGCAGCGGCGATGCGCTGCGATAGGTGAGGGCGTTGGAAATGAGCTGCCTCAGCACCAGGCCGAACAGCGCGGGGTCGGTGCGGATGGAGGGGAGTCCCTGACCGGCGAGCGTCGCGTCGCGCGCTCCCGCCTCCTCGATGAGTTCGCTCCAGATTTGTTCGGCCACGGCCTTCAGGTCGACCTTTTCCAGCGTTACCTGCGGCGCTCCGCCGGCAAGGCTCATCAGCGCCTTGGTGAGGCGTTGTGCGGCTTGCGCCTTTTCCAGGATCATCTTGAGGCTCTGAAGCTGTTCGCCGTCGAGTGTCTCCTCGAGATCGTCGAGCAGCAGCTCGGCATACATGGCGATGTGGCGCAGCGGCGATTGCAGGTCGTGCGAGGCGATTGCGAGAAAGCGCTTGATGCGCTCCTCGTTGTCGCCGGCAATAGTGGTCTCAAGTGGTTTCGTCGGGTTGGGTGACATCTCGCGGTTTCCCCGATCTCTGCTGCGGCGTCGCGCCCCTTTTCAGCCGCGCGACGGACGCTGTAATATCTTGAATTGCTGCATAATTTTATCCTGGCAATAGGCAACAATAAAAAGAGGGCGCCGGCTCTGCAACCGGCGCCCTCTTCAAGGATGCGTTAACAACCCGTTTCAGCTCGCTGATTTGCGCGAGCGACCCTCTTCCGGCGGAATGATTTCGCCCGCCGCCTCGGTTGCCGCTGCCGCCTTGGCGTGGCGGCGGCGCCAGTCGCCCAGGAACAGCAGGATCGGCGCGGCGATGAAGATCGACGAGGCGCCGGCCACCAGGATGCCGAAGACCATCGGGATCGCAAAGCTCGAAACGGCGCTGCCGCCCCAGATCGCCATCGGCACCAGGGCGAGGAAGGCCGTCGCATTGGTGTAAAGGCTTCGCGCCAGGGTCTCGTTGATCGACTTGTCGATGATCTCGCGCAGCGGCATCGACTTGTAGAGCCGCATGTTTTCGCGCATGCGGTCGTAGACGACGACCTTGTCGTTCACCGAATAGCCGACGAGCGTCAGGATGGCGGCGATGGCCGTCAGGTTGAAATCGAGCCCGGTGATGGCGAAGAAGCCGATCGCCTTGGTGACGTCGAGCACCAGCGTAACGATGGCGCCGACGGCAAACGGCCATTCGAACCGCACCCAGATATAGATCAGCATAGCCAAGCTGGCGATTACGACCGACAGAATGCCGGCCGAGGCAAGCTCGCCGCTGACTTTCGGACCGATGACGTCGGTGCCTTCGACAGTGGCGCTCGGATCGATCTTGGCGACTTCGGCCTTTAGCTTGGTCACCGCCGCCGTCTGCGCCTCTTCGCCGCCTTCCTGCCGCTGGGCGCGAACGAGAATGCTGTTTTTGTCGCCGAAGGACTGCAGCGTAATTTCGCCGAGGCCGAGACTATCGAGACCCTCGCGGAACTTCGCAAGATCAGCCGCCCCTTGGGTCTTGACGGACATCTGGATGCCGCCGCGGAAGTCGACGCCGTAATTGAGGCCCGGATGGATGAAGAGCACGACCGAGGCGATCGAAAGAAGCGCCGAAACAGTGACGCCGAAGAAGCGCGCCTTCATGAACTGGATGTGCTTGTCATAAGGGCTGAAGGGGATCAACGGCCGTATGTTCAGCACCTTCACCTTGCTGCGGCGGGTGATCTCGATCATCGCGACGCGCACGAAGGCGACGGAGGTGAACATCGAGATGATCAGGCCGAGCGCCATGGTCACGGCAAAGCCGCGGACGGGTCCGGAGCCGAACCAGAACAGGATGGCCGCAGCGATCAGAGCTGTCATGTTGCCGTCGATGATGGTCGAATAGGCACGGCGGAAGCCGGTATCGATGGCTGCAAAGGCGCTCCGGCCCTTGCGGGTTTCCTCGCGGATACGCTCGTTGATGAGAACGTTCGCGTCGACCGCAAGACCAATGCCGAGAACGACGCCGGCGATACCCGGCAGCGTCAGCGTCGCACCGACCAGCGTCAGGGCCGAGAAGGTCAGGATCGTGTGGATCAGCAGCGCCACGTTGGCCAGGATGCCCCAGGTGCCGTAGAGCACGAAGATGAAGGCCGCGACGAGGACGAAGCCGACGATGCCGGAATAGATGCCCATCTTGATGGCGTCAGCGCCGAGGTCGGCGCCGACGGTGCGCTCCTCGATGACGGTCAGCTTGGCGGGCAGCGCGCCGGCGCGCAACATGGCGGCAAGCGTCGTGGCGCTGTCGGCCGAGAAGTTGCCGGAGATCTGGCCGGAACCGCCGGTGATCGGCTCGCGGATGACGGGAGCGCTCAGCACCTTGTCGTCGAGGACGATGGCAAAGGGATTGCCGACGTTCTGGCGGGTGATCTCGGCAAAGCGGGTGGCGCCGGCACTGTCGAAGCGGAAGCTGACGATGGGTTCGCGCGTGTTGGGATCGAAGCTGACGCGGGCATCCGAAAGGCGGTCGCCGGAGATTTCGACGCGGTCGAGCACCGGATAGGATCGGCCTTCGTTATCCTGCATCATGGTGACGCCGGGGCCGGGCTGATTGTTCGGCGCCAACATGTGGAACGACATCTTGGCCGTGGAGCCCAGAAGTTCACGCAGGCGCGACGGATCTTGCGCGCCGGGAAGCTGGACGAGCACGCGGTTGCCGCCGATGCGCTGGATCGTCGGCTCGGCGACGCCGACCTGGTCGACGCGCTGGCGGATGACTTCAAGGCTCTGCTGGACGGCGTTGTCGACATTGGCGGAGATGCCGGCCGGCGAGAAGCCAACGGTGATGGTCGCGCCGTTCGCGGTGACATCGAGATCGGCCTTCCCAGCGCTGAGGCCTGTGCTGATCGGATTGGCGAGCGTCCTAAGTTCGGTGACGGCGGCATCGCTCTGCCCGGCATCGGCGAGCGTCACGACGATCTGGTTCTGGCTGCGCACGACGGCCTTCGGCTGGATGCCCTTTTCACGCAGCACGCGGCGCGCGTCCTGGAGCAGCGATTGCAGCCGCTCCTTGGTCAGATCAGCCTCGTCGACTTCCAGAACGAGGTGGGAGCCGCCGCGAAGGTCGAGGCCGAGCGACACCTGGTCATGCGGCAGCCATGCCGGAATGCGCTGAAGGACGGACTGCGGCAGGACGTTCGGCAGGGCGATGAATAGGCCGATCACGATGATCACCGTATAGGTGAACACCAGCCATGGTGAAGTACGCATGTTGTATTCCTTAGATAATCGGGGGCCGGCGCGCGAGCGCTGGCGGCATGTCGTCAATGGTCGGAAGCGCCGCGCGGCGCCAGACTCAGGCGGCGATCGGCGGTGCGCGCGGCTGATGGGTCCCGGAAACTACCGGATGAAGCGCAGGTTCGAATGCCGCAACAGGAGCGGTCACGTTCCAGCCGGTGAAATCGACGGCCGGGGCGGCGGCAATGGCGGCCGGTCCGGCGTCGTAGGCGGTCTGCTTCGGCGCGAGCTTGCGCTCGGCGGCAAGCACGCCGCGCACGGCATCGCGCGCGCTCAGTTGCGGCGGCTGCGGATCGCGGCCGGAAGAGGAAAGCGTGTTGACGACGGTCGCCGGCGCAATAATGAGATTGCCGCCGAAAAGCAGGCCGACATAGGCGAGGATGGCGAAGAGGAGGGAAGCGGCGATACGGCTCGGCAGACGGTGCTGATCCAGCTCCATCTCCTCCGTCCCGGCGATGTCACTTCCGTATCGGCTCAAAAGCGCGCCAATCTCTCATTCTCGTTCCGGCGGAGCAGTGCCCGTCGGGATGATTGTAGCAGGCTCCTGCCTGTCTTCATAGGAAACACTCTCATGATGCACTTGAGCGAGCCGGTCAACCATGCCCAGTGCGATTTCGCGTTCGCCCATGATGACGGTGTCGGCGCCGTATTGTTTCAGCTCGTCGACCTCGGCGTCGGAATGGGCGCGGGCGATGATGAGGATGGAGGGATTGACGCTGCGCGCCTGCTCGGCGATGCGGCAAGCCTCGAAGGCGTTCGGGATGGCGATGGCAAGGCTGCGCGCCGCCGAAAGATTGGCGAGATCGAGCGTCTTCCGCGCCACCGCATTGCCCATGAAGGCTTCGATCCCTTGCGCTTTCAATTCGCCGATGCGCTTGTCGGAATCCTCGATGACGAGGAAGGGCGTGCCTGACGATTTGAGGTTCTGCCCGACGATCCGGCCGACCCGGCCGTAGCCGATGAGGATCGCGTGGCCGCTAAGCGTGGTCGGATGCACGGCGTCGTCCTCAGGCGGCACCTGCTCCTGAGCGGCACCCGCATCCGCGGCGGCCACGATTTCCTCGCGCTTCGCACCTTCGAGAACAGGCCGCATGCGGTCGCAGAGGAAGAACAGCAGCGGATTGAGGATGATCGAGATGATGGCGCCGGCAAGGATCAGGTCGCGGCCCTCCTCCGGCAACAGCCCCAGTTCGATGCCGAGAGCGGCGAGGATGAAGGAGAATTCGCCGATCTGACCGAGGCTTGCCGAAATCGTCAGCGCCGTGCCGGCTGGCTTCCTGAAGGCGAGCACGATCAGAAAAGCGGCGACGGACTTGCCGATGACGATGATGAAGACGGTGGCGAGGATCGGCAGCGGCCTGTCGAGCAGGATGTTCGGATCGAACAGCATGCCGACGGAGACGAAGAAGAGCACGGCAAAGGCGTCGCGCAGTGGCAGGCTTTCCTGGGCGGCGCGGTGGCTGAGCTCGCTTTCGGCAAGCACCATGCCGGCAAAGAAGGCGCCGAGCGCCAGCGACACCCCGAAGAGCTTCGCCGCGCCGAAGGCGACGCCAAGCGCTATAGCGAGCACACCGAGCCGGAAGAGCTCGCGCGAGCCGGCATGGGCGATGCGGTGCATGGTCCAGGGAACGAGCTTGCGGCCGAAGACCAGCATCAGCGCCACGAACAGTGCCACTTTGACCAGCGTCATAGCGATCATGCCGCCGATGCCGAGATCGAGGCCGAGCAGGCTGTTCAGACCCGCCGACAGCGGCTCGACGGGGCCATGGCCGCTGCCGCCGATGCTGGCTGCGGCCGGGATCAGCACCAGCGCCAGCACCATGGCGAGGTCTTCGACGATCAGCCAGCCGACGGCGATCCTGCCGCGCTCCGTCTCCACCAGCCGGCGCTCCTGCAACGCCTTGAGCAGCACGACGGTAGAGGCGACCGAAAGCGCCAAGCCGAAGACCAGGCTGCCGCCGGTCGGCCAGCCCATCAAGGCGCCGAGGCCCCAGCCGAGCAAAGTTGCAAAACCAATCTGCGCGATCGCGCCGGGCAGCGCGATGCCGCGCACCGACAGCAGGTCTTTGAGAGAGAAATGCAGCCCGACGCCGAACATCAGCAGGATGACGCCGATTTCGGCAAGCTCCGGCGCAAGGCTCTGATCCGCCACGTAACCCGGCGTGTGCGGCCCCACCAGCACGCCGGCGATCAGATAGCCGACGAGCGGCGGCATGCGCAGCCGATGAGCAAGGGCGCCGAAGATGAAAGCCAGAACGAGGCCGCCGACGATTGTCGAAATCAAGGGCGTATCGTGCGGCATTGCTGTCTCCCGATCTGGAAATCCCATGCGTAATATGACATATATGGCCTATCTCGACCAATATGGGCAACACGAAATCATGGGTCAAGGCGCAAAGGAAACAATTCTCACTCCCGCTCTCTGCCGCGCGGCGCGCGGCCTGCTGGATTGGACCCAGGCTGACCTGGCCGAACGAGCCGCCGTCTCGCGCAGCACCATCCGCGATTACGAGGGACGCCACCACGACATCCACCGCGCGACGGAGGCGCAGCTGCGCCTGGCTTTCGAAAAGGGTGGTGTCAGGTTCGTCGAAATCGAAGGGGCAGGCACCGGCCTCTGCCTGCCCAATGAACAGGCCGAAGCGGCTCAGGGCGCCAGGCAGCCCGCGGAGACTTTGTAGATGTAAAGCGCCTTGCTCTTGTAATAGCCCGCGGTCGGCTGCCAGTTCTTCAGGACCTCCGGCGTTTCAGTGGCACAGGTGAGGGGGGCGTCCGTCAGGAAAAGCACCTTTCCTGTGACGTCGGCGGGCAGCGCGAACTCCTGCTCGTAATAGCTCTCCGGAAGTCCTGCGGGCGCCCGGGCGTAGATCCGGTAGGGTCCGTCGCGCAGGGTATAGAAAAGATCGGCGACCATGTCGCGGTTGTTCGTGACGATGATGTCGGTGCCGGCCTGAGCTGCAAGGGCTCCCGCCTCGCGGCTGACCTCGGCGCGGCCGAGGTAACGCTTCATCAATTCGTCGCCATTCGGCAGCAGCAATTGCTGCGGAAAGATCGTCGCCAGCGGAAAGAGCAGGCTTGCGATGCCGTTGATGGTGAGCGACAGCCTCAGCCCCTTCGGCCACATCCGGTAAAGCAGCCAGACGGCAAGAATGGTCCCGGCGACATAGGCGGTTACGGCCCAGTTGGCATAGGCTTTCGCGACCGTCGCCTGCAGGGTGATCAGCACCACCACCGGCATCGACAGCCAGATCAGCATCTTTTCGCGGTCGTCGCTCCGGCCCCTGATCATACGATAGACCGCCCAGAGCATTGCGAAGAAGATGATCGGTCCGACGACGCCGAATTGGGCGGAGAAGAATTCGAGCCCGCGGCGAAGATTGAGGCCGAGGTCGCTCCAATGGGCGATATCCTGCGTATGGCGCACCGTCGTATTGTCGTGTTGCAGGTTCCACCAGAGGTTCGGCAAGGCGACGACCGCCGCGACCGCGACCGCGATGATGAAATCCCGAACAGCGATGCGCGCCGACGGAATGAGCAGGAGGGCGATCGCGCCGCCCGGTACGACGAACAGCACGGCATATTTCGTCAGGAAGGCGAGGCCGACGCCGAGGCCCATGATGAGCGCCAGCCCGACCGAGCGCCGCTGCGTCAGGCCGAAATAGGCGAGCAATGCGATGGCGATGAAGAACAGCAGGATCACGTCGGTCGAGAAGAACACCGAAGAAAGTGCTACGCCGGGAAGCGTAATGTAGGTGGCGCCCGTCCAGCCTTCGATCTCCGGCCCGACGAAACGCTTTGCCACCTTCATCAGCACCAGTGCCGCCGCCATGTGGATCAGCGGTCCGAGCAGCCTGATGAAATAGATGGCGTTGGAGCCGGAAAGCTCCGTCATCGCCCGGATCACCCAGGCGATCATCGGCGGTTTCGAATAGTAGCCGAGATCGAGATTCTGCGACCAGAACCAGTACTGTGCCTCGTCGACAAACAGGTCTGTGGCATCGAAATGCAGCGTGACGACACGCCAGAGCGTGAAGCCGAGAACGATGAGGAGACCAGATCTGGGGGACATGAACCGAGTGTTCCGCTGACATGAAAGGCGCGAGTGCGATTACACCAAAGGCGCCGGACTGCCAACGGGGAATGGAATGGATAGGCTTGGAGCCAGAGGGGCTTCAGAACACCCGAAGCATGCGGATGTCGCGATTTGCGGCGAGGAAATCGAGGCGGGCGATGGCGGCAAGTACGCCCATTGCGATCAAGCAGGAACCCAATCCGAGAACAATCATTGCTCTGTCCTTGTCGACGTCATGTCTTGGTTGTCGACCGGCCTATAACACGGAGCTTGCGTGTGCCTTGTAGCAGCCGTGCAACTCCGTGGAAGTATTTCCTGCGAACTGCCTTGAATTGCTCCAAAAGCCTGCTCCTGCAAAGGCGTATTAACCTTCGGGCAAGGAATTAACCATAAAGATTGGGTTACACGTCGGAATGGGAAGATGTGCTCGTTCCCAGCAGGCATGACGCCGTACCGCCGTACCGGGTCGATCCGGTATCTATCTCTTCAGACAGCTTCGAAACATAGCTGATCAGGGGCCTTTACCTGCCGGTCGTCGCCGGCGGTGAAGACCGGCTCCGCGCTTGCGTTCATCGAATGCTGCAAAAGTTTTTTGCCGGGCATTCGCCTGGAAAGTGGGTCGGGGACAGGCGTTGAGGCAGGACATGCCATCAGATCAGGCTCGTGGAACGCAGGCAGGCAGCTTGCGCGACCGCCTGCGTTTTGCCGGTCTCGATGCCGATCAGTGCGAACTGGTGCGCCGCAACCGGCCGGCACTCGAAGCGCATCTGAAAGCCGGCCTGCGCGATCTCTTCCACAGGTTCCAGTCCTATCCCGACGCTGCGCGCAATTTCGAGAGCGACCGACAGGTCGATCGTCTGCATGATCTGCAGTCCTCGCATTGGGACGTGCTGACGGATGCGCGCTTCGACAGCCTCTATGCCGAGCGCGTCAAGGTTCTCGCCGACACCGAAAGCAAGATGGGCCTCGACCCGCGCTGGCATGTGGCCGGCCATGGCGTCATGCTGGAGCATGTCCTTTCCGGCCTCGTCGAAGAAATCGCCGGCCGGCCCCTGCTGCCCTCGGCCAGGCGCCGCACCCGCGAAATGTCCGATCTGATGACGGCGATCATCCGCATCGTCATGGTCGACGTCGAAATCGCCGTTTCGCTTCGCTTCAATGCGCTGCGAGCCGCCCAGAGCCGTGCGCTCGCCGATCAGCGCGCTGGAAGTGAAGCGGAGATTGCCCGGATCTTCGGTGAGGTCATCGAGGGTCTCGCCGCCCGCGACCTGACGCGGCGCGCGCCGGTCGAGGCCGACGGCGCCTATGCCGGGATCGCCGCCGCCCTGAACGGCGCCTTGGATGGCCTGCAGGCAGAATTCACCGCCGTGACCGAACGCACTGATAAGGCGGAAACGGCGACCACGTTGCTGGCCGGCCAGTCGCGGCAGTTCGCCGGTACGGCGTCCGGCCACGCCGACCGGCTACAGCTTTCCGCCGCTGCCCTTGCCGGCATTGCCGGAAGCGTCCGCGACGGCGCCGCCGACAGCCGCGCCGCCGAACAGGCGGCCGCCTCGACGCGCGCTGCGGTCGAGCAAAGCGGCGAGGTCGTCGGCCGCGCGATCAGCGCCATGGCCGATATCGAGCAGTCGGCCGAAAAGATCGGCCAGATCATCGGCGCGATCGACGAGATCGCCTTCCAGACCAATCTTCTGGCGCTGAATGCCGGCATCGAGGCGGCTCGCGCCGGCGATTCCGGCCGCGGCTTTGCCGTTGTCGCCCAGGAAGTCCGTGCGCTTGCCCAGCGCTCGGCCGACGCCGCCCGCGAGATCAAGACGCTGGTGACGACGACCAAGGCGCAGGTCGACGCCGGCGTGCAGATGGTCGGACGTACACAGGATTCGATCGGCAGCATCGTACGGCAGGTCACCGACATCAACGCCGCCATATCAGGCATCGCCACCAGGACCGGCGAGCATGCCGCAAGCCTCGACGGCGTGGCGGCCGACGTCAAGGGTCTCGGCGCAGAGGTGGCGGACAGTGCCGGTTTGGCCGAACGCTCCGCCGAAGGCGCCGACCACCTGCATACCGTCATTCTCGAGCTCGGCCAGACGATTCGCGAATTCCGCATCGCCAGGGAAAATGCGCATTCCGGGCGCCTGGGCTCGGTTCGCGCAACGCCGTCTCGCGCGATCGAAGCGGCTGCCCGTCCTGCGGTCGAAGACGAATACGAAAATGACGATTTTGACCTTCCGCAGTCGCTCGCAAGCGTCGGAGGTGGGCGGAATGTTTACTAACCTATCGGATGATCGCCGCAGCTCATCTTTTCGGGCCGGGGACAAGGGGACAAGGACAAGCTGATGGTGGCAAAGAAGAGTGGCAAGACGCTGAATTTGACAGCGGTGCTCGATCTCAACGAGGCTTCCGCCTTGCGTGAAAAACTCATCTCTCTAAGGGGCAGCGGTCTTTCGATCGACGCATCGGGCGTCGAGCGGATCGGGGCTCTTTGCGCTCAGGTCCTGATGTCCGCCGAGAAGACCTGGGAGCAGGACAAGCAGCCGTTCACCTTCTCCAAGGTGTCCGACGCATTTCACAAAACCATGCAGCTGGTTGGCGTCAATATTGACCACCTGCTTGCCAAGGAGATTCGGCAATGAAGAAAAAAGTGCTTACCGTGGATGATTCCCGCACCATCCGAAACATGCTGCTCGTGACGCTGAACAATGCCGGTTTCGAGACGATCCAGGCGGAAGACGGCGTCGAGGGACTCGAGGTTCTCGAAGAATCCAATCCTGACGTGATCGTGACCGACATCAATATGCCGCGCCTCGACGGCTTCGGCTTCATCGAAGGTGTGCGCCGCAATGAGAAGTATCGGGCGATCCCGATCCTGGTCCTGACGACCGAAAGCGACGCGGAAAAGAAGAACCGCGCCCGCCAGGCCGGCGCCACGGGATGGATCGTCAAGCCTTTCGACCCGGCCAAGCTGATCGATGCAATTGAGCGCGTAACCGCTTAAACCCAGGATTTGCTCCTATGGATATGAACGAAATCAAAGAGATCTTTTTCCAGGAGTGCGAGGAACAGCTTGCCGAGCTGGAATCCGGTCTTCTGAAAATGAACGATGGCGATCGCGATCCGGAAACCGTCAATGCGGTATTCCGTGCCGTGCATTCGATCAAGGGGGGCGCCGGCGCCTTCGGCCTTGATGATCTCGTTGCCTTCGCCCATGTTTTCGAGACCACTCTCGATTGCGTTCGCTCCAACAAGCTTGAGCCGACCCAGGACGTCCTGAAGGTGATGCTGAAGTCGGCCGACGTGCTCGCCGACCTGACCAATGCTGCACGCGACGGCGGCAGTGTCGATGAAAGCCGCAGCCGCGGCCTCGTCAAGGAGCTCGAGGCGCTGGCCAATGGTGAGCTGCCGTCTCCTTCGGCCGAAGCGCCTGCGCCCAAGGCCGCCGCAAAGGTGGCTCCGGCCGCTCCGGCGTCGACCCCCAAGCCGACCGACGACAGCGGCTTCCAGCCGATCCCCTTTTCCTTCGACGATTTCGGTGATGAGGACGGCGCAGAGACCGGCCTGCCGGCCTACGAGATCACCTTCAAGCCGCGCCACGAACTCTATTCGAAGGGTAATGACGCCACCCTGCTGCTGCGCGACCTTTCGCGCCTCGGTGAAATGACGATCTATTGCAATACGGATGAGCTGCCGGGTCTCGAGGAGCTCGATCCGGAGGCTGCCTATTTCTTCTGGAACGTCACGCTCAGGACCGACAAGGGCGAGGATGCCATTCGCTCCGTCTTCGAATTCGCCGAGTGGGATTGCGAACTGACGGTGAAGCCGGTCGAGGAGACCGGTGGCGACGTTTCGAGCAACGAGGAACTGCCGATGGTGCCGGTTCCCTTCGACCTGTCGATCCTGGACGAAACCGGCGCAACGGAAGGCGTTTCCGCTGCACGGTCCGAAGACACGGCCGCTGCCGTTGCCGCCGCCGAAACTGCTTCCAACGTCACGCAGATGGCGGCCGCCGCCTCCCGCGTCGAGAAGAAGGAATCGGCTGCAGCCGCCGCCGCCAATGCCGCCGCCCAGAACAATGCTGCCGGAGCCGGCCAGACGATCCGCGTCGATCTCGATCGCGTCGACCGCCTCATCAACCTCGTCGGCGAATTGGTCATCAACCAGGCGATGCTGTCGCAGAGCGTCATCGAGAACGACACGACCGGCACCTCATCGATCAACATGGGTCTCGAGGAGCTTCAGCAGCTCACGCGCGAGATCCAGGACTCGGTCATGGCGATCCGCGCGCAGCCGGTCAAGCCGGTCTTCCAGCGCATGTCGCGTATCGTCCGCGAAATCGCCGATATGACCGGCAAATCGATCCGCCTCATTACCGAAGGTGAAAATACCGAAGTCGACAAGACGGTTATCGATAAGCTAGCCGAGCCGCTGACCCACATGATCCGTAATGCCGTCGACCACGGCATCGAAACCCCGGAAAAGCGCGCAGCCGCCGGTAAGAACACCGAAGGCACGGTTCGCCTCACCGCCAAGCACCGGTCGGGCCGCATCCTGATCGAGCTTGCCGACGACGGCGCCGGCATCAACCGTGAGAAGGTCCGCCAGAAAGCGATCGACAACGATCTAATCCCGGCCGATGCCAACCTGTCGGATGAGGAAATCGATAACCTGATCTTCCTTCCGGGCTTCTCGACGGCCGACAAGATCTCCGACATATCGGGCCGCGGCGTCGGCATGGACGTCGTCAAGCGCTCGATCCAGGCGCTCGGCGGCCGCATCAACATCACCTCCAAGCCGGGCCACGGCTCAGTCTTCACCATGAGCCTGCCGCTGACGCTCGCCGTTCTCGACGGCATGGTGGTCACCGTCGCCGGCCAGACGCTGGTCGTGCCGCTGACCGCGATCGTCGAAACCCTGCAGCCGGAAGCTGCCGCGATCCACTCCTTCGGCGCGAACCACCGGCTGATCTCGATCCGCAACTCGTTCTGCCCGCTGGTCGATGTCGGCCGCATCCTGAACTTCCGCGCGACCCAGGCCAACCCTGTCGAAGGTGTGGCGCTCCTGGTGGAATCCGAAGGCGGCGGCCAGCGCGCCCTGATGGTCGATGCCATCCAGGGTCAGCGCCAGGTGGTCATCAAGAGCCTGGAAGCCAACTACACCCATGTGCCCGGCATCGCTGCCGCCACCATCCTCGGCGACGGCCGCGTGGCTCTCATCCTCGATGTCGACGCGGTGGTCGGCGCCTCGCGCGGCCACTCGCTCAAAGCGGAAATGTCGTTAGCAGCGGTAGGGTAAGGAATGTCGTACGCTGTAAAAAGTCTGAACCAGGGGGATCGCGAGTTGATCGCGTTCCGCATCGGAGATCAGGAATTCTGCGTGAACATCATGTCGGTTCGCGAAATCCGGGGCTGGACCCCCGCGACCGCGATGCCGCACTCGCCTGCCTATATGCTGGGGGTCATCAACCTGCGCGGCGCGGTGCTGCCGATCATCGATCTTGCCGCTCGACTCAGCATGAAGCCCGCCGATCCCACAGCCCGTCATGTCATCATCGTCGCCCAGGTCCGCCGCAAGGTCGTCGGCCTCCTGGTCGACGCCGTCTCCGACATTCTGACCGTCACCGACGAGATCATTCAGCCGACGCCCGAAATCTCTTCCGACCTCGAGCGCCAATTTGCCCGAGGCATTCTCGCCATCGACAAGCGCATGATCTGCCTGATCGAACTTGAAGCCCTCTTTTCCGAGACCGAAAGCGAAGCCGCATGAGTGCAATGGGTGCAAAAGATCAGAGGCAGGGAGCCGATGAGGTGCTGGCGAGCGGAGAATATCCGCTGACGCGCCGCGACCTTACGGAAATTGCAGCCATGATCTACTCGGATGCCGGCATCTTCTTGAACGAGACGAAGGCCTCGCTCGTCTATTCGCGTCTGTCCAAGCATATCCGCAATCTTGGTCTGTCGGGTTTCCGCGAATATTGCGAACTCGTCGCCTCACCGGCCGGTGCCGCGGCGCGCCGCGAAATGCTCTCGCATCTGACGACCAATTTCACCCGCTTCTTCCGCGAAAACCATCATTTCGAGCATCTGCGCGACCATGTTCTGCCGGAGCTTTTGCAGCGGGCGAGATCGGGCGGCAGGGTGCGCATCTGGTCGGCCGCTTCCTCCGACGGGCAGGAACCCTATTCGATCGCGCTGACCGTGCTGTCGCTGATGCCGAATGTCGCCGATTACGACTTCAAGATCCTGGCGACCGACATCGACCCGAAAATCCTCGCCATCGCCCGGGCCGGCGCTTACGACGAGAGCGCGCTCGAAACCGTCTCGCCCGCCATGCGCAAGCAATGGTTCAGCGAAGTCGAGGTGCAGGGCCGGCGCAAGTTCCAGGTCGACGACCGCGTCAAGCGGCTGATCACCTACAACGAGCTGAATCTGATGGCGCAATGGCCGTTCAAGGGCAAGTTCGACGTCATCTTCTGCCGCAACGTCGTCATCTATTTCGACGAGCCGACGCAGATGAAGATCTGGCAGCGTTTCGCCGGCCTCCTGCCGGAAGGCGGCCATCTCTATATCGGCCATTCCGAGCGCGTCTCCGGTGAGGCGAAGCACGTCTTCGACAATATCGGCATCACGACCTATCGCTACACGACCAAGGGTCTCGGGAGGAAGGCATGAGCGCTCCGGCAAGAGTTCTCGTTGTTGACGACTCGCCGACCATGCGGGGTCTGATTACCGCAGTACTGAGCTCCGACCCGGAAGTCAGCGTCATCGGCCAGGCCGGCGACGCACTGGAAGCGCGCGAGGCGATCAAGCGGCTGAATCCCGACGTCGTGACGCTCGATATCGAGATGCCGAATATGAACGGCCTCGATTTTCTCGAAAAGATCATGACGCTGCGGCCGATGCCGGTGATCATGGTCTCGACGATGACACATCGCGGCGCCGAAGCGACGCTCGCGGCGCTGGAGATCGGCGCCTTCGATTGCGTCGGCAAGCCGGGTCCCGGCGAACCCCGGCCGTTCGGCGATCTCGCCGAGAAGGTCAAGGCGGCCGCGCGCACGCAGCGTCAGTTCTCCCAACCGGCCGCCGCCGTCGCGCCCCCGCCCTCCGTCGCCGATTTCCGCGTCGGCCGCAAGATCGTCGCGATCGGTTCGTCGACCGGCGGCGTCGAGGCGCTGATCGCCGTATTACAGAAATTCCCGGCAAATTGCCCGCCGACCGTCATCACTCAGCATATGCCGCCGACCTTCACCAAGAGTTTCGCCGAACGGCTGAACCGTCTCTGCGCGCCGGTGGTGCAGGAAGCGACCGATGGCGCCCGTCTCGAGATCGGCAAGATCTACCTGGCGCCGGGCGGCGAACGTCATCTCCAGGTCAGCGGCGGCTCCGCGCCGTGCTGCCGTCTCGTCGACCGGGCGCCCGTCAACGGTCACCGCCCGTCTGTGGACGTGCTCTTTGATTCGGTCGCGGAACTCGCAGGCCGCAACGCCGTCGGCGTGATTCTGACCGGGATGGGCCGCGATGGCGCCGCCGGATTGTTGAAAATGCGCCACGCGGGCGCCAGAACGCTCGGCCAGAACGAAAAAACCTGCGTCGTTTACGGAATGCCAAGGGTTGCTCACGAACTTGGCGCCGTCGAGCAGCAGCTGCCACTGACTGCCATCGGTGAAGAAATATTGAAATTGACAGCCGCCCGAAAGGAAGGGACCGAATAAATGTCGATCGCGGAGAAAATCAAAGTTCTGATCGTCGATGATCAGGTAACGAGCCGGTTGCTGCTCAGCGACGCGCTGACCCAGCTCGGTTTCAAGCAGATCACATCCGCAGGCGACGGCGAGCAGGGCATGAAGATCATGACCGAGCAGCCGCACCACCTGGTGATCTCCGATTTCAACATGCCGAAGATGGATGGCATCGGCTTCCTTCAGGCCGTGCGCACCAACCCGAACACCAAGAAGGCGGCCTTTATCATCCTCACCGCCCAGGGCGATCGCGCGCTGGTGCAGAAGGCGGCTCAGCTCGGCGCCAACAACGTGCTCGCCAAGCCGTTTACGATCGAGAAGATGAAAGCGGCCATTGAAGCCGTGTTTGGAGCTTTGAAATGATCACTGAGGGGGCAGCCCGCCGCGTGCACATCATTCAAGGCGAGTACAAGGTTCTGAGCGATCCGAATGCGGTCCTCTCGACCATTCTCGGCTCGTGCGTGGCTGCGTGCCTCAGAGATCCCGTCGCCGGTGTTGGCGGCATGAACCATTTTCTACTACCCGGTTCGGCGACGTCGCCGACATCAGGCGGCGATGCCACACGCTACGGTGTGCATCTGATGGAACTGCTGATCAACGGTCTCCTGAAGCAGGGCGCCCGGCGCGACCGGCTGGAGGCAAAGATCTTCGGCGGCGCAAAGACGATCTCGACTTTTTCCAACGTCGGCGAGCAGAATGCGACCTTCGCCATGCAGTTCCTGAGGGATGAAGGCATTCCGGTGGTCGGCTCCTCCACAGGCGGAGAGCATGGGCGCAAGCTCGAATATTGGCCGGTCTCCGGTCGGGCCCGGCAATACCCTTTGACCGGCGCCGAAACGCAGAGAACCGTAGCTCTCGAGCAGCGTCCCGCCGCTCCGCAGAAGCCCGCCGAAACCAGCATCGAATTTTTTTGATGGCGAGGATTTTGATATGACATTTACTCCGGTGATGGAGCCGCCCGCGCCTGTCGAAGCGCTGAGCGACATCCTGATGCGCATCGTTTCGGAACTCCACGATGTCGCTTACCTGATCGAGCGCATCGAGCCGCAGCTCCTCGACCTCGGTGGCGCTGAAATTCTGAATTCGCCGGACGCCATGAAGGTCATGCAGGGCATCGATCTGGCCGTGCAGAAGTCACGCGGTCTTGCCGAATTCATCGACACCATCACCGGCGAAATCCCGCTCGGCTGGACGGTCGACGTCGCGACCGCGCTCAGCCTCGTCAAGCTGGCGGAGATGCAGAAGGCGCTGGGCGGCTCCACCCGCCACGGTCATTCGCAGCCGCTGAGCAAGGCCGCCGGCGACTTCGACTTCTTCTGAAGCACGCGGCTTTTCAACGCCGCTTTTCGCGCCCCAGGTCCTTTTCACGCACGTCGTTCTCGCAAAATCGCTGCGCGACATGCTTCGGCCTTCGCTGTCGCGCGCTCCTCACGAAACGCTCGCACAAGTTTCGCCGATTATTCGTCGGATGAGGCAATAAGCCTGCTTTGTCTTTGACGGATCGTGCGAGAACAGAATGAATCTGTTAAATCAATTAGTTCAGATTTTTAAGAACTTTGGCGCCCTGGGCCGGACACGCCTGATGATTCTGGGAGGCGTCGGCGCCGTTTCCATCGCAATCATCCTTGCGGCTGCCCTTTTCGTCAACAAACCGGCCCAAGAAACGCTCTATGTCGGTCTCGACGCTCCCGATCTCAACCAGATCAGCATGGCGCTTGCCGAAGCCAACATCAATTTCCAGGTCGGCACGGACGGCGCCAGCATCACAGTTCCGGCTGGCATGACCGGCAAGGCCCGCCTGATGCTTGCCGAGCGCGGCCTGCCGAACAGCGCCAATGCCGGCTATGAACTCTTCGACAATGTCGGTTCCCTCGGCCTGACCTCCTTCATGCAGGAGGTGACGCGGGTTCGAGCGCTGGAAGGCGAAATCGCACGCACCATCCAGTCGATCTCGGGCATAACGGCCGCGCGCGTCCATATCGTCATGCCCGAGGTCGGAAACTTCCGGAAGGCGGAGCAGAAACCGACCGCCTCCGTGATGATTCGCGCCAGCGCCGCCACCGGGCGCGGCGCCGCGACCTCGATCCGTCACCTCGTCGCCTCGGCCGTGCCGGGGCTTGATGTCGATGACGTCACGATTCTTGATTCAGCCGGCCAGCTTCTCGCGTCCGGCGACGAAGCGAGCAACAGCTCGCTGAACCGCTCGCTCAACATCGTCCAGAATGTTCAGCAGGAAGTCGAATCCAACATCGACAAGGCGCTGGCGCCTTTCCTTGGCATGGATAACTTCCGCTCCAGCGTCACCGCCGACCTCAACACCGATGCTCAACAGATCCAGGAGACGGTTTACGATCCCGAATCCAAGGTCGAACGTTCGGTTCGTTCGACGAAGGAAGCTCAGCAGTCGCAGCAGAGGCAGTCCGACAACGCGACGACGGTCGAACAGAACATTCCCCAGGCGGCTCCTGATGCCGGCGGCTCCGGCGGCCCGGAATCACAGGACAAGTCGGATAAGCGCGAAGAGCAGACAAACTACGAAATCAACAGCAAGACGACGGCGACGACCCGCAACAGCTATCAGGTCGAGAAGCTTTCGATCGCCGTCGTGGTCAACAAGGGCCGCATCGCCAAGATGGTCGGCGAGCCCGCCGACCAGGCCAAGATCGACGCCTATCTCGCCGAAATGCAGAAGATCGTCGCATCGGCGGCCGGCATCGACGCCAAGCGCGGCGACGTCGTCACCGTCACGGCGATGGACTTCCTCGAGAACCAGCTGCTGGAAGACGCCACCGGCGGTGTCCGCGTCATGGATATGCTGAGCCGCAACCTTGCCGGCATCATCAACTCGCTCGCCTTCGTCGCGGTCGCCTTCGTGGTGGTCTGGATGGGTCTGCGGCCGCTGGTACGCAGCGTCAGCGGCAACGGCGCGGTTCTCGGCGACGCCACGCCGGAAGCGGCCGGTCTCGAACTTCCGGACTTCGCACCGGCGGCCGGCGCCCCTGGAGGCGCTCTCATGGACGGCTTCGGCTCCGATTTCGGCTTCGACAGCACCGAGGATCTGCTCAGCCTCGGCGACGACGACGGCAACTTCAACCGCCGCGTCAGGGAGGGCCCGGAACGCAAGCTTGCCCGCATGGTGGAAATCAACGAGGAGCGCGCCGCCAAAATCCTTAGAAAATGGGCGATCGACGACGCAGCATAAGAAAGAGGCCGGGCAACCGGCCTTTTTTCATGTCGGTACAGGCTTTTCACTGCCGGAGCAGGATTGTTATCGGTCTCCGCAGGAGAGCCGACTGCTCATTCCCCGATTTGTATTCGGCTCCGGCTGTCGAATGGGAATAGATCCGGCCGCGTGAAGAATTTGGATAAAATTGTTGAAGATCACTCGCGTAAAACGCGAATGAAGTTGCGGTACAGCCAGAATCATCTTAGCCTTCCGAGTATTCTGAGGGGCGCAAGTCGTCCTCGAATCACGGCATGAGCGGCAGCGAAAGTAAATCCCTAGAAGTCGGAGATGGTACTTTACATCGGCTGGCTTACCCTTAGGTGATTCGAAATGGGATTCGAGCGGGACTGAATTGAATCCTTTGCAGAAAAAGTGCAGTTGCACCCGAGTGTGATCGCTTCTCAGCCGCAGGACGTTGCCGATGGATATGAACATAGCTCTGGCGAGCAAAGGCGAGAGGCAGATGATGAGTTTCGCGAGCGCAGTGGCGCCGGCTCTGTTGCCGCGCGACGAACTGATCCAGCGCCTGCACGGGGTCGCCAACACTGGCAGGTTGCAGTCCGGCCTGCGTGCACTGACGGAATATGTCGGTGCCTCGCATTATCTTCTGGCGCGTTGTGATCTCATCCAGGAAAGCGGCCTGGATTTCATCGTTTCCTCCGACTGGCCCTTCGATCTGGTCAAGGAGGTCGCCAACGATCTCGTCAGCACCTATGCCCGCTCGACCGAGCTGGAAAAATGCATGCAGGTCTTCCAGCCGAATTTCGCGCTTCTGCCCGAAGGCGCCGATGTGCCGGAGGGTGCCAGCCGCCAGTATTGCTCACTGACCTTCAATGTCGGCCGCTCGCGGCTCGCCTTGATGTTCCTGTTCGGCGAAGGCTTCATCCTGTCGCCGGAGCGCCTGCGGGATGTGGGACTGCTTGCCGGCTACGTCGCAAGCTTCCTTCGCTGCGGGGGCGCAAAGGTCGACCGCGATTTCGAACTGACCGACCGCGAGCTGGAATGCCTGTTCTGGATCGCCGAGGGCAAGACCAGCGATGAGATCGCGATGATTCTCGGAATATCCCGCAATACCATCAACAATTACATCACCAGCGTGATGCGCAAGACGGCGACCAAGACCCGGTCGGAGGCCATTGCCTTCGCGGTCCGCAACAATCTCGTATAGGGGAATCCATGGCACATCCATCAAGCAGGGTGATGAACGGCGCCGATCCGCTGCGCATGGTGCGGGTGAACAGGATTTCCAGCCGTTCGGATCTTTATCCGCGACTGATCGCGATGCAGAAGCTCGCCGACGCTCAAGGCTTCGCGATCTACCGTGTCAGCGGCTCGGGACTGCCGGCAAAGCAGCGCCTTGTCTGTGAGCTCGAGAACTGGGGACCTTCGAATAGCGGTTTTGCCAAAGCTTTCACGGATGCCTATGGCAATATTCTTCTCGACCATATCGAAAAGTCGCTGCTGCCGCTTTCATGGGCCGGCGCACACGACCGGGCGGCCCCCGGTCCGGCGGATTTCTCGCCCTTCATGACGCGCCTGAAGGATGGAATTCTGCCTTTCTCCGGCCTTGCTTTCCCGGTGCGGCTCGGCACCCTCGGCAACGGCTTCATCCTTTTCACCGGCGATGATATCGATCCTTCAAGCGATACGATCGTCGAGCTGCACGGCCGCTGCTGCCACGTGATGATGGATCTGCTCTCGCTCGACGAACGCCGCTCGGCCGCTGCCGAAGCGCTGAGCGAACGGGAAATCGCCTGTCTCCAGCTCGCCGGCGATGGCCGCATCAGCGAAGAGATCGCCGAAAAACTCGGCCTGTCCGTGCACACGGTCAATGCCTATCTCGGCTCGGCGACCATCAAGCTCGATTCCGTCAACCGCATCCAGGCGATCGCCAAGGCGATCCGGCTCGGATACATTAGCTAGAGCGCCTGCCACCTTCTTGTAAGACGGCGAAATTGCCCTGAGGCAAATCAGCTGGCGAGCGCGTGCGGCGGTTTCACGCTGTAGCGGGATTGCCGAAGGCTCTTTTCCAGAAAGGCAGTGTTCTCGTCGGGATCGGAGGAGGGGTCCTCGAAGGCGATGTGGTTGATTTCGATGCCGGCATGATTGTCGGCAAGGGTGAGCTGGGCATAGACGGTGACCCCGCGCGGCTTGATTTCCAGGTCGAGAACGACTTCCGGCTTGCCGCCCCATTCCAGCGTATAGTTTCCGCCCAGGCCGAAATTGACCGTGCCCGGATGAAAGAAAAGCTCCGCCGCCGAAGCGACGAGATCGGAAAGATTGCCGTAATACTCGAAGCGCAGCAGTGAGATAAGGTCAGAGGCATCCAGAAGGCGCAGTTCGGTGGCGACCGGGCTGATCGCGTCTGCGAGGATTTTTTCACGCTGGGCAGAGTGAGGGCATTTTTTCATTCGGCTTATCTTACCCGTTTGTTCTTGGCGTCTGCGGCGTAGACCCTGTGTATGAGCTCCGCAACGGCCTTATAGAAGACTGACGGTATGACACTATCGACCGAGACTTGCGCAAACATGGAGCGCGCAAGCGGCGGGTCCTCGAACACCGGAATGCCGTTCTGCTCGGCGATCTCCCTGATTTTGAGTGCGATCAGGTCCTGGCCCTTGGCCAGAACCACCGGCGCGTCGTTCTCTTCACGCGCATAGCGCAGCGCCACGGCGTAGTGCGTCGGGTTGGCGATGACAAGCGTGGCGCGGTGCACGTTGGCGATCATGCGCCGGCGAGCGCGGTCGCGCATCAGCGAGCGCTGCCGGCTTTTGACGAAGGGGTCGCCCTGCGCCTGCTTGTTTTCTTCCTTCACCTCGTGGCGCGTCATCTTGAGTTCGGTGAACCAGTGATGGCGCGTCCAGAAAAGATCGGCGATCGCCACGATCGCGGTGGCGATCAGCATGACGATGATGATCTTGCGCATCGCCGTCATCATCCGCACGAGGATTGTCTGCGGATCGGAGAACATGGCGTCGATCGAGCCGAAATATTCGCTCCTGAGCACGAAGAACAGGACGACCCCGACGACGACGACCTTGAACAGCGACTTTCCGAACTCGACGAGGCCGGGCAGGCTGAAGAGCCGTGACCAGCCCTTCACCGGAGAGATGCGAGAGGCCTGCGGCCTGATGCGTTCGAGCACAGGCGTCGGCAGGTTCTGGAATATCGAGGAGGCGATGCCGAAGACCATGAACAGGATGAAGGCGGGTGCCAGCAGCGCCGCGCTCGCCCAGCCGAGTCGGACGAAGAGCGCCAGAATGTCCGGTCCCGTCTCGATTTTCCACTGGTCGGGCTGCTCGAAAATGTCGCGCAGCGTTTCGCCCATGCGGCCGACGCTATCGGGAAGGAAGAACACCAGATAGATGAAAGTGGCGAGGATGGTCGCGAAGATCGACAGCTCACGCGAAAACGGCACATTGCCTTTTTCCGCGGCGTCCGTTTGCTTTTTCGCGGTCGGGGCTTCTGTTTTGCTGTCCTTGTCATCATCTGCCAAGTCGCGGCCCTCCGTCAAAAAACAGGCCGCAGCTCATGCATGCCACCCCGAACCGGGCAGCGATTTTGGGATGACGAGATGCGTCAAAACAAAAACCTATGGCGCGCCGCAGAAACCCAGTGTTCTGCGACACGCCATAGAGCGCGGCCTATCGATGAAGGGTAATCGCCTGTGGCGCGGCGATCAACAGCGGCCTGTTTGCCGGCCGGATTTGTCAACAGTCTCAGAAGGTCAGGCGGCGGCCGAAGCTTCGCCTTCTTTCTCCTTGAGCTCGATCTGGCCTGAGTTGGCCAGGCGAATCGCTTCCTGCGCCACAGCGCGCCGCGCAATCGCGATCTCACGCGGATTGACGCCGCCCATGCCGCTCTGCAGATCCGATTCGATCATGCGGCGCTGGCGCGGACTGATGGCGGACAGAACCGATTCGCGGATCTCGGCCGGCGAGCCGCGCAACGAGACGGTGAGCACGTCGGTCGAAATGTCGTTGAGCAGCAGGACGCGGCTGCGCTGCGGCATATACATGAGGTCCTCGAAGAGGAAGATCTTCGGCCGAACCTTGTTGACCGATTCGCGGCTGATCGATTCGAGCGAGGTGAGCAGCGTATCGACCTGCGGCTTGTCGAGCTCGTTCATAAGATCGGCGACCTTCGTCGAGCCGGCAGCGTTGCGCTCTGCCTCGATTTCGGCAAGCAGCGTCATCACTTGGTTCTCGATGATCTGCGCCGCCTTCGGGCTGACGGCCTTCATGTTGACCGTTCGATTCATGATGTCGGCGCGGCGGTTGTCGGGAAGCTGCAGCAGCACCTTGGCGCCGAAGGAGGAGGGCATCATCGAAAGGATATAGGCGACGGTCTGCGGATGTTCGCGCAGTAGGAACTGTGCGACGAATGCCGGCTCGGCTTCGCTGAGGCGATCCCAAATCGAGGTCTCGTAGGCCTGGAAGGCCGTACGGCGGCCGAGCAGGCTGTCCACCTCGTCGGGGGTCAGGCCTTCTTCCAGAATAGCCTCGATCGCTTTAGCATTGTCCATCAGTCCGGCGCCCTCGGTGAAGAGGTCCTCGAACTCGGAGACGAGGGACAGGAGCTCGTCCGGCGGAATGGCGCGCAGCGACTGGGCAGATGCGATAATGGTCTGCAGCTCGGCCTGGGTGAAATATTTCAACAGCCGGCCGGCGACACCCTTTCCCATGGCGAGAAGGACCGCCGCCGCCTTTTCAGCCTGGGTCAACGGTTTCCCGGCTAGCGCGCCGCCGAAATCGTCAAAGTCCATCATGGTCTAACCTCTCCGTCCCCACAGGGATCAGGCTTTTTTCGTACTCAAAACTTCTATCAGCTTCACGCCGAACCGGGTGTCGTCGTTATCAAGAACCGTAATCTCGCCGCGTGCAATCCTGCGGCCGTTCACCATGATCTCCACGGGTTCGCCGATTCTCTTGTCGAGAGCGATCGTCGCTCCTTCATTGAGGTTCATCAGGCTGGAGACCTGCATGCGGCTGGTGCCGAGCATGATCTGGACATCGATCGGAATGTCCATGATCAGCTCGAAGTTCGAGGTCAGCGCGCTGCCGAGCGGCGCCGATGACGCCTCGAACGAAGAGCTGCCGCCGAAATCCATGCCTGCGGCCGGGCTGGCATTGCCGGCGCCGAAATCGCCGCCGAAATCATCGCCGCCGAAAGGGGAATCCGAAATCTCGCCACCGAAGGCGGCCAGATCCGTTCCTGCCGCGAAGCCATCATTCTCCAGCTCGCCGCCAAACTGCGACAGGTCGCTATCGGCATCTTTCTTCAGCACGCCGCGCAGATCGTCGATCGCCTGGTCGAGATCGGCTTCGCTGCCCGGCATATCCAGGGAGAGGTCACTGTTCTGCTGTGTTTTCTTCGTTGCCATGAAATCACTATTCCAGTTGAAACTTGCCTCAAACTGCCTTTGCGGCCCAGAAGCCAGAGAACCGATCAATTCATTAAGTGACGGATGAGTTCGTCATCCGAGTTCATCGTATCCTTGACGCGGACCATGTAGTTTTCGCCGGAGCGCCCGAACTCGCATATATAGAGTTCCTTGCTGTTGGCGCTGACCTCGACGCGTACGTCGCCGCTGTCGCGGAACGGGATGACGTCCCCGGCCATCAGCTTCGATATGGTGCGCAGCGTCAGGTCCTGTAGCCTGATCCTGGCCTCGAGCGTGACATGCGAGCGGCGGACCTGGTCGCCGAGTTGTTCGGTCCATTCCGGCGAATTGCCGCCGGTCTGGCGCTTCGGCTTCGGCGGCGTCACCTTGGTTTTGAGCAGCGCCGTCTGCGGAATGATCAGTGAGAATTCCGAAACAATGCCGGCGAGCGTGATCGACATATTGATGGCGGCGGCAAATTCGTCCGGCTTGTCCTCCGCCGGCCGGGGGCGGGCGTCATGGGCATGCGGGGCCGAAAGACTGGGCTCGAAACCACCCGGTGCATTCACCGCCGAGCGCAGCACCTTGGCGATCTTGTCGAAGACCATGACCGCCAGATCGAGTTCGATGACGGAGAGCAGCCGCTCGGCCGGCTCCTCGATCGTATCGGCGGTGGCGCCGAGCAGGTGTTCCATCAGCGTGATGATGAAACCGTTGCCGCAGGCAAGCGCGACGTTCTGAGACCAGTTGCGCAGCGTCGCGTCGACGAGCGTGACGTTGTGGCTGAGGTCGTCCACCAGGTGGTTCTTGTAGCCGATCTCGCAGCCGAGATAGCTGACGGTCATGTCGAGGCCGGTCTCGCTTTTGATGACGTCGGGAAAGAACTCGCTGTAGACATCCCCGAAGGCGCTACAGATCTTGGCGACCCTGCCTCTGTCTCCGAGCCCGCCGGTCAGCTTGGCGAGAAGGGCGGGATCCATTGCCGGTTTGTCATGCGAAGCATCGCTCATGGTCATTTAAGCCGCCTTGTTCTCGCCGCCTGGGTTCATCATTTCCTGTTCGACTGCATCGATGGAAGGACGTTCGTAGGCCGAGATCGTCTTGCGGCCGTATTCGAGAGCGACCTGGGGCACCGAGCCGTTCATATAGGCAAGCAGCGTCTGCTTGACGATGACGTAGAGGCGATGCTGCTTGTTGCGGACGACCTTGATCTGGCTAACCAGCGGCGAGCAGACGCAGTAGGACAGGAGAATGCCGAGGAAGGTGCCGACGAGCGCCGAGCCGATCAGATGGCCGAGCACCTCGGGCGAATCGTTGATGTGGGCCATCGCCTTGATGACGCCGAGAACGGCCGCGACGATACCGATCGCCGGGAAGGAATCGCCCATGATCTGGATCGCGTGATAGGGCTTCATCTTGTCGTGCATGATGGTGTTGAGCTCTTCGTCCATCAGCGCCTCGATCTCGTGGCTACGGGCGTTGCCGATAATGATCAGCCGCACGTAATCGCAGATGAACGCCGTCAGTTCCTTGTTCTTCAGAACCGTCGGAGCCTGCTGAAAGATCGTCGATTCGGCAGGATTGTCGATATGGGCTTCGATTTCGTTTCGCGACTTGGTGCGCAGGTCGCGCATCAGCGAGTAGAGTACGCCGAGCGTATCGAGATAATTGCGCTCCTTCGGCACGGCGTGCTTGAAGGCCTCTGCAAGCGCCTTGCCGGAGTCCTTCACCACCTTCATCGGGTTCGCCATGATGAAGCTGCCGAGGCCGGCGCCGCCGATGATGAGAAATTCGAAGGGCTGGAACAGCGCATCCACTTCGCCGCCCATCGCCATGAAGCTGCCGACGATGCAGCCGCAGACAACAATAAATCCGATAATGATGTTCATCGTCAGCCCAATCTGAACGTTGCTTTTCTTCGAGACGGATAGGGTTTCTGCCTTGCGTGAGGCTGATGAAAGGGTCGGTCCCGGGGCATTTCCACGTGCCAGCTTCGCGCAAGCATCTGCCGCCAATCTAAAGGAGACGAATGGGCGCTCGCGCCCGTTTCTGAGATGCCGCCTCAGCGAAATTCCGGCCGAACCAGATCAGACGACGCCCGGCTTTTCGTACCGTTCATCGCCAATGCTTGGAGCTTACAGACATGCAATCCGGTCTTTACGTTTCTCTGTCGTCGCAGATGGCGCTTGAAAAGCGCCTGAACACCATCGCCGACAACATGGCGAACGTGAACACCACCGGTTTTCGCGCCACCGAGGTGAAGTTCGACGAGATGGTGGCGGCCACCAAGAACAAGCTGAACACCAAGGTCGCCTTCGTTTCCCAGGGCAACGATTATCTGAACGAGCAGAACGGCGAGTTGCAGCACACCGGCAACATGCTCGATTTCGCCATTAAGGGCGATGCCTGGTTTGCCCTCGACACTCCCGCCGGCCGTGTGCTGACGAGGGACGGCCGCTTTACGCTCAAGGATACCGGCGAACTCGTCTCGATCCGCGGATATCCCGTTCTCGATGCCGGCGGCGCACCGATCCAGCTCGATACGAAGGGCGGCGAGCCTACTGTCGGCACCGACGGCATCATCTATCAGGGCGGCCGCCAGGTCGGCTCGCTTGGCCTGTTCGAGGCCGATATCAGCAAGGGTTACCTGCGCTACGAAAACAGCGGCATCATGACCACCGACCAGCCGCGCGCCGTCGTCGACCGTTTCAATGTCGGCGTCGAACAGGGTTATCTGGAAAATTCCAATGTCAACGCCATGCGCGAGATCACCCAGCTGATCGAAGTCAACCGAGCCTTCGAAAGTGTCTCCTCGCTGATGCGCGACAGCGAGGATTCGTTCAAGCAAGCCGTCCAGACGCTTGGGGGCAGCCGCTAAGCAATGAGCACCACGCTGTTGTCCGAGGATGGCCTTTCCCCCAAGCTGGCGCATCTGGCAGGTCTCGTCGTCCAATATGCATCGCCGGAACTCGCCGTTGCCCATGGCGGTCGCGTCGAGACCATTGCCGCCGGCCACTATACCGTCCGCGGTCTTTCCCGCCATGTTCGTCTCGGCGAGTTCGTGGCGCATAAATCCGCCTCCGGCGTCCATCTCGGCGAGGTCGTTCGTGTCGAGCCGGAGCTGATCTATGTCTGCCCGATCGAGCCCGGCGAGCCGATCGGCATCCATGATACCGTCATCCGTAAGGGCGCCTTCCGCATCGCGCCGTCGGACAGCTGGTGCGGGCGCACCGTCAATTCGCTCTGCGAACCGATCGACGGGCTGGGTCCGATCACCGAAGGCCTCGACCGCCGCTCGATCTCCAATACTGCGCCGCCGTCGATGACCCGACAGCGGGTCGGGACCGGCTTCAAGACCGGCGTACGTGCGATCGACATTTTTTCGCCGCTCTGCCTCGGCCAGCGGCTCGGCATTTTTGCCGGCTCCGGCGTCGGCAAGTCGACGCTTCTGTCCATGCTCGCCCGCGCCGACGCCTTCGACAAGGTGGTCATCGCGCTCGTCGGCGAACGCGGCCGCGAGGTGCGCGAATTCATCGAGGATACGCTCGGCAGCAATATGAAGAAGGCGATTGCCGTCGTCGCGACCAGCGACGAAAGCCCGATGCTGCGCAAGATGGCGCCGCTGACGGCGGTCACCATCGCCGAGCATTTCCGCGACAAGGGCGAAAACGTGCTCTTCATCGTCGACAGCGTCACCCGTTTTGCCCATGCGATCCGCGAGGTGGCGACCGCCTCGGGCGAACCGCCGATCGCTCGCGGTTATCCCGCCTCCGTCTTCACCGAGCTGCCGCGCCTGCTCGAACGCGCCGGTCCCGGCCCCGAGGGCGCCGGCACGATCACCGCCATCATCTCGATCCTCGTCGACGGCGACAACCACAACGACCCGATCGCCGATTCGACGCGCGGTATTCTCGACGGCCATATCGTCCTGCAGCGCAGTCTCGCCGAAGAAGGGCGCTATCCTCCGATCGATCCGCTCGCCTCGATCTCGCGTCTTGCCCGTAAGGCCTGGACGCCGGATCAGGAAAAGCTGGTGTCGCGCTTGAAGGTATTGATCCACCGCTTTGAGGAAACGAGGGACCTGCGGCTGATCGGCGGTTATCGCCAGGGCGCCGATCCCGATCTCGACATGGCGGTCAGGCAGGTCCCCATCATTTACGACGTCCTGAAACAGTCTCCAGGCGATCGCGACTCGGTCGACGCTTTTGCCGATCTCGCCGGCGCGCTCAAGGCTGCGGCCGGCATGGGCAATCAGGGCGCACCCATGCAGAGGAGATAGACGTGGCTGATTTCGACGATGAACGCATCGCTTCCCTGACGCAGCGCAAGAAGACCGCCACTCTGGATCGGTTTCTCACCTTCGCCGGCCTGGCGCTTGCCGGCGCCTCCGCCTTTTTCCCCTGGTACGTCTTCTTCAATGCCGACAAGTTCGGCATCCATGTCGCCACCAGCAGCAATTCGCGCGAACTGCCGGATTGGCCCGCCCGCAACGTCTTCAGCGTCTCACCGCTGGCCATGGTCAACAAGAACGAGGCGGCCAAGAAGGCTCCGCCGGTCGATCCGCTGACGACGGCGACGGTCTCCGATCTCGGCAAGCAGCGTGACGGCGGCGCGATGCTGGAAGACCAGCCTTTCCCGGGCAAGTCTTCCTTCCGCCTACTGCACGTGTCCAACGGCCGGGCGCTGATCGAGGATCCCTCGGGCATGTACGTGGTGCGCATCGGCTCGGTCCTGCCCGACGAAAGCCGCCTGGCGATGATCGAGCAGCGCGAGGGCAAATGGGTGATCATCACCTCCAAGGGCGATATCTACAAGAACGATTGAACCTCCTCGCAAAAGCTGAAGACAAGAGGGGCTCCGCCGCGAACCGGCAGGAGCCCTTTTCTATGGCGGCCTTCGGCGAAGCGCCTCGAAGGCCGAATTCCCGTAAGTCCCACGCAAGATTACCGCTCTAGGTTCCGGATAGTAAAAACGGAGAGTTCTCATGCAACCGATCCAACTTTTCGACTTGGCTTCGCGACAGGCGGAATGGCTGACGATCCGTCAGCAGGTTGTTGCCGGCAACATCGCGAATGCCAATACTCCGAAATTCCGCGCCAAGGACGTCACGCCCTTCGATGCCGTGCTGGACAGATCCGACATCACCATGGCGCGCACCAATCCGGCGCACTTCAGCGGCAACGATTTCAGCGACAGCGGCGATATCGACGTCAAGGAAGCGGCCCTCGACCAGGAGATCGGCATTCAGGAATCCGGCAACACCGTCGGTTTGGCCGAGGAGCTTTCCAAGTCGGGTGACATCAAGCGCCAGTACGACCTGAACACCTCGCTTGTCAGCTCCTTCAACCGCATGATGTTGATGACGGTCAGGAAGTAATTGCCATGGATCCGCTTTCCGCAGCTATGAAAATCGCCGGTTCGGGGCTCGAGGCGCAATCGACGCGCCTGCGCATCGTCTCGGAAAACATTGCCAACGCCCGCTCGACCGGTGACACGCCGGGCGCCGACCCATACCGCCGGAAGACGATCACCTTCGGTCAGCAGATGGACCGCACCAGCGGCGTCGAGACCGTCAACGTTAAGAAGGTCGGCGTCGACGAAGGCGATTTCAGCACCGAGTTCGACCCCAGCAATCCGGCGGCGGACGCCAGGGGCGTCGTCAAATTGCCGAACGTCAACATCCTGGTCGAGATGGCCGACATGCGTGAAGCCAATCGCTCCTATGATGCCAATCTGCAGACCATCAAGCAGACCCGCGACCTCATCTCGTCCACGATCGATCTTCTGAAGAGCCAATAATCAATGATCAACAGCGTCCAGAATGTCAGCAATCTTTCGATGACCCGCGCGCTCGGCGCCGTCGACACCGAAAATTCCGCTTCGTCCTCCGCAACGACCATGCCGGGCACTGCGGGTGCGGCCAACGGCCTGAGCTTCGCCTCGGTCCTGGGCGGCATGGCGACCGACGCGGTCAGCAGCCTGAAGGGTGCCGAAAGCATGTCCTTCGCCGGCATCAAGGGCACGGCGACGACCCGTGAAGTCGTCGATTCCATGCTCCAGGCCGAGCAGACGCTGCAGACCGCGATTGCCATCCGCGACAAGGTCGTTTCGGCCTTTCTCGAAGTCACCAAGATGCAGATGTAACTGATTTGAGGACGAACACATGAGAGCGCTCGCCATCGCAGCAACGGGCATGGATGCCCAGCAGACCAATCTGGAAGTCATCGCCAACAATATTGCGAACATCAACACGACGGGCTTCAAGCGGGCCCGCGCCGAGTTCACCGACCTTCTCTACCAGACCGAACGCGCCAAGGGCGTCGCCAACCGGGCCAACCAGGCCGTCGTTCCTGAAGGCGCCAATATCGGCCTCGGCGTCCAGACCTCGGCCGTCCGCAATCTGCATCTCCAGGGCGAACTGACGCAGACCGGCAACGACCTCGACGTGGCGCTGATCGGCAAGGGCTTCTTCCAGATTCAGTCGACCGATGGCACCACGCTCTATACCCGCGCCGGCGCTTTCAACAAGAACGACCAGGGCCAGCTCGTCACCATCGACGGCTATGAGGTCCTGCCCGGGATCACCATCCCTCAGGGATCGACCGAACTGACCATCAGCCGCTCCGGCGAGGTCTCGGCCAAGCTGCCGGGCCAGACCGATCCGACCGTTCTTGGACAGCTGACGCTTGCCGATTTCGTCAACGAAGCGGGTCTTCAGCCGATCGGCGACAATCTCTTCCAGGAAACGCCGGCTTCGGGCGAAGCGGTCGTCGGCAACCCCGACGAGGAAGGCTTTGCCTATATGAAGCAGGGTTATCTGGAATCCTCGAACGTCGATCCGGTGAAGGAAATCACCGAGCTGATATCGGCTCAGCGTGCTTACGAAATGAATTCCAAGGTGATCACGACAGCTGATGAAATGGCCTCCATCGTCAGCAAGAACCTGAAGTAAAGGGAAGGGCCGAAACATGATGTTTTGCCGGGCAGGACACATCTCAGGATGGGTGGCGGCAGCCACGATCGCACTCGCGGGCATCATCTTGCCCGTGAACGCGGATGCCGGCATGGGTTATGCCGTCGTCCCGACGACGATCATCTACCCCGGCGACACATTGTCGGGCAGCCAGCTTCAGGAGGTCGAGGTCACCAACCCTAACCTCGCCGGCGATTATGCCAAATCGATTTCGCAGGTCGAAGGTCTGGTTTCCAAACGCACGCTGTTGCCGGGCCGCACGATCTCGGTTTCAGCTCTGCGCGAGCCCTACACTGTGACGCGTGGCTCTTCGATCCGCCTGGTCTTCTCTCTCGGTGCAATGACGATCTCCGCCGCCGGCACGCCGCTTGAAGACGGTGCGACGGGGCAGGTGGTCCGTGCACGTAATATGGATTCCGGCGTCATCGTCAGCGGCACGGTGCTTGCGGACGGCACGATCCATGTGAGGGCGAAATGAAATTGTTCTTCCGTATCGTCACCTTTGTTGCGGTTGTCGCCATGAGTTTGGCCGAGGTGGCGCCCGCCTGGGCGCTGACGTCCCGCATCAAGGATATCGCTTCGCTTCAGGCCGGCCGCGATAATCAGCTGATCGGGTACGGCCTCATCGTCGGCCTGCAGGGAACCGGCGACGGCTTCCGTTCCTCGCCCTTCACCGAGCAGTCGATGCGGGCAATGCTCCAGAATCTCGGCATTTCGACGCAGGGCGGCCAGTCCAACGCGAAGAACACCGCGGCCGTGATGGTCACCGCCAACCTGCCGCCCTTCGCAAGCCCCGGCAGCCGTCTCGATGTTACGGTGAGCTCGCTCGGCGATGCAACCTCGCTGCGCGGCGGCACGCTCGTCATGACCTCGCTTTCCGGTGCCGACGGCCAGATCTACGCTGTCGCCCAGGGCTCCGTTATCGTCTCCGGCTTTCAGGCGCAGGGCCAGGCGGCGACGGTGACAGAAGGCGTCACCACCGCCGGCCGCGTGCCCGGCGGCGCGATCATCGAACGCGAACTGCCGTCCCACTTCAAGGATTCGGTCAATCTCGTCCTGCAGCTGCGCAATCCCGACTTCTCGACGGCGATCCGCATTGCCGACATCGTCAATGGCTATGCCTCCGCGCGCTTCGGCGGCCCGGTCGCCGAAGCCAAGGATTCACAGGAAGTGGTGATCCAGAAACCGCGCACGGCCGATCTCACCCGGCTGATGGCCGACGTCGAAAACCTCATCGTCGAAACCGATACGCCGGCCAAGGTTGTTATCAACGAGCGCACCGGAACGATCGTGATCGGCTCCGATGTCCGTGTCTCGCCGGTCGCCGTCAGCTACGGCACTCTGACGGTTCAGGTCACCGAGACACCGCAGATCATTCAGCCCGAACCCTTCTCGCGCGGGCGGACCGCCGTTCAGCCGCAGACCGATATCGCGGCTGAGCAGACCGGTGGGCGCGTTGCCATCATCGACGGTCCCGACCTCAGGACCCTTGTCGCCGGCCTCAACAATATCGGCGTGAAACCGGATGGGATCATCGCCATTCTCCAGGGCATCAAATCGGCGGGCGCCCTGCAGGCGGAGCTTGTGCTGCAATGATAACGATCCTGAATCCTGACATGACCGTGCTGCAGCTGCTGCGCCGCCTGGCGCTGCCGGCAGCCGGCCTCGTCCTGCTGTCGATCCCTGGCGCCTTCGCACAGGAGCATCCGGAGGGAGACATCACGTCTCAGGACGAGATCAAGCAATTCTGCACCAACATCGCCGATCCCGCCCGTGACCAGCGCTACCTGCTGCAGAAGCAGGAGCTGGAAAGGCTCCGCGCCGACATTGACGCCCGGATGGAAGAGATGGACAAGCGCAAGGCCGAATATCAGGACTGGCTGAAGCGGCGCGACGATTTCCTGAAGCAGGCGGAAGCCGGCCTCACCGATATCTACAAGAAGATGAAGCCGGATGCGGCGGCGCTGCAGCTGCAGGATATGAACATCGAAGTGGCGTCGGCCGTGATCATGCGGCTCGGCCCGCGCCAGTCGAGCCTCATCCTCAACGAGATGGACTCGAAGAAGGCCGCGGCCATCGCCAGCGTCATCGCCAGTGCGTCCGATCCCAATACGTCGAAGGATCCTTCATGAATATGCGTTTCCCGGCCGCGATCGCCGCCCTCGCACTCCTTGCGGGCTGCCAGTCTCCGACGGCAGTCAGCGAGATCGGCCGCGCGCCCGCCATGAGCCCGATCGGCAGCGGCCTTGCTTATGGCCAGACCCCGCAGATGGCGCTCTATCCGAAGCAGCCGCGCGCCGTGGCGCAGGGCTATTCGCTGTGGAGCGATTCGCAGGCCGCGCTCTTCAAGGATGCACGCGCGTTGAACGTCGGCGACATCCTGACCGTCGACATCCAGATCAACGACAAGGCCTCCTTCGACAACGAGACCAACCGCAGCCGCAAGAATTCGAGCGGCATGAACTGGGACGTTAATGCCCAGATCTTCGGCTGGACCCCGGAATCGAAGACCGATCTGACCTACGGTTCGGATACCAGCACCGACGGGAAGGGCAAGATCGAGCGCACCGACAAGCTGACCCTTCTTGTTGCGGCCGTCGTCACCGGTATTCTCGAAAACGGCAATCTGGTCATTTCGGGTTCGCAGGAAGTCCGTCTGAACCAGGAGCTGCGCATCCTGAACGTCGCCGGTATCGTGCGTCCGCAGGACGTCAACGCCGACAACCAGATCTCTTACGACAAGATCGCCGAAGCCCGCATCTCCTATGGCGGCCGCGGTCGCCTGATGGAAGTGCAGCAGCCTCCGCGCGGCCAGCAGGCCGTCGATCTCTTCTCGCCGCTTTGAGGCCGAACGACGATGGCAGACGAAGACGTAAGCGCAGGTCAATCGAAGAAGAAATCCGGCCTGATGACGATCATCGGCATCGCCGTCCTGACGCTCCTCGGCGCCGGCGGCGGCTGGGCGGTCGGCACGATCGTCGCGCCCGAAGTCAAGGGCGCCAAGGAGGTAGAGCAGGCCAAGGAAGCCGATGCCAAGAAGAAGGCCGAGGAAGGTCTGGCGCGCATCTCGACCGAGGCCAACAACGTCGTCCAGCTCGAGCCGATTACATCGAACCTTGCCTACCCCTCGGAAAACTGGGTCCGACTCGAAGTCGCGCTGCTGTTCAACGGGCCGCCCGACGTCAAGGTCGCCGAGGACATTCACCAGGATATCCTCGCCTATATCAGGACGGTTTCCCTTCAGCAGATCGAGGGGCCGCGCGGCTTTCAATATCTCAAGGATGACATCCAGGAACGTGTTGACCTTCGCTCGCAAGGGCGGGTATCGAAGGTCATGTTCAGGACCTTTGTCATCGAATGATTCGTTTCATAGTTTTCCTTGCCGCCATGATGGCGGTGCCGGAACTGGCGGTGGCACAGCAGCTGCCCACCGACTTGTTGAACGTGCCGGTCGATGGCTCTGTCGCCGCCTGGATCATTCGCACATTCGGGCTGCTGACCGTACTTTCGGTCGCGCCGGGCATCCTGATCATGGTGACGAGCTTCCCGCGTTTCGTCATCGCCTTCTCGATCCTGCGCTCGGGGATGGGCATCTCCTCGACGCCTTCCAACATGATCCTCCTGTCGCTGTCGCTGTTCATGACCTTCTACGTCATGTCGCCGACCTTCGATCAGGCTTGGCAGAACGGTGTGCAGCCGCTGCTTGCCAACCAGATCAACGAGACGGACGCAGTGCAGCGCATCGCCGAGCCCTTCCGCACCTTCATGGCGGCCAATACCCGCGACAAGGATCTGGCGCTCTTCGTCGATCTCGCGCGTGAACGCGGCCAGAATATCCAGACGACCGATCCGATCGATTATCGGGTGCTGATTCCTGCCTTCATGATTTCGGAGATTCGCCGCGGCTTCGAGATCGGCTTTCTCGTCGTGCTGCCGTTCCTCGTCATCGACCTCATCGTCGCCACCATCACCATGGCGATGGGCATGATGATGCTGCCGCCGACCTCGATCTCGTTGCCCTTCAAGATTCTCTTCTTCGTACTGATCGACGGCTGGAACCTGCTCGTCGGCAGCCTGGTGCGCTCGTTCAGCTGATCGGCTGGCCCGTCTCTATTTGGAAAAAAGAAAACCCCGCCGGATCCGCTCCGGCGGGGTTTATCATGCAGTCGAGCCGTTACAAGGCCGCGAAGGGGGCCGTGCGCGGGGGCAGCGCCGGAATATCCATGTGCTCGGGTGCCAGGCGCTGTTTCGCCCGTTCGGCCATGTTTTCGTAGGCCTGCTCCAGGTGATGGCAGAAACGTTCGGCGTCGAAGAGCGGCGCGATATAGCGCCTCTCCTTGAGGTGTGCCTTGTATTCGGCGATCCGGCCGCGATTCTGCGCCAGCTCGACGGCGAGATCCTCGTATGCCTGCAGGTCGCTCGCGACGAGCTCGGGCAGATCGATTGCCCTGAGCAGGCTTTCGCTGACGCGTGAGGCGAAGTTGGTGCCCTTGACGGTCAGGACCGGCAGGCCGCCCCAGAGCTGCTCCGAGGTGGTCGTGTGACCGTTGACAGGGAAAGTGTCGATTCCGAGATCGGCAGCCTGCTGGCGGCTGATGTGGTCTTCGTAGGGCGCGCGCGGGCAGAAGATGATGCGTTTGGGCGCAATGCCTGATGTCTGGAACTGCTTCAGCAGGTTCGCCTGGTTGCGCGGCGAATTGGCCATCAGCCAGAGCACGCTGTTCGGCGCCCGCTTGAGGATCCGGCACCAGCTGTTGACCACATCAGGCGTGATCTTGCGGTTGCCGTTGAAGGAGGCGAAGATGAAGGCCTCTTCCGGCAGGCCGAGCTGCTCGCGGGTGACCGGACGCGGCTTCGGGCGATGCATCGGATCGTTCGGCTGGTAGCTCTCCGGAAGCCGGCAGAATTTCTCATGGAAGAATGGCTTGGCCACGTCGGGCAGCACCGAATGGTCGCCGATGACGTAGTCGAGGTCGATGTTGACGGTGCTGCCGGGAAAACCGAGCCATCCGACATGCACAGGTGCGAGCGGCAGGTTGAAGGCTGCCGCGCGGCTACCCGACGTATGACCCTTCAGATCGACCATGATGTCGATATTGTGCTCGCGTACGATTTCCAGCACCGCCTGGTCGGAGAAGCCGTGAATGTCAACGATCCTGCCCCAGCGGCTGCGGTCGGTGTCGTTATGCTTCAGGTATTCGGGGCCCGTATGGCAGAAGAGCGTCACCTCGAACCTGTCCTTGTCGTGCAGTTCGAGAATGCGCTGCAGCAGCTTCATCGTCGCGTGGCGATCCCAGAAGTCCGACGACATGTAGCCGATCCGGATCTTGTCAGACCATGTGTGCGGCTGGTTGCGGCGGAAAGCGACCCGTTCCTGATTAAGCGGGGCCGTGCCGATCGTCGCATACCGGTTGAAATCTTCGTTGCCGCACCAGTGCAGATGATAGAACGGGTTGTCCTTGCGCAGGATCTCGACATTGCCCTTTGCCAGCGCGTCGTCGATCACTGCCTGATGCTTGGCCGCCTCTTCGAAATCGTTGAATTCGCGGGCAAAAACCAGGTGAAGAAAGCGGAAGGCGTGATTGCCCGGAAAACGCTTGAAGATGTTGCGGGCAAGCGTCTGGTTGGTTGCGTCGTTGAGATCGTCGCTGAGCAGCAGGGCCGCCAGGCGCATGTGATCGGGATTCATGCTTTCCGACAGAACCGTCTTGAACGGACGGATGATATCCCGCTGCTGGCGCTTCAGATAGATAGCGGTGATGATGAAGGCGAGTTCGGCATCTTCCTGCGCTCTGGTGAGGTTGCGCATGGCGATCAGCAGCGCTTCGTCCTCGTTGCCGGTTTCGTAGTGCAGCTTGGCAGCCTGCTTCTGATATTCGTAGGCGTTCGGTCCTTCGCAATTGCCGGCCAGGCCATAGGCTTTCGCGGCGTCGGCCTTGAAGCCGAGCTGCACGAGGTTTTTGGCCAGCAGCGCATAGGTCTTGGCGTCCTGCTGAGTATCGATGAGCTGGTTGAGCGTCGCCAAGGACTTTGTGTAGCGGCCTGCCTGGTAATCTTTGGATGCCGCAGAGAACGAAACTTTGCTGTTCAAAACCCAACTCCGTGAAGGAAATTTTCTGGCATGGCTGTCGATTGCCGAGCGCGCACGATCCGTCCTCCCAGGCAATGGGTGGATTGATCCGACGATGCTATCCCGGCACCTGCCACGTTGCCATTCGAAGCTTGCTTGAAACAGGTGCGCCTCATGAAGACATTGTCTTGTCCGAGAGAACGGCTTCTTTCCCGATACGTTAGCATGCGAACGGATAGATTCAGCCGGTATTAACTATGGGATGTAAGGAGCCGGAACGGAGCCTCTATTTTTAAGAAGTTGGCAAGCATTGGCTGCGAGATTGCCCTGGACATGACGGGTTTGGGCCAAACAAACAGGCGCCGAGTAGCATGAAGCTGGTCCGTCATCGCCGGTATTACAGTCCGGTATGTCCTCCTTTTTGTATCTAGTTTCCAGGGGACAGATTTATGACAAGCATTAACACGAATTCTTCCGCACAGGCCGCTCTCCAGACGCTGCGCAATGTCAACCAGGGCCTCAACAAGACGCAGAATCACGTTTCGTCCGGTTATCGCGTTGAAAAGGCGTCCGACAACGCTGCTTACTGGTCGATTGCAACGACCATGCGTTCGGACAACAAGGCTCTGTCGGCCGTTTCCGACGCCCTCGGCGTTGGTGCTGCGAAGGTCGATACCGCTTATACCGCCATGGACAGCGCCATCGACGTCGTCGGTGACATCAAGGCCAAGCTGGTTGCCGCAACTGAAAACGGCGTCGACAAGGCCAAGGTCCAGGAAGAAATCGGTCAGCTGCAGCAGCAGCTGCTGAGCATCGCTCAGTCGGCTTCCTTCAACGGCGAGAACTGGGTTGCTGGCGCTGCCGGCACCAAGAGCGTCGTTTCCTCCTTCGTCCGCGATGGCTCCAACGCCGTATCGATCACGACGACCGACTACGTTCTCGACAGCGGCTCCGCCGGTAACGTTCTGTTCGGCATGAGCAACGGCACGGTTGAAACCTCCACGGGTATTCTCGGTACGTCGACGGGCGCGACCGGTTCTATCTACTCGATGGACATCACCAACTTCACAGCCGGCCAGATCCAGTCGGCTCTGACGAACGTCGAATCGGCTCTGAAGTCCATGACCAGCGCCGGTGCTGCTCTCGGCTCGCTTTCCAGCCGCATCGACAGCCAGGAAGACTTCGTCTCGGCTCTCAGCGACTCGATCGACTCCGGTATCGGCCGTCTCGTCGACGCCGACATGGAGGAGGAATCTTCGAGGCTCAGCGCTCTGCAGACCCAGCAGCAGCTGGCGATCCAGTCGCTGTCGATCGCGAACTCCTCTTCGCAGAACATCCTGTCGCTCTTCCGCTAAGAGCGGTCTGCACAAGGTTTCCAAGTTTCGCGGCCGGCTTATCCCCGGCCGCGAAATGTTTTAATATAAGGTTAATGAAAATCTTTCTAAGTATCAGATATTTTTACGTTATTTTCAATTTCGATTTAGCTTTCCTTAACCATCTTGCTGTTTTCTAGGCCCATCGAAACGGCGAGTTAACCCTAACGAGAATGGTTAACAGGCATGATGCTGATCGCTGTGGGCCGGCCGAAAATCCGGAATGTCCCTTCTTAAAATCTGCCAACAAGGGGCAAACAAACTATGACGAGCATCAACACCAATAACGCTGCGATGGCAGCCCTCCAGACTCTGCGTGGCGTCAACCAGGGTCTCCAGACGACCCAGGCTCACGTTTCGTCCGGCTACCGCGTCGGCAAGGCTGCCGACAACGCTGCCTACTGGTCGATCGCAACGACCATGCGTTCTGATAACAAGGCTCTTTCGGCTGTTTCCGACGCTCTCGGTCTCGGCGCCGCCAAGGTCGACACCGCTTACTCCGCCATGGACAGCGCCATTGATGTCGTCGGCGACATCAAGGCCAAGCTCGTTGCCGCGACTGAAAACGGCGTCGACAAGGCCAAGGTCCAGGAAGAAATCAGCCAGCTGCAGCAGCAGCTCCTGAGCGTCGCTCAGTCGGCCTCCTTCTCCGGTGAAAACTGGGTTGCCGGCGCCAACGGCACCAAGAACGTCGTTGCCTCCTTCGTCCGCGACGGCTCCAACGCCGTTTCGGTCGTGATGACTGACTACGTTCTCGACAACAGCTCCACAGGCAACGTTCTGTTCGGCATGAGCGGCGGCGCGGTCGAAACCTCCACAGGTATCCTCGGTTCTTCGAACGGCGCGACCGGTTCGGTCTACGCGATGGACATCACCAACTTCACCCTCGGCGAGATCCAGTCGGCTCTGACGAACGTCGAATCGGCTCTGAAGTCCATGACCAGCGCCGGTGCTGCTCTCGGCTCGATCTCCAAGCGTATCGAACTTCAGGAAAACTTCGTGTCGGCTCTCAGCGACTCGATCGACTCCGGTATCGGCCGCCTCGTCGACGCCGACATGGAAGAAGAGTCCTCCAAACTCAGCGCCCTGCAGACCCAGCAGCAGCTCGCCGTCCAGTCGCTGTCGATCGCCAACTCCTCTTCGCAGACTATCCTGTCGCTCTTCCGCGGCTAATAAGCGCCAGAAAATATGGCCCGCCGGTGTCCGGCGGGCACCTCGTATTCGAGCCGCGCTTCGATGAAGCGCGGCTTTCTTATTTCCGTTAACGATTGATTAACCATAATGTTGTCTTCTCAGCTCAACGAGACGGCGGGTTAACCGACATTAACAACCGGTTAACAGGCATGAGGCTGATCCCCGTTCCCGGTAACATTCCGGAATGTCCCTTTTTCCCAGATGCCAACAAGGGGCAATCATTTCATGACCAGCATTTTGACGAACGTCGCGGCGATGGCCGCTCTTCAGACACTCCGCGGAATCAACGACAGCCTCGAAGACACGCAGAACCACGTCTCGTCGGGTTATCGTGTTGAAAAGGCTGCCGACAATGCCGCTTACTGGTCGATCGCAACGACCATGCGTTCGGACAACAAGGCGCTTTCGGCCGTGTCCGACGCTCTCGGTCTCGGCGCCGCCAAGGTCGACACCGCTTACTCCGCCATGGACAGCGCCATCGACGTCATCAGCGAGATCAAGGCGAAGATCGTCGCCGCAACCGAAAAGGGCGTCGACAAGACCAAGGTCCAGGAGGAAATCGGTCAGCTGCAGCAGCAGCTCCTGAGCATCGCGCAGTCGGCTTCCTTCTCCGGTGAAAACTGGGTCGCCGGCGCCGACGGCACCAAGAGCGTCGTGTCGACCTTCGTCCGCGACGGCAACGGCAACGTCTCGGTCAAGACGACGGACTACGTCCTGGACACGAGCTCCACGGGCAACGTTCTCTTCGGCATGACTTCGACCGGTACGATCGAGACGAGTTCCGGCATCATCGGCACGTCCTACGGCACGATCGGTTCGATCTACTCTATGGACATCAGCACCTTCGGTTCGGCTGAGATCTCCATGGCCCTGACCTCGATTGAGGCCGGCCTCGAAGCAATGACCAAGGCTGCCTCGCAGCTCGGTTCGATTTCGACCCGTATCGAATTGCAGGAAAACTTCGTCGGAGCGCTCAGCGACTCGATCGACTCGGGCGTCGGCCGCCTCGTCGATGCCGACATGGAAGAGGAATCGAGCAAGCTGACGGCGTTGCAAACCCAGCAGCAGCTGGCGATCCAGTCGCTGTCGATCGCCAACTCCAGCGCGCAGAACATCCTCACGCTGTTCCGCAGCTAAATCAGCCGCTGAAGCTGGACCGAATCTTGCGCCGCCGTTCGGCTGCAAGCAGAAAACCTTCCGGACCGCGCCCGAAACGGCGCGGTTCTTTATTTAATATCAGTAGCTTGACTTGCGAGACAATCCGCTTGTCGCGCTCTCGGCGCCGCTCTTGCCCAACAAGTTGATATCGAGTTAACTTCGCCTTGAGTTGATTTGCTTTTGCGACGCGCCGGTGAAAACTCGCCGGAGGCATGAGGCCACTTCAGTCGCCGCCGGCAATCCGGCCTGCCCTTTCATCTTATTCCGAGACCTGTCGATGACCGTTAAGATTACCAGCGCGGCCGCGGTGAATGCACTTGCGGTGCTGCGCAGCATCAACAAAGAAGCCAGTCAGACCCAGCAGCAAGTTTCTTCGGGCTATCGGATCGAGACGGCCGCGGACGATGCCTCCTACTGGTCGGTCGCCACCGTCATGCGTTCGGACAGCACCAATCTCGGCACGATCGGCGATGCGCTCGGTCTCGGCGCTGCCAAGGTGGACGCGACCTACACGGCAATGAATTCGGCGATCGATCTCGTCAGCCAGATCCGCGCCAAGCTGGTTGCGGCAAGAGAGCCCGGCACCGACAAGGACAAGATCAATGCCGAGATCAGCGAATACAAGGAGCAGTTGAAGACAGTTGTCGAATCGACGTCGTTTGCAGGCGAGAACTGGTTGCTGAACAGTGACAAGACCGCGCCGCCGACATGGTCGGTCATTTCAGGCTTCGTGCGCGCCTCGACGGGCGAATACCAGGCCCAGACCATCGACTTCGCTTCGTCGCAGACCATCCTCATCGACAAGAACAATGCGAGCGGTGGCCTGTTCACCAAGGCGATTGATGCCCAGGCGATCAACAACAGCGGCACCGGACCGCGCAACTATTACCTGCTGGACGCCGGTTCGACCACGTCGGCGACGGGCAGCGAGATCGCGATCGACAACAACACCACCGACGCCCAGCTGGTCGACATGCTCGATGTGACCGACGCCCTGTTCTCCTCGCTGACGACGACGGCCGCCTCCATCGGTGTGATGAAGACGCGTATCGACGACCAGATCGACTACGCGGCCGATCTGTCGGATTCGATCGACAAGAGCGTCGGCGCGCTCGTCGATACCGATATGGATGAAGCTTCGATCCGCCAGAAGGCGATTGAAACCCAGAAGCAGATGGCCGTCGAAGCGATCTCGATCCTCAACACGGCTGCAAGCAAGATCCTCATTCTGCTGGAGTAGAGCTGGGCGCGATCACCGATGGCGGCGGCGCCATTCATCCTCGCGCAAGTTTGACTTCCTAGTTTCCGGCATGAAGGCATCGTCCGAAAATCGTGCCGGCGCAAGGTCAAGCCCTTGTTCGCTGCGAAGGACATGTCGCGCGCAAGGTCATTTTGAACGGGGGCGGGCATGCCGCACGTTTCCCGGACGCTGGATGGTTTCTATGAGCATTTCGCTTTCTCGGTATTTGAAGGACTTCGGCGAACCGAAGCCGTCAGCGCCGATCATCGATATCGACGATTTGGCCGGAGATGTTTTTCCGGAGACGCCGAGCGAACCGCCGGTCGACATCGAGGCGGAGCGGCGCGAGGCCTATGCGCAAGGCCATGCGGCGGCGACCGCTGATTTGACCGAGAAATACGAAAGCGAGGCGCGCGCCCTGGCCGAGGCCCATGCGCGCGCGCTCGAGGAACTGAAGATTCGCTACGAAGTGGAGGCGGCGGCGGTCATTGCATCCCGCGTCCTCGATATCGCCGAAGAAGTCGCTCAGCTGGTCAGCGCCGGCGCAGCCACGGCCATTGCGCCCGTCATGACGGAAGCGCTGGCGGCCAAGGCTGCCGAAAGTCTCGCCGCTTTGCTGCGTGAAGCGATTCTCGAAGGCGCGGCCGGACCGATCGTCGTCAGGGGGCCGACCAGCCTCTTCGACATATTGAAAGCCGAGCTCGGCGAACATGCCGCGGCGGTTCGGCACATCGAGGCCGACGATGTCGATCTAGCCGTCGAAATCGGTGAATCCGTCATCGTCACCCGTATGTCCGCTTGGGCGGCCAGCTTGAAGAAAGTTCTCGAATGAGCGACGGCGAAAACCATCACCACGGCAGAAACGAGATCATTATCGTCAAGCGGCATGGCGGCGGTGATCACGATGGTGCCCATGGCGGTGCGTGGAAAATTGCCTATGCCGACTTCATGACGGCGATGATGGCATTCTTCCTGGTCATGTGGCTGGTCAACGCCGCCAACGAGGAGACCAAGGCCGCGGTCGCGACCTATTTCAATCCGATCAAGCTTGCCGACGAAAAGCCGACCGAGAAAGGCTTGAAGAAGCCTGTCGATCACGCCGAGGGCGAGGAGAAGAAAGAAAAGTCGAAACAGAAGGAAGATAATCCGACCGAGGGCAAGTCGGCCGCCGATGGTGACGACCAGACATCGACCTCAGGCGACCAGACCAATTATTCCGAGGCCGATTTCTTCGAGAATCCCTATTCGGTTCTCGCCGAGATCGCCCAGGAGGTCGGCCAGCAGGCCAATGTCAGCGCCAAGGGCGATGGCGGCGCCGCCGATTCCGGCCCTGCCACCGGCGCCGATGGCGGGCAAGCCTATCGCGATCCCTTCGATCCGGATTTCTGGACAAAGCAGGTCGAGGTGACAACGGCCGGAAAACCCTTGCCGCCCGGCAAAAGCGAGCAGCAGGCGACCGAGAGCGAGACGACGGAGATCGCCAAGGCCGAGGATATGAAGCCGGTGCCTTTGGCGACCGATCAGAAGCCCGCTAAGGAAGCTCCCGCCAAAGAAGCCAAGGAGACCAGGGAAACGACCGGCGCCGCCGAGGCCAAGGACGGCAAGGCGACGAATGGCAAAGCGCCCGAGGAGAAGAAGGCGGAAGCTCGGAAGGATGCCGAGCATCAGAAGGAAGCCGACAAGAGCGCGGCTGGGGCCGAGCAGCAGCAGAAGGAAGCCGAACAGCTTCAGGCGCAGATCGCGCAACAGATCGGCGGTGTTGCCGGCAAGCTCGCCGAAGGCCTGACAGTGACGGCGGCCGAAGGCGGCCTGCTGGTCAGCATCTCCGACCAGAACGACGATTCGATGTTCAATATCGGTTCGGCTGTCCCGCGCCAGGAGATGGTGCTCGCCATGGCAAAGATCGGGACGATCCTGAAGGAGAGGGGTGGCGCAGTCGCCATCCGCGGCCACACGGACGGGCGCCAATACAAGGGTGGGCAGAACGAGAACTGGCGGCTTTCGATGGATCGCGCCCAGAGCGCCTATTACATGCTTGTGCGCGGCGGGCTGGACGAGACGCGCGTCTCCCAGGTCTCCGGTTTCGCCGACCGTCGGCTGAAGCTCCCCGCCGACCCGTTCAACGCGGCCAACCGCCGGATCGAGATCCTGGTGCAGGCGGAATAGGGATAGTCGGATGGCGCGTCGGCAGCATCGCTACGTCGGATTTATGGCCCTCGGCCTGGCGATGCTTTCGCCTGCCGCAGGCAAAGCGCAGGATCCGGACGATCTTGCGCCGTACAAGATGCTGCGGTCGCTGCAGTTCGTGCAGGATTCGGTCGTTGCCGGCGATCATTCGGCCGGCGAAATGCAGCGCTTCATGCTGGGCACGATCGACGAGCGGCTGCGAACAGCTGATACAACGATTTTCGATGACGACCGCAATGTCGATGCGGCGCTGATCTATACGATGAGCGGCGGCAATCCCCAGACGCTCGAATATCTGATCGCCCATGACGTCAACGGCTATTTCGACAACCGCGTCACCGATGTGCTGCGCAAATATCTGACCGGCAAGGGGCTGCTCGTCGCCAAGACGCTGGAGGAAACCGCCAGGGAATATCGCGACAAGAAGATCGGTCCATACCTCGCGCTGATCGGCGGCAACGTGATGATCGCCACGAAACCGACAGATGCGCTTGACCTCTACGACCAGGCACGTCTCGCCGCGCCGGGCACGATCGTCGAGGAGGCGGCCTTGCGCCGTTCCCTCGCCATCTGCGTCGACAAGGGAATGCTCGACAAGGGACTCGCCTATTCGCAGCGTTATGCCAGACGCTTCCTGCATTCGCCCTATGCCAGCCAGTTCGCTGATCTTTTCGTCAAGCTTGTCGTCGCCCATGATCACGACGTGAAACCGCAGGATGTCGTCGATATCCTCTCCTTCATGGATGCCCCGCGCCAGCGCGAGGTCTATCTGCGCATCGCCCGCGCCGCCGCGATAGCGGGCAAGCCGGAGCTGGCGCGCATGGCGGTCGAACATGTGCAGTTGCTTGGCGCGGGCACCGACAATGCCTTCGGCCCGCTCGCAGATTTTTATGGCGGCATGGCCGGCCTTCCCACGGACGATATCGACCAGGCGGCGAAGAATGTCAGTGGCATCGACGGCGAAACGCTTTCGCCGCGGGATCAGGCGCTGCAGGCGGCGGCGCGGTCCGTTGCCGAGCAGATTCTGCGTGAGCCGGATCTGGCAAGCTTGACGCAAGCATCCAATCCTAACACTTCTCAACAAGAAATCACTTCTGAAAAGGCTGCGGCGATAGCCATGCAACCGGGGACGCCAGGCGCGCCTCCCGAGCCTGTTCCGGGAGGTGTGGCATCGACTGGCCAGAGCCAGGATACCGACTCCTCATTCAACGCATTTGTGACGACCAGCCGATCCAAGCTCGACGAGATCGATGGTCTTCTGGCGCAGGAAGGCAACGAACAATGATGGATTTGAGCGTCTCGGGCGGAGCCTCCGGTGCGGAGGCGGCTGCGGCCGCGAAATCCGCGAAGGCTGGAAAGGGCGATGCCGCCGGTCAGCAGGGCGGCTTCTCCGATGTGCTTGCCAAGACAGGCGGCAGCGCCGTCGACGACGCGCCCGACGATGCACAGCCGGATCAGGGTGTCGCCGATGGCGATCCAGGGAAAGTGGCGCGGACGATCCGCAGCCGCAGCAGCACCAAACCGCTGATCGATCTCGGCAGCGCCGCGCTGAAGGCACAGGCCGACGTGCAGCCGGAAACGGTCGCCAATGTCGAAAAGGTCGCCGCAAAGCCTGCGAAGGATGGGCTCAAATTGCCGGCCGGCGTCGGCAAGCCCGATGCCAAGGATCAATCAGCCGACGAGGCCGCGCAGGCGGCGAAGGGCGTCAAGCGCGTCAAGACGGAGATCTCGAAAACAGATGCGGATACGGACGGTGAGGCCGAGGACGGCGGCGTTTCCGATGTGCTCGGTTTGCTGAAGCAGGAGCCCGCCGATGGCACGGTCGCTTTGCCGGCCGCCGCAGCCGCCCATCAAGCCATCACCAAGACCGGCGAGGCCGGAACTGCCGAGAAGACGGCCGCTGGTATCGAAGCCAAAACGAGCGGGCACGCATCCGACGCCCTGGCGGTCGTCAGCGGCAATGTCGAAAGCGTCAAGGCTGATGATATCAAGGTTCCCGGCGCCGAGAACACCGAAGCCGCCGACGGCCGAACGTTCCGGATCAGCCGCGCCGATGGCCGCGGCGTGTCGATGGACGTTCACCTCGGCGCGGAACAGGCCGGGTCCAAGGACGGTGCGAAGAAGACCGATCTCGAGAACGTCTCGGTCCTCGAATCGCGCCGTTATATCGGCCTGGCGCAGAATACCAATTCCGCTGCGGTCACCGCCGCTCTCTCTGGTGATTCCGAATGGGCGCGCGCCATGCAGCCGAGTTCGGCGCTCTCCAACGCGGCGGAATGGACGAGCACCGGTAAGGTGGTCAATACGCTGAAGATCCAGATGAACCCGATCGATCTCGGCCTGGTGACGGCGACCATGCGCCTGACCGGCGACGCCCTGAACGTCGACCTCAAGGTCGAAACCGGCGCCGCCTACCGGCAGCTGAAGGAAGATCACGGCAAGATTCTCGAATCCCTTCGCAGCCAGGGCTATGCGGTCGACAACGTCACCATCAGCATGGCCCCTGTCGAGCGGGCCGACGCCGGCAATCAGGCCGACAGCCAGGGGCAGGCCTCCCAGCAGCAGTCGCTCCCTCAGCAAGGGCAGGGCGGCGAGGCGCGCGAGCGCCACAATCAGATGGCGCAGCGGACGGATGGAGGCTTCAATGGCGCAGGCGAGACCGGTTTCGAAGACGTCTCTGCTGGCAGTGATCGCAGCAGCGGCGCTGGCGGCGTTTACCTCTGAGGCAGCCGCTTCCACCGGTGCCTGCGAACGCGAAATCCAGTCGGCTGCGGTGAAATACGGTATCCCGGAAGGCATCCTCTATTCGGTCGGCCTGACGGAGACCGGTCGCAAGGGCTCACTCTATCCCTATGCTATGAACGTCGAAGGCAGGGCGATTTTTCCGCCCTCGGAAGAAGATGCGATGAGGCAGTTCGATGTCGCCCGCAGGAGCGGGGCGAAGCTCATCGACATCGGCTGCATGCAGATCAATCACTATTATCACGGCGAGAATTTCGCCTCCGCCGAAGATATGTTCGATCCGCATCGCAACGTCGAATATGCGGCGAAGTTTCTCCGCAACCTGCATGACCGTCATGAGACGTGGACGATGGCGGTAGCCCGATACCATGCAGGGCCGAACAACAACCCCGCGCAAAAGCAATATGTCTGCCGCGTCATCGCCAATTTGGTGGCCACCGGCTATGGCAAATGGACTCCCAATGCGAGTAACTTCTGCCAAAATTAGTTCAACCAAAGATAGAAGTGCCAGATTATGACGAAACTGTGCGTAATGTGGCAGGAATCCGGCGCCAAATGGGTGTGCAAGTCACATTTAACAACTCGTTAACTTTTCCACGAAACTTTTGTGTGGATATCCGAGAGTGGCCACTAGATGTAGATCAAATCGCCACGCAGGTCTTAATCAATTATTAATTTCTGCCATTCACTTTAACGAGTTGTCGCCGATTCGCGCGATTCGTACCCATAGATCATCGAAGTGCCACACTGATTCGGAGGCGGACGAATGATCGTAGTGGTTGATGAGCGTGAGCTCGTGAAAGACGGATACACATCCCTGTTTGGCCGGGAGGGCATTCCCTCTACCGGCTTTGATCCATCGGAATTCGGCGAGTGGGTGCAGACCGCCGCCGATTCGGATATTGCGGCGGTCGAGGCCTTCCTAATCGGTCAGGGCCAGCGCAGCTTCGAACTGCCCCGGGCGATCCGGGACCGCTCGATGGCGCCGGTGATCGCGGTCAGCGACCAGCCCTCGCTCGAAAACACGCTCGCGCTTTTCGATTGCGGCGTCGACGACGTGGTGCGCAAACCGGTCCATCCGCGCGAAATCCTCGCCAGGGCGGCAGCAATCCGGCGCCGGCTGAAGGCGATCGCAAACTATACCGACATCGGCGGCATCCGCGTCTTCTCGGATGGCCGTGACCCCGAGATCAACGGCGAGGTTTTTGCGCTTCCCCGGCGCGAGCGCCGCATCCTCGAATATTTGATCGCCAACCGCGGTCGCCGGGTCACCAAGACCCAGATCTTCAACGCCATCTACGGCATCTTCGATGAAGAGGTCGAGGAGAACGTCGTCGAAAGCCACATCTCGAAGCTGCGCAAGAAGCTGCGCAAGAAGCTCGGCGTCGATCCGGTCGATTCCAAGCGCTTCCTCGGCTACTGCATTGATTGGGCCTGATTTTTCCGGCCGGGTGGCGGCGCCCGGCTGAACCTCGATATCGGCCTCGCTGCTCCCCATGACAGACAGCTTCACGCAAGGCCCGGCAAATACTCTCGAGTTTAACAGGTAAAACGAGGTTTTCAGATGAGCATTTTCGGCAGCATGAAGACGGCAGTGTCGGGCATGAACGCGCAGGCAAACCGCCTCAGTACCGTCTCCGACAACATCGCCAACGTGAACACCACCGGTTACAAGGCCGTATCGACGAGCTTCTCCTCGTTGGTTCTTCCCTCCTCGGGCGGCAACTACAATTCCGGCGGCGTTCAGACCTCCGTGCGCCAGGCCGTCTCCGACCAAGGCGATATTTCTTACACGACCTCCTCCACCGATCTTGCGATTTCGGGCGACGGCTTCTTCATTGTCCAAGGGCCTGACGGCACCCCGGTTCTGACCCGCGCCGGCGATTTCCAGAAGGACGACGAAGGCAATCTCGTCAATGCCGCCGGCTTCCAGCTGATGGGTTATTCCTACGACTCCGGCGCTCCCGCCGTCGTCGTCAACGGCTTCGACGGCCTCGTCCCCGTCAACGTCAATCAGGATGGTTTGACCGCAATCGCGTCGACATCAGGTGTCTTCAAGGGGAACCTTGATTCCAACGCTAACGTCGCTCCGGTTGCCCCGGCGACCCTTCCAAGCGCAAACCTCGCGACCACCACCGCCGACACCAAAAAGGTCTCGATGGTCGCCTATGACCGTCTCGGCAACAAGGTGATGTACGACTTCTACTTCACGAAGACTTCGGTCGTTACGCCGCCGCCGGCAACCGGTACCGCTGCAACCTGGGAGGTTGCAGTCTTTCGCAACGCCAACGCGGCGACAGGTGGCACAACTTCATTTCCGTACAGCGCCGGTGGCGCTGTCGGATCGGGATCGCTAACCTTTGACCGTGACGGCAAGATGCTCACTGGCGGCACCCTCAGCATCAACGATACGACCACCGGCCAGACGATAGCAATGGATCTCTCCGGCTTTACCCAGCTCGGCGCCGCCTTTTCCGGCACCGGTACGCCGAACGGCCAGGCGGCGACCCCGGTCAAGGACGTCACCATCGATGGCGATGGCATCGTCTACGCCAAGTACGAAGACGGCAGCACCAAGCCGCTCTATCGTATTCCGCTCGCCAATGTCGCAAGCCCGGACAAGCTGACGCTGATGAGCGGCAACGTCTACAGTGCCAATGGCCAGTCGGGCGTCACCGTCACCGGCTTCCCGCAGACCAACGGCCTCGGCACGATCAAGTCGGGCGCTCTCGAAGGTTCGAACGTCGATCTTGCCGGCGAACTGACCGAGATGATCGAAGCGCAGCGCAGCTACACCGCCAATTCGAAAGTGTTCCAGACGGGGTCCGACATTATGGACGTCCTCGTCAACCTCAAGAGATAAGCAGGGTAACGGGTAAGCCATGTCGCTCACGTCCGCACTTAATACCGCGCAGAACATATTCAACAATACCGGCACGCAGAGCAGTGTCGTATCGAACAATATCTCGAATGCGGGCAACAAAGATTATGTGCGCCGACAGGCGATGCTCACCACGTCCCTGAACGGCGCCCAGGTCGTCCAGATCAACCGGGCACAGGAAGACGCCCTGCTGCGCCAGTATCTGAAGACATCCTCTCAGGACAGCGCTCAGCAAACCCTGCTGGGCGGCCTTGAAGATCTCAAATCGATCATGGGTGGCAACGACTACGAAACCTCGCCGTCGACCTATCTCGGTGTTTTCCAACAGAAACTGCAGGCATTCCGCACAACGCCTGGCAGCACCGTCGCCGCACAGGGCGCCATCACCGCCGCCCAGGACGTCGCCAACTCGCTGAACAATGCCTCGCAATCCGTTCAGGACGTTCGCGCCAACGCCGACAAGGAAATCACCACCGCCGTCGATACGCTGAATACGCTCCTCAGCCAGTTCGAGAAGGCTAACAATGCGGTCAAGACCGCCACGGCCTCCGGTACCGATGCATCCGGCGCTCTCGATGAACGCGAGAAAGTTCTGAAGCAGATTTCGCAAATCGTTGGCGTCAGCGCGACGACGCGCGACAACAACGACATGGTGCTGAGCACGCCGGACGGAACGATCCTATTCGAGACGATCCCGCGCAAGGTGACGTTCAAGTCCCAGGATATCTATACCGCCACCACCGTCGGCAATTCTGTCTATATCGACGGTGTTGCGCTGCCGCTCGGCAAGGGTTCGACGACGACGGGGCAGGGAAGCCTCCAGTCGCTCCTGCAGATTCGCGACGAGATCGCCCCCAACTTCCAGAAGCAGCTCGACGAAATCGCCCGTGGCCTCGTCTCGCTCTTCAAGGAGCAGAACACGGCAGGGCCCCCGGCCTATGTGCCCGGCCTCTTCACCTGGAGCGGCGGCACGGTCGATACTGGCGCCACCGCGGTCGCCGGCATGGCGTCGACCATCACGGTCAGCACCCGCGTGATCACCTCACAGGGCGGCGATCCGATGCGTCTGCGCGATGGTGGCGTCAACGCCGCCGGCGTCGTCCTGAACACGTCAGGCGTCAGCGGTTATACGGCTGAACTCGACCGCCTTTATACGGCGATGACATCCGACATGGATTTCGACCCGGCAGCTGGAGCGCCGGTCGGCTTCGACGCCACGACGGGCATCGATTCCAACGTCAGCATCATGGAATATGCCACGAATTCCCTCGGTTGGCTCGAGCAGTACCGCAGCAATGCAACGACGGCGGCCGAAAACACTTCGGCGGCACTGTCGCGCTCCGACGAAGCCTATTCCAATGAGACGGGCGTCAATCTCGACGAGGAGCTGACGCTGCTCCTCGATATCGAGCAGTCCTACAAAGCGGCGACCAAGATTCTGAACGCCGTAGACGAAATGTTGAAGTCATTGCTGGATATCGCGAGTTAAGCCATGAAGAGCTCATTTATTTCAAGTTCGGCCATTCAGAATGCGATGCGGTTGACGATCCGTCAGGCGCAGAATCAGATGACGAAGGCGACGATGGAAGCGACGACCGGAGTCTACGCGGATATCGGTATTTCGCTCGGCGGCAATGCGGCCAGAAGTGTGGATTTCACCCGCGAGACCGACAGAATAGACTCGATCAAATCAAGCAATTCGCTCGTCACCGCACGCATGGAATCCTCGCAGCTCGGCCTATCCAAGATGAAGGATGTCGGCGACGGCCTCGTGTCGAAGCTGACCGCGCTCCAGGGAAGCCACGACCCCGGCAGCATCACCGTCGCCATCCAGTCGGCGACCAGCGCACTATCGACCATGATGGATACGGCCAATACCATGGTGAACGGCGAATACCTGTTCTCCGGCATCAACACCGACGTGCAGCCGCTGACCGACAAGACGACCGCCACGAGCGCTGCCATCGTTACTGCGCTGAACAGCTATGCAGCCGCTCTTGCCCCCCCGAAAGCGGTCAGCGATCTCACCGGCGCGGAGATGAGCACTTTCATCACGACGACGGTTGAGCCGATGTTCAGCGAAGCGAGCTGGACCAACACGACGACTGGCTGGTCGCAGGCATCGAGCCAGAACATGACGAGCCGCATCAGCAACTCGGAAGTGATCGAATCCTCGACCAATGCCAATTCCGAAGGCACGCGTTATTTGGCGCTCGCCTCGGTCATGACCACCGCGCTGCTCGGCCAGAGCCTCAGCACCGATGCAATGACGACGGTGTCCAAGCAGGCCATCAGCTACACGGCCAAGGCGACAAGCGGCCTCGTGACGCAGGCAAGCCAGCTCGGCCTCTCGCAGGAGCGCGTCAAGAAGTCCAACGACGCTCTCGACGCTCAGTCGAACATCATCAAGAACAAGCTGGTCGATCTTCAGGGCGTCGATCCCTACGAAGCCTCGACCCTCGTCAAGACTTTGGAAACGCAGCTTGAAACCGCTTACACGATCGTCTCGAAGATCCAGCAGTTGAGTCTCGTGAACTACCTTTGATGAGCAAAGGCGCGCAGTATAAAGAAGGATGCATGAATGTATCAGTTCTCATATGCCGAAGTCATGCAGGACTCGGTGGCCGACGCGAAAGAGCGGGAATGGCAGGTTCTTGACCGGTCCATAGAGCTGCTGTCGTTGGCGCGCGACAAGGAAAAATACGGTCGGGAAGCCATCGAAGCCCTGTTTTATACGCGCCGGGTGTGGATTAGCTTTATCGAGGATTTGAAACATCCGGAAAACCAGCTGGATATCCAGCTCAGGGCCAACCTCATCTCGATTGCGATCTGGATATTGAAGGAATGCGACAGGATCAGAAAACGTCTGTCGAATAACTACCAGGGCATCATCGACGTTACCACCATCATCAGGGATGGACTTAAATGAAAAGTACACTTCGAATTTCTCTGAAAGCCGGAGAAAGAATCTTCATCAACGGCGCCGTCCTGCGTGTCGACCGCAAGGTCGCGCTGGAATTCCTGAACGATGTGACGTTCCTTCTCGAGAATCACGTCCTCCAGCCGGAAGGCGCAACGACACCCCTGCGCCAGCTCTATTTCATCGCGCAGATGATCCTCATCAATCCCGAGGGCAAGGACCACTCGACGGCGATGTTCCGCAAGTCGATCACCATGCTGCTCACCTGCTTCAAGAACGAAGAGATCCTCGCTGAGCTGAAGCGGATCGACGCGCTTGTGTCGACCGGCCGCGCCTTCGACGCCTTGAAGGCGATCCGCGGTCTCTACGCGATCGAAGACAATATCCTCAACAATCACGAACTGCCGCCGACGATGGTCGAGCAGATTCGCAGGGAGATCGCACCATGGCGGTAGACGCAACGTCAAGCGTGACGAGTTCGACCTCGACGAGCTCGAGCTCGACCCAGAGCAAGGCGACGCTGAACTACGACAATTTCCTTCAGCTGCTCATCGCGCAGATGAAGAACCAGGATCCGACCGATCCGATGGATGCAAGCGAGCAGGTCGCTCAGCTTGCGACCTTCTCGCAGGTCGAGCAGACAATCCAGACCAACACCAAGCTGGATACGCTTCTGGCAAGCTCGAGCCTGACCCAGGCCAGCAGCTATGTCGGCAAATATATGGAAAGCGCCGACGGCACCGTCAAAGGCGTGATCGATTCCGTCAAAGTTTATTCCGACGGCATCATTGCGACGACCACGGATGGCGATAAGATACTCGTGCAGGCGGGAATCACTGTTGCCGACGAGGCGCCGAGCAGCAGCTCCTGACGCAAAGGGGCGCCAGCGCGCCCGACAAACCAGATCAATCGCAGCCCCGTCATAGCGGGGCTGCTTCGAGGCGATATGAGGTTGCCTTCAGATGAATGAAGCTGATGCATTGGATCTGTTCCAGGCCGCAATCTGGACGGTCCTGATTGCCTCCGGTCCGGCGGTTCTCGCCGCGATGGTGGTGGGTCTCGTCATTGCCTTGATCCAGGCGCTGACCCAGGTGCAGGAAGCGACACTGACCTTCGTGCCGAAGATTGTCGCGGTGCTCGTCGTGGTCGGAATCACTGCCCCCTTCATCGGCTCGCAGATCTCCATTTTTACCAATCTCGTCTTCTCGCGCATCCAGTCCGGCTTCTGAGCAATTCGAGCAAAACTGTGCAGCGGTTCTACGCCTCCATAAAAAGCTGAACCGCTCTGAGCCACCTTCGCGCAAGCTTCGCCATTTAATTCTCGATCCGAATTGGGCGGACCCATCTCCGCCTCCTCTCATGAAGAGACGGAATCGTCATGGCGCAACCACCTGCACTCCCCCTTCCGAAAGTCGCCCCGAGCCTGCGCGATATCGGTTTTGCCCTCGGCATCATCGGCATCATCTGCATTCTCTTCCTGCCGATCCCGCCGTTCCTGATCGATATGGGCCTGGCCTTCTCGATCGCTTTCTCGGTGCTGATCCTGATGGTCGCGCTGTGGATCCAGAAGCCGCTCGATTTCTCGTCTTTTCCGACCATTCTGCTGATCGCGACGATGACACGGTTGGCGCTCAACATCGCGACGACCCGCGTCATCCTGTCCCACGGCAATGAAGGACACGATGCGGCCGGCGGCGTCATTGCCGGTTTCGCCAGTCTCGTCATGTCCGGCGACTTCGTCATCGGTCTGATCGTCTTCCTGATCCTCATCACCATCAACTTCATCGTCATCACCAAGGGTGCCACGCGCATCGCCGAAGTCGGCGCGCGTTTCACTCTGGACGCCATCCCCGGCAAGCAAATGTCGATCGATGCCGATCTCTCGGCCGGCATCATCGACGAAAAGGAAGCCCAGCGCCGGCGCAAGGAGCTCGAAGAGGAGAGCTCCTTCTTCGGGGCGATGGACGGTGCATCGAAATTCGTGCGCGGCGATGCCGTCGCCGGTCTCATCATCACCGCGATCAACGTCTTCGGCGGCATCATCATCGGCTATTTCCGCCACGGCATGCCGATCGGCGAAGCGGCCGACGTCTTCGTCAAGCTCTCCGTCGGCGACGGCCTCGTCTCGCAGATGCCGGCCCTCATCGTTTCGCTCGCGGCCGGCCTTCTCGTGTCGCGCGGCGGCACGACCGGCTCCACCGACCAGGCGGTCGTCAACCAGCTGAGCGGCTATCCCCGCGCGCTCTCCGTTTCGGCGGTGTTGATGTTCGTTCTCGCCCTGATGCCGGGCCTGCCCTTTGTCCCCTTCGTGATCCTTGGCAGCCTTCTCGCCTTCGGCGCCTGGTTCATTCCGCGGCAGGTCGAGGCTGAAAACAAGCTTCGCCGCGAACAGGAGGAAAAGAAGGTCGTCCAGAGCAAGGAGCTGGAGAAGGATTCGGTTAAGTCGGTGCTCCGCACCTCCGAAATCGAGCTCGCGCTCGGCAAGATGGTGTCGACGCGCCTGCTCGGCGCTCACCAGGAGCTGGCGTTCCGCGTCGGCAAGATGCGCAAGAAGTTCGCCACCCAATACGGTTTCGTCGTGCCGGAAATCAAGGTCACGGACGACATCGCCATCGCCGAGAAATCCTATCAGATCCGCATCCACGGCACGACGGTCGCATCCAATCTGCTGCGCGTCGGGGAAGTCCTGGTCGTCACCGGCGCCGGCCGCAAGCCCAGCATTCCGGGTGATGAAATCCGCGAACCCGCTTTCGGCATGCCGGCCGTCTCGATCCTCGAAAACTTCGCCGACGATCTGAAACGCGAAGGCTTCCAGCCGATCGACAATGTTTCCGTCGTGCTCACGCACATGAGCGAGGTCATCCGCAACAACCTGCCGCAGCTTCTGTCTTACAAGGACGTCAAGGTGCTGATCGACCGCCTCGACCCGGAATACAAGAAGCTCGCCGATGAGATCTGCTCGTCGCACATGTCCTATTCCGGCCTGCAGGCGGTGCTCAAGCTCCTGCTTGCCGAGCGGGTGTCGATCCGCAACCTGCATCTCATTCTCGAAGCGGTGGCCGAGCTCGCCCCGCATGTCAGGAAGACCGAGCAGATCGTCGAGCATGTCCGCATCCGCATGGCCCAGCAGCTCTGCGGCGATCTCGCCGATAATGGCGTCTTGCGTGTGCTGCGCCTCGGCAGCAAATGGGATCTCGCCTTCCACCAGGCGCTGAAGCGCGATGCCAAGGGCGAGGTGATCGAATTCGACATCGATCCGCGCAGCCTGGAGGAGTTCAGCGAGCAGGCCAGCAAAGTTATCCGTGAGTTCATGGATCGCGGCCTGCCATTCGCCCTTGTCACGTCGCCGGAAACACGCTCCTATGTGCGCATGATCATCGAACGGCTGTTCGCCACGCTCCCGGTCTTGTCGCATGTCGAATTGGCCAAGGGCATCGAGATAAAGATTTTGGGCTCGATTTCATGATAACAGACCCGCAAGGGACGGTTCTTGCGCTGTTTCTGGTTTTCTGCCGGATCGGCGGCTGTGTGCTGGTTCTTCCGGGTTTTTCCTCGGCGCGCGTGCCTGAGCAACTGCGCGTCTTCATTGCCCTCGCGCTGTCGATCGCCGTCATGCCGCTGCTCTGGGACACTGTTTATCCCGCCGTCCACACGGGATCCGCGACCTATATCGGCCTGATCTTCAGCGAATCACTGATCGGCGTGATGTACGGCATGCTGGCCAGACTCTATACGCTCGGCATGCAATTCGCCGCGACGATCCTCGCCATGATGGTCGGTTATACCCAACCGGGTTCGGCCGATGTCATCGAAGACACGCCCGAGACCAGCCTTTCCGCCTTCATCACCTTTGCCGGCATCATGATTCTCTTCATCATGGATTTCCATCACATCGTCTTCCGCGCCCTGATCGATTCCTACACGACCATGCCTTTCGGCGGCCTGGTGCAGATGCGCGCGACGCTGATCTCCTTCACCGACACGCTCGAGCAGACGACCTACATCATGCTGCGGCTGTCGAGCCCCTTTCTGATCTACGGCATGATCTTCAACGTCTCGATCGGCTTCATCAACAAGCTGGCGCCGCAGATCCCGGTCTATTTCATTTCCACGCCCTATCTGCTGATGGGCGGGCTCTTCCTGCTTTACATCTCGATTGCGGCGCTGATCAGCCAGTTCGGCCAGGCTTTCAGTTCGATCTACATCGGGCGATGAGGCTGTCATGATCGAGAAGAGCCGTTCCCAGAAGCTCAAGCGCCTCCTGTCGGTGCAGCGGCATATCGAAAGGATGGCGGAAAACGATCTGGCCGAAACCAGCCGTCAACGCATCGAGGTCAATGCGGCGATGGACGACGTCATCGTCGCGCTTGGCTCGATGGATCCCGTCCACCACGCTTTCTCGCAGAATTATGCCGATCGATTCGGCAGGCTCACCATCAAGGATCAGCAGCTGACCGGCATGCAGCAGATCCACGAGATGCGGCTGTCGCGCGAGCGCGCCAAGGCCGATCGGCTGGAAGAAGGTATGAAAGAGGCCTTGGACGCTGAGCGCCGCGAGGCCGACGACAATGCTGTTTACGATGTGATCGATCAGCAATTCGCAACGCCAGCCTCCAGCAAGCTTCAAAAACCATAATCGTTGCGATCTTAATTCAGAGGATTGTAACGTGGCTATTTCGCCCCCCAGTGATCTGGTCCTGGACGTGGTCAAAGCTGCCGACCCCATGGAGGTTCAGGCAGCCCAGGAAAAATTGAAGGCAAATCGTTCGGCCTTTGCCGCGACGAGCCTCGCCGAGAACGGCAAGGGCTTCTCCAATACGGTCGACGTTCTCGATCATATCGGCCAGAAGAGCGGCCTCTCCAATATTCAGAACCGCACCAAGACCGAGGAGGTTCCGGAAAGCTACCGGAAGTTCGAGGCCATGGTGCTGCAGAACTTCGTCAAGTCGATGCTGCCGAGCGAGAGCGAAGACGTCTACGGCAAGGGCGCGACCGGCGATATCTGGAAGGGCATGATGGCCGAGCAGCTCGGCAACACCATGGCCAAGGGCGACGGCATCGGCATCGCCAAGCAGATGTACAGCGAGCAGCTGCGCCGCCAGGAAGGCAAGATCGTCAACGCTTCGACCGATGATCGCGACCGCAACACCGCGCTCAGCATGATCGATGATTTCCAGCGCAGGACCTTCGGCACGCCGACCGCCGACTCCAAGACCGATAGAACAGGATGATTTTAGGCCTGTTGGCCTGAAATCTGAACCCTGTTCTCAATTATTAGTTAGAGCATGATGTCGTCCGAAAACCGCGCACACTTTTCGGCATCAGGCTCTCAGCGACACATAACCGAGGGCACAATGGAAATAGTTTCGAACGAATACAGGATCAAATCCGTTCTCGGACGCCTCGAGATGATCATCGACAATGAGAACACCCGAATCGGCAACGATCCGCAGTTCGACCTCAAGGTCTCCAACGCCCACAAGAGCCGTTGCCTCTACGAGCTATCGATGCTTTTCCGCGATACCGATCCGGCCGAGCTTGCCGCTGCCCATCTCGATCAGCTGCACGGCCTGAAAAAGAAGCTGGTTCTGAACGCCCGGCGTGTCGAGGCGCATCTCGAAGCGGTTCGTGCCGTGGCCGACCTCCTGAAGAATGCGGTTCAGGACGCCGACGCCGACGGCACCTATTCCCAGGAACAATTCGCCGCGCGTGGAAACTGATGGTCAAGCTCGTCCTCACCGGTATCTGGGTTTGCGCCATCACCTTGGCCTCGGTCTATTTTTCGGTGTACCTGGCGACGGCGCCGGCACCCGCGGCAACGGATTCCAAGCAGAGCGCGCTCGAACTGGTGAAGGGCGAAACGATCACTGTGCCGGTCATCGGCGACGGTGCGATCACCGGTTATTTTCTCGGCCGCATTTCCTTCATGATGAACAAGGACATGCTGAAGGGCGTGACCTTGCCGCTCACCGAGATGACGACCGACGAACTTTTCAGCCTGCTTGTCGGCAACAAGATGGTCGATCTTGCTCACATCAAATCTTTTGACCCAAAAGCCTTTCGCGAGGAGATCAGGAAGGGCATGAACGAGCGCCTCGGCGGCGAGTATGTCGCCGACGTGATGCTGGAGCAGCTCGATTATCTCTCCAAGGAAGAGGTCAAGGAAAATTCGGCCGGTCAACCGAAGAAACTCGGCGCACCGGTCAAGATCATCGATGGCGCGCCAGCCGAGGGAGCACCGGCCCCGGCCGCCCATTGAAACAACCGATTATCGATGCAGCAACGGCGCCTTCGGGCGCCGTTTGTCGTTGGGCCGCCTTTGGTTAATAAACTACTTATACGAGCATCAAAATCCAAGGAATTTTCCTAAGGGTTGTTTGAAACCGTCCTGTTATATCAGGTGGCACAGCTTGGCATGCGCCGTTTCCGCGACCGGGGCGACGTCGTTCCATGCGTGACGCGACCGGTCCTTTCGAGACCTCCGGGGTGCGGAAATATGGGCTTGTTTTCCGGGATTTCGGGCGCATGACGCACCCTCGGCAGGAGGTAGGAATGAACTTGATTGCAAACTTCGCGGTGCTTGCGTCGCGGCGGACGATCTTCGATCTGCCGGTCTGCGATCTCGGCTGGGACGATGCCCTCGTTTTCATCAACGAGCTCGCCTCCATTCCGGTCGGTCAGACCGTCGTTTGCTTCGTCAACGCCCATAACATGCTGACGGCGCTGCGGGACGATGAATATTACCGGATCATGTCGCACAATCTGGTGCTGCCTGATGGCATTGGCCTCAACATCGCTTCGCAGATCTCCCATGGCGCGCCGTTTCCCGCCAATTTGAACGGCACGGATTTCGTCCCGGCCTTCCTCACCTTCATGGAGGCCCCGCGCCGCATCGGCCTTATCGGCGGCAAGCGCTCGGTCGTCGAGGCGGCGGCAGAAAATTTCCACAAGCACACGCCCTGGCATGAATTTGTCGTTATTTCCGACGGTTTTTTCGACAAGGTCGACTCCACGGATGTCATCGAGGAGATCGAGCGCCAGAAACTCGATATTCTGATCGTCGGCATGGGGACGCCGCTGCAGGAGAAATGGGTTCACGATAATATCCGTGCCGACCATGCGCGCCTGGTGCTGACGGTGGGCGCGCTCTTCGACTTCGTTTCCGGCGCCGTGCCGCGGGCACCGAAGACCGTGCGGATGATGCGTCTGGAATGGGCCTATCGCCTGATACAGGAGCCCGTGCGCCTCTGGCGGCGCTACATCGTCGGCATTCCGGTCTTCCTCTTTCATGTCCTGCGCTACCGCTTCCGCCGGCGCGAAAGAATTCTCAGCCATCCGGAAGAGTCCCGCAGCGTCGGGCAGCCGCCGGCTGATCGCAAGAAGGCGAGCTGAGCCTGCAGTGCCCGCGCGGTTGACGCGCAAGCAGCGCCGTCGAGGCAACGGACCGCAATTCTTGACAGCTGCGGTTAACCATTTCTTTGCCATGAAAATTTAGAGTGGCTTAATCATCTGCTTGCCTGCGGATGAGTGAACTCGGCCATCATGTGCATGAGATGTGGCGCAAATGTACGATAGCAGGGCCAGAAGCAGTTTTCTCGATCGCGCAGCCGCAAGGCCGCGCGCCGATGACGATCCCTATCGGCAGTCCCGATCGAACGGACCGGATATCGCCCCGCCCGAAGCCGACCTGCTGCGCGCCATCGGCCGTGTGCTGGAAGAGCAGCGCATGAAGGCGGTGCCCGAGGCGCCGCTCGTCGACCGCATCGAAACCATTCTCGGCAACCGTCTCCGGGCTGCCAATGATGTCGGTCATCGTCTTCCGCCGGAACCAGCGCGATATGAGGAGCCGGTGGCTCCCCCTGGGGAGCCGGCGATTTTTGTCGAACCGTTGGCCGCAATTCATCAGGAACCGGTCGAGCCCCGGCCGGCAGCACCGCAACGCCGCGTGGGCAAGGCCGGCGTTGCGGTAACGGTTGCTGCCGCAACGATCCTGGGCGCCGGTCTGCCGATGCTGATGCCGGCTGCGCCCGCCCTCTACCGCGCCGAAACAACCCTTGCCGTGAAAACGGATACGGCAAGCCGCGCTGCTTTCACGCAGGCTGCGGCGAAGGGACTGCTGTCGGCGCGCGTGGTTGCGTCGACGGTCACCACCCTGAAGCTCGATCGCGATCCCGAATTCGTCGGCAGGGGCGCCAATGCGTTCGCCGTTGTGCTCGATCTTCTCTCCGCAAGCGGTGCTGCCGCCGATCCGGCCTCGCGCGCCGAGGCGGCGCTGAAACATGCGGTCGAGATTGTGCCCGATGCCGCCGCCGGCACAATCCGGGTGCGGGTGACAACCGGCGACGGTGCCAAATCCACGCGCATTGCCGCAAGGCTTGCCGAAGCGGCGGGCGGTGACGCTCGAGGCGGCAACGTCGAAACCGACGCGGTTTTGCGCAAGGCCTATGACGAGGCTCAGGCGGAGCTTGTCGCCTTCACGGCAAAGAGCGGCGAAGGCAACGTCAAGGTGGCGATCGATCTTCGCCGTCAGATCGACCGGCTCGATGCCGATCTGAAAGAGGCCGAGGGGAGCATCCTTGCCGCCAAGTCGAAGGCCGACCAGCTCAAGGCGGCAAAACTTGCCGATGTGCTCGATGGTTCGCTCTCCTCCGATATGCTCTCGCCGGCGTTGCAGGACTGGCGCGACAAATATGCCGTCGCCAGGACGGCTCTTGCCCAGCTTTCCGCCGAACTCGGGCCCCGCCATCCGCGCCTGCTGCAGCAACAGGCCGAAACCGATGGCCTCAAGGCGAATATGGTCAAGGAGCTTGCCCGGCTCGCCCAGCTCGCCAATGCCGCCGCCAAGGCTGCGGTCGATGCGCGCAAGGGCCTGAACGACCGCCGCAACACGCTGATCGCCCAGAGCCGGGATACCGGCGTCGATCTGTCGCGGCTGACCGAGCTGCGCGAGAAGGCGAATGCTGCGCGCTCGCGGCTGGAAGAGGCGGCGTCCGCATCGGCGGCAGCCGACGACGGTCATATGACCATGCTGAAGCCGCCGCTGGCATCGGCGATATCGGCAACGGACGGTCTGACCGGCCGCGCGCTGGCCGGCGCCGCCACAGGCTTGGCGATCGGTCTTGCCTTGGCTTTCCTGCTGTCGTTGCGCAAATCCGTCGTGTCTCCGGCAAGCGATTTGCCGGTGTTTCCGCCCGTTGCTTCTCCGCCGCCATCGCCCGTGCCGGCCCCGGCGGCGGTCGACGAGATCGAGCTGCTGCGCTCCGAAATCTCGGGCCTGCGCGATCGGCTTCGTGTTCACGTGATGGAAACGCGGCAACCGCGGCGCTGAACGAACATTTCCTTGCAAATTTGATATTGCCTTGCCGCTTTCCGACAGGATAGGGCGTTAGCGGGCATTTGACGCTCGTCAACTATTCATAGATTGACGCGAAACAGGGCGGAGAGACGCGTGACGACAGTAATCGACGGCAAGAACGTAGCTGCATCGGTAATTCAGACGGTCAAGAGTGCGACGGCGGCGCTGGAAAAGAGCAGCGGCGTCACCACCGGCCTTGCCGTCATCATCGTCGGCGACGATCCGGCAAGCCACGCCTATGTCGGCTCCAAGAGCCGCATGGCCAAGGAATGCGGTTTCAAATCCGTTCAGCACACGCTGCCGGCCGAGACGACGCAGGAGGAACTGGCAGGCCTCGTCGCCACCCTCAACGCCGATCCGTCGATCCACGGCATCCTGGTGCAATTACCCTTGCCGAAGCCGCTCAACAGCGAACCGATCATCCAGTCGATCCTGCCGGAAAAGGATGTCGACGGCCTCAGCGTCGTCAATGCCGGCAAGCTTGCCACCGGCGACCTGAAGACCGGTCTGGTCTCCTGCACGCCGGCCGGCGCCATGGTCTTCGTCCGCCGCACTCATGGCGAGGATCTCTCCGGGCTCAATGCTGTCGTCATCGGCCGTTCCAACCTGTTCGGCAAGCCGATGGCGCAATTGCTGCTCAATGCCAATGCGACGGTGACGATGGCTCACTCCAGAACCAAGAACCTCGCCGAAGTCTGCCGCAATGCCGATATTCTGGTCGCTGCCGTCGGCCGGCCGGAAATGGTCAAGGCCGATTGGGTGAAGCCAGGGGCGACGGTCATCGACGTCGGCATCAACCGCGTGCCGGCTCCTGAGAAGGGCGAGGGCAAGACCCGGCTCGTCGGCGACGTCGCCTTCCGCGAAGTCTCCGAGGTCGCCAGCACCATTACCCCGGTTCCGGGCGGCGTCGGGCCGATGACCATCGCCATGCTGATGGCCAACACCGTAATCGCCGCTCATCGCGCTGCAGGGCAGACGCCGCCGCAGTTCTGATTATGCTTGCTGCGGGGCAGGGCCGGTCGAGGCCCTGACGATCAGCTCGGTTTTCCAGAGCTCCTGGTCGGGGAAGGGGCCGGCCTGTTTCACCGTGCCGATCAGCCGCTGGGCGATGCGCACACCCGCCGCCCGCAGCGAGGAGCGTGTCGTCGTCAGCGGCACCGAGAAGTTTTCCGGCTTCAGGAGCGGCAGCACGTCGTCATGGGCGATCAGCGAAATATCCTCGCCGAGCCGCAATCCGGCCTGGTTGACCGCGCGGATCGCCCCGAGCGCCATCACCGTGCTGGAGCAGAGGATCGCCGTCGGCCGTTCCGGCAGTTGCAGGAACCGTTCCATCGCCAGCAGGCCCTGTTCGTCTGTCATCAGCGCGTGGCTTATGCAGTCCTCCTCGAGCGTGAGGCCGCGTTCGGCAAGGGCTGCGATGACGCCGTTCCTTCTGCGGATGGCGAAATCGAGATGTATCGGCCCGTTCATCAAGGCAAAACGCGTGTGGCCGAGCTGCAGCAAGAGCCGCGTCGCGTCGTAGAAGGCCCCTTCATTGTCGATGTCGAGATAGGGATAATCCAGCTCCGCGCCGAAGGAGCGGCCGTGCACGACATAGGGCATGGAGAGCGATTTCAGCATGGCGAGCCGCGGGTCGTGAGCGCGCATATAGGCGATGAACAGCGCGTCGACATTGCCGCTGATCGCAAGCCGCCGGAGCGCCGCCACCTCGTCATCCGGATCGGACGGCATGATGACGAAATGGAAATCGTGACGCACGGCCTCCTCGCCGAGCCCGGCCAGAAATTCGCCGAAATGCACGTCGGACTGATGGCCAGGCGCCGTCGGCATGACGAGGCCGATCGAGCCTGCCTTGCCGGTGGCAAGCCGCTGGGCAGCCTTGTTCGGCCGGTACCCGGTTTCCTTGACGGCCTGAAGCACGCGCTCCCGGGTGGCTTCGTTGACCTCGGGATAACCGTTGAGCGCCCGGCTTACCGTCGTCTGCGAAAGCCCAAGCAATTCCGATAGCTGTTTGAGATTCACCTGCTATGCTTCCTCCCGGCCCGCCCGTCGGCCGCTTTAAAAGGCCTCCCGCCTCCAAATGGCGTCCAAAGCGCTTTTAATTATGTATCATCTCGCGCGCTTGACTCAAGAAAAATCGCTCCATATTTCCCCGGTAGGCGCTGCTGCGCCGCGATATTCCCCGGATGATAGGGGATTTTCGTGAAATGACTTGACTCCGTTCCACTGAAAGTGAAATGAGTTGGGTGTCAAAGCGCTTTGAGATTTCTTTTTGCAAGGAATTCGGCGCGGTTGGGATTGTGATGGGAGGTTGATCACATGAAAAAGTCATTTTTGATGGGCGTTGCCGTTGCGGCGCTGTTTGCCGGTGCTGCGTCCGCGGCCGATCTGAAATTTGCCCCGGGACAGGATTCCAAGTTCAACTGGAAGAGCTATGACGAATTCAAGGCCGCGCACGCCGATCTGAAGGGGCAGCCGCTGACGATCTTCGGGCCGTGGCGCGGCGAGGACGAGGCGTTCTTCAGGAGCGTTCTCGCCTATTTCACCGAAGCGACCGGCGTCGATGCGAAATACTCTTCTTCGGAAAATTACGAACAGCAGATCGTCATCGACACGCAGGCGGGCTCGCCGCCGAACATTGCCGTTCTGCCGCAGCCGGGCCTTCTGGCCGATCTCGCCGGCAAGGGCTTCCTGACGCCGCTCGGCGACGACAATTCCAAGTGGATCAAGGACAATTACGGCGCCGGCGACAGCTGGGTCGGTTACGGCACCTACAAGGGCAAGGACGGCAAGGAAGCCTTCTATGCCTTCCCTTACAAGGCCGACGTCAAGTCACTCGTCTGGTACGTTCCGGAGAACTTCGAGGAAGCCGGCTACAAGATCCCGACGACAATGGAAGAACTGCATGCCCTGACCGACCAGATCGTCAAGGACGGCGGCGTTCCCTGGTGCATCGGTCTCGGTTCCGGCGGCGCCACCGGCTGGCCGGCGACCGACTGGGTCGAGGACATCATGCTGCGCATGCAGCCCCCGGAAGCCTACGACAAGTGGACGACCAACGAGCTGAAGTTCACAGATCCGGCCGTCGTTGCCGCGATCGACGAGTTCGGCAAGTTTGCCAAGAACGAGAAATATGTCGACGGCGGCGTCGCGGCCGTGGCTTCGACCGATTTCCGCGACAGCCCGAAGGGCCTCTTCGCCGTTCCGCCGAAGTGCTACATGCACCATCAGGCCTCGTTCATCCCGTCCTTCTTCCCTGAAGGCACGAAGCTCGGCCAGGATGCCGACTTCTTCTACATGCCGACCTACGCCTCGCATGCCGACCTCGGCAAGCCGGTTCTCGGCGCCGGCACGCTCGTCTCGATCACCAAGGATTCGAAGGCGGCCCGTGCCTTCATCGACTTCCTGAAGACCCCGATCGCGCACGAGGTCTGGATGGCGCAGTCGAGCTTCTTGACGCCGTACAAGGGCGTCAGCACCGATGCCTATGCCAATCCGCAGATGAAGAAGGAAGGCGAGATCCTGACCTCCGCCACCACCTTCCGCTTTGACGGTTCCGACCTGATGCCGGGCAAGATCGGCGCCGGCGCCTTCTGGACGGGCATGGTCGATTTCGTCGGCGGCAAGTCTGCCGAAGAGGCTGCCGGCGAAATTCAGAGCGCCTGGGACGGCATCAAGTAATCGTTCAGATATGTCGCCGGCTTGCCGGCGACATGGCTTGCGTGACTGGCCGGGTTCGCGAAGAGCCCGGCCATCGCGGGATATATTGTGATTGGGCAATGCAAACATGTTGACGATGACCGGCCTTGACCCGTCAGAATGAAAACCGGCCGGAATAAGATCAGGGGAAGCAGGGGAGGGACGTAATGCTGTTGCAGATAGTGTCCGCTTTGGGCGTCGTGGTCGCCGCCGTTGTCGCGTGCTCGGCCTATTTCTATTTTTCGAACAAGATCCTGGATTTCGCTCTGCCGGTGAAGGATGGCGACATCCGCGCCGCCTCGCGCAACCTCAACCGGCGCGCGATGATCCGCCCATGGCTGTTTCTCGGCCCGGCGCTCTTCCTGCTTTTCGTCTATCTCGTCTACCCCGTCGTCGCCACCTTCATTCTCTCCTTCTACGACCGCACCGGCCAGCAATTCGTCGGCGTGGCCAATTACAAATGGGCGATCGGCGACCGCGAATTCCGCCAGTCGATCTTCAACAACATCCTCTGGCTCGCCGTCGTGCCGGCCGCCTGCACCTTCTTCGGCCTGGTCATCGCGGTGATGACCGACCGCATCTGGTGGGGCAATATCGCCAAGAGCATCGTCTTCATGCCGATGGCGATCTCCTTCGTCGGCGCCTCGGTCATCTGGAAATTCATCTATGAATATCGCGGCGGCAACGACGTCCAGATCGGCCTGTTGAACGCCATCGTCCAGCTCTTCGGCGGCACGCCCGAAGTCTGGATCTCGGTTCCCTTCTGGAACAATTTCTTCCTGATGATCATCCTGATCTGGATCCAGACCGGTTTCGCCATGGTCATCCTGTCGGCAGCGCTGCGCGGCATCCCGGAAGAGACGATCGAGGCCGCCGTCATCGACGGCGCCAATGGCTGGCAGATCTTCTGGCGCATCATGGTGCCGCAGGTCTGGGGCACCATCGCCGTCGTCTGGACGACGATCACCATCCTCGTCCTCAAGGTCTTCGACATCGTGCTGACCATGACCAACGGCCAGTGGCAGACGATGGTGCTGGCAAACCTGATGTTCAACTGGCTGTTCCGCGGCGGCGGCGATTCCGGCCGAAGCGCCGTCATCGCAATCATCATCATGCTCGCCGTCACGCCGATCATGATCTGGAACGTGCGCCGCGCCAACCGCGAACTGAAGGGCCATTGAGATGACCGCTGTCGGAAGCTACTTCAAGATCGGCCCTGCCCGTCTCTTCGTTCACCTTGCCGTTCTGCTGATCGTCATCATCTGGCTGATCCCGACACTCGGCATCTTCGTCAGCGCGCTGCGCGACAAGGACCAGATCGTCGTCTCCGGCTGGTGGACGGCCTTTGCCGGCTCGACCCAGACCATCGCCGTCCGCCTGGGCACGCCGGACCAGCAGCGGCAGGAAGGCGCGACTTACGTCATCTCAGGCAATGTGCTGGAAGGGCAGACCGGCCGCTCGGTAAAAGCCTTCGGCAACCGCGTGCAGCAGCCGGCTGCTTTCGAAGCCGGCGAGACCGCCGATCTCGGCGATGGCGAGAGCCTGCAGATCAACAGCGACGGCAGCTATCGCTACATGAAGAACACGGCCTTTTCGCCGGATGAGCGGCCGCGGCGCATCTATGTCTCCGTCTCTGCACCGCCGGAATTCACGATGCAGAACTACAATACGGTTCTGACCGGCGAAGGCATCGGCCAGTCCTTCATCAATTCGCTGACGGTGACGATCCCGGCAACGATCATCCCGATCCTGATTGCCGCTTTTGCCGCCTATGCTCTGAGCTGGATGGAGTTTCCCGGCCGCGGGCTGCTGATTGCACTCGTCGTCGGCCTCATCGTCGTGCCGCTGCAGATGTCGCTCATCCCGCTGCTTCGCCTCTACAACGAGATCGGCAATATGCTCGGCCAGCCGTCGAAGACCTATCCCGGTATCTGGTTCGCGCACACCGCCTTCGGCATGCCGCTCGCCATCTTTCTCCTGCGGGCCTATATTGCCGGCCTGCCGAAGGAGATCATCGAATCCGCCCGCGTCGACGGCGCAAGCGACTTCGAGATCTTCGTTCGCATCGTTTTGCCCTTGTCCTTCCCGGCACTCGCCTCCTTCGCCATTTTCCAGTTCCTGTGGGTATGGAACGACCTGCTCGTCGCCATGGTCTTCCTCGGCACCGACCAGGATCATCTCGTGCTGACCGGCAGGCTGAACGCGCTGCTCGGCTCGCGCGGCGGCAATTGGGAGATTTTGACGGCGTCGGCCTTCGTGACTATCGTCGTGCCGCTGCTCGTCTTCTTCGGACTGCAGCGTTATCTGGTGCGTGGTCTGCTGGCGGGCTCGGTCAAGGGCGGCTGACAATCCCCCGAAATGTGACGAACAGGATATCTCATGAACGTGGCTTCCCAATCGATCTTGACCGCCGACAAGGACTGGTGGCGCGGCGCGGTGATCTATCAGATCTATCCGCGCTCCTACCAGGATTCGAACGGCGACGGCATCGGCGACCTCAAGGGCATCACCGCCCGCCTGCCGCATGTGGCAAGCCTCGGCGTCGACGCGATCTGGATCTCGCCCTTCTTCACGTCGCCGATGCGCGATTTCGGTTATGACGTTTCCGATTACGAGAATGTCGATTCGATCTTCGGCACGTTGGTGGATTTCGACACGATGATATCAGAGGCCCACCGCCTCGGCATCCGTGTGATGATCGACCTCGTCATCTCGCACAGCTCGGACCAGCACCCCTGGTTTGTGCAGAGCCGTTCCAGCAAGACCAATGCCAAGGCTGATTGGTATGTCTGGGCCGACGCCAAACCGGATGGCTCGCCGCCGAACAACTGGCTGTCGATCTTCGGCGGATCCGCATGGGCGTGGGATCCAACGCGCATGCAATATTACCTGCACAATTTCCTGACCTCGCAGCCGGATATGAACCTGCATAACCCGGAAGTGCAGGACCGCCTGCTCGATGTCGTGCGCTTCTGGCTCAACCGCGGCGTCGACGGCTTCCGCCTCGACACCATCAATTTCTATTTCCACGACCCGCTCTTGCGCGACAATCCGGCGCTCGCACCCGAACGGCGCAACGCGTCGACGGCGCCGGCGGTCAATCCCTATAATTTTCAGGAGCATATCTACGACAAGAACCGGCCGGAGAACCTTGCCTTCCTGAAGCGCTTCCGCGCCGTGCTCGAAGAGTTCCCGGCCATCGCCGCCGTCGGCGAGGTGGGCGATAGCCAGCGCGGCCTCGAAATCGTCGGCGAGTATACCTCCGGCAATGACAAGATGCATATGTGTTATGCCTTCGAATTCCTTGCCCCCGATCCGCTGACCCCGGAGCGCGTCGAGGAGGTGATGGAGGATTTCGAAGCCGCCGCCCCCGATGGCTGGGCCTGCTGGGCCTTTTCCAATCACGACGTCATGCGTCACGTCAGCCGCTGGGGCGGGCTGGTCGCCGATCACGACGCTTTCGCCAAGCTCTATGCTTCGCTGCTGATGACGTTGCGCGGTTCCGTCTGCCTCTATCAGGGCGAGGAACTTGCTTTGACGGAAGCCGATCTCGCCTATCAGGATCTCCAAGATCCGTACGGCATTCAGTTCTGGCCGGAGTTCAAGGGCCGTGATGGCTGCCGCACGCCGATGGTCTGGGACAGCCACGTCGCCCAGGGCGGCTTCTCCACGGTCAAGCCCTGGCTGCCGGTGCCGGTCGAACATATTCTGCGCGCGGTCAACGTCCAGCAGGGCGACGAGACTTCGGTGCTGGAGCACTATCGCCGCTTCATTGCCTTCCGCAAGCTGCATCCGGCCTTTGCCAAGGGTGAGATCGAATTCGAGGAGACAGAGGGCGATAGCCTGGTCTTCACCCGCGAATACGCCGATGAGAAGCTGCTCTGCATTTTCAACATGAGTGCGGCCGAAACCAGCGTCACTCTGCCTGCCGGAGAATGGCAGGCGTTGACGGGACACGGCTTTACCAGCAACAACTATGGCGACAAGATCGATATTCCGGCCTGGGGGGCGTACTTCGCCCGTCTCGCCTAAGGATCAGGAGGGGAGTGACAAATGACTGGACTGACACTGAAGGACATCCGCAAATCCTACGGTTCCGTGGATGTTCTCCATGGTATCGACCTCGATATCAAGCAGGGCGAATTCATCGTCTTCGTCGGTCCGTCCGGCTGCGGCAAGTCCACGCTTCTGCGCATGATCGCCGGCCTCGAGGCGATTACCGGCGGCGAGATGTATATTGACGGCCATCTCGTCAATGACGTGCCGCCCTCCAAGCGCGGCATCGCCATGGTCTTCCAGTCCTATGCTCTTTATCCGCACATGACCGTCTTCGACAACATGGCCTTCGGCATGAAGATCGCCGGCGAAAGCAAGCAGGAGATCGACCGCCGTGTGCGCGCGGCGGCCGAGAGCCTGCAGCTGACCCAATATCTCGACCGCCTGCCGAAGGCGCTGTCGGGCGGCCAGCGACAGCGCGTGGCGATCGGCCGCGCCATCTGCCGCGATCCCAAGGTCTTCCTGTTCGACGAGCCGCTGTCCAACCTCGATGCAGCGCTGCGCGTCGCCACGCGTATCGAAATTGCCCGGCTGAACGAGCAGATGGCCGATACTACGATGATCTACGTCACCCACGACCAGGTCGAGGCGATGACGCTCGCCGACCGCATTGTCGTCCTGTCGGCCGGCAATATCGAGCAGGTCGGCGCGCCGCTGGAGCTCTACGAACGCCCAGCCAACCTCTTCGTCGCGAAATTCATCGGCTCGCCTGCGATGAACATCATTCCCGCGACGATCGCCGGGACCGGCAGCCAGACGGCCGTGACGCTGACCGGCGGCATGTCGGTGACATTGGATGTGGCGACCGATGCCTCCGAGAAGGGCAAGCAGGCAAGCTTCGGCGTTCGTCCCGAGGATCTGAGGATTGCCGACGGCGCCGACTATGTTTTCGAAGGCGAGGTCTCCATCGTCGAAGCGCTCGGCGAAGTGACGCTGCTTTATATCGAGGGGCTGGTTCCGGGCGAACCGATCGTCGTCAAGCTGCCCGGCATCTACGATGTGCATAAGGGCCAGAGGATGCGATTTGCCGCCGACAGGCTGAAGCTGCATCTCTTTGATGCGAGCGGCCACACCTATCGGAAATGAGGCAGCCTTTTTTGGGGGATAATACCAGAAATTGTGCGGAGGCAGCCGAATTCTCACTTTCTGTTAAAGATCGGCTGCTACCTTTTCCTCGTCGATTTATGAGGGGGATAAGCAGGTGGCCGCTTCCAATCCGTCACAGCCAAGATCTCATTTCCTGAGCAAGGAAGAATCCTTCATGTATGACCGCGAGGCGCGGTTCAAAATGGAGGACACAATGAATGCCGCGCGCATCGAATATACGGAAAAGGGCGTCATGCACGCGGCTTCGCGCCGCTGCGATATTGTCCGTATCTCGATGAGCAGCGCTACTCTCGCAATCCTGACCCAGTTCAGCCTGCCGAAGCAGTTCTATCTGGATATTCCCGATGCCCGCATCACCAAGGTCGGCTGCCTGCTGATGAAGGTCAACGCCAACAATACGATCGAGGTTCGCTTCCTGCGCCTGCTGACGCAGAAGGAGCTGAATAAGATCTTCGTCTACAGCACGCACCCCGCGCACAAGGATTACGTCCTCGATATCCGCGCCTGACGGGCAGTTTCGGACCGGTCATAGAAAAACCCGCGGGACGCTTCAGGCGCCCCGCGGGTTTTTGCTTATCCGCACCTGATCATGCTCAGTGGAAGAGCACGCTCGCGCCCTGATCGGAAGCGCCGACGGCACGCCGGAACGGCGCGAAGAGTTCACGGCCCATGCCGAATTCATTGTCGGAGAGATCGATGCTCACCGGCTCGCGCTCGGCCATGTCGGCTGCGTCGACCAGCACTTCGAGCGTGCCCTTGATCGCGTCGAGGCGAATGATGTCGCCGTCCCGGATGCGGGCGATCGGGCCGCCATCGACTGCTTCCGGCGTGACATGGATCGCCGCCGGCACCTTGCCGGATGCGCCGGACATGCGCCCGTCGGTCAGGAGCGCCACGCGGAAGCCACGGTCCTGCAGCACGCCGAGCGGCGGTGTCAGCTTGTGCAGCTCCGGCATGCCGTTCGCCTTCGGACCCTGGAAGCGCACGACGGCGACGAAATCGCGGTTGAGCTTGCCTTCTTTGAAGGCGTCCTGCAGTTCCTGCTGGCTGTGAAAGACGATCGCCGGCGCCTCGATGATATGGCGCTCCGCCTTGACGGCCGAGATCTTGATGACCGCCTTGCCGAGATTGCCGCGTAGCATCTTCAGCCCCCCATTCGCCTGGAAAGGCGTCTCGATGCTGGAAAGCACCTTCGGATCGTGGCTCTTATCGGGCGACGGTTCGCGCAGCACCGTGTGGTTCTCGCCGAGCCGGGCATCGACCGTATAGGCTTCAAGGCCCTGGCCGAAGACGGTGCGAACGTCGTCATGCACTAGCCCGTGCTTCAGCAGTTCCTTGATGAGGAAGCCCATGCCGCCGGCCGCCTGGAAATGGTTCACGTCGGCAAGCCCGTTCGGATAGACGCGGGCAAGCAGCGGCACGATTTCCGAAAGCTCGGCAATGTCCTGCCAGGTGAGTTGGATCCCGGCTGCCCGCGCCATGGCGACGAGGTGCAGCGTGTGGTTGGTCGACCCGCCGGTCGCATGCAGGCCGACGACGCCGTTGACGATCGAGCGCTCGTCGATCATCTCGCCGGCCGGCGTGAATTCGTTGCCGAGTGCGGTGATCGCTAAGGCTCGCTTGGCGGCTTCGCGCGTCAGCGCTTCGCGCAGCGGTGTGCCGGGATTGATGAAGGAGGAGCCCGGCATGTGGAAGCCCATGATCTCCATCAGCATCTGGTTGGAGTTGGCCGTGCCGTAGAAGGTGCAGGTGCCGGGACCATGATAGGATTTCGATTCCGCCTCCAGGAGTTCGGCGCGCCCGACCTTGCCCTCGGCGAAGAGCTGGCGCACGCGCGACTTCTCGTCGTTCGGCAGGCCCGTCGTCATCGGCCCCGCCGGAACGAAGATCGACGGCAAGTGGCCGAAGGACAGCGCGGCGATGACGAGGCCCGGCACGATCTTGTCGCAGACGCCGAGGAAGAGGGCGGCATCGAACATATTGTGCGACAGGCCGACACCTGCCGCCATGGCGATCAGGTCACGCGAGAACAGCGACAGCTCCATGCCCGGCTGTCCCTGGGTGACGCCGTCGCACATGGCGGGCACGCCGCCGGCCACCTGGGCGACACCGCCTGCCTCGGCCGCCGCCTCACGGATGATACCAGGATAGGTCTCGAACGGCTGGTGGGCCGAGAGCATGTCGTTATAGGCGGTGATGATGCCGAGATTGGGGATACGGTCGCCGGCGAGCGCGTCCTTTTCGGCGGGGGAACAGATCGCGAAGCCGTGGGCGAGGTTGGCGCAGCCGAGCACCGAACGCTGCACGCCCTCGGAAGCGGCGGCGCGCAGGCGTTCCAGGTAGCGCTCGCGGGTCGGCTTCGAGCGTTCGACGATGCGATCGGTGATCGCAGAAATGCGTGCGTGAGCGGACATGGAAAATCCCTGCCTTGTTCGTTGTATCTCTATCTCTTTCGGCGGCTCCGGCCTGACATCCGGATCCGGGTCTTCTGATCCGGGTCTGGGGCCGATCAGGGAGCCCAGTAGATCTCGACCGGGGAAGTGGCCCGGCGCAGAACGGCGCGGATCGGCATTTCTGCCTCGTCACCGCTGCCTTCCGCCTTGGCGAGAACGTCTTTTTTGCCTTCGCCCTCGATATGGAGAACCAGGAGAGCGGCATCCTGAAGACTGGAGAAGGTAAAGGTCAGGCGCGGCTCGCCGGCTCCTTGCGCCTCCATGGTGATGACGCTGCGTGGCGTCGACGCGTCGAGCGCCCGGGCAAGATTGCTGCCGCCGGGAAAGAACGAGGCGGTGTGGCCGTCGCCGCCCATACCGAGGATGACGACATCGAAGGGTATGCCGATTTCGGCGCTCTTTTCCGTCGCAAGCCTTGCCGCCTCCGCGACGGAGGATGCCGGCTGGTAAAGCGGCACGAAACGCGCCGCCTTCGCCTTGTCCTGCAAGAGATTGGCATCGACCAGCAGATGGTTCGAGCGGGCATTATCCGCCGGAACGAAACGTTCGTCCACCAGCGTGATCGTTACCTTGTCCCAGGCAATGTCGCGCGTCGAAAGCGCCTGGAAGAAGGCCTTCGGCGTCGAACCGCCGGAAACGGCGATGGACGCCGCACCGCGAGCGGCGATTGCCGCCGAAAGCGTATCGGCGACCGTGTCGGCGAGGCTGCCAGCGAGGTCTGCGGCACTGGCGAAGGAATGCAGGGTCGATGCCATCGATGTCGTCCTAGATGTCGTCATGCCAGGTGCGGCCGTCGCGCTCGATCAGCGCGATGGCCTGGCTCGGGCCCCAGGTGCCGGCCGTATAGCCCTGCACCTGTTGGCCGGTCGTTTCCCAACCTTTCAGGATCGGGTCCACCCATTTCCATGCGGCTTCGACTTCGTCGCGGCGCATGAACAGGGTCTGGTTGGAGCGGATCACGTCCATCAGCAGACGCTCGTAGGCGTCTGGATTGCGGACGTTGAAGGCCTGGGCGAAGCTCATGTCGAGCGAGACGTTGCGCAGCCGCATGCCGCCCGGACCCGGATCCTTGATCATCAGCGACTGCTTGACGCCCTCATCCGGCTGCAGCCGGATGATCAGCTGGTTGGCGACGATGCGTCCGGCCGCCTGGTCGAAGATCGCGTGCGGGATCGGCTTGAAGGTGATGACGATCTCGGACATGCGTCCGGTCAGCCGCTTGCCGGTTCTGATATAGAAGGGAACGCCCGCCCAGCGCCAGTTATTGATCTCGGCCTTGATGGCGACGAAAGTCTCGGTGTTCGAGACGCCGCCTTCCAGCTCTTCGAGATAACCCTTGACCGGGCCGCTGCCCGAAGCGCCGGCGCGATACTGGCCGCGCACCGTCGCCTGCTCGACATTGGAGGCATCGAGCGGCTTCAGGGCGCGCAGCACCTTCAGCTTCTCGTCGCGAACGGCTTCCGAATCCATCGACGAGGGTACTTCCATCGCCGTCAGGCAGAGCAGCTGCAGAATGTGGTTCTGTACCATGTCGCGCAGCGCGCCGGCTGTGTCGTAATAGCCGGCGCGGCCTTCCAGGCCGACCGACTCCGCCACGGTGATCTGCACATGATCGATATAGTTGGCGTTCCACAGCGGCTCGTAAAGCGCATTGGCAAAACGCAGCGCCATCAGGTTCTGCACCGTCTCCTTGCCGAGATAGTGGTCGATGCGAAAGATCTGCTCTTCCTTGAAGGCGCGGCCGATCGTGTCGTTGAGCTGCAGCGCCGAGGCGAGGTCGCGGCCGATCGGCTTTTCGACGACGATGCGGGTCGACCTGGTGATCAGCTTGTGATCGTGGATCTTCTGCGAAATGTCGCCGAAGATGCCGGGTGCTACCGCCAGATAGAAGGCGCGCACCCGGTCCTTGCTTTCGTCGAGCAGTTTCTTCAGCTGATCCCAGCCCGTGTCCGTGCGGGCGTCGACCGAAACGTAGTAAAGGCGGGCACAGAACTTCTCGACTTCTGCGTCGTCGTATTCGCCTTTCTTCAGGTGCTCCGTCAGCGCATCCTTGGCGAACTTGCGATATTCCTCATGCGAAAGCGGGCTGCGCGAGGCGCCGATGATACGGGTCGGTTCCGAGAACTGACCCTCGATCTGACGATGATAGAGCGCGGGCAGAAGCTTGCGTTCGGCAAGGTCGCCGCTGCCGCCGAAGACGACGTAATCAAAAGGCTCAACGGGAATGATCTGGCTGCTCATGAGCTTGTCTCTCAATCAGGCTGGTTGGTGGCCCTTTTAATCTAATCGATTTAAAAAAGCCAGTGTGCAGTGCAATGAATCTGTCAGGCACCGGTTTTAGAGCGAATTGCCGGAAGAGGAAATCCGCAATCGGACTAAAACTTGTCGCGAAGCGCAAACCACGACAAGGCGAGGAAAAGCAATGGCGCCCGCATCCGGGCTCCGCCGGGAAAGGCGGGAATATCGAGCGATTTGAACAGATCGAGATCGCCGGATTTGCCAAGCACCGTTTCCGCATAGAGCTTGCCACAGTAGTTTGACAGCATGACGCCATGGCCGGAATAACCGCCGATCGATGTGACGCCGGGCATCACCTCGCGCACAAAAAGCTGGCGCGGCATGGTGATGCCGACGCTGCCGCCCCAGGCGTGGGTGATCTCGATGTCTTTTAGGTCGGGATAGATTTCGCCGATCTGCCGGCGGATATGCTGCGAAATGTCCCGCGGATTGTCGGCGGTATAGGCCTCGCGCCCACCGAACAGCAGGCGGCCCTCGAATTTACGGAAATAGCGCACGACGAAGCGCGAATCGGCGACGGCCTCGCCGCCCGGCAGCACACCGGGATAGCCGTCGAGCGGAACCGTGGCGCCGATGAAGGAGCGGATCGGCATGACATGGCTTGCCGTCACCGGCTCCAGGCTGCCGATATGGCCGTTGCAGGCGATCAGCGCCCGGTCGGAGGTGATCGTGCCCTTTTCGGTTTCAATCGTCACCTTGCCACCGCTTTGGCGGATCGCCTTTGCCGGGGTCATCTCGAAGATGGAAGCGCCGGCATTTGCGGCCACCCGCGCCAGCCCGATCAGCAGCTTCAGCGGATGAATATGGCCGGTGCCGACATCGCGCACGCCGCAGCGGAAACGCTTCGAGCCGAGCCGCTCCTGCGTTTCCTTCTCATCCATGAAGCTCAAATGCGGATAGCCGTAACGCTCAGCGGCGATTTCGGCATTCTCACGATAGTCGCGTTCGTAGCTTGCCTTGTGCGCGACGTTGAGCTGACCGGGCACATAATCGATCTCGATCTGATGTTCCCGGGCGAAATCGAGAAGATGGCGCTTGGCCGCCTCGGCAACATCGAACAGCGCTTTCGAGCGTTCATAGCCGATCTTTTCCTCAAGCTCTTCCGGCCACCATCGCTGGCCGGTGCCGAGCTGGCCGCCATTGCGCCCGGACGCTCCATCGCCGAAGCGCCAGGCCTCGATCAGCACGACGGAAACACCTGATTTGGCGAGATGATAGGCGGCCTGCAGGCCGGTATAGCCACCGCCGACAATGGCGACGTCGCATGTTCTCGAGCCGTCGAGAGCGGCGTAGGTCGGCCGCTCCCCGACGCTTGCCTGATACCAGGATAGCCCGGGCGCAATCGGGCTCTGCCACATCTCTTGCGATGCCATGATATCGCTCACACGTTGAGCAGAAGAAACTCCCGCTCCCAGGGACTGATCACCTGCATGAAGGTCTCGAACTCACCGCGCTTGACGCCGGCGTAAAGGCCGATGAACTGCTTGCCGAACACCTCTTCGAAGGCGGGCTCGTCCTCCATCAGCGCCACGGCTTCCAGCAGGCCGCGCGGCAGGTCGATCGAGCCCTCATTGGCCGAATCCTCGGTCGGCGCCGTCGGCTCGATCTGCCTCATGATGCCGAGCAGGCCGGCGGCGAGCGAGGCGGCGAGCGCCAGATAGGGATTGGCATCCGAGCTCGGCAGCCGATTTTCCACCCGTCGCGCCTGCGGATCGGAAACCGGAACGCGGAAGGCGGTCGTCCGGTTGTCGTAGCCCCAGGCGTTGTTGACCGGGCAGGACATGTCGGGCTGCAGGCGGCGGTAGGAATTCACATAGGGCGCCAGCATCGCCATCGCGCTCGGCACGAATTTCTGCATCCCGCCGATGAAATGGAAGAATTCCTTCGACGCCGATCCGTCCGCATTGGAGAAGACGTTCCTGCCCGTCTCGACATTGACCACCGACTGGTGGATATGCATCGCCGACCCTGGTTGGCCCTGCATCGGCTTGGCCATGAAGGTCGCGTAGATGTCGTGCTTCAGCGCCGCTTCGCGGATCGTGCGCTTGAACAGGAACACCTGGTCGGCAAGCTCGATCGGATTGCCGTGGCGCAGGTTGATCTCGAGTTGCGCCGGTCCCTCTTCGTGGATCAGCGTATCGATCTCCAGCCCCTGCTTCTCCGAGAAATGATAGATGTCGTCGATCAGTTCGTCGAATTCGTTGATGCCGGCGATCGAATAGCCCTGGCCGCCGAGGATCGAGCGGCCGGAGCGGCCTTTCGGCGGATGCAGCGGATAGTCGGGGTCGTCATTCTTGGCGACGAGGTAGAACTCGATCTCCGGCGCCACGATCGGTTTCCAGCCGCGATCATGATAGAGGCTCATGATCCGCTTCAAGACGTTGCGTGGCGTATAGGGCACTTCGCCCCCGTCCGAATCGACGATGTCACAGATCACCTGCGCCGTCGGGTCGGTTTCCCAGGGCACGACCGACAGCGTCGAAAGATCCGGCATCAGCTTCAGGTCGCTGTCGCGCGGCTCGTAACGGAAGCTCTCCGTCTCCTCCGGATACTCGCCCGAAATCGTATGCCGGTAGATCGCCGAAGGCAGGGCCAGCGAGGTGTTGGAGGTGAATTTGGAACTCGGCATCATCTTGCCGCGCGGAACGCCGGCAAGGTCCGGCGTGATGCATTCGATGTCTTCGATGCCCCTGGCCCTCAGCCACTGCGCTGCTTCCTTCCAGTTCGCAACGCCGCGCAGGGATCCGGGGTCCGGAGGTGTTTTGGTCGAGGCGGGTACGTTTCTGGCAGGCTTCAGCGTCGTCTTTTTTGGGGACATGACACACCGGTTTGGTTGATCGTGACGCCATCATAGCCGGAGTTTGCCAATTGGCGAGGGGTTGAGAACGTTGACTTTCGCCCCTTGATGGAAAAGAAGACGCCGGTTGGATCGGGGAAAAGAGTTTGCAGCACAAGAGCGACGTCATCGTCATCGGCGCCGGAGCCGCCGGCATGATGGCGGCCATTCGCGCGGGCAAACGCGGCCGCTCGGTCGTGGTCATCGACCACGCGAAGGCGCCTGGCGAAAAGATCCGCATATCGGGCGGCGGCCGCTGTAATTTCACCAATATCCATGCCGAACCGAAGAATTTCCTTTCCGCCAATCCGCATTTCTGCAAGTCGGCGCTTGCCCGTTTCACGCCCGCCGATTTCATCGCCATGGTCGACCGCCACGGCATTGCCTGGCATGAAAAGGCGCTCGGCCAGCTTTTCTGCGACGACAGTGCCAAGGACATCATCCGCATGCTGCTGGACGAGATGCGCGCGGTCGGCGCGGGCCTGCATCTCGGCACCGAAATATCGGGTGTCGACAGGAGGGAGGCTGGCTTCCGCGTCTCCACGGGCGAAGGCGTCTTCGAGGCATCCTCTCTCATTGTGGCGACCGGCGGCAAATCGATCCCGAAGATGGGCGCCACCGGCTTTGCCTATCGCCTCGCCGAGCAGTTCGGCCTGGCCGTGCTTGAAACCCGCCCAGGTCTCGTGCCGCTGACGCTGGATCCCGGCCTGCTCGAGACCGTCGCCCCGCTCGCTGGCATTTCCGCCCCGGCCGAAATCCGCCATGGTAAGACCGCTTTCCGCGAAGCGCTGCTGTTTACCCATCGGGGTTTAAGCGGTCCCGCCATCCTGCAGATCTCGTCTTACTGGCGGGAGGGAGATGAAATCGTCGTTGCGGTCGAACCGGATGTCGAGATATCAGCGCATTTGAAGACGGCAAAGCAGCTGAATGGCCGCCAGTCGGCCCAGACAGCTCTCGGCGATATCCTGCCGAAGCGGCTGGCCCAGTTTCTCGTCGAGCGGGAAAGGATCGCCGGCAATATGGCCGATCTGCCCGACAAGGCGCTGCAGCGGCTGGCCGCCAGCGCCCAGAACTGGATCGTCAAACCGTCCGGCTCGGAAGGCTACCGCACCGCCGAAGTGACGCTCGGCGGCATCGACACGGCGGCGCTCGATTCCCGCAGCATGGAAACAAAGACCGTTCCCGGCCTTTATTTCGTCGGTGAATGCGTCGACGTCACCGGCTGGCTCGGCGGCTATAATTTCCAATGGGCATGGGCCTCCGGTTTTGCCGCCGGCGAATACGCATAGAAACATCCGGCATAACGATTCAAGACTTCTTAAGAGAGGTGCGCCATCCTGTCTCAATTGCCGGCTCTGAAAGCTTTCCCCAAATTAAGCTTTACCGGCAGGCCTTTTTGTTGGACTGTTGTGTCACAAGAGTGAGGTTTCGAGCATGAACAGAAACGCACGACGCGCCCGCGCCATCGCAATCGCCCAGGCAAAACCCGACGCCGGCACGGCCACCCTGCGATACCTGATGCTCGCAGCCGGCGCGACCGCCGCCAGCCTGGCGCTGCTGCTCGCCCACCTCATCTGATCCTGCCCGCCCGTCTGAAAGCAAACTTGCCCGCTCCCGATCGCGGCACTGCGGCCGCGCGGCGTATAATTTGCAATTATTTCACCATCTTGGCTTAAGTCACCATTACCGCTTATCTGAAAATTAATATCTAATCTGACACAATCGCCGCGATTATTTGGGCGTTTCCAAGTCTGCTTGGAACATGAACCGGCAATGACTGCCGCCTGGCCTCCAGGTTCCCCGATGGAAATAGAATAATTCGATGTGCACTCGGCTGGCGCCCCTTATGGCTGCCCGCGGGAGGAGTAGTGTATGAAAGGCCCGGAACGCCATGTTGATTGACAAGATTCTTTCCCGTTTCAGGATCAAGACCAAGGTTTTGATCTTCGTTCTGCCCTTTGTCGTCACCATTTCGGCGGTGGGCTTGACCGGCCTTTACGCATCCGGGCTTCTCCAGGGCCGCATGGAAATATCCAACAGCGTGCTGCAGTCGCTGAGCGGGTTCAAGGATCTCTACGGTTCGATGGACGATTTCCTGCGCATCACGAGCCCGCAGGCGCGCGACAAGCTGCTGTCGGATCTGAAGACCCAGCAGGGCGTGCTCGACCAGACGCTGGATCAGGTCGGAGAAGAGGCCGCCGGCCGCGACAGCCTTGCCGAGGCATCGCGCCGCACCAAGGATATTTCGGGCGTCGTCGACAAGCTCTGGACGCTGCACGAGCAGGAGCAGAAGCTGCACGAGCAGATCGACGCGGCGCAGAAGAGCCTGATCAGCACCCGCTTCACGGTCTCCTATCAGGCCGATGAGCTGCAGACCGCGCTTCAGCGCGACGAAGGTGCCGCCACCATCACGCTGCGCACGGCCGACCGTCTGCTGAAGGGCGGCGATTTCCTCGGCAGCGTCGCCAGCGGTTACAGCAAGCCGCAGGCGCCTGAGGAAAAGATCGCCTACATCAAGGAACAGCTGCCGGAGATCATGAAGTCCCAGCGGCTGATCGCCATTTCGGTTCCGACCAACCAGAAGAACGTCATCGACTCGCTGGCTACGACGATCGACAGCATCAAGCAGATCGCCGAGATGCCGAGCCCGACGGAGGAAAACATCACCGAGCTCGGTCGTCTCGTGTCGCGCTTCCGGCAGACCTCGACCTATACGCAGCTGACCGCGACGCAGAAGATGCGTGAGGCAACACAGCGCTTCGCCGAACTCGAAGGCCGCATCGCCCAGACCAATTCCGTCCTTCAGGATACGCGGCGTCTCGAAAATTCCGTCTATGCCTTGCAGATCGTCCTTTCCGATTTCCTCGCCAATTCAAGCAAGGAAAACCTCGTCCGTCTGCAGCAGCAGACCGGCACGCTCGGCAAGGACATGGAGGTGCTGACCACCAGCGCCAAGGGTATGGGCTTTGCCGAAGGCATATCGGACGCGATCAAGCCGGCGCTCGACGCCATTGCCGGCGGCGGTTCGAAGATAGTCGATACGATCGGCGAGCGCGTGACGGCCTATGCCGCGGCGCGACAGGAACTCGACGAGATCTGGAAGAAGCTCACCGATTTCGCCGAACTGCAGAAGCAGACGGCCGGCACCGAGCGCACCCAGGCAAACAGCATCTCCGTCATGACCACCGGCCTCGGCATCCTTCTGTCGATCCTCGGCGGCATCGCCCTGGTGCTGACGCTGCAGCGGCCGATCAGCCAGATCACCGGCGCCATGCGCCGCATCGCCGAAGGCGCGCTGGATACCAGCATAACAGGCGAGCAGCGCTACGACGAAATCGGCGACATGGCCCGGGCACTCGGTATCTTCAAGGAAAATGCCATCTCGAAGATCCGCATCGAGGAACAGAGCGATGAGGAGCGCGCTGCCGCCGAACACGAGCGCCAGCGCAACGATGCCGAAAAGCGCGAGATGGACCGCCAGATCGAATTCGCGGTCAACGCGCTTGCGGCCGGCCTCGAGCGCATGTCGCAGGGCGATATCTCGACGACGATCGAAACGCCCTTCATCGGCCGTCTCGAACAGCTGCGTCAGGATTTCAACGGTTCGATGCTGCGCCTGCAGGCGACGATGAGCCAGATCCGCGACAACGTCGAGTTGATCCAGGGCAACGGCAATCAGATGGCCCGGTCGGCCGAGGATCTCTCCAAGCGCACGGAACAGCAGGCCGCCTCGCTCGAAGAGACCGCGGCTGCCGTCGATCAGATCACCGTCACGGTCCGCTCGTCGGCCGAACGCGCCAAGGATGCCGACCAGATCGTCCGCCAGGCCAAGCGCAGCGCCGACGATTCCGCCGTCGTCGTCAGCAATGCGATCGACGCCATGGGCCGCATCGAGGAAGCCTCGCGTCAGATCGAGCAGATCATTGGCGTCATCGACGAGATTGCCTTCCAGACCAATTTGCTGGCGCTCAACGCCGGCATCGAAGCGGCGCGCGCCGGGGAGGCCGGCAAGGGCTTTGCGGTCGTCGCCATGGAAGTCCGCGAACTTGCCCAGCGCTCCGCCGCCGCCGCGCAGGAGATCAAGGGTCTGATCAACAAGTCGACCAACGAGGTCAGTTCCGGCTCGCAATTCGTCCAGGAAACCGGCACGGTGCTTGCGAAGATCAGCGCCCAGATCGTCACGATCAGCCAGCATGTCGAGATGATCGCCCGCGCCAGCCACGACCAGTCCAACGCGCTGCAGAGCGTCAACTCGACGGTCAATCAGATGGACCAGATGACGCAGAAGAACGCCGCCATGGTCGAGGAGACGACGGCTGCCAGCCGCGAACTGGCCGACGAGGCCGACGCGCTGCGCCACCTCATCCAGCAGTTCAAGATCCACGGCGAGGCGGCCGAAGCGCAGGTCTACCGCGCCGCTTGATCAGACACGATCTATCCATTGGAACGGCCCCGGCTACCCTGGGCCGTTTGCATTGTGCGCCCAGCATGGGCGCACTCTTGTGGGTGCAAGTCCACCGTAAGCTGGTCATGGCGAGCGAAGAGAAGCGCAACTTTGCAAGGGCGACCGAGCGTGGGGAGGAAGCGTGGATCGAACCTGCGGGCCGAT
>NZ_JACIFV010000010.1 GCF_014197535.1 Rhizobium aethiopicum
ACCCGGCTCAGCCGGTCGGATCGGGGGCTGAGCGTCAGTGCCAGCGTCGCATTTCTAATCGGTTGGCAGAGTCGCATTCCTAATCAGCTTTGACAGTTATAACATTACGCCTTGTAATGCCGTCGATCGCTGTGAAAAGCCGAGAGCCCGCTAGGAGGAACCGGCCGGGAACTCGAAAGCGCGCGAATGTGTGCCTATCAGACCGCCAATCGGCGGTTTGCTTGAATCCCGCTGTTTCGCCGATGCTTCCCAAGGTCGACGTCAACTGGACATGCTTGAAATCTTCATCGGAGCCGAGTATATGCATGTGTATATGCAAGGAGTCCAACGTGCCCCATCTCCAAAATCAAGAGCCTGCTCCTCCGCGCGAGGCCAAGCTTTTCCGAAACAACAAGAGCCAGGCTGTCCGCATCCCGGCTGACTTTGAGCTGCCAGGAGACCGCGTGATGATCCACCGGGACGGCGATCGGCTCATCATCGAGCCGGTGCGCCGCAAGAACCTGCTGGAAGTTCTCGCTGGTTTAGATGCGCTCGGTCCTGAAGATCAGTTCCCGGATGTCGACGAAACCTTGCCTCCTGCGAAGGAAATAGACCTGTGAGCAAGCTTTATATGCTGAACACCAATATCGTGTCCGAGCTTGCTCGGAACCCGAGGGGCGCCGTTACTCGACGCATCGGCGAGGTTGGGCCGGATGTAATCTGTGTCAGCATCATCACGGCGTCCGAGTTGCGCTACGGCTGCGCCAAGAAGGGATCGCCGAAACTTCTGGCTCAAATCGAGGCGATCCTCGGGAGCGTGCCGGTGCTGGCGCTGGACGTACCCGCCGATGCCGAGTACGGCGGCATCCGGGCTGAACTGGAGACCGCAGGCAAGACTATCGGCCCCAATGACCTGCTCATTGCCGCCCATGCATCTGCTCTCGGCGCTGTTCTGGTGACGGCTAACACAGGAGAATTCATGCGTGTCCGCGCCCTGCAGGTCGAAAACTGGTTGAGTTGATTGCCGCTAACTTGAATATGCGTCGGGCCTACGCATCCTTGAGCGCTCTCTGAAGCTCGAAACAGGCTCGATCAGGCCGCAGCCGTGGGCGAATCATGCCCTCGCCGATGACTGAGACAAGGAGCGCCGTACAGCCGGAAGGATCGAGGCGCGAACCCAGTCGCGAGCCGCTAGAGATCCGGCCGTCCAGGCATCTATCATCCCAGCATTTCAAGAGTGTAACCTGCACCGTACACCGTCCGGATTCTTAGATTGCGGAGGTCCGCAACCGCCCTTCGCAACCGACCGATATGTACGTCGATTGTCCGTTTCCCCACGTCGTGCGGATCGGGCCACACCGCCGCGATGAGCTGTTTGCGGGAACTGATCTGTCCTTGCCTTTCCAATAAGAACCTCAGGATTCTCACCTCCATCGGCGCAAGCGCAACGCGCTTGCCTGAAGCGACGACAGCATTCGGCTCGAATACAATATCGGCAAGGGCAGGAAAAACCGTCGGGGCAATAGGCTCCCAGTGCTGTCTCCTTTCGTGCAGAAAAGCGAGGAGTTTTGAAGGCGACAAAGGACGTGTGATGCCTTCGTCGAGGCCTGCCTTGATCAACCGCAAATGCTGTTTGCGCATATCTCCGCCGATGAGCGCACCCACGGGAAGCCCCGCGTCCTTCAGAAGGGCACATAGCAGCGCAATATCGCTCGGCCAACCCGCGCAATCCAGGACGACGGCGCAAAGATTTGCTGATCTGCAGGCTTCCATGACATCGTCGTCGCTTGCAGCCAGACGAGCCTCGAAGCCCTCACGACGCAGGATATGCGCGAGGAGCAAATAGAGCTCGGCGTCTTGCGAGCAAACCAGAATGACAGGAGTCACGTCGATCGCCCCTCTGTTTGAACAGCCCCCCTCAACTCGGCGCGAACTCGCCGCCGTTGACATCGATGATGGCTCCGTTGACGAACCCTGCATCTTCCGACGCAAGGAATGCGATCACTGCAGCGACGTCATCCGGATCACCAAGCCGACCAGCCGGAATACGGCTGAGCGCGTCAATGTTGGTTTTGCTTTCCGGGCAGCCTGTCAGTGGCGTGAGGATGCGACCCGGCGCCACGACATTCGATGTTATGCCGTAGGAGCCGTATTGAGAGACGAGAACGCGGGATAATCCTGAAAGTGCGGCTTTTGACGCCACATAGCTCGGACCGGCGATCCGAGGCCTTGTCCGACCCGCAAGAGAACCGACGAGTATGACGCGCCCATAGCCTTTTTTCTTCATGGCCGGCAGAACGGCCTGGCAACACAACATCGCCCCCGTCAGGTTGACTGTGAGCACGTCGTTCCACTCTTCGAGGGCAAGATCGGAGATGTTAAGAGGACCGTTGGGGCCTTTCGGCGAGATCCCTGCGTTGCAGACGAGGATCCCGGGGTCGTCAAAGATATCGGCGACTTCCGCGAAAAAACGCGTTAGTGCCGCTGGCTCACGGAGATCTACCTGTCTCGCAATCGAGCGCTCTGGTCCGAAAGCCTTGACAAGCGCGCCGCCAGCGGTCGCGACGCTTGCCGCGCCATGGCTAAAGACGGCAACCCGATGGCCGGCTTTGAGCAGACGAAACGCGGTGGCAAGACCGATCCCGGTCGTGCCACCGCTGATGACCGCAACTGGGCTGCCGTCGGCGCTCACGCCGCTTGATCCATTGCCGCAAACAGCGACAGCGGCGGATGGGCGCCCGGTTCCGTCATGACCTCAATCAGCAGAGGACCCTCTCCAGAGAGACCGCGCTCGAGGTATCTGGGAAGATCGGTGGGGTCGAAAATGCGGACTGCCGGGCAGCCGCAGGCTTCTGCAATTTTTTGATGATCGACATCCGCAAAACTGCAGGCAGTCGTGAACCTGCCGAACTTGGCAGTCTCCGCGTCACGCTGAAACCCCAGTATGCCGTTATTCAACACGATAATGAGGATGGGAAGGCTGCTTCGCACCATCGTCTCCAGTTCTGCCCAGCTATGCGCGAAGCCGCCGTCCCCGACGATCGCAACGACCGGCTTGTCCGGCTCGGCGGCCTTCGCCCCGAGCGCAAGCGGCAGTCCCCAGCCAAGACCAGCAAGGCCGCGCGGCAGGAGAAAGCGCATGCCAGGCGAAAGCGCCCGCAACTGACCGGCAACCCACATCGAGGAATAGCTCGCATCGGCAACAACGGTCGTATCCGCCGTCATCAACTGTTGCAGTTCGAACATGATCCGCTCAGGGCGGATCGGGCTGGCATCAGATCGGGCAACGGATTGACGTTCTGCGTCGAACGCGCACCAGAATCCGGCGATCCGTTCAATCAGCTGATCGCGTTTCGATGCCCGGTAAGAGAGATCGTGGCCGGATAGCTCCCGTCGCAGCGCCCGGATTGTCTCTGCAGCGTCGCCCGCCAACCTGACGGCCTCGTATGTGCGACCGATTTCGGCGGGATCGACATCGACGTGGATGACCGACGCGGACCGCGGAATTTGACGCCAACTGTCCGTGCCATTCTGATTGGTGCGCGTCCCCACCAGAATGACGAGATCGGCCTCTTCGACGAGCGCAACCGTATGTCGTCCGAGTGACCGCGGCCCGACGAGAGCACCGAGAACGCCTGCCGACAGGGGATGGTACTCGTCGACCGCGCCTTTGCCCATATTCGTGGTGACCACCGGAAGCGAGGCCTCATTCTGTAGCGCCGAAAGTTCGCCGGCGGCACGGCTTGCGTGAACGCCGCCTCCGGCGATTATGACGGGAGCGTGAGCCGCCGCAATCATTGAAGCTGCGCGCTCGATGTCGCTATCGCGTGGACGCAATCGATCAAGCGGCCAATCGCCGAGGGCAGCCTGGCGCCGAAAGGGCGAAGGCGCTGTCTGCTCTCGCAACAGGTCGGCGGGAAGCAGGAGTGCGACCGGCCCAGGCCGACCCGAGGCGGCTGCCGTGAAGGCGGCATCGATATAATCATCGATCCGTTCCGCAACGATCACCTTGCGCACCCATTTCGTGCAGGATTGGAATAATGCGAGATGGTCGAGCTCCTGGAATGCGTTGCGGTCAGCCTGATCTCGTTCAACATCCTGGACGAGCGCGACAATCGGTACGCTGGCCTTCAGCGCCTCGGCCAGCGGTGGAACGAGAAGCGTTGCCGCTGGGCCGTTTTGCGCTGCGACCACGCCGATCTTCCCGGACAGGCGCGCATAGCCATCCGCCATGGTCCCTCCCATGTTTTCTTGGCGGTAGGCGACCTGGCGGATGCCGATTGCTTCGGCCGCCAGGATAACCGCCGAAGGCAGGCTCTGAGCGAAGATATCGGTGACGTCGTGTCTTTTGAGAGAATGCGCTATACGTTCGGCGACGGTGAAAACATCAGTTGCCATGGTTAGATGCCTGCTTCTGTTGGATTTGCTTCAAGGGTTGAAAGGAAGTCTGCGAAGGCTGAGATGACCGCGTCACCGTCAGCCTTGGTCATCGCCGTCGATAGGCAAGCCGCAGCGCCATTGGGCAGCAGAATGCCGCACGCGAGGAAATGCCTCGAGAGCCTCGCCATCAATTCCGTCTCTTCAGGGTCGAGATAAGCCTCGCGGAAATCTGTTGGCTCCTTGCCTCTCGGGTGGATGCGAAACAATGATGCGGCCCCCGTAACGCTGAAGGCTGCGCCACAACGCTCGATCTCCCTGCGAAGACCGGCTCGAATCCTGTCGCCAAGGCTTTCGAGCGAAGCGAACGCGGTCTCGGTCATCGCCTCCATCGCGACCCGCCCCGCGACCATCGATACGGGATTTGCCGAAAACGTGCCGCCTTGCGGAAGCAGCGGCTTGCCGCTGTCGCTCGCGAAGACCCGCATGACCTCCTCGCGGCCTCCAATTGCCCCGACCGGAAAACCTCCGCCGATGATCTTCCCAGCCGCGACCAGATCGGGCTGCAGACCATAGCGGGCCGAAGCCCCCATATAGGACTGCCGTAGATTGAGGACTTCATCGGCAACGACGAGGATTCCATATCGCCTGGCGATCGCACCAACGGCTGCAAGGAAACTCGGTTCGGGCGCAATCAATCCGGCGCGGCTCGGCATCGGATCAATGAGGATACAGGCGAGTGACGGGGCTGCCGAGGCGATGCGGCGCTCAAGATCTTCGACGTCGTTGAAACGGATGACGGTCACCTCCTCACCAACCGAGGGCGGCATGCCACGATAAGCAGGTACAGCCGGCGATCTCAGTGGGTCATTCCAAATAGCCGGCGATACCGCCTGCCCCGTTTCAGCCCAGTCATAAGCACCGTGATAGGCGCCTTCGATCCGTGCAATGCCTGGCCGGCAGGTGAAGGCGCGGGCGGCCTTGATCGCAAACATCACAGCCTCGGTCCCGCTGTTGACGAAGCGAATATGTTCGATCGCGGGAATGCGCTCGATCAAAAGTTCAGCCAGCGTGATCTCGTGTTCGGTGGGATTGGAGAAGCACGTTCCGCGGTGAAGAAGGTCCGCGACCGCGTCGGCGACAGGAAGGAAACCGTGACCGTGGATCAGCGTCGTGAAATTGTTGTTGAGATCGAGGAGCCGGTTGCCATCGACATCGATCAGATACGCTCCCTCTCCGCGCGAGATGTAAAGCGGGCTCGGTTCGTGATCCACGGTAACCCGCGTTATCCCGGTTGGAAAAACGCGCCGCCCCCTTTTGAAGAAATGTTCTGACCGCGACCGGGAGAATCCCCGGCCATTGGGTAAAATGTCAGCATGAAACATTGGAATTTCTCCGGTCGATGCGGGTCGCGGCGCGACCCTTCACAATTTTGTTGTAACAAAAATCATGAACCCGAAGAAGTTGCAACAAAAAAAATGCTGCGGCCGCGCTATTACCGCTTGAGTCGCTCCTGGGCCGCTTTTTTTAAGCGACGAAAGCCATCGCGAATATCGTTTTCCATTGCGGCGCGAACTGCAGAGGGATCCTTATCCACCAGCCCCTCGATGGCAGCCATGTGGTTGCGCACACCGTATTTTACTTCCGCGAACTCGGGATAAAGATCGTGAAACGAAGCGCCTACCCTTAACCAGAGGGCCTCGATAGTTGAAAAGAGGTGCGGCATTTCACACAGTCGATAGATCGTAAAGTGGAATTCCTTATTTTCGTGAAGAGCATCAGAATAGCGCCCGTCATCGAGGGCTGACGTTATTTTGCCTTGAAGTTCCAACAACTTATTTATCGTGTCATTGGTCGCGCGAAGAGCGCCTTTTTCAGTGGCCAAGCCCTCAAGCGCAATCCGCATCTGAGTGACCTCATAGAGCGCCGGTAGATCAAGATGCGGGACGATAACAGTCTTGGGCCCAGCCATGACGAGCGCGCCCTCCAAGACCAGCCTGTTGATTGCCTCACGTGCGGGCGTTGCACCAATGTGCAGCATTTCAGCAACCGAGCGGATCGGCAACTTATGACCAGGTTTGTATGCACCGCGTACGAGCTGCTCCTTGATGGATGAATAGGCGAAGTCACTAAGGCGCCCAGACTGCTGCTCCGACGGCGGAGATTCCTCTCCGGTTGTATTTTCGTTCAAAATCGACCCCCATGCGTTGACATTGTCGCATTTTTGTTGCAACAAAAATAACATATACGAATAGCGATAACGTAATGTGACAGCATAACGGGATCGTGAATATCCGCAACGTCATGGCTGCGGAACGCCGTGCCCGCAATAACTGCCGATCTTTTCGGCGTAGCACTGACAGCACCTGGCCGCATGAGCAGGCCGGGAGGTTTCAATGCGCGTCTCAGCACGCGAAATGGAGGAGATATCGTTTTGATTGGTGCGCCTGTTTTCATCGATCGCATAGGTAAAGCCTACGGCAGCCAGACTGCCGTAGCGGAAGTAACCTTGGACATTCCGGCAGGCGAATTCCTGTCGATCCTCGGCCCATCTGGATCGGGCAAGACGACGCTGCTGACGATGATCGCCGGTTTCGAAAGCCCCTCTGCCGGACGCCTGGTCATTGGCGGGCGCGATGTGACGGCCGTATCGCCCGACCGACGCAATATCGGGATGGTCTTTCAGCGCTACGCCTTGTTCCCGCACCTGACCGTCGCGGAAAATATCGCCTTTCCGCTGAAGATGCGCGGCATTTGCAAGAACCTCAGAGCCGAACGCGTTGACCGAACGCTGGACCTCGTCCAACTCCGCGACTACGCCAGACGTTATCCCCACGAACTATCCGGGGGACAGCAACAGAGAGTGGCGGTCGCGCGAGCAATTGTCTTCGAACCGCCTGTTCTTTTGATGGACGAGCCCCTCGGGGCGCTGGACAAGAAGCTGCGCGAATCCATGCAGCTCGAGATCAAACAGTTGCAGCAGCGTCTCGGCGCTACGGTCATCTATGTGACGCACGATCAGGAGGAGGCGTTGACCATGTCTGACCGGATCGCCGTTATGGCAAAGGGGCAACTCGCACAACTCGGAACCCCGGCGGACATCTACCACAATCCGCAAAGCGCCTTCGTTGCGGACTTCATTGGCAAGATGAACTTCCTGGCTGGAGAATTCGTGGGCGAGACCGCCGGCAACCAGACAATCAGACTAGGTGACGATGTGATCATTGATACGCCGGGCGCTGCCCCGGGTTTCGATGGTCCTGCAAGGATCGGTGATCGTGTTCGCCTTGCGCTCCGACCTGAGCGCCTTGGCCTTGCAATGCGCGGCGCGGGGGGAAAGAACGCGCTGCCCGGCAGGATCGAAACTTCGGTTTTTGCAGGCTGCTTCGATCTTCATCTCGTTCGGACGGACTTCGGAAACGGAGAAATCATTCAGGTTCAGGTCCCCGCCAACGGGACCGGATCGCCTTTTGCGGCGGGTACCCTCGTGGATGTCATTGCCGAGCGCGATTGCCTACGGCTCTTTACCGATGCGGAGGCATGAGATGACCATGACCGTCGATAATCTCGCACTCGCACCGACCGTTTCAGCAAGCTGGCTATTCTCGCACTCGGCCCGCCGCTATTCGCACGCGCTGACGCTCCTTCTTATTGCGCCGCTGATCCTCCTGCTCGCCGGAGGCTTCCTCTATCCGATCGGCCGGCTTATCTCTTTGAGCGTCATGGCGCCGGAATTCACGCTCGAATATTACCGCCGTATCGTTTCCGAGCCGCTTTACATCGACGTCCTGCTTCGAACGCTGCAGACAGGCGCGATTGTCACTGTGGCGAGCCTGCTTCTCGGATATCCGGTCGCCTTTCTCATGGCACGCGCCAAAGGCAAGATTGCCATGATCGTCGCGGCGGCGGTGTTCGTGCCGCTCTGGACCTCAGTGCTGGTGCGATCATACGCCTGGATCGTGTTGCTGCAGCGAAGCGGTATCGTCAATGGCTTGCTCATCGAAACCGGCGTCATCACCAGCCCTTTGAAGCTCCTCTATACCGAGGGCGCCGTCATCCTTGCGATGACACATGTCCTGATGCCCTTCATGATCCTGCCGATCTGCAATGCTCTTCGCACTATTCCTGCCGAATATATGCAGGCCGCCCGCAACCTCGGCGCCGGCTCCATGCGCGCATTCATGAGCGTGACCTTGCCGCTCAGCCTGCCTGGAATTTTTGCCGGCTGCGTCATGTGCTTCATTCTGGCGATCGGCTTTTATATCACGCCGGCACTCGTTGGCGGACCGGGAGCATTGATGATGGCAACGCTGATCGGCCAGCAAACTATCGTCCTGCTTGACTGGCCATTCGCCGCAGCGCTCGCGACAGTCCTCCTTACCACAACCCTCGTCTTTGTCCTTGCGTTCCGCAGAGCCCTTTCCATCAGCAAGGGAATGAACAGTGTCAACTGAGCCCATAAGCCCCGCCTCGTTCACCGCCTCTCGCGTCAACAGTAGCCATCGACCTTATGGCCAGGCAGTCTTGCAGCTTCTCGGGGGACTTCTGATCGGCGCGATCCTGTTCTTCCTGATATTGCCCACGCTACTCGTTATTCCAATTTCGCTGAATGATAGCAGCTATATCGAATTCCCGCCGAAAGGCCTGACGCTTCGCTGGTATGGCGAATTTCTCTCCGATCCGGACTGGCGCGCGGCGACGATTTTCAGTCTGAAGATTGCTCTGTCGACAACCATCGCTTCGACGGCAATCGGAACAATGGCCGCTATCGGGCTCGTTCGCGGCAATCTGCCGGGAAAGGCCCTTCTGCAGGCGCTGTCGCTCGGGCCAATGATTGTCCCCCATGTCGTCTTCGGTGTTGCGCTTTATCTGATTTTCTCGCCGCTTGGCCTGACGGGCAATTTTGCTGGTTTCCTGATCGCGCACACCGTGCTTTCGGTCCCCTACGTCATCATCACCGTATCCGCGGCACTCGAACGCTTCGACCCGTCGCTTGAGCTTGCCGCGCTGAATTGCGGGGCAAGCCGGAGCCGCGCCTTCTTCAGCATTGTGCTTCCAAACATCTCGCCAGCGGTTGCTGCTGCTTCGGTTTTTGCTTTTCTAGCGTCATTCGACGAGGCGACGGTTGCCTTCTTCATCTCCGATACCGGGGGCAAAACGATCAGCCGCAAAATGTTCGAGGATATCGATTTCAATCTCACCCCGGTCATTGCATCGGTTTCGACGCTGCTCGTCGCGATATCGCTCGTCCTCATGGGCTCCATCCATCTCCTTACAGGCCGCGGGGAGGATTAACGTGGCCATATTCATCGGGACAGAGGAGTACGCGATGAAAAATCGAATCGAAATCAAGCGTTTGTTGCTTGCGGCTTGCCTCATGATAGCTGGTGCAGGCGCGACGCAAGCCGAGGAACAGGTGGTCATCGCGACCACCGGTGGCGCCTACGATGCTGCGCTGCGAAAATTCTGGTTCGAGCCGTTCACCGAAGAGACAGGTATCAAGGTTGTTTCTATCGCAGCAACGAATGCCGAGATGCGGGCGAAAGCTGCGGCCATGGTCAAGACCGGCAATGTGACCTGGGACCTTTACCCGGATGGCGAGATCCAGGCGAGCGCTGAAGCGCATCGACTGACATCTGAAGACCTGGCCGAGTTTTGCAAGCCTTTCGACGGCCGGCCAGACCTCGTTGAGGATGCCTGTGTCGGTTCGGGCGCGAGGCTCTTTTCGACCGCAACGCTCATGGCCTACGACCCAACCGGTTTCAAGGAAGGCAATCCCTCGAGCTGGGCCGACATGTGGGACCAGACAAAGTATCCCGGCGGCCGCTCGTTTCCGAATTTCGACGATCCGTGGCGGGTCATGGCTGCCGCGCTGCTGGCCGATGGCGTCCCGCGCGACAAGCTCTTTCCACTAGACGTCGACCGCGCACTGAAAAAGCTTGACGAGATCCGCCCTGCGATATCGCTGTGGTGGAAGACTGGTGATCAGAGCGTTCAGGGATTTCGCAACGGCGACTACAGCATCGGGCAGATCTGGCTGACACGCGCAAATACTCTGAAGGCTGAGGGACGCCCGATCGCCTGGTCCAAGCAGGCTTCTTTTCTGGTCGGTGATCGCTTGACCATCATCAAGGGCGCGCCGAACCGGGAGAATGCGGAGAAGCTGGTCGGCTACTGGCTTGATCATCCGGAGGCCCAGGCCAGGGTCTGTGAGGAACTCCTCTGCACCCCGCCCAGTCGTAAGGCGACTGGATTAATGTCGCCGGCCGCACGTGCGGCGCTTCCAAGCGATAAGGATATCAGAGATTACATCGTCATTCCGGACGCCAAATGGATCAATGAAAACGCCGCAATGATGCTCGAGCGCTGGAACGCTTGGATCCGATGACACGTCATCCCCGGGCGAGAAGCGCCCGGGGATGCGGAGACCGGTCGCTAGCCCTTCAGGGCACGATTGATGGCGGCAGAGACGCCGCGCACTTCCGCGGTCGTGTGGCCGGCGGTCGGACATATCCGCAGTCCTGCCCTCCCCTTGGCTACCGTCGGGAAGAAGATAGCCGATGTATAGTAACCGGCGTCGAGCACCACTCTCGCGGCACCGATTGCCGCAAGCTCGTCACCGACGACGATGGTCCGGATGGGCAGTCGTGACCCCGCCTGCGCGGTCGGCACCAGTTCATCGAATAGAGAGATGTATTCTGCAAGCGCCTTTTGCCGCACGCCGAGTTCCGGCATGCGGTGGATCGCCTGGGAGGCGAGAGCGGCACCAATCGCCGCAACATTGATCGAGGCCGAAAAGGCGTGCGCAAGAGCAAAGCGGCGAAAGATTTCTTCCTGAAACGACGTTCCAAGCATCAGCATGCCGCCTGAGGCGCCAAAGCCCTTGCCGAGTGAGGCCGCAATGATCGTCCGCTCTCCGAGACCCTCGGGCATCTGCGAACGGGCAAAGCCCTCGCCTCTTTCTCCGAAGAGCGATATGCCGTGAGCATCATCGATATAAAGGAAAAGGCCGTACCGCTCCTGAAGGTCGCGCAATTCCTGGATCGGTGCGCAGCCACCCATGGAGTAGACCCCGTCACAGACATAGGCGACCGTCTCATTCTGACGGCAGATGTCCTCAAGCGCGTGAACATCATTGTGGCCTATCGTGCGGACCTCGCATTCCTCGGCAACGACGGGCTTGTTGAAGGCAAGCGTCGCATGGGCATAACGATCGAACACCATCACCGGTTTTTTGCCGCCGGTCAGGACTCCGGACGCAATCAGTGGAAGGGCGCTCATATTAGCGGCAAGTACCGTTGTGTAGGTGATGACCCTTGCCGCGAAAAGATCGGAAAGAGCATCCTCCAGATCTCCCAAGGCCGCAAAATTGAGCCGTGTCCGGGCGCAGGACCAGTGCAGTGTTCCATAACGCCGAACGGCCTCGATCGCACCCTCGACGATTGAAGGATGATTGTCGAGCCCAAGATATGAGCAGCGAACGAAGTCGACGAGGGGTTGCGATCGACTCTCCGAAATTGGCAGCGTTACCGCCCGACCGTGCGACGGATTGACATAAAGCGCCATGAGGCCGTCGAGATGGGCCGCCGCGAAATGAGGTCCGGCATGCCTGATCAAGCTGGCGGTGTTTCTATGGGATATAGTGGGCGAGCTTACGCCCGAATCAGCCTCTTGCATGTTGTGCTCCCAAAGGTTGGATCGATTACACGTTAACCGGGAGCTTTTCGTTTATACAACGAACGCCACAGCAAGCTTTTCCAAATTTTTGGTGAAGATGTGAATAGACAAGGTTCATTGCTTCAGGCGACATCGATCGCATATCCGACCTTTGGAACAGTGCGGATTACATCCCGACCAAGTGCATGCTTCAACGCCCGTCGGAGGCGGCCGATATGAACATCGACCGTCCGCGGCTCGACGAATGCTGTCTGCGGCCAAGCGATGTCTATCAGCTCGGCACGGCTGAGAACGCGGCCTGCGTTATCCATAAGGGCGCTCAACAGGCGAAACTCGATCGGACTAAGGTTGACCGGCTCGCCCCGCACCAGAACACGTCGACCCCCAGCGTCCAACTTCATATCGTCAAACATTCCAACCAGGGTGCCAGACGTCTTGTCGGAGGAACCACCTATGACACTGTTCAGATAAGACAGGAGGCGTTGCGGTCGCATTGGCCTGGTAAAGCTCTCATCGACGTTGGCCTTCAGGATGTCGAGATAGGCGGTCTTTTCGGCGACAAGCGCGATGAGAATAACACCGCTGGCCTTTTCCTTTAGGCTGAAGGCGATATCAGCCAGGATTTGCGAGCCCGGCTGACAGTCGACGATGATGGCTGCGGCGTCGCGCTCCGCCGCTGCCGGCACGGCTTCGCTCGGAACATCAATGAGGATTGGTGTGTATCCTGCTTCCTCCAAAATGTGTGAGAGCATCAAATAGTAGTCCGCATCTTGAGATACGATTATCAAAAGCTCGCTCATCGATCGGCCTCGCAATCTGGGGCCCTCACCGCGACAAGTTTTGATACCACAAATTGGTCGTCAGAATTCGTCATACTGATTGGCACATTACGCACATTGCCTCGTAAGGGCATCAAAGAATCGCGAAAGCACTCTCATTCCGAGTTTTTTTATAACTTGCCTTTTCATTTTGTTACAACATAATGTTGAGGGCGCGAGGAATTTCGCGCCGTAGCGCATAGCCAGGGACGGCACGTGATCGTGGCCCATGCGATGGGATCAACGTCCGGCATATTCTGATCACCTGTTTCCGGACGGTAACGGGGCATTTTCTATGCGCGAAAGATTCGAAGACTATCCGCTCGGTTGCGCCGCCGCGGCCACGCCTGATATTTGGAGTGATGGAGATATCGCAGTTACAAGTCATGCTGCTCGATCGCTTTACGGACCCAATGCGAAGACGGCGGCGGCGTGGTGCGCTTTAGGCGCGCGCGCTGACGGCCGCTCCGGTGACTTCAGCTTCTGGGTGAGAGTCTTCAAACACCTGAGCACAGAGGAGACCGCGACATCCCAGCGCGAAAGCGAGCAGGCAACAAGCGTCGATTGCCGGTTGTTCAGCGACCTTTAGAGATCGATGCCGCGGATGCGGTGAGGAGCACGCTGACGCCGTTCTGCGCGGATCTGCCGACTGCTTTCCGTGTGGACTGTCTGTTGCAGGACCTTCAACCTCTCCTGCATTGCCGCAAAGGCCTGGCGCTGCGCCTCTGGCACGCGGTTGATGAGATCCTTGCCGCCGCTGATGATGGCATTGCGGCCGAAGCGCTCGTCGAGCGCCTTGCTGATGTCGTCGAACTCCCGGCGGATGTTCGCGTCGAGAGGACCGGCCGAAACACTTGGCTTGCGCCCGTTCTTCCGCGCCTCCGCGGTCAGACGCACGAGCGCCTCTTCTGCCACCGTCGACAGGCCGGGAATAGCAACCGCCATGCGCCGGCGCTCGTCGATGATGCCCTGGCGCTCTGCATCGAAGATATTGGCATAGGCGGTCCCGAGAGAGCGCAGCCGGCTGGCCGCCTCGGGCACGGCCCGGGTCGCCTCCTTCCGCTCCCGGCCGGAAGCCAGCATTTTGTCCATCAAACGACCCGAGCCGCGCAAGGCGCCATAAGCGGCCGGATCATTGGTCACCGCAGCAGCAATACGCTCGGCGGCGAACTCTTTGACGATCAGTTCCTCGATCTTGCCGACAGCGCCGGCCGGATCACGCCAGATCGTTCTTGCCGCGTTCGCCAGTGCCGCACGCTGCTGACGGTAAAGGGGAGCGGAGAGAGTTCGCGATCGTGCCTCGTCGTCGACTGCACTCTTGAACTCGGTGACAGCGGCAAGCATGGGCAGCACGGTCACCTTCTCCTTGCCTCGCCCCTTCCCTGACTCGCTGCTCGTCACCGCGCTGGCCGCCGCGACGACCTTCGAGCGGTCCTGGCGCTCGGCCAGATACTGCGCCTCGGCAAAACGCTTGACGGCTTCAAACAGGTGGATCAGCCTTTCTCGTTGGGCAGCCGTTAGATCGTCCGGCATGCGCTCGGCCATATAACGTTCAGCAACCGCATCCGCCTTTGCGGTGAAAGCGCTCCAGCCGAAGCGGGCCGTCAGTGCCTCGCCGACAGCCTTGATCTCCTGCACAACCGTGCGGTCCTTCGCGGCAAGGGCAAAGGCTGTCTTATAGGCATCGTCCCGTCCCCTGTTGCGCACCGCCTCGATCTCCAGGAGACGGGCCGTCGCGCCTTCGGAGAGCGCCGGGATCGACAATGACATATGCGCGCGACGCGCCTGCTCATTGAGCTCGAAGCGTTCGGCGTTCCTGCGGAACTCGGTCGCATAGGCGCGAACCATGGGAAGCAATTCCGTCACAGCCGCCAGAGCGACATTTCGCTCCTCCCGCGCCGCGCGTCCGTCGACGATCAGCTCGGAGCCACGCAGGCGGCCAAGCCGATCAGGGCTCACGGCAAGATCGTCGGCGAGCCTGCGGGGTTCGGTGCCGGCCTCTGAAGCAAGCGCATTCAGGGCGACAAGTGCGCCATCCGGATCGCGATAGATCTTTTCCAGCACCGGTCGCAGCAGCGTTTCCCGTTCCTTCCACACTGGGGATGACAACTGCGCCAACCGCGCATCTTCATTGAGGCTTCTGGCGAAGTCGGTGGTCGGCGGGATCAGAGAATGGGCTTTGCCGGCGTTCGCGCCCGAGGTGGGCTGGGGTTCAGTTGGGTGGGATTCAGTTCGCACCTCGCTATAGGAGACGCGCCGTTCCCGCTCGATCGCAAAGCCGAGCGCCATGCTTGCCCGCTCCCAGAGCTTTTCCACCTGCTGTCGCTTTGCGGCAATCCACGCAAAGCGCCGCGAGATGTCCCCCTCGATCTCGGCCGCAGCCAGCGAGAGATGATCGAACTCGCGGCGGCGAGCGAAGTCCTCTGCATGGGCCCGATAGCCGGCCTCGCTTTCAAAATCGAGCGTCGTCGTCTTGGCGCCGGAGCGCGATAGTCGCTCGACGAGCGGCTTGAACAGATCCGGCCGATGACCTTCCCGCTCGATGCGATCCTGGCGCGCTTCGGCGGTTTCGATCTGCCTGGCCGCCCAGACGTTGCGGTCGACCTCCCGCTCCTCGTAACGTTTGTGGCCTGTCTCTTCATCGACAACGGCAATCTGCACCTTGACCCGTTCCACGCCGTCCTTGCGCAAGGTAACGGTGTCGCCCTCTGAGACGCCACCCTCCTCAAGCGCCTTCGGCAGGCTCACGCCCCACAGCCGATGGACGGTTCCATCGTCGGTCCTGACATCGGCATAGGGGCTGTCGTCGGCATCCTCATCATCAGGTCGGAACTTTGCTTCTCCGGTTTCGACAAGCTCGCCGGTCACGCCGGCGGCATGATCGACACGTGGCTTGCGTCCCCATTCCGGCTTTGGCTCAAAATCCTCGCTTGCCGCATAAAGATCGACGCGATCGCGATGACGGGTCATCGCCACATAGGTCAGGTGTTGGTCCATCATGCCGGTGGCAAGCACCAAGGTGCGCTCGACGGTGGTGCCCTGGGCTTTGTGGATCGTTGCGGCATAGCCGTGATCGACATTGCGATAGCTGTCTTCGCTGAAGACGACTTTATGGCCATTGTCGAGTCGAACCGACATTAGAGCTTCGCCGCGTTTGTCACCGGTGGAGATGACCGTGCCGAGCATGCCGTTCTTGACGTATTGCGGACCATACCTCCTGGCCCGCGGCTCGAGAAAGCGGGCGTTCTCCAAAAAGATGATGCGATCGCCGACGGCGAATTCCCGCGCCCCGCGTGCCGTCTGGAAGGTGCGGTTCTCGCTCAACGCACCCTCGCCGGCCATCACCGCACGCAACGCCTCGTTCAGCTTGCCGACATCGTCATTGGTGTGGGCAAGCACGAGCAGTTCGTCGCCGCGAAGCCGACCATCCCTGCCCTCGGAGATCGATCGACCGATCGCCTCTCTGCGCGCCTGGCTCCAGTCGCCAACAATCCGGTCGATCGTTTCCGCGCGCGTGCCCGCCTCGGCAAGGTGACCATGCCGGGCATAAACGTCGAGACCTTTCTCGATCTCGCCGCGGGCAAAGAGCCGCGAGGCCTCACGCGCCCACTCTTCGCGCTGGCGGCGCACGCCGGCAAGCTCGGCAAAGCCGATGCGGTCGCTGATCGCCCGAAAGGCAGCACCCGCCTGGATCGGCTGTAGCTGCATGGCGTCGCCGACGAGAACGACTTTCGCGCCCGCCGCCTCGACGATGTCAAGCACACGGGCCATCTGCTGCGAGGCCACCATGCCGGCTTCGTCGATGACGAGCACATCACCGCGGTGGAGCGTGCCGCGCCCATTGGCCCAGGCCAGTTCCCAGGATGCGAGTGTCCGCGACTTGATGCCGGAACTGTCTTCCAAGCCTTCCGCTGCCTTGCCCGCAAGCGCTGCACCGATCACCCTGTGACCTTTGCTTTCCCAGGCAAGGCGGGCTGCCGCCAGCAGCGTCGACTTGCCGGCGCCGGCAAGGCCGACAACAGCCGCTATGCCGCTGTCGCCGGTGACATGGCGGATGGCATCGACCTGCTCCGCATCAAGCCTCAACGGCTTTTGCGGATCGCCGGTCTCGACGTTTTGAACAGCGGCGGCCACTTGGGCACCGGAGATACCGAAGCCCTTTCGTTCCGAGAGAACCTCAGCCGAGCGCGCCATGTCATATTCGATGCGCAGGATCTCGCGCGTGGTGAACACCGCCGGCGCGACCGCCTTGCCGGTCTCAGCCTCAAGCTGCTGCGGCTTCAGCATCACCAATTCATCCGACGCCATCAGCCGGGCGCGGATGTTGGCGAAGTACGAGGGATCGTCGACATAGCGGTGCAGCGCCTTGGCGATATCCTTCTCGTCGAAGGTCGAGCGCTCGTTGCCGAGCTGCTTCAGCAGCAGCTCCGGCTCTGCCAGCAGCCGGTCGGCCATTTCCTGCCGGCGGGCGAGATCGGCCGGCGCGAAATAGAGCTCCCTCCTCTTTCGCGCCAATGCCGCCTTCTCCGGCCCGAGGTGCCTTTGCGCGATGCCGTCGAAACCCTGTTCGGCATAGGAGCGGCCATCGAGCCGGACCTCATGACCGGCAAGCGCCAGATGCCGGTTGGCTGTTTCCGCCCAGGCGATCTTCCAGGCCTTCAAGGTTTCCTTGTCGCCGGCCCAGCGCTCATAGATGATCTTGCCGTTCGGCCGGTCCGGCGTGACGACGCGCAGCGGCTTGCCGTCTTCGCCAAGAACAGCAACCTTCTTCGGGCCGAAGCCGTCCTCCGTCAGCGGACGCAGCGTGGTCATCAGATGGATATGCGGGTTGCCGTCCTTGTCGTGATAGACCCAGTCGGCCACCATTCCCTTCGAGGTGAAGCTGTCCCGGACGAACTCCCGGACAAGCGCGATGTTCTCGGCTCGCGTCAATTCCTCCGGCAATGCGATGATCAGCTCGCGGGCGAGCTGAGCGTCCGCCCGCGTCTCGAAAGCATCGAGCGCATTCCAAAGCGCCTCACTCGCTTTGGCAACGGATTGCTCACCAATCGCCGCCGTCAGCCAAGCCGGGATCTGATTGGGTAATGCCAGCTCCTCATGCACCAGTTCCCGCGACCCACCCCGGTAGCTGAAGGACGTGCCGGCCTGTTCGTCCAGCATCCGGGCGCGATGGCGATAGGCGGCGGCCGAGACGATGCTGCGCCCCGCTCCCCTGCTGATCACCTGCGCTCTGACGAACATGATTGCCACAGCGGCTCCGCACACCTTCCAAGCACGTCGCGGCAGCGACGTATATTGCGCCCTCAAACCGATCGGACCAAAGGGCCGATGCCGCTTTTCCGGAACACGTGGCCTGGCCGGAATTCCGGCTGCGACGTTTTCGAGGTCGATGCAAAATAGCCTATTTAACTATTTTATTCTAGTTAGTATAATCTGGCCGCTGATGTTGTTTTTAGGAAGGATAAATTCAAAGATGGCCACAAAATCATCGATCTCCGACATAGACGCCCAGATCGAGAAGCTGCGCGAGCGCCGGCGCGCGATGATCGCCAAGTCCGCCGAGCGTTTTGCGCGGGCCGCGACGAAGTCGGGGCTGGCGGAAATGGAGATCACCGACGAGGAGGTCGATCGCCTCGTCGAGGAGATCGCGGCTCGATTTCGCAAAGGCGAGAAGAAAGAGACTGATCGCGCACTCGTTTCGCCGCGTCGACCAGCAACTGGCGGCACTGGAGCGGCGGCGGAGGTTGCTCATGACGGCTGATCGCAAGCATGAGGCGCGCGAGAAGTTTTTGCTCGGCGGCCTCGTCGTCAAGGCGGGACTCACGATGGCTGACCGGGCATTCCTGCTCGGCGGCTTTCTGGAATTGGCAAAAATCGCCCCGGGCTCATCGGAGTATCGACGCTTGCGCGATATCGGCGAGGAGGCATTCAAGATCCCCAAGCTCGACGGCGGTTCGCGGCGCATCGCGGAGGCGGCAGAATGACCACGCGAGCAAAACTGCATCCGAGCCTGTTGCTCATTCTGATGCCGATCGCCATCATTGCTTTTGCCTCCTATCTCGTCGGCTGGCGTTGGCAGGAACTGGCCGCTGGCCTATCAGGCAAGACGGAATATTGGTTCCTGCGGGCCACACCCGTGCCGGCGCTTCTGTTCGGGCCGCTCGCAGGGCTGTTGACGGTATGGGCTCTGCCGTTGCACCGGCGAAAGCCGGTGGCAATGGCGAGCCTCGTCAGCTTTCTGGCTGTGGCCGGCTTCTACGCGCTGCGCGAATATGGCCGACTCGCCCCGTCCGTGGAAAGCGGCGCGGTCTCCTGGAACCAAGCGCTTTCCTATCTGGATGTCGTGGTCGTCATCGGTGTGCTGGTGGGTTTCATGGCGGTGGCCGTGGCCGCGCGCATTTCGACCGCGGTACCCGAGCCGGTGACGCGCGCCAAGCGCGGAACCTTCGGGGACGCAGACTGGCTTTCGATGTCTGCTACTGGAAAGCTCTTTCCGCCGGATGGCGAAATCGTCATCGGCGAGCGCTACCGGGTCGACAAGGAAATCGTCCACGAGCTGCCCTTCGATCCAAACGATCGAGCCACTTGGGGGCAAGGCGGCAAGGCCTCGTTGCTCACCTACAAACAGGACTTCGATTCCACCCACATGCTGTTCTTTGCCGGGTCGGGTGGATACAAGACGACGAGCAACGTGGTGCCGACGGCGCTGCGCTATAGCGGGCCGCTGATCTGCCTCGACCCGTCCACCGAGGTCGCGCCAATGGTGGTCGAGCACCGAACGCGCGTGCTCGACCGCGAGGTCATGGTGCTCGATCCGGCGAACCCGATCATGGGCTTCAACGTGCTCGATGGGATCGAGAGCTCACGCCAAAAGGAAGAGGACATTGTCGGCATTGCGCATATGCTGCTGTCGGAAAGCCTGCGCTTCGAAAGCTCGACAGGATCCTACTTCCAGAACCAGGCGCACAACCTCCTGACCGGTCTGCTCACCCATGTGATGCTCTCGCCCGAATATGAGGGACGGCGAAGCTTGCGCAGTCTCCGCCAGATCGTTTCCGAGCCGGAGCCCTCGGTGCTCGCCATGCTGCGCGATATTCAGGAGCATTCCGCTTCGGCCTTCATCCGCGAAACGCTCGGTGTCTTCACCAACATGACTGAGCAGACATTCAGCGGCGTCTATTCCACAGCATCGAAGGATACGCAGTGGCTGTCGCTTGATAGCTATGCCGCGCTCGTCTGCGGCAATGCCTTCAAATCGAGTGACATCGTTTCGGGCAAGAAGGACGTCTTCCTCAACATCCCGGCGTCGATCCTGCGCTCCTATCCCGGTATCGCGCGCGTCATCATCGGTTCTCTGATCAATGCCATGGTGCAGGCCGATGGCGCCTTCCAGCGCCGGGCGCTGTTCATGCTCGATGAGGTGGATCTGCTCGGCTACATGCGGGTGCTCGAAGAAGCGCGCGACCGCGGCCGCAAGTACGGTGTCTCGATGATGCTGATGTATCAGTCGGTCGGGCAACTGGAGCGGCACTTTGGAAAAGATGGCGCCACGTCATGGATCGATGGCTGCGCTTTTGCGAGTTATGCCGCGATCAAAGCGCTGGACACGGCGCGCAACGTCTCGGCGCAATGCGGCGAGATGACGGTGGAGGTGAAGGGCAGCTCCCGCAACATCGGCTGGGACACCAAGAACAACGCATCGCGGAAATCGGAAAGCGTCAGTTTCCAGCGCCGGCCACTGATCATGCCGCACGAGATCACCCAGTCGATGCGCAAGGACGAACAGATCATCATTGTCCAGGGGCATAGTCCGATCCGCTGCGGTCGCGCAATCTATTTCCGGCGAAAGGAGATGGATCGGGCGGCCAAGGTCAATCGTTTCGTCAAACCGGTGCAGTGACGATCGAAGCTGTGCGGCGACGAGGCTATTGCAAGCGAGACTCAGCGGAATCGGCTGACCTCCGTGGCCGACTTGCGGCGACTGATGAACTCGCGCAGCAGCGGCATGAAGAAAGCCTTGCTGAAGCGGCCGGTTGGCGGCTCGGATTCAACATAGAATGAGTTTCCGACGATATCGGTATTGAACTCATCAAAGATGATCCAAAGCCTGCGATCGGCATCGAGGCCGGCACGGCGCTTTTCGATCGCCGGCACTTCCGCGGCGAACCGCGATGCCTCCGGCTGCTTGGTGGTGATGGGAAAGAAGAGAACCAGATCACCGTCCGGCCGCGGCATTCTCACACCGACTGCGACCGGCCGCTCCTTGCGTCCTTCCGTTTCCCCACGTCCAGCCTCTCGCGCCCATAGGTAAAGATGACGCTTGCGGTCTGGATCAGCTCGTAGCTCATGAGCGGCCTGCCTCGTCCTCGGCGGCATAGGTCTCGACAGCGTTTTCGAACTCGGCAAACAGTTCATCGGGCATCGCTTCGATGGTCGCGACGGTACGCCGGTCCGATTGTTTCATCAGCCGCTCGTAATCTTCGATATTGAGGAGGACCAGACGGGGTTTATTCCGCTGGGTGATCGTCACCGGATGACGAAGTGCCTCGGCGATGATGTCGCCGGACTTGCGTGAGAGATCGCTGGTTGAATAGGATCCCCTCGATTTGGACATATGGCTTCCTTTGTTTGGTTCCTTTGTTGCCGTATTGTTGTTAAATACAGCATTTACAATAATTCCGCAATTGCTGGGAAACTTTGTTGCTTTCGTTACTCAACTCGCAACGCTGGCGGATGTCGTCAAATAAGAGCGACCTCGTCTGTCGCCTCTCAGTATGTGAGATGGTGCTTCCACTTATACGACGCGTCCCGCATTAATCGGAATACCGGTCTCCCTCATGATATCCTTGATGATCGGCGCCAGCGAACCGAGTTCATCCTCGATCAGCGCAACGAGTTTGGGATAGTTGGTTTCGACGCCGGTGTCGTCGGCAGCCCATGCGTTCACCCAATCGCCGCCGTTGACGCGGAATTCGTGCGTGTCGCAATCACATTCGAGATCGTCCAGCAGATTGATGGTGAAGCGCCCGAAGATCTCGTTTTCACCCTCCAACTGATATTCGGCGAATTCATCGTCCCCGATGAGAACACTTCGTTGCAATTCGATGATGACGTGGATCCGAGCGATTGCCGCGTCGAGCCCTTCAATCAGGCGATCGTGAAGCTCGCGCGAGAAACCGCTGTCGCAACCGAAGCGGTTTGCCAGGACGACGAGCCGGAAACCGGCAAGCTTGGTGTAGAGCATGAGGTTCTGATCGGTTGTCATAATGTGATCTCCTTCATCTTGATGACGGAGATCGGCCCCTCTGTTGCAAAGAGGGGTCAAGGACCGCGGAACGCGGCTTGCAAGCGGGGGAACCGATTTTTCCAGAGCGCAGTGAAACGCAGCGGCGGAAAAATTGGGGGAGACCGCGCCGTCCTTGACGCCGGATTTGCTGGAGTAAAATAGGACGTCAGAGAGAAGAAGACCCGCGGACCCGAAGGGGACGCGACCGCTTCCGGCGTGAGCCGGCAGGAAGTGTCGAGGATAGAACCCCCGCCCCGCGGCCGATCGATTCGCTCATATCATCTCGCAAGAAAGGGGGCGTAACCGGAGGGGAGACCGTGGGCTCCGTGCGAAGCGAATAGCACCCGGCCGGCCATCGGCCGGTTCGCCCAAATCCACGATCCTCACCTTCGATGATCATCACGAAAATGAATCGGTGTGGGCCGACCGATTCACAAGTGTCGTTGGACGCAAAAGCTGGAACCAGCGATGCTTCCTTCATGCTCGCTCAACCCTATCAGCTCTACATCGAACGCACGGACGCGACGAAAAACATGGCTCGCTTTTATGCGCTCGCGATCGAACCGACGCTGTTCGGCACGCCCTGCCTGACGCGGCGATGGGGACGCATCGGAACGGCCGGCCAGGCCATGGTGCATCACTTCGACAGGGAAGAAGATGCAGTAAGGATGTTCCTCGATCTTCTCCGTATGAAACGGGCACGTGGCTATAGACCGAACACAAATGTCAGACGTGAACCCATGGTCTGGGCTGTCAGCCGAAGCCGTCCTGATCCCTGCCGGTAATCATTGATGTGAAGCGCAGCTTCGGGTCGACGCGCCGGTCGATCCGGCGTACCGGCCCAGGCGAGAAGGCAAACGCCGCCCTCAGAAGGGTGGCGCGGCATCGATGGTGCCCTCCTGTTCGGCGATCGCTACCGTCAGTTCGGCCTGAGCGATCTCCAGCTCCGCTTCGATCTGGCGACGCTCGGCCGGATCGGCGTTTCTGAGTTCGGCGCGCAGTTCTTCAATCTGAATTTCGAGTGCAATCGTCATCGTCGTCATCTCCTGAATGATGTGAAAGATGACGCCCCGGGGTCGTGGGGGTCGGGCCGGGTCAAGGATCGCGTCAGCGACCGGCGGAGCCGGCGAGCGGAGGAACCGATTTTCTGACGGTGCCCTTCAGGGCGCCGGCTGAAAATTGGAGGGGCCGCGAAGTCCTTGAGGCGGCACGAGCCTCACGGCAGACTTCAAGTATCTGAGCAGACAGTCCTTGGTCTCGTGTGGCACGACAGGAGAAGTGACAAGCGGGCTCGATGCGCGCGTTCACTGCCGATACCGCGCGTGACAAACGAGACACGGCGAAGCTGGCCCCGATTGCTCGGGGCCGCTCGCTTTGCTCTTCAGTTCGGGCTGTTCCAGAGGATGACCTTCTTGCCGGGGTCACCACCAGGCGCCTGGGCGACATTGCCGAAGATCACGCCGATCTCAGGGGCTTCCAGCTTGACGGAGAGATATTCCTCGCCGGTCTGGCGGGCAATGCGGTTCCACGCCGCCCCGATTTCGAAGCCGGTCTTGCGGTGGATGATGCGGTAGTCGGGTGCGTCCTCGCTTGCCTTGCTGGCGTTGGGGACGATGGCGATCGGGGCGTTCACCCGGATGGTCGCAAAGATGCCTTCAAGGCTGCCGTCGGTCTTGGCGGTCAGGGTTGCGATGGTGGTAGCCATGGTATGTCTCCTTCGGTTGCTCGGGACCATTCCCGATGGCGCCCGAAGAAGGGGCCGAGCCGCAGGCGTCACCGGAGCGCCAGCGCAGGGGAACCCCTTGCGGGTTGACGTTGATGGCGGCCGGTCCCTTAGAAAGGCGACACAGGAACGGGAATGGTCCTCGATTGCGACCGAAGGCGGGTACAACCATCACGACAGCCCTTCGCGCATTGTGAGAGAGCCAGGCGGGCTTGAAATTCCCGCCACCATTCTGCGCAAGATCTCGCCCGTCCCGGTCACCACAAGCGGGAAGCACGTGCCAGCTGCGCAATCCTACACCGGCCCAGCGGAACCCCCGCAGCAATCGCATCGAGCCCGGGCCATGTGCAATGCCGTGTGGAGCTGTCGCTCCGAGGCCGAATACCGGATTTCAAACGGCACGCCCGGCAGTGCCGGCTGGCGGATCCCTTGCGCGGCGATTGGCGCGATATTAACGGGAAATCAGGTGATGACCGGCGGCATCGCAGTGGGTTTGGAGCCTTTCTGAGTTTTCCGATGTGGGACCGAGAAAATGGGCCACGGCTTGCTGCTCGGTCGCGAATATGTCGGTCCTGTCGCTGCCACGGCCCAACCCGCCCCAGGTTCAAACGACCGCGGTATCATCTCGATCGCCTCAAATATGGCCTCTATCCACGAGTGACTGCGCAGTCGGGCCATGCTCAGAGCCCACCGGAATACGAGACTGAACTCGATGTCAAATATTGACATCGCGATGCGGATACAGAACAATTCAGCAATCAGAACAAGGAGGGCGTGGCCATGACCAGCAGCCTGCATGTTAGCTTGCCCGATGAAATGCGCGCCTTCGTTGATATGCGCGCCAACGGGAAGAGCCAGTATACGACGCCGAGCGAATATGTGCGCGCCCTTATTCGCGAAGACATGGCACGCGAAGAAGATCGCCGCTATGCCATACGCTCGCTGCTGCGCGCGGAAGAGGAATTCCTGAGCGGAAAGATGCTGCCCCTTTCTGCGCTGGATACCATCGACGCCGAACTGGACGAAGAGCTGCGTTAGTGGCTCCTCGCGTTCTTATCCTGCCGACCGCACTTGAGAACTATCGTCTGGCGATCCGCGAAACGGCCCGGAAATGGTCTCCCGAACAGGCAAAAGCATATGGCCGGCTGCTGCGGGCGGGATTTGAAAGCATCCCTCAAGCCTATGCCCGCGTAAGGACAAAGAAAGACGAGCGAGTCGGAAGTTCAATCTTCCGAGTTCACAAAATCGAGCATCACTACGCCGTCTACATTGTCGTTGACGATGCAACGTTTGTCATTGCCGCAGTGTTGCATGAGCGGATGGATGTTCCCGCACAATTGCGGACAATCGAGCGATTGGCCGACAGAGAATATGAAGCTCTGATGGGACATTCTCGACCGAAGTTCTGAACATGGTCGAAGGGACTACGCCGCCGATAACAAGTTATCTGAAGTGTGCGGTCTTCATCGCTCGTCTTCCTCTCCTGGAAATGGCGCTCACGCGCCATCCTCCGCAGCCTGCCAGACCGGGATGCCGAGACGGCGTGCCTTATCAGCGAGATTGCCGGTGATACCCGAACCCGGGAATATGATGACGCCGGCCGGCATGACGGAGAGCATCTCGTCGTTACGACGAAAGGGAGCAGCCTTGGCGTATTTCGTCCAGTTCGGCTTGAAGAAGATCTGCGTCACCTTGCGGGCATCGGCCCAGCAGGCGGCGATGCGTTCGGCGCCCTTCGGCGAGCCGCCGTGCAGCAGGACCATGTCCCAATGTTTGGCGTGGACCTGGTCGAGCTTGGCCCAGATCAATTCATGATCATTGTACTCCATGCCGCCGGAGAAGGCGATCTTGGTGCCCGCCGGTATTAAGACCTCTGTTTCGGCGCGCCGGCGTGCAGAAAGAAAGTCCCGAGAGTCGATCATCGCCGCGGTCATGTTGGCGTGGTTGACCTTGGAGCCGGTTCGCGGCCGCCATGCCGAGCCTGTTTGAGCTTCGAATATGTCGGCCGAGAAATCGCGCATATATTCAAAGGCGTTTCGGCGCTCGAGCAGCGTGACGCCTTCGGCAACGAGGCGTTCCAGCTCGACACTTTTTACCTCCGAGCCGTCCTGCCCGCGCTGACCATCGCGCTGACCATCCTCGTTGCGCTGAAGTTCGCGCTGGATGCGCTCGCCGGCGCGATGAAAGAGGTTGACCGTCGACCAGAGTAGGTCTTCGAGATCGGGCTCCAGACGGGTGTCGCCGAGCATTTCGAATAGGGCGGCGAACATGGCGGTCAGCGCCGACTCGACGACCGGCTCCTCTGGCAGCGGGCGCGGGTCCGGTTCGTCCTGGAAAGGGCGATGGCCATAGATCTGCAACTCGTAGATGAAGCGGTCGGTCGCGGAAGAGCCGTGATGGGGCTCGAAGGCGTCGTCAATGGGAAGGACAAGGTTCATGATGGTCTCCGTCGGCTTGGGCCGCGCTTCTGGCGGCCTGACGGCGATCCCTGTCCATGCGGCAGACGGGCCGGAACCGCGGCGCCTGATGCCGCGGCCCAGCAGAGCGCCGGGCGGCAGAGGGAAGGTTTCTTTGCCGCGCGAGGAATGGCGGGCCGCGGCCCCGCCAGGGGAAGAAACCTGACCGACCCGCTGAAGGCCCACCCGCCGCATGGTAAGGGTCGCCTTTCGGCAGGCCCGCGGGCGCGCCCACCCGAACGGCGACCGCGAAGGAACCGGCCATCCTGCGATGCCCGCGCCCTAACCTGCCCTTTCGGCGCGATTATGGGAGCAGAAAGACCAGAGCGTCCTCCGGGGCGAGTTGCCCCCTTAGATTGGCGATGAGCCGTTCCGGGCCGAGCCGGCGCAGATCCTCATTGAAGTCGCCGAGCTCCGGGGCGAGCACCAGCGGCAGGATCCCGAGCGTCTGCGCGCGGCGGCTCAATCCCTCGATGCCGTGGCGGCCGGCCGCATCGGCGTCAGCTGCGATGTAGAGACGCCGGCAGCCATCGGGGAGCCGGAAGGCGGCAAGATGATTGGCGGTCAGCGCCGAGACCATCGGCATGCCGGGCATCACATGTGCGAGCGACAGGATGCTTTCGAGACCTTCGCCTGCAGCTATGACCGACACCGGTCCATGGAAAGGAAAGCAGAAGCGCACGGCGTTACCGAGCAGCCCGCCGAGCGCGCGGCGGGGATCATCGACCTTCGCCTTTCCCCCGCCCTGCGGATCGAGCCATGTGCGATGCACGCCGGTGATCGCGCCGGAGGGATCGGTCACAGCTGCGATTAGGGCCGGCAAGGCACTCGTCCTGCCGGTCACGAGGTCGCGGTAAAAGCACGAGGGGTGAAAGCGGAGCGCCGGGTACAGCGCTGCTCGCAGGATGCCGCGCTGGCGTAAATAGCTGTCGGCCAGTGAACCGCCCAGCGGCTCTGTCATCCGGAACAAGCGTCTTGCGCGTTCGCCAGCCGGTCTATTGACCGGCGGATCGGTGTGAGCGTCGCCCCTGCGGGACGACGCGGGGATGGGCTGGGGTTCGTTCAGAAAGCGCCGCGCCTCATCAGCGACGTCGCGGAAATCGACCAGGCCGCAGGTCTCCCGAACGAGGTCGAGCAGATCGCCGTATTGAGAGGTTGCTGTATCTGTCCATCGTCCGGTCCGCGGGCCGGAGAGATGGACATAAAGCGACCTGCCCTTGCTGTTGGCGGTATCGCCGACGATCCAGTAGTTGCCGGCCCGATGGCCGGCGGAGAGGTAATGGCGGCAGACCGCCTCGGCGTCGCGCGCGAGACGGTCCGCCAGTTCGGAGGCGGATGACATAAGGCTTCCTCCGTCACGAGCGGCTGGTGATAGGAAAGATCAAGCGGTCCTGCTGTTTAAGAACGGGCTGCGGTATGTTGCAGGCTTCGAAAACGAAGCCCGCTCGGCTCGGGCGGTCGAAGCAGCCATGCAAGGACATGCGAGTGCTCACGGCCGAGGAAGAAATCACGTTCATGGGAAACCTGTCGAGAGCAAGGAAAGAGCCGGCCTGCGCCGGCGCTCTCCAACCCGCCAAGCCAACCCTTCCCTGCCCTCCTCTTCCTCTTTCGCCAGACCGACAGCTGCGGCCGGCTTGAAGGGCCGGGCAGTACTCGATTAGAACTCACTTTATGCTGGCGCAGCTCCTAAATTTCGACGGATCGACTTCTAATCAACGAACTGTCGACTTCTAATCATGCTTGATAGTTCTAATTTTCGCAGGTTGGAACGGCAGACGCATGAGGTGGAGGTCGTGCTCGAGCGTAACCATGGGATGGTCGTCGGGATCGAGGTAAACGCGAGCGCCACGGTCAGGGCTACCGATTTCGGGGGCCTGAAGACGCTTGCGGACGCATGTGGGCAAAAATTTGCCTTCGGCGTCGTTCTTTACGACGGCGCCGATATCGCGCCATTCGGCGATCGGCTCACGGCAGTTCCCCTTTCCTGCCTATGGCGATGAGATCAGCCCCAGCGACTGTGATATCAATATACTAACTATTTTGCGCTAGTATAATCCATGAAGCTCGTGCTACGGCTCGATCAGCCTTGGTCAGGAAAGGGAGGAACGACGTGCGACAGTTTTTGATCGGCGACCAGGCATTCGATGACAGTTCTCCAGAGTTTCTGCCTCAGCTCGAACGCGCTTACGAACATAAGCTCAGGCCACTTTGCCTGTGTCGTGAGCCGCCGGTGCCTATGTACATCGCGCGGATGGATGACCAATTCCTGATCAAACGCATGCCGCTCTCAGGCCGGCAGCATGATCCCGGATGCCCATCATACGAGCCGCCTTATGAACTGTCCGGTCTCGGTCCGTTAATTGGCCATGCGATCCAGGTCGACGCGGCGACCGGTGCAACGATGCTGAAACTTGATTTCTCTCTCTCGAAACGGGCGAACCGACTGACGTCGACGGTGCCTTCAGACCCATCAGAAAGGGTACTAAGCGATCCCAAAAAACTCTCGCTGAGGGCGATGCTCCATTATCTCTGGGATACGGGAGAGCTTACGGAATGGACCTCGCTATGGGCTGGAAAGCGCGGCTGGGGCCGCGTCCGCAGCAGCCTGCAGAATGCCGCAAGACAGATGATCGTCCGCGGCGGCCCGCTCAGCGATATTCTGTTTATCCCGGAAGTGTATCACCAGGACGACAAGGAAGGAATTTCCGCCCGGCGTGCCGCAACTTTGGCCGGAGCCAAGGCAAATGGACCGGGACCGCGCAAACTGATGTTGATCATCGCGGAGGTGAAGGAGTTTTCGCCAGCTCGCGATAGCCAGAAAATCCTGGTTCGCCACCTGCCCTTTCCTCTCATGATCGATGAGGGAGCATGGAAGCGGTTGAATGGACGATATGACACCGAGCTGGAACTGTGGCGATCAAACGAAGAGTTCCATCTTATCGTGATCGCCACTTTCGGCATTTCGAGTGCGGGGATCGCATCCGTGGAGGAAGTGGCGATGATGGTGGTGAACGAGAACTGGATTCCGTTCGAAAACATCTACGAACAGCGGCTCCTCGAACGGCTCTCCGGGTTAAAGCGCAGAAGCAAAAAGGGATTGCGCTTCGATCTTTCACGTGGTCAGCCGATTGCCTCCGTGACATTACCAGATGCCAGACCGGCGCCCGTGGCCTTTTTCATCATTCCGACGAATGTGGACGAAGACTATGAGGTTGCTCTGAGCGAGATGATTGCTGCGAGGCCAGAGATGGCGCCATGGATCTGGCGTGTAGCCGAGGGTGAAATGCCGCGCCTGCCGTGATTGAGATCTTCCTTTATCTGCTCTCGAGCCTGCACAACGTTAGGCGAGAAGACGCGCAGATTGGCCTTGGCGGGTCACCAGTTCGACTGCCTGCTTGTCGAAAGACACGAAGCTCTCGCCGCCGAGCCATGCTCCTTCATGGGCGATAACGCCATCGGCGAAATCTCCACCCGCCTCCAGCACGGCCAGTCCCGCTTCGACTGCTGGACGGTTCATGGCCACATTGCCGGCATTGAGCAGGTCGCGGATGGTCTGTGAAACATCGTCCTTCGATAGCTTGGCACCTCGGCGCAGTATCCAGACGAGCTCACATAGGCTCGGCAGGGAAACCGCAATCAGCGATGCTTGCCTGAGGAGTTTTGCCGCCGCCCTCCCCTGCTTCGCATCGTCCTGCAGGACTGCCCGAGCGAGAATGTTGGTATCGACTGAGACCTTCATTCCTCGCCGGCCCAACCGGAGGCCGCGATTTCGTTCATCTCTTCGATGGTCAACGGCCTTCTTGCTTTGCCAGCATGCCGACCGATAAAATCGTCGATCGTCCCCGTTGGACGAGCCGCCTTCACCCGCAACTCACCCCCAGGCAGCTTGTCGAATTCGATCCGCTCACCGGGCTTTATCCCAAGATGTGTCAGCAAATCCCGTCTCAGCGTAATTTGCCCCTTCATTGTGACCGCCAGAGAAGCCATTGGAAATCTCCTATTTCAGATATCTGAAAGTAATGGATTTTTTACTTACATTCAAGGTTCAAACGGAAACGCGAGCACCCGGCAAATTTCAGCTCCCGCGGCCATTGTCATTCGCCTTGACGGCGTCCCGATAATAGACCTCGCTCACCCGAAACCGACCATCGATCCTCTTGCATTGGACGATGATATCGATCGCGGCCGTCAGCATCTCGCGGATATCGTGCCGCTCGAGATCCCCGCCGCCGTCCGACTCCTTGACCAGCAATGTCAGTTGCTCGAAGGCGAGGCGGGCGGAATCGGCGTGAACCGTGGTGATCGAGCCCGGATGGCCGGAATTGACGTTGCGAATATAGTAGAAGGCTGTGCCGTCTCGCAGCTCCTGCAGCAGGATGCGGTCGGGCCGCATGCGCAGACAAGATTCGAGCAGGTCCTTCGCGCCGACTTTGGCCAGCCCCTGGCCGCCCTTGGCGTAGAAGAGCCGAACGTGGTTGGGCTGCGGGACCACCAGTTCCGGCGTGTCCTCGATGGAAATGATCCGCTCGTTTTGCGGGATATGGCGGACCAATGCCTTCGAGAGGGTCGTCTTTCCCGACCCCGTCGCGCCGGAGATGATGATGTTCTTTCTGGCGAACACTGCCTCGCGCAGAAACGCCTTATAGGCGCCGATCCGATAGTTTTCCAGCAGCCTTTGATCTGATCGCCTTCCGCTGCCTTCCTCCGGCGCGATGTCGGCGAAGAGGCCCCCATGGTCGAGATCATCGAGGGTCAGCGACACCGACGATGGCTTGCGGATGGTGATGCTCACCGTTTCCTTCGTCGTGGCGGGCGGGATCACGATCTGAATCCGCTCATCATCCGGCAAGGTCGCCGACAGGATCGGGCGTGTCTCGTCGATCGATTGGTTGGAAAAGCTCGCGACCGCCCGCGCGAGACGCATCAGCCTGTCGTACGACAACTCCGGCACTTCGTAGGTCTGCCATCCCTCCCTCCCCTCCGTAACAACTTGGCCGGGCCGATTGACGATGACCTCATAGAGCGTCTTATCGCGAAGGAAGCGTGAAAACGGCGAAAGCAGTTCACGGACAACGCCTGAATCAGCAGCTTCAGTCATTCTCGAACCTATTTTGTCACAAGCCTTGAATCCGGCTTGAAATCTCCAAGCACGGCACGGTCGTAGATGCGATTGCGAGGTTCGGTCACGCGAAGCCGGTAGACGCTCGAAAAATCGAGATCACGCGCGACAAAGATCGAAACCAGTTCGCCCTGATGTTTCAGGAGGGTCGGGGCAATGTTGATCGACTGCTCGACCGCAATCGCTGCGGCCTGCTGACCGGCACTGGTGGTGTTTTGCGCCTCGACCTCGTTGTCTTGAAGCCGGCTGCTGGCATAGGAAGTCGCGTCGCCAACGATCGACAGCAGGATCGCGCTACCGAAACGTTCCCACCAATGCGTTTCGACATAACCGTCGACGCCGGCCCGCCCGAGGGCATCGGTTGCCGGCGACGCCAGCGTAATGATGACGCCTTTCGGCGTCTTCGCGCGATTCCAGAGGACGAACAGGCGTTTTTGACCGCGACGAAGACCGCCACGATATTCGCCGACGACCTGAGTGCCTTTTTCCATCAGCACGACACGTCCATTATCCGACAGAATGTCACGGTTGATGACACAACTCGTAAACCCTGGCTGGTCGGAGGAGAGCGCTGTTTCCAGAACACAAGGGATGGACGTGCCCATTGCGACGACAAAGTCTCGATTGCCGAGCGTGCCGGCGCGCGATCCCTGCAATTGTGTCGGCGATAGCAGGCGGTTGAACCGCTGGTCCTCGTTTTCGTCCTGCGAGGAGAAGCTGCCCGGATTGGAGCCGAGCGGCACGTAGTTTGAGCTCTCATCGGACCTTCCGGCCTCGTCCTGTCGCGGCGTCGGCGACTTCTCGCCGCCATAGGCGATGACCGGTGCGCGGCGCGCAGCATCGAGCAGCTTGTCATCGTCATTTGGCGCCTGCTCGGTTACGCCGGGCGTCGGGAGCAGGACCTGCGCCGGCGGCGCCACCGGCTGAACCGGCTCCTTCGCCGGCTCGAAGTCTGATGTCTGACGGATCACGACCCGCTCCGGCTGCACGCCACCCGACGGCTTATCCTGCCCGCGCATCGACCAGAGCGCGAAAGCGACAAAGGTGACGATAGCCAGGGCGACGGCGCCGCGTTTGAGGATCGGGTTGTTGTCCAGCCGGCGACCGATCGAGGTCTCGGCGCGTTCGCCTGGAATCGGGGTAATTTCTTCTTCGGCCATGACACCGACACCTCCTATTACGCAGCGTCCGGCTGCTCCTTGACGACGCGCTCGACCGACGGTGACGTCGTGTTGGTCTCGGGATTGATGCCGACCCGATCGTAGGCTTCGTTGAAGACGCAGAGGACATCGCCGCCCCTGCGCAACACGAATTTGCGGCTGATCGCATGAACCAGCACCAAGTTCCCGTCGACGGATTTCGGGACCAGGCTTTCGGTGCCGTCGGAGTTTTCCATATAGATCGCCGGCATTTCCTGGTTGCCGACGAAGGCGAAGGTGGTGACCTTGCCATTGTCGTAGACTGCTTGCGGCTCGAGCGCGTGGGCCCCTTGCGCCGAGTAACGCCAGTTCGCGGTCCATAGGCCTCGTGAAGGGCAAGCACGTGATCAGCCTCACCGGCCTGTGCTGCCTGCGCCCGGGCAGCCGCCGCCTGCCGGCGCCGCTCGGCTTCGTCGGCCGGGTAGCGATACTTGACATAGAAGTAGGTGTTCTGGCCGGCTTCGACGCTGCCGTTGCGGACCGTCAGTTCCATCTGATAACTGCGGGTCGACCCGTCCCGTCGTGTCGTCACCACCGAGATGTTTGTTACCGGCTGGTTTTCCCGGGGCTTCAGGAACAGGATATTGCCGGCCGGCGCCACCTCCCACGCAACGCTGTTGCCAACGGCGACATGGGCAATTTCCTCGTCGGCTGCGAATTCGATCTGCACCGAAGAGCGTAGCGTGCCGACGACTTTGGTGATGTTGTAGGGCTGGTAATCGACGAAGCGGATGCGGCTGTCCTGCGTGGCGCCGCGCGGGATTTCGAGCGCAAGCGCCGCGGAAGAAAAATTGGTGGCCAGGATGAGCGGAAGGAGAAGACGTTTTTTCAATTGATGGCCTCCGGATCGGCGCGATATTCACTGACGGCGAAGCCGAGGGGATTGACCAGCCGATCTGTCGAGGACATCGGAGCGTTGACATAGGAGAAGGTGAGCGTTGCGACCCAGTGCGTAGTGCGCACGTCGTCACCACGGGTAACGGTTCTCATATAGCGGACGGATGCCACATTCGCGTTGATCAGCGAGATCGAAACGATATTGATCCGCGAGGTCGCACTGCGGCCGTAAATATTCTGCGGAGAGTCCGGGTTGCCGCCGCGGTAGACCGCTGCAAACCGGGTCTGCTCCGGTTGCGTCGACAACAAGGCGACCGTCCGAAAATTCTCCTCGCCTTCGCTCCAGACATAGCCCTCCCGGGATCGAACATACTTGGCCGCAAAATATTTGGTGACGGCCTCGTCATAGGTGCCGGCTGTCGATGTCAGCGCCGAGACCACGTCGACGATGCCTGTGGAATTATCGACCCGCACAACGAAGGGCTCGACGGTTTTCAAAGGCGTAAGGCCAGCGACGGCAAATGTGGAGAAGCCCGCAAGGACGCTGGCGCAAGCGGCAACGAACCAGGCGATGCGTGCGGAACGCTCGACCTGCATCATTCGATCCTGATCGAACCGGCGGGCCTTTTCAAAATAACTTTTGAGACTGTCCGTGGTCACCATGTCACCTGCCCCCACAAGGACGATAGGAACCCGCGAGATCAAAATGTGCGAAGGCGGGCGGCGTGGCCGAAGCCGATCCTTTTAGATAGGAGGCGGCATGGCTCGTGGTCTCCGCGGCAACAGTCCCGGCCGCCGGCTGCTCCGCTTTTGCGTTGCCGTCCCACTGCCACATGGCGCGGTTCAGCGGTCGACGGGAATAACCATCACATTTGGGAAGAGGGTGGGAGATCGAGCCGCAAGCCGTCAGGCTGGCGACCAGGAAAAGCGATAAAACGAACCGGATCATGCGGAAATAACCTGTCATTGTCTTGAACGTTAAGCCGTCATTCGGTCCGGCCTGGCGCCAGGCGGCGGCCGACCGCACGCGCCCCGCGGCCGGCGGCTCTCACTGTGTGAGATGAGGCCCAGGCGAGCGTGCTTTCGTGTGCATCGCGCGCGGCGCCATAGCCGTAGGTCAGCGAGGCTCCGCCCGCAGCAAGTGCCGATGCGATGCCGGGCAACTGGTAGAAGACGTAGAGAGCGGCAAGGCAGATGGCGCAGAGCGCGATCGGCCGCATCAGGACGTCGCTATAACCTTCGATCGCCGCAAAGGTCGTGTCGATGCAGGTGATCAGCAGCGAGCCGATGGCAACGACCAGCACCTGCAAGATGACGAAGTTTACAAGCTGGCCGATCCAGGATTCAGTGAAACGGCGGGTCGACTGAAACATGGCGAGCGCGATGAAAATCGGGCCGATCGCCAACACGATCGCAAGCGCCAGCCGGGCGTAGAGGGAAACGATATAGCCGATCGCCGCCACGATGAAGCTCGCGCCGATGACCATCATGCCGCCGATACCAGTGACGATGTCGACCGGCCAGGAAGCCCGAGACCAGATTTCGTAGGCACACTTCTGGCCCTTATCGAGCAGACTATCGAAGGTCGAAGCACTTGGCGCCGTGCCGGAGTTCAGCGCCTGGGAGATCTCGCGCGGCAATGAGTCGAAAAAGACATTGGTGACGTAGGTCTGATAGTCGCTCGCATTTCTGACCAGCATGACGATGATGGCGAGCTTCATCGCCCGGAAGGCGAATTCGAGGATCGGCTCCTGGACGGATCCGCGGAGAACCAAGTAGCCGTAGAGCACCACATAGAGTGTCAGCGCCGCCGTCAGCGGGCCGCTGACCCAGCTGGCGATATTCGAGGTGCCGGAGGAAATGAAGTTTTCCAGTGGCGTCTTGAACTGCCCGTCGACGAAGCTGAAGACCTGATACATCGCTCAGCCTCCGAGCGCCCTGCGCCCACGCTCGAGACGCAGCTTGCCGTCGGCGGCTTCAGCGTTGCGGCAGGTGGGCGTTTCCCAAAGCTTCCCGGCATTGTTGCGGCACTCGCCGAGGATCTTTGTCAGCAACGCCTCATCGCCGGCGAGCTCGTCGACGGTGTAGATCTTGTCTGTTTGGGGGGAACAAGCCGACAGGAAAACCAGCGTCGCACTGGAAAAGAGCCACTTCATTTGAGCGCCGCTCCCATCGTGTCCATGCGCTTGCGCCAGTCTTCGGCTTTGCGCTGCTCATCGACCTGCACCTGAGCCTGTTGGACCATCTGCAGGCCCTGCATGCGAAGGACGTCGGTCTGCAAGAAAGCGGTTTCAACCTGGAGGCGGGCCTGCAGGTCGGCGATATCCTTGGCGTCGGCCGCACTGGAGATCTGCTGACGAAGCTGATCAATGCCGTCGATGCGTTTGGTGGCGGCATCGTAGATCTGCTGCCCAAGGCTCATCTGACCTGCATTCTGGTTTTGAAGGCGCGAAAGCTCCTGCGCATAGAAATCTTCGGCATCGGTGCGATAAGTGGAATTGTTCTCAAGGAATTTTGATGCGGAGCTGCCGAAAACCCCCGTCCCGGAACCCTTGAACAGCCCCTCGATCGCGTTGAAGTCCTGCGGGAGCGCCTTGCGGATCGAAGGATCGTTCAGCAGGCTCGCCACATCAGCCATATTGGTGATCTTGTTCAGCGATCCGTAGAGCTGCTGGGCCTGCTGAAGCTGCTGATTGAGCGTATCGAGCTGCGACTTCAGCTGAGCGATGCTCTCGATCTGCTTGGCGATCGCTGATGTATCGATGACCGGGATGCCTTGGGCCTTTGTCAGCCCCGTCGACAGGAGCAGCATCAGCAGCGCAACGCTTGCCCGTATTCCATTCGCCCGCATCAGCCCGCCCTCCTTCGTTCTTGGAACACCGGAAGCCAATCCTCCAGCCCGTCGCCGACCTCGGCACGGATGGCATCAGCAAGTTCCACATTGGCTGTCCGGCCAGAAAGGATGGCGAGCTCATCGTCAAAACCATTGAGGTTCAGTTCGGCGACGACACTGTTGTGTCCTTGCTTGACGATGAACCGCCGACTTTCGACGGAGAGCTCGCGTGAGACGAGCTCGAATTCGCGCTCCGTCAGCTTGAAACCGGCGACGTAGTCGCTACGATCGCCGCGCGGGTTCGGCAGGAAAATCTGCGTCGGGCACTGTTCGATGATCGTATGGGCGATCGGCGAAACGATAGCGTCGCGTGGGCTCTGGGTCGCAAACAGCATGAGCCCGTTCTGCTTTCGGATGGTCTTCAGCTTGTTTTGCGCCAGGTCGCGAAAACCTTCATCCTGCAACGCCTTCCAGAATTCGTCGATAACGATGATGATGCGGCGCCCGTCGATCAACTGCTCGATGCGATAGAACAGATAGGCCATCAACGGCGTGCGAATCTCCTCGTTGTCGAGGAAATCGGTCATGTCGTAGCCGATGAACTTGGCGCCAATGCCGATGTCGTCGGTTCCGCTGTCGAAGACCCAGCCGAGCGGCCCTCCCCTCTCCCATCGTCTCAGCCGCGAGGCGATGCCCTCCGGATCGGTGTTGTTGAGAAAAGTGCGCAGGGCGCCGATGGAGCGACGCTCCACCGGCAGGTCCGCCACCCCGTCGACCGCCGAGGCGACGTCGCGCAACTCGGTGATCGATAGTTCGCCGGATGCTGATCCGACCAGCTTGGCGATCCAGCCGGTGAGGAATAGCTTGTATTCTGGAGTAAGGTCCAGCGCCTTCAACGGCGCGCAGCCGGTGGTGATACCGTTCTTCAGCGGCAGATAGGTGCCACCGGCCGCGCGCACGAAAAGGTCGGCGCCCCGGTCCTTGTCGAAGAAGACCATATGCGGATCATGCTTTTCGAGCTGGGACAGCATGAAGTTCAACAGTACCGTCTTGCCGGCACCTGAAGGACCGCAGACGAAGGTGTTGCCAAGGTCGCTGTGATGGAAATTGAAATAAAAGGGCGATCCCGATACGGTTTTGAGCATGGCGACCGCCGGTCCCCATTCGTTGCCGTCCTTCTGGCCAGCCGGATAAGAATGATAAGGAGCAAATGCTGCAAAGTTCCGCGACGTGATCGCCCCCGAGCGCGCCCGAAAACGGAAATTACCTGGCAATTGCGCCCACCAGGCAGCCTCGAGCCCGAGGTCCTCGCGGGCGACGACCGCACCACCACTGGTGAGATAGGCGCGCGCCTTCGCTATGTGGTCGGTGAGTTCCTTGACCGAGGGGGCAAAGACCGACAACGCAAGATGATGCTCTCCGAGAACGAAACGGTTGGATTCCAGCTCGTCCATCGCCTCACTAAGCTCTTCGATCTGCGAGGCCGCCTTGTCGCCGGCGCTGACCATTTGGTTCTGCTTGCGGCCCATGATCGCACGGGCATCGGCTTTGGAGGCGAAAGCGAAGGACTGCGTCAGGATGAGTTCGAAGGGTGCCGTCAGGATACCGTCGAGCATGCCGCTGCGCGTGGTCGCCGGATATTCCTTGAAGCCGAACATGCCGGCATAGCGGCTTTCGGCCTCGTGGCGGATCTCGACGGTCTCGCGCCCGAAGATGACCCGGTCGGAATAGATCGCCGAAGAAATCTTTCCCTCCGTCAGCGGAACCGGTTCTCGCCGCCCGCCGACGAGCTGATGGAGAACTTCGCTCGGCTCGGAGAACAGGATACCGTCCTGCTCGTGTAGAGTGAGGATACGCGGCTCGAAACGTTGCAGCCCCGCCAGCACGTCCGCCACCCGGTCGGCTAAATGCTTCAGGGCCTGCTCATCGAGTTCGATACCGGACCGGCGCACCTTGCGCAGCCGGGAAAGAAGGCTGGCGGCCTTTTCGACGGGATCCCGGCTGGAATGCCAGACCAGGGTGAGGTAGAGGTCGTTGCAAAACAGATCTTCGCGCACCATCCGTTCACGATACTTGGTATTGAGGCCGTCGGAGAAAGGATTGGCGAACCGCCCCTCGGGATAGGCATTGGCACGGCGGCGCACGACATGCGTCCAAAGCGCCAGCCGCTCGTCGGCGATATTGCGGTAGAGCGTGTTGAGGCTACGGTGCAACCCGTTGAGGTCGCGGGTATCGGCGGTCTCGAAGGACACACCCTGGAGAGCGATCATAGTCATCAGCGCTCTGGAATCGAGCGCGATGGTCGTCTCGTCGACATGCCTGACATAGGGGATGAAAGTCTCCGGCCCGAGTTCGCGGGACCGGAGGGTCGCTATACTAGGCAAGGCTGAGATCCCTTTCGTCATAGCGCCTGGCGAGCGTCAAAGGGGAGAGCGTGGCGCCGCCCCAGTAGGTAGCATTGCGCGAGCGGCCCCGGGTCTCGATCCATGCCAGGAGGATCCGGAACTCGTTATGGTCATGTCTGACGAGGGCGCGAAACAGGAAATGAAAGACGACGCCGGTGAGCGCATAGGCGATGGATCCCGCGGTGATATAGAGGATGGTGGTCAGCATGATGTTGACGCCCATCGCCTCCACGGTCACACCGGCGATCATTGCCGGGCGGGTGCAGGCGAGAAACAGCGTATCGTCGTCGAGGCGCGGGGTGCTCACCATTGCGATCAGCTCCCGACGATAGTGTTGACCAGTTCGGTGGCGCCGAAAATTCCGCCGATACCGATAATCCAGAAGCCTGCGCGCCTCAGATCCATGTATCCAAACATCCAGGCAATGCAGATGATGATGACGGCGATGACCGCCAGCAGACGGGCGATATTGCCGGTCAGCATATCGACGATGTTCTGGAGCACGGTTTCGATGCCCGCGGCCTGGGCGAAGGCCGGTTCAACCATGCAGGCGACGAGGACGGTCGCCATGAGTGTGGAGGCGACAACGGGTCGAAGACGGGCTTTGGAGATCATTCACTTTGCTCCGATCGATCATTATGGAAAACGAGAACCGAGGATTGCCGTCGGGAATTGAAAACGTCCCACGATGCGGCTTCAGTGGCTTTAGCGGCGTGGGCGGGCTCTTTCGGAGGCGCTTGCCCCGGCTGATCCTTCGGCGGTGTGGCTGATGGAACCTGGCTGTCCAATCCGGCAATGGTGAGCGACGCCAGGATTGGCGATAGCTGCTTTATCTCCTGGCGCACCTGCTCGTCATACCGGACCATTGCGCCAACGGATGGATCATCGCGGCCATAGTAGGAGCGGAGCATTACCGTCTCTGCCCGAGCCGGATCGTCACCCGCGCGCACAGCCTGACGGTAGTATCCGTCGAGAAGCCTCGCTGTGGCCTTGAGGTTCAGGCAAGGATCGAGGGCGTCCGCAACGGACAGATCGAGTTTCTGAAGCGCCTCGATCCCGAGGCCACCAAGGCCGATCTGAATATCCTTGCGATCAGCAATCAGAGATGTGGCCACCTCAATCGCCTCGGCCTTCGAAGCGGGCTGGTCGGCAAGTGGCGGGCCGCTGTTGACGCGAATGGCGAGAGGCTGAAAGTGGCTCTCAAGGCTGACGACGCCCGCGAGCGTTTCGACCTCCGCCATCGGCGCGCAGGCCTGTGCGATATCGACGAACACAGCGGCCATTGTCAGTACCACACTCTCTGCGTGGTCGAGCCGTCGATGGTGACGTCGATATAGTGAGGCTGCGGCCTCATATTCGGGCGCACAATCGGATAGCCCATGCACCGGCGGCGCCCATCCTGACGCTGCCAATGCGGCGACAGTACCGAATTGTCGCGGGCGCTAAAGTCGTCACCGTTATTCGGGCAGAGCGCATTGCTCACCGGCTGCGGCGAAATCGACACACAGGTCACTTGCCGCCCCCTGGGGCCGCCATCACCGGTCAGCCTGTACCCGGCGTCGCAATAATAGGGTTCGTAACCAGGCCGCGAGCTGTGAAAACCGACGCCGCTGCAGGTCGGGAACGAGTGCCCCCTGGCAAGCTCCCGCCACAGTTTCTGGATCGGCGGCCGGCATTCGCCATACTGGGTCGGCCCGCCGGGATTGGAAAGGCACAGGATAACCTGACATCCCCAATCTTCAGCTTGCGCTTTACTGCCGGAAATAAGATAGGATGAGATCATGCAGTAGATCGCAAGCAACGAATTCAACAGAAGGCTTTTCATGGAAGACCCCTTCGGAACGACAATGCTCCATCGCATTCGGGAAGGCCTTGCAGAGTTGCCTTCCCGCTCTCATACTGCCTTATATAACACAGTTAAATGACATGACAAGCGCCCTAAAAAAACAGTGGCACAATCTTGCCTTCTCGGGACTTATTCTCCACGAGATCCTCGATCATCCACTGGAGGACGAGACACCGCAAGCACGGCTGAAGCAGGTCGGCATGATGACGATCCTCTACACGATGAGCCAGGCTCACCAGAAGCTAACCCTTTCGAATATCATCGAAATTACCGAGTTGACGCGAACTGGCGTGAAGGAGACCGTCGACCTTCTGGTAAAGCGAGGAATGCTGACGGAGACGATGGTGAAGAACTCCATGGGGCGGGGAACGGCACGGCAGTTCGAGATCTCGGAGGATCTTTTGAACAAGTTGAGTGCCTTCCGCGTCAGCCAGGAACGCGGGTTAAACTGACTTATTTTGGAGAAATTCTAGGACGCAATGGCGAATCACCTGCCGGCCGGACCGTGCTGTTGACGCCAGAAAAAGGGACGGTGGGGCAACCCGCCCGCCGGGCGGGTTCCAAACAGACGATGAAGAGTATCGGAGAAATCAGCATAGCGCCGCCGAAGGCGGGATTTCGGGAATTCTCGCCACGCTAAGGGCGGAACAAGGGCAGCCGCGGGAGCCTCAGCATAGCGGCCGGCAGGGAGGCGGAACCGACTGCCCCCGCCCGTGCGTTCCTTTCTCCCAGAAATGCTGCTCGCATGCGGTCGTCAACGAGCGCGGAAGGCGTTGAGGGATATGGCATTTCTGGAAATGGCGGCGCCGCCAGTCGGGTTCGGACCAATCGACGGCATCGCTTTGTGATAGGTGCGATCAGGCCGCGCTTTCAAGTAGCTTCCGTGCCTTGCCTTCCAGTTCGAGACGGGTGTCCTGATGGGTCTTGTCACGCGCCAGTGCCGTGATCCCCTGAACGAAATCGAAGATCGATTCCGGCGGCCGGCCTTCTTCGGAGAAAACAGTCTCGATGATCTTGTTCGTTTCGCTTTTCGAGAAGCCACGCCGGCGCAGGAACGTTTGGCGATCCTCATCGTCGCGGGCGACGATCCGCTCGCGGGCGGCACGGATGCCAGCGACAAAAGCCGCTGGTGAGGAATTGGCAAAGCTTGTCAGCGCTGGTGCTGCTTCATGGGCGAAGCGCTCGGCGGCGAATTTGCTGTGCCGAATGCTGATCTCCTGGAAATTTTCCGATCCCCAGATGTTCCGGTTGGCGCAGACGGCGCGCAGATAAAAGGAGGCGATGCCGAGCGTCTTCGATCCGACCTCCGAGTTCCAGGCATAGAAGCCGCGGAAGAACAGGTCAGGTTCGCCATTGGGCAGGCGTCCCGCCTCGATCGGATGGGTATCGTCGACCAGGAACAGGAAGACATCGCGGTCGGATGCGTAGAGCGTGGTCGTATCCTTGGAAATATCGACGAAGGGATTGTGGGTCATGCTTGCCCAGTCAAGCAGACCCGGTACTTTCCAGATCGTGTCGCCGGTTCCGTTGCCGACGATCTTCATCACGGCGGAAACGAGCTCGTGGTCCCATATCCTGCCGTATTCCGGACCGGTCACCGCCCGCAGCTCGACACGGCCGTCGTCCATCTCCAGCGTTTTGACGAGCTCGCCGCGATGTTTGAGTAGGCCATGCTGCAGATTGATCGCGGCAAGAGGCGCGGGAAGCTGACGCATATAGGTGGCGGGCGCCCCGACCAGTGTGCACAGCTGACTATAACTCCAATGCGTCGGCGCAACCGGTCGCTGGTTGCCGGACACGATCAGTTCGAGCCGCTCGGGATTGTCGCGATTGGCTTCGAGGCGGATTGAGGAACTTTCCACCGTGCGGGCATGGGCGCGGTCAGCGCGCGACTTGACCGCACCGAAGAGTTCGCCGAGCGAAAGATAGCGCTCGTCATCAGGCCGGGAGAACCATTCGGATGAGACGCGGCCATTACGCTCACCGCGCGAGATGTCGACGTTGAAGCCGGAGGATACTGTTTGCGAGGCAGAAGTGATGGTGTCCATGATATTAGCTCCTTAAAACGAAAGCGGTCCGGTTTCCTGTCGGAGCCGGACCGTGCGAGTGGATCGGAATTGAAGGCCCGGCGTACCGACCGGACCTTGACTGGTCGGGTTAAAGCCTACTCGGCAGCATCGAGATGCTTCTGCTCCTGAACGGCCTCGTGCGGCTCCGCTGCCGTTTCGTCGATATTCGCCTTGCCACCGAGGATAGCTGCAAGATCTGAAGCCTCAGCTTCGGGGAGAGCATCGCCGCCGGTGTTGTCGGCGACGTCACCGGCTGCTGTCCCGGGGCTATCTGCCGATGCCTCTGCAATCGCCATCCTCAGCGGCTCGGGAAGCCAGCCGCTGCCGGCGAGCAGACGCTCGGCTTCACGCGCCATATCGGCCTTCTTCAGATGATCGATCAGATGAGCCGACTGCTCGCCCGTCGCCTCCCGCACGGCCTGCAGGATATGCGCCTTGGTAACGCGTCCAAGATAGGCATCGACTGTCGGCGCCCAGCCGGCGGAGACCATGTCGAAACCGATCGAACGAGCGACCTGATCGGCATGAGCGACCGCGCGCGTGCGCTTGTTCCATGGTTCGATCACGACGTTCAGCGAAAGGGATGCGCAATGGGCAAACAATGCCAGCCGGCTGACCTCATCGAGCGTGATCAGGAAGTCCCAGAGCTCGTCGGGCGCCTTCGGAAGGTCCTGGCCCCATGCCTCCTGCCGCTGATCGATTTCCTTTGCCCAGACCGTGTCGCCCAACCCTTCGCTCTGGCCGAACCTGGCGCTTTGCAGCGTCAGTTCCAGGCACGTGTCGGAGCTATATGGGTAGAAGGTTTTCAGGACAAACGCGTGCAGGACGGCAATGAAGGCAACGGCTGGGTTGTTGGCGAGCGCATTGCGCAGGGCCACGGTGCGGATCGCCGTCAGATCGACAACCAAGCGGTCGGACAAGGGGCGGATGACATCGTCTTCCTCCTCTGCCTGGTCATCCACAGCCCGGCCGCCGATTGATACCCCGCCGGTCGATGATGATCCGGTCACGTCGCGGGCGACATCGCTCCTGAAGATCAAGGCATCGGTCTCCACCGTCTCAGGCTGCGGTTCGTCCTCCGGTCGGACAAAGCCGCGCTCGATCCTCAGTTCGCCGCCGGTATCGAGCGAGACGAACACGCCGCCACGGGCGACGTCCTGAGAATCGAAGACATATGGCCGATCGTTGAACCGATCGAGTTCGCGCCCGACCTCCTCCAGCCGATGTTCAGTTGCCTCGCAAGGCTCCTCGGCCTCGCCATAAGTTGCGTCGAGTTCGTCGTATTCGGTCTTGAGCGCGCCGTACCGAGCAATCTCCTGCCCGGTCATTTCGGCCTGGTGGCCATAGAAACGACGCAGCCCCGCTGTATGACCGTAAGGAAAGTCGAGGGCAGCTTCGACCCACTTCCAGCCTTCCGCTGCTTTGAGCGCCTCGGCATCTGCCGTTAATTTCTCCAGTGCCAATTGCTCGAGCAGGGCAGGGTCCTGAAGCCATCCGCCGTTGTCCTGCTCGAACAGGTCGCGCATTACGACACCGCCAGCGGCTTCATAGGCGTCGATTCCAACGTAGACGGAGCGGCGATCGCTCGCGCGGACCGTCGTTTCCGTCAGAAGCCTGCGGATATAGTAGGGTTCGCGAAGCTGCTGGCGCGAGATCGTGTCCCAGACCTGCTCCTGCCGGGCATGGTCATTGGTGATGGAAAAGGCCATGACCAGTTCAAGTTTCATGTCCTCGTTGGCATAGAGTTCGAGCAGCCGCGGCGAGACCGATGCCAGACGCAGCCGTTGCCGGACGGTCGCTGCCGAGACAAAGAAGCGGGCTGCGATTTCCTCTTCGCCAATCCCCTGCTCGCGCAGTGTCTGGAATGCGCGGTATTGGTCAAGGGGATGAAGATCGACGCGCTGGACATTTTCGGCAAGAGAATCCTCAGCTTCGGGGGTTTCGCCGCTGCTGATGATGCAGGGAATTCCCGCGGTCTTTGCGAGCCGTTTGCGTGAGACAAGCAGTTCAAGCGCACGGTAGCGCCGGCCACCAGCCGGGATACGATAAAAGCCGGTCTCGTTGCCGCCATCATCGACCTGAGCCCGAACATTCAGGCTGGTCAGCAATCCGCGGCGCGCTATGTCCTCCGCGAGATCTTCGATCGAGACGCCCGCCTTTACCCGACGCACGTTTTGTTCGCTCAAGATGAGTTTATTGAAAGGGATGTCACGTCCAACACTGAGCGTGATTTTCTCAATGGCCTGTGCCATGTCGTTTCTCCGTAACGAGCCGGCCGGAACTCTCTCCAACCTCCAAACTCGCCGCGAAATCCCCTTCCCTCCTCTCACTCTTCCGCTCGCTCAGTTTCTGGCGACCATCGCCACAATCCCGGTTCGGCAACAAATCCAGGTAGCGCCGCCTTCCATCAAACGGCCGCCCATCAACGATCATCAACCGATGTCGCAGCGACGCAACCGAGCTGCCGCTCCCCCAAGGCTGATCGATCTGGGCAGGTCTCTTGCCGCACCGTTCATGCAACTGGCGACATGGGTGGTGGACCATCTGGGCGAAATTGAAGCCCCATCGGCCTTTGCACGACGAAGAATCAAGACAACTGCGCGGGTAGCTCTGCAGTTATGGTCTTGAATCCACGTCTGCACCTTTTGTGCCGGCGTGTAAGCCGCTGCTCACAAATGGATGCAAGACTGGAAGCCGCAGCGCTCAAGCCCGCGGCTCCCAGGTGCCTTTACGTGAGTGCCAGTGCGACCTTTCCTCGTAGCAGTTGAAGGGATCAGAACCAATGGCGCGCAGATCCATACTCTCGTTATCGCGACCAGGGATTTATCACTTTCAACTCAGCGGCCTCGAACGGACTTGTGTCGCGAGTTGCGACTGCGAGGCCGTTCGCTGCTGCTGTGGCGGCAATGTAGCTATCGGCCGCACCGATCGCTTTCCCAGATACTCGAGCGCGCGCCATCAGTTCCGCGTAAAACTGTGAAGTCACCAAGTTAAAGGGGAGGATACGCTCGGAAAAGTGAGGCAGCACTTCGCCCTCAAGGCGGTCTCGAAGGATAGTCTGCCGTTTGCCCGAGGGCATGGCAGCGATCCCGAAGCGAAGTTCAGCAATCGTTATTGCGGAAAGGAACAGCGTCTCGATGGCCTGGGCGTCCAACCAGGCGACCACTGCCTCGTCAGGAACCGGTTTCCACGGCTCGGATATAACGTTCGTGTCCAGCAAGATCATTCGAAGGTCATCGGTGCAACTGGCGTCTTATCGCGATTCTCCTGCAGGCCTTCAACGTCGCTGTCTGAAAGCTCAGCGTCCCGACCAATAGACGCCAGCAAGGAGCCGAGCTTAACACGCTCAGAGGGACGAACAGCGGCCTCAATAATGGCGCGGATCTCGGCCTCGGTGCTTCGGCCGTGATGAGCCGCTCGCACCCGCAGAGCACGATGTGTTTCGTCAGAAAGATTCCGAATGGTCACCGCCGGCATTGATATCACCTCTGCAGAAACAATGGCTTTGATATCAAAGTATGCAGTATGATACCAAATTTCAAGTGCTTCGATAATGAGGGCGAAAACCATGCCTAATCACAAGAGTTCAGATAAGGCTTTTGGATAGATATTCGCCGTGCTCTAGTGCGGGTACAATCTTCGCGCGAAATGACGGAGACGGGGCATGCGTCGCAATTATCGCAATCCGCAGAAGAGATCACTGCTGTTCGAGGCGCCGGGCCTGCTCATCGGCGCGCTCGCGTTTGGTGCGGCCGGCGGCTGGACCGCGAGTGACATGCTGGCCTCATGGAGCGCTTCTGGCGGCTCCGGTCTATCGTGCAGGATCAAGGGCAACATCTCCATCGAAACGGGCGAGCGCATCTTCCACGTGCCGGGGCAGAAATACTACGCACAGACGAAGATCAGCCCCCAGTATGGAGAGCGGTGGTTCTGCTCTGAATTTGAAGCTTGGGCAGCCGGCTGGCGGAAATCGAAATCGTGATGCGGAGATTGCCTAATTGCAAAGCCGCCTGCATAGCGGCCCTTTTTCCGAGATATCGCGTGGCTTCGTTCAGCCCGCGCTTTTAATACTTGTATTGCATAGGCTCCAATAGCCGCCACCTCGCTGGCAGAAAGCTACCACCTCGAGACAGGTCGTCATCTCAACGTGTACGGAGACATAGGAGAGCTCTTCGGCGCCATCACCTACGGAATAAAGCTGAACAAGACCTACGCGAAGGGTGCCGATGGTCGGCTTGGCAACGATTCATGTTGAGATCAAAACCATCACGACCGTGGGAACTAGGCGTAGATTTTGTCACCAAATGGTGCTATTTAAAACATCAGAACAGGGATAATAAACGATGCGATCGACTATCAATCTCGACGACACTCTTATGGAAAGGGCCAAGTCCCTGACCGGCACAAAAGAAACCGCGGCTCTCGTCCGCCAGGCGTTGGAGACGCTTGTCCGAGTAGAGTCCGGAAAACGCCTGATCGCGCTCGGTGGAACTATGCCCGATGCGGAGGCAGCTCCACGTCGCCGGAGCGCGGCGGCCAAGTGATACTGGCAGACACTTCTATATGGATCGATCATTTTCGCAATGGCGATGCGGAGCTTCGGACGATCATTGAGGACGACCGTCTACTCTGCCATCCGGCTGTGGTTGGCGAACTGGCACTTGGCAGCCTTCGAGATCGCGAGCGTGTGATTACGTTTCTGGCAGCCCAGCGCCACGCGTTCGTCGCAACGCACGACGAAGTAATGACAATGATCGATCGTCACGGCATTTTCAGTATGGGCATCGGCTATACAGATGCCCACTTACTCGCCTCGATACTGCTTGATCGGCGAGCGGCATTATGGACCAGGGACAAGCGTCTGCAGACGGCGGCCGAAAAGGCAGGCGCTTCATTGCATAGGCCAGCCACTGCTCGCAACTGAACACCAAAATAGTCCCACCGAGTTTCGGATTTTTCCCGTCTCTCGCCTTGAGAGATTTGAACGATCGACCACGCGACTTCCCTGGTGCGGCATATCGTTGATTTATGGAACTTAGTCATGTCGACGACGGCAATCCGGCAAGTTAACCGCATGTTTACTACCGTGGCAGCTTTCGATTTTGGTAAATCGTCCTTTACCTTTCAGCAGTTAGCCTCGGCCGCTTGGAGGTACCTATGTGTGGTGTGGCCGGCTATCTTGGATATGTTGCTGACGGAGTGGCTTTGCTCTCCGCAATGTCTGGTGCTATCGCTCATCGCGGACCGGACGGCGAAGGCATCAGCGTCTTCCCTCACGCAGGTCTCGCGCACCGCAGGCTGGCAATCATCGACCTTGAAAATGGACGGCAGCCAATGGCGAGCGAGACCGGCCGGTTCGTGATCTCCTTCAATGGCGAGATATTCAATCATGTTGAGCTGCGGCGCGATCTCAAAGCGCAGGGGCATCGCTTCAGAACCACGACGGACACGGAAGTGATCCTGTGTCTGTTCGAGCGCATCGGCGAGCGTTGCCTTTCCCTGCTGAACGGTGATTTCGCCTTTGCCATATGGGATACGCTGCGGGAGCGGATGTTCATCGCCCGCGACCGGATGGGCGTGCGACCGCTCTTCTACACCCGCCACCGTGGGGCGGTCTATTTCGCCTCGGAGGCAAAGGCACTCTTGAAGGTGCCGGGCATCGAGGCGAGGCTTGACATCAAGGCCCTCGACCAGATCCTGACAGTCTGGGCACCGATAGCGCCTCGGACTGCCTTCCAGGATATTTTTGAGCTGGAACCGGCGACATATGCGTTCATCGACCGGAACGGCCTGGTCATGACACCGTACTGGAAGCACGAATTTCCCGATTATGGCGATCATGCGGGCAGTGCGGCCGAGGAGAAGCTCGACGATCTGCTGACGGATGCCGTCCGGCTGCGGCTCAGGGCTGACGTCGAGGTGGGCTGCTACCTCTCCGGGGGCCTCGATTCCTCCGTCGTGGCGGCGGTCGCCGCCGGACTCGGCGCGCAGCCACTGCGAACATTCGCCATCGCCTTCGAAAGCAAGGAACACGACGAAAGCTATTTCCAGAATATCATGGCTGTGCACCTCGGGACGCGCCACGTCCAAATGCGGATGACCAGTGCGGATATCGCCACCAATTTTCCCGATGTTGTGCGCCACATGGAGCGGCCCGTCATCCGATCGGCACCGGCACCGCTTTACACCCTCGCCCGGTTGGTGAGGGGCAGCGGGATCAAAGCCGTCCTCACCGGCGAGGGCGCCGACGAGATTTTCGCGGGCTACGACATTTTCAAGGAAGCCAAGGTGCGCAGGTTCTGCACCAGACAGCCGGGCTCCAGGTTCAGGCCGTTGCTTTTTCGTAGGCTTTATCCCTATCTTCCGAACCTCAGCCGGCAGACGCCGGAATACCTCTCCGCCTTTTTCATGGCGGGCTCGGCAGAACTCGGCGATCCCCTGTTTTCCCACCGGCCGCGGTTCCGGTCGACGTCGGCGACGAAGATGTTCTTCTCAAGAGACGTCAAAAGCGCTCTTGCCGGCTATGACGCTGCCGAGGAAATCGTCTCGCTCCTGCCTGCTGATTTCCGCCGCTGGCATCCGCTGAACCAGGCGCAGTACCTCGAAACGCGGTTTCTTCTTCCCGGATATATCCTGTCCAGCCAGGGAGACCGGATGGCGATGGCGCACGGGATCGAAGGACGTTTTCCCTTCCTCGACCACCGCCTGGTGGAATTCGCAGCCCGACTTCATCCGGAGCAGAAGCTCAAGGGCCTCGACGAAAAGCACGTGCTGCGCGGCGTGGCCGACAAGCTGCTGCCGAGCGAGATTTCCGGGCGCCGCAAGCAGCCCTATCGGGCGCCGGACGTGGAGGCTTTCGTCGGCGAAACGAAGCGTGCCTTCGTCGAGGCCGCCATGGGAGCGGAAAGCATCGAGCGGTTAGCGATATTCGATCCGGTGACGGTCGAGAAACTTCACAGGAAATGCGCGATGGGCGCGCCGTCCGGCTTCAGGGACAATGCCGCGTTCGTCGCAATACTTTCAACGCAGCTTTGGCAGGAAACCTTTTCTGCAGGATCGGCCGCCCGTGCGGTCGCCTGACAACACCAAGAGAGGCAACAAATATGTTTGACAATCCGCGTCCGACCATCAGGACCTTCATCATTGAGAACTTTCTCTTCGGCGACCCAAGCCCGATGCCTGACGACGCCGGCTCGCTAATCGAAAACGAGATACTGGATTCCACCGGCGTGCTGGAACTGGTAGCCTTCATCGAGGACACCTTCGGCTTCACCATGGCCGATGACGAAATCGTGCCGGCCAATCTCGATTCCGTCGCGAAGATCGCCGATTTCGTGCTCTCGAAGACGTGGCGCGCATCGGCCTGAGTGGAGGCGTACATGCGTGTCGAACGCTCCCTCGAAGAAAGTGCTGGACGGTTCGCCGCGAAGACGGCGATCGTCGCCGGCACCGAGCGGATGACCTACGGCGAGCTGCAGGCCCGCTCCCAGCAGCTCGCGACCGTCCTTTTCGAACGCGGCCTGCGCCGGGGCGATCGCGTGCTCGTCTTCATGGACAATTGCGCTGAAGCAGCGGTCTCCATCTTCGGGATCCTGAAGGCCGGCGGCGTCTTCTCGGTCATCAATTCATCGACGAAAGCGTCGAAGCTCGCCTATATCGTCACCGATTGCGAACCGGCGGCGATCCTGACGATCGGCCGCCTGCTTCCTGTCGTGCGCAGCGTACTGGCGGAGGCGGCCACGAGCCGCGCGTCGTTCGTGCTGTCGACAGGGCTCGACGCCGAGGCGGCTTCCGATGAGGTCGGCGCGTTCGAGGTTGGCCCTTCGGCGCCTTCCGATCGGGTGGAGCATGATGGGAGCGAAGACGATCTGGCGATGCTCGTCTATACCTCGGGCTCCACGGGGCGGCCCAAGGGCGTGATGATGACCCACCGCAACATCGAGGCGGCATCGGGCTCGATCATTTCCTATCTCGAGAATACCTCCGACGACGTCATCTTCAACGTCCTTCCTCTGGCCTTCGACTACGGCCTCTATCAACTGCTGATGTCGGTCCGCCTGGGGGCGACGTTGCTGCTTGAAAAGTCGTTCGCCTTTCCGGCCGCGATGTTCGACGTGATGCGGCGGGAGAAGATCACCGGATTGCCGCTGGTGCCGACGATGGCCGCCGTCCTGCTGCAGATGCGCGATATCGCGCCGGGCTTCCTGCCGACGCTGCGATACATAACCAACACGGCCGCAGCCCTGCCCGTCGAACATATCGAAAGGCTGCGGCGGCTGTTTCCCGATGCCTCGCTGTATTCGATGTATGGGCTGACGGAATGCAAGCGCTGCACCTATCTACCGCCGTTCGAGCTGGACCGGCGACCGGATTCAGTCGGCATCGCCATTCCGGGTACGCATGCCTTCGTCGTCGACAGGGACGGGCATATCGTTCCGCCCAATGTCACCGGAGAACTGGTCATCCAGGGACCTCACGTCATGCAGGGCTACTGGAGGGATCAGGCCGCGACGGCTCGCGCCTTGCGCACAGGTCCGATTTCCCACCTGCCCGCGCTCCACACGGGAGATCTCTTCCGGCGGGACGAGGACGGTTTCCTCTATTTCGTCGCCCGGCGCGACGACATCATCAAGACACGCGGCGAGAAGGTCTCTCCCAAGGAGGTCGAGGCCGTCCTGCATGCGCATCCCGCTGTCGTCGAGGCCGTTGTCATGGGGATACCCGACGCTGTTGTCGGGCAGGCCGTTTCGGCCATGGTCGTCTCGCGCGACGCAGCCCTCACGGCGAACGAACTCATCCGCCACTGCCAACTGAACCTCGAGGAATTCATGGTGCCGAAATACCTGACCTTCGCGGAGAGCCTTCCGAAGACGGATACCGGCAAGGTCAGCCGCAAGCTGGCCGGCGAACTGCTGGAGAGCGCCCGTTGAGCATCGCGATCACGGAACCGAAGCCGCCCGCATCGATTCTCGAGATCGACTGCGCCGCCGAAGCCGACCGGATCGCGGCGGAGATGCGCGGGCAGCTGCGGGCAATGAAGAAGCGCGGGCTGGTCGTCGGACTGTCCGGCGGCATCGACTCCAGCGTCTGTGCGGCGCTCGCCGTCAAGGCCGTTGGCGCAAAAAACGTGCTTGCCCTCTTAATGCCGGAGCACGATTCGGAGACCGACAGCGGCCGTCTCGGGCGTCGCGTCGCGGACCTTTTCGGAATCGAATGCATCGAGGAGGATATCGCTCCTGCGCTGGCCGCGCTCGGCTGCTACGAGCGGCGTGACCGCTTCATCCGGCAGGTCGTGTCTGATTATTGCGCCGAGTGGCGGTCGAAGGTGGTGATCGCCGATCTCACCTCGGACGAAGGGTTTCGTCTCTCGTCTCTCGTCGTCGAGGATCCGGACGGGAACCGCAGTACATACCGCTTGCCCATCTCCGTCTATCTCGGCATCGTCGCGGCGACCAGCATGAAACAGCGGACGCGCAAGCAGATCGAATATTTCCACGCCGACCGGCTGAATTTCGCTGTGCTTGGCACACCCAACCGGTTGGAGTTCGACCAGGGATTCTTCGTCAAGAACGGCGACGGCGCCGCCGACCTGAAGCCGATCGCCCACCTCTACAAGACCCAGGTCTATGCATTGGCCGCTGCGCTCGGCATCCCTGACGAAATCCTGAACCGCCCGCCAACCACTGACACTTACAGCCTGGCCCAGACCCAGGAGGAGTTCTACTTCTCCGTGCCATACGCCCAAATGGACATCTGCCTTTATGGCCTGAACAACGGGCTTTCCTCTGCAGATATTGGCGTTGCGGCCGGACTGACGAGTGAGCAGGTCGAACGGGTCTGGCGGGACATCGTTTCGAAGCGCAAGTCGACGGCCTACCTGCATGCCAGGCCGCAACTGGCCGGCGATGTTGCTGAGGTGCCGTAAATTTCGGTCATCAGGTGAAATTGCCGCCGATGTGGCGGCCCCAGCTCTCTCCCGCAAGGCCGTTCGCCAACGCCTGGCCGCGTCGGAAGCAATCGATGATCGCCTCGTCGCGACAAAAGGCGACGGTGTTCGTTACGTTTGCGAACATCATATTCCTGCCGAGCATGGCTTCCAGAAAGGCGGGATGTGTGCGCCCTCGCAGGCCCGCGGCTCCGCGCCGATCGGCATCGGCGAGCAGGCAATCGATGACCTTGCCCTCGCGGCCGGGCAGCGCCAGCATCTGGAGGACGCGGCCGACCCCACCCTCGCGCAGATGATAAAGGAAGGCGCCGATGGGCGAACCGTTGCCGGTCACCAGGGCTGCGACCGGCTGTCCGTAAAGAGGTTTTTCAAATGCCTCGCGAACGACGTGCCGCCACTGCGGCCCCGGCCAATCGGGCCGCAACTGATAATGCGATGTCAGGATTTCCACAGAACCCGCGAACGCTTCGGCGTCGACATGCTTCACCGGCTCCGCCTTTGCGGTCCGAGCGGCATCTTTTGCGACCCGGCCGCCGGCATACCCGCTCCACCCGTGGAGCCAGTCGAGCCCGCGGGCGGCCGGCAACGCCCACTTCCGCAAGGATGACTTTCTGAGCGCCATATCGCAGGCGAACGCGGCCGGCTTGAGGATGCGCATCCATTCGAGGCTGTAGGATGCGAATGGCACGCCCCTGAGCGCCTTTGCCATTTCGAGCGAGGTCGTATTGGCCGTTTCGCTCAACGAGAGATCCTGCGGACCTGAAAGGAAAGTCTTGAGCAACCTCGCTCCAGCCATGGGATCCTGTTCTCGATCGCGCACCATCAACGTGCCGCCGAAAGCGGCGCGCAGCCGGTTCTCCGAGAATTTCATCGGGACGACGTTAACACCGACGAAGCCCGAAATCGCGCCCTTGTCGTTCACATGCACCAGAGACGGAATCTGCCGATCGACGGTCGGTCCGCTCAGATAGAAGTTCTCGAGACAGGTTATCAGATCCAGAGAGGGGCTTTTGCCGCGCCGGAGGAAAGTCTCCAGGTAAAGTGCGGCCACCTGGTCGATGTCGGCGGCCTCGAGCGGCCGAACGCTACTCATCGGACAGGCCTTTTCATTGCGCCGTCATCGGTCTCCAGGCGCCGTGCGACGGCAACTCTCGGAATACCGCGCGGATCAACGGCGTTTTCGAGAGATTGGTATCCCTTGCTGCGCCCGATCAGGCTCGCGACCTGCCGGTCCTGCCCCTCTCCGAACTCGCACATCAGAAACCCGCCCGGCTTGAGGAAGGCGACGGCGTCTCGGATCAGGCGCTGGTGTATCGACAGCCCGAAGGGGCCGCCATCGAAGGCTTCCCGTGGCTCCCCCCGGAGAAGATGGGCGCTCGGGCCGTCGAGGCGGGACGCGGAAATATAGGGGGGATTGCAGACGACGAGGTCGATCGTCTCTTGGAGCCTGTCACCATCGAGCGCGGCGAACAGATCGCCCTGCCTCACTTCGATGCGATCCGACAGCCCGTGGCGCTTGACATTGCGCCTGGCCGCGCCGACGGCGGCATTCGTCAGGTCGGTGGCCCACACCCGACAATCAGCGACGTGGATCGCGATCGCCACGGCGAGATTGCCGCTGCCGCAGCACATGTCCACCACCCGCAGAGGTCGGCGCGCGCCGATCTCCCTGAGGTAGTCGACGGCGCGCCTGCCGAGAAGTTCGGTTTCGGCACGCGGCTTGAGGACATCCTCGGGTGCGAGGATGTCGACGTCCATAAATTTCAGCGAAGCTCGATGCTCGCCAGTCGGCATGGCATATCCCTTGCGTTCAAATTGATCCGGTCGGGCATCAAACAGCAGCTGCCTTAAATTCGTACTAATCTTGCTACGGGGACCGTATTGTTCTCTTCAGCCATCAGTCATCTGCTTCGTCGCCAAGTCTGTTTTCGACTGAGTGCAATTGACGCCATCGTGGTCTGAGCCTCCAGCTCCAGCATAAGCTTGCGGACAAGGGGCAGAGCAGGTCCGAAAGTGTCCGGATGTGTTTGGACTCGGCATTGCGATCGTCATAGCGCTTTATTCCGCCCCATGTTTCACCATTCCAGACCAAAGTAGATAATTGCCACGCGGGGCGAACGTTTCGGGAGGATATCGGTTCAGCTCGGCCGCAGCCCCTTCGGCATTGAAATAGGTGACCGAGTATCGCACCAGCGTCGAAGTTTGCGTTCTGGATAACACCGCAAGGAGGAGATTTTCCAGGGCCATCGAAACTATGTTCGCAGGCCAAGGTTCCGTGTTGGGTGGAAGGCCTGGAGGGGACTCATAACATACCTATCCAAGCCTTCCAGCGTCCTTCAGGGGGCGGACGCCACACGCTATGCCAGTTGGTCCACACGTGGAAGCCGGACTTAGGTCCTGTTCAGTATCGTACCGAGCGCCAGTAGGACCCAGCGCCATCATGCGTAACGGCTCCGCTCGTGGAGGTTCTCATGTCCAACGAACTCTAGCCTGCGCGCTGTCCTAACGATGCCGTCCTCGTCGAGCAATTGAAGATCGCCGGAGGAAGCCACCACACGGTACCTGTCGCCGCTCGGACTCGGACTTTCTGAGACGGCATAGAAGTCGCCGCCCAGTTCTTCCAGCATTTGCTCGTTCGTTGAACCGTCGGCGAAGCTATTCCGACCGATCGGAGTGTGGGCTTCAAATATCACGATCTCGATCGTCCGATTGTACCGCGGCAAATTTGGTAACATGCGGTCGCACCAGCGCCCGATTGTGATTTCCGCGGGCATGGCAGGCGCGGCGATCAGAGCGGCTGCCACAAGCACGATTGCGTATCTCTTCTTCATCTTGCCCCTTCTGAACTGCGATGTTTTCCGGAGTACCCCGCGCTGCTCGTGCAGCGGTTTCATGGTGATCGAAGGACCGCTTTAGCCCCATCAATCTGTTCTGGATCAAGAAATGCTTCCGGAGATAAACCGCGCCGCCGAAACAGCGCTGGATCGCATAGCAGGCGGCAGCCGTTGATGCCATTCCGTGTGGCTGGCTCCGCAATTAGTTCCTGACCAATCTTGAACCAGCGTTCCTTCCCGGCTATCGTCGGGGTATAGAGATATTCCCCCCGTATCCATGACCCGGGCAGAAAGAAGGCGTTGGAATAGGCCAGATTCCCAGTTTTCGGAGGAGCCGCCTCGAGGGCCTCCCGAACGTTCCCGTTTGCGGCAGACGCTTTAGGTCGCCTTGATCGCGGCAGCGCACAGGCCCTCAAGCATTCGAGACCATTCCAGAGGATCGGCGTCGGCGGCCGCAGACGCGGATCGCATAAGCCTAGCTGTCTCAGCGTGTACCTATCCTTGCCAAAGTTGCACAGGGCGCAGCTGATGACAATGTTCTCCTCGGCTGACGCGCCGCCGTGGCTATGCGGCACAACATGGTCGTACTGGAGCCAGAGGCATTGAAAGGCTGCGTGCTGTTTGCCCGGGTCGCTCGCCTGCCAGGGAACGGCGTCTGGATAAAGCGCGTGGGCAATTTTGCGGATATCGGCATGGATCACCGGAATGCCGCAGTAACGGCATCGATACCCGTCGCGCGCCAAGACCGCCGCCTTGACGTGCAACGGCGGGTGCCGAACTGGATCGCGCATGGTTTTCGGAATCTCTTGCGTGTCGCCTTCGGGCTGATGATTCCTGACATTCAGATGAGGCTTCTCCCAGTCCGGATTGATCCAGTTCCAGATTTCCCGCATGTCAGCTTGACAAAACAGGGCGTCGGCGACCTGGCGTTCGCCGTTCAGATGAGCGTCCGCCGCGGCTGATAGAAGCCCGCAGACCTCGAATATGGCTGGAATAGGCTCCTTGATGAAGTAATGCGGAGGCACCGCCCCAGATGTCATCGTGTCATCCCCCTATTGCCTGGTTGCGACAAGACCTTCGCAAATCGTCAAGCGCCCCTTGTGATGGCCCCTCGACGGCCGCAAGTCTTCCACCTCTCTTCGAAGGCGCTACGATGCGGGGTTGAATTCGGCTCGCACCAACAGGTGGCGCTCTCGGTTTTGTTTCGAATACGCTGTGGCCATTCGCCTAACGCATCGATCAGAGAAAGGGCTCACTGAGATGCCTTCCTCCATCCAGCTTCGCGCGCCGCCTCCTCAGTGCAGAACCATCGCTCCCCTCGTAACGGATTGACCACTGCCTCGCGGTAATATTCTTGGCCAGGGACGTGAAAAATTCGCTCGCCGGTGTGGCTGACATTACCTTTGATGCCGCAGCCGACGCCGGACGCCATAGGCGATGTGAATATAACGGTGGCGAGTATCGCAATCCCTGTCGCTAGCGCTGCGCCAGGTACCCAGCTGGGAAGCTGACTGTTGATTGGATTCTTGCGGGCAGAGCGCCTCTGCGGTCCGTGAGACGGTGTGCCTTTCGCCTTCCATTTCCGACGCTTTCGCGGATCGAAATCGATAACGTTGCCCATATGTGCCCCCTGGCCAGCACGATGACGTACATCGGCGGGCAAGTCCATTAGTCCCATCTGATGAATTGACGAGGCATCGAGCCTCTTGGTCGTTGCGCTCAGTAGCACAGGACTCCGAACTCCAATGATCGACTTTACCCAGTTTTGAGTTCGCACCAGCGATCATGTCGCGGGTTGACTGTCTGAGTGAACTTGGCAGATCTCATCCAGCCTAGACAATTCTGACTGCGATCATTTACGACGAAGCGCGCCCGAGGCTGGGCTCTTTCCTAGAGGGGCGGCAATCGCCGTTTGACAGATGTCCCCTTGATGACGGCCGTGCTGGTGACGGCGTGTTCCGAGAGCCCTTCAAGAACATCGTCCATCTGCTCGATCGAATGGACGACCAGGCGAGCGAGAAAAGGATCGTCGCCGGTAATCTTGTCGCATTCGACGAACTCCGGCCGTTCCTGAATGAGCCGCTCGACCAAGTGCAGTTTGCCAGGTAGCGGCCTAATCCTCACCATGGCCCGTATCTGATAGCCGATCGCACGGGTGTCGACATCAACGGTGAAACCCCGAATGACGCCGGCGGCTTCCAGCCGACGAACCCTCTCCGATACGCTCGGCGCGGACATACCGACAAGGCGGGCAAGCTCGCTCATCGACAATCGGGCATCGGAATCCAGTGCGGCAAGAATGCGAGCGTCCGTGCCATCCAGCGTCGAATTTTCGGTTTGAAGGTTTTGAGGTGCTTTTGCCTTTGACATGGCGGGCAGAATAGCTGCCGATCCACTGTCTGGCCATATAAAATCGGCAGATCACATAGCATGATCGCTCCAAAAAGGGGAACATCATGCTGCTTGGAATTATCGCGGGCCTTACCACCTGCGCCTTATGGGGACTGACCTTCGTCGCTCCGCGCGCGATCGCGCCATTTACGGCATGGGATTTGGCCATTGCCCGCTATGGCATCTTTGGCTCGGCCTGCCTGCTCCTGATGATCGATCGGCGGTTTCGACCCACGGGGATAGCACCATCGCGGCTCCTCGTCGGCTTGCTTCTTGGTGGCGCGGGCTATGTGGGCTATTTCGTCAGTGCTGCTTTCGCCGTTCAGCTCGCCGGCGCGGCCGTCCCGCCGGTCATCATCGGCACGATGCCGGTGTTCCTGGCGACCATTGCCAACTTTCGGGACCGATCAGCACCATGGCGAGCTCTTGTCATGCCTCTGACAATGATTGTGATCGGGGTGGCAATCGTCAATGTCGCGACGATCGGCGTGGTCGATCTCGCCGCAACGGCATCTATCATGCTCGGTGTCCTCGCCAGCTCCGTGGCGCTGGTAATCTGGATCATCTATGGCCTGGTCAACGCCGCGGTCATGCGGTCGCCCGACGCGCCAGACGGACTGCAATGGACAGGATTACAGGGCGTCGGTGCGGCGATCGGCAGCTTGCTCCTGTTGCCGCTGGCTTCGTTCGATCTGACGGATACGATCTCGGGTTCCGAGGTCTTGCGCTTCGTGGGCTGGGCGTTGGTGATGGGGCTGGCCGGCTCTTGGCTCGCAACATGGTTCTGGGTGGTCGCCTCCCGTCGTCTGCCGCTGGCGCTTGCTGCCCAGCTCATTGTCGCCGAAACCGTGTTCGGCTTTGCCTACGGGTTTATGTTCGAGGAGCGGCTGCCATCCTCTGCCGAAACGATCGGCGCTACAATGCAGCTCGTTGGCGTCTGCATGGCCACGGCGGCGTTCAATAAGCCGCGAAGCTCCAATCAAAGTCTGCCTTGCCTGGATGAGTCGGCACACTCTCGTGTCGCTCGGTAAGGACCTCGCTGGATCGCGCAATCTTTTATAGCGCTTCAAGACTGGCTTGATTATTTGGGCCGCGATTCCGAGCTGAGGCACGATAGCTTTGCCGAAACCGCTCTCGATGAGGGCAAGGTTCCGCGCGAACGACGCCACCGAGCTCGCATTGCCGAACTCGAAAACTTGCGGAGGTACAAACTCAGAAGACGACAAATCGCTCAAGCATCTGTCGAAGCTGCAAGTTCTCCTGGCGGAGTTGCTTAATCAGCAATGCCTTGAGGCGTCGGTTTTCCGCATCAAGTGCAGCCAACTCATCAACGGGTGCTTCGACGTAAGCGGCGGAAGGCTCCTCGCCGCGGGCGTTGCTTGCACCATTGACATGATTTTCTAAGCGCCTTTGATCGATGCGCGTCGCCGGACTTGCCGGCCTTGCGGTCGAAATTTTTTTCGATTGCGAGATGGAGCCGACGTGACCGTGCTCGTTCCGCGATGGATCGATTTGCACCGGTTCGATCAAAGGAGCGGCGATCTGGTTTTGGTCGATGACGGCATCGCTCTGATCGGGCTCGTTTCCTAGCTTTTGACCCTGCGGAAGCTCGACAGGCTGATTTGAAGCCTCCAATTCCATCTCGGATTTGAACAGGTGCGGCGCTTCCGTCTCGGCCTGACGGACAAAAGCCTTGATGTCAGTGCTTCCCCAGATCGAGCCAGGATGCGCAGTCGATCGCCGGCGGCCTGACTTGAATTCGACGACGAACTTTCGCTGCGGTGTTTTCATTAACTCTTAGACCTCTAAATTCCATGCCAAGCTCAAGAAATGTCGAAGCGCTTCAGCATCTTTTTGAGCTGGGCGTTCTGTCGCTCTAGTTTGCGAGCGAGCTCACTTCTAAGCTTCTTGATGTCCTCATCAAGGCTTGCCACTTCATCGAAGAAGGCATCCCGGGAAGATGCGGACTGCATGCTTTGACCTTCATGCGGAGCTGCAGCACTCGGCGCGACCACGGTCACCCAGCTTCCCTTTGTCCGTTCGGCGCTGCTGAGCCGAGGCTTTCTCCGAGACCTAACACTAGCCTCGGCCGGCCCATCAGTCCCAGGATCCGAATGACGGGAACCTCTTGGCTCGGCCTTCCGTTCCTCTTCGCCATCAGCCGGCGGTGCCGATGACTGCGCGACTTGGCGACTGTCTTCCCTCTCATCCGATGCAGCTGCCACTTGATCAACCGGAACCTTCTCACGGTTGGCGAAGGTGGAGACTTCGATTGAAGGAGGTGCCGGCGTTTGCTCCGCCTCGTGATCGAGAGCTGCGGGATCGGTGTCATTCCCGCCCGAACTCTCATGTTCCTTTGCCCATCGTCGCCGCGACGTCAATTCGGCGAGGAATTTCCACGGTGTTTTCATGGGTTTTTCACCTCAATGAACCCGGGTTGCGATGCTGCGGCAGGTGGCTTGCCCCCACGGCAGTTCGGCCGGGCACGACGAGAGCGCCCGACGACAATTTTTCCTGCTGAAGATCCGGTGGCTGAGGCCGCTGTGGCGGCCGACTGACGTCTGTGTGCTGATTAATCAAGCCCGAGCCGTTTGCGCAGGTCGCTATTTTCCTGGCGCAGCTTTTCCGCCAGCAATTTGCGCAGTCGCTTGTTCTCTTCTTCAAGCTGAATCAGATCTTCCAGCTCATCGATTACGGGCGCGGACACCGTTGCGGTTTGGCCGGTAGGCCCAGCGATTTTCTTCCTCGGCGTCCCCTTGCCCCTACGATCGGAGGCTTTCGTCTCGATCGACTTCGGCTTTCTTCCCCTGCCTCTTCCGCCAGCTTTTGCCGCACCTGTCGCCGGCGACGGTTCGGTCACCGCGTCCGACACGGCAGGCGCCGGTTCGGCAGCTTGCTTTTGACGACGTGGCGCACGCTGCTTCTTAACGTCCGTTTTTATCGGCGCATCCGTTTCCCCCGCCCCGGCAACGGGGACCGTATTGTTCTCTTCAGCCATCAGTCATCTCCTTCGTAGCCAAGTCTGTTTTCGACTGAGTGCAAGAGTGAGTCAACAAAAGACGCAATGACGATCCAACCAAACGGTTGAATTCGACAGCTCGTGACTCGGCCGCGTACGCCACATAATTCTTTTAGCTAACTTTTCGCGGATCACGCGCGCGTCCTACTATGTTGGCGGGAAATCCGGAGAGGGGCATGCATTATCGCCAAAGGTCGATGCTGTTCGCGGCACCGTTTGCGCTAATCATCGGAGCTGCCGCAGTAGGCGCGTCAGCCGACATAACTGTTGCAGATCTCGATAGGCCGGAACTGCTGATTGCCGCGCTGTTTATCGGTTTCGTCTTCGGCACGGCCGTTGAGCAGCTCCTCGCCGCGATGAGGAAACGGGCGTGGCAGGAGGAAAACAGGTCACGTCGGGAGGCAAGGCGCAGCAACGAGCGCATCGTGCTGGGACCCTGGCGGCCAGTGCCAGCTGCGGAGTTATTGAGACCCGTCGATGCCGCAGATCAATTGCGTGTCGTGGTGCGCTCGCAGTTCACCATTCAGCCGTTGCTGAACAAGAGCGAAGCGCGCGTGTTTCGGGAGCTGGACAGCATCGTGATCGGTTGCAATTCTTCCTGGCAGGTCATGGCGCAGGTGTCGTTGGGCGAGATTCTCCGAAGCGCCGATCCGGACGCCTACAGTTGCATCAACTCAAAGCGGGTCGACTTACTGCTCGTGGACAGCAATTGCCGACCGCGGCACGTCATCGAATACCAGGGCGGAGGACACCATCAAGGCACCGCGGCCGCACGCGATGCGGTAAAGAAGGAGGCGCTGCGACGCGCCGGGGTCGGCTACCACGAGGTGGTGGCTGGCCACACCACCCCATCAGAACTCAGGCAATTGGTCGAAAAACTGGTGGATAAACCGATTGCCAGCTAACGCGCTACTCATGTCTGCACGGCCGAGCCGCTTCCAACGGAAGAAACCATCTCCTCGTCTTGATGGTGGGGAGGCGCAAACGGGATGATCTCCGATTTTCAGGCCGTTCGCGAAAATCTGTTTCCGGCCAGCCGCGGAGCCATCGAGGACTGGGAGGAATTCCCCTGGCATCGCGACCGAACCAATCGAATTCAGGCTCATAAGGCACATTCGTCACAAGCCATCGCGATCGATGTGTTCGGCACAATCAAGATGAGCACAGATCGCGAGCGCATCTTCGACGCCATCGCTTCAACAATTGGCGTAGCACCGGGTGGTCCATGGGCGATAACACTCGAGTGGACGGATAGTAATCGGCTTTTGGGAGAACCAAGGCCTACGCAAGTCGATGTCCTCGCCGTCGGCTCGAAGGCTGCGCTCGTCATAGAGTGCAAATTCACCGAACCCGGCGGACAATGTAGCCAAACGGCCTTGTTGCCCTCGGGCGAGCGCCAATGCAACGGAAGCTATATCGAACAAACCAACCCAGGCAACGGCTTGCGCGCCCGCTGCGCTCTCACAGGCAAAGGCATTCGTTACTGGGAATACATTCCAGATGTCTTCGCGCTCGATGCGGCTGCAGACCATACGCCCTGCCCATTTAAGACTGATGCCTATCAGTGGATGCGCAACGCCGTGCTGGCGGCAGCGTTTGGCAAACAACACGGCCTTCAAGCGGCCGCCCTCGCAGCCTTTGCCGATCATCCCAGTTTTCCGACGGCGCGCAAAGCGAAGCGAGGCCTGATCGATCCTGGTCTCAGTGGCCGGGCTGCCATCACACCCATTTCCTACCAGCAGATCATTGCGATCGCTTGTCAGGTCGGCCTCGACCAGGAACTTTGGCACGGCCTTTCTGCGTGGGTCGATCGAAAGATCGCAATGGCGGCGGCGCAAAAATTGGAACTCCATGGGGTTTGAAATGGATGCTGATATCTGGAATCGAGCCTTCTATGACGACGGCGAATGGGTTTCTTGGTCCGACGTGGAAGAACAGCTCCGATATCATGAGTGGCGCGCAAATATCCCAATGCGGTCACATCTTTAATACGGTATTTTGAGGAGCTCTTGTCGCTGGCAGAAAGCTACCACCTCGAGACAGGTCGTCATCTCAATGTGTACGGAGACATAGGAGAACTCTTCGGCGCCATCACCTACGGAATAAAGCTGAACAAGTCGTACGCACAGGGTGCTGACGGTCGGCTTGGCAACGATCATGTTGAGATCAAAACCATCACGCCATTCAAATCCAAGGACGAGGTTTTCGTGAAGGTATCTGGCATTTTCAGCAAGCTTCTCGTCGTGAAGATCAACGCCGCCTTCGAAGTCTCATCCCGGATGGTTGATCGCAAGAAGCTTCCCAAGACGGCGAAATCTCTCCTGAGGATAAGGTGGAGCGATCTTCCTCACACCAAATAAGGGGGCTCATCGACAACGCGGACCTAGAAAAGAGCAGAGCAAATCGGGACCTGATTAGCGATGGCGCGGGTTCAAATTGCGAACGCAGTACGGAATGCGGAAAGCGCCGCCTTAGGCAACGCATCATGATGCTTGGACGGGCCGAAGCCGAACTCTCACGCTCCCTCGCAAACGGATTTCACCACTCAATGGCATCCCTGCATCGACAACTACACCAAGCCGATGCAGGTGAAAGCAATCGAACCGATACACCCCAGTTAGCTTTGCTATGCCCCTGTCCACCCTGCGTTATTGCGGCGTAGGCGGCTATTATGGAACTGCCGGAGAAGGTGATTGGGAATTTATTAACGGCGACTGCGAGGTAGATCATGGCCGCGAAGCTCGCAGTCCGCCGTCACAAGCCACCGCCGCAGGCTTGCCATAATCACCCTCGCCTTCAATTAAATTTCACCTCAGCGACAACGGTGAAAAAAAGGGCGCTCCACGACCGTCTGTCGGAGCGCCCTTGGCTGCATCGCCCGGTGTTGCGTTTGTGGACGACGCGCCGAAATGATTAAATTCACGATAGGTCAACGAGCGGAGTCGATTTATGATGGCACCGCCTTCGGCCAAGGAGCCTATTCATTCGATCTTATCGCTATCTGGAGAGAGCGGAGGATGACAAGCGCCGACCATCGCCAGCACCCGAACACGATGGTCCGAAGATACAATTCACCATGATCCACATCGCTAAAGATGAAATAAGAAATTTGGGCGTCGTGTTTCCTGAATTTTATCGTTCAAGCGGACGCTCTATTGGCAATTTGTAATTGAGCTTCAAATTCTTCTTCATCGGAATCCGGCACCTTGGGACTAGCGACGGATAGAAGGTTAAGCTCATCGATGCAAGATGAACAAATCATCTCGTCTCCATCGATCTTCTTGCCGTTGCCACACCGCATGCATGTATGCCCACGTTTCTTCCTGCCGAACAACATCGAACTGGTTCTTCCCCACTTTGTAAAATGCTACCAGCAACGCGAGTGTTATACTCGCGATGCATTGCGACAATGCCTATAATTTCCATTGCATTTTAAGATCTCCCAGAGCTCACCCTGCGCTTACTGCACAGCAATGCTTTGGCCCATGCGAGCGAGCGAAAGTTCTTTCAGGATCGTACAACGCGGACCGAGACACGATTGTCGTATCGCCTGCAATGCCCGAACCAAGCCCAGCGAGGAACTCGATGGGATCTGACCTTTCGGCTTAACGGGCGCAGGCTATGCAGCGAATAATCACTTGCATCCCTTCGAGCTGGTTTCTTCTGGAAAGTGCCGTAAGGGAGGCACCAAACGCGGGCATCGCAGTCGCAGCGCGGTGCCACATAAAATATCAAATTTCAAAACTATCCCCAACAGTACCTAAACCATCATAAGCCCAATAATCTGGACCTTCGATCGCGCCCAACCTTATTACAAACACTAATTGCAAATTTCTTCGTAAAGTCGAGCCCTTCCGCGGACTTTTTTTGGGTTTAGATAATGATCCAAGACTTTATTAACAGACCTGTCGGCATCGTAAGCTCAAACATTTATTTTCCCCGAAGTGACTTCGGCGGTTGTTAAGGCATTGAGTCAGTAATTCATCGGAGTTGTCGAGCATCATCCTTGCTCCGTATCCGGGTATTCCGGTGTTGATCTTTTACAGACCGTCGAGATCGCTCACCTCTATCCAGCTGTTGTCGGTTTGAAGCGCACCGCCTGCTGTCCCATCAATCGAGCTCTCGAACGGGTGACGATCGCTCAAAGAAACGACCGAACTATTTCGGTCTCGCTTGCTCAAAGTAACGGCAGCACCTGACCTCAAAACGCCTAATGGCATGGATGCGTTGCTGGCTAAGAAGCGCACTGCGATCGTCGATGGACGGACGCGGGCACGGCAAGCCGGTCGGCACCCCGGAGTGATGATCCGCGACCATGACGAAGGTTACATCAGTTAGGACGAATACGAGCGCACCGCGCCCCTGTGATGGAAGAGAACATCGCCGTACGCCACTCATGAAGGAGCGCGGATGATACCCTGAAAGCCCATCGACCTCGCCGGGCGACGGTCTAGCGGTCGGCATCAAAGCCTCGCGCTTCAACTGCCGCCACACCTTTCGAACGCCGTGGAGTCCGCAGTCAGCAACCAAGACGCGTGTATATTGGATCCTGAAGGAGGGTCTTTCTGCGGCGGGACCGAAAGGCGGCCCACGTCTACACCCGATCCGTCACTTCGGGGTCAGTACGCGCTTTCATCAAAATAACGAAGGGGCATTTCCCATACGACGTACTTGAGGTTCTTCTGATCGACCAACTTTCCCCTGAGAAAAGTTTCCATTGGCTCAAAGGGGCCCTTCCCTTCCTCAGCAAAATTGACAACGTCTAGTTTCCCCTCTGCCTTTAGCTGAGCTTCGAAACTCCATTTGGCATTGGCACTGTAGCTGGAGCCCACAATTGCTACCTCCGGTGCCTCATCCTCATCCGAAATCAGGTCATCGAGGCTGGCATCCGTCGTCACGGCCTCAAGCGAGGTGAGAGGATCCCCCGGCAAGTTAACAAGAGGCTCAAAGATAGAGAACTTGGCAAACTTGTAGAGGTCACCCCGATGCACGATCTCATCTTTTGGCTTCAGCGCGAATTCTTTGCGCTTCAGCCTGGAATCCTGTGCCAACACCTGAGCGACAGAACGTGCGGCTATACCTGCGCCCTGTACCGTCCAATGCGTGTCTGACTTAAGGAATATTGGTTCCTCTTTTCGCGCTTGTAGAAAGAGTTCTCGCAAATCGGGGGCCGACACGCCCATGCTGCTCAGCTCGAGCCGAACGCTCTCATAATACTGCTCGCGTGACGCAGGCGCTGAAACATTACCAAGCTTGTCGCGATAAATGTCCGCTTTTTCTGGAATCAAAAGAAGAATGGGTTCGACGCCGGCCTGCCTGAGCGTCGAAATCGTGTTTCTGATAATGCTCAAGTGTTTGTCGAGCATGCTGGAGGATTTGCGGTTCCAGCTGAACTCTTCATCGCTGAAAAACCAGTCGTCAGTCCCCTTGATTAGTCCCTTACGAGCTTCGCCAAATGCCTTGAAGCTTATAAGGTTCAGCAGGCCAGTAGAGAAATCCCGAATGGGAAACACATCTTTATAGATCCTCTCGACCGCCGATGCCTCACGTCCCTGGATAACGTCAGCAAAGGAACGCTTCGACTGCATGTGCGCGACCATCTCCTTGCTATTCCAGAAATGACCGAGGACCACAACGCCGCAAGCAAATAGCACAAAAATCGAGAGAGCGGGGAGATAGGCCAATATCTGATTAAGACGAAGCCCGCCCCTCTTTGACGGAGTGTCTATTTCACCGGAAGTGACTACCTGAGTGATCTCATCCATATCAGGGGCTTCCCTTAAAATTGAAAATAGAGGAAAGGCGTGTCGCTGTCGGCGACGAGCTTGACGATCGCGGCCAGACCGAGAAGCGCCGCGGTAATTCCCAGGACGGGATTGACATGCGGATGATCTATCGCTCCCACGAATACCAATTCCTTGGTGGTTTTCAGCCTGAAGAGCCTCCGCAATTGCGGCTCGCCAAGTGCCGTGAGTATGCCGACGATCATCAGCAGAAATCCAAAGTTGGGGAACTCCCAAGCATAGTCGCTACGCAAACCGAATCCATTCAGCCCGACCATTCCGGCAAGCATGTTCATCGCTTCGGTCATGTTGGCTGCTCGGAAGAAGACCCAGCCAATTATTATGAGGAGCATGGTGAACAGCCAAGACGAGACACGAAAGGGCGCACTGGCGGAAATGTTGAAATAGCGCTCCACCGCCAGCCATAAGCCGTGCCAAGCCCCCCAAACGAGGAAGGTTGTGTTTGCACCGTGCCACAGTCCTCCGAGCACCATTGTGGCGGCCAAGTTGAAATAAGTGCGGCCGACGCCCCTTCGATTGCCGCCCAACGAAATGTAAAGATAGTCGCGAAGCCAACTCGACAATGAAATGTGCCAGCGGCGCCAGAAATCGGTGATGTTGACTGACCTGTAAGGTGCGTTGAAGTTCTCGATGAAATGGAAACCTACCATCATGCCGAGTCCAATTGCCATCGACGAATAGCCAGAGAAATCGAAATAGAGCTGGAGCGTGTATGCTATCGCGCCGAGCCAGCTTTCGGCCATGGTCGGATTTGGGATCGAGAAGGCCGCGTCGGCAATGGGAGCGATTGAATCGGCGATTAGCACCTTTTTGGCAAGCCCAGTCAGAAATCGCATCGCACCGTAATTGAACTTCGCCCAGTTGTGCTCTCGACCATAGAATTGTTCGGCCAGATCGGAAAAGCGCAGTACTGGACCGGCGATCTGATGCGGAAAGAAGGCGATGAAAGCCGCATAGTCAACGAAAGTGCGCGAAGGTTCGAGATCGCGCCGGTACACGTCAACGACATAGCTGATGTTGTGGAAGACATAGAAGGAGATGCCGATCGGCAAGATGACGTCCGGTAAGGACCAGCTATAGGGCTCGCCCCGATTGAACAAATAGGCACTGCTGTCCGCGAAAAAGTTGAAATATTTGAAATAGAAGAGCAGGGCGAGATTACTGGCCACGGTTCCAATGAGGAACAGTTTTCGCCTATGATCGGTTTGTGTCCCGTGGACTAACAATGCCGCGAAATAGTTGAAGGCGGTCGTCGCCAACATGAGCAGAGCAAAATCCACACGCCACCATGCATAGAAGCAATAGGACCCGATCAGGATGAAATATGACCGGTGGCGGGTCGGCCAAGTGTAATAGAGGGCGAGGAACAGCGGCAAATAGACGAAAATGAAGATGACCGACGAAAAAACCATATCCGCAATTTCCTAGTTTAGCTCTGATGGGAACTCAGGCGGCGACCCGTGCAGCTCGACGCCCAGGAGGGCAGGTAAACCGCGCAAAGCTGTGTCGGCATGGTCAAGAGCAAGATCAGTGGCCAGGTTGATGTCCTCATTCATGATTGCAGACCGGCATCCAAGCCGTTCCAACGTCGGGTCAGATCGGGAAAGAAGGGGTGGAATTCACCGCAACTGTTTTAGGGTATCGTCGACTTCGTAGATCGAGCAAAGGATGTGGTAGAGACTGCTGGCAGGCACGGGCTCCTTAACAAACTGGCCGCTGGGCGGGAGCTTGTCGTACCAGAGCCCAGCAATGTCGGTGGCGAGGAATTTCCGTAACGCCCCCGCTGCCCTCACGGCCTGTCGGAGGTAATAAGTCCGTTGCTCGCCATTGCTGATCAGGGCCAATGCAGCGGAAGCCTTAAGCCACTCGGTCTGTGGCCAAAGTCTGGCAACATGGTCTGAAATCGAAAAATCATCAAACAGGCCCATAAACACCACCTGTCGCTCCTCGCATATGCCGTGTTCGACACCGATCTCAAAAAGCCGTTTGGCGGCCGCAATTGCCTCCGGAGCGTTGCGCGCATTTCCCCAGCGTGTCAGAAGCCATGCCCATTCAAATTGATGCCCCGGCTCGACGATCCGTCCACTGTCACCAGGAAAGGGTGTCCAGTCGCGGTCAAAGAACTCCCTAAGCGCACCGGTCTCTCGGTCAATGAATCGAGTCATTGCAAGGTTGGCAATCTCATCGGCGGATGCAGTCCATGGTGTGGGATCGGCAGCGCTCGCTTCCCAGGCGAGGCAGGCCTCGAAAAGATGCATGTGCGGATTTGAGCATAAAGGCAGCTTAACTGGGCGACCCTCCTGGAATCCCGCTTCCGGATGGGCGTATTCCGTCTTGAGCGCGCCGAGTAGGTCGCGTGCCTTTTGTTCCATCAGTGCCTTTTGCTCGGGAATGGACACCGCCAGATGCGATAAGGCAAATAGCGCAAAAGCCTGATTATAAAGGTCGAAGCTGTCGTCAATCATCTCACCCGAGGGGGACGCGACACTACCAAAGAACGCATCGTCCCTGCGATAGACGCGCTCAAACCATGAAAATCCCAACTGCACCAGTTCGCGCCAATCGACTAGCGCTTTGCGCCCCCCCGCCGCCGCGAAGCAGTAGATCTGCCGCGGCTGTACCCGCGCCCTCCGATTATCCGTCACACTGGGCGTGCCTTCGAGCTCTATCCGTTCGAAGAAACCTCCTCCCTGTCGGTCATAGCCAACCTCGAACCAAAGTGGCAACGCGTCATTGTGCAGCCAGTCGCGCAAGCATGAGACTTCGTCCGCAAACGTGGCCAAGGCCCGTGCGTATTCAGCATCCAACATCGTCAATGCTCCGGTCAGGTTTTGGATTTGAGGTAAGTCAGTGCGAAGAGATCACCTTGGCCGGCTGCCTTATTGAGATATTGCAGCGCCATCTGCTTGGATTGCTGATTGCCGCCGTTCTCGTAGAGATCGACACCAAGCTCGTATTGAGACTTGGCGTCACCGGCATCGGCTGCTTGTTGCAGCCACTTCAGGCTCTCTGCCCGATCGGCGGCCTTGAAGCCGCCGATTCGATAGAGCGAGCTAAGTGAGCGAGCCGCCTCGACGTTGCCTTTTTGTGCAGCTTTTACGACACCGTCGAACAGGATGTTCGCCGCGCCCTGTCCGGCTTCCGCGCGCATTAACTGCGAAATCATCAGATCAAGCGCCTCTGGCTTGCCCTTGGAATAGGACTCCACGAGAAGATTGTTGATCTCGCTCGGTTCGCCCCGCGTGCTGATGTAGATTGCCGCCAGTTCAAAGGATGCGTTCGGATCGTTTTTGCGCGCTGCGGCCTTTAATGGTTCGAGGATTTTAGCGCGGTCAAGATCGGTCTTGGCACCGCGATATGCTTCCAGCAACTGCTCTCGCGACAGCACGTCGACGCCGGCGGCGGTCGCAACGCTAATCAGATAGGCCCCGTCCGTCGCGCCAGAAGTGGTGCGATAGACACGCGCCGCCAGCTGGCCGGCGCCTTGCTTATCGAGCTTGCGCGCCAACTCGAGCCAAGCATGACCAAGCTTAGGGTTTGGACCGCCTTCAAGTCCGAGATACTGAACCCGCGCCTGCCGCAGGGCACGATCGGCCTTCGATGTCTTTTCAGCCCGGTAGTAATAATCAGAGGCAAGGGCTACATTGCCGGACTTTTCTGCTCGCTCGGCCAATTGCCGGAATGCCTTCGTGGCGCCCGCCGCCGCTGCTTCGTTCAGCCAAAGATCGACTGTGCGAGATTCAGCGCCGCCGATCTTGCCCTGGTCAACCAATTGCGCCAGCAGCAGTCGCGTGTTTGCATCGGACTTATCAGCCGTCAGCGGCAAATATACCGACTTGGCTATCATGGAAACGTTTTCCGGTTGATAGACACCGTCGAGTTGCCCCTTGACTAGGCGGCGACCGGCGCTTGCGTCGCCGGCAAGCGCGGCGCGTTCATAAGCCGCGTAGGCCTCTTGGCTCTTGCCATGATCGAGCGCTAGCTTCCCATAGGCGCGGTTGTAGCGGACCACCTCATCGGGTGTCTTCGCATTCTGCGCGGCATAGGAAAGCAACTGCTCCGGATCACGCAGTGATTTGAAACCGGCCTTCTGGTGGCCGATCTGTGCTTTGGCGTCCTCATAGGCCAATTTAGGCGAACTCGTGCACCCCGCCGCTGAGATCGCCACCGTTCCGATGACGAGCATCCTATTAAAAGTCATCTTCTTCATTGTTAATCCACCTTACCCCTCAAAAAAATTAAACGGCGGTCCCAACCGATCATGCGTCGGCAGATCCAAACCCACTGCCAGGACCGGCGTCAGGCCGTTCCTATCCCCTCATTCAATACTGATCGAGCGGTGCCGAAGTTGCGTAACAATTCCAGGCCGACATCCAAAACATGCGCCGTCTCCTCGGCGCTCCCCGCCTCGACATAACAACGCATCTCAGGTGCATTGCCGGACGGCCTGAAATGGACCACTCTGCCATTGGTCAGAGTCACCCGCAGTCCATCGAGTTCGCTTACCCTGCAAACCTGCCCTAGCGGAGCAGTAAACTGCTCGAGATTGGCGCTGTCGGCACGCAGCCAGGCCATCAATGCGGCAGCCCGCTCTGTCGCAAAATTCTCCAACCGGTCGGCAGCTGCGAATGGAAGACCGAGCCCTAGTTTCAACTCCGACAGAGCCTGACGATTAGCCGCTGCAGTAGCAAGCACCGCCAGAATGGGGAGGAATGAGTCCCGCGTTGGCAATGGGTCTATTGCCCCTGACGCAACTGGAAAGGAGGAGCCCGTCAGGGTACCGCCGTTAGCTTCGAAACCAACGACGCCTTGATGCGTCTTCAGCACTTCTTGCATCCCGGCAATCACGAAGGGAGAACCCACCTTGGTGCGCATGACATGCCTGCCGAGCGCCTCTATGCCGGAGTTGGAGGTGATTGGCGTGACAATGGCATCAGCGCCGAGAAAGCGGGCAGTGATCAGTCCGCAAATGTCTCCGTTGATCGGCGTGCCGGTTTCGTCGGCAATCAGAGGCCGATCACCATCACCATCGGCCGACACGATTGCATCGAGCCGGAGTTCCGCGGCCCATTTTTGCAAGGTCGCGACGGTTTGGGCAGAGACAGCTTCAGTATCGACCGGAATAAAAACTTCGGATCGGCCGAGGACAAACACATCAGCCCCATAATAACTCAGTATCTCGTTCAGCATGTCTCGCGCAACCGTCGAATGCTGATATACACCGACGCGCATACCGGAAAGGGCGTGTTCCGGCAGCAAGGTTTTGTTGCGATTCATGAATAGCAACGCGGCATTCGCCGCTTCGTCGATTTCCATAGCCGGAGCGACGCGCTCCAGATCCACCAACTCCTGGGCGATTGCGGAAATTTCCTGCTCGTGAGTTTTTCCAATTTCACCATCTGGAAGGTAGAATTTGATACCATTCCGATCGGCCGGAATGTGCGAGCCGGTAATCATCATTGATGCAGCGCCCGTGCGGATCCCGTAGAAAGCAAGCGCAGGCGTAGGCAGATTGCCGCAATCGACCGGCTGCAGGCCGACTGCGCCAATCGCCGATTTGACGTTTGCGGCGATCGCAGGACTGGAATCCCGGAAATCATAGCCGACGAGAACGCGATCGCCGATTTTTGCAATGCGGTTTCGCAGCAGAGAGGTTGCGAATGCTGCCGAATAGATCAAGGACGGCTTTCCCTTCAGATCCACCGCCAGACCGCGCAAACCACTTGTACCAAATTTCAGGCTCAAAGCGGCCTCCTTGAATTAAAAACTGGATAAATATCAATCTCGTTCGGATACGTTGTAGAGAACGCTGATGCGGCCTCCGAAATTCGAAGAGAACAACGCTCCGTCAAAAAGCTTGCCGTAAAGTTTTCTGTCCTCTGGATAGTAATGCAGGTAGGCATCCAGCCAAGCGATGCGATCAGGACGGATTAGCCCATTCTTATCGCGTGGCAGCTTGACCTGTGGTTCTCCCGCCAGCGTTTCGATCCTCGAGGGATCGTTGATCGAATCCAAGGCGAAGTGCGCCAGCCTCTTCAAACCATTGTCGCATTCCGACAAAGCATCGTATCCATTAGCCTGTAAAAGGGACGCCATCATCACCAGAGGTCCGGTAGCATGGAGATGATAGTCTCGCGCCTTCTTCTTGCGCATAAGTTCGAGAGGTAGGGCACCGTCGGCCGTCACCTGGCAAACGCCAAGCTTATAGCTCTCGAAACCGAAATCCAGATAGTCCTTTCGCCCGATCGCAACTCCCACCGCGGTGACGGCCAGCCCGCCCCAATAGCGATGATTCTGTTTGTTGGAGGTACGATCACCAGATTCCGTGTAGATCGGAATCGTCCGGTCGGCGAGACCGCTCAGCCATTTCTCAATGGTACCGGTATCGAACTTGAGCAGTGCCGCAGCAGGACGGACTTGAATATAGGCCAAGGCGGCACCGGCCAGAATTCGTGTCGTGCTCAGATAGCTTTGGCGCGTCTTTAGATCCGAAAGCGCATCGGCACGAGCCCAGAGGTCCAGCGCTTTCAAGGCGCAACTTGCGGCGTCCAACCGGTTGCCATCTGTCCCTGTATAGTTACTCGCTTGTCTCGTAACGAAGGCGGCGAACTGGCGGGTCTGCGCGACAGCTTTGTCGTAGCGATCCTTATGCTGCGGATCGATTGTCGAGTGGCTATCGTCGTCATCCTCGTAAATGCTGGACAAATTGAGCGACACCACCGGTGCTGGAGGGTTGTCCGCGCAATTTTCCTTACCATTATTTTTCGTAACATGCCTTGCCAGCTCGAAAGGCACCGTCAATGTAGCGGCCTGAATGGGCTGCACTGTGCCCACCAAGATAAGGGCGCCTGCCATGAGGCTGAATCTCGAAAGCTTGACCAATGCCATTTACTCGCTTGTTTCGTTGCACAGACAGCCCCAGCCGGTATGACCGGGGCTGCTTTCATCACTGTCCTGCAGACATCGACCTGTATTTGCCGTCCCAATAGACAGCTTTTTCGGGATCGGGATTTAGGCCGGCAACGCCGACCTTGTAAGCGATCGCCAATTCGCGGGCGGCCTTGGAATTCCCGGCTTCCGCCGATTTCGTCAGCCATTCGAATGCCGTTGATGTATCTTTTGTAATGCCGCTGCCAAAGAAGTAAGCTTGGTAAAGGCGATACATCGCATTCGGCTCTCCGCCCTTAGCCGAGGTCGTCAACCAACGGATAATAGCTGCATCATCCCGCTTCCCCAGTTTGCCGTCGATATTGAGGCGCGCGATCTTCAGCAGGTACTTGCCAGGCGCACTGACATCCGGTCCCAGGAAGATCAGAAGCTCGTTTACTTCGCTCGGTATCGACGCGATGCGTTCATCCGCGATCTCGCTGATCAATTTGTTCGCCGCATCCTTGTCACCGGAGGCGTAGAGCTTCAGCAGTTCTTCCTTGGCTTTCTCCGGTGAGGAGTCAGTCCACATTCCCTGCAGATGGCCCTCTGCCAAGTCACGCAGCACTGAGATGCGTCCGAGATCATAGGAGCGCAGAAAGAAGTCTTCTGCCTTGGCTCGATTGTCCACGCCGTCCACGCCGTCGCGGAATGCTGCGCCGACCGCATAGAGGTCGTCCGCGTCCTGATCTGACATACTCTCGGCCAAAGAGAGCCAGTAGCGCGCCAAGTTCTTGGCCTGAGGATCAGGCAGGGTCGAGTAGACGCGAGCCAGATTGACGATAGCATCGACCGTGCAAGCTTCGCCTGCAGCGCTGATTTTCGCCAGGCTCTGCAGAGCGTTGGGATCGCCGGGATCAACAAGCGAGATTTTCGCTTTGAAATCGCCAGCATCGGCCGCCTTTTGCAGCCACGCACGCCCGGATGTGGAGTCCTGTGACAAGTCCGCCAAAAGGATCTTGCCGTATTCCCGCATTCCCCGGGGATCGCCCAAGTCAGCGAGTTTCTTGTAAATGTCATTTAGCGCAGCTGGCGTCGCCTGCCCGGCTCGCTGCAGGAGCTGTGCTTTCAGCATCAGCGCATCCCGATCACCTGTGCTGATCAGCGGATCGAGAGCGGCGATCTGCACGAGTTTGTCGTTAAGCTTGGTCGCAACGTCGAACCGATTACCGATGATCGACAACTGCGCCAAGCGCTGCTGTTCCTTGTCCTGCAGCGACGAGACGAAGTGGAGCAGGCGTTGAGTTGCTTCCGGGTTCCGCTCAAAGCTGTTGGTACCGGTCTCCCATCGGGCAACAACATAGCCGATTGCATCGGGACTGCCCTTGAAGGCCGCCTGTTGCAGGTAAACACGTCCCTTGGCGCGCTCGGCTTCTTCGGCCTTGGTCATCATGTTCAGGCCTGTTACGTAGATCGAATATACTGACCCGAAGATCGCAGCCTTATGGCGCCAATCGTTTGCCAGCTCCACTGAGATCGGCGCGCCCTGTCCGCAGGCGAACATGCCGGCGAGTTTCGCCGCGCCGTCAGAATTTCCAGCCATTGCCGCGTCGCTGAAGAACTGCATGGCTTCGTTCAGGTAGTTGGGATCCTTCCTACCCATTGCCAGATAGATCTTGCCGATCTCATCGCTGGCATCAGAGGAGCCCGCTGCGGCCGCAGCCTGCAGGATCTTCACTGCTTTCTCAATGTCGTCCTTTGAAGCATCGCTACCAGCAAGAAATTCGCCATATCGCAAAGGCACATCTTCTGAACGGTCAGGGGCCTCCATGGCGCGGTCAAAATAGGGTTTCGCCTTCGCTTCGTCGCGGCCACCGCCGAATTCACCCGAATAGATTCGAGCCAACCACTCGTCTGCCGGGCGAAGCCCGGCCTCGCTGGCGGCGGTTAGGTACTTTACGGCCAACTTGAAGTCCTGCGGCACCGAGATCCCGGTCGCGTAGGCTTTGCCAAGGCTGAACTGAGCCGACGACATTCCCCCCTCGGCGGCCTGCTTGAGATAGCTTATGGACTTCTGAATATCGATCTGGTCGATCTGGTTTGAGCGGTAAAGTTCCGCTAGGTTCTGCGCCGTTCTCGGATCGCCGGTTTTAGCGAAGGCTTCCAGCCACTTCAGCGCAGTGTTCACCTCCTTGCTGACAAGATTGCCACGCAGATAGAGAAAACCGATCTGACTAAGGGCCGAGCAATCGCCCTGCTTAACCTGGGACACGAGTCCAAGCAGAGCGTTGGTCACTGCACTCTTCTTCTGATCGTCCGGAGCCTGCGGGTCGAGGGTGATGATGCGGGCATATTCGATCATCCCCTGGGGGTCGGATGCTAGCGCCGATTTTTCTAAGTAGAAGCGCGACTTGGTCAGATCACGCATCTCACTCGGACCTTCGTCACCATAGAACTGGCCGAGCACGAAAGCAGCGCGAGTGTTGCCGGAACCATAGGCGTCGAGCAGATAGGATTCCGCCTCCCGAAGTTCGTCAACCGTCGAGCCGTTCTCCATCAGTGCACGCGCGAGCGGAATGATAAAGATGTCACGTTTGGTCGGATATTTCTTCAGGCCAGCGCGCAAGAGTTCTTCAGCCACAGCAGGTGACTTTTGTACCCGTTCGCTGCCCCGACCATACTCAAAGGCAAGAGCGATGACATCCTGCGCCGACAGATTGACGTCGCCGATCGGGCTCTTCGTCCAGTCCCGATCGAGTTTCACGCGCTTTATCTGATCTGTTACGGGCTTGCATACAGCCTTGTAATCGAGATTCGGGGGGTCGAGCGGGATTACCGGATTGTCGGCCCGCACTGCCGTTGCAAACCCGACCGAAGCGGCGGCGACCGCGACGGCAGCGACTAAATTCTGATGAAAATGAAATTTGCGCACTCTACTCGTCCCCACTCTCGTGCCCCATGTATTGCGAAATTATCGGTCGATACCCGTCGCTGCCAGGAAACCGACCGGGCCGTTCGCCGTTTCCACGACGACGACGTTCTGTCGATCCTTGGCGGTCAGAGAAACCTTCCCTATCTCGGTGACCTTCCTGTTTCCCTCAGAGACTTCCAGGCCGATGTCGATGACCGGCAATTCCTTGGATGCCATGGCCGCCGGAGCGATATCCTTGAACAGCACCTTGCTGTCGCCGTTGAGGCGTAGCGCAAGGTCGGCCGGCTTTGTTGAGAAATTGTAGAAGGTTAAAGCTGACTTGGAGGGATTTTCGACCTCCTTGTCGGGAATAACTACGATACCATTTTGTCCGACGCCGTCGGCACCGACCGCCACGGTGTAGAATTTGCCGGGTTCGAGCTTGGCGTCGGTCGAACTCGCATCGTCGGAAATTTTATAGGAGCCGTTGCCGATCAGACGGTAATTCGACAATGCGACGGGATCGACGTCGAACTTCTGTCCAGAGAAATCGAGGTTCACTCCGTTCTTCAACTTCACATTGAGGAAGCGAACGAGGCTTTTGTCGGCCGGGATAGGCGCATCGTAGAGGCCGGCGTCATTTGCCAGCACATGCGTCGAGAAGGTGCCCACCGAGGCTCCCAAGACGAGTGCAATACGGATTGCTTGGATTTTACATTTCATGATCTCATCCCATTCTTCAATTTGACGTTGCCGCACTTTGGAAAATGCGTTCCGGATAACGGCACAGCTTCACCGAACCCGCCGATTTTGCCGGTCCCTCAATCTTGAGGCGAACATGGACGGGCGCATTCCGCGTCCCTCCGGGGAGCGCCTGATAAAGCCTGGCAAGTCCGCTCACGCGCGACGGGTTTTGGAAAGATACGTTCTTCGCGGGACCATTAGCGTAACTATAGCTCGACTGGAACCCAGTGAGTGCTTTGTTGGTAAATTCGTAGACCAGGTAATGATCGGATGCCTTGCCAACCAATGCAGGTAGATCAAGATCAACCGTATCTGCCTCATCAAATGCCTTCTCAGCGAGCTTCAATTTATCGTCGCAATCACCGACAATTGCAGGAACGATCGACTCGTCAACATAATCCACGCTTCGCAGAACAGACTGTAGATCCGAGTATTCCCACACCAATACTTCAGGCTTCTTGGCCAACCCATTGGCGTTCTGTGTCCAGCCGTAAATCGACTGCGTCAAACCACCACCAGCAATCGAGAAACCAGATACATCGTGCTTCAGGGCCTCCCGAAGGAAGCCGTTGAAGTTGAAATCCATCCGCTCATCCGTAAAGGACGTTCCGACGACATGGACCAGTTCTCGACCCGGCTCGTCCCCCTCAGTCAGCAGCTCATCTAAGCTATCGACGTTGCGCTTGGTCGAATAGCCGGTGACGCTTTCAGGAGGGATCTTATCTTGGCAAACTTCGTTGAGCGCTTTACCCATATTGAAGCGTATCGGAGCGACCTTGCCAGTCATCTCCGTTTTAAACTCAACGGCGTCAGTTATGTCGCCAACCACGTCACGGATCCTCTCGGCCAGAGCCTCGGCAACCACCTGTGCCCCCTCCGGCGTCCAGTGAATATCCCGCTTCAGATAGTACGCACTCCAGTCGAACTCTGGTTTGGTGTCCTTGATTTTAGTAATGTCGACTGCATCAATCCCGGCGCCCCGCAAAGACTGAACCATCGCTCGGAACTGCTCGGCGGAGAACGCCGGATCGTAGAACATGTCGGAAAATATGCCCCCATTGGGGATAAACTGCGCGCCGGCAACACCACGTGGCAGCATCGGAACCAAAATGAGGTGAATGCCTCGATAGCGCAGGGCGTCGTTTACATCTTTGAACGCATCCAGCGTTTCCGCTGACAGCTCATACATGTTCTCCATGTCCCCTTCGCGGAAGAACCAGCCGCCATAACCCTGATACACTTTTACAGCTATCGAGGTCTGGGGAGACTTTTCCTCGAGCTCCTCACACTTGTAGAGTATTTCACCAGCCGACACGGAAGTTACAGAAGAAAGAGCGCAGGTAAGAGCTGCCATGCCGAATATGGAAAAAATGCTCAATAAACGAACTGTGCTGAAGAAGTTGGCTTGCATCATTTCGAAATTCCTGCGCGGGCTTCTTTGACAAAGGAGTTTTTCAGCCGCCGCGCGAATTGGCTGCCCAATTCCTCGGCGTGATCGAGCAGGGCGAAGATTTCATCCTTGTTGGCGTCCTTATCGCGGTCGTAGAGAAGAACGGCCTTGCGCAGGATCATGTCCGGAACCTCCGCCGCAACGAGCGCATTGAGCCAACGTTCGGCCTCGGGGTTCTGGTTGGTCGGGTTCTTGATGAAGGAGTAGTAGTAGAGCTGTATCATGGCGTCGGTGTTGCCGAGCGCGGCAGCCTTTTCCAGCCAGGCAACGCCCTTCTGTTCGTTCTGCACGGCACCCGCACCGGCAAGATAACTCCGGCCCATCTCCGTCATTGCGGTGACAGACCCGTTGAGCGCGGCCTTGATGTAATAGGCGAAAGCACGCGATTCATAGACGCGTGAACTCGGTCCCTTGGAATAGCTGCGCGCCAGCGCCAGGGCACTACGGTTTGATCCCATGAAGGCCAAATCCCGATAGAGCGCTTCGGCCCGATCGCGATCCATCTCGACGTCCTGGCCGAAATAATAATTTGTCGCGATGCTGTTTAGGGCTTCCTCGTTGCCGAGTTCAGCTGCCTCCTTGGTCAATTGGTCGGCTTTGGCGAAGTTCTTAGGCCTGTATTTGCCGGACAGGTACTGCCGGGCAAGGAACATGCGTAGATTGCCGTTGGTCGGCAGATGCGGCAGCGCGCTTTCGACCGTATCGATCAGATATTGGTAGCTCTCGTCGCCGACCGCCTTGGCATTGACGTTAACGGCTACGCGTGTCAGTGGGCCGCCCTGTCCGCGTTCAGCGAGGATATTGCACCAGCCAACCACCTTGCGGAAATTTAGTGCTTGGCTCGATGGCCATTTCTGGCGGATTTTGAACGCAGCGGTGATCGCATTGACATCGCGCCGATCGGCAAGTTGTGCCAGCCGTATCAAAACAGGTTCGGCAAAATCCGCGCTGAGGCCGTCCTCTAGCGACAATTTCTGGATGAAGCCAAGTAGAGTGGCATCGTCACCATTGAAGGACACGACGACATCTTTCATTTGTCGGTGCGCTTCCGCCGCGTCTAGTTTGCCATTTGCAAGCCCTACTTGAGCCAGGAGAAAGCGGCCCGTCGGCAACTCCATCATTTCCGGCGTGTTCAGCAGCGCCTCGGCCTCGCTGAACTGCTTGAGCGCAAAATCGATCTTTGCTAACTGCACCTTGCTTTCCGGCGTCAGGGTGCGCGGATCGAAGCTTGCGTAGACGTCGGCAAGACGCTTGAGCTTGTCGGGACTTCCAGTCGAAAGCGCGAGTTCGGCAGCTTCTGGTCCGGCGGTGAAATAGCCTTCCGACAGGGCATTCAGAAGCAGAGTGAATCCAACCTCCAGATTTGCTTCGAGTTGCGGGGCCCCCTTTGCCAGCAGTACGCCATATTCCTTCATCGCCCAGAGGTTGTGCTGATCCGCCAATGTACGGACTTCGGCATAATAGGGCGAGTAGTTGAGCGTGACTTCGAGATCTTGGCGGACCAGCTTGGCTAGTGCCTCGCGCAGTTTCAGCTGCATTTCGGACGAATCCGCATACTGCTGCTTCAATTCTTCGTAAATCGCTCGAGCCCGGGTCGGCTCTTCCTTGACCAAGCGCCCCTCGCGAAAAATATCGCCGAGGATGAAACCTATCGAAAGGTCACCCGCGTTATAGGCGCTCGATAGCTCGCCGACGAGCTGCTCCGGCGGGATCGGCATGTCTGCCTGCGTCGCATAGTAACCGGCCTTCTCGGCGCTGACGATTATGCGAGCCAGACGACCGATGACTGACGAATTCCCCCCCTTCCAGATCTCCAGATAAATCGGTAGGGCGTATTTTGCGATCAGGCTGTCCGACAGGTTGATACGGGCGAAGCGGTCGGCAACTATAAGACGCTCCTGTCCTGCCTCCGCGGCACCTTCCAGCATTTTATCCATGGCAGCAGTGGCGCGAACCAAATCCCTTTTGACATAGATGCCCTGGTAATAAAGCTTTGCGTTCAGGTAATTGGCACGGTAGCTTTTGGCCTCGTCCAGCATCGAGAGGGCCCACTTGGAATCCGTCTCATCGAATCCGTAAATGTTGTCGTCGACCAGGTCGAGCGCTATAAGCTCGGCGGCGCGGGTCGAGCCGCCGTCAACCAGCATCCATATCAGATGGCGCAGTTCCTCCTTGCCGAGAATGGAAACTAGCACATCGCGGTTCTTTTCGATGACCCCGACTGCGCTATCACGCCCGCCGGCAGCGGTCAGCTCGAGCAACGACTTGAGCACACTAGGATGTTGTTGTGCATCGAAGGAGGTTGCATAGCGCCCGGCAAGGCGGATAACCGCACTGTCATCGTCGAGTGCTGACAGGTTGGCCATCAGCATCATCTGGCTGCGCAGTGTATCGACTTCGTTGGAATTCTCACGTTTGAGCGACAGAAGTAGCTCGAATGCCGCATCAAGCGAGCCATTTGACATCTTATCGCGCAAAGCCGCCTCGGTGTCAGTCGACAGATCCTGCGTCGGTGCTTCGACGTCGGCCGGGGCTTGGTTAACTGGTTTAGCAGGTTGGAGTTTGGCGCGCAGAGCCTCTGCTTCAGCTTCGTTTGCAGCGCCGCCCCTGCGCATCAGCAATTCGCCGAGCTCCGCCGTCACCTTGGCATTGAGCTTGGCATCGCGACGGTCAGTCAGCAGGCTGCGGTAGACGGCAATGGCCGCGTCGATGTCGGCAACCCGCAAGGGATTGTGATCGCTGGTTATTCTACCCCGCGCCAGCAGTCGAGCGTAGTCCAGGAGCTCGCTCGCCTCCTTGGAAGCCCTATAGTCCGCGAGTGCCTTCTGCTCGGACTGATAGGCCTTCTTCGTCTCGGCCGCCAACTGTCGCGGCATTTCGGACGCCCTCAAAGCTGGCGCCAGCGCAAGGATCACCACCGTAGTCGTCAATGCGCCGACCAGGAGGCGGGACTTTCTCGTTGCGAGATTCATCCTCTCACTCCCCTTGTTGCGCATTGAACGCGGCCGACTGCGGCGAGCCAGCGGCGTCGATACAATAATTGGCCGAGGCCTCATCCGAGCGGAATTCAGGTTGCCGGGATTGCGACATGATGATGCCATTCTCTGCAAGCGCGCACTGCTTTTTCACCGGCAGGCGCGGCACGCAAACCGATCGGACCAGTACCCCCGTCTTCATGTTGCGCGTAACGACGTCGAGCCCGAGCGGTTTTAGATCACCCGAAACGTACCGAGGCAGTTGGTCGATAAACTTGTTGCCGTAGAACATCGCCTCGGACGCACCGCGGGTCATCAGACCGGCTCGATTATGCTCGAGCAGGTTATCTCGGGCAGCCACCGTTGCGACAGGATAGTAGGGATCCTCGGCGAAGTCGCGAAACTCGCTTTGCTCTGCTGCCTGCAGGTTGTCGATATAGGCTTCGATACCGGCCGCCTTGTTGTGACGGATCTGGTTGCCCTCCACGTGGACATCCCAGGAATTGCGTACCTTCACGCCAGATCGACCATTGCCGTAAAACACGTTGCTGTCGATAAGAGCGCAAGGACTTTCCATTGCGGAGAACCCATCACCTTCGTTGCGGCTCGCATCGTTCGCATAGACGATCGTACCGTAGCTCTGTCGGTCAAGCATGATACCTGTACCGTGGTTCTCGAACGACAGGTTACCGAGGATGAAGCTGTCGTCGACCTCGCGCGAAATGATGATGCCATGCTTCTTCTGCGTTCCGTAGGCTGTATTGTAGGCCATCATCAGGTTCTTCGATCGGTCGTGCGGGTCGAGACCATAGATCACACCGTTGACCAGCTCGTTGCCGACGAAGACGATGTCTTTCGCCTCGAATGCGTAGAAACCGTAATAAAGGTTCTCGAATGAGTTATTGATGAAATAGCCTGTTGGTGGGGCCGCCTGCACCTTGCGAGCGACTGTGTCGGTCGAACCGGAAGACAGCGACATCCCGTAAGTGCGGCCGCCGGCATAGCCCAACGCTACGAAGCGGGAATTCGCGGCAAGAGTCTCGCTGCCGCTCCAACTCAGGATGAAGGGGCGGAAGAAGATGCCCTTCTCGTGATCGAAGACGAAACTCGGTTGACCCGTCGTCTGATCTACCGACGAGACGGTCACGCCATCGAAATAGATCTTGCCGCTGTTGACGATGAAGGCGCCGGCCTTGGTATTGAGCTTCAGCGATTTGATTTCTTGTCCACTGACGATCAGCGCGGCACCGTCATTGACGGCAAGAGGTACGTTCAGGGTAACGTCATTGCCATCCAGCGAGATGGCGTCCGGATCGCTCGCCCGCACCTGGGCGATGAGCTCGCTCATGGTCAGCACCCCCCGCGTAACGAAGATGATGCGCGGAACGGTCGACTCAGAATTGAGGTAGAGATATTCGCGAACACCGAGATTGATGATCTCGTCGAAATGTTCGGACGAGAAGCGGATCAGGCGGGTCGCACGTGTCTCGCCGCGCTTGGAAATGTCCGCAAGCGCTTCATTAACCTCCCGCAGCGGCGGCACAGGAATCTTCGAGTTGACTGACTCGGGTCCGAGCAACAGATTTGGCATGAAAGGCCGGGCGGCCAGCGGTAGGCTGTTTTCTTTTGACGAGGAGACGGCGATGCGGCCGTCGCTGATGGTCGGCGTGCCACCGAGGTCGAACATATTGGGTGCCGATTTTGATGGAGCGGTGGCGCTGTTCAGCCAGCCCTTGTTGTCAAGCACGCCCGCGCGGGCCTCGGCTAAGCGGCGGAATTCGCCGACGCGGGCTTTATAATCAGAGACTTTCTTTAGAGTGGCGGTCGCCAAGTCGACATTGCCGAAGATGGCCTCCGCTTCGTCGACTGCAGCCTTTTCGGGCACGGCTGCTAGCGGAGCCATGGACTGGCCGCTCGCGGCCAGATAACGCGCGTAGCGTGCTAATGCTTCGCCCCGCAGCTTGGCGGGCTCCGCCACCTGGCCTATGGATGCGGCAAGGAGCGTCTGCCCCTCGCCAGAGGTCAAGGGAAGCAGGTCTCCGATAGCGGCGATGAAGTCGCTGGTTCCGGCGCCGCCGAAGCCAGCAAAGCCTGTCACGCCGAGTGCAACCGCCTGCCTGAGATCGGTGTCGGCTCCACTGCGTACGAAATTAGCCAGTAGTTCTCGACGGCCGGCATATTGCCATAGCCGCGCGGAGACTTGCGAGAGTAAGACAATATCGTTGCCGCTCGAGGAGTCGAGCTCTGCGAGCGACGCCGCATCCGGCATCTCACCGTTGATCAGGCCTGCGGCCACCTGCAAAGCCTTAGTCGCCGACGGATCTATTGCAATCGTCACCGCGCCGATGGGCTGGTCGACGGGAAGGGAAAAGACATTCCGGATAGCGGCTCGCAATGCCGTAACCTGCGAGATCTTCGCGGCCCCCGGTATCTCCTCTCCCCGCGCAAGGATGAAAGCGGGGTCACGAAGAATTTCGATGTCACGGAACAGCGCCACGACCTGCCCGTCGCTCAGTTGCACCTGTTTCGATTTGGCGGCTACAGCCACGGGCTCTACCAATGCCTTCACATAGTTGGCGTAACCCGCTGCGGAGAAGCTGTGAATAAGGGCAAGATAGGCGTCAACAGCAACGGCTGGCGGGAGCGCAAGATTGACTGCCCTATCATAGCCCACCAGCGGTCGCTCTTCTCGGATGTCTGCCATGACCGCGTCCGAGACCAGCCGGTTGCGAGCGACCTCGTCCTTTTCAGCCAAGATCAGTAGCTCGAAGGCGCGCGTGTCGAGGTTCCGTCTCGCTTGTTCGCGAAGCACCCCGATATCGTTTTCAGGTTTGCGGCCGTGCGCGAGTTCGACGCTATTGGCCCACGCGGCCAGAACGAGATCTCCAGAATCGGTAGCGGTATCCCTGGCTTGACGAATGAAGTCGATGTCAATCTGATCGAACACCAGTTGAGCGAGTTCCACCTTCTCCGCCCGCGGCGACATCCGCAACAGATCGGTCAGCACCCGTAAGACAGCCGCATTGCCGACCGCTCCGGCATTCGCGCTCGCGAGCTTCATCAGCTCCTGCCGGTCCATTGCCGAGCTCAGGCCATCGAAATAGAGCGGCAGGAAATCGACATAGATGTCCAGGGCAAGTTCGTTCAGATTTGACTGAGCCAACCGCTTGGCAAGATCGAGACTGAGCTTCGCCACCTCGATCCCGGACATGTAGTCGAGGATGAGCGTGTAGCGTACCTTGAACCAATCCGGGTCCGTCGACGACAATTGGTCGGAGCTGGCAATGAGAGTCTTAAGTGCGCTGATGCCGGCATCGCGTGCCGACAGTCCCTGGGCGTTCATCTGCTTGTGTAGCTCGGCGGCTGCAACGGACAGGTGGCTGCGCACGTCGACGCCGGCGATCTTTGTCGCATGGTCGAGGCTCTCGATACGAGCAACTTCCCTGAAGATCTCGAAGTAAGCATCAAAACTGCGAGACGTCTTCTCGTCGCGAAGGGCCTGCCAGCGCGTGAGCGCGAGCTGTGCTCCGTATTTCAGGGTATCTTCGGTAAGGTCGCGCTCTGCCGGCGCGAGCTCGTCCATGTGCAAGCTTTGCTCACCGGTCGTCAATTCCTGCGCATGGGCGGCATGAAAATTCAAGTCCGTTGGTGCACTCGCGAAGAGCACAGCCATAGCTGTAAGGCCGACCATGCCCTTGACCACGGCAGCAGTAATCAGTGTCAAAGATGTGCGCATGCCGTTGATCCCTATGACAGCAGTGAGGAGACGGACTTCAGCCACCGCGGCGATATCACCGGAGACGTCCATACCGCCCGTCGGAACTTGACTATCACCGGCTCATCGACCGGGACGCTCAAGCCGTCTGGGATTCCAAGGTTGATTTCTGCAAGGGGCTTGCCATCCTCGTCGGTCAAGACCCTGGTGCTGTTGACGTAGTCTCGGGCATCGATCGGAACCGAAACGACCCGTCCAGATTGCGGAAACTCGATTCGGGCTTCTGCTGCGTTTAGGGCAGTGACCGCATCGCTCAGCTTGACAAAGGCCGCCACATAGGGCCTTGCATCCTTGTCCGAGAGACGCACGACTGGCGTACCTTTGCGCACGTAGTCCTGTGGCGAGACGGCCTGAGCACTGATTTCCCCTACACTGCTGGCCTCGAGAAACTTCGTGAAATCCCGCGATGTCTTGAGTGCGGCGAAGAATTCCCCCTTCGCCACCTTGCCACCATCCCTTACATACACGACTTGGCCAGCGGTATGGGAACCGAGCTCCTTGCCGGGCACAGCGACATAGGCCACTTGCGATACGGCGCCCATGCTGCGCTGCGAAGTCAACTGGAAGATTAGTCCTATCAGTACGAGAGAGACGATGCCAAAGCCTGCCAGCCTAGCGTATCCGGCCAAGCCTGTAGTAGCACTACGAGCATCCGGCGGAACCCTGTCGGCGAACTGATCGGCATAGGAGAAATTGCGCCCAGCATACCAACCGAGGACACTGACCAGCCTTCTATATTGCTCGCGCTCGCCTGTCAGAAGGAGGTTGATCTTGTCGCCATGCTGTTCCGCGCGAACAAGGACATCTCCCTTCCATGCCATTTCGCCTTTGGCCGTCGCGACGCGCGCTGTACCGCTATAGCCCAGCAGCTCTTGTGCCAACGGCACGATGAGACCACCGGAACTTAAACCGAGCACAGAGAACGTGCGGCCAGAAATTTCCACCGTTATATCCGCAGACGCGTTCATCTAGTTGGTATTCCTCGTGCTCAACCGACACGGACCTTCGAAGCTTCGACCTCGGCCACCTGTGGAAACCAGTCATCGATCTTCCAATTGAGGTCAGGGTCTTTGCGGACATACGTGAACTCGGACAGCCCGGAAGCGTTGCGGATCGTCACGACCTGCCCCCTGCTGAAAGAAACCGGATTGCCCGGCACGAAAGGTGTGAAGTCGCCGTCCACTCCGTACTCAGCGCGGTGATCACCGTGCAGAAACCAAGTCTCGCGCTCGGCACCGGAGACCCGGTAGGTGACTGAATTCCTACCGTGGAAGGTCACGGCGCAGACTTGGCTATCGTCGTAGGTGCGGTCAATCTTAACCGCTCCCCAGCTCTTCAGCGCACTGCGGGTGAAGCTTACCTCCGGCGCATCCATCTTCTTCAGCGAGGCAACGATGTCCTTTACCCGTTGGGCCTGAGCCTTGGGCAGGACAACGATGGCATCTTCGCTATCGATGACCATGATGTCCTCGATGTGACTGAGGACGACGCGGCGTCCGGACTGCGCGTGCACGAGACAATTTCGCGACTGCGAGACGAAACCGTCGCCACGCAGGACATTGCCGTTCTCATCCTTGTCGCTGATATCCCATAGAGCTGACAGCGACCCAATATCGGCCCAGCCGATATCGTCGCACGGCACGACCGCGACATTGGCGCTCTTTTCCAGCACCGCCGTATCGATGGGAACGTCGTTCGGGCAGCGGGCGAAATCCTCATCGGCCGGCATCAATAACGTATGACTGCCGAGGTTACGGGTGGTGCCCCGAGCGATTGAGGCCGCAACCGCTTCATAGACGGACGGAGCATGCCGCTTGAGCTCTTCCACCAGTGCCGACGCGCGAAAGAGGAAGATGCCCGCGTTCCAGAGATATCCCATCTCGACGAACTGCTTGGCTCGCTCCAAGTCCGGCTTCTCCAGGAAGCCGCCGGGCTGGTCGACTAATGCACCGACCGCCTCACCGTTCACGAAATGGGGCTCACCCGGACGGATATAGCCGAAGCCGGTTTCCGGCACCGTCGGCACGATGCCGAAAGTGACGATCTTTGAGCTCTCAGCCAGCGGTATCGCCTTTTTGACAGCGTCCAGAAAGAGCGACGGATTGTCGATCACATGGTCGGCCGGCATTGCCAGTACGAGCGCATCTTCGTCACCCTGACTGGCGGCCACTGCTACGGCCGCAAGTGCCGCGGCCGTACCACGTTGAAATGGCTCGAGAACGATTCCAGCAAATTCCTGGTCCATCTGCCGTGCCTGAGCATTGACCATCTCGATGAAAGCGCGGCTGGTCAAAAGCCAGGGCGCAGAGAATATCGGATCATTGATCCGTGCCAATGTATTCTGGAAGAGGCTGCGGTCGTCGACCAACTGCAGGAACTGCTTGGGCATATTGCTGCGTGACAACGGCCACAACCGTGTGCCGCTACCGCCGATCATGATGGCAGGCGTTATTTTCAAAGACTTTGTCGGTACGCTCATTGTCATGCCTCCGGCTTCGTCGACGGAATGGATCTCAAACTTGGCTTCAGTGCCACGGGGCCGTGTCGAACGTTGCCAGAACAGGCTGACCGACCATGGACGGGTCGAGATCGCGACCTGGCTGGACCTGAATCTCGAGCTGCGTGGCGGTATATTCTGTCACCTTGGGAATGGAGACGATGCCAACGTTGTTTGCCTCATTGCCGTCGAGGTAGCTGAGCGAGATCTGCGGCTTATCGGAAATATTCGCGAGCCGGCGGAACGGCACGCGAACCGATACATAGAGGGGCGCATCCTGGCGGACGAGAGAGAGCATCCGGCCTCCCGCGCGGCCGTAAGTCAAACTCGGATGCTCGATCGACAGCACATAGCAATCGCAGGCCGACAGTACCTCCATGGTCGACTTGCCGTCGGCAGTCGGCGAATCGAGGGTAATCGTTGCCAGACGGTCTCCTTGCTTTACCTTCTGCGGCAGGCTGGCATATTCAACCACGCCATCCCGTGGCTGATAGACCGTAACTGTCTCAGCAGCGATGCTCGCCGAAACCGCATCAAAGGTGAAAAGCCTCTTATAGACGATATTGAACAAGAAGGAGAAAGCGGCCAAACCGACGACAACGAATATCAAAAGCCCGATTATGCGGCCTGCAAGACCGTTGCCAGTCGACGACGTCGCACCGACCACCGCAGCCTTAGCATTTTCTATTTCTGCCATCTGATTTCCCAATATGTAAATTTTTGAACCGCGTTGAATGACTCGCCCGGCGAGATAGAGGTCGGCGAAATGCGCCAACGGCGCCGTCTTCTCCGCAGGGTCGAGAATTTGTAGGCCCGCGCGCTTTTCCTTAGGATTCACCCAAACGACCCGCGTGTTGAACGTCAGCTCAAGGCAGGAGCCATCGGTTTCCAGGAGCAGGGTCACGGCGAGTTGGTCGCCTGGAGCTTGCGTAAGCTCGACTTCAGCGATTCCGAGACCAGTCACTGACCAGTCGCACACCTCGACGCGCTTTTCGTCGATGAGCGCCACCAATGGCAGTTTGAAACGCGGAAACTCCCGTTCACGACGCGTTGACACGGCAACCGCTGTCATCAGAACACCCTGTTGGTGATTTTCGGCAAACGTTCCGGCACTTCGTCCGTAAAGTAGCTACCGAGATTGGCGAGAAAGACTAAAACGGACACGAAGACCAAGACGGCAACGGTATTGACCAGCCGTGAGGACCATAGCTTGAAAGCTGCGTCCATCCGGGAATCGGTTCTCTTGAAGGCGGTCTTCTGACGCGTCCACTTCTGCCGGTCGAGCCGGAAGAAAATCATTACCTTCACCGCCGAGCCGAATATCTGATTGAAGTAGAGTAGCGGGATATAGACGAGATTGATCGACGGACGTACAGTGAGGAATGTGAGCGCCAGGATATATCGCGAGACGATGACCCAAAGAATATAGAAAGCAGCCGTCCAAGGCGTGATCATCATGGTGCCCAGGAGGGCAAGCGTTACGCCGGACAAACTGGTCCACATCGACATGCGCTGATCGAGAACCGACCACCATGTAAACGCGCCGATCTTCATAGGCCCAAGATTGAGGGCGCGAGCATTGGTGCGCAACATGTTGCCGAACCATCGGGTCATCAACACGTAGGCGGAGCCGATGAAGCTTGGGCTTGGCGGCTGCTCAATGGTCTCCACCTGAACGTCTGGCACGTAGTACATATTGTAGCCGTTCTTCAGGAGCCAGAACCAGCTTGACTTGTCGTCACCGGTCAGCATGCGGATTCGGCCTAACCGCCAATGGTCGATATAGTCGTTCTGCACATGATCGATGAAACCCGGATCGCAAGCGAGCCGCGCACGGAACATTGACATGCGTCCTGTCAGTGTCAGCACGCGCCCTGCAAGGCCGTGTGAAGACATCAGAATCTGCCGCTGTGCGAAACGCATTGAATACCACTGCTTGAAGATTTCCGCACCTTCGACTGTGCACACTTCGTCCGTGGTAAGCGCGCCCAGATTCGGATTGGTCAGGAACATGCAGGCACAGCGCTCGACGAGATCGGGCGGCACGATGCTATCGCCGTCGATCACCGAGACGGTGTCGTCGCCAGAAGGATTGAGCGCTGCAATGGCGTGGAAGCCGGCAGCCAGGGCGTCGCGCTTGCCCGTCCCGGGGATGCGTACAATTTCCAATCGAAACGGCGGGGTATCGCCAAACATTACTTCGGCCAGACGACGAATGAGGCGCTCGTCACCAATTTCGACGATAGAGCAGACGATGGTTGCACCGGCTGGCGCATTGGCTGCCGCAACGAAAGCGCCGCGATAAACCTTCGTGGTGGTCGGGGCGTCTATCCTGAAGCTCGTAATCAGGAAGTAGGCATGCCCCAACCCTTGCGACTTCGACGCCGCTTCGGCCGCACGGCGCATTGCCGGAAACCGCACCAGTCGGAACCAGACGCTACGCAACAGATGGAGCAGTCCCCAAGACCATCGCCACAGCCCAATGACGCCGACGACCAATGCGGCATCACGCGCCTTTTCGTCGAACGCCTGCTGCGGCAGCAGCGCTGCACAAAGAGCCAGCAGCAGGACGAAAACGATATGCTTGAGGACCCCCACCATAAGCGTTTACCAGACGAGACCTTCGTAGTGCACGCCGGACGGCATCTCCACGGGGATGCGAACCAGGTCGATGACCTTGACACCTTCCCGTGCCCCTTTAAGAGCGTCCTTGGTAGCCTGGCCGTTGATGCCGACAACGATCGCTTCGCTCTCCGACACGACTTCCTCCGGCGACGCGCGCATGAAGCCGGCGAGGTGCGAAATGTAGTTCCGACCACCATGATTGTTGGCCGAAACGTTCGAGTCATAAATTGACAGTTCGTAACCCTTGCCGATCAAGCGTTCGGCCAAGAGCACCAGCGGGCTTTCACGCAGGTCGTCCGTGTCCGACTTGAAAGTCAAACCAAGCAGACCGATTTTTTTGGCCCCGGAACGATTAACGAGACGGTAGGCTCGCTCGAGCTGGTATTGGTTGGCCTCGACAGTGGCGTCGAGGACCGGAGTCGACACGTTCTGCATCTTGCCGAAATGGCGCAATGCACGGAGATCCTTCGGCAAGCAGGAGCCGCCATAGGCGAAACCCGGCTTCATGTAGGCGCGGGAAATATTAAGCCGAGTGTCGGCGCAGACAACATCCATAACTTCGTGGCTGTCGATGCCCACGGACTTGCATAAGTTCCCTATTTCATTGGCAAAGGAAATTTTGACCGCGTGCCAGCAGTTGTTGGTGTACTTGACAATTTCGGCACTGCGGATCGGAATGACGTGCGGCTTTAGCTCGACCGAAGCGCACAGGTCATGTAGTGCCTGAATGGTTCTTTGGTCGTCTTCGTACTGGCCAAAGACGATTGCACCTGGACTGTAGTAGTCAGCTATCGCAGTGCCTTCACGTAGAAATTCCGGGTAGTACGCAAGACCAAAGTCGACTCCAACCTTCTTGCCGGAGGCGCTTTCAAGAGCAGGGATGACAACAGCCTCGACCGTCCCTGGAAGGATTGTCGAACGCATGACAACCATGTGGAAATCGCTTTTGTCACGCAATGCGACACCGATTTGCTCGGAGACCAGCTTCACATAGCTAGTGTCCAGCGAGCCGTCTTCACGGCTCGGAGTGCCCGGGCAACAGAATGAGATATCGGTTTCGTTAATTGCAGCGATATAATCACTGGTTGCAGTCAAAAGACCATTTTCGACACCCGTTTCGATCAGATCAGGCAGACCCGGCTCGTAAATCGGAGAGCGACCCTCCGAGAGGCACTTGATCTTGTACTGATCCGGATCGACTGCAACAACTTTAAAACCGTCGTTCGTAAGGCAACCTGCCGATACTGCTCCAACATAACCTGCGCCGAAAATACTTACACGCCAGTTTTTCTTGCCCATCACCTGGACCTTTCCCCCAATGTCTATTCAACAAAGAATGCAACTTCCGTTCTTCTACCCGTCACAATAAATTCAAATAAATCTATATGCAGGACCTCGGAACGGCGCCCGTTTTGGCAATACAATATTTCTTCGGAACGTCAACATAACCAAATTCAATTTCCAGTATTTAAGTATTTGTAAATATGCACAAAAAGCGGGCACACGCATGTGGAATCAGCCGGTTTGCGGACATAGAGGGAAAAGTAGGAGGGCCAACTTCGACAGGGATATCAGTTGGTTAGTAAACCGTAAAAAAACACGCGTTCGATGCACGATCATTGTGCGATGCACCATTAACCAAGATCCTGTTATCTTAAGTTTTTTTTAGCTGAGGCACTGCAGCAACGTCCAATCGATTACGGTACCGGACAGAGAATGCATCCCAAGGGATACTTGCTAGAGGCATGCGCTATCCAAGGTGGCGACTGCTCCTCCGCAGATCGGTTCCGGCTTAGGTGAGGTCGACGAGTAGAAAATGACTGTCTCCCCTTTTCATGAGCCTTCAGATTCCCTTTTGAACCTCATGATTCAAAGTAACCGATGAAGACTTCGTACCGGGAACGGCACCGACTATCTCCTGAGTATACGGCGGGTTACATCAGCAGGTCAGGCAGAGCCGGGACGCCACTGTTCTCGTCGTTGCATGTTTGGCAAATCATCCGCGGTTAAGCTGAGTTTTTCACTAAGCGCGTCCGGGGCCTCGGGATGGGAGCGTTGACGGGGTGGGAACCATTGATCGCTAAGAGAAGCGCAGACACGTATCGAGGCGATCGCGATAGATCCCATTGCCTGTCCGGCCGCATCGTTAGCTGAATGCTTGTTGGCGCGCAGGAACAGTGATCCAGAAGCTATTAGACGCGTGGGCGGAATTTGACGTGGCTGTCGTCAAATTCTCAGCGCTGCCGAACCAGCCGTAAGATTGGCACACGAGCGAGCGCTTGAAAGCTTCCCGATGCAGTGGCGAAAGGCGCTACCCGGGCTGCCAAAGGAAAGCGATTAGAAAGCAGTTTTCTGGACGAAGCTCGTGTCGGGCCGCGGAACAAGAGCTTCCGTCGCTGAACCAGGAACGGTTCGGTGGATCCCTATTCGAGCCTCATCAATCAGGAGGACTGGCAGATGTTCAACAGTCTCATAGCATTCCAACAAGACGTACTTTCTTGGTAAATTCGCACTTAATGGAGTGAGTCCAATGCAATTAACTTTCATCTGGATATAAAATAAAAAAGCCAATGCATAAAATTTTATGATTTGCCAGAACGGACTGTTTCTTCCTGGCCCTTAGTCTCCCACAAAAGACGGGAGATAAATATGCGGGCAAATTCATTACATACATTAACTATTCTTTCGCTCAATTTGTTCTGTTCAAGCATCTGCAGCGCCCAGGAAATCCCAAGCACCCCCGATGTGGTTGTTTCGGCAGAATCGCGGGGCGCTTCTGGCGGTCTGATGGCTGCGCTCCACGAGATGAGTGATCGTTTTTTTGGTTCGGCTGCCAAGGAGAACCGCTGGACGTCCGCCGACAACGCGGAAGCGACGTCGGCCCTCGCCACCGAGAAGGACTATACGATTCAAACGAGCAGTATTTCGTCCCTCTCCCCGAGCAACGGCGCTGGAACCGGAATACCCGGCATCGATTCCCAGCAAATCCCTCTTTGCGTGAGCATCCCGTCGCCGCCTGCTTCATTACAGACACAGTCGAAATACCAGGCTGACGACAGTTCAAAATCGTCAATCGATGAGGACGCGTCGGAAACGCGTGATAAGCTTGTGCAGCCGATACGCAATTCCATTCGGCTGCTGACCAACATTGCCTATGCCACGTCCGAAAATTCGTTAGTTACTCAGGCGCGAGCAGAATGCGTTCTAGAAAACGTCGATCGATGGGCCTCTGCGAAGGCGCTGACTGATATGCGAACAGTTGATGCCTACCTTAGCCGCGACCGTTGGGTGGCCGAAATCGCCCTCGCGGTTGGAGCAGCCAGCAAACGTGTTCCGCTTTCCAATGAGCGGGAAGCGCTCTATTTGACATGGTTCGGCGCGCTTGCTCACGATACTATAGACGCCTATTCATTCCGTCTGGGCCCCAAGGCAAAGACCAATAATCACCGTTATTGGGCGGGCCTGTCGGTCACTGCCGTCGGATTTCTTCTTGATAATTCTGACCTCAAGAAATGGGGTGAGACAAGTTTCGAAATTGGCGCTTGCCAAGTAGATGAGCGCGGCTTTTTGCCGGCGGAACTGGGACGGGGAGAGAAAGCCCTTGACTATCATGTCTATGCGTTGAGGCCGCTTGCAGCCATCCTCAAGCTTGCTTCCGACAATGGCGAGCCGCTTAAATCAAAATGCATCGATCGATTTAAACGCCTGACGGCGATGACGCGGGAGGCCCTACAAAATCCAACCGAGTTCGAGCGTGTCGCTGGTCAGCGCCAATCGGCAGTCTCGTCGGAAGCCAGCTATTCTGCGGCGTTGAAACTCGATGCACTTCCACTGCTTTGACACGACAATGCGAATTTGAAACTGACTGGAATTCGAGTCAGTTGCGCGTAGACGGAACAGGAGGGTGAGCGACGTGCCATCCCTTCTGATCTGCAATGGATCTGCTTGCTGTAGCGGCCTTGCCAAGCAGCAATCGAGTGCAGATGGCCTGCTTCATGCCTTCTGGTCCAAGCTTGGCAAATTGGACCATGTCCATCCCAAGCGCGGCGCTCACCTCATCTATGTGTCGAGGTGCTGCGAGATTTTCAATGTCGGCAAGCGCGGCCCTTAAAATCTCTCTCTGCTGAAAATTCACGGGAATCCTCCGATTATTTCCTAAGTGATTTCCTCACAGTCCGATCGAACACCCCCAGATCGGCAATTCTGACATGAGTTGTATGATCATACAAACATATTGCACAGCGCTAATATAGAATATGATTAACCGACGCCTCTACCTTGGGCTCTGCCTCTTACTGAACAACGGTTTACCTATCTGTATGTTGCAGACAGTGAGCGACGATCCGGTGAGACAGTCGCACCTGGACGACGGCGGGCGGCACACCGGGAGCGACACAGCAGATAGTGTCACATCAAGGTAAACCCAGTGGATAAAAATAATGTATTGCCATCGGGAGGGGCAATGTAAGCAACCTTCTAGATTGACAAGGACGCCGATGATCGCCAGATGATCAGCCGATGGGAGCAGTTATCCTCGAGCAGTGATTTTAGTGCGCTGCCAAAGAAGGTGCGTGCGCCGATTTCGATACTCATACTCAAATTCGTTATGCGTTTTGAAAAAATATTGAATTTAGGGACAGGGCTCCTGTGAAAGATGGACGTCACACCTACTCTAACTTAATGCAAATAGACTGAAACAGCTTGCTGACAAATCAAACATATCCGGCGCGATGAAGTGCCCAAACGGAACTACGGTGGACAAAGAAAATCTCCCTACTCACAAGAGGCTGGTCTTGCGCCTCCTGCATGTCTATTTCTCCTTAACCCGCAGCATGACAATGGGTGTCAGGGCCGCCTGCTTCGATGCGGACGGCCGGATTTTCCTCGTGCGCCACAGCTATGTTGGCGGCTGGCATATGCCGGGCGGCGGACTGGAACATAACGAGGCGGCCGAAGAAGCGTTGGTCAAGGAGCTACGCGAGGAGGGCAACCTTAGGATCATCGGCAAACCGCAATTGGTCCAGGTCTATTTCAATAAGAAGGTCACAAAGCGCGATCATGTCGTGTTCTATCGGGCGACCGTTGAACAGACGACGCCACGCCCGCCGGACTGGGAAATCTCCGACAGCGGGTTCTTTTCGCTCGACAGCCTGCCTGAAGGCACGACTGAGGCGACACATCGCCGTATCGCCGAACTTCGCGGTGAGCAACAGTCCGGCCGCCACTGGTGAACGAATGTCCAATAAATGGAGCCATTCATTAGGCTCAAACAAGTAGCGTGTCCTAACGATCTCAGAGTATGAAGTCACCGCTCTGAAGGTGGATGACGCCATCGACGTGAATCGAAAAGTCCGCGGCGCCATCACCATTGGTGTCACCGAAAATGTAGGTTTCCGACGGGGTGTTGACATAGCGCAATTCGCCGGCGTTCCTCGAGAACGCCTCGGTTTCAATGAAATGGAACGCTTGACTTCCGTTGATAACAGTGTTCGCGTCGATCGCGCTCAGATTGATGATATCGTTTTCGGCTTCGGAAAACTGATAAATATCATCGCGACCAGCGGACGTTAATGTGGACTGGTCGAGCCAAGTGAAAATGAAGGTGTCGGAGCCCGCCCCCCCATACAGATTGTCAGCACCTTGATCGGCGTAAAGCCGATCGTCGCCGGCCCCGCCGTAAAGTGTGTCATCGCCTTCACCGCCCACCAACTTGTCCGAGCCGGCATCCCCGTAAAGCTTGTCATTATCGCCATAGCCATAGAGGCTGTCATTGCCGTCCCCGCCGGAAAGCCTGTCGGCGCCGCCCTCGCCAGCGAGCATATCGGCCCCGTCCTGGCCATAGAGCTGGTCAGCGCCTTCACCGCCATAGAGCCTATCGTCACCGGCACCACCGCTTAGAATGTCACTGCTCTCGCCAGCAACAATGGTGTCAGCACCGGCGTCGCCGCTCAGATCATCGGCCCCTGCACCGCCATAAACACGATCGTCTCCGTCGCCCCCGGCAATAATATTCGCGCCGGCTTCGCCCTTGAGCGTGTCGTTACCCGTGCCGCCGTCGATTGTGTCGTTGCCGTCACCACCATAGACAATATCATCGCCGGCTCCGGCGTAAATCCTATCATCGCCCTCCTGCCCCAGCAGCTTGTCAGCGCCAGATCCTCCAACGATTTTATCATTTCCGAAACCGGCGTGAACTATATCGTCGCCGCCGTAGCAGTAAATGACGTCAGCAAGCTCACCACCCGTAAGCACATCGTTGCCAATCGTGCCAGTTGAATCTGCCGCGTAGTGGCTCGTGCCATCATCGGCTGTCACCGTTCGTTCCAGACCGCCCAGCCCTTCGCCAGCTTCATGAGAAGAATCGAACCCATAGAATGATACTTGGCCGGCGCCGGTACTGTTCGTCTCATTGCTTCCGAGATAGGCTCCTGCCTTGAAGTAGAACTGTTCGCCGTCCCAGGCAGAGCTGATCGTTGTGACAGACGTGTAAATGTCCCCATCCGCATAGGCGACGACCGTCAGGGTATCTCCGTGAACATCGATTTTGTAGGAAAATTGCTCCCCAAGAGAAACCTGCGGTGTGGCGCCTCCTGCATTGGTCAGTTCGAATTTCAACGATTCGTTGCCGTCCCCGCCCCTGTCGCTCTTGAAATAGACTGCGCCATTATCCCAATAGAGCCTGACCAATTCATCTTCTGAGCCGTGAATCTGGCCGACGACAATACGTCCATCCGCGCCGTCGGTCGTTCGCGGCGCCTCATCGACCCTCAGGGTCGCGGTCATCGTGCCTCCTTCATACAAGCTCCAGGAAGCCAATGAGTGATCATCCATCTCTCGCAGCTCAGACCTCGCGCAGGTCGTGCCCTTCGTCACGGCGCCTTCCGTGATTGCACGAAAAACCATCGCACCATCGTCCGCCGTATAGAAATATTCTGAATGTTCGAAACCTGAGAGATCAAGGATTTCGAAGGCCGTCCCATCGGTGCCTCCATCCTCGTCGATCGGCAGGCACAGTTTCCAGTCCGTTAAATTAAAGTTATCGGAATTTGTCGCCACGAAAAATTTCCTTATGGGATAAACTTAAATCCATGCGACTCTGTCAAAGCCGTTCAGCTGGAGCGTTGATAGCTTCTGCGAGTGGGTCTTTATGATAGAGCAGAAACCATCCCCTCATCCCTCCCCATTCTTTTCTGGTGCTACTATGCGCGAGGAATTGCTACGGGAAAGTAAAGGCCGCCCCAGGTTATTGGCAGCATCAAAGAGGTCTTGAAATCAGCCTCTTGTGTGGTTGCTGGCTTATGATTTGGTACGTGCTGCATCAGACGTTCGTCGCGCTCGTCGCCTACTTCCTTCAGCGGTGCCGCCGGCAAGGACCGCGAAGGAACCGTCTTTCAGCGAGGCAAATGCGGGCGCGGGAGGAGTCGTCAGCCGTTTTACTCTATTGACACAGACGATGCGCGCCTTCATGCCGATGATCTTTGCCGCACGCAGAAGATGGTTCGCAGCCGCCTGCGCAGTTAGGCCAGCTCTCGGCTCAACGAATCCAGACGCGAGGGGGTGGTCCTGAAATAACCGGCAACGGCAGAGATCGCCGCCAGTCCACTGTCGCGATCGCTGCTTCTGATATGGGATGCGGCTCGCCCGCCATCTCCGCCACCGCGGCTTGAGAGGCGGGAGCTGTGTGGATGTGGGCAGAACGTCGCGGGCGTCGCGAGCTCGTCGAGCAGGCTCTCAACGCGCTCCATCTGTTGAAGCGGGACGTTCACTACATCGTCGTCTATGACAAAGTGCAGATCATTGACGAATATATGCGTTAAATGAGTTCGCTGGCCAGGTGGTCTGCAAATCGCCGGGTGGGCGATTATCCGCTCCAGAGACAAGAGAGGGGCACAGCAGCAAGTCTGTCCCCGAACGGCAGAACCTTGTCACCGTCATAGAGCACCCAGCCCGCTTTGAAGGCGGCTCCGGTTGCGGCTGCGACTTTTCTCAGCCCCTTGAAGTCGGCCGGTGTCACGGTTGCCGACGCCTTGATTTCAAATCCCGCAATGCTGCCCATTTCGTCTTCGAGAATGACATCGACTTCGTCCTGATCCTTGTCGCGGTAGTGGTGAATATTTGTTTGAACATCGCTCCAAGTCGAGAGCCTGAGGATCTCGTTCGCGGCGAAGGTCTCAAGTATCGGCCCGAAGAGCGAGCGCTCTCCTCTGACCCGATCTGTGGTGATCCCAATCAACGGCCCATCTCCTCCGTCCGATTCGGAGCTTGTTCTCGTCTAATTCGGATTTCAAGCTCGTCCGTTTCGGATTTAATGCCGGCTATCTCGGATTTTAGGTAATCGGTGTTTCTCCGCACATTGACTAAGCGCGGCAGGCCAGAAAGCTACCGCTGCGACACTTATGGGAATGCGCCAATAGCAGTCATTGCGGCCCCGCGTGAAAGGTTGCGCTCACAGTCAGAAACTGCTTTTCTCAGCGGCGCAACCTTAGGCGGAGTGCCATGCCGAACCGAATTCAATTGATTGCCTCTCTCGTTGCTACCCTCGCGCTCCCGTCTTTGGTCCGGGCTGATGGCGGTGCATGGAACAGAGAAACTTTCGAATACTACGCTTCTGTCATTCGTGAACAGCCGTCGACCCATTCGCGAATTATCCAGGGATGTGCTGAGAACGGGTTGGCGGCGATGACCGACCGAGCACGGGCAGAGGTCGAACGGGATAGCGGAATGCCCGCAGCGAAGGCTATTGCCGAGGTGTGCCGTCGCATGATCAAGGGAATCGCGTCCGGTGCTCTGAAATACGAGGCCTATCGAGCATGGGCGGAGACGCCTGACGACAAGCGGGTAGTCTTTCCCGATTTCAAGTGAGGTCCGCTTAGGGCGGACAGCAGACTTTAGCCGTCTGTTCGCCCGAATAATTCCACGGCATCAGCTCGCCGATCCGGCTCTGCTTGTGGCCGTTGACGATGGCAGTGAGCGTGTCGGTCAGATAGGAGAACGGATCGATAGCATTGAGTTTGCACGTGTCGATGAGTGAGGCGATGGTCGCCCAATTCTCAGCCCCAGCATCGTGGCCTGCAAAGAGCGCGTTCTTGCGATTAAGTGCAATCGGCCTGATGGTTCGCTCGACGGTGTTGTTGTCGATCTCGATCCGACCGTCACCCAGGAAGATGCAGAGGCGGTCCCAGTATTTGGCGATATAGGCAAGTGCTTCGCCGAGTGGCGACTTGCCCGCGACGCGGGCGCGATGATGCGTGAGCCATGTCCGCATGTCCGCGATTAAAGGCGCTGACCGTTCTTGCCTTCCGGCCAACCGAGCTTCTGGGGAAAGAGCATGCAGTTCGGCTTCGACGCGATAGAGTTCACCAACCCGCCTCACGCCTTCCTCGGCAATCGGTGCTGCACCAGCACGGGTGATTTCGACCAGCTTACGCCGCGCATGTGCCCAACAATAGGCTAGCCGGATGCCAAGCCCGGCACGATCCGGTGCGGTCAACCGGTTATATCCGGCATAGCCGTCCACTTGCAGGACGCCCGTGAACCCTCGCAATATCCGCTCGGCATGTAGTCCGCCGCGACCGGGGCATAGGAGAAGGCGACACCTGGAGGCGCGCCTCCGCCCCATCGTCGGTCATCACGGGCCAGCGCCCAGAAGTATCCAGTTTTGGTTTTGCGAGAGCCTGGATCGAGAACCGGCGCACGGGTCTCGTCCATGAACAGCTTCGTCGACCGCTTCAGGTCGGCCATCAGAGCGTCGAAGACCGGGCGCAGTTCGAACGCTGCCCGGCCGATCCAATCGGCGAGCGTGGAACGGTCGAGATCGATACCCTGTCGGCTCATGATCTGCGCCTGCCGATAGAGCGGTAGGTGTTCGGCGTATTTTGCACCAGCACATGAGCGATAGTCGCTTCTGTCGGCAGGCCACCCGGGATCAGTCGTGCGGGCGCGGGAGCCTGGGCAACGCCGTCGGTGCACGCGCGACAGGCGTATCTGGGGCGACGAGTGACGATGACACGGAACTGCGCCGGCACGACATCCAGCCGCTCGGATACATCTTCGCCGATGCAATGCAAACCTCCGCCGCAAGAGCAGATCAGGGTTTCGGGCTCTATGATCTCTTCCACGCGAGGAAGATGAGCGGGAAGAGCGCCGCGATTTGCTGCAGGGGTTTGGGCTGTGGCTTCCCCGAGGGCTATCGGCTTCATCTTCGGCATGGACGGCCCGCCATCGCCGTTTCCAGGTCTTCCAACGCAAGATCGAATTGCTCTGGGTCGGCCTTCTCGGACTTGCGGCCGAAGGCAGCTTGCTTGAAGGCGGCAACCAGCTTCTCCAGTCGTTCAATCCGCTGCTCTTGCCGACGTCGGTATCCTTGCTTTTGGCGCGTTGTTCCTATTGCCCTTAAGACTTCTGGTCGGTCAGGAGGCTGGGTGTTAAGGCCAGCCGAAAATATGGCTGGCATGCAAGAGAACCACCGAAAGCGCAGCTATTCCCCGCAGCTCATCCAGAAAAAGGAAGCGGTTTTTCGCTTGATCTGTCTCGCGACTGAGATCTTGTTCATCGATCTGAACCGGATCCGTTGTCCCAGGAAACGCTGAACCGGCTAACGCATCGGCGATGGTAAGAAGTCGTTCTTCCCTCTGTCTGTGATCAACGCGCTGCATTCCCTATTCTTCCTTGAAGGCCCGTGCGACCTGATCCATCAACGGCTTCGTCAGATAGGCCAGAGCAGTCCGCTCACCCGTCTGTATGAACGCTTCGACCGGCATGCCGGGAACAGGCGTGACCTGCCCAAGTCTCGGCCACTCGCCCTCGGACACCTCGGCCCGAACGACATAGTAGCTGAGCCCCGATCGTTGGTCCGCCGTCAGGTCCGCCGCCACCCCTGTCACGACGCCGTTCAGCTCCGGCGTATTCCTCTGGCTGAAGGCAGAAAATCTCAGATGCACCGTCTGACCAATGCTGACCTGATCGATGTCGCTTGGCGACAGCTTCACCTCAGCGACGAGCGCATCGCGATCCGGAACGATCTGCATGATCGCTTCTCCCGGGGCAATGACGGCGCCGGGCGCGTGGACGGCAAGCTGATGCACGATGCCTTCCTGGGGCGCGCGAATATCGATGCGTTGCAGGTCATCCTCGGCTGCGACAAGGCGTTCGGAAAATTCGCCGATGTCGCTCTCGGCCTGGCGAAGCTGGTCGGACACCTCGCTACGATGATCGTCGTCGATCTGGATGATCTGAAGCTCGGTCTCGGTAATCCTGCCCTTCGCCTGTGCCTCGTTTGCAAGCAGACTGCCGAGCTCTCCCGTCAGGCTCGCGGATTCTCGCTGCAGCGCATACACCCGGTTGGCCGGCACAAGCCCCTGATCGAACAATCGCTGAAGGCTCTCCAGCTCCTTCTCGATCAGGCCGATCTCTTGCCGCTTTCCGGTTTGCTGCGCGACCGAGCCTTCAGTTTCCTGTTTGAGCTGCTCAATCCTCTCGCGCAATTGCGCCTTCCGGCTCATGCGCGAAGACTTCCTGTCGACGAAGAGGCGCTTCTCGCCTTCAATCGAACGGCTGACTTCGGGATCGTCGGCTTTAGCAAGAAAGTCTCTTGAAAACTCGACCGTCTCTGCCCCGGCGCGTTCCGCCTCAAGCCTTGCCGTTCTGGCGAAAAGCTCGTTGAGACGCTTTCTGACGATGGCGAGATTGGCGCGCGTTTGCGTGTCGTCCAAATGAATAAGAACTTGGCCGGCTTCTACGCGATCGCCATTCTTGACGAAGATCTGGCCGACCGTTCCACCTTTCTGGTGCTGGACCGGCTTCACGTAGCTGTCGACGACAACCGTTCCCGCTGCAATGACGGCGCCTGACAGGTGGGTGGTCGCGGCAAGACCTCCCATGACGCCGCCGAGCAACAGGACGGTGCCAAGCGCAGCCACCGTCAGATTGCGGATGGCGCGTTCCGCCGAAATCGCCGGCTTCTCTCTCACGATCCCGTCTCCTCGCCACCAATTAGCAGACGGACGGGTTGCGGCGTTGCCTTTGCAGGCCTTGCCGTTGTCTTGCTCAGCACTTCGTCCTTGGGACCGAAGGCCTGCATCTGGCCGTTGCCCATGACTAGGACCTTGTCGACGGCCACCAATGCGCTTGGCCGGTGGGCGATCACGATCGCGATTCCTCCTCTGCCGCGAACGCCGGAAATCGCTCTTGTCAGCGCCGCCTCCCCATCAGCGTCGAGGTTGGAGTTCGGCTCATCGAGCACCACCAGGAATGGATCACCATAGAGCGCTCGAGCAAGAGCGACGCGCTGGCGCTGGCCAGCCGAGATTGCCGATCCATGCTCTCCAATCTTCGTGTCGAATCCATCGGGGAACTGCACGATCATGTCGTAGACGCCGGCTGCCCGCGCTGCGGCAATGATTGCCTCGGAACCGGCGTCCGGATCGAAGCGCGCAATGTTTTGAGCAATCGACCCATCGAAGAGCGAGACATCCTGCGGCAGGTAGCCGAGATGGCGGCCGAGCTCTCGCGAATCCCATTGCGCGAGTAATGCCTGGTCGAGCCTCACTGCTCCGCCTAGTGGCAGCCAAAGGCCCGTGATGGCGCGGGCGAGCGTCGATTTCCCCGATGCGCTTGGGCCGATGACGCCAACGGCCTCGCCCGCCGAAACCTTGAAGGAGACACCCCGGACGATAGGGATGCGGCCACCGGGGGCAGCTACCTGCAGGTTCTCGACGCTCAGGCTTTCTCGTGGCGCCGGCAGAGCGATCTCACGCTCGTTCGAAGACATGAGCGTCATGAGCTTCGTCAGCCGTCCCCAGCTTTGCCGAGCTGCAACGAAACCTTTCCACTGTCCGATCGCAAGCTCGACGGGTGCGAGAGCACGGCTGACCAGGATGGAGCTAGCAATCATGATGCCGCCGGTTGCCTCCTGCCGGATAACCAGAAAGGCACCGACGGCAAGCACGCCCGACTGCAGCATCATGCGCAGGATTTTCGAAGCGGTCGCAAGCCCACCCGTGACGGTGCTGGCGGCAACGTGGTTTGCCAGATATTTTCGGTTGAGCTCGGACCAGCGCTCGCCGATGAAATGGCCGAAGCCCATGGCGAGGACGGCTTCCGAGTTTCGTCTGGTCGCTTCGGCAAGATTGATGCGCTCGGCGGCAAGCCTGGCCGCTTCCTTCGCCGGCTGCCGCGACCGGACCTCGGTGAGCATGGTCAAGGCGATAAGCATCAGCGCGCCGGCAAGCGCAGTCACCCCGATCCAGAAGTGGAAGAGAAAACAAAGGAAGAGATAGAAGGGCATCCAGGGCATGTCGAATAGAGCGGTCGGCCCCGGTCCCGACAGAAAGCCGCGGACGGTATCGAGATCGCGCACGCACTGCAGCCCATCGCCCGGCATCTGGATGCGAGATGGCAATAGCACCAGAGAACCGTAGACGCGGTCACCAAAACGCTCGTCGACCGCGGTGCCAACCCTGACGAGGAGCAACGATCTGATCAGCTCCAGAATACCCTGGAAGACGAAAAGCGTTGCGGCGATGATCCCGAGCCCCACCAATGTCGGCAGGCTACGGCCGGGAATGACCCGGTCGTAGACCTGAAGCATGAAAAACGAGCCGGTCAGGGCAAGGATGTTTATGACGCAGCTTGTTAGGCCGACACCTAGGAAGGCTCGACGAAGCGACGACAGGACCGCCACAAGAAACACTTGTGACGGCTGTTCCGAAGTGTTGTTCACTACAAACGCCCTTCCATCACGCTGCAGTGGTGAAATGGAAGTCGTCTTGATGGAGGCTTGTCAGCCCTACGTTCTTCAGCGTGATCGAGTTGTTGGCATCGTAAGTGATCAGCGTATCCGCACCGACCTGGCTTGCCGCTGCCATCACAGCGGCAAAGTCGCTGAAAAGGCTCGTGCTGATGTCGAGCACATCCACACTGGCTGCACCGGCCGTGAAATCGGTCAACGTGTCATGACCAAACCCTGCTTTGAACACGAAGGCATCATCGCCTGCGCCACCCGTGAGCGTGTCGTTGCCGAGATAGCCTTCCAGCCGGTTGGCCCCCGAACTGCCGACCAGGATGTCGTCGCCGGTCCCGCCCATCAGCGCTTCGATCGACACCATCGTTTCCGTGGTGCCGCTCGATAGTGCCTTGCCCTGCTGAAGATCCAGCGTCCAGGCGGCTGTCGAATAGCTGAAGTCGGCTGTATCGAAGCCGCTGCCGCCATCGAAACTGTCGAGACCGGCGCCCCCTGCCAAGTTATCGTCGCCAGTGCCCCCGCGCAAAGCGTCGTCACCATCGCCGCCAATGAGGATGTCGTTTCCGTCATTGCCGAAGAGCGTGTCGTTTCCTGCGTCCCCATACAGCGTGTCATTGCCGCCCGTGCCGGTGACGGTGTCATTGCCGACTGTGCCCCGGATCCATGAAGCCGCCTGTATCTGCGTCCGATCCCAGATCGTGCCGTCCGCGAACTGGATCCTCTCCAGGCCGTAATTTGCCGTTGCCGAGTAAAACTGCTCGTCGAGCGTGATGATGGCTCCCGTTTCGTTGACGGTGATGATCGAATGCAAACCCGAACGGCTGAACGTGACGTCGCTGGCATTGAGGTTTGTGAAACGCAGCACGTCAATGTCAACCGTCGAGCTCGACTGGTCATCGATATAGTCGCTGCCGTCACCCTTGGCATAAACATAGATATCGCTGCCCGTACCGCTGTTGTAACGATCATCACCGGTCCCGCCGATAAAAGTGTCACCGTCCGGCGTTCCGGCCAGCGTATCGTTGCCCGCCGTGCCGTAGATGCCGACCATACCCTTAAGCGCCGTATCGAGAGTACCGGACGCACCACCGAGGACCTCGCCATCCTTGAAGACGATCGATTCAACGCCGCCTGCCAGGTTGAACTGGTTCTTGAGCGTGATCGTTTCGCCAGTCGAAAGCACGCGGATGATGACGTCATTGACAGCCGCTGCGGTTCTCTCGAAACGGAGATCGCTCTTGAGAAGGTCATCGAGGCGCAGGATGTCGCTGTCGGCTCCGGATGTCTGCTCGTCGATGATGTCGTTACCGTCGCCTGCAAGATAGATGTAGGTGTCGCCGCCGGCGCCGCCGACCAAAGTATCGTTGCCATGCCCGGCATGCACTTCATCTGCGGCGGACGTGCCGCTGATGGTCTCATTGCCCGGCGTTCCACCGACTGAGGTGATATGGGCGAGGATCGCAGCGGAATCCCATGTTGTTCCGTCCGCAAAAACAAGCCGCTCGACGCCGGTCGAATAGGAGCTGTTTATCGAATTGTACAGGACCACAGATCCACCATCCTCCGCGCCCGGAGAACTCTCTGCGATCAGGATTACGACATGGTTGCCGTTTCGTTCGAGTGTGACTTCAGCGGGGTTGATATCGACCAGTTTCAGTTGGTCCGTGCCTTTGTTGGAGGACTCGGTGATCGTGTCATTGCCGCCGCCGCGGCTGTAATAGTAGGTATCGTTGCTTGCAAAGCCGACGAACGCCTCGTCCGCCGACGTGCTTGTGAGTAGAATACGCGTCCAGTCGGCTGGCCCCCAAACCGTGCCATCGGCAAAGGCAATCGTCTCGACGCCGGCAGAGTAGGAGGCTCCGATACTGCCGACCAATTTCACCGATCCGCCATCACCGGCACCGGGTGAGCTTTCGTTGATCGTGACAATCAGATCCGAACCCTGATAGCTCAGACGCACTTCGGCTGGATTGATGTCGACCAACTTCAGTTGGTCCGTGCCTTTGTTGGAGGCCTCTGTGATCGTGTCGTTGCCGCCGCCGCGGCTGTAATAGTAGGTGTCGTTGCTCGCAAAACCGACGAACGCCTCGTCAGCCGAGGTGCTTGTGAGTAGAATACGCGTCCAGTCGGCTGGACCCCAGACCGTGCCATCGGCAAAGGCAATCGTCTCGACGCCGGCATAGTAGGAAGCTCCGATGCTGCCGACCAATTTCACCGATCCGCCATCACCGGCGCCAGGGGAGCTCTCCTTGATCGTGACGATCAGATCCGAACCCTGATAGCTCAGACGCACATCGGCGGGGTTGATATCGACCAGTTTCAGTTGGTCCGTGCCTTTGTTAGAGGACTCGGTGATCGTGTCGTTGCCGCCGCCACGGCTGTAATAGTAGGTGTCGTTGCTCGCAAAACCGACGAACGCCTCGTCAGCCGATGTGCTGGTGAGCAGAATGCGTGTCCAGTCAGTCGGACCCCAGACCGTGCCATCGGCAAAGGCAATCGTCTCGACGCCGGCAGAGTAGGAAGCTCCAATGCTGCCGACCAATTTCACCGATCCGCCATCACCGGCGCCAGGGGAGCTCTCCTTGATCGTGACGATCAGATCCGAACCCTGATAGCTCAGACGCACATCGGCGGGGTTGATGTCGACCAGTTTCAGCTGGTCCACGCCGTTGTTGGAGACCTCTGTGATCGTATCGCTGCCGCCGCCGCGGCTATAATAATAGGTGTCGTTGCTCGCAAAGCCGACAAAGTTCTCATCCGCTGACGTGCCAGTCAACAGGATCCGCGTCCATTCCTCCGGACCCCAGACAGTACCGTCGGCAAAGGTAATGGTCTCGACGCCGCCATAGTAGGAGGCCCCGAGGCTGCCGACCAGCCGGATCGATCCACCGTCACCGGCATCAGGCGAGCTTTCGTCGATCGTGATGATCAGATCCGATCCCTGATAGCTCAGATGCACATCGGCGGGATTGGCATCGACAAGCCTCAGCTGGTCCGTGCCGTTGTTGGAAAACTCGGTGATCGTGTCGTTGCCGCCGCCCTTCGTATAGAGATATATGTCATTTCCCCCTCCGCCGTTGATGGCTTCATCCAACGATGTTCCCAGTAGCAATTCATGGGCAGCACTGCCGGTCAGGCTATTGCCCAGGCTATCATTTGTAATGACATTGCGACTTTCAGCTACGAGATCGAAGACTTCTTTTTGCGATGCAGTGAGCATGGCAAACTCCGGAATTTCCTCAAGCGATGCTCGGAGTTCGTCGATACTGTTATGAAAAAAATCTACGCGCAGCGCCTTGATGAGCGGGACGGCGGTTTGGAGGAAGTAGCCGACCCCCCTATCCATCGACTTGTCTACAATCGACGAAAGTATTTCTTCAATGTCGCCATCGATAGTGTCAGTCGCGAGGTCGTAGCCAAGGTACTCGAAGGATCCGAGCCAACTGTCGTAAACCGAGATATCGCCTCCGACTGATATCGCGCTGGATACAGCTTGCGAAAGGAAACGCACTTTAAGATAGTCGATGATAGTCTCGTACGCTCCCTCGATTGTGTTTATCGTTGGAGCAGTCAGTCTGTCGAAACCATAGTCGGAGCCGTAGAATGCTTCAACGACTGAGAGATGATTGTCAAAAGAGTTTATATTTGAGTCGAATGTTCTTCCGGTTGCCGACGCAACCCAAGACATGATCAGTTTCTCGAACTTTGTATCAAACCTACCATCTCCGAGCGAAGGAGCCTGAAGTACAAATTCTTTAAATTCCTGAGCAAGATCCCCGTCTAGCGATGCGGAAATCCTGAAGTTCGGTACATCTCCGTAACCGCGCAGCGCGGGCAATCTCATGGCATCTACGGTATAAGAAAAGCCCTCAGGGACTTCATACTGGGAGTGTAACGTCTGGGTGGCGAAGTTGAACTCGGATGCGTAAGCCGTCGTACCATCCGCCCGAGTGAATTCAATTGTTCCAACTAAAAGATTTCCGTTATTGTTTACTTGCTCAGGCTCAAGATCGAGACGAATTGATCCAACTCCCGATTCAGCTAACGTCCGAAGCTCCCCGGCATCCAGTCGACCATTTGCGTTAGAGTCTGTCCAAAGCGAAAGCTCACCGAACGCGCTATCATTGACGTCAAGTACGCCATCACCGTTTTCGTCAATTGCCACTAGGTCGGCGATAGCGTCGCCGCTAATTGCACCGACAAGATCATTCGCCGATACAGACTGAGCATCACCGTCAGCTTCGCGAACCAGCATGGCGTCGCTGCTCACCCATCCTGTCTTGGTCGCAAGCCCATTTCCCGTATAGTCAAAGTATACTTCAGAATTTTCAACCGCTATAGTCTCGATTCCGTTGTCATCTAAGTCGAAGACCAATGGGTCCACCAAGGCAAGGGGATTTGGGAAATAATCCGAAAAAGATGCCGCACCCTCCCCGCCGAGCTGATCCCATGCATATGATACCAGTCCTGCGGTGACCAAACCCGCCAGCAAGGCGGCCCCAGCACCAGCACCGGCCGGCCAGCCGAACGCCGCAGCCAAAGCCAAGGCTGCATCGCCGGCAAGCAGGGCCGCAGCACCATTGGCCCATGACCCTACCGCGCCATCCGTATCTCCTGCCGCCGCCTGCCCTACCGCGGCAAGTGCGCTGATCATAGCGGCAGGACCGGTAACACCATCAAAGTAGGGGCCATACCGAAAAGCAAATTCGGCGGATGACATCGATCTCATTGCCTGCTCAGCAATGCCCATTCCTACCACAGCAGCGTTAGCCTGATCTGATACGAGATTCCCGGCAAAACCCATTGTACTTGCGTAATCGTGAGGTAATCCGTCTCCGAAGCCTAATATTGCATCTACAGCAGCTGAACCGGTGGTAACTGACATCAATTCCTCCTTGACAAGGGATGACGCTCCCCTAAAAGAAATAAACCCATAGCGCGCTGATTTGCTATTTGCAATCACAGGAGGAAGTGGTGGATCAGAAAAAAATGCAGTCGTACAACCAGCGAGCGTCCAAAAGCTTCTACTTTCTTGTCGCACTCTTCATTTGCGTCAGATTTTTAGTTTTCGTTTTTGATATCAAAATTCAAAATACTGGATATTTGGTATTTGGTATTTTTCTCGCAGTTATCATGTTTTTCTACAATTTTCGCCCTAAGGCTGACCTTTTGTTCTTGTTGGAATACAATTCTGATAGAACCGATGACTTATTCGTCTGGTATTTTAAAATAACCTGCGGCGCAGTTCTATTCTACACGGTCATGATATTCGGAACTATTTTTCTGAATTTCGCAAGTCAGACAAGCCCCTCTGCGAACCTAGTGGCAGTGAGCAAGGTCACATCGTTTCTAGTTCTGCCAGTTTTGGCAATAACATTTCCCCGCGTCATAGCGTCATGCAAGTTGTTGCGAGCTGAGTACAAAAAGCTATAGCGGCTAAAATCCCGAAATCTCCCCAAACAATTATCATTTCCTTCAGTAGCGAAGCCTGCTTAAAATAGAAAAGGCGACGGTCGAAAGCCGCCAATTTCAGCGTATAGTATTGGGCTATCAACTTTCCGAAGTTGTGGATCTGCATTCAACTAGAGCAGATCCTGTTCAATCTGGGTCATACCCTGCAGCCCTGAAGTAGTTTGCGCATTCTGCGGGTGTGAAGCGGGGGATCAATGTGCCGACCGCATCCCATAGAGCATCGATCTTTCTCTCCGCCCGAGCCCGCAGCATGGCTAGAATGCGTTTTCAATGGGGTTGAAGTCTGGGCTATAGGGCGGCAGGAACATGAGCATGGCGCCGGCGCGCTCGATGGCGTCGCGCACACCGGATGCCTTGTGGGCCGGCAGATTGTCCATGATGACAACGTCGCCGACCTGAAGGGTCGGCAGCAAGACCTGCTCGACATATGCCAGGAAGACGTTGCCGTTCATGGCTCCATCGTAGACAAACGGGGCAGTCATTCCTGTAAGGCGCAGCGCGCCGGTGAAGGTCGTTGTTTTCCAATGGCCGTGCGGCACGCCAGCTCGGCAGGGGTTTATCGGACAAGCCTACCGTGGAGCGAAAGCGGCCTATGAGCGCAATATCTGGTCGAAGGTCTGGTTTCGGCGAATGCGAGACGCGAAAGACAGGGAGAGCTTTTGGCAGTCTTCGGTGATGCTTTCAAAGATCGTTGACGCTCGTCTTGATGTCTGGTCGTTCAGTCTCGGTAGCGGAAGCGAAGTCTCTGACGCGTTCGAGCTCACTGTGAAGGCAGAGCTCGAACGCCGGATCGAGAAGTGGCAAAAAGAGCGGGAGAAAAAACTTTTTGGGGACGCGACGCCGTCGAGCGCCTTCCTCTCCGACCCTCTCCCTCGCCCGCCGCTTTCGCCGCGCCTTGTCCCTTCTTTTCTCGCTCTTTCCCCACCCGGCATAGGCCGGCGGTGAAAGCATACACTCGGCCCCGGGAATTATTTCGAAACCTATGACGTGTATCTGTTGGATGGTGATCGGAATTAGACCGTCTGACGGTGAAGGAGGCGTCTGGTATGAACACAGGCTCGAGTGACCGCAGCGTCCCAGCATCAGGGCGAGCGGGCTTGCGCGACTATATCGCCATTGCACGGCTCGATCACAGCACGAAGCATGTCTTCATCGTTCCGGGCATCATCCTCGCCTATCTTCTGCGCGGGGTCAGAAACGACGACCTGGCGTCTTCGGTCCTGCTTGGCCTTGTGACCGCGCTCTGCATCGCCTCTGCGAACTATTGCATCAACGAGTGGTTCGACCGCGAGTTTGACCGGCATCACCCGACGAAATCGCAGCGGTCCGCCGTGCAAAGCGCGATGAACGGCAGGCTGGTTCAGCTTGAATGGACCGTGCTGCTCATCGTCGGCCTCGGCTGCGCCATTCTCTCAAGCAAACTCCTCTTCTGCGTCGCCTGCCTGTTTGCGATTCAGGGAATCCTCTACAATCTCGACCCGATCAGAAGCAAGGACAAGGCCTATCTCGACGTCATCTCGGAATCGATCAACAATCCGATCCGCCTGGTGATCGGCTGGTCGATGATCGACCCAACGAGCCTGCCGCCGGGATCGATCATTCTCGCCTATTGGTTCGGCGGCGCGTTCCTAATGGCGGCCAAGCGCTTGTCGGAATATGACGAGATCGTCGCGTCCCATGGCAAAGAACTGCTGTCGCGCTACCGGGCGAGTTTCGCTCGGTATACACAGGTCTCGCTGACCGCCTCCTGCATTGCCTATTCACTGTTTTCGATTGCGTTCCTGTCCGTCTTCCTGGTCAAGTATCGCATCGAATACATGCTCGTCCTGCCCTTCGTCGTTGCCCTCTTTACTGCCTATTTCGTGATGGCGACGAAACCGGGCTCTACGGCGCAAAAACCGGAGAAGCTCTTCCGCGAGCCAGGGCTGATCGCAATCGTCATGGCCCTGGTGGCCGCCTTCATCTTCACGACATTCGTCGACATTCCGCTTTTAGTGACCCTGACCGAGCAGCACTACATCACCATCCGATGATCATGGCGAAGGATATCGACTGGGGCAGTATCCGTTTCGTCGTCTTCGACGTCGACGGAACGCTATATAGCCAGAGGAGGCTGCGCCTTCGGATGGCGGGCGAATTGATCGCTCATGCTGTGGCGCGGGGCAGTCTAACCAATCTGCGTGTGCTTCGTGCATATCGTTCCTTGCGCGAAACCATCGGCGAGGAGGAAATCGACGACTTTCAGGTGAACCTGATGGCGCGTATCGTCGCGCGAACTGGCGAACCTGCCGAAAGGATAGAGGCAATTGTCAGCGAGTGGATCGGCCGCCGTCCGCTCGCTCATCTCGCATCCTGCCGGTATGACGGGCTGGTCGAGCTGTTTGCCGGTCTTAGACGGCAGAACAAGGCGATCGGGATCTATTCTGATTATCCTGCCGAAGAGAAGCTGCAGAGGATGAACTTGTCGGCCGATTACATATTGACCGCAGGCGATCCCGGCGTCGGCATCCAGAAACCTCATCCACGCGGACTGCAGATGCTGATGCAGCGCGCCGGTGTCGGTCCGGCGCAAACCGTGCTGATCGGCGACAGACCGGAGCGAGACGGTCTTGCGGCGCGGCGCGCCGGTGTCCTGCCGCTCATTCGCTCCAACGTACCGCGGGAGGACTGGCTGACCTTTTCAACCTATTCGGACCCAGTGTTCGCGGCGCTTCGGACAGAGGAAACATCCGGATGATCTTTTCCAAGGCTATCCGTTATGTATTCACCGGGGGGCTCGCTGCATTCGTCGACCTCACGATGTTTCGCTGCGTGCTGGCGCTTGGCCTGCCGCTCGGCCTTTCGGCGACATCGAGCTGGCTGGTCGCGGCCGCCGTCAATTACAGCGTCACCAGCCGCTATGTCTTTAATCAGGCAATAAGCCGCAAGCGCGCTTCACTGTTTCTGATCGGCGCGCTCGTCGGCTTGTCCATCAACGTCTGTGTGACGCTGATCCTCGCGCAGCAGGTCGGGCTCTCGCCCTTATGGGCAAAGTTTTTCGGCATAGGGACGGCCTTCACCTTCAATTTCCTGATAAACCTTCTCTGGGTGTTCAGGTGAGGCCCGCAAGCGACATGCGCGCGCCATAAGTTTCCGCCCAAGGACCGTGCCTGCAATAGCAGCAAGTCTCCGGCTGAAGGGTCATCGAGGTCGGTCGTCACCTCCTTCCGCTTTACCTAGTCGACCTGAAGAATCTGCAGCTCATTTTCTGAGATGCGGCCTTTGACGACCGCTATGGAGGCGACGGCTGATGTCACCTTCTCCACGGAGCTGGGCAGGATTGCTATCTGGAGGCATCTATCGGTGGAATGACCAGAACCTTCCCTCATGGCCCTTTCACAAGGGCGACGAAGCGCTATGCTGTCATCACAGGACGAGCGAGAGAATTCCATGCGACGATCACGGCAGAGCGAGTTGCGCGAACGGATCACCATCATTGGCGACGTCAACTCCGCGTCGTTCGTCCCGTGGATTCGCCGTCATGCCGACAAGCTCGGCCTTTCCCAGAATTTTCTGCATGCCGGCGCCGAACGGATCGAACTCGAGGTCGCAGGGCCTGTCGAGCTGATCGACATGCTGGAAATGGGATGTTCGCTGGGGCCGATCGATGTCTGGGTCGATCAGATTCAGCGCAGGATTGTAGATCCCGTCTCGACACCGAAGCCCGAACGGCATCTGAGTTGATGCCGTTTATTTAATCATTGTTGCCAATGCGAATTTTTTATGCAAGCCTCAAAAGCTGGGACTGCAATTGCTGGCGCCGGCACCAAACCGCAGCGCCAGGCCACTGGTAAGATTAAGGAATTAACCGTCATGCCTTCCGATACGGCCGGCTCCTGGACGCCTGTCGCTCTTTCTGCCGATCTGCCGCCGGCAACCGTGATCCCGGCCTGGACACCCGCAGGATCGATTGCTCTCTGGCGCAGTCAGTCCGGGCGCCTATCGGCATCGTCCGATCGCTGCCCGCATCGGGGGATGCGGTTATCGCATGGCTTCGTGCGCGGCGAGGCTCTCTCCTGCATCTATCATGGCTGGAGCTATTCTCCGGCGGGAGGATGCATCCGTATTCCGGCTCATCCCGATCTCGTCCCGCCGGAAACGATCCGCGTGGCGGTTCAGCAGGTCGAAGAACAGGGCGGCATCATCTGGGTGGCGGTCGGAGAATCGGCTCTCCGGCCGCCACGCCTCGATCATCTCGTGCCAATACGCTCGCTGACGCTCAATGCCGACATTGCGGCGATCGAAGCGGCCGCCGGCGAAAAAGCTGATGCGGGCGGGCTGATCCGCCTGGCTGATTGTCCCTGGGTGCGGGTGCTGCCGACGGCGCAGATCGGCTCTACGCTTATTCACGTCCTAATCGAACGGGGTCGCAACGCCGCGGATCGGGTTACGGCGTCCCGCATTGCCGAAGCCCTGCGCCGCCGGGTGGAAACAAGCCAGAAGGATGTCGCATGAAAGGGGCCGGTGCGATGATCGATGAATGGTACCCGGTGGGGCTCTTCAGTAAGCTCACCGAGGCAGGAAGCAAGACCGCCTTGATGGGCGAGCCCATAGAGGTGATGCGCACGGCTGATGGTGCGGCGCGGGTCACATCGGGCGATGGACGTGCCCTGCCCGTCCGCGTCCGCTATGGTCACGTCTGGTCTTCTCTTGGCACCCCCGCCAAGGAGCTCTTCGCCATTCCCGAAGCCGATCAGCCCGGCCGCCGCTTTGTCGACGTTGGGGTCGTGCGAGTACGCTGCTCTCCCTTAAGAGCAGTCGAGAACTTCCTCGATATCGCGCATTTTCCTTTCGTCCATACCGATATTCTCGGCGCCGAACCGCACACGGAGGTCGAAAATTACAAAGTCGAGATCCGCGAGGAGGAGGATGAAGTCTGGGCGACGCAGGTGAAGTTCTACCAACCGCAGGCTGCAAAGTCGGCGACCGGCGGGATAACCACCGAGTATATGTACCGGGTGCCGGCCCCGACCTGCTCGGTGCTTTACAAGACCTGCCCTCCCCGCCCGGAGGAGTGGGATGTCATAACTCTGTTCGTCCAGCCGCTTGCGGAAGACCTTTGCGATGTGTGGCCGTGGATGGCCCTCTTCGACGACGTGACGCCAATGACAGACCTCATCCATTTTCAGCAAATGATTTTCCTGCAGGATCGGTCGATCCTCGAAAACCAGATCCCGGCACTTCTGCCGCTCGATCCCGGCATGGAAATTCCGACCAGGGCCGACCTGACCTCGATCGCTTACCGGCGCTGGCTGAAGCGCCACAACTATCTCTATGGCGCGCAGCTGGTCGCACAATGAAGCTCTACGACTACATCCTCTCACCGAGCTGCTACAAGATCCGCCTGATGGCTGCGATCCTCGGTGTCAAGCTGGACATCCGCCCGGTCGACTTCCATCCCGGCATGGAACATCGCGGTCCTGAGCTTATGGCGCTCAATCCGGCCGGCTCGATCCCGATCCTCGTGGACGGTGATCTCGTGCTGACCGAATCTTCGGCCATGCTGGCATTTCTCGCCGCGCGGAGCGGGCCTGATTGGCTGGGTCTGAACGCGCCCGAGGAAGCGGCGCGCGTGCAACAATGGCTCTCTTTTTCGCATCGGCTGACGACAAATCTCGGTGGGGCACGGCTGCATCAGATGCTGCTGCGCCCCGGCAATATCGAGGCCCTGCAGGCACAAGGGATCGCGGCGCTGCGCGAACTCGAAGCCGGGCTTTTTGAGCAGCGGCTCCGCGACATGCGGTTTCTGGCGTCGGACCATGCGACGATCGCCGACATCGCCTGTTTCCCGTATGTGGCGCTGGCGCCGGATGGCGGAATCTCGCTCGACCCCTATCCGAACATTAGGCTTTGGCTGCGTGCCATCCGCAGCCTTGAAGGTTTTATCGAAATGCCCGGCATCCACCGGCTGCACGAATTGAAGCCCGACCCTCATCCCGCCAACGAGGAGAGGTGAGATGACAGGCTACCTGCTGAAAAACTGCGCGGCCATTATCGTCGACGACAGCAACGGACCGGCCGTGCGCCGGAACGCCGATCTGCTGACCAGCGGTCCGGCGATCCAGGCGATCGGACAGAACTTGTCGCAAGAGGCCCTGCCTGCCGATACGATCGTCCAGGATGCATCCGGCTGGTTCGTCTATCCGGGCCTCGTCAACACCCATCACCACTTCTTCCAATGCTTCGTGCGAAATCGGGCCGATCTCGACTGGACGAAGCTCTCCGTGATCGAATGGCTCGACCGAATTTATCCGATCTTCTCACGGTTGAACGAGGATTGCTTCTATCATTCGTCGGTCACAGCTATGGCCGAGATGATCAAGCATGGCTGCACGACAGCCTTCGACCACCAATATTGTTTCCCCCGGCACGCCGGAAAGCGTCTGATCGATCGCCAGTTCGAGGCGGCCGATCTCCTCGGCATGCGTTTCCACGCCGGCCGCGGTGGCAACACGCTGCCGAAGTCCGAGGGCTCGACGATCCCGGACGCCATGCTGGAAACCACGGACGAGTTCATCGCCGATTGCGCCCGGCTGATCGACAGCTACCACGATGCCGGCGCGTTCAGCATGCGGCAGGTGGTCGTTGCCCCTTGCCAGCCCGTCAATTGCTACCGCGAAACCTTAGTCGAGTCGGTTGCGCTCGCCCGTGATCGCGGCGTCAGGCTGCACACACATGTCGGTGAAGGCGAAAGTCCCGTCATCCAAGCACGGCATGGAATGCGTACGGTCGACTACTGCGCCGAACTCGGCTTTGCCGGGCCTGACAGCTTTTATGCCCACTGCTGGGAGCTGACACACGACGAATTGCGCAAGATGGCGGCAAGCGGCACGGGTGTCTCCCATTGCCCAGAACCGGTCTATCTGGTCGGCGCCGAAGTGACGGACATTCCCGCGATGGCGGCTTTCGGTCTGCGTATCGGGCTCGGCTGCGATGGCGCGGCCTCGAACGACAATTCCAACCTCATGCACTGCATCCACTCTGCCTATATGCTGCAGTGCCTGACGGCCTCGACGCGCGCCCATCCGGTTCCCGCGCCGGTCGATTTCCTGAGCTATGCGACCACGGGCGGCGCAAGTCTGCTTGGACGCAACGACATCGGCCGGCTTGGGCCCGGCATGGCCGCCGACCTCTTCGCCATCGATACAAGGCGCATGGACTATGTCGGAACCCGCCACGACCCGTTGAGCCTGATTGCCAAGGTTGGGATCGGCATGCCGACCGATCTCACCATGATCAACGGCCGCATCGTCTGGCAGGCCGGCGAATTTACCGGCCTCGACGAAGGTCAGCTTTTCGCCGCCGCGGAAGCGGCGCTCGCGACAGTCGAATTCTAAAAACCAAAAGAGGGAACTGACATGTCAACCAATTTCACCCGCAGAACACTGATGAAGAGTGCGGCGGCTGCCGGTCTCGCGACGGCCTTTGCCGGCCGCTCAGCGCTTGCCGCCGACGAACCGCTCGGCATCGCGCTCGTCGTTCCCTCGCCTATCGGCGACGTCGGGTGGGGTCATGCACTTGCCGCCGGCATCGATCCGATCAAGGCCGCCTATGGCGACAAGGTGAAGGTCACGGTCATCGAGAACATCGCCGAAGGACCGGACGCCGACCGCATCATGAACAAGACCGTCGCCGACGGAAATCATTTCCTGATCGCCGGCTCCTTCGGCTATCAGAATGGCGCGCTGCAGATCGCCCGCCGCAATCCGAAGGTGAGCGTCCTGCATGCGTCAGGCTTCCAGGTCGCACCAAACTTCTCGCCCTTCGCCGCGAAATATTTCCAGGGAACCTACCTGCTCGGCATGGCGGCGGCGGCCGTTTCCAAGACCGGCAAACTCGGCTCGGTATCGGCCTTCGCCATTCCCGAGCTGATCACCTCCGTCAACGCCTTCACGCTCGGCGCGCAGGCCGTCAAGCCGGATGTCGAAGTGTCTGTCGTCTGGGTCAATTCCTGGTTCGATCCGGCCAAGGAGCAGGAAGCCGCCAAGGCGCTGATCTCGCAGGGCTGCGACGTGATCTTCTCGAATGCGCAGGATACCCCTTCGGTGATCTCGGCCTGCGAGGAAGCCGGCGTCTATGCCTTCAACCTCAACTCGTCGATGAAGAAATATGCCGAGAAGACCTATCTCGGCTGCATCGCCACCGACTGGTCGCCCTTCTTCAAGGCGTCGGTCGACGCGCATCTTGCTGGCACCTTCAAGGGCGCCAACGCCTTCCTCGGCGTTGCCGACAAGGTCGTCCAGGTCGTCGATTGGAACCCGGCGATCCCGGCCGATATTATGACCAAGATCAAGGAAATCGAGGCCAAGATTGCCGATGGCAGCTTCTCGCCGTTTACCGGTCCGATCACCAAGGCTGATGGGAGCGAAGGTGCCGCCTCGGGTACGACTCTGACGGACGCAGAGATCGTCGCGATGGACTGGCACGTCAAGGGTGTCACGACGCCGCTGCCGAAGTAAGCCATGGTAAGCCCGCTCCTGTCGCTGCGCGGCATTACCAAGAGCTATGGCCCGGTCGATGCCAATCAGCAGATCGATCTCGACGTCGCTGCCCGCTCCATCCATGCCATCCTCGGAGAAAACGGGGCTGGCAAGTCGACGCTGATGAAGCTGATCTACGGCGTCGAGCAGCCGGACAGCGGCACCGTCGCTTGGAATGGTAAAGCCCTCAGCCTTGCCTCTCCCGCAGAGGCAAGGCGTGCCGGTATCGGGATGGTGTTCCAGCATTTCTCGCTGTTCGAGAGCCTGACAGTCGTGGAGAATATCCGCCTGATCGTGTCCGGCAAGAAGAGCGAGCTTGCAGAGCGCGTTCGCAAGCTCGGGCATGAGTTCAGCCTCGAGGTCGATCCACACGCTCATATCCATTCGCTTTCGGTCGGCGAGAGGCAGCGGGTGGAAATCATCCGATGCCTGATGACCGATCCGAAACTGCTCATCCTTGATGAGCCCACCTCGGTGCTGCCGCCGCAGGCGGTGGAAAAGCTGTTCGAAACATTGCGCCGACTGCGGGACGGCGGCGTGTCCATCCTGTTCATCTCCCACAAGCTGGAAGAAATCCAGTCGCTCTGCGATCGCGCCACGATCCTGCGCGGCGGACGCGTGACCGGCCACGTCGATCCCCGCGAACATGATGCCCACGAACTTGCCCGTTTGATGATCGGCCGCGACATGCCGGAACCGATGCCTGCACTGCCTTTGGTCGAAGGTGAAAAGCGCCTGGAGCTCGTCGGGCTCGATTATCGGACGGATCCTTTCGCCGTGCCGCTTTCCAACATCAGCCTGGCCGTGCGCGCCGGCGAAATCCTCGGCATTGCCGGGATTTCGGGAAATGGTCAAAGCGAACTCGCGGCGCTGATTTCAGGCGAGACTCTGTTGCCGCGGGATCAGCGCGACCAGATTTTCATGATGGGTCAGGATGTCGGCACACTCGACTCTGCGGCCCGCCGTCGTCTCGGTTTCGCCTTCGTCCCGGAGGATCGGCTCGGTCGCGGCGCGGTTCCCGAGATGTCGCTCACCCTCAATAGCCTGCTGACTGCCCATCCGCTGAACCTTGTGAAGCATGGCCTGCTCGATAAGGTGAGGGCGAAGGCCTTCACCAGTGATTGCATCCGGGACTTCGATGTGCGCACGCGCGGTCCGGGGGCGGAGGCCGGCTCGCTTTCCGGCGGCAATCTGCAGAAGTTCATTGTCGGACGCGAAATCATGCTGGCGCCGAAGCTTCTTTTCCTCGCCCAGCCGACCTGGGGCGTCGATATCGGTGCGGCCGCGGCGATCCGCAAGCGGCTCATGCGCCTTCACAACGAGGGCGTGGCGATCCTCGTCATTTCCGAAGAACTCGAGGAACTGTTTGAACTGAGCGACTTTATCCAGGTCCTGCACCACGGCACACTGAGCCCGCCGCTGGTCACGCGTGATACCGATCCGGAAGAGATCGGCCGATACATGATCGGAGCCCAGCCGCAGCGCCAGAAAGTCACCGCATGAGCAGACCGTTCCTCGCTGCCCTGCCCGTTCTGGTCCGCCGAGAGCGGGCCTCGCTTGCCGCAACCCTTCTGGCGCCGCCCATTGCCGTCGTCGTCACCGTCATTCTCAATCTCGGGCTTTACGTTGCCATGGGGCGCGATCCGGCTGCGGTGGTCTATGCAATGCTGATCGAACCCTTTTTCTCGTGGGCGTCGTTCTCCGAAGTGCTGTTGAAGACCGCTCCCCTACTCGTCATCGCGCAGGGGCTTGCGATCGGCTTTCGCGCCAAGGTGTTCAATATCGGTGCGGAGGGACAATTCGTGCTCGGGGCGATCTTCGCTTCCGCCATTCCGGTCTGGTGGCCCGGCGCGACCGGCCAATGGATCTGGCCAGTGATGCTGCTGCTCGGCGTGATAGGCGGCGCATTATGGGCGTCCCTCACTGCCTTCTGGCGCGTCCGGCTCAATGCAAACGAAATTCTCGTATCGCTGATGCTGAGTTTTGTCGCCGTGCAGCTCCTCAATTATCTGCTGCTCGGCCCCTGGAAGGATCCGAACGGCTTCAACTTCCCGCAGTCCGTCATGTTCCAGTACGACGCAATGGTGCCGATCCTGATCGAGGGAACGCGCGTCAATGTCGCGCTCATCCTCGCCGTTCTCCTGTCGATCGCCGCATGGGTGCTCACGCAGAAGAGCTTCATCGGCTACAAATTGCAGGTCGGCGGACTGGCGCCGCGCGCCGCGAGCTATGCCGGCTTCCGGGAAAGCTGGGCCATCTGGCTTTCCCTGCTGATCGGCGGAGCCGCAGCCGGTCTTGCCGGTGCAGCCGAGGTCGCCGGTCCGCTTGGCCAGCTGCAGCGCTCGATCTCAACCGGCTATGGCTATGCGGCAATTATCGTCGCCTATCTCGGCGGATTGCACCCGATCGGCATCGTTGTCTCTGCGGTTGTCATGGCCGCGCTCTATATCGGCGGCGACAACGCCATGGTCTCCGCCAATCTGCCGGTTGCGGCGGTCCGGGTTTTCCAGGGCAGCCTGCTCCTTGCCTATCTGGTGGCCATCGCCTTCGTACGCTACCGTCTTGCTTGGCGGCCTGCAGCGACGAGGAGCCCGACATGAACGCCGTCGAGTTCGTTCTGGCAGGCATGCTGGCGGCTGCGACACCCTTTCTCCTGGCCGCGCTCGGAGAACTTATCGTCGAGCGTGCCGGCGTGCTCAATCTTGGCGTCGAGGGGCTAATGGCATTCGGTGCCGTCATCGCCTTCATCATCGTCTATCACGGCGGCGGGCATTTTCTGGCCTTTCTCGCCGCCGGCCTCGGCAGTCTGCTTCTGTCCCTGATCTTTGCGGCGATTGTCCTTGGTTTCAACGCAAACCAGGTCGCGACCGGGCTGGCGATCGGCATTCTCGGCCAGGGCCTGTCGGCGTTGTTCGGCAAGACCTATGAGAGCCTTACGGTCAAAGCCCTGCCGAAAATCGCCATTCCCGGCCTCTCCGATATTCCCGTCATCGGCGGCCTCTTTACCCAGGATATCGTCGTCTGGCTTTCACTGCTCGTGACCGCAGCCATCTGGGCGATGTTTGCCTATGGCAAGGTTGGCCTGATCATCCGCGCCGTCGGTGAAAACCCGAAAGCGGCGCATGCTATCGGCTACCCGGTCATCGCCATCCGCTTCGCCGCGGTCGCAGTCGGCGGAATGATGGCGGGCTTTGCGGGCGCTTATGCCGCGACGATCTACACGCCGCTCTGGGCCGATGGGATGATTGCCGGCCGCGGCTGGATTGCGATTGCGCTCGTCGTCTTCGGAACCTGGCTGACCGGCCGCATCTTTGTGGGGGCATGCCTGTTCGGCGCAGTATCGCTGATGGGGCTTGCCGCCCAGGCAACCGGCCTCGACGTCTCGTCGCAGCTGCTCGCATGCCTGCCCTATCTGGTGACGATCATCGTGCTCGGCATCATTTCGGCGGATCGCCGCCTGCTTAAACTCAATGGCGTCGCCTCGCTCGGCGAGCCGTTCGAGCGATCATGATGAAGCCCGTCGGCGTCGGTGGCAATTGAGAGACAACGCGCTTTCCGAACGTAGCCGCGAACCGTCAGAACGAGAGGCCGCATAATCGTATCAGCCGAGGTCAGACTTCTTCTGCCCCTGAGGTTCAAATTCGACGAGCAGCGACTTGAGTTCGACCTCCCGAACGCGTCGCGCCGCCTCATCAGGGCTGACCCATTCGAGAATACGCTGGCCCTGCTCCTTGAAGTCATTTTCGATCTCGGTGACTTCAATCTGAAACACGTCGACGATACATGGCGCCACATCGCCGTCGTCGAATTCCTTCAGATAGGTATAGCGGCCGACTGGTTTCTTCCTCGCTGCCCCGCGCACGCCCGCTTCCTCCCAGGCTTCGATCGCAGCGGCTTCGAATGGTTTCTTCCCTTTCATCGGCCATCCCTTCGGTATGACCCAGCGCGCGCGCTCGCGCGATGTGATCAGGAGAATTTCGATCTTCGGCCCGCCATTGCGATAGCGGAAGCAGATGGCGCCGTACTGTTGGCGAAACGCGCCGGCGAACAGCTTCGCAGGAACCGCAGCGAGCTGCCGCAGCAATGGCTGAGACTTGTCTGGTCGCGACTTGCCGCGTTTTTTCGTAGGCTTCATGACACTCCGTCTCCAGCGCATCGTGCAGCCGCGCATGGCGTTGTGGGCAGCTCGCGGTTTATTTGCCGGTAGCCCTGGCACTTAGGATCGTTCTCGCGATGTCGGCAAAACCAAGTCCCGCGGGCTGAGAGGAGATCCACCTCGGCACATGCTGCAGATGCGGGAGTACAGGAAGGATATTGCCGACGCCGAAAGAGTTTCGGATGAAACCGAACATCGGCGCGTCGTTGCGAGAATCGCCGACGAATGCCGTGACGGAAGGCAATTCAGCGGGGTCGACCCTGAATATGCCGGTCAGGAGGCGCTCGCTCATGGCGCGTTTGTCATAATCGCCAATCCAGGTGTTGATGTGGATGGAACTGATGGCGACGGTCCCGCCGATTGACCTGATATTGAATGCCAGATCTTCGACGTCCTGCGTAGCATGACCTTGAATGTCGATCGCGACGTCAGCCAGGCGGAACACCTGGTCGTGAGCAATCTTGAACGTACCGCCCTTTTCCGAGATCAGTCTTTCGATCGCCTCCAGATGCTGACGCTGACGCTCGCCCTGCAGCGCGCGGTTTTCCCAGAAGTCGAAAACCACCTCACCGCTGCGGCGGGTGACGCAATAGGCACCACTTTCGCCGATGACCGCGGCAACGGGCCAGGCACGGACGATGTGTTCGCACCAGCCGGCAGAACCACCCGTGACCGGCACGACGGCGATGCCGGCCCGGCTGAGCTCCCAAAGAGCGTCATAGGTGCGCGGCAGAAGCTTGCCGTCGGTCGTCAGCGTATCATCGACATCGGTGAAGAGATAACGCACATGCTGCAATTCCTGCGCAGAGGGTGCCAGATCTATGAACGTCACGTCATGTCCTCGCAGGTGACTACCTCCATGCTGCTCTCGGCCAGCACAGCAGCGACCGACGGATCAGGCGGCAGCCTGTCTGTGTAAAAACGGGTGATTTTATTGAAAGGTGCCACGCGCACCGCCGCGTGGCGGGTCCATTTGCTGACGTCTGCGGCCAAGAGACGCGTTTGCGAATTCTCCAGAAGCGCATTGGTGATCTGCGCCTCGCTATAGCTGAAGTCCATCAGGCCGTTCACCGGACTCAGCGCACCGGCACCGACGACGGCGTAAGTCGCATAGAACTTTTCCACGAACTTGATTACATCGCTGCCGACCACGTCGCGGTCGTCATGGCGTAGAAGGCCGCCGGTGAGATGGACCTCGACACTCGGCGATTCACAAAGGGTCAGAGCGACATGGATATTATTGGTGATAACGGTCAGCCCCTGGTGATCGCGCAACGCCTCCGCGACGAATTGAACCGTGCTGCCGATCCCCAGGAATACCGTCGCATCCGAGCCGAGATCGGCGGCGACCCGCTTGGCGATCAGCCGCTTGGCGCGCCGGTTCAGTTGGGCGCGGGCGTTCAGTGAAATATTGCTGCCTTCGACCGGCACATCGACACCGCCGTGAAAGCGGCGGGCGTGCCCGAGATCACACAGGGCATTGATATCACGGCGGATCGTCTGGGTCGTCAGATCGTAACGGCGCGCCAGATCATCGATATACTGGACGCCCTCCGTTTCGATCAGCGCAAGTATTTCGCGTTGTCGGCTCGATATGACCCGCTGCCCCATCGCTATTTCCTATGAGAGATAGACACTCGGGTCGTCTGTTATCACACCGGTCAAGCCGACAGGCCAAAAAGATGCGAGGAGCTTCGGGTCGTTGCAGGTCCATGCCCGTACCTTGATTCCCCGGTGCGCCGCCTCCTCAAGGAAACCGATGCTGAGAGACTTGTAACCAAGATGGACCGTTCTTGCGGGAATTGATTGGAGAACATCACTCCAGTCATCCGGCAGTCTGCTCCACAACATGGCAAGCTCGTAACTCGGATCGATTTCGTGCATGCGCCTCAGCGCCGCCGCGTCGAAGCTCGATATCATGATCTTGGTCTGCGGCGCGCGCGCCTTCAGATGCTCGTCGACGGTCTTCACCAGCTGGTCGAGAGATTTGTGATGCGGATGCTGCTTGATCTCGACATTGGCATTCAATCCCAGCTCACCCAATGCGGACAGGACCTCGGCAAGGGTCGGCAAGGGTTCGCCCTTGAAACGGGCATCGAACAACGCGTCGGCATCGATCTTCTGAAGGTCGGATGCGGTGAGATCGCTGAGCTTGCCGGTCGACGAGGAGCAACGATCGACCGACACGTCGTGGATGACGACCGCGGTCCCATCGCCAAGCAGCGCGACGTCCAGTTCGATCCATTCGGCGCCCTGGCCGGCAGCCGCCCGAAACGCGGCAATCGTGTTTTCCGGGGCGACAGCGGATGCGCCTCGATGTGCTTGAACCTCACTGCGGCCGGGTTCGCATCGCGGCTCTGACTTTGGCATGTCTTTCTCTTTCCTCACTTTTCGACGCTGCAGATGTCGGACAGCTCTATCCGGCCGTTTCAGTCCGTGCGTCGTCCAGTCTTGCTGTTGAAGGGATGCATCTGATCAATCCGCGCGAAGATCTCGATCTTGGCAGTCTCGGCGAAGTCCGGCCGGCCCTGAACCGTCAGGACGACCGTCTGCTGGCCCTCCCCCAGTCTGACATGCAGGTGGCTTTCGCCGCCGATCGGCTCGAGCAATTCGACGATGGCGTTCAGACGAACGGAAGGCTCGCTGGGCTTTGTGATGAGAAGAGCATCCGGCCTGAGACCGACAATGTCCGTCCCGTCAGGCAAGGCCAAGACGTTCCTGGCATCGGCCGCACCCAGAACCTCGATCGGCACGAGGTTCATCGGGGGAGAGCCAATGAAGCCGGCAACGAACAAACTTGCCGGACGGTCGTAGACTTCGACCGGCGTTCCCACTTGTTCGACCAGTCCGCCATTCATGACGACGAGCCGGTCGGCAAGCGTCATCGCTTCGAGCTGGTCATGGGTGACGTAGATGCTGGTGGTCCTCAGACGGCGTTGCAGCCGGCGTATTTCGACCCGCATCTGCACGCGCAGCTTGGCATCGAGATTGGACAGGGGCTCGTCGAAAAGAAACGCCGCCGGTTCGCGCACGATGGCCCGTCCCATCGCGACGCGCTGGCGCTGTCCTCCCGACAGTTCGCGCGGCTTGCGATCCAGCATCGGCCCGATTTCGAGGATGTCGGCCGCTTCCTTGACGCGGCGATCGATTTCCGCCCGCGGCGTGCCGCGGTTCTTCAGGCCATATTCAAGATTTCCGCGCACCGTCATATGCGGATAAAGCGCATAATTCTGGAAGACCATGGCGATATCGCGCTCGGCCGGTTCCGCCTTGTTGACGTTACGGCCGCCGATTTCGACCTGGCCGCCGGTGATCGACTCCAATCCGGCAATCATGCGCAGCAAGGTTGACTTGCCACAGCCGGAAGGCCCGACGAGTACGATGAATTCACCGTCTTCGACAGCCAGGTTGATGCCTTTGACGGCAGGAATCGAACCATAGTTTTTCTTGACGTCGACGATATTGATCGGGGCCATTTCATTTCTCCGTTTCGACCAGGCCTTTGACGAAAAGGCGTTGCATGGCGACGATGACGAGGACGGGCGGCAAGGCGGCAAGGATGACCGCTGCCATGACGAGATTCCAGCGCGGCTCGGCATCCGCGACCGCGGCCATGCGCTGGATACCCATGACGACGGTGTAGAGGCTCTGGTCGGTCGTAACGATGAGCGGCCACAGATACTGGTTCCAGCCGAGCACGAACAGGATAATGAACAAGGCTGCTATGTTGGTCACCGATAGCGGTAACAGGATATCGCGGAAGAATTTCATCGGCCCCGCCCCGTCGACGCGCGCAGCCTCCATCAGCTCGTCGGGCACGGTGAGGAAAAACTGTCGAAACAGGAAGGTGGCCGTCGCCGACGCGATCAGCGGAATGATGAGCCCGCCATAATTGTTCAGCATTCCGAGGTCGGCGACCACCTTGTAGGTCGGCACGATGCGCACCTCGACCGGCAGCATCAGGGTAATGAAGATCATCCAGAAGGCGAGCGTGCGAAAGGGAAATCGGAAATAGACGATGGCGAAGGCGGAAAGGATGGAAATGGCAATCTTACCGACCGCGACACCCACCGCCATGATCAATGAATTGATGAGCATCGGCCCGATCGGCGGCGCGCCGGAACTCGTCATTCCCGATGATAGCATGGTCGAATAATTCTCGAGGATGTGCGGTCCCGGCACCAGCGGCACGACACCGGACAGAAAGTCGTTGGGACCGTGGCTCGAGGCGACGAAGGCGATATAGACCGGGAAGATCACGATCGTGACGCCGAGGATAAGGACGAGGTGAGCCAGGAAATTCAGGAAAGGACGATTTTCAACCACCTTTGACTCTCCTCAATATTGCACGCGGCGTTCGACGAAGCGGAACTGGACCGCGGTAAGAGCAACAACGATAATCATGAGTATGACCGACTGCGCTGCCGAGGAGCCCAGGTTGAGGCCGATGAAGCCATCGAAATAAACCTTGTAGACCAGGATTTCGGTAGCGCGCGCCGGTCCGCCCTGCGTCGTCGCATGAACGATGCCGAAAGTGTCGAACATGGCGTAAACGATGTTGATGACGACCAGATAGAAGGTCGTCGGCGAGATCAGCGGGAAGACGATCGTCCAGAAGCGCTTCACCGGCCCGGCGCCATCGATGGCGCCGGCTTCCTGGAGCGAGCGCGGCACGGATTGCAGCGCGGCCAGGAAAAACAGAAAGTTATAGGAAATTTGTTTCCAGGTGGCGGCGATCACGATCAGGACCATCGCATTATCCGGGTTGATCAGATGGTTCCAGCTGATCCCCATGCTGCGAAGCATATAGGCGACGATGCCGATCGAGGGATTGAACATGAACCACCAGAGTATGCCGGCGATCGCAGGCGCGACGGCGTAAGGCCAGATCAGCAAGGTCGAATAGATGCGGGACGTGCGCAGCACACGCATCGCCGCGGCGGCCAGAGTGAGCGCAATCGTCGTCGACAAGATCGTCACCGAGACGGCGAAGACCAGCGTGTGGCCAAAGGCGTCCATATAGAGCGGGTCGGCAAACAGCCGGCGATAATTCTGGAACCAGACGAAGTTCGTTTTGAAACCGAACGCATCCTGGCGAAGGAACGATTGCCAGAAGGCGGTTGCGGCCGGCCAGAGGAAGAAAACGACCGTTATCAGAAGCTGGGGAGCAATAAGCAGATAAGGCAAAATCCTATTGGGAAAGACGGTTCGTTTCGTTTGCATGGGCCCTCACTGAATGATGGAGAGGCAGGGTCCGGCTAGGCGGGCCCTGCCCCGAGCCCTTAATTGGCGGATTCGAAATCGCGAAGCTGTTCGTTGCCGCGTGCGACGACGGAATCAACCGCTTCCTTCGCGGTCTTCTTGCCGCCGAGCAATGCCGCGAATTCGTCATCGATGATGCCGCGGACCTGGACGTAATTGCCGAAGCGGATGCCCTTGGAATTTTCGGTCGGCGTCACCCGCGTCAGCTGCTTGATGCCGACATCTGCACCGGGGTTCTTTTCGTAATATCCCTGCTCCTGGCTCAGCTTGTAGGCAGCCTCGGTGATCGGCAGATAGCCTGAGAACTGATGCCAGTCGGCCTGAACTTCCGGCTTCTGCAGATAGGTATAGAATTTTGCCACACCCTTATATTCCTCTTCCGGGCGCCCCTTCAGCGTCCAGAGTGTGGCGCCGCCGATGATCGAGTTGAGCGGCTGCTTGATGACGTCGTCATAATAGGGAAGCGGCGCAAAACCGACCTTGAAGGCTTTGGCATTGTTGATGACGCCCGCCCGGCCGGCGGACGAGTTCATGTACATCGCGCATTCCTGCGAATAGAACATCGGAGGCGCGTTATCACCGCCGACCGGCCCGCCGAATTTGAAGAGCCCTTCGTCCTGCCATTTCTTCAGGTTCCCCCAATGGCGGATCGTCAGATCATTGTTGAAGGTGAACTCCGCATCCAGGCCGCCGAAACCGTTAGCCTTGGTGGAATAAGGCTTGTCGTGCAGGGCGTTGAGATTTTCCGTCTGAATCCAGGAGATCCAGGCGCTGGTGAAGCCACATTTGGCGGCGCCCGACTTGATGATCGTGCGCGAGAAGGCCTCCACCTCGGCCCATGTCTTCGGCGGCGTCTCCGGATCAAGCCCGGCTTTCTTGAAGACATCCTTGTTGTAATACATGATCGGCGTCGACGAATTGAAGGGCAGCGACAATACGTTGCCGCTGGTGTCGGAGTAGTACCCGACCACCGGCGCAATGAACTTGTTCTGGTCCCAGGGCTCGCCTTGGTCCTTCATCAACTGATACACCGGATAGACCGCGCCCTGTGCTGCCATCATGGTGCCGGTGCCGACTTCATAGACCTGCACGATGGCCGGCTGTTGCTTGGCGCGAAACGCAGCGATGGCGCCCGTCAGCGTCTCGTCGTAGGTGCCCTTGTAAACCGGCACGATTTCATAGTCGGCCTGAGACGCGTTGAAGCCCTTGGCAATTTGCTCCAGCTTCGCGCCGTTCTCGCCGCCCATCGCATGCCACCACTGGATCTTCGTGGCGGCCATCGCCGGAACGGACAAGGACAGGCTGGTCAATCCTGCGGACAGGAAAAAGGCGATCTTGTTCATAATCTCTCCCACTTCTCTTGGTCCGCAGCCTCCCGCTCCAGACGCGCGGATGGTAGCAGCCGAGTTTCACTTTGCAACAACGGAATGTTCAAATGAACATTTGAAGCGCTCGTAAACCGAAAGCCGCCCGGCACTCCTGCTTCCAAAGCGTGATTGGCTGGCACGAATTTCGCGGTCAGCCGCTCGGATGCTCGATACAGTGTTCAAATGAACGTCTTGTGTCAGTTGGCGCCAAAATATCATTTTAACGGGAACGCAGACTTTGCCGCAGCACCGTTCGATCTTCGGCGTGAAGCTCAGCGAAAGAAGGGCGCACATGGCTGCGCAGGCGCGCAAGCTGATCGGTACCCGCCAGCAGCGTTTCATCGACCTGTTTTCGCACGACGAAATGGAATGCTGATGCTTGTTTCTTGCAAATGAACTAAACTCGTGCGCTAGCTTTCTCTAGCTGACATTCGTCGGATCATCATCATGAATATCAGGCAGATGACCGAGATCGCCGAGCAGTGGCTAACGACATTCATTCTGAACGAATGGACGTTCTTTCAGCTTGCGATCATCGTGGCGGGCTTGGGTTTTGCGTCCTTACTTGCGTCACGCACAGAGCCTGCGATGGAGGCAAAGGCGCGCCTGATCAAGGGTAATCCAGACCTGCTTCGGGTCATCATTGCTCCTATGCGCCGGATGATGTGGCTTTTCCTTGTCGGTTGGTTATGGCTCGCCAACGTTGTGCTGAGCAAGAGCGCGTGGCCCTCACAACGCTGGCTTGTGTCCACGGCTCTGACGTTGGCAGCGGCATGGTTCCTCATCTCCGTCCTGACCAAAATTATCCGCAACCCGACGCTATCACGCGCCGTCGCGATCGGCAGCTGGAGCTATATCGCTCTTTATGCAGTCGGGCTTGACGGCCCGGTTCTATCTGCTCTTGACGGGCTCGCAATTAATTTAGGTGCGGTGAGACTCTCACTTCTGCTTGTGCTCAAAGCCTTCGTGCTGGCGATCGCCCTGATCTGGTTGGCCGTCCTCATCGGCAACATGCTTTCCCACTGGGTTCAGCGCTCGGCCGACTTATCGCCTTCCATCAAGGTGTTGATCAGCAAATGCATCAAGATCAGCCTGATCATAATCGCTGGAGCCATCGCTTTGTCGGCGACCGGGGTCGACCTTACCGCGCTGACCATTTTCTCAGGCGCGGTCGGCGTCGGAATAGGCTTCGGCCTTCAAAAAGTGGTTTCGAACTTCATATCCGGCATCATCATCTTGATCGACAAGTCGATCAAGCCGGGTGACACGATTACCCTTGGCGACACGTTCGGGTCGATCCGTGACCTGCGCTCGCGGTTTGTTTCCGTCATCACTCGCGATGGCAAGGAGTACCTCATTCCAAATGAAGACTTCATATCGCAGCAGGTCGTCAATTGGTCGTTCTCCAGTGATTATGTGCGTATCGACGTTGACTTCGGGACGTCCTACAACAGCGATCCGCATCAGGTCGTTAAGATCGCCATCGCGACAGCATCGACCGTGCCCCGGGTCGCAAACCAATATAAGCCGCCCGTCTGCTGGCTTACCGCCTTTGGCGCTTCGTCGCTCGACTTTCGGCTTCGCTTCTGGATCTCGGATCCAGCGAACGGGCTTACAAATGTTCGTGGGCAAGTCCTGATGGCGCTGTGGGATGCCTTCAAGAAAGCTGGCATCTCTATTCCGTTCCCGCATCATGAGATCATCATGAAAAGCCCTATAGAGATCAAACAACCGGACTGATTTGCTAAGTCCGTTGATCCGCCGAGCGGATGCCGTTTTCGAACAAGCTGCTGGAAGGCGACATCGATCTGCGCCGAACAGGAGCCGGCCTTGAAGAACAGGACGGCAGCGCCCGGACTGCTGACTGCCTGCCATCACGCCGATCCGGATCTTTCCACGGCCGCCGCCTGAGCCTTGTCGCAGCGGCTGACGGTGGCGCACCTCGCCCCCTGCTATCCGAGGAGACGACGCAGTTCCTCCTGCGGTCGGTCGGCGTTCTCCGTCACGCCGGTTTTCGGCATGCACAGGTATTCGCCAACATGTTCGCGGCCCATGGGTTTGCCGAACAAATAGCCCTGCAGCGTGGTGCAGCCCATTTCCAGCAAACACATCGCCTGCCGATGGCTCTCTACGCCTTCCGCCGTGACCTTCATATCGAGCTTCCGCGCCAGATTGAGCACCAGTTCAACGATTGCGAGACTCGATTCATCCACGAGCATGGTGTCGATAAAGCTCTTGTCGACCTTGATGATATCGACCGGCAGGCTTCGCAGATGCGTCAGCGATGCATAACCTGTCCCGAAGTCATCGAGTGCCACTGTCAGGCCTTTCTTGCGCAAACGTTGCAGGGTTGTTGCAACGGTATCTTCCAGGCCCTGCAGGAAGACCGTTTCCGTCACCTCCAGCACAAGCTTGTCCAGCGGAATGCCTCTCGACGCAAAGGCGGCAACGATGCGGGTTTCCAAGTCGCCCCTCATGAAATCGGAGGCGCTTATGTTGAGGCTGACCCGCCCGAATTCCAGCCCGCGGTCGATCCAGCTTCGAATGTCGGCCGCGACCTGCTCGAGCATGCGGGTCGTAATGTGGTGGGCAACGCTTGGGTCTGTGAACGCCTCGTGAAATTGCGCCGCCGACACGATTGAGCCATCTGAACGCTGCATTCGCACAAGCGCTTCAAACGCCCAGACCTGACCGTCGGCACAACCAACGACCGGCTGATAATGCGGCACCATCCGATGTTCGCTAAGAGCCGACTCCACCTCCCGAACGATCTGTATGCGACGCGCGATCCTCGAACGCAGGCTGGGCTCGTAGTGTACATAGCTGCCACGCCGCGTTTCTTTGGCATGATAGAGGGCGAAGTCCGCGTTTTGCGAAAGCGTTGCGGCATCCATTTCGCCCTCCGAAATCGCGCCACCCACGGTTATCGCCGGATGTATCATCGATCCCCCAACCTCCAGAGGGCGACCGATATATTCGATCAGGTGGCGCGCGAGCGAACCCATGCGGCGTACGCTTGCGGGCGCGTCCAGGATAACGGAGAACTCATCGCCGCCAAGGCGAAAGACCTTTCCTCGCTTTCCCAAGCGTTCATCCAGGCGTGAGGCCACGCCTTTCAGCAGCAGGTCACCTGTCGCATGGCCAAGGATATCGTTCACTTGCTTGAGGCGGTCGACGTCGATCAGCAGCAAGCCGATGGAAGGAGCGGCGGCCGCTGTGAGCCGCTCCATATGAGCATTGTAGGCTGCCCGGTTGGCAAGTCCGGTCAGAGGATCGGCATTGGCCGCCTGGAGCAGGCGTTGCTCGTAGCGCACTTTTTCGGAAACATCCTGAACGATGCCAAACAGACGACTGGGCTTGCCGCTCAAGCGCTCGATATCGCTGACCACACGAACCCAGCGCTCCTCCCCCTCTGGCGTCATGATGCGATATTCCCTGTCGATGCCGGCCGCAGAACCATCGAGGACATCGCGTATCCTGCGTCTGACGCTCTCGCGCTCTTCGGGAGCATAGCAGCCGATCACCTCCTCCGAGGTCATGCGTTTGCCGACTGGCAATCCAACGGTGCGGTAAATCTGGTCGGACCAAATGATCGTGCCGGTCTCGAGATCCATCTCGAAGCCGCCAACCTTGGCAGAGCGTTCGGTCTGCTCGAAGCGGGCCTGCTTCAATTCCAATTCGCGTTGCTGTTCTCTCAGCAGGCTTTGCTGTCGATGCTCCCGGATCAGGCCAACGACGACGCTTGCCAAACTGCGAAGCTGTTCGAGATCCCGATCGCCGAAGCGGCGATTCTTGGTGTCGAGGACGCAGAAGCTGCCGTAGCAGGTCTCCCCTTCCGATAGCGGCACTCCTGCATAGAACCGAACCGAACGCTCTGTAACAAAGGTGTTTCCGGAAAAGCGAGAATCCTTGTCGGCGTTTTTAACGACGAGCGGTGACTTCGTCTCTACGATATGGCTGCAGAAGGAATGCTCGCGTGGCGTCTCTTTCAAAAAGAGACCCTGCTCGGCCTTGAACCACTGCCGATGCCCGTCGACGAACGAAACCAACGCCATCGGCATGTCGAACATACTGCAGGCTAGCCGCACGATAGCATCGAACTCTTGCGTAGGCGGCGTGTCGAGAATGCTGGCCTGCTGGAGGAGATTCAATCTCTGATCTTCTGAAACTGACATGCGACCTTAGGCTCCTCGCAGCGCTTGATGACGCGGAGTGAAACCCCTCATGGGTCATGGAAGCGGAAGAACTAACCGCTGACGACCTACAGAATTGCATGATCTGGTTGCCAAATATTGAAGCAGTAGACATGTGGTTTGGCGCAAGACATCCCGTCGAGCGGGATATTCTCGCTTGGCTGCAAGATCCTAAAGCAATGTGATTGATATGGCATCGTGGATGGGTCGACGGCCCAGCGACCTTCAAAAACATAGGCCATGCGGCTCGCATCCGTGTAACGCGCTTAGCCCACTTCGCCTTCACGAGCGCATAAGACGGCTTGAACATGAGCTTTGACACCTCTGTCTTTTTCTTTGTGATTTCCGACATACATTAAATACTATGTACGTTCCGCCGATTGGCACGCGGGGATTAAGGCGTTGGCGATGGCAACCGCCAATCTTCACCTTGTTGTTTTTGCTGCTTTCCGCGTGGGGCTTCGGCGTACCGTCGGCGTCTGACCGCGCATCTGTCATCCTCAAGGTGAATGGCGCCATTGGGCCCGCTATTGCTGACTACGTGGTTCGAGGCATTCAGCGTGCTGGCGAACGTGAAGCGGTCTTGATCGTCCTGCAAATGGATACACCAGGCGGCCTTGACACCTCCATGCGGGAAATCATCCGCGCGATCCTTGCCTCGCCGGTGCCTGTCGCGAGTTTCGTTGCGCCAAGCGGGGCACGGGCTGCCAGCGCCGGCACCTATATTCTCTACGCAAGCCACATTGCGGTAATGGCCCCTGGGACCAATTTGGGTGCGGCGACACCAATCGCGCTCGGCGTGAAGCCTTTCGGCGGTGATGAGGAACCCGAAAAGAAGCCGAGCGAACCGAGTGGCAAGCAGCCGGAAGCTCCAGGCAATGCCCACGAAGCAAAAGCCGTTAACGACGCAGTCGCTTACATTCGTGGGCTTGCGGAATTGCGCAATCGCAACGCCGACTGGGCAGAGCGCGCTGTCCGCGAAGCTGCAAGCCTTTCATCCACAGCGGCAGAGCGCGAACATGCCATCGATTTCACGGCAGCTGATGTCAACGATCTCCTTGCAAAGGCGCAGGGCCGCATGGTGCGGGTCGGTCAAACGGAGGTCCGGCTCGATACCGCCGGTTTGGCCGTACAGGAATTCGAGCCTGACTGGCGCACGCGCCTGCTTTCCGTCATTACCGATCCGAACATCGCAATCATCCTGATGATGGTCGGTATCTATGGCCTGATCTTCGAATTTCTCGCACCTGGGACAATGCTTCCCGGCACGATCGGCGGCATCTGCCTCCTCCTTGGTCTCTATGCCCTGGCATTGCTGCCGGTGAGTTTTGCCGGCCTTGGGCTTATTTTGCTCGGCGTAGGATTGACTGTGGCTGAGGCGCATTCGCCAAGCTTCGGCGCATTTGGCATTGGCGGCGGGGTAGCCGTGATCCTGGGAGCGACCATCTTGTTTGATACCGATATACCCGGCCTGGAGGTGTCGCGCCCTCTACTCGGCGCAATTGCAGTTGCGACTCTTGCCTTTAGCCTTGTCGTTGCTCGCCTGGCATTCACCTCGCGCTTGCGCCAGGTAGCCACCGGTGCGGAGGAGATGATTGGCATTTCCGGTAAAGTTGAGAGTTGGACGGGGCTCACCGGGTACGTCATCGCCCATGGCGAACGCTGGAAGGCGGTTTCCGCCGAACCCCTTGTTGCTGGTGACCCTGTCAGGGTGACGGGCCGCAATGGGCTGGCGCTCGAGGTCGCCAGCAGTCCTAAGAACACCTAGCGGCACTCAAGAACGCAGGAGGAGAAGCCATGGATATGTTTGCAGATCTTGCCTTCTATTTGGTGGCCATTGTCATTGCGGTCGCCATCCTCGCATCCGCAGTTAAGATCCTGAGGGAATATGAACGCGGCGTCGTGTTCACACTTGGCCGCTTTACCGGAGTCAAGGGACCCGGCTTGATTCTGCTCATTCCCTATGTCCAGCAGATGATCCGGGTCGACTTGCGCACGCGCGTACTCGATGTCCCTAGCCAGGACGTCATCTCACATGACAATGTCTCGGTTCGTGTCAGCGCGGTGATCTACTTCAGGGTCATTGACCCCGAGAAATCGACAATACAGGTCGAGGATTTCATGATGGCAACAAGCCAGCTTGCTCAGACGACGTTGCGCTCCGTGCTCGGCAAGCACGACCTCGATGAAATGCTGGCAGAACGCGACAGACTCAACTCCGATATTCAGGAAATCCTCGACGCTCAGACGGACGCTTGGGGAATTAAAGTAGCCACTGTCGAGATCAAACATGTGGATATCAACGAGTCGATGATACGCGCGATTGCTCGCCAAGCGGAAGCCGAACGCGAACGCCGCGCGAAGGTCATCAATGCCGAGGGCGAACAGCAAGCTGCAGCGAAGCTACTGGAAGCGGCGGAAATTCTGGCCAAACAGCCGGAGGCGATGCAACTTCGTTACTTAAGCACTTTGAACGTCATCGCCAGCGAGAAGACTTCGACGATTTTATTCCCCTTCCCGATGGAGCTGGGCAATCTAATGGCCATTAAGCCGAAGTGATCGAACGGCACTGGCGTTGATGACTGATCCAGTTTCGATATCAACCTCGGAGCAAAATGAGGCCACGCCCCAGAGAACTGGCGCAACGCCGCCACCCCGTGATCTTTGCAGTCCGGCTCAGATGTGCAAAGCGTTTCCCAAAGCTTTCAGCGCCGCTTCCATGAGCGCTTCGCTGCGGGTCGGATGGACGTGAATGGTGCCGGCGATGTCTTCCAGGCGCGCTCCCATCTCGATCGCCAGCGCAAAAGCCGCCGAGAGTTCGGAGACCCCTGCCCCCACGGCCTGCAGGCCGAGAACCAGATTGGTGTCGGCGCGGGCCACCACGCGCACGAAGCCCTCCTCAGAGACCATCGTCATCGCCCGCCCGTTGGCGCCGAACGGAAACTGGGCGGTGCGGATCTCATATCCTTGCGCGCGCGCCTCCGCCGGCGACAAGCCGGCGCTGACGATCTCAGGATCGGTAAAGCAGATGGCGGGAATGCATCTTTTGTCCCAACCCCGCTTCTTGCCCGCAACGATTTCTGCCACCATCTCCCCTTGCGCCATCGCCCGATGCGCCAGCATCGGCTCGCCGGTCACGTCGCCGATCGCATAGATGCCGCGCATCGAGGTGCGGCATTGATCGTCGATCCTCAGATACGGACCGGCGCGATCGAGATCGAGCTCCTCGAGACCGGACCCTGCCGTTCGGGGGCGGCGGCCGACAGTGACAAGCATGCGATCCGCCGAGAGTGTCTCATGCCGGCCATCTGACGTTTCAACGATCAATGCCTCGCCATTATCGGCAAGACCCGTCGCCTTCGCAGCCGTCAGCACCCGGATGCCGCTCTCGGTCAGCTTGCGCATGATGGGACGCACCAATTCCGCATCATAGAGCGGCAGCACCTGCGGCGTCGCCTCGACGACCGTCACCTCCGAGCCCATCTTCGAAAAGGCCATCCCGAGTTCCAGCCCGATATAACCGCCGCCGACCACGACGAGCTTTTTCGGCAGTTCCCTCAGCGACAGCGCCTCGGTCGAGGAGATGACGCGGCCGCCGAAAGGCAGATCGGCAAGCTCCACCGGATCGGAACCGGTGGCGATCACCACGCTCTCGGCGCGGATGACCTGCTGGCCGGTTTCGGTCTCCACCTCCACCGTCTTGCCGTCACGGAAGTGGGCGCGGCCATGGACGATCTTCACCCGCGCCTTCTGCAACAGACCCGAAACGCCGCCGGTGAGCCGGCCGACAATACCGTCCTTCCAGGCGATCGTCTTTGCGAGATCGATCGAGGCGCCTTCGATGCGGATGCCCATCGGGTTCTTGCCGGCCAGCATTTTTTGCGTGGCGTCGAATTCCCCGGCCGCATGGATCAGTGCCTTGGAGGGAATGCAGCCGACCGTCAGGCAGGTGCCGCCCGGCTTGCCGGCTTCGACGATGACGGTATCGATGCCGAGCTGTCCGGCGCGGATGGCGCAGACATAACCGCCCGGGCCGGCGCCGATGACGAGGAGCTTGCAGACAATTTCCTTCATGGCTCAGCCTTCGATGAAAATGAGCGCCGGCGTTTCGAGCAGCGTGCGGATGCGCTGGACGAAGGTCGCCGCATCCCAGCCGTCGATGATGCGATGATCGAAACTTGAGGAGAGGTTCATCATCTTGCGCGGCACGAACTGGGTCCCGTCCCAGACGGGCCGTGTGGCGATCTTGTTGACGCCGATGATCGCCACCTCGGGATGATTGATGACGGGTGTCGAGACAATGCCGCCGAGCGCGCCGAGCGAACTGATGGTGATGGTGGAGCCGGAAAGCTCGTCGCGCGTCGCCGTGCCCGAGCGCGCCGCCTCCGCCAGCCGGGCCATCTCGGCGGCGCAGTCCCAGATGCCGCGGGCTTCCGCATGCCGCACGACAGGCACGGTCAGGCCGGCCGGCGTCTGTGTGGCGATGCCGATATGCACGGCGCTGTAACGCGTGATGATGCCGGCATCGTCGTCGAAAGTTGCGTTGACCTCCGGCTGCCCGGCAATGGCCTTGACCAGCGCCCGCATCAGGAACGGCAGGACCGTCAGCTTCGGATGGCCCTCCCTGCGGTCGCCGTTCATGGTGGCGCGCAGCTCCTCGAGCGCCGTCATATCCACTTCCTCCACATAGGTGATGTGGGGAATGCGCGAGGTGGACAGCACCATCTTCTCGGCGATGCGGCGCCGCAGTCCGGTGAGCTTGATCTCCTCGGTCGCTGTCTTCTTGACGGATCCACCCTTGAGGAGGACAGGAGCAGCGCCTTGCACGAGGAATTGCTCGACATCTTCACGCAGGATACGTCCGGCCGGCCCGCTCCCCTGCACCTGTCTGAGATCGACGCCGCTTTCCCTGGCAAAGAGCCGAACGGAGGGAGCGGCAAGCGGCTTTTCGGCGGACGGCGCGGCAGAAGCCGGCGCCGCTGAGACCGGCGTTGCCGGGGCGGGTCTCGCGATTTCCGCTTTGACCACTTCGGCGGTCGGCGCCTGCGAGATCCGCATCGGTTGGGCCTCGCCGGCACCTCCCGCCGTTTCTATCCGCACCAGTGGCGCCTTGACCGCGACGCGGTCTCCGATATCGCCGGCGAGCCAGATAACGGTGCCATCGACGGGAGAGGGAATTTCCACCGTCGCCTTGTCGGTCATCACGGCGGCGATCACCATATCCTCGCGGACCGGATCTCCCGGCTTCACATGCCATTCCACCAGCTCGGCCTCGGCCACTCCTTCCCCGACATCGGGCATCTTGATGATGAATTCGCCCATGGCTCAGGCCTCCATGACTTCGGCAAGCGCCCGCCCGACCCGGCCGGGACCGGGGAAATAGTCCCATTCCTGCGCATGCGGATAGGGCGTGTCCCAGCCCGCGACGCGCACGACCGGCGCTTCGAGATGATAGAAGCAATGCTCCTGCACCAGCGACACGACCTCGGCGCCGAAGCCCGACGTCAAGGTCGCCTCGTGCACGACGACGCAGCGGCCGGTTTTGGTGACCGATTTGACGATCGTATCGAGATCGAGCGGCAGCAGGCTTCGCAAATCGATCACCTCGGCATCGATGCCGGCATCCTCCGCCGCAGCCAGCGCCACATGCACCATCGTGCCATAGGCAATGACGGTCACCGCCGATCCCACGCGCCGCACCTCGGCCTTGCCGATCGGGATGGTGTAATGGCCGTCGGGCACCTCGCCGAGATCGTGTTTCGACCAGGGCGTCACCGGCCGCTCGTGATGACCGTCGAAGGGACCGTTATAGAGCCGCTTCGGCTCCAGGAACATGACCGGATCGGGATCCTCGATCGCCGCGATCAGCAGGCCCTTGGCGTCATAGGGATTGGACGGCACGATCACCTTCAGCCCGCAGACATGGGTAAAAAGCGCTTCCGGGCTCTGGCTGTGCGTCTGGCCGCCGAAGATGCCGCCGCCAGTCGGCATGCGCACGACGATCGGGCAGGTGAAATCGCCGTTCGATCGATAGCGGATGCGCGCCGCCTCCTGCGTCAGCTGGTCATAGGCAGGATACACATAGTCCGCAAATTGGATCTCGACGCAGGGCTTCAGCCCATAGGCCGCCATACCGATCGCCGTGCCGACGATGCCGGATTCACTGATCGGCGTATCGAAGCAGCGCGTCCTGCCATATTTTGCCTGCAGGCCCTGGGTGCAGCGGAAGACGCCGCCGAAATAGCCGACATCCTCGCCGAAGACCACGACATTGTCGTCCTTCGCCATCGAGACGTCCATGGCGCTGCGCACGGCCTCGATCATCGTCATCCTGGCCATGTCAGTACCCTGCCTTCTGCCGCTGCCGGCGGATATGCGCCGGCATCTCGGCATAGACGCCCTCGAAAATATCGCGCACCGAAGGCCTGCCGCCGGCATGCAGCGTGCCATGCGCCTCGGCCTGGCGCTGCGCCTCGATCACCTCATCGGCGATTTCGGCTTCCGCCTGCACATGCCGCTCCTCCGACCATACGCCCTTGACGATCAGATGTTTCTTCAGCCGTAGCACGGGATCGCCGAGCGGCCAGGCCTCCGATTCCGTCTTCGGCCGATAGGCGCTCGGATCGTCGGAGGTCGAATGCGCGCCGACGCGGTAGGTGACATGTTCGATCAGCGTCGGCCCGAGATTGCGCCGGGCGCGTTCGGCCGCCCAGCGGGCGACGGCATGGACGGCGAGATAATCGTTGCCGTCGACCCGCAGCGCCGGAATGCCGAAGCCGAGGCCGCGGGCGGCAAAGGTGCCGGAGCCGCCGCGGGCAATGCCCTGAAAGGTGGAGATCGCCCACTGATTGTTGACGATATTGAGGATAACGGGCGCCTTGTAGGTCGAGGCGAAGACGAGCGCCGAGTGAAAATCCGATTCCGCCGTCGATCCGTCGCCGATCCAGGCCGCGGCAATGCGGCTGTCGTTCTTGATCGCCGAAGCCATCGCCCAGCCGACGGCCTGCACATATTGGGTGGCGAGATTGCCCGAAATGGTGAAGAATCCATGCTCCTTGGAAGAATACATGATTGGCAACTGCCGGCCGTGCAGCGGATCGCTCTCGTTCGAGTAGATCTGGTTCATCATCTCGACCATCGGGTAGTCGTCGGCAATCAGGAGGCCCGCCTGGCGATAGGTCGGGAAATTCATGTCGCCCTTGTTGAGCGCCTTGCGGAAGGCGCAGCTGACGGCCTCTTCGCCGAGATGCTGCATGTAGAAGGAGGTCTTGCCCTGGCGCTGCGCCATCAGCATGCGGGCGTCGAAGGCGCGCAGCTTCATCATGTTGCGAAGCCCGGTCAGCAGTTCCTCGTCGGTGAGCGATCCGGCCCAGGGACCGACCGCCTCGCCGTCACGGTTCAAGACGCGGATGATCGAATAGGCGAGATCGCGGATATCCTCGGACGCGACATCGACCTCCGGCCGCGGCACGGAGCCGGCCTTGGCGATCTTGACATTGGAAAAATCAGGCTGGCCGCCCGGGCGGACGGCAGGTTCGGGGACGTGCAGGCTCAAACGAGCGGAATCCACCATGTTTTTTCTTTCCTCCCTTTGCCGGCCCTGCCCTTCTCCCCGGAAGCGGGACCGGATGTCGTTCTTATAGATTGCGGGCAATCACCATGCGCTGGACGTCGCTCGTTCCCTCGTAGATCTGGCAGATGCGCACATCGCGGTAGATGCGCTCGACAGGATAATCGGCCATGTAGCCGTAACCGCCGTGGATCTGGATCGCATCGGAGCAGACGCGCTCGGCCATCTCCGAGGCAAAGAGCTTCGCCATCGACGCTTCGGAGAGGCAGGGCAGCCCCGCCTCCCGAAGAGACGCGGCGTGAAAGACGAGCTGTCGCGCCGCCTCAATTCGCACCGCCATGTCGGCAAGGCGGAAGGCGACGGCCTGATGCTCGAAAATCGGCTTGCCGAAAGCCGTTCGCTCCCTCGCGTAATCGCGCGCCGCTTCGAAGGCTGCCCGCGCCATGCCGACGGCCTGTGCGGCAATGCCGATCCGCCCGCCCTCGAGATTGGCAAGCGCGATGCGATAACCTTCGCCTTCCGCACCCAGCCTCAAATCCGCAGGAATGCGCATCGCGTTGAAGGCGATCTGGCAGGTATCGGTGGAATGCAGTCCGAGCTTTTCCTCGACGCGGATCACCTCGTAGCCAGGTGTATCCGTCGGCACGATGAAGGCGGTGATGCCCTTCTTGCCGGCGTCCGGATCGGTGACGGCAAAAACGATGATGACATTGCCGTTCTTTCCCGAGGTGATGAACTGCTTGGCGCCGTCGATCACATAGTGATCGCCATCGCGCCGGGCTCGGGTCTTGAGGTTCGAGGCATCGGAACCCGCCTGCGGTTCGGTGAGCGCAAAGCCGCCGATCCATTCGCCTGTGGCAAGCTTCGGCAGGAAACGTTGCCGCTGCTCCTCGGTGCCGAATTTGAAGATCGGCACGCAGCCGACGGAGCTGTGCACGCTCATGATCGTCGAGCATGGCCCATCGCCGGCGGCAATCTCCTCGAGTGCCGCGGCATAGGCGACGACGCCCGTATCCGAGCCGCCATAGGCTTCCGGCACCAGCATGCCGAGCAGCCCGAGTTCGCCCATCTCCTGCAATTCCTCGCGCGGAAAGAGATGCTCCCGATCGCGCCTGGCCGCCCCCGGCGCCAGCCGGTCGCGGGCAAAGTCGCGGGCGAGATCCGAGATCTGCTGCTGGAGTTCGGAAAGAATCATGTGGCTCCTCCCCTTCCCGCTAGTGGCGCTCGATGGCGACGGCCGTCGCCTCGCCGCCGCCGATGCAGAGTGCCGCCATGCCGCGCTTGAGGTCGTAGCGCTCCAATGCTGAAAGCAGCGTCACCAGAATCCGGGCGCCCGATGCGCCGATCGGATGGCCGAGGGCACAGGCGCCGCCATGCACATTCACCTTTCCATGCGGCAGATCGAGATCGCGCATCGCCGCCATGGCGACGACGGCGAAAGCCTCGTTGATTTCGAAGAGGTCGACCTCCGAAAGCGCCAGGCCGGTTCGGTCGGAAAGCTTCTGCAACGCGCCGATCGGCGCGGTGGCGAAAAGATTGGGCGCCTGCGAATGTGTGGCATGACCGAGGATGGTGGCGAGCGGTGCAAGGCCGCGGCGCTCGGCCTCGGAGCGGCGCATCAGCACGAGCGCTGCCGCGCCGTCGGAGATCGAGCTGGAATTGGCGGCGGTCACCGTGCCGCCCTCGCGAAAGGCGGGCTTCAGCGTCGGGATCTTGTCGAGCTTCGCCTTGCCCGGCTGCTCGTCGCGGCTCGCCACTTGCTCGGCCTTGCCTGATTTTACCGTCACCGGCACGATCTCGCTGTCGAAGCAGCCGTCCGCGATCGCCTTCTGCGCCCGCGTCAGAGAGGTGATGGCGTAATTATCCTGCGCTTCGCGCGTGAACTGATAGGCTTCGGCGCAATCTTCCGCGAAGCTGCCCATCAAGCGCCCCTTGTCATAAGCATCCTCCAGCCCGTCGAGGAACATGTGATCCACGACACGCCCATGGCCGAGCCTGTAGCCGCCGCGGGCCTTGTCAAGGAGATAGGGCGCGTTCGTCATGCTTTCCATGCCGCCTGCAAGTGCGATCGAAGCACTATCGGCAGCGATCAGGTCATGAGCCATCATGACCGCCTTCATGCCCGAGCCGCACATCTTGTTGACGGTGCTGGCCCCCGTCGCGAAAGGTAGGCCAGCGCCGATCGCCGCCTGGCGCGCCGGCGCCTGGCCTTGGCCCGCCGGTAGCACGCAGCCGAAGACGACCTCCTCGACCGCCTCGGCCGCGACACGGCTGCGCTCCAGTGCAGCGCGGATCGCCGTTGCTCCAAGCTCCGGCGCCGTCACCTCCTTCAGCTCTCCCTGGAAACTGCCGATCGGCGTGCGCGCCGCGCCGACGATGACGATGGGATCCTGCAGTGCCATGTTTCCTCCTTGGGGCAGACGCTCAACGCGCGCCCATCCTCAATGCGCCGTCGAGGCGGATGACCTCGCCGTTCAGCATCGTGTTTTCAAAGATATGGCGCACCAGCCCGGCAAATTCCGCCGGCCGGCCAAGCCGCGGCGGAAAGGGCACGCTCTGGCCGAGTGCCGCCTGAACTTCGGCCGGCATGCCGGCCATCATCGGCGTCTCGAAAATGCCGGGCGCAATCGACACGACACGGATGCCGTGACGGGCAAGCTCGCGGGCGATCGGCAAGGTCATCGCCGCCACTCCGCCCTTGGAGGCGGCATAGGCCGCCTGGCCGATCTGACCGTCGAAGGCGGCAACCGAGGCCGTATTGACGATCACGCCGCGTTCGCCTTCGCCATCCGGCGCCGCAGTCTGGATCGCGGCGGCGGCAAGCCGGATCATGTTGAAGGTGCCGATCAGATTGATGCCGACAGCGCGCGCAAAACTCTCCAGGCGGTGCGGCCCGTCACGGCCGATCACCTTTTCGGCCGGCGCCACCCCGGCGCAATTGATCAGACCGCGCAGGCTGCCGAAGGCTTCGACAGCCCCCGCGACCACGGCTGCTCCCGCCTCGCCATCGGTCACATCGGCCTTGACGAAGCGGGCATCGCTGCCGAATTCCCGGGCGATCTTTTCGCCCGCTTCGACATTGAGGTCCGCGATCGTCACACGTCCACCGGCTTCGACCAGCATGCGCGCCGTCGCCGCTCCGAGCCCGGAGCCGCCGCCGGTGACGATGAAACTTGCCCCACGGATCAGCATGAATCTGTTCCTCCCTGTCGGCTGCGTCCTCCTCCGAGCGCCACCGACGGTCACGATTCTATTCGCTCCAGCTATTGCAAGCGATGACAGAACTGCTCCATTATTTCGGCCAGTTTTGCCATAGCGAGGTTGGGATGGCCGAGATCGAGCGACGCATGATCGCGCCGGGTTTCGTCGAGGAGGCGCTCGACAGCCTGCGGCGGCTCGGCAAGCCGGCGGCGCCAATCCTTGCGCGGGTCGGCCTGCCGGCGGTCGTCGATCAGCCGGTGTCTGCCGAAACTTATGGCGCGCTCTGGCTGGCAATCGCCGCCGAGCTCGACGACGAATTCTTCGGCATGGGCGGCCGGCCGATGCGCAGCGGCAGCTTCACGCTGCTTTGCCATTGTGCTCTGCATGCGCCGACGCTCGGCCAAGCGTTGCGCCGGGCGCTGCGCTTCCTCGATGTCGTACTCGACGATCCCAGAGGGAGGCTCGTCATCCGCGACGGCTTGGCCGAAATCGAGCTCAGGGATATGGGCAGCCCACGCTCGGCCTTCGCCTACCGCACCTACTGGATCATCCTGCACGGCATCATCTGTTGGCTGGTCGGCCGCCGCATCCCCGTCCGGCTCGTCGACTTCCGCTGTGCCGAACCGAAACAAGGCGCCGACTACCGGCTGTTCTTCGGCGCGCCGGTGCGCTTCTCGCAACCGATCAGCCGTCTCGGCTTCGACAGCACCCTGCTCGACCTGCCGATTTCACGCAGCGAGCAGGCGTTGAAACAGTTCCTGCGCGGCGCGCCCGCCAATATTCTGGTGCGCTACCGCTACGATGCCGGCATCGCCGCCGCCGTCCGCCGGCGCTTGAACCAGGCGACGCCGGCCACGTGGCGAAGCTTCGCCGAACTCGCCGCCGACATGCGCATGCCACCCTCGACGCTGCGCCACCGGCTGCACGACGAGGGACAGAGCTACGCCGCCATCAAGGACGACATCCGCCGTGATCTCGCCGTCGAGCTGCTGCTGAACACCTCGAAAACGATCGGCGAGATCGCCGTGCAACTCGGCTATTCCGAACCCAGCGCCTTCTTCCGGGCCTTCCGGAAATGGATGGGCAAGAGTCCCGAGGCCTTCCGTCGAGAGGAAGCGGAGAATTCAACGTAAGTCAGTCGAACCGCTTAACCCGACTCGACTGACTTCGCGCTTTCGAGAACATGGCGGCAATCTTCATCACAAAGGATTTGCTGAAGCGACCGAGGACCTCTTGATGAGGCTCAATGTACCAGGAGCGCTCGACGATATCGTAATTGTATTCGTCTACGACGATCCAGCTCTGTTTGAGATCTCCAAGACCGGCCCGTCGCCGCTCGATATCGGGAATTTCCAGGGCGATCCTGCCCGCCTTCGGCGACTGCGTGGTAATCGCCAGCAGAACGAGGTGTGTATTTCCATCACTGGCACTGCGGATTGCAAGCACGACACAGACGGGCCGCTGTTTTCGTCCCTCGGTCTCGCCACGTTGCTGCTGCCATGCCCAGAGATAAGGATAAGTTATCAGCTCACCAGGACGAAACTCATGGCTCATCGTCGTAGCCTTCGCCCTGTGCCAATCGCTCAATCGCCGCGCCAAACAATTCGGCATGCTCGTCCGGCATCTGCGAGGTACTTAGCGCGCGACGCGAGTCGTTGCTACTGCGCATACGCTCATAATGCTCGTAGCTCATCAGCACGAAACGGGGCTTGTTGTGGCGAGTGAGAACGACCGGCTCGCGGCTCGCAGCATCGGTGACGTCCCCGACCTGTTTGTTGAGATCACCTGTCGTAAACTGTCGCATCGAATAGCGTCTCCTGTTTGAGTTCCATATATTCCATGTTTTCCATATTTTCAAGAAATTGGCGTTCTCATCCGCATCATTGGCAGACACTTTGAACCTGCCGCAACCCGCGCTACATATTTCAGCGGGAGGAGTGCCATGTTTGATTTTTCGCTCGGCGAAACCGCGGATGCGATCCGCGAAGTGACGGCGCGATTTGCCGCCGATCATATTGCTCCGCTGGCTGCGGAGATCGACGAAAGCAACACATTTCCGCGTCAGCTCTGGCCTCAGATGGGCGCGCTCGGCCTGCACGGCATCACCGTGGAGGAAGAATTCGGCGGCGCCGGTCTCGGTTATCTCGAGCACGTCGTCGCCATGGAGGAGGTCTCGCGTGCCTCGGCTTCCGTTGGCCTGAGCTATGGCGCTCATTCCAATCTCTGCGTCAACCAGATCCGCCGCTGGGCCTCGGCGGAACAGAAAAGCCGCTATCTGCCAAAGCTGATCTCGGGCGACCATGTCGGCTCGCTTGCCATGTCGGAGGTGGGCTCCGGTTCCGATGTCGTCTCAATGCGGCTGCGCGCCGAGAAAAAGGATGACCGCTATATTCTGAACGGCACGAAGTTCTGGATCACCAACGCGCCGCATGCCGACGTGCTCGTCGTCTATGCCAAGACCGATCCCACAGCCGGTCCGAAGGGCATTTCCGCCTTCATCATCGAAAAGGGCCTGACCGGCTTCAGCGTCTCCAAGAAACTCTCCAAGCTCGGCATGCGCGGCAGCGATACGGCCGAACTGGTCTTTCAGGATTGCGAGGTGCCGGCCGAGGCGCTGATGGGCCGGGAGGGAGAAGGCGTGAAAATCCTGATGTCCGGCCTTGATTACGAGCGCGCCGTGCTCGCCGGCGGCCCGCTCGGAATCATGCAGGCCTGTCTCGATGTCGTGCTGCCCTATGTGCGGGATCGCAAGCAGTTCGGCAAGCCGATCGGCGATTTCCAGCTGATGCAGGGCAAGATCGCCGACATGTATGTCGCGCTAAATTCGGCGCGCGCCTATGTCTATTCCGTGGCACGGGCCTGCGATGCCGGCCGCGCGACGCGCACCGACGCGGCCGCCGCGATCCTTTTTGCCAGCGAGAATGCGGTGAAAGTGTCGCTCGAGGCGATCCAGGCGCTTGGCGGCGCCGGCTATACCAAGGAATGGCCGGTCGAGCGCTTCCTGCGCGACGCCAAACTCTACGATATCGGCGCCGGTACCAACGAGATCCGCCGCTATCTGATCGGGCGGGAGCTCATCGCATCATGACGGTGATTTCGACTGCGATCGATCGCGACAGCGAAAGCTTCAAAGCCAATACCACCAAGAACAAAGCCCTCGTCGACGAACTCTACGCGCGTTCGGCGAAAGCGCGCGAGGGCGGATCGCAGACGGCGCGCGCGCGCCATACCGGCAAGGGCAAGCTCCTGCCGCGCGACCGCATTCAGCTCCTGCTCGATGCCGGCAGCCCTTTCGTGGAGATCGGCACGCTGGCGGCCAATGGCATGTATGGCGACGAGGCGCCGGGTGCGGGCATCATTTCCGGCATCGGCCGCGTTTGCGGCCGTGAGGTGATGATCGTCGCCAATGACGCGACGGTGAAGGGTGGCGCCTACTTCCCGATGACGGTGAAGAAACATCTGAGGGCACAGGAGATCGCCCTGCAGAACCGGCTGCCCTGCCTCTATCTGGTCGATAGCGGCGGCGCCAATCTTCCGCATCAGGCCGAGGTCTTTCCCGACCGCGACCATTTCGGCGCCATCTTCTACAACCAGGCGCAGATGTCGGCCGAAGGCATTCCGCAGATCGCCTGCGTGATGGGAAGCTGCACGGCCGGCGGCGCCTATGTGCCGGCCATGTCTGATGAAACGGTGATCGTGCGCAATCAGGGCACGATCTTCCTCGCCGGCCCACCGCTGGTTAAAGCCGCGACCGGCGAAATCATCTCGGCCGAAGAGCTCGGCGGCGCCGAAACCCACGGCCGCCGCTCCGGCGTCGTCGATCATGTCGCCGAGAATGACGAACATGCGCTGCTTCTGGTGCGAGACATCGTCGCCAGCCTCAACAGCGTCAAATCGGTCGATATCGATATCCAGCCTCCGCGGCCGCCGAAACTCGATCCCCAGGATCTCCTCGGCCTCATCCCCGATGACGTGCGCTCGCCCTATGATGTGCGCGAGGTGATCGGCCGGATCGTCGACGGCTCGGAACTGCACGAGTTCAAGCCGCTCTACGGTTCCACGCTGGTCTGCGGTTTTGCCCGTATCTGGGGCGTGCCGGTCGCCGTCATCGCCAATAATGGCGTGCTCTTTTCCGAAAGCGCGCTGAAGGGCGCGCATTTCATCGAGCTCGCCTGCCAGCGCCGCGTGCCGCTGCTGTTCCTGCAGAATATCTCCGGTTTCATGGTCGGCGGCCGCTATGAGGCGGGCGGCATCGCCAAGGACGGGGCGAAGCTGGTGACGGCGGTCGCCACCGCGACGGTGCCGAAGGTCACCGTCATCATCGGCGGCAGCTTCGGCGCCGGCAATTACGGCATGTGCGGCCGCGCCTATCGCCCGCGTTTCCTCTTCACCTGGCCGAACAGCCGCATCAGCGTCATGGGCGGCGAACAGGCCGCCTCCGTGCTCGCCACCATCCGCCGCGACGCGATGGAGGCGCGTGGCGAGGACTGGCCAGCCGACGACGAAGAAGCCTTCAAAGCGCCGATCCGCGCCGGCTACGAGGCGGAGGGCAATCCCTATTATGCCACCGCCCGCCTCTGGGACGACGGCATCATCGATCCCAGTCAGACGCGCGATGTGCTGGGTCTTGCCTTTTCCGCCTGCCTGAATGCGCCGATCCCGAAAGGGCCGCGCTTTGGCCTGTTCCGGATGTGAGGCGCGATGTGATGGAAAGCATTCTCATTGCCAACCGGGGCGAAATCGCTCGCCGCATCATCCGCACGGCAAAGACTGCCGGCATCCGCACCATCGCCGTCTATTCCGAAGCCGATGCCGGCCTGCCCTTCGTCAGAGAAGCCGACGAGGCGATCGCCATCGGGCCGCCGCCGGCCCGCGAAAGCTATCTGTCTGAGGCACGCATCCTCGAAGCCGCCCGCAAGACCGGTGCGGCCGCGATCCATCCGGGCTATGGTTTCCTCTCCGAAAATGCCGAATTTGCCGAAGCGGTCGAGAAGGCCGGCATCATCTGGGTCGGCGCGCCCCCGGCCGCAATCCGGGCGATGGGGCTGAAGGACGCCGCCAAGCGATTGATGCAGGCAGCCGGCGTGCCGGTCACTCCAGGTTATCTCGGGCAGGATCAGAGCCAGGAAAGGTTGGCGGCCGAGGCTGACACCATCGGTTATCCCGTGCTCATCAAGGCTGTCGCCGGCGGCGGCGGCAAGGGCATGCGCCGCGTCGACCGTCCGCAGGATTTTAGCGAGCTTCTCGCCTCCTGCCGCCGTGAGGCCGCCGCCTCCTTCGGCGACGACCGCGTCCTGATCGAACGCTATATCGCCAATCCGCGCCACATCGAGGTGCAGGTCTTCGCCGACCAGCACGGCAACTGCGTCCACCTCTTCGAACGCGATTGTTCGCTGCAGCGCCGCCACCAGAAGGTCATCGAGGAAGCCCCGGCGCCGGGGCTTGATGCCGCCACGCGCGTGGCGATTTGCGATGCGGCGGTGAAGGCCGCAAAAGCGGTGAACTATGTCGGCGCCGGCACGATCGAATTCATCGCCGATGCATCGCAAGGCCTGCGTCCTGACCGTATTTGGTTCATGGAGATGAACACGCGCCTGCAGGTGGAGCATCCCGTCACTGAAGCGATATCAGGCGAGGATCTGGTGCTTTGGCAGCTGGAGGTCGCGAACGGCGAGCCGCTGCCGAAAAGCCAGAACGAGATCGCCATGAACGGCTGGGCCTTCGAAGCCCGGCTCTATGCCGAAAATCCCGCCGCCGGCTACCTGCCCTCGACCGGCCGGCTCGAACATCTGAAATTTCCGGAGGCGGTGCGCATCGACAGCGGCGTCGAACAGGGCGATGAGATCACCGCCTTCTACGATCCGATGATCGCCAAGATCATTGCGCATGGGCCGAACCGCGAGACCGCGCTGTCGAAGCTGGCCGCCGCCTGCGCCGGCATCGAGGTGTGGCCGGTCAGATCCAATGCCGGTCTTCTCGCCCGCATCGCCGCCGACCCGGATTTTCGCGCCGCCCGGATCGATACCGGTTTCCTCGACCGCCATGGTGAAAGCCTAGTGGCGAAGGAGCCGGATGAGACGACAATCGACAAGGCGGCCACGGCACTTTCGAAGGCCGCGAATGAGGATCCCTGGTCGGCGCTGACCGGTTTTCGCATCGCCGGGCCAGGCGACGGCCGCGTTCGGGTGCGCATCGACGGTCACCTCCACTGGGGGCGCGTACGCCCCGACCTTGAGGCGAATGCCGTCGAGATCGACGAGAAGACCGTGCTTTTCGACGCCGGCAATGCCTGGCCGATCGGCCTGCCCCATGCGGGCGAGGTCGAGGCAAGCCAGGGTGCGGGCGACGGCGCGATCCTCTCGCCCATGCCTGGTCTCGTCATTTCAGTCGAAGTCGCCGAAGGCGATCATGTCGCCAAGGGGGATCGTCTGCTGACGGTCGAAGCGATGAAGATGGAACATGCGCTGCGCGCGCCCTTCGACGGCATCGTTGGGAAATTGCAGGTTTCCACGGGCGTCCGGGTTTCGGAAAATCAGCTGCTCCTCAGCGTCATCAAGGAGGAGGCGTGATGGCCGGCCGCTATTTTGACGAATGGGCAGTCGGCGACCGCATCGCCCACGAGATCCGCCGTACGGTCACCGAGACCGACAACCTGCTGTTCACGACGCTGTCCCACAATCCACAGCCGCTGCATCTCGATGCCGATTATGCCGCCGGCACCGAATTCGGCCGCATCGTCGTCAACGGTACCTTCACCTTTGCGCTCACCATCGGCCTTTCGGTCGGCGACACCACGCTCGGCACGCTCGTCGCCAATCTCGGCTATGACAAGGTGACGATGCCAAAGCCTGTTTTCATCGGCGATACGCTGCGGGTGGAAACCGAGGTGACGGAGCTGCGCCGCTCGAACTCCCGCCCCGATGCCGGCATCGTCACCTTCCGGCACGTCACGTTGAACCAGCGTGACGAGATCGTCTGCCAGTGCCTGCGCACGGCGATGCTGAAGGGGAAACCGTCATGAGGCTGCGCTCGCTGCTCTTCGTGCCCGGCGACCGGCCGGAACGCTTCGACAAAGCGCTCGCCTCACGCGCCGATGCCGTCATTCTCGATCTGGAAGATTCGGTTGCATCCGCAAACAAACCGCGAGCCCGGGAGGCCGTGCACGAGTTCGTCCTCCGCCATACCGGCAAGACCGCTCTGCTGATCCGCATCAATCCCCTGACTTCCCCCGAATTCGAAGGCGATCTTGCCGCTTTGAACGGTCTTCATCCCTTCGCGATCATGTTGCCGAAGGCCGAGGGGGCCGTTTCCGTGCGCAAACTCGCAGCCTCGTTGACGCCGGCCGTTCCCGTTTTGCCGATCGCGACGGAAACGCCGGCCGCGATCTTCGAGATCGGCAGCTATCGGGACGTCTCGGCGAACCTTTGCGGCCTGACCTGGGGCGCCGAGGATCTGCCCGCCGCGATGGGGGCTTCGACCGCACGCAGAACCGACGGCCGTTATACCCCGCCTTACGAGCTAGCGCGCTCGCTCACGCTGTTCGCAGCCCATGCCGCCGCCGTTGCGGCAATCGATACCATCTATCCCGATTTCCGCGATCTCAACGGTCTCAGAGCCTATGCCGGCCGCGGCCGGCGCGACGGCTTTTCCGGCATGATGGCAATCCATCCGGACCAGGTCGAAGCGATCAACCACGCCTTCACACCTGACACCGCCGAGATCGCGTGGGCCGAGAAAGTCGCCGCCGCCTTTGCGGCGAGGCCCGATGCCGGCGTCATTCAGCTTGACGGACGCATGCTTGACTTGCCGCATCTCAAACTTGCGCTGCGCATTCTGGAAAGCGCCGGACGATAGGCCCAACCTCCCATCAATCAGCCCGGTTTTGCGGTTTGCTTGGAGGTGGCATGTTCCGGCTCAAGGTAACCGGCGCCGATGGCGACATAGAGGTCGACATAATCCTTGGCGACCTGCTGCACGGTGGCAGCAAGGCTTTCCTGAGCATCTGAAACCGAGCGTTGCGCATCCAGGACATCGAGCAACGACGAGGCGCCATCCTTGTAGCTCGTGGTCGAAAGCGCCAGCGATTCCTGCGCCGTCTGCACCTGCCTGCGCAACGGTTCCAGCGTCTGCGTATCGTGGCGAACGGCCGAAAGCGCGTTCTCGACCTCTTCCACCCCGTTCAGCACGGCCGCTTTCCACGCCAGATATTGGGTTCTGGCATCGGATTTCTCGATGTCGACATTGGCCCGCAATTTACCGCCATCGAAAATCGGCAGGTTGAGCGTCGGGCCGAACGACCAGCTGGTCAGGCTTGCGCCGCTCGCACCCGAGGATCTGACCCAGCTCGGCGAAATCGAGCCGGAAAGCGAGATCGACGGGTAGAGCTGGGCTTGCGCTGCACCGATATCGGCCACAGCCGCCGCAAGCTCGCGTTCAGCCTTTCTTATATCGGGACGGTTGCGAATGAGATCAGCCGGAATGCCGGCACGAATGTCGCCGCGGAACACCGGCTGGCCTGTATTCTTGCGCAGCTCGTCCGTCAGCGAAGCCGCCGGCATTCCGAGCAGAGTGGCAATGTGATGGGCCGATTCGGTAAAACTCTGTTCAAGGCCGGGAATGTCGGCCTTTGTCGACTGTACCAGGCCTTCCGCCTGAACGACGTCGAGGCGGGAGGCTGCACCGGCTTTCAGCTGCAGCTGCGTGAGTTCGTAAGTCTGCTGACGGGACTTCAAATTCGCCTGTGAGAGCGCAATCCGCTCCTGATAGTAGCGGGCGTCGATATAACTCTCGACCAAATCTTTCAGAAAGGTGAGCTTCGCATTGTCGGCCGTCGCATAGGCGGCCCCGAGCGAGGCAATGGCGCTCTCCTTCGAGCGACGGTACTGGCCGAAGACATCAAGCAGCCAGGACAGGCTGGCCTCGCCGCCTGACGTATTCGTGGTGCCGACCGTCGAACGCAGCCGCCCCTTTTCGCCTGATACCGTGTGCGATGCATCCAGGCTCAGGCTCGGCAGACCGCCTGCACCGGCAACCGTGACGTTGGCGGAAGCCGAGTTGATGCTCTCGAGCGCCTGCAGCACATCGAGATTCTCGCTGAGGCCGTGAGCGACCAGCCCGTCGAGCTTCTTGTCGCGATAGGCCGTCCACCATTCAGCCGTTACGACATTGCCGTTGCTCTTGCTGCTGCCCTCTTCGAATTTGGCGGGAAGCGGCATCTCGGGGGGAACGTGGTCCGGGCCGCTCACGCAGCCTGCCAGCAGCAGTGTGAGTGCGGATGCGGCGTAGCGGAGGGATGATAGTCTTGTGCGAAGCGACGTACTCACGGGGAGCCTCTGAACCGGGATCGAGGGTTCAGGCTTAGCGACGCCAGCGTTAATGGCGGTTAAGAAACTGTAAAGTTAGGTAAAACCCGGGAAAAGGGATCAGCTCTGGGAAGCTCCAGTGTGATCGCCAGCCCCCCCGCCTCCGGCAACGACGCATACACACGCCCGCCGTGGCGTTCGATAGCCTGCCTGGTGATGGCGAGGCCGAGGCCGAATCCGCCTCTCGGCACCGCCTCTTTCCCGCGTGAGAACGGCTGGAAGATCCGTTCGAGTTCGTCTCGTCTGACGCCTGGTCCCTGATCCGTGACGCAGATCTTGATGCGGTCGGCTGCTGTCTCGCAGGACACGGATATGAACGAATGCTCGGCCGTGTATTTGACCGCGTTGCGAACGACATTTTCCAGCGCCCGGTAGATCAGCTCGCCTTCGACCTCGGCTCGGAAGACACCTTCGACGCTCGTCGTGATCGAGACCTCCCGTGCCTGGGCTTCGAAGGCGGCATCGCCGAGGATTTCGTTCAACAACTCGATGATATCAACGGTCTGCGTCTTCAGCGGCAGGCCAGATCCCGCCGTCAGCCTGGCAAGCGTCAGAACCTCTCCCACCAGCACGTCGAGCCGTTCGACCTCCCGGTCCATGCGATCCAGCATGGCGCCGAGCTTGGCCGGACTCTGCCGGAGCACCCCGACGGCGGCCTGCAGCCGGGACAAAGGCGAACGCAATTCATGAGAAACGTCGTGAAACAGCCTCTGCTGCGCGTCCTGAAGTTCCTGAAGCCGTGCGGCGCTCGAATCGAAGTCATGGGCAAGCGCTGTCACCTCGTCCTTCCGGCCGGCCATCTTGTCGCCGATACGGAAGTCGAAGCGGCCATGCGCAAGCGCGCTCAAGCCATCGCGCAAATGCACCACGGGGCGGATGAGGTATCGTGCCAGTGCCCAGGCGGATATCGTGCTGGAGATCAGGATCGTGAGCCACGGCATAAACGGGCCAAAATTTTCGAAGGTGAAAGTGGGAGAGGCTGGCAGGAATATCCGATAGCAGATCCCCTCCTTCAGAACGGATCGCGTATCAGCCGCCTTCGGATCCGAACAGGCATCGGGTTTCGCGGCTTTGGAGATGGTCAGACCGTGCGGCAGCGTCTCTTCACTTGAACGCACGAAATATGCCGCCGCTTCCTCGCCGTCCCTCGCAAGCACATTTGCGGTTAGGTTCAACGCGATCGACCGGCGCTCCTGTTCCAGTTCCCGCGCAAAAGGAACGCCTTGGAGGAGATTGACGAGCAGGATGATCACGCCGACGGTCGTGGTCAGCGTCAGCCAGATGATTGCGAAGAACTTCCAGAAAAGCCGGGGCATGGTCAGTCCACGAGAAGTTGATAGCCCTGGCCGCGAACGGACTGGATCCAGGATTGCCCGTCCTCCCTCAGCCCGAGCTTCTGACGAACGCTGCTGATATGGACGTCGATCCGGCGATCGAACGGCGTAAGCGGCTTGCCGAAGGCGCGTTTCGAAATATCCTGCTTCGACACGAGCTGGCCGGCGCTGCGGGCGAGAACCTCGAGCAGGCTGAACTCCGTGCCGGTCAAGTCAAGGGTTTCACCGCGCCACTCGGCAAGCCTGCTGCCCGGATGGATCACCAGCCGCCCCGCTCTCACGGTGTCGGTCGATACGCCGGCCGCCGGCTGACCCGCCCGGCGCAGGATGGCCCGCAGCCTCGCCGCAAGTTCGCCCGGCGAACATGGCTTCGGCACATAGTCGTCGGCGCCGAGATTGAGACCGGATATCCTGTCCACATCATCGCCTCTGGCCGTCAGCATCAGAACGGGGACCTGGCTGAGCTTCCGGATCCTTTGGAGAACTTCGATCCCGTTCATGCGAGGCATCATGATGTCGAGCACGATGATGTCGACCGTATTGCCGGCCGCCGCAGCAATGGCGGCGCGGCCATCCGTGTCCGTTATGACATCATATCCTTCTTCGACCAGATACTCCTGCAGAAGTGTCGTCAGCTCCGCATCGTCGTCGATCAGGAGAACCTTGTTCATTCGCGTTATCCGTTATCAATTCGGGCAAGCCATACAGCACAACCGCACTCAAGCGAGTAAGTTTTACCCAACTTAACACTAACTTGACCGCACTTAACGTTAGCCCCGTTACTTATCGTGCCATGACATCGTCGCGCGCTGAAAACCCTGTTGCCGTGCATGAGCGGCAATCCTTCAGTCGATTGCGCCGATCGGGAAAGGCACCGATGCCTTGACCACAAGGAGTGCATCGTTGAGAAAACCGTCCAGACTATTCGCGGCCGCCGTCGTTGCGGCCGCACTCGTCTTCCCCCTTCGCAGTGCCATGGCGCAACAGACCGCGGCAACGGCCCTCACCGTCTCTCTGACGGCGCCGGCCCAGCGGGACTGGCCGGAGACCGTTCCGGCGAGCGGGTGGCTGAAACCATGGCAGGAAGCCGTCATCGCCTCCGAGACGAGCGGGTTGCGCATAACCGATGTTCTGGTCGATGTCGGTTCCGTGGTCACGAAGGGCCAGACGCTCGTCCGGCTTTCCCAGGAGAGCGTGCTCGCCGATCTTCGCAAGCAGGAGGCCGCAGTCGCGACCGCCAAGGCAAGTCTTGCGAAGGCCAAAGCCAATGCCGACCGGGCGCGGCAGCTTCAGCCTTCGGGTGCGCTCTCCGATGAGAAGATCGTCGAGTATCTCGCCGACGAGCAGACGGCGACGGCAAGTCTTGCATCCGAAGAGGCCGCCCTCGACAGCGAAAAGATCAAGCTTGCGCAGACGACCATCACGGCTGTCGACGACGGCCTCATCACGTCGCGTTCCGCCGATCTCGGCGCCGTCGTCTCCGCCGGCACGGAACTGTTCCGCATGGTTCGCCAGCAGCGGATCGAATGGCAGGCCGAGGTTTCGGCACGTTATCTCCCGCGTATTTCGCAAGGCCTGAGTGTCCACGTCAACGGGCCTGAAGGTCGTGTCATCGAGGGCAAGGTGAGGCTTGTCGGGCCGTCGGTCAGCACCGATACCAGCCGGGCAATCGTCTATGTCACGCTGCAGGCCGACACCCGTCCACGCACGGGCCTTTACGTCACGGGCAACATCGAGCTGCAGACCTCCCCGGCGCTGACCGTGCCCGAGACCGCAATCGTGTTCCGGGACGGGATCAGTTACGTCTTCACCGCAGGCGAGGATCAACGGGTGCAAAGGGTCCGGGTGGAAACCGGCCGCCGCAACAATGGCGAGGTGGAAATCGTCTCCGGCATAGACCGGACGTCGAAGGTGGTGACCTCGGGAGGTGCATTCCTCTCGGACAATGACCTCGTCAAGATCGCGGAGAAAAACTGATGAACTTCTCGGCATGGTCGATCCGCAACCCCGTCCCGGCAATATTGCTGTTCGTGATGCTGACGGTTGGGGGACTCTTGGCCTTCAAGACCCTGGCGGTCCAGAACTTCCCCGATATGGACCTTCCGACGATCAGCGTCACGGCGACGCTCGACGGAGCTGCGCCGACACAGCTCGAGACCGAGGTCGCCCGCACCATCGAAGACAGTTTGGCTTCGCTCAGCTATCTCGACCACATCACCACGACCATCACCGACGGCACCGTCTCGATCAAGGTTTCCTTCAAGCTAGAGAAAGACAGCGAAGCGGCGCTCAACGAAGTCCGCAACGCCGTCGACAGCGTCAAGGGCGATCTTCCGGCGCAGATGGAGACACCAAGCGTCACCAAGGTCACGGTTCAAAGCTCCGCGCTGGTCACCTATGCCGTCCGCTCGACTGCTCTCAACGAAACCGAGCTTTCCTGGTTTGTCGACAATGATCTGACCAAGGCGCTGCTGTCGGTGTCCGGCGTCGGACAAGTCAACCGCATCGGCGGGATCGACCGCGAGGTTCACGTCGATCTCGATCCCGCGACAATGGCGTCGCTCGGGGTCACTGCGGCGACCGTATCGTCGCAGCTGAAGGCGGTGCAGGCGGATACATCGGGCGGCCTCGGCGAAATCGGCGGCACCCGTCAAACCCTGCGCACGCTCGGCGCTCTGCCATCGGTCGAGGCTCTGAAAGGACTGAGAATTCCCTTGGCCAACGGCCAGCAGGTTCGCCTCGATGACGTCGCATCCGTCACCGACAGTTTCGCGGAGCGGTCTTCGATGGCCTATCTCGACGGAAAACCGGTGATCGCCGTTGAGATCAAGCGCTCGAACGGCTTTTCCGACAGCGGTGTCGCCGGCGATGTCGACAAAGCCATGAAACAATTTGCCGCAAAACATTCCAACGTCGAGATCGACGAAGCCTACAGCACGATCGGGCCGATCATCGACAATTACGACGGTTCGATGCACATGCTGTTCGAAGGGGCGATCCTGGCGATCATCGTCGTCTGGCTCTTCCTCCGGGATTGGCGCGCAACGATCCTGTCGGCCGTGGCACTGCCCCTGACCGTGATCCCGACCTTCCTTGTCATGTACCTCTGCGGCTTCAGCCTCAATATCATCACGCTGCTGGCGCTGTCGCTGGTGGTCGGCATCCTCGTCGACGACGCCATCGTCGAGATTGAAAACATCGCCCGCCATCTGAAGATGGGCAAACGGCCGATCGATGCCGCGCTCGAAGCCGCCAACGAGATCGGGCTCGCCGTCATCGCAACCACCTTCACGCTGGTCGCGGTCTTCCTGCCGACGGCCTTCATGAGCGGCATTCCGGGGCTTCTGTTCCGCCAGTTTGGGGTCACGGCTGCCGTCGCCGTCCTCGCCTCGCTCGTCGTCGCGCGCCTGCTGACGCCGATGATGGCCGCCTATTTCATGAAGGCTGTTCCTCCGACGGAGCAAAAGGACGGCCACATCATGCGCATCTATCTGGCAGTCGTGAAGGCCGCCATGAATCGCCGGAAGACCACGATGGCCGTAACCGCTGTCGTCGTCGCACTTTCGCTGTCCACGATCCCGCTGCTGAAATCCGGCTTCATACCCGCTTCCGACGACGCGCGAACCCAAATCACACTCACCATGCAGCCGGGCGCCACCATCGAGCAGACGGACACCGCGACCCGGAAAGCCGCCGATATCGTCGACAAGCTGCAGGACGTCACCCGTGTCTTCTCCTCGGTCGGCTCCGCATCTTCGGGTGGCGGCGCCGACGCCAGTACCACGAGCAGCGTCAATTCCGCCACGATCGTCGCCGTGCTGTCGTCGATCGGCGAGCGTGACCGCAAGCAGTCGGAAATCGAAAACGACATCCGGCAGGCTCTTTCGGTTCTATCAGGCGTGCGTGTCGCAGTCGGCGGCGGCGGCAACGGCACCAAGCTCGAGATCACCCTTGCCAGCGACGATGCCAACGCCCTCGACAGCGCGAGTACTGCGCTCGAAGAGCAGCTCCGCACGCTGAACGGTATCGGTGCGGTGACGTCCACCGCAGCAAGGCAGGCACCCGAGATCCAGATCACGCCCGATTTTGCGCGCGCCGCGGCGCTCGGGGTGACGTCGAGCGCTATCGCCGAGGCCGCGCGCGTGGCGACGAACGGCGAATATTCCGCCAGCCTGCCAAAGCTCAACCTGCCGCAGCGCCAGGTGCCGATCGTCGTCCGCTTCAGCCCGGAGTCGCGCACCAGCCTTGACGATATCAAGAACATGCGGGTGGCGGGCACGAACGGCAATGTCGATCTCGGATCGATCGCCGATATCCGCATCGGCGGCAGCCCCTCCGAAATCGACCGCATCGACCGGATGCGCAATGTCACCCTATCGGTCGAACTCAACGGCCGCATCCTCGGCGACGTCAACCGCGAGGCACAGGCGCTGCCGGCGCTCCAGCATCTGCCCTCGGGCGTCACACTTGTCGAGCAGGGCGAACTTCAGCGCAGCTCGGAACTGTTCCAGAGCTTCGCGCTGGCAATGGCGATCGGCGTGTTCTGCATCTACGCGGTCCTCGTCCTGCTCTTCCATGATTTCCTGCAGCCGCTCACCCTACTGATGGCTCTGCCGCTCTCGCTCGGCGGTGCGCTCGTGCCGCTGGTGGTGACCGGGACCAGCTTTTCGCTGGCCGCCGTCATCGGGCTGCTCATGCTGATGGGCGTGGTGACGAAGAACTCGATCCTGCTGATCGAATATGCGATCATGTCGCGCCGCCAGGGCATGTCCAGGTTCGATGCCCTCGTCGACGCTTGCCACAAGCGCGCCCGGCCGATTGTCATGACCACCATCGCGATGGCTTGCGGCATGCTTCCGGTCGCTCTCAGCCTGACCGGCGGCGATTCGAGCTTCCGGCAGCCGATGGCGATCGTGGTCATCGGCGGCGTGATGATGTCGACGCTGCTCAGCCTCATCGTCATCCCCATCATCTTCACCTTCGTCGATGACCTGTACGAGGCGCTCAAACGGTTGTTGCGCCGGATCGGGCTGGCCCAGGAGATCGCCGAGGATAAACCGGAGGCCTCCAACGATCACGCCGCGATCGCCTTCAAACCCGAGCAATCGAAGCGAGGACACGGCCAGAGATAATCTTCTCGTCGAACTATCGGCCAGATGCTCCGCACCGATACGGACGACACCTGGCGACTTTCATGGCAACCTCTTCGGTCAAATTCCCTCCCCCGGAACGAGACCGCGGGACGTATATCCCCAGCAGGCGGCCTCGCGCCGCCTGCGCGTCCTGCATCCTCTGAAAAGCGATAGCCCAGGCATTCGTCACCTTCGCTGCAGTTGCGCTCGGACCTTTCGGCTGCACGGAGTTCCTACCGGCAGCGCCAGCCTGAACCGCGGAAAGAACCTTTACCAAACTTTACACTTCCTTAACCGCGCTTAACATCCGCACAGCTATTAGAACTCGACCTCAGTCTATCCGGAGTGTCGTGTGTCCAAGGCACATCGAAATATCCCCTGGTGCCGTTTTGCGGAACGGAAAGCCATATACTCCGGGACACCGCGGCGGAGTCTCAATCTCAATTCGGAATTTTTCCACTATTTTACTCTCGGCCGATCCGGAGTTATTCCGTTGATTCAGATTTTTATTCAAAATCACTGCGTGTCAATTGCGCACTTGCTGGGCCATGAGATCCACTCAGGCCGCGCAGAAAATCTTCGAATAGAGCGTGACGCTCTATCGGAAGACATTTCAATTGGAGGAACGGGGTGATCGATCTGATGAGGGCACGTTTGCCGGGCAAATCGTACAGTTCAATACTCTTTTTGCACGGCGCACCGGCTGTTGCTGAACTTGCCCAACGTGATGGCAATGGCGTCATCGCTCCGAAACGCGCAAGGTGCCGCTGGCGTAGCTGACCGACCCGAGCAAGCGATACCAATCCGGCCATTGCGGATCGACAGCAACGGGCCGTCGGCGCCCTGCTCGTAGAATTGGGATGGGCCGCAGCAAAGCGCGCTTTCTCCGCCTGCGGCGTACCCTGCATGCCGGCCACATGGTGATGGCCGTTGCGCTCGACATGGGAGAGGCCAGGCAGCGAGACTAGCGCCAGAACCTGCTGCACAGCGAGCCCAACTGCCAGATCAGGTCCTCGCCCGAAAGGAACACTCCGCCGGAACGCAGGCGGATGGACATGTCTATCCCGGCTTAAAGCACTTCGGTTGATGTGCCGCCAGAATGGCGGCGACGCTTCTCAGATGTTCTTTATTCCTCGCAATCTGAGCCCACGAGTAGCGGCCGCGCCCGATGCTCGCGAAAATACACGGAGGCCTGCTTCGTCGTGGCCCTTTTTTACTGCTGGCCTGGCGGCCTGCGCCCGTACAATTCTATTAATTCGAAGTGGCTAATATATCGAACAACTTCATCGTGATATTCAGTCCTTTACGGCTGCGAGCGGCTGTATCACGGAGGGTAAAATGTTTCGATTGAGCGTTCAGCTCGCATTTTTAGCCGTTTGTGCGTTGGAGCTACCGTTGAGCATGGCAGCAGCGGCCGATGATCCGCAGATTGCGCGCGGCGAATATCTCGTCACGGTCGGCGGGTGCAACGACTGCCACACGCCGGGATATTTCTTCGGAAAGCCGGACACCGCGCGATTTCTCGGTGGATCGGATGTTGGCTTTGAGATCCCGGGCCAGGGCGTTTTTGTCGGCCGCAACATTACGCCTGACAAGGAGACCGGCATCGGGAGCTGGACCAGGGAACAGATTGTGACTGCCCTTCAGTCCGGGCAGCGGCCGGACGGTCGCATCCTGGCGCCAATCATGCCATGGCATGCATTCGCGCAGCTCACCGACGAGGACGTGACATCAATTGCAGCGTACCTTCAAAGCTTGAAGCCAGTAACTAATCAGGTCCCCGGACCTTTCAAGCCGGGGGAGAAGGTTTCAACCTTTTTGTTCCGGATCTTGCCGCCGGGTGAAACCGCAGCCGGCGCGCCAAACTAGAAGTGACGGATGCTGCGAGTCACCGGCCGTGCTTGGCGCGCCAGGCGGCGAACTCCTCGAGATTGCGCGGCTGCGTCGCCGGATAGAGACCGATGATAGACTGGCCGGCCAGCACGCGCTCGGTGACGAAATCCTCATAGGCGGTCATTTCCACGGCTTCCTCGGCGATCTCGTCGGCGAGCTCGGCCGGAATGACGATCACCGCTTCGTCGTCGCCGACCATGATATCGCCGGGCCAGACTGCCACGTCGCCGCAACCGATCGGCACATTGATGTCGAGCGCCTGGTGCAGCGTGAGGTTCGTCGGCGCCGAGGGGCGGTTGTGATAGGCAGGGATCGCCAACCCCGCTATTTCGAGGCTGTCGCGGAAACCGCCATCGGTGACGACACCCGCCACGCCGCGCACCATCAGCCGCGTGACGAGGATCGAGCCGGCGGAGGCGGCGCGTGGATTCTTGCGGCTGTCCATCACCAGCACGGCGCCCGGCGGGCAGCTTTCGACACAGGCGCGCTGCGGGTGTTCGGGATTCCGGAAAACCTCGAGCTTGTTCAGGTCTTCGCGCGCCGGAATGTAGCGCAGCGTATAGGCCGGGCCGACCATGTTGCGGCCCTTGCGGGCGACCGGCTGCACGTCCTGGATGGTCTGGTTGCGCAGGCCGCGCTTGAAGAGCGCCGTGCTGATGGTGGCGACGCTGACCCGCATGAATTTGTCGCGCGTGCTGTCCGAAAGTGTCGTCATTCCCGCATGTCCTCCTAGAAAATGTCCGGTTCTCCGGCTGCCGCACCGAATTCGGGCAGCAGATAATCGAAGTCGCAACCCTTGTCGGCCTGGCTGACATGAGAGGCGTACATCCAGCCGTAACCGCGGCCGAAACGATCCGCCGGCTTCATCCAGGCGGCGCGGCGCCGGGCGAGCTCCGCCTCGTCGACCAGCATATCCAGCCGGCGGTTGGGGATATCGATCCTGACGATGTCGCCGTTGCGCAGCAGAGCGAGCGGGCCGCCGACATGGGCTTCGGGCGCCACATGCAGCACGCAGGCGCCGTAGCTGGTGCCGCTCATGCGCGCATCCGACAGCCGCAGCATGTCGCGATGTCCTTGCTTCAGCAGCGCCTTGGGCATTGGCAGCATGCCCCATTCCGGCATGCCGGGGCCGCCGAGCGGTCCGGCATTGCGCAGCACCATCACGTGATCCGGCGTCACATCGAGCGTCTCGTCCTCGACCGCCGCCTTCATGTCGGGGTAACTGTCGAAGACCAGGGCCGGGCCTTGATGGACATGGAAGCGCGGGTCGCATGCCGCGGGTTTGATCACCGCGCCGTCGGGCGCTAGATTGCCCTTGAGCACGGCAAGCGAGCCCTCCGGATAAATCGGATTGGAAAGCGGCCGGATCACATCGTCATTATAGATTTTGGCATCGGCCAGCGCCGCACCCAACGTTTCCCCCGAAACCGTCAATGCGTCGAGATCGAGCCGCTCGCGGATCTGCGACATCAGCGCCAGAAGTCCGCCGGCATAGTAGAAATCCTCCATCAGATAGATCTTTCCGGACGGACGGACATTGGCGACGACCGGAGTGACGCGGCCAAGCGCGTCGAGATCGTCAAGCGTCAGCGCGACCCCTCCCCTGCGCGCCATGGCGAGGAGATGGATGACGGCATTGGTGGAACAGCCGGTCGCCATGGCGACCGTCGCGGCATTGCGAACGGCCGCAGGCGTCACGATCCTATCCGGCGTCAGATCTTCCCAGACCATCTCGACGATCCGCCGGCCTGAATGAGCCGACATGCGGATATGGTTGGCATCGGGCGCGGGAATGGATGAGGCTCCCGTCAGCGTCAGACCCATCGCATCGGCAATCGCGGTCATCGTCGAAGCGGTGCCCATCGTCATGCAATGGCCGTAGGAGCGCGCAATGCCGGCTTCGATGCCGGCCCATTCTCTGTCCGATATCGTTCCCGCGCGCCGCTCGTCCCAGTATTTCCAGGCATCCGAGCCGGAACCGAGTTGGTGGCCCGCATAATTGCCCCGCAGCATCGGCCCCGCCGGCAGGTAGATCATCGGCACGCCGGCGCTGAGGGCGCCCATGATGAGGCCAGGCGTGGTCTTGTCGCATCCTCCCATCAGCACCACGCCATCGACGGGATGGGCGCGGATCTGCTCTTCGGTCTCCATCGCTAGGAGGTTGCGGTAGAGCATGGTCGTCGGTTTCATGAAATTTTCCGACAGCGCCAGCGCCGGCATCTCCACCGGAAAGCCGCCAGCCTGCAGCACGCCACGCTTCACGTCTTCGACGCGATGCTTGAAATGGGCGTGGCAGGGATTGAGGTCCGACCAAGTGGACAGAATGCCGATCAGCGGCTTGCCGGCCCAGTCATCGGCATCGTAGCCCATCTGCATCAGGCGCGAGCGATGGCCGAAGCCGCGCAGGTCCTCGGATGCGAACCAGCGCGCCGACCGCAGCTCCCCCGGTGCCTTGACGGTTTTCAACGACATGCCGACCTGCCTCCAATATTGACATAGCTTGAAGTGTACGAGGCCAGCAAGATACAGGCTCCCGTCTGAACGTCCATGGATGTCAAGAGAGCCGCTCCATCGCTTCGAAATCAGGCAAGGCGCCGCTCGCGTAACCGATCGCCGTCAGCGAGCCGATGCCGATCCGGCCGCCGCGGATCGACAGGAGCGGCCCGCCGGCGCCTTGCTGGTAGAGATCCGGGTGGGCCGCGGCAAAGCGCGCCTTCTCTGCCTGAGGCGCACCCTGCATGCCGGCCACATAGTGATGACCGTTGCGCTCGACATGGGAGAGGCCGAGCAGTGAGACCAGCGCCAGATCCTGCTGTACCGCAAGTCCGGCCTGGCAGGTGAGGTCCTCGCCGGAGAGGAACAGTCCCAGCACACCTCCCGTCCTGATGCGGATCGCCTTCATGAGCGAGCGGTAAATGCCCTTGCAGGTCTTGGAGGAGACGCCGGTGTAGCCGAGCCGCCGGGCGCGGGCGAAGGCGTCGTCGGCATCGTCACTCTCGTCGATCAGGAAGGGCAATTGCGCCGCCAGATCTCCCAGCGGCGTCTCCATGGTGATCTCGCGCGAGAACGGCTGCTCGACAAAGGCGATGGCCGCCCGCAACCTCTTCAACCGCGGGGTTTCATCGATCCGCGCCAGCAAGGCGCCAAGCTGCTCGGCGGCGCCGAACTGTTCGTTGCCGTCGACCGTCACCCGGTAGTCCGGCAAGCGGTCCAGCACGGCGGCGATCTGGGCAAGGCGGTCGATATCGGCATCGATCGCGCCGGACAACTTGATCTTGAACCAGCGGTTGCCGTACCGCGTTATCACCGCCTCGAGGCTTTCCGGCAGGCCGTCGTCGAGGGGGTGGGCGACATCGCCTTCGGTGATCGGATCGAGAAGTCCGATCGTGTGCCGGGCTGCGATCGAACCGGCAGGGCGAAGGTCGGCAAGCGTCGGCGACGCTGCATCTGCATCGATATCCCCCGGCAGCATCGGCCCGCCGATACCGATGAGATTGCGGCGCACCGCATCGAAGAAGGAAATGCCGGCGAGGCGGCAATAGGCGTCGAGCGCCGCGCGGGCGACAAGCGAAGGGCCGAAGCCGGCCGCCAACGGATTTCCGGGCAGGCGCCGCACCGTCTCCAACTCGTTCAGCCGGGCAGCGGCAAACAATGTCGTCGGCGTGGATGCTTCGAGCGACGCAGCGCCGGCAAGGCGGATTGAGGCGCGCAGTTGATCGACATTTTGCGCCGGCGTCAGGGCCGGATTTTTATCGAACCATTTCGGCACCATCATCTCGGCGGCGGCGCCGATGGCGGTTTTCCCTTGCTCGTCCTCGATACGAACCCTGAGAAAGGCCTGCGGCGCCTGCTCAAGGGTAGCCGCACCGAAGCGAAACGGCAGGCGCAGCCGGATATCGCGTTCGAAGGCGTCGATCTCGACGATTCTGACACGCGGCGCCTCCACAGGCCCTCCAATGCTTCTGTCCATGGTTATGCCATCCGCTCGAGCATGGCGCGGGTCACCTCGTGGCGGAGCGGTTCCCGGCGAAGAAGCCGGCCGATTTCGTCCACCATGGCCTGCCCTTGGGCAAAATGTGCCTCTTCGGTGTGACCGGCAGTATGAGGCGAAATGGTGAGGTTGGCGAGCGCAGGGTCGCGGAAGGGGCTGTCAGGCGGCAGCGGCTCATTGTCAAAGACATCAAGCGCCGCTTCGATGCGGCCGGACCGGATTTCGGCGAGCAATGCAGTCTCGTCGACCAGCTCGGCACGGGCCGTATTGATGAAGAGCGCGCCGGGACGCAGCAGCGCCAGTTCGCGGGCACCGATCATGCGGCGCGTTGCGGGCAGGACGGGCGCATGCAAGGAAATCACCTCGCTTTGAACCAGCGCATCCTCCAGCGCGACACTGACAACGCCAAGTGCTGCGGCCTCCCTCTCGTCCAAATAGGGATCAACGACCAGTACGCGACAGCCGAACGGAACGAGCAGGCGCATGACCGCCCGTCCGACATATCCGGCGCCGACGATGCCGACCGTGCGGGCGCCCAGCAATCTCTGCGGCACTGCTGCACGAACGTCGAGCCATTCGCCGCCGCCACGCAATTGAGCATGCAGCCGGTGAATGCCGCGCATGGAAAGCAACGCTTCGGCGACGACGAATTCGGCAACCGAGGCGGCAATTTTCGAGGCAGCATGGCTGACGCGAAGGCCCTCATCGAACAGACGGGCAGGAACGAGCGTGCGGATGCTGCCGGCCGAATGCGCGACGAGGGCAAGTTGCCGATGGCGCTGGCGCGTGGCGGCATCGAAGGGCGGCGTTCCCCAGCCGGTCAGGCAGGCGGTGGCGCCTTGCAGCAGCCGGTCGGCATCGGCGGCGTCGATCACGGCGCCGGTCGGCCAGCGCACCTCGCCGAGAGCGTTCAACTCAGCGGTCGCCGCATCGTCCAGCATCATGCGGCGGGTCTTTTCGGTCAAAAGGACGGCAATGACGGAAGTCTGTTCGTTCATGGTTCTACTTCTTTCGCTGCGGCGACCAGCCGCCTGAGATAGGCAAGATCGGCGCGGACCTTGTCGAGCGCCTGTTGCCGGGGAACCCGGTATTGGGAATGGACCGAGAGCACGCCGGCAAACCCGGTGGTGACCAGATGGGGGATGATCTCGTTCCAGGGCACCATGCCCTCGTCGAGCCCGCACCAATCCGAATGCCATGCGCGCTGGCCATCGGCGCCATGGACACCGGGAAACCAGCCGCCATTCTTGACGCCGATGCAACAGACCCACGGATCGAGAATGTCGAGGGTCAGACGCCAGTCCTCGCTTCCCTCGCGAACGATCTGATTGGCCGGATCGGGATAGGCGCCGATCCTGGCGGGGTCGCGCCCGGTGAGCAATTGCATCGCCAGCGCGCCGGAGCTGTGCAGTGTCCCGCCGTGAAGCTGGATGATCAGTTTCGTGCCGATCCGTTCGGCAAGCTGTTCGAAACCGTCGAGGTTACGCCGCGCTTCATCGACCTGGACTGTCCAGCGCCGCGCCGGATCGTAGCGCCAGAAGCCGAGCCTGATCTGCCCGATGCCGGCCTCGCCGCAATACCCAAGAAGCCGGGACGTAGCATCGTCGGGCTGCGTGGAATCGATCGTCGCCATCGGTGTGCGAAGGCCGGCCGCGGCAAAGAGTTTCACAGTCCCGACGATCTGCTCCGGCGTGTCGGGGGAAACGGCATGGCCGTCGCGGATGAGGAGGTCGGCACAGTCGAAGCCCAGACCGGCGGTGATCTCCGCCGCCTTTTCGAGCGGCAGGCCCTCCAGCGTCTTGGTGAAATAGGCGATATCCATGACTTCTCTGCTCATCGGCTGGAAAGGCAAAGCTGGCTGCGGCGGCCGAATGCATCGCGGGCCCGTACCGCATATTGCGCGCCCTCCGGCGGCGACATGTGCAGGAATGCCGTCGAGAGCAGCGGGACGGAACTGACCTTTTCAAAGGTCCCGCCATCGGTGCTGACCAGAACATCGTAAAAGATGGCGGGGCTGCTATCGCCCGCGGCCCAGAACAGCATGCGCTCCTCCCGGCCGCCAAGACCAAGGTAGCGTTCGACGACGAGACCGGTGGGTGCGGCCGGGGCCGCGCCGATATCGGGAACGACGAGCACCTGCGTCAGCGACGGCAGCGGCACGTCGAGATCGACGCTGAGCCGGCCTTCATCGCACTCGACGGTGCTGATCGGATGCAGCAAGGCGGGTTCCTGCGCACGGCGCAATTCGGCGAATTGCGCTTCGCTCGGCTCGGGTGGCGCGCCGACCGGCTCGAAGGGCCCGCGTGGATTGCTCTCGTCGCGCTCGGCCTCCCAGAGCTCCATCGGATTGGTGAATTCCTCGTCGATGCGCAGCAGGCACAGCGCATGGCGGCCGGGAACCAGCCCGCTGACCTCCAGGCGGACGGCGGTCCGGCCCGAACGGTTGATAGCATCGACGCTATGAATGAGGCTGATGGAAACACCGCCGTCCGGCAGCCGTGTCGGCAGGATCGCCAAGCCATCCTGGTCGGGCGTCAGCGGCGGCTCGGCCGTCATTTTGCAGACGGTGTCGCCGAGCGTTGCCAGCAATTCCATCGATGTCAGGCCGGGCTTCTTGATGATGTCGAAGGGCGGCGCCTGGTCGACATCGCTAACCAGCCTGTTCAGATCGGTCTTGTGCTCCCATTGCGCCTTGGTGAAATTGCGCGAGCCGAAATAGGCAAAGATCGTTCGCTGGCCCCAGCCGCCGATAAAGGCATGGTCGTTGCTGAGGAAGGTGAAATCAGCCGCTTTCGGGGCGATGATGCGCCGGTCGTGCTGTTCGATGATGCGGGCGATGATCCCGGCGTAGTAGGCCTTGCCGTGCCAGCTGTGATGATCGCTCCAGCCGAGCTGCGGATCGCATTCGTCGTTGACGATCGGCAGGCCCGCAAGCCGCGGATGATGCTCCTTGAGATAGTCGACGACGAGAAGCGTGCGGTCGACGATCGCATGGGTTTTCGGGGTCAGGTCTTCCTTGCTGCCGTTGACGCCCTTTTCGTGGATCGAGATGTAGTCGAGGCGCGGCCCCTTGCCGGTCAGACAGCTCGTGCCGCTGTCGCAATGCGCCATCAAGGCGCGAAAGATCGGCGAAAGCGTCCGGGCAGTCCCTGGCCCGCCCATGGGGAGGCTGGGATCGACGGCATCGAGCCCGGCGACGCAGGCATCGTAATAATTGGTGTAGCCTTTGATCCCGTAGGTCCACCAGCCGGAATCGGCCTCGTTCGTCGTTTCGAAATACCAGCTGCGCAACTCGTCCATGCCGTAACGCGCGCCATAGCGGTCGGCCGTCGCCGTCACGAGATCGCGCCAGCGCCTGACCTGGTCCATGTCCTCATAATCGGTGAACAGGCCCGAGGGATTGCCCATCAACTCGAAGAACGGCTTCAGCCGGTGTTCGATCATTGCGTCGAGCGCGCGGTCGAGCAGCGACCAGTCGTAGCCGGCGCCGCCGGTCGAGCGCAGCAGATTGTAGAGATAGTGCACGCGCAGGTACCGGATGCCTTCGTTCGGCAAGCCGCCGATATAGGCGAGCATCTGGCGCATTTCGGGTTCGAGCAGCAGTTCGGCCGGCGAAAAGCCGGTGCCGCGCCAGAACCGGTTGAACGGGCGCACCGCCTGACCGGCGTCGACCTTTATTCGCGTACGTTCACGCATGGATCCTCTCTCCTCAAACGGGCAGTGTCCGCAAAACGGCAAGCGCCGGGATTATTTGAACTTGTCGCGCATCGCATCGATGCCCGGGATGGTCTTGGTCAGATGCTGATGGGCGGGATCGAAGCGCTGGATCAGCCCGCGGCGGTGCTTGCCGACGAGGATGGTGAAGATATAGCCGCGATGCCCAGGCGAGGTGACCGTCGGGTGGTAGCCCCGGTCGAGCAGTAAGGTGTCGCCGTGGCGGGTCATGAGGATCTTGACCGGACCATCATCGTCATAGGTAATCTGGCTGCCGAAGCCGCTCTCCGGCAGGAAGCGGTAGTGATAGAGCTCCTCATGCAGCGTCTCAGCATCGCCGTCTTCGGTATCGTGCTTGTGGGGAGGATAGCCGGACCAGCAGCCCTCGCCGGCATAGAGCTCGCTCACCAAGAGATTGCCGCAGCGGCCGTTCTGGCGTTGCCCGAGCAGGTGGACGATCCGCCGCTGGCTATGCGTATCCGGCGAGCCGACATTGACTGCGTCGACCTCGTCGGGCGTCACCCGAAACGGAGCGTAGCGCGTATCGCAGATGCCGCCGGCAACGGCGATTTCCGCCGGGCCGCCACGGGCGGATATCCGGACAATGGCGTCGACGGGCGCATAAACCGAGTCCGCGTCGCCTCCCCAGATATCGGCTCGCCGGCCCACGGCTTCGAAGCTGATACCATCCACTTCGATATCCACCTGCCCCGACAGCACGACGTAGAGGCTTTCGTGCAAGGGCAGCCGCCGCGCGTCCCAGCCATCGGCCGGAAGCGTGACGAGGTCGAAATAGATGAGATCGAGCGTCCTGGAGGAGGTACCCACAATGGGACGCTGCTCGGAGCGTGGAATGAATTCGGGCATCAGTTGAACTCCGGAACGTTACGGTCGGCAAAGGGATTGAGCGTCAAGGATTCGGCGTAGTGGCAGGCGACAGCATGCCCATCGGCGGTCACGCTGCGCAGGACCGGCACCTCCTGCCTGCAAAGCTCGGTGGCGTAGCGGCAACGCGGATGGAATGCGCAGCCGGGAGGCGGATGGGCGGGATCGGCCACTTCTCCTGCAAGCCGGATGCGCCTGCTATGACGGCGCAGTCTCGGATCGGCGATCGGCACAGCCGAAAGCAGTGCCTCGGTATAGGGATGGAGCGGTCGGGAAAAAATCTGTTCCGTCGGCGCCATTTCGACGACGCGGCCGACATACATGACGGCGATATTGTCGGAGATGTGCCGAACGACCGAGAGGTCGTGGGCGACGAAGAGATAGGTCAGGCCGAACTGTTCCTGCAGATCCTGCAACAGGTTGATGGTCTGGGCCTGCACGCTGACATCGAGCGCCGAGACGGCCTCATCGGCAATGACAAGGCGCGGATTGGACGCCAGCGCTCGGGCGATGCCGATGCGCTGGCGTTCGCCGCCGGAAAAAGCATGGGGGTAGCGGCGCATATATTCGGGCCGCAGGCCGACGCTCTGCATGAGATCGGCGACCCGGTGCTCGAGTTCCCGGCCCCTGGCGATACCGTTGACACCAAGCACCTCGCCGATGATATCGATGACGGGAAGGCGCGGGTTGAGCGAGGATTGCGGATCCTGGAACACCATCCGCAGATCGCGGTGGATTTCCTTGAGCGCCGGGCCTGACAGCCCGGCGAGATCCACAGTGCCGCCGCTTCGGTCGCGATAGCGGATTTCTCCGCTTGTCGGCCGATAGATTCGCAGGACGGTGCGGGCAAGCGTGGACTTGCCGCAACCGGATTCGCCAACGATTCCGAGCGTCTCGCCGTCCTCGACACGAAGCGAGACGCCGTCGACCGCCTTGACGTGCCCGACCACGTGCCGAAACGCGCCCTTGCGAATGGGGAAATGCATTCTGAGATCATTGAGCTCGAGCAGCGGGCTGCGTGGTGTCGCGGAACCGGTCATCACCGTCCTCCCTTATAAAGCAGACAGCTCGCGACGTGCCCTTCGCCGATGAGGACGGATTGGGGATCCTCTCGGTCGCAGAGGCCCGCCCTCGCCTGCTTGCACCGGGGATGAAAGCTGCAGCCCTCGGGCCGGGCGAAGCGCGAGGGCACCATGCCGTCGATGGTCGCGAGCCGTTCGCTCGGTTGCCCATGCATGCGCGGCACCGATTGCAGCAGGGCCTTGGTGTAGGGATGAACAGGCGCGTGGAAGATCGTATCGACATCGCCTGCCTCGACGACCCGGCCGAGATACATGACGACGACCTCGTCCGCGATTTCGGCGACAACGCCGAGATCATGGGTGACGAACAGAACCGAGAGCCCGAATTCGGCCTGCAGCGAGGCGAGCAGATCGAGGATATTGGCTTGGGTGGTCACATCGAGCGCCGTAGTCGGCTCGTCGGCTATCAGCAGTTTCGGACGGCAGGCGAGCGCGAGCGCGATGCAGACGCGCTGACGCATGCCGCCGGAAAACTGAAAGGCATAACTTTCCATCCGTTCGGCAGGACGGGGGATGCCAACCAGCGCCAAGGTTTCGATCGCATGTTCACGCGCCTCCTTCTTTCCCATCTTCAGATGCAGGCGGATCACCTCGACCATCTGGTTGCCGATCGTATGGACGGGCGAAAGCGCCGCCATCGGCTCCTGGCTGATCAGGCCGATCTGGGCGCCGCGGATCGCCCGCATCTCGCGGCCGCGCGGATCGAGCATAGCCAGATCGATGGCGGGTGCTGCCGGATCGGGCCGGTAGCGGATCGCGCCCGAGACGATCCGCCCGCCGCGCGGAACCTGGTTGAGGATCGAGCGGCCGGTGATGCTCTTGCCCGAGCCGGATTCGCCGACGACGCAGACCGTCTTGCCGCGCGGGATGCCAAAGGACACGCCGTCGACTGCCCTGATCGTGCCCGCCCCGCCGAAGAAATGGGTCCTGAGGTCATCGATCTCGATCAGCGAGTCACGCTCGGCGTGCCGGCCGCCAGTGGCGGCAAAATTGGGATCAGTATTCATAGGGATCTGCAGCATCACGTAATCCATCACCGAGGAAATTGAGGGCGAGCACAGTGACGATCACCGCGATGCCGGGAAGAAACAGCCAGGGAGCGCTCGAGACGGCGAGAATGTTCTGCGCTTCCTGCAGCAGCACGCCCCAGCTCACCACCGGCGGGCGCAGCCCGATGCCGAGAAAGGAGAGCGCGGTTTCGGCAAGAATCATGGTCGGGATGGCGAGCGTCACTGAGGCGATGATGTGGCTCATGAAGGACGGCACCATGTGCCGCCAGATGATGCGCATCCTGGAGCAGCCATCGAGATGGGCGGCGATGACGAAGTCTTCTGTCTTCAGCGACAGGAAACGGCCGCGCACCACCCGCGCCAGATCGGTCCAGCCGATCAGCGACAGGATGACCGTAATCCAGAGATAGACCAGGATCGGATCGGCGCTGATCGGAACGGCGGCCGCAAGCCCCATCCACAGCGGGATGGTCGGAATGGAGTTGATGAGTTCGATACAGCGCTGGATCACATCATCGACCCAGCCGCCATAGAGCCCGGAAATGCCGCCGAGGATGATACCGAGGATCAGGCTGATCGCCACCCCGATCAGACCGACGGACATGGAAACGCGGGTGCCGTGCACCGTCCGGCTGAAAACGTCGCGGCCGAGCCGGTCGGCGCCGAACAGATAGAATGGCTTGCCTGCCTCGACCGGCCCGATCAGGTGCCGGTCGAAATCGAACAGCCCCCAGAGCCGGTAAGGTTCGCCTTTGACGAAGAAGCCCACGGGGATGACGACGGCCGGATCGGGCACATAGGTGCGGCTGAGCGCGATCGGGTCGACCTTCATCGAGTAGCCGTTGATATAGAGCGGGTGAAATCTCCCTGCCGCGTCGTAGCCGGCAAATCTCAGCTGCTGGGGCGGCGCATAGGTGTAGCGGGAATCGTAGGTCTGCGAGGAAACCGGAGCGAGAACCTCGGCAAACAGCGCGACCAGGTAGATCAGGAAGATCACGACGCCTGCCGCGAGCGCCAGCCGATGGCGGCAGAAGCGCCGCCAAATGAGTTTCCACTGGCCGGCAACGGCGTCCGAATTGCGAGTTCGTTCAGGCGATAGCGCGAGGGCTTGATCGGTCATGTCTGTCGTCCTTCAGCCGTTGCGGATGCGCGGATCGAGCCAGGCGAGCAGCAGGTCCGAAATCAGCGTTCCGATCAGCGTCAGCATGCTCATCAGCAGGATAAAGGTGCCCGCCAGATACATGTCCTGCGCAAACAGCGCATTGAGCAGGAGCGGCCCTGTAATTGGCAGGCTGAGGACGATCGAGACCACCACCGAACCCGAGACGAGGTGCGGCAGCACCCAGCCGACCGTGGAGACGAAAGGATTAAGCGCTACCCGCACCGGATATTTGAGCAGCAGCCGGATTTCACTGAGACCCCGGGCCCGCGCCATGTCGACATAGGGCTTGTTCAGTTCATCGAGGAGATTGGCGCGCATGATGCGGATCAGCGCCGCCGTGGCGCCGGTTCCGAGGACGACGACCGGGATCCACATATGCGACATGAGATCGCCGAGCTTGGCCCAGCTCCAGGCGGCATTGATATAGGTGGGCGAAAACAGCCCGCCGACGCTCTGGCCGAAATATTGCGCCGAGACGAACATCAGCACCAGCGCCAGCAGGAAGTTCGGGATGGCAAGGCCGAGAAAGCCGAAAAAGGTGGCGAAATAGTCCCCCACCGAATATTGCCGCACGGCCGAATAGATGCCGATCGGAAAGGCCACCGCCCAGACGAAGAGCAGCGTGGTGACCGAAACCACCATGGTCAGCCCCATACGAGCCCAGATCAACTCGCTGACCGGCTTGTTCCAATCGAGAGACTGGCCGAAATCGCCGCGCAGCAGGATGCCGCTGATCCACTTCCAGTATTGCACCGCCCAGGGCTGATCGAGACCGTAGCGCTCTCGCAGGCCGGCGATGACGCCGGGATCGATCGTTTCGTTCTGCGAAGCCAGACGGGCGGTCATCGCGGTCAGGAAGTCGCCCGGCGGCAATTGGATGATGATGAAGGTCACGACCGAGATCGCGAACATCATCGGGATCATGTAAAGCAGACGTCTGATGATGAAGCCGGCCATGTTCAAGCTCCTTCGACCGGCGATCGCCGATCGGTCTGGATGATGGGGCGGGGCTGGTGGCGGAATGGCGCGCCGGCGCCATTCCCATTTGCTTTACTGCTGGTAGTAGAAGGTCTCGGGCTTGGCCGGTCCCGGCGTCATGTAGAACGAGGTGCTGGGAATGACCTTGGGGACGTTGTGCATATTGGTCTTGACGATGCCGACGCGGTCCGGCTCCAGGTTGGTGCCGATGACGTAGAACTCGTCACGGGTGATCGCCAGCAGTTCCTTCATGGCTTCAAGCTGCTTTTCGAGCGTCGGAGCTTCCTGCACCTGCCGATAGAGATCCATCTGCTTCTTGGCGGCCGGGCTCGGCTCCTCAGCGTTCGGATCCTTGGGGTTCTGGTAATAGAGGCCCCAGGCCGTCGCGAAGCTCGATTCATATTCGTGCGGGAAATACCATTTGGGATCGAGCAGGCCGAGGAAGTCGTAGCCACCGCCGCCGACCCATCCCAGGCCGTCATTGTCGTTGTTCTGCAAGCGCGAGAAGATCAGTGACCGTTCGGCCGGACGGGGCTGCATGTCGATGCCGACGGCCCGCCAGTAGCGCTGGATCATCTCAAGCGCGTCGACCTGGATCGGGCTTCCGGTCAAGGCGTCGATCGCAAAGGTGATGCGCTTGCCGTCCTGACCGAGGCGATAGCCTTCCGCGTCACGTTTGGTGATGCCCGCCTTGTCGAGATACTGATTGGCGAGGTCGACATTATATTCCAGATACTGCGTCGCCATCTTCTCGTCATAGAGCGCAGTGCCCTCACGGGGTGCGGCCTGATAGGGCTTGGCCTGTCCGGCATAGATCAGCTGGTTGAGCTCCTCGCGGTTGATGGCGTAGCTGAGACCGATGCGGAAATCCTTGTTGGAGAAGACGGCGCGCAAGGCCGGATTCTTATGGGTCTGGTTGAGCGTGATCAGCAGGGCGTTCGACCAGGCCGGCCGGGCAATGAACAGGCCGTAGCCACCCTTCTGCTGGTTCTGCACGATCACCGTGCGGGCATCCGTGGTTTCGATGAAGCGGTTCTGCATGTCGATTTCGCCGCTGATCGCCTTCAGGATGATCGCCTGGGTATCCTGCATCACGTCGATGGTGATGCGATCGAAGTAAGGCAGCTGGTTTCCTGCGGTATCCACCTTGGCGTAATAGGGGTTGCGTTCGGCGACGACCTGGGTCGTGCCGTTATAGGGCGCCGTCAGCACCCAGGCATCCAGCGTCGGCCGGCCGAGATCGCGCCAGCGGCCGGGAAAGCCGATCTTGTTGTTGAAGAGCTGAACCCAGTCGGTTGCGCCGGCAGCCTTCACCAGGGCATCGATCCCGGTTGGATTGAAATCCTTGTGGAACTGCTTGAGGTAATGCGCAGGGGCAGCCGCCAGGATGTCGGAGCCGCGCACGGTCGCCATATTCATCAGGAACAGGCCGTTCGGCGCAGCGAACTTGAAGACGACCTTGTCGTCGGCAAGCTTTTCGACCTTGACGGCCTCTCCGCCGGCAGTCAGCCAGTCGGGTGCGGCGGGCGTGATCTTGGTGTTGCGCAGCACGTTTTCGTTCCACCAGACCAGATCGTCGGCGGTGAAAGGTTCGCCGTCCGACCAGCGCGTGCCTTCGCGCAGGGTGAAGGTATATTCGGTCGCATTGTCGTTGACCTCGACGCTCTTGGCGATGTCGGGGATCACCTCGGTCCATTCCGGATTCCAGCGCACCAGTCTCGTATAGCCGATCGAACGCTCGATCTCGCTGTCGCCGCCGCCGAAGGTAGCCGTGCGCCAGGTGCCGCCATAGGTGCCGACCGATTCAAGTGGGGTGAGCACCAGCGGCTCTTTAGGCAGCCGCTGTTCGACCGGCGGCAGCTTGCCGGCATCGACGAGCGCCTTGAGTTCCGGCGCTTCCTGAAAACCGAAGGCAGCACCCGCCCAACCGGAACCAATGAGAATAGCAGCGGCAACGGTCGAGACGACCCGCCGTCCTAGAATTCTGACGTGTTGCATTCTCTCCTCCCAATGATCTCGTTTAGGTTATCGTTAACGTATTTCCTCCATCTCGAACGTTAACGTTACCGTTCGATCTTGTCAAAGAAATTCTTAAATACACGTGCCAAGGCTGAGCAGCCTTGGTTTTCCTACAAATTGTGTTAGTTATCGTTATCGCAATTTCTGCCATTCGAGAGACCGTCCCGTTGAGCCGCACCAAAGAGCCGGAAGCCAAGATAACCATCGCCGATGTCGCGCGCGCCGCAGGCGTATCGCCGATGACGGTGTCGCGCGTGCTCAACGATCAGGGCGGCGCCAGCGCCGAGACCACGCAGCGCATTCTTCTGGCGGCGAACGAACTAAACTACCGACCCAATCCCTTCGCACGCGGGTTGCGTTCCGACCGATCGAGGACCATCGGCCTTCTCGTCCCCGACATCACCAACCCGTTCTTCCCGGAGGTCATCAGAGGAGCCGAGGACGCGGCGAGTGCCGCCGGCTACAACCTGCTTCTGTCCAACGTCGTCGAGAACAGCAAACGCGAAGGCGAACTCATCGAGGCGCTGCTGCGCCATCGGGTCGACGGCATCATCGTCTGCAGCGCGCGCCTGCCGGATGCCGCCCTGCACAAGGCGCTCGCCCACCATCGCGCTGCGGTGCTCATCAACCGCGAAGCGCCGCCCGAAGTGGCGGGAACGATCGTCACGGACTACGAAACCGGAGCGTCGCGTGCCATCGATCATCTGGTCGAGCGCGGTCGCCGCAGGATTGCGATCATCGCAGGGCCGCGCAGCTCCTTCGGCGGCAAGAGCCGCCTCGTCGGCATTCGCAAGACGCTCGCCGTCCATGGGCTGAAGGCGCACGGCATTGTCTATTGCGATCCGACAGCCGCGATCGGGCAAACTGCGGCAGCCCAATTGCTGGCGGAAACGCCCGATATCGACGCCCTGGTCTGCTACAACGACCTCAATGCGATCGGCGCAATGAAGGCCTGCCGGGCGGCCGGCATTTCGATCCCCGAGCAGATAGCGCTCATCGGTTTCGACGACATCCCGGCGGCCGAATTGCTGTCGCCGGCGCTAACCACCTTGCGGGTGCAGAAACGGGAAATGGGGGAGGAAGCCGTGCGCCTGCTGCTCAGCCGCATCGCCACCAAAAACCGTCAGCATGGCATCGTCATCGTTCCCGAACTCATCGTCCGCGAAACGACCTGAGGGCCGCCAAGGCGCTGCCCCAAAATCGGCGAGCGGTTTCTGGTGTCGTGCGCCAATTCTGAAATGGAACAGGAGGAATATCCATGGATGCCGACAATCTGCAGTCGCTGGCCTTGCCCGAGGAGAAGAAGGCCTGGTTCGTCCACGACCGGTTCGGCATGTTCGTGCATTGGGGGCTCTATGCGCTGCCGGCGCGCCATGAATGGGTCAAGAGCCGCGAAGAACTTGATGACGCCGACTACCAGAAATATTTCGATCACTTCGATCCCGATCTTTACGATCCCAGGGAATGGGCGAGACGCGCCAAGGCCGCTGGCATGAAATATGTGGTGCTGACCACCAAGCATCATGAAGGCTTCTGCCTCTGGGACACTAGATGTGAGCTTTCGGGAGGTTGTCCATTCGGAGCGGATCGAGGAGACTGGAGCTACCACATCTCGAGTCGGAGGGATCGCCGCGAATGAACA
>NZ_JACIFV010000011.1 GCF_014197535.1 Rhizobium aethiopicum
TCGACGGTGCCAGCCCGCGTCTCCCAATCGCGGTCACGGTAGCCATTGCGTTGAGTGAGCCGCATGGGGTTCTTCACACCGAAGTCAGCACCCGTGGCCGAGCCGACCTCCAACTCCATCAGCCGCTCGGCGGCAAAGCCAATCATCTCACGCAACAAATCTGCATCGGCACTCTTCTCAACAAGCGAACGCACGTTCATCATGTCATTGGTCATCGGTGATCTTTCCGTCAGGTTGGTCTTGAACAACCCGACCCTAGCGGAAAACACTGATGGCCGCCCGCAAAGCCGATCACCCGCTACAGCGCAACGAGAAGCGCGCGGGCGCTCGGCTTTACTCCCTACCGTCAGCTACACCAGGTGCTGGGACACGATCCGCGTTGCCGGTTGCTCACACCGCGCCACTTGGCGTATTCAAAACCGCCGAGGCTCTAATCGCCGCTGGATGAAAGTTCAGTGGCAGGTCACGCAGGCTCAAGACCCTCAAGGGCCTCACACTACGAGTTCGTCTGCAAGACATAGACTTCGCAGCCTGAACGTTTCACCCTCGATCCGCTCCATGAAAATGCCGGGACTGAACAACGACGGCTGAGTGCAGGCATCAAGACTTAAGTCTGTCGTAAAGCAGACAAAGCGAATACAAACGTGGTGCGAACTGTCGGCTATTGGCTGACACGAAGATGCAGAACCCTCGACGTGCTGGAGGTGCCCCAGGCACCTGCTATCATCGCAGGTTGGGGCCAAGGCTGGCCTGCTCTGATCCCCGGTAGTGGGCGGGGTACACCCTGCCGATTTCAATGAAGCTACGCCTTTTTTCCCGGCTGATCTCGTCCACCGTTCAAAGGCCCAACCGCCACGTCAGCAGCGTTTAGGCGAATATACGCTCCAGCATCTCTCTTAACTGCAGCGCTTCGCCGCCATCTGAGGTTTCGCGACCGCACGCGCTTGCCATGGCAGGTCCCGCAATCCGTCGCCCAAAGCCGTTATGGATGCAATACGAAATTTCCCGGCAATCTGGACATCTGCCGCGTGAGACCTGGAATGCAATATTCGAGTTCTGGTGCCTATTCAGCTCCCATTCGTGCTGCATGTCCGAGTGGCACGTCCCTTGCTTCACTTCATGCTACTGATTCACCGCAGAGAGCGAGGATGAACTGACGTAAACTCTATTTCTATCGCCCCAGTCGCTTTGTCGGAGATGGGTCACGAGCCGCATCGACGGGGCAGGAAGGCCTCAGATCGGGATTTAGCCCCAACGAAGCTGAAACCAGGGAGGCGCTCGGCCGTGCTGGCCTTCGCGCCAAGGGCCGGCGAATTCTCCTGCGATATCGTGGCGCGGATGCACTCTGAGCCTCGAGAGGTAAGTGCTACCCTGCTCGTCAACGAGACGCCAATGAGCGTGCGGCGTCACGGAAACATATGGCACGGATTTTTTCCACGGTAAACGTCCGTACTTTCGAAAGCTGGCAATGGTGAATCCTTCAACATACTCTGCGCAACTCGCCGACGGCACTATCTCGGTTCACGTGGATCGAAGCCTTGTACCCCCCATCGAGATGTTCGGCTTCGGGCAGCGAATCAACCCGAACCGCTCGTTTCTGTTTGTTTCCAAGGTTCTTGGTCGATTCCTGCCGATCCGCCCTTCGGTCATGGGAAATGCATTCGACCTCCTTGCACGTCAGATTCCTGCCGATATTCCTGGTCCGGTTTTGTTCATCGGAATAGCCGAAGCGGGCATTGGCCTTGGTGCGGGTGTCCATCGGCGGTTCCGCGAACTCACTGGTCGCGGCGATGCAATATATATCTGCTCCACTCGCCATGATCTTAAACTGCCGCTGCTGTGCGAATTTGAGGAAGAGCATAGCCATGCCCCGCGGCACCTCCTGCACGAACCATGCGAGGCAAGGCTCCGCGACTTGGTTCATGGTGCGACCGGCTTGGTACTCGTTGACGATGAGGCTTCGACAGGTAAGACATTTGCCAACATCTTCGCTGCCCTTCCTGCAAAAATTCGTTTGAAGCTGAAGCACACAGTCCTACTTACGCTTACCGACTGGTCAGAAGGCGCTGCCCGCGCGGAGATCACGGGAACAGTCAGTGAGGCTACTATCGTTTCCGGACGGTACAGTTGGACTCCGCGTGGGGATTTCACGGCAGCTACTCCGCAGGTCCCTTCCTGTGACCGTCCTAAGCGGCCCGAGGTCTGTCCCGACGTCGCTCGAGACTGGGCGCGTCTCGGCGTCGTCGATCACTTGCAGGGTCTCAATGCAAACGCTGCCGATGACGGGATTACCCTCGTACTCGGAACGGGCGAACACGTGTGGCAGCCCTTCCTGCTTGCGGAGCGCTTGGAAAAGGAGGGCGCTGAGGTTTTCTATTCATCCGTGACGCGTTCTCCCCTGTCGAAAGGCCACGCGATCGGTTCAGTACTTTCGTTCTCCGACAACTACGGCGGAACGGTTCCACATTACCTCTACAACGTCGATCCAGCGCTGTACTCGAAAATTATACTCTGCTCGGAGACAGGCCCGGAAAATGTCTGTGCCAGCCTGATGTCCGCACTGGGCGATCCCATTGTCCTTTCAGACGTAGAAGGTGAATGAAGCCGCCTTAGGCCATGCGGTCTGCCGCTTCGAAATCGGCTCACTCGATCGGACATTTCCGCCAGTCCACAGCGACACAACACTGCTGTCGCGTTACCTAAGGACATCACTCCCATGGGGGATACCTATGACAGCATCGCCTCCCCTGCCACACTAGGCTCCTACGCCGAATACGACGTGACGCTCCTTCTCAAGAGAGTGGATATTCAGCCTACTGACACGGCCACGAGGGAAGAGGCCATCCAATCCGGGCGGCGGCATTACTCGGAAATGATTTCCGCCGAGATGGCCCCGACCCGCGAATACATGGAGCTGTTTGCTAAGGCCATGGCCACTGGTGGCCCGCGCATGGGCGCCGAGACGGCACGCCTCGCCCTCGCGATCGTGCAGTCGGTCGAGGGTCCTATTACCCTTGTCAGTTTGGTCCGCGCCGGCGTGCCCTTCGGCATCCTTCTCAAGAGGGCCATCGCCTTACTCGGCCGGGACGTCGGACACTACGGGTTGTCGATCATTCGCGACAAGGGCGTTGACGACGAGGCTATGCGCCACATTCTTGCCAGGCGTCCTGTCGAGAGCATCGTCTTCGTAGATAGCTGGACGGGCAAAGGAGCAATTGCGAACCAACTCGAAAAGAGCTTCAAGGACTACTCAGACCGGCCTGCGCGGCTAGTTGTATTGGCCGACCCCTGCGGCTGCGCATGGCTCGCCGCATCGGGCGACGACTGGCTTATTCCCTCCGGAATGCTAGGATGCACCGTATCCGGGCTTATCAGCCGCTCGATCCTCAACGCTGCCCTCGTCGGTCCCGGTGACTTCCACGCCTGCGTCCAGTGGGATAATCTCGCGGAACACGATATTTCCCGATCATTCGTGGATGGTATGTGGAATGATGTCTCCACTGTGATTGCAACCGAAATCCCGAGCGTCTGGAGTATCGAGACCCGCCGGGCGCATCGCGATGCCGCCGCCGCTGCCGTCGCCTGGGTGATGGGGGAGGACGCCGTAACGAACATCAACCGAGTAAAGCCGGGCATTGCGGAGGCGACCAGAGCCATCCTGCGACGTGTGCCGGAAAAGGTGTACGTCTCGTCGCCAACCGATCCAGAACTCGCGGCCCTCATGTACCTGATCGACAACAAAGGCGTCCCGTATGTCGTCTCCCCTAGAAAGATCGCCCCCTACCGCGCCGTCACGCTGATCCGGCACGTCTCCTAATCTCCACGTATGTCTACTTACGAGCTCGGCGCGCAGGTCAAGGAAACTGAGATGTGACAAATTCCGTATCGTAAAATTCATTGCCAATGGAGAATCCGCGAAAGCTCACATCTGGCAATCGATCAGATATTTAACCAGTCGCATTTTGGAGTACGCATATGAAGCCCATTGCTCTGGTGGACCTCGACGACACCTTGTTTCAAACCAAGAAAAAGATACCGGAGATTGCGGAAGCCGATCTGGTATTGGCGTCCAAATCCATTAATGGAAGCAACTCCTATATGACGAAGATTCAAGCTGCCTTTGTCGAGTGGCTGCTCGTCTCCACGGAGGCCATCCCGGTTACGGCGCGCGGCTCTGAGGCTCTTTCGCGCGTTACGATCGCGTTTGAAAGCTACTCAATCGTATCGAACGGTGCCGTCATCCTCAAAAAGGACGGCAAGCCTGACGCCGAATGGCATGAGGTCGTCGCAAGGGAGCTCCGGCCGCTTGCCGGCTTTTTCGATAAGCTCCTCGATGAGGGCAGGACCAAGGCGAGGGAACTTGGCGTCCACATCCGGTGCTGGTCGGTGATGGAAGCTGATCTCGCGACATATGTTGTCTTCAAAGAGATTGACGGAGACGGCTCACGCCTTGAAGAGATTGTGCCGATCATTCGAGAAAAACGGGGTTGGGTTCGACACCACAACGGCAATAACCTTGCGCTAGTTCCGCCTGCGATCTCAAAACGGGTGGCCTCACAATTTCTGCTCAAAAAGCTTCGGACGGAGCATCCAGGTCGCCCAGTGATCGGCTACGGTGACAGTGTGAGCGACTTCTCCTACCTGTCCCTCTGCGACTGGTGGGGCGCTCCGGGTAACTCTCAAATGACAGACCTTGTCGTTTCCGCTGTTGCGCGTGAGAGATAGGTGACACGCGTACTGCGAACGTGGTGATATGTGAGGAGGGTGCAGGAATGATCCTGCACCTCCAGTCTTTCAGTAGAAACTTCCTATGGGTAAAACGCCGCGCCATATCGCGGTAAGAACCATGGCAAGCGCGGCGAGGATCGCGAGATTCCCGTCGGCTTTTACCACGAGTACGTAGAGCTTGTATTTCAGCATGATATGACCTTTCGATGAGCTCATTAGGAACTGCCGTCTCGACGGTTCGTGCCTTACTTGCGCAGAGCGAAATTTCGCGCCCATGATCCTCTCGGCGTCGATCCGCCGGAAATGGTCGACGATGGGTTGATCGTCATAGACCATGGCCGCGCTCTTGACGCAGCCGAACATCATGGCCTTCAAAGACGCGACCGGGCCCTCGCCCGCAGCCGGCGCTGGAGATAGGAAAACTTGGTTGCTTGCCACACGCGTCCTGTCGATCTTATAAAAACGCAACGTTAGCCGAAGCGGGATCCATTTGGGATCCACGGCAACCAGCCGCCGGTCTCCCGCTCGAAACAGCAGCACATCGGCGCGCATGTCCGGCGTGAACCGTTTGCCGAACCAGCCAAGATCTTCGAGCACACCATCGAACGATGCCCCGTCGATTGGCGACTGTCTATCCATTCAAGCGGCCAGTGCGGCTGCTCGGCGTCACGCTTTCAACGCTGACGACCTCCGATCGGCAATGCACGACCCCAGTCCCAACTTGATCTCGGGCTCTGACGGCCCATCGCCCCGAAATAGAAAAGCCTGCCGCGGGAGGAGGTGCGGCAGGCTTTCCTAAAAGAACCGAACGGCGACCTGGGAGGAGGAGTGCCGCTGTTCCCACAGACGTCCCTTTGGGAGGAGGAGTGGGCCGTCTAAACTTCGAAGCGTTGCGGGAGGAAGCATCGCTTCGATGAAAATAGCAATACTCGGGCCAGCGCCATGAAGCCAGCGTCTATGTTGCACTGCAGCTATGCACCCGCCGCAACAATCGGCAGGACATCGAGCATTCCTACCCCTGATTTTGTCGGCGGCTCTGCCGCTGTTACAGAGTGGAACCGCTACAACGTCAATTTCGATATCGAAAGCCCCAAGAAGGCCGTGACAGTTCGCGGCGGCCCTGCCGTCATGGAAAGTAGCGCCGCTGGAGACGGTGGCCGGCAGCTAAGCTGGATCGGTGCGGTTCGCGACAGTCATTAGGGGACACCCGGTGACAGACAGTATGAAGTGGCAGTCGCTCCCAGAAGCGCAAGATGTTCTGCGGGTATGTTTTCACCGTTAAGACCCGGCTGTACAATCCCGATCCGGTACTCGATGAACTTGCGTCGGGCAGCCTTTCGAAGCGTGGCCAAGTCATTCAGGCTGCCTCGAATGAAACGGGCCCGGCCCTTAAGATGTGATGTTTCTCTCACGGTCAGGTGGTTGATGAGGTTCTTCAAGCTCCATGTCCCCTTCACCCCCTTCTGTGCTTGACCGCAAACGAGGTAAAGATCGTCCGCCCGGCGCCCCATTACTGCCTGCGAGTATTTCAGATGCCAGAGAAGTACGGTGACGGTATCGTCCGTCTCCTCGATCGCCACGACGTCCGCGCTCTCCCAGGTGTCATCGTCATCTCTTCCGGGAGAGTGGGCAGACAATCCTCGCAATGGGCGTTCCGCTGATCGCACCTCCTTTGGTTTTCTGACCACTTTACCGCCCGAAGCGTGACCTCTCGCTTTTGAGGCAAGTGTCCGAGCGTAAAGCGAAGCTATTGAATCTTGTAAAGAATTCGGTTGCGCAGCGGGCGGATTCCCGCTATCTTTTTCGATAGGGCAGTACGCGCTGCCTTGGGGATTAGAACCCCCTACGAGCGGTTGGTGCCGGCCGATTCGGCACCACACTCCTTGACCTTCGGTCGAGGAGCCTGTGGCGTATGTCCAGGTTCCTCGGAACTAAAGGCCACAGGGCCGTCTCGTACGGTGTTCTAACTCCCCGATCAGTGGGTTGAGCGAGTTATTCCGCGGGGGCGCACCGCGTGAAACTCTCCACACGGGGTGTCCACCATGAAGCGCTATTCAGCAGCCCAGGTCCGACCTTCGAGGCCTGCGCGAACCGAACAGCCGAATGTTGCACGCGAGTCGGTGCATCCAGTCGATCGGCATGTCGGACAGCAGATCCGTATGCGCCGAATGCAGTCGAATGTATCCCTAGGGGATCTCGGCGCCGGCATCGGGGTCAGTTTGCAGCAGGTACAAAAATATGAAAGCGGTAAGAACCGCGTCAGCGCTTCGATGCTCTACGAGCTTGCCAATTGCCTCAAGATCCCTGTTTCGAGGTTTTTCGAAGGTCTTCCAGATCCCGAAACCACTCAGGGCCAGCAAATCATAACAGAGATCGATGAGAAGATTGCCTACATTTCCACGGCGGAGGGACGGCGTCTGATAGACGACGTTTTGCTCCTTTCTCCGCGTGTGCGCAGCCGGGTCGTTGCCCTCGTCAGCTCGATTGTCGATGAAGAGATGGAAGAACAGAAGCCGGTTGGTTCATCTGCTGGTTCTTAGCTCCCTACCGGTCGATTTTCTCCGCTGCTTCAAGCGAAAATTCGACGCGCAATACCGCCTTCTGTGCTCGCGAAAAATCGGCGGCGACGTGTTCTGCCCGCTCTTGCGCGGCGCGCCGGGCGGCTTTGTGTTGCGCAAGCGATAGGCCGGCATCGGCTTCATGGCTGCGCAATACGGATTGTCGCATCAGCGCGTCCTGAAGCTCGGCGGCGGCGATGACACCACTCTTGCGCAATACGTCGACGACAGGATTGCCGGCGGCCCGGCTTGCCGCGATGTCGAGCGCTTCGGAGGCTTTCGTTTCCCGCTCCCGCGCGCTTTCGGCATCCGCCCGCGCCTCGGAGAGGCTGCGGGAAAGATTGTCCGCCCGCAGGCTGCGGATCTGCAGCAACTGCCTGAGAGATTTCAACGCCTTCATATCAGCCGCTCAGGCACCGTTGTTCGTCGTCAGGATTTCCAGCTGGCCGCCCTTGATGACCTTGATGCTGTCGGCTTGCTGCCGGCTCAGCACGTCTTCGACGGCCTTGGTGAAGACGGCGGGCCCGCGCACCAGCACCAAGCCGCTGGCGGGATCTTCACGCAGCGCATCGTCCGGCAGCAGCGGGAACAGCGCGCGAATGGCGTTTTGCTCGGTCTTCCAGCTGCGGCCGCCGCGATCGAGGACAACGGTGGAGACCTCCTGCTTCGGCGCGATGATGATGCGGCTGCCGTCATAGGCGACGAAGAGATTGCTGGCATCGCCAAGCTTGACAAAGGCCTTGGCTCCGCTTTCCCGGACGGACCAGTGCTCGACCTTGCCGCTCAGCGTCCCGACTGTCGTGACCGGGATGCCGGACATGAAGGACAGCGTCTGGACGACATCGCCAAGCGGCAGGGAGACGACATCCAGGCGCACCTCCCGCTCGCTGGCGCCGGCCGGTGGAGGAAAGGAGGCCAGCAGTCCGATAGCGGCCATGTAAACAAAACGCGCAAACATCTGAGTTTACCTCACGATCCGGATATCGCCCGACAACTAATGAACGAATGAAGGCAGGGCTGCGAAATCCAATCTATTAATAATTATCTGATCTACTGTTGCAGATCATCGGTCCGCTGGGAACAGGACGGATATCCATTTCGCGCATTTGTTGTACATATCGCGAATTAATAACTTTTTAACATAAGCTATTGAATTCGATCTTGAATTCTGCAAGGCTCTGGCCGCCAAAACCATGCAAGGAGTTCAAGACATGGCTAGTACTTCGACACTTGATGCGGGCATCGGCTCGGCGATTTCCGCCTTCAAGTCGGCCCAGAACGAAGCGACCGAGCAGAGCCTGAAGGTTGCAACCGAAATCACCAAGATCAACGGCGTCGCAAACGCCATCAAGAAGATCGGCCCAGGCTGATTGAAACAATGGCGAGACGGGTTCGCCCGTCTCGCTTCCCCGCTCTCGAAGACAATAAAAGCCGCTCGACGGACGGTTCGGGAACAAGATGGTTATGGATCTAGATTCCTCTTCGCCGACATTCAGAGGTAACGCCGGCAACGCTGCGTCAGGCAGCGGCGGACCGGTCTTGCGCATCACGCGTGCCGGGCGCAGCTCCAATCTGCCGCTGACGGCGGAGCGGCAGGTGGTCGGCGGCAGCGCCGATTGCGACCTGATCATCCTCGGCGCCAAACCAGAACCCGCCTTTGCCATCAGTTTGCAGCGCTCCCGCGGCTCCGACACGGTGTCGTTGACCGCGCTGCGGGATGACGTCGTGATCAACGGTCGTTCCATCCCACGCGATCGGACGATGACCCTTACGAAGAGGCAGACCATCTCCTTCGACGGCACGGCCTGCGAACTCGAAGGTCTCGGCGCCGGGCGCGTGCGGTTCGCGCCACGCCGGATTGCGGCTGCCGGCCTTCTCGGGCTGGCGGCGTTGCTTTTGCTGGCCGGCCTTTACAACAGCGATGCGCCGGCTCACGAAGCCCCGCTCGTCAGGGTTTCCGCCGCACCCGAACCGGCGCCGGCGGCGGCGGCGATCGCGGCCGAAATCCGCCAGGCCATTCGTATGGCGCAGCTTCCCCAAGATCTGAGCATCGTCGCCACCGCCGACGAAATTCGCATCGGCGAAGGATCGCGGCCTCTCGGCCTGCCCGACAAGACCAAGCTGCGCAGCATCATCGCCTCGATGAGCCGGCGCGGTTCCGTTTCCATCGTCGATCTCACCGCCCTCTCTTCCGGTCTCGACGGCTTCGTTGCCGCCGCCGGCTATACGCCCGTCAGATTCATCATCGGCTCCGACGGCCGCCGCTACGAGGAAGGCGATGTCGTTTCGAGCGGCTGGCGGATCAAGGAGATCGGCAAAGACCAGATGACCGTTTCCCGCGACAGTGAGGACGATACGGTCAATTTCGCCCCCGCCGGCAGTGCCGAGCCGAAGCTCGCCGAAATTTCCAGCAGCGAACAAGAATAGGCGATGGCGTCGGAAGCCGGATCATGAAGGTAAGGTCATCCGCCATCGCCATGCTTGCGCAACGCACCGATATGCTGCTTGCGGTGTTTTTCGCCTCCGTCGTGACGATGCTGGTGCTGCCGCTTCCGACAATCGTTCTGGACGTGCTGATCGCTTTCAATCTCTCCTTCGCTTTCGTGGTGCTGATCACCACGACCTATCTGAAGAGCGTGCTTGAAATCTCGACCTTTCCCGCGGTCATTCTGATCGGCACGCTGTTCCGCCTGGCCTTGACGATTTCCTCGACCCGGCTCGTGCTGGCGGACGCCGATGCCGGCGAGATCATCATGGCCTTCGGCGATTTCGTCGTTGCGGGAAATGTCGTCGTCGGGCTGATCATTTTCCTGATCGTGGCGCTGGTGCAGTTCATCGTGGTGACGAAGGGCGCCGAGCGCATCGCCGAGGTCGGCGCGCGTTTCACGCTCGACGCCATGCCCGGCAAGCAGCTCGCCATCGACAGCGACCTGCGTAACGGCCATATCACCACGGAAGCCGCGCAGAAGCGCCGGTCGCGCCTCGAACAGGAGAGCCAGTTCTTCGGGGCGATGGACGGCGCGATGCGCTTCGTCAAGGGCGATGCGGTCGCAGGATTGGTGATCGTCGCCGTCAATCTCATCGGCGGCCTGGCGATCGGTATCTTCCAGAAGGGCCTGAGCTTCGCCGAGGCCGCCCATCTCTATACGCTGCTGTCGATCGGCGACGGTCTGGTGTCGCAGATTCCGTCCATTCTGATGGCAGTCTCGGCCGGTATCGTCGTGACCCGCGTGTCCGATGACGGCAACGGCAGTCTCGGCAGCGATATCGGCCGCGAACTCTTCCGGGAGCCCCGTGCATTGGCGATTGCGGCGGCGCTGACGATCTGCGCGGGCTTCGTGCCGGGATTTCCCACAGGCGTGCTCGGCGCGATCGGCCTGTGTCTGGCGGGCCTTGCCTTCATGGTGCATCGCCGGCGCGCCGGCCCAGCCGCGGCCGGATCGGCAAATGCCGTGGAAAGCGCCAATTCCTATCCGCTCGACAGGACGAAATATGGCGATCCCGTCATCGCCACCGTCGCGGTGGAAACGCTGGCGCGGCTTGAGGCGATGCGACTCGGCGAAATGCTGGACGGGCGGATCCGCATGGCGGCGCGCGCCGTCGGCGTCTCCGTGACGGTGCCGACGTTCAACGCCGATCCCCGCATGGCCGAGGATCTGATCCACCTTCAGGTCGAAAACGTGCCCGCCGGTCTCGTCAGCTGCGGTCCCGAACGGACGGCCGAACAGATTGCCGACGACATCGTGCGCATCGTCCGCCGCCATATCGGCGCCCTGTTCAGCGTCGACGACGCGGCACAATGGCTGGGCAGCCTCGAACCGCGTCTCGGCAAACTGGCGATCGACGTCGCCACCCAGGTGCCGCTGATGCTGACGGTCGCGGTCGTCAGACGCCTGCTGGATTCCGGCGTGACGCTTTCCCAGCCGCGCGGACTGCTGGAAGTGATGCTGCACGCCGGCACCGATCACGCGCCGGATGCCCTGGCCGAAATGGCGCGCGCCGCGCTGGTCAAGCAGATCGCCTTCGGGCTTCTCGACCGGCGCGGATTGCTGCCGGCGCTGGTGCTTCCCGCCGAATGGGACCACTTCATCCGCTCCTATGACGCCGCTGGAGCGACCGAGAAGATCGAGATAGCCGAAAGGCTGCGCCTGCTGGCCGAGAAAGCCAGGCAGGCTCTCGAGGACGCCAACGAGCGGGGATACGATCCCATCATCATCGTGCCGGGCGAGTGGCGCCTGCTCACCCAGACGCTGATGATCCACCACAACTGCCGCATTCCGGTGCTGGCGGCGGAGGAGATCGACAGGGATATAACGATCGAAACCATCGGAGAGATCGGGCAAATCCGGAACGCTGCCGGCTCCAAACAAAGGCCGGGCTGATAGAGCAAGTGAAGTAGACGAGACCAACTGGGGATGAATGCAATGTGTGGCGTAGATGGACAAAGGCCCATAGACTTCGACAGAACCTCCCGTTTCGACCTTGAGTCCGATTGCCTTGGCGGCAGCAATAGGGCCGACACGGATTTCACCGCCATCCGAACCCGCAAGGTCTCGCCCTTCGAAGATTTCTCCGGCAACCCGCCGACGCTGACCTCCTATGTGCCGAAGTCGCGGGAAACGTCGGAAAACGGCATGGATTCCGACCCCAAGGATCTGCTGCGCAAGCACATCAACTGGCAATCCCACTCCAAGAAGGTGGATCCATCCGACGAGAAACAGGCCACGACTTTGCAGACCACGACGGAAAAACCCGACCTCTCGAAAGAGGGCAGCGTCATCGTCGTCAACGAGCCGATCGTCGTGGATGGCGGCGTGTTCGACGGCAAGGGCGCGACCTATACGGCCTCGTCCAAGCTCGGCGATGGCGGCCAGTCCGAAACCCAATCGCCGCTGTTCATTCTCAAGAACGGCGCGACGCTCAAGAATGTCAATCTCGGCGAGAATGGCGCCGACGGAATCCACGTCTATGGCGGCGCGACGCTCGAAAACGTCAATTGGCAGAATGTCGGCGAGGATGCGCTGACGGTAAAAAGCGCCGGCGACGTCACTATTGTCGGTGGCTCCGCCAAGGGCGCGACCGACAAGATCTTCCAGATCAATGCCGACACGAGGTTCTATCTGAAGGATTTCGTCGCTGACGGCTTTACCACGCTCGTGCGCACCAACGGCGGCAAGCAGATCGACGCCGACGTCACCATCGACGGCGGGGCGTTCTCCCACGGCAGCAACGTCTTCCGCACCGACAGCTCACTTGCCAGCGTGACGTTCCTCTCCGATATCACGCTGGACGATGTGAAGAACTGGACGCGTGTAGGTGACAACCAATCGGGCGTCTGAGACGCCCGACCACCGGAACCGCAAAGCGAAGATCAAGCGGGCGGCTTAGGCTCCCGCTTTTCATTGCCGGCCTGGTCCTTGCCTGCGCGGCGGGCTGCTGCGCATTTCCGCGCCGATTTGCCGGCGCGCCGATTTCAGCTTCGGGTCGCCCTGGATATCCTTGTATTCGCGCCGCGCCTCGGTCTTGGTCATGCGGTGTTCGTGCCTGAACAACGCGCGCGAAATGCGGATATCGAAAAACGCCGCGGCCACCATGATGCCGGCGGCAATGACGAGGATCGAGCCGAGGAGATGGGCTGTCGCGGAGAGCGTGCATGCTTCTCCGCAAAGAGGCGACCAGAAGATGCTGTTGAGGAAATAGAGGATCGCACCGCCGCCGGCGGTGGCGAGCAGGACAAACTTGACGAGCCCCTTGACGAACTCGGCGATGCTCGCGAGCGAAAAAAGCCTCTTGATGCCCTCGAACGGATTGAGCCGGGTGAAATCGAAGCTCATATGTTTGAACGATACGGGAAACCCCTGCCCGTCGAGGATCGACACCAGGATGGTCGCGGCAAGACCCGTGGCAAGCGGCAGCCAGATGAGATCGAGCAGCGCCACGCCGGTTTCGCTCAAGCCGACAGTGACGGCGTCGGAGAGGTCGGCCCGTCCGGCGGACTGCAGGCCGCTATCGAAACTGCGGGTGAAATCCTCGAGGATAGCAGGCAAGCCCCAGGTGACGTAGACGGCGATGGCAAGGACGGAGATCGCAACCGGGATTTCCTTCGAGCGGGGAACCTGGCCCTCGCGCCGGAGCCGATCGAGCTTCACCCGGCTCGGCGGCAGGGTTTTTTCCTCGGTATCGTCATTTTTGGCCATGGGTCACCTCCAGCATGGCTTTCACCTCGTTGAATCCGTCGATCCAGAGATCGTGGAAATAGCTGGAGATAAAGGCCGTGTAGATGACGAGAATGACCACGACCGCGAAGTTCTTGATGGCCGGCAGGCTATCGTTCAGCGGGAATTGTTTCGACGAGCGGCCAACGAAGGCCAGCGACAATTCGAGCGCGCAGGTGACGATCATGAACGGGGCGGCAAGCAATCCGGCCGCTTTGAACAGCCGGCCGAATACACCGAGGATCATGTCGAGCGGATCGTCGGGCATGGCGGGCATGAGCTTGAAGAGCGGCCAGAACTCGAACGACTTGTAGAAAATCGCGACCAGATCGATGATGCCGCCGGCGCTGACGAAAAGCACCAGGGCGATCGACATCATCAGCGAACCGAGCGGCGCGGTTTCCAGCGCGTTGATCTGGTCGAAGAGATTGGCGGCATTGGCGCCGCGATAGACATCGGTCATATCACCCGCCGCCTGGGCCGCCCAAAAGGGAATGCCGAGCCCCATGCCGATAAGCGCCCCGAAGCAAAGTTCCTTCATCGAAAGGGCGGCCAGATCGAACCAGGACGTATCTCCGAGAGCCAGCACCGAATAGGCGAAGGCGACGGAGGGCGCCGAAAGGCCGATTGCCAGGCCGAAACGCAGAATGCCGACGATGCTGAACAGCGAGAAGATCGGGAAGATCAGCAGGATCCCGAGCGCGCGGGCGGCGCCGAGCATCGCCGCGGCCGGTGCCGCGACCTCGATGCCGACGAGCGGAAGATGATCCGGCCCCATCCGCCCCGCCTCACTGAACCATGGTCGGGAAGTCGTTCAGGATATGAACGGAATGTTCGATCAGCGGCGTTGCCAGCACCCGGCCGAACAGCAGCAGGGTGATGGAGATCACGAAAATCTTGACGATCTGCGCGATGGTCTGCTCCTGGATTTGCGTTGCCGCCTGGAAAATGGCGATGATCAGCCCGAGAAGCGCGGCCAGGCCTAGAATGGGGCCGGCCAAGGCGAAGGTCGCCATGACGGACATGCCGATTTCGGCTGCGACCTGGTCTTCACCCATGACGGCAGGCCTTTCGCGTGGGCGCGGCAGGCGCTCGAACCGGGGCTTTCGTCAAGGCGCGATGCTCACTGCGCATAGGACAGCACCAGACCTTCCAGCAATCGCCGCCAGCCGTCGATCGAGACGAACAGCAGCAGCTTCAGCGGTGTCGACACCACGGTCGGGGACATCATCTGCATGCCGAGCGCCACCAGAATGGCGGAGACGGCGAAGTCGATCATCAGGAAGGGCAGATAGATCAGAAATCCGATTTCAAAGGCCCGCGTCAGTTCCGAAACGAGGAAGCTCGGCGTCAGCACGGTGATATCGTCGGAGGCAATGGGGGTTGCCGGCGCGTTTGCCCAGATCTTCTGCGACGCCTGCACGAAAAAGTCGCGCACCTCGGCGTCGGAAAATTTCAGCATGAAATCCTTCAGCGGCGCTGCCACTTTGATCATGCCGTCCGCCATGCCACTGACCGTGCCGAAATCGCCGCTATGGGCGAGCAGCAATTGCCAGCTGTTTTGCAGCACCGGGTTCATCACGAAGGCCGAGAGCACGATGGCAATCGCAAAGACCAGGAGATTCGGCGGCGTCTGCTGGATGCCGATCGCATTGCGCACGATCAGCAGGACGACTGAAATCTTGGTGAAGGAGGTTGCGATCACGGCAATGACCGGCAGCATCGAGATCGCCGCCATTGCCGCGAGGCTCTGGGCAAGAGGAAAGCTCTGTTCCATCAGTCGTGCAGCGCCGTGACGCGAACGGCGCTCAACCCATCCACGGAAATGATTTCGCCCCGTCCGATAATGCGGCCCTGGGCGATGATATCGACGGCGTCCGACAATGGCCTGTCGAGGTTGAACACATAGCCCTCGCCGATCGTCTCGAGTGCGCGCAGCGGCAACTCCAGCCGTCCGGCATCGAAGACCAGCTTGATCGGGATGCTATCGACAGGCGACGGACGCGGCTCGCCCTGCAATTCCTGATCGACGGTGTCATTCGTCATGAAATGCCTCATTGGTCCGGTTGGCGTCGACAGGAGCGGCTCGGTGAGGACCGCGCCTTTGTCCGAGCGCATGCAGGTTGCGAGGTAACGTTCACCCGTGATCGCGACCACGGTCTCCGCTGCCCCCCCATCGATGACGATGCCGTCCCCCAATCGCAGGGATTTGATCTGACCGACCGACAGCACGGCATAACCGCGCCGGATGTTGACCGCCGTCGTCAGGGCATTGAGCGTGCGGCGCGGTAGGCGGCTTGCCCAGCCGACGAGGCCGGCAAGGAAGGTTTCATCGAAACGGCCGCTCAAGGGCAGGCTCATGCCGCTCCAGCCGATTTCGAAGCCGAAATTGCCGCTGAAATCCGGCTGCGGCTCTGCACCGATCTGCAGCAGCGACAGGCTGATGCCGATCTTGTTCTCGATTTCCTCGAAGGCCTCGACGAACTGATGTTCGACCACCGCCGCCTGTTCGTGCGGTGACAGTTTTTCCCAGAGGAGCAGCGGTTCAAGCCTTTCGGCCAGCAACCACAATGCGCCGGCCGACGCAATCAGCGTCTGCTCCCGTTCGCCGACGCGGCAGAGAATGCCGACTGGATCGGCAATCCGCGCGGCTGCGATATCGGGGGACAGCGGGCGAACGGAAAGCGTCTGCTCCCGGACCGGAATTTGCCAGGCGGCGCGCATCGTCGTGCCGGAACGGGAAAAGAAGCTCCCGGCCATCGATGAGCGGGGCCATGCGGGCGCGGCGATATTCATCGGACAAGCTCCTCGAGCGCTTCGACGATCGCGCCGAACGGCTGCGGCTTGCCCTGGCCGTCAAACAGGAAGCGCTGGATGAGCCCGTGTTTGGCGACGGCCTCGTCGACGGCTGCGTCGCGCCCCTGGCGATATTCGCCGACGCGGATCAGCAGTTCCACCTCGTCATAGAGGGCAAGCAGGGCGCGCAGCCTGTCGGCTGCCTGGCGATGGCTCTCGCTCACCACTGCGCTCATCGTCCGGCTTCGGCTGGCCAGCACATCGATCGCCGGAAAATTGCCTGCCTTGGCAATCTTGTCGGAGAGCACGATATGGCCGTCCAGCAGCGATCTGGTTTCTTCGGCAATCGGATCGTCTTGCTCTTCGCCTTCGACGAGCACCGTATAGAAAGCCGTCATCATGCCGTTTGCGCTGTTGCCGGCACGCTCGAAGATTTGCGGCAGGACGGCGAATACGGAAGGCGGAAAGCCGCGCCGCACCGGCGGTTCGCCGGCGGCAAGCCCCACTTCGCGCAAGGCGCGGGCCATGCGGGTGACGCTGTCGATGACGAGCAGCACGTGTTTTCCCTGCTCGCGAAAATATTCGGCGATCGCCGTTGCCGTCATCACCGCCTTGAACCGCTCCAGCGCCGGGCGGTCGGATGTGGCGACAACCAGCGTCACATTCGAGGGGACGCCTTCCGGCATGTTGCCGGCAACGAATTCGCCGACCTCGCGTCCGCGTTCGCCCACCAGGGCGCAGACGATCACATCGGCCTTGTTGTTGGCGACGATCTGGGACACCAGCGTCGACTTGCCGGCGCCAGGCGCGCCGAAAATACCGATGCGCTGGCCCTGCCCGCAGGTCAGCAATCCGTCCAGGGCGGCAATTCCCGAGGTGAACGGCTGGCGGATGGGACGGCGCGACAAGGGGTTGACCGGCTGGCCGTAGAGCGGCTGCAGGAAACGCGCGTCCTCGCCGGCCGGATTGGCGGAGGGACGCAGGACGTTGCCGTGCGCATCGACGATCGCGCCGAGCAGGAAGTTGCCGACAGAGATCGCCGGCTCCCGGCCGGTCGGGACGATTTCCGTGCGCTGGGAGATGCCGCGGGTTTCGCCGTGAAGCGAGAGAAGTGCCGTCTCGCCGTCGATACCGACGACATCGGCGAGGCCGATGCGGCCCCTGCCCGGCTCATGCAGTTCGCAGAGCTCGCCGATCCGAACCGAGGGGATGAGCGCCCGCACCAGCAGGCCCGAAACACTCGTCACGCGGCCGCTCTGCCGTCGCACGTCCGTCTGTTCGAGCGTCCGCTCCATGCGAAGCAATGCGTCAGCCATGGACGAGGGCCTCGATCACGGTGGCGAGCTGGTCTTTCAAGCCGATCTGGCTTCGTCCCGCCGATGTCTCCAGGACGATCTCGCCGGCAGACATCAGCGGATCCGTTTCGATAGTGATGCGATGATCGATATCCGCAATTGCCTGGGCGATCATGGCGGCATCCTCGGGGGCGACATGGAGGGCGATCTCCTGGGCCTCTGCGGTCTGGGATATGGCGTGGCGGACCAATCGCCTGGTGCGTTCGTCGGCCTCCATTGATCCGAGGATCAATCCGACCGATTTCAGAACCACCGCCTCGACCCAGCTGTCGAGATTGGCAATCTCCTGTTCGGCTTTTCCGAGCGAGGCGGCAAGCCGTGCGGCGGCATCACGAACGCCCTGTTCGAACCCGTCGCGATAGCCGTTTTGGGCGGCCTGCTCGCTGGCGGCTGCAAGTGTGGCCTGGGATTGGGCGGCGTCCTGGCGGGCAGCCGCCAGAATTTGCGCCGCCTCCCTGATCTGGCCGAAGTTTTCCGCCGGAATGATGCGGTCGTGGCGTGCAAATCCCGAGCTCATCGTCCGGCGCCTTCCTGTGTGGAGGCGACCTCGTCGACGGCGGCCGTCGCCAGAACGAGCGCCGGGCTCTTCAACAGGGAAGCCGAGCCGTTTTCGGCCATGTCGCGCCAGCCCGCCCACCGCCATGCCGCAGAGATCCGATATTCGTCTGCCAGAAGCGTCAGCATCGACCAGCCATCGGCCTCGACGACATGCCTTGCCTGCTCGCTCAACAGATCAAGCGGCGGCGTTGCCGTGGAAAGATTGATGTGGCCGAGGGCGAATGCGACCGCTTCCTCGCCGTAGGCGGCCCTGAGCCTCGCAAGGGTCGGGCGATCGACCGCGGGGCAGAAGGCTGCGAGATGATAGGCGAAGCCCGCCCGGAACGCGGCCTTTGCGAGTCCGTCCGCGTCCATGGAAATCAGGCGGCGGGCGCCGTCGGCAAATGTGGCGGGGTCGCCATGGGCTTCTGCGATCTCCGTGAAAAGCCGCCGGTGCAGCCGCCGCGACAGGGTAGACCCATCGGCAAGGAGCGGCGCGGTCCCATCCCATCGGGCGGCCGTCAGCATATCCGCGGAAAGCAGCGCTGCCCTGCGGATCCTCGCCGCATCCGAGATCGCCTCGCCGTCCGAACGCGGCGTGCGCATGCTCAGCGCTCCTTCCGCTGCGGCAACAGCAGCAGCAGGCATGCCCCGATGGCGAGGATAATTGCGCCGATCACGGCCAGATTGGGGGCCTTGAAAGCCGAGAGAGCGCTTTGCACCATCGAGAATGGCGCTGCGGCGGGTGCCGGCGTCACGGTTGCCGCCGGGGCCGATGCTGCCGTTGCCGGCGGGGCCGCCGGCGCGCCGACCTCCGACCAGGGGCTGACCACCACCGAGACATCTTCGTAAGAGAGATCACGGATGCTGTTGACCAGAACGGACCGGCTTTTCATGTCGATCTCGTTGAGATTGGCGCCGGGGCGATATTGCAACACGGCCGCCGCCCTCGCCTTTTCCTTGATGAGCCCGCGGCCGTTTTCCTCCGGCAGCACCACATGGACGCGCGCCGTCGCCACGCCGTCAAGCCCCGAAAGCGTTTCGGCAAGCTGCTGCTCGATGGCGTAGCTCATCCGGGCTTTTTGTTCGTAAGGCGTCACAAGGAAGCCGTTGCCGGGAAAGAGTTCGGCGACATTTCCGAACGACTGACGCGGCAGACCGGCGCCCGCCAGCAACTCGATCGCCCGGGCATGATCGGCTGATTCAGCGGCGATCGCATAGGTCCCGCCCTTTTCGCTCTTCATGGTGACGGAGATGCCGGCGCGTTCGAGCAGGACCTGAGCATCCAACGCATCGCGCTGATCGAGTCCCGTCAGCACGTCCTGGCTGCAGGCGGCGAGGAACAGGCAGAGGGCGAGCATGGCGGCCTTCGGAAGGACTTTGCGCGCGGGCGAAGTGATCGGTGATCTCGCAAGGGCCGATGTGATCATGATATTCACTGGCCCTGCGTCAGCCGTTTGGACGACGACATCACCGACTGGGTGAGTGACGACAGCAGCGTCGTGCCGGTCGCGAATTGCTGTGATTTCTCCAGCCGGTCGATCGATGTCGTGATGTCTTCGATCTTCGGGCCGCTGTGATCCTTGTCCGCGGCAAATCGCACCAGCGGCGTCTCCGGCTGGCCGTTCCCGGCCACCGGCATGAAGAATGCCGACAGCCGGTCGAGAATGCTGGAGGGCCTGGTATTGCCTTCCGGTGAATAGGAGGGCGGGACGGCGTCGGACTCAGGCGCGATCTTGCGGCCCTGGATGTTGGGAATGGAGGTGAGTTCGGTTGGCCGAAGGCCGGCGAAATCCGCCGGCTGCAGCCCGATCCGCTCCGCCACGATCTCCGAGGTCTCCAGCACATTGCCTGTCGATACGCCATCAACGGGCGGCGTAAAGGCGCGGCCGGTAAGTTCTTCTCCGCTCATTGCAATTCCTCAACTCGGTACACGTCAACTGCAAACGATGAACGGGAACGCTACTCGTCGCTGCCTTCGTCGATCGCCTCCTTGGCGAAATTGAAAAGCGAATTGTTCAGCATCAGGGTGTTGGAAATCATGCCTGGCAGAAACGCGTCCACGGCAGCGGAGAGTATCTCGCTCTCGCTGTTCGGATCGACCTTTTTCGTCGTGCTGCCGGTGGTGTCCTTGGAATCTGTCTTATCAGTCGTCAGCTCCACCGAGACAGGGTTTGCAGGCGCCAGGTTCAGGTCGGAATTCACTGCATCTACGGCCATATGAGCACTTCCATCAAGGAGTTATCAAAATGAATGCATGATTTGATATGGATAAAAAAACGGCCGGTCAATTGTTTAAACTTAACCGATGGTTAATTTTCGGAAATTACAATCGCTTTGACAACTTTCTCGACCTTTATATTAAAATTGAACGTTTTTATCCATAAAGCGCAGCAGATATCCAGATTGCGCATGAAATTCATACTTAAATTTATTGCTATCAAATATTCACAGGCCCGACCGCCTCTACGCCAACCGGGCCTGTGAGTACCCAGATATTTGGTGTTGCGAAAGCGTCCCGGATCAGCCCACCGCCGTACCGCGGCGCTTCTCGATATCGGCGATGATCGCGTCCCAGTTCTCAGGGGTCAGCTCGCGCTGTTCCGGGTCGCGGGGCGCGGGGGCGACGCCGCCCTTGGCGCCGACGCGCTGACCTGTTTTGGCGTAGATGCCGACCGTGTCGTTGACAGTGCGCTTAAGCATGTCGTTCATCATGTCGGTCTGCTTGTGGAAGGCTTTTTCCTGCTTGATGCTCTGGTAGATGGCAAAGCCCGCCCAGGCCGCCCAGGACACCGCGCCGGCGATTGCGAAGGCGAGCGAGAAGCCGCCGGAGACGAGCGCTACCGTTGCGCCCGTGCGCCCGAGGAAGGTGGAATTCACCAGCATATTGGCAACGCCTGCGATGCCCTCGATCGCGCCGACCGTGTCCGCCGCGGTTCCGATACCCATGAAGATGAGATCGACCGGATCGCCCTTGCCACTGGTGAGCCCCTGCAGGAACTGGTAATATTCCACCGGCAGCCAAGCGACGCCGGCAACGGCGCCAACCGTCGTCCCGGTATTCTTGAAAAAGGCGGAGAGCACGCTGCGCTGCGCCCGCGCCAGCTCGTCGGAAACGCCGACGAGTGAACTGATCCCATCCAGCAGCGAAAAATTCGAGGCTTTGATCGCCGAGCCGAGCGCACTGCCCATGTGCGCGAGAGCGCCAAGGGCGTGCAGAACCACGATGCCGATGCTGTCCCAGGTCGGGCTCGTCATGTTGAGGCCGGCATAGATGGAGCGGGATGCGGTAAGCACCGACATCACGCCGGAAGAGAGCGCCGCCTTGTATTTGACAGGATCGACCCCTGCCGGCGCCGCCGTCGCGGTCTTGTCGATCAGCTTGGCAAGGTCGGCCTTGATCGTTTCGACGCTGCCGCCCGGTCGCATCGTCGCCCAAAGCGCGGTGAAGATCGTCGTGAAATTGGTCTTGTATTGCGCCATGGCATCGGCATTGCCCTTGAACAGGGTTTCCGCCAGCGCGTCGAGGCTCGGGGCGATGATCCTCTTGATCGCCTCTTCGGCGGTCTTGCCGTCGACGATGATTGGATCGATCACATCCGTGCCGGGCATCAGCGTCTTCATCAGGCCTGACATGGAAAGTCCCATGTCCTTGAGGCTCGATGTCAGATATTCGCTGTCGATATAGGGCAGATCGAGACTTTGGATGGTCTTGCTCCAGCCATTGTCCTTGGTGGCGAACATGCGCTCGGCGATCCAGGCGTCGCCCCCGCTGCCGGCGAAGAAGCGCCCGCCGTCTGAGCCGTTGGCGGCAATGCCCTTGCCGGCCAGCCCGGTGCCGATCATGATTGCCGCCATGACGTCGTTGAACGAATAGCTGGCGAGATTGCTGGAGGGCAGCGGCGAGACGCTCTTGTCCCACTCGGCATTGGCCGGCAACTTCGAGACCAGGCTGGCGCCCATGACGAGCCCTTCCAGCGCGGTCTGCACCGCATGGCGGTAGCCCAAGACCTCCTTGCCGCCGGGTGCGCTCAGGCGCGACGTCAGGCGCTCCAGATTGCCGGCGAGATCGCCGATGCCGATTTCTCCGGCGCCTACCTTGTCGAGCAGCGGACCGAGAAGCGCCTTGACGTCGGCCTTGAACTGATCGCGCACCTCGGGGCTGTCTGACCCGTAAAACTGGTTGGCCATCGCCTGGATGGTCGGGTTGAACAGGTGGGTGATATTGTTGGGAACGGTGCTGCCGAATTCGGAAGCGGCAACCTTTTTCAAACCGTCGAGGTCGATCTTGAGATCGGGGAACAGGCTCCCGCCGAGCCCGAGCGACTGGTCGAAATCCACAACCGGCAGGATGGAGCCGAGCCCCTTCAGTTCCCGCTCGGTCTTGTTGCCGGCCAGTCCCATGCGGATCAGGCCATCGAGCGCCGTCGTCGGATCGGAGATCGTCGGCAGCACGTTCTTGTCGAAGAATTCGGCATAGGTCTTGTCGGCAATCGCCGAGCGCTGCTTTACGAAATCGTCGGGAAGCACCATGGAATAGAAGCCGAGGGCGGCATTATATTCCTTGAGAATGGTGGTGACGTCCTTGCCGGATTTGAGACCGTCATTCAGCAGGCCGCCATTGACGATGTCGCGCTCAAAGGCATCCTCGACCTTCGTACGCAGGTCCTTCATCTTCTCGTCACGCGTTATCGTGTCGTTGATGATCTCGGAAGCGTCCTTGTTCGTATCGGCCGGCGCCACGCGATAACCGGAGAAGATCAGCTTGAAGGCCTTCAGCGCCTTCTCCGTCATCAGCGAGTTGACGTCGGGGTCCGAGCCCAGGATGGCGATCGACTTGTCGAGATCCTTCAGGATCTCCTGGTCGTTGTAGATGCCGCGCTGGTTGTCGCCGAGGCTGTCCTTGTATTGGCCGAAGGTCGCCTTGGTCTGAAGCAGATCGAGATACATGATCAGTTTCTGCTCGGCAGTGTAATTGTGAGGGTTTTTGACGACGTCGATGCTCTCGAAGGATTTGTCCTTGTCCTTCAGCCCTTCCATGAAGCCCTGATTGATCTCGCTCATGAAATCGGAATTGAACAGGAGATCGATGACCGGCTGGATCGGCGCGGTAGGGCGGGACGTGCCATTCGACGTGGCGGCCAGCGAAACGAACTTCGGACTGCTCGTCTGCGCCGATATAGAGGAGAAAATCGTCAGGGCTGCCGTCGTGGTCCCGTCAGAGGCAAAAGGCGATGCCTTCTTGACCGTGGTGCTCGTGGTTTTGCCCTGGCTCGTGGAATTTTCGGACTTTGGATCGGAATTGGCGTTTAGCCGGAGAAATGAAACCGTATCGATATCCGAAGATGCTGGTGCGATCGATGACATGCGTTCCCTTTGATTTTCTTTTTCCGCTTTTCGCGGATGACGTCGTTTACCTTACGTTAGGCATAAGATCGACCTTTGCGTGATAATTCAAGCCCGATCGGACATCGCGGTTGCATAAAATGCAGCGGCCTCGCGCCTGGAGATCAAAAATCACATTTTTACCGAGGGGTCGCAGGGTATTTCCCAGGCTGTGGCGGTCATCGTTGCCGCCCCTCTGCCTCTACCAGATGAATGACGGGTCTGGCCCAAATTCGAGATGCACGGACTCGCCGGTGTAGCGTTCAAGCTTCTCGTTCAGCTGCTTTTCCATTTTGTCGAGCTTCTTCACGCCATTGGCCATATCCCACAGACCAAGCGCCAGCCCGACGGCCGAGGCAACGAGGCCGGTGACCAGTCCGGCCGCGGCAAGGCCGGTTTTGGCGGCGCTGCTGAAGATGGTCACGACTTCCGGCGCCACCGTTCCGAGTCCGGAAAAGGCACGGGACATGGCATTGGTCAGATAAAGCATCGCCTCGGAGAAACCGATCAGCGCGTTGCCGGTACCGGCAATGCCGCCGATTATTTCGAGCGCGCCCTTGGCGCGGTCGCCGGCCTTCATCGACCGCGACGCCGAATAGAAGCCGAGGCCGGCCATGGCGAGGCCGCCGGCCGCGCCGAGGATCTTGCCTGCCGCTTCCATCGTCTTCGGCGAGAAGTTCATCGAGATCCCCTTGCCCCAGCTGCCAGGCTGATTGCCGAAGGCGCTGAACGGTTTGCCGGCAACGTCGAGGTTCTTGCCGAGCCCCTCCATCGTCATGCCGACGATCTGTGTCGCCGAGCCGACCGCAGCGGCGATATCGGCCGGCGTCCACTTGCCGCCGACACCGAGGCCGTGCGCCACCAGCACGCTCGACATCGTCAGCATCTGCACGGCGTGCATCAGACCGGCCTTGTACACTTCGGCATCGATGCCGGCAGGTGTACGGGTCTGGCGCGGCAGGTCGAGCGAATCCTTGAAGGAGGCAAGCGCGTCGTCGAGCTTCATACCGCCGCGCACCATGCGCAGAACGCCGTCGACGTCGCGCGCTATATCCTGCGCCAGGTTCTGCTTCAGCGTCTCGCCGCCATCTGCCGGGCCGTTTTTGCTGATGAAATCCTCGGCGAAGGTGTTTGCCAACTGGCTGATGGCGTCATTCGTTGCGCCGGGCACAAATGTGTCATCCGGACCCGACAGCAGCGGCTCGAGATCGACACCCTGGCCGTCGCCGATATAATGTTCCTTGACGATGTTCGAGAAGGTGACGTTCGCGGCGTCGAGATGCGCGTCGATATAATCCTGGGGCAGGAGATCGACGAGCGTGTTGAGTTCGGAATAATAATCCTTCAGGGCATCTTCGAAGCTCTTGCCGGCGCTCAGCGCCCGGTCGATCGCCTTGCCGCCGCCGATATCGATCAGATAGGCGTCTTCGATGTTGGTGAGCAGATCGGAATTCTCCGGGCTTTGCAGATATTCCTTCATGCCGCTCGCGAAGATATCCGAGAGATGCTGCTGCGTCGCCGGATCGGCCGTCAGCTTTTCGATCCGCGCATCGAGGTCCTTGCCGACGCGCTCGCCATCGGGCACGCTGTCGCCATACTGGTTCATATAGCCATTGAACTGCTGTTTGATCTCGATGAGATCGTAGAGCACCGTCGCCTTCTGTTCCGGCGTCAGCTGGTCGAGGTGGTCCATGTTGTCGGGCGCGACGAAATTCCGGTTCACGTCCTTCACGGCGTCGCCGAGAATGCCGTATTTGAGTTCGTCGAGCTTCTTCAGCGTCGGCTCATAGGCGGTCGACGGAGCGTAGCCGCGCAGCACCTTGCTTTCCAGGATGTCGTTCTCGTCGATCGGGCGCTCCACGACCGGCTCGATGGCATCCGAGCCCGACATGACAAGGTCCATCTTCTTGAGGCTCGATGTCAGATAGTCGCTGTCGATATAGGGCAGATCGAGATTTTGGACGGTCTTGCTCCAGCCATTGTCCGTGGTGGCGAACATACGCTCGGCGATCCAGGCGTCACCGCCGCTGCCGGCGAAGAAGCGCCCGCGATCTGAGCCGTTGGCCGCAATGCCCTTGCCGGCCAGCCCGGTGCCGATCATGATTGCCGCCATGACGTCGTTGAACGAATAGCTGGCGAGATTGCTGGAGGGTAGCGGCGAGACGCTCTTGTCCCACTCGGCATTGGCCGGGAGCTTCGAGACCAGGCTGGCGCCCATGACGAGCCCTTCGAGCGCGGTCTGTACCGCGTGGCGGTAACCCCAGACTTCCTTGCCGCCGGGAGCGCTCAGACGCGAGGTCAGGCGCTCCAGAAGGCCGCCAAGATCAGCCTGACTGACCTCTCCGGCGCCTACCTTGTCGAGCAGCGGACCGAGAAGCGCCTTGACGTCGGCCTTGAACTGATCGCGCACCGCGGGGCTGTCTCCCCCGTAAAACTGCTTGGCCATCGCCTGGATGGTCGGGTTGAACAGGTGGGTGATGTTGTTGGGAACGGTGCTGCCGAATTCGGAAGCGGCAACCTTTTTCAAACCGTCCAGGTCGATCTTGAGATCGTTGCCCGGGTCGGTTTCGGGCGTGCTCACCTTTGCATCGACCAGGATCGCGGTGGCGCCGCTTTTGCTCTGGGTAAACCCGACGAAGCCCCGCGCAGCGGAGATGTCGAGTGCCTGCCCGTTGCCGCTCGGCGCGATCTTGCGTATTTCGCCGGCGTCGATGGTTTTTGTCGATGCAGAACGGCCAGTCACGTCTTTCTGGTCGAGGTCCACGACCAGGGTTTCGACCTCTTTCGATCCGCTGCCAACACGTTCCAACATGATTTCGTCACTCCTGATCGACGGCCGCACCCTGAACGGAGGCCCGGAAAGCCTCGTTAGGTCAGAAGTTTTTCAGTGATATGACAAATGGGTGCTATCGGAGCGGCAAAATTGAACCATTGACCCCCACATAGCGCTTCCAAATTATACCGCAGTACAAATGCTGGTGACACCGCAGTCGCCAAGGTGCGGCGCAATAGAGCACGCTACCGTAGGGAATGCGCTCACGAGACAGATCAAAGTCGGTCCTCGGGCTCGGTTTTCAGACTGCATTGTCCGGCAAATCGGTATAAGCCGTCCTCTCGAACAAATCAGGGGACAACATGGAAACCGTGGAAATCAGCAGCCGCAGCGACTTCGGCCTTTGGGCAATTGAGCGGGCGCGGGAAATCGTAACGTCCGAGGGAACTGCTTTTGCGATGGCCGCTCGCGATATGGACGACGAGGCGCTTGCAAACGCTGCAGCCGCGCTAGGCAAGGCCATCAGCGATGCGATGGTGGAAGTGTTTGACGGCCTGATAGATGAATCGTGATTGTGAAGAGACAGCGGGTCACTGACCGATAAAAATTGGTCAGCACCGTCCGGGCTCGCCGTCTTCCCCTCTCATTGCAAACTGTCAGAAACTTGCATATAATTCTGACAAGAGAAATGCCATGCAAAAGCTGACATAGCAAATCATGGGACATGCTGAACGACTGCCGGAAGGACCGCGCTTTCGGCAAAGAGTTTTTTGCATCTCGGAAATCGAGCCGCCCTGGATCAGGCTCTGTCGCGCCTGGCCGAGCGTGGCGAGCTCGTCCGGGCGGGCCGTGGTATCTATATGCGGCCCGTCAAAAGTCGCTTTGGCAGTCGGCCGCCGACGGTCGAACAGGCCGTAGAGGCGGTGGCGCAGCAGCGCGGTGAGGTCATCGTCTCGATGGCGCCGCCGCGGCAAATGCCCTGGGCCTGACCTCCCAGGTCCCGGTCCGCTCCGTCTACCTGACATCCGGCCGTAGCCGGACGATGACCCTTGGACAGCAGACGGTCGAGCTCAAGCACGTGCCGCGCTGGCAATTGGCCTTGGCCGATCGACCTGCTGGCGTGGCGGTCCGCGCACTTGCATGGCTTGGGCCGGAAAGGGCCGATGAAGCACTGTCGCGGATCAAGCGAAAGCTGCCGCCAAACGCGTTCGGCGAGCTGGTGGCGGCGGCTCCGCAGTTTCCGACCTGGCTTGCAAGAAGCGTAGGAAAGGCTGCGCATCGCTGATCTGTTTCTGACCTTGTCAAAGGATAACCGACGCGAAGCCTTGGCGGTGGCGGCCGACCGCACCGGACGGCCCATTCATCTCCTCGAAAAGGATGTCTGGGTCGTCTGGACGCTGCAGACGCTCTTTTCGTCCAAGCTCGGTGAGCATCTCGTCTTCAAGGGCGGCACCTCGCTTTCGAAAGCCTACGGTGTCATCAAAAGGTTCTCCGAGGATGTCGACCTGACCTACGATATCCGCGCCCTGGCGCCGGACTTGGTTGGCGACAATGACGAAGCACTGCCGAAAACCCGCAGCGAGGAGAAACACTGGACCAGCGAGGTGCGAAAGCGGCTTCCGGTCTGGGTGGCGGGCTCGGTGGAGCCGGTTATGGCGCGTTGCGCGTTCAATCTCTTCCGGCGGCAATCCGCCTCGAGGACGATACGCTCTACCTCGACTATGAAGCGGTGAGCAGCGGATCCGGCTATGTCGCCCCGAGCGTCATGCTCGAATTCGGAGCGCGGTCGACCGGCGAGCCGGCCAGTATCCGTCGACTGTGACGCGTCGGGCCAGGTTGATGGTGTCGAATTTCCGAAAGCGAGTCCCCGCGTCATGCACGCGGAGCGGACGTTGTGGGAGAAAGCGACCGCCATCCATGTCTTCTGCCTGCAGGAGCGCCTTCGCGGCGATCGTTTTGCCCGCCACTGGCATGATGTCGTCCGGCTGGACGATGCTGGTTTCGCCGACAAAGCATCCGCGGATCGGCAACTCGCCAATGCCGTGGCGAAACACAAATCCATGTTTTTTGCGGAAAAGGCGGCCGACCGCTCGCCCATCGACTACGCCGCAGCCGTCAACGGCAATCTGGTTCTGACGCCATCCGGAGAAGGTCTGCGTGCGCTCGGCGAGGATTACGCGCGCATGGTCGACGACGGCCTGCTGCTCGGCGATTCCGAGCCGTTCGAGCACCTGATCGAGCGATGCACGCAAATTCAGGCGCATGCCAACAAAAGCGACGCGTCAAAATAAGCAATTGCCGGCCCACAGCCGCACCCTGCCCATTACTGTGAGTGCCCTGTCACCGACGCGGTTTGGCTTCGCGCCAATTATAAGGCGTTTGCTCGTGGCAGGCACCCTTGATGTGATGAGAGTGAAGCTCGGACCCGGTTATTCCGGCTCCGGCCTCGGCGAGGATGTGGCCAAATACCGCACGGGTGCGGGTTCGTTTGAGGAAAGTTGCGCCACGTAAAATGAAGATCCGGTGTGTTTGCAGTGAAGGCATTCAAATTCCCAATTTCAATCTCGCCGGAAGCCCGAGCAAGCTCAAAATCGCTGACGCGAGAATCGACACGGATGTTCCACTTGCCGCAACGGCACGTTCTCGCGCCAAGTGCCGTCCTCCCACTGGCGCGCCGCACGCTTGATTGGCTCTATTCCCGCAGGGGGGGTCGACAAGACGAAGGTCACTTCTTGGCGTCCAGCGGATCGACGTCGCCTTTCATCAGGAAGGCCGCAATCTCGACAGGGCCAGCGCGCGCGGGCGTGACGATGATTTTTGCCATCGCCTTGTCTGAATGAAGATGCATCGAAGCCGGCTGTGCTGCCGCAGCGATAGGCGCGCGGTGGCGGCGTGAATCGCCAAGTTGCCGCAACGGCCAGCACGAGGAACTCGACCAACGTCTCGGCGGCGAAATAGCGGAAGGTGCATTCCGGTAAACCACGGCGATCGAAACTTAAATCCGTCGCAATCTTCTCGACACTCACGTAGCATGAGCCTCGCGAACAAACGCCGCCACGCCACTATGGCAATTTCACTTCTCCTCCTCGGGATGAAATGGGACCATTCCTGAGGCGCTCTATTCCATCTCGAATACGGAGGATCCGGCATGCCTACGGTGTTGTTCAGACACGACCTCGCTTAACGATGTACTGAAGATTGCAGTCTACACGAAGCACGTTGCAGGCAGTGCTATGAAGTGTTCGCGGAAGATGGTTCGAGGTCTCGTCGGACGCTCTGTCGCGGCGAGCGCGGGACGTGTCTGATGCCCTCGATTTCAGTGAAGAACCATATTTCACGTGTTGCCCACCTGCCGACAACTTCCACCATCGCAAAAATGCACGTCCGCCTACCGAAGCTGAACGCTAACGATCCCCAAATGAGCTCAAAGATCACCTGTCGGCGGCGGCGGCGGAATTGGACTGATGAGGTGAGGGCACAGATTCTTGCCCACAACGTTCTTCAACTCGGCCCAATCCGGCGATATGTTCCCTCATCCTGGTTTCAGGCATGCCTTCAAGGCCCTGTCGGCTCGACACTTGGATTTTACAGGCGCCTGGCTGCTGGCCGACTGCCGCGCCCATTCCGTGATGATAAAAGTATTGTGCCGTGTTGGGTTCTTCACAAATATGTCCAGCACCCGACGTAGTTCTCTGCTCGGAAGCGGTTGAGGTCTGCGCCTTGACGCCGAAGATGGCCCTCTACAAGTTGGGTGACAATGTCCCGAGAGTTCTGCTCGCATTGGTTAGACGGGCAGGCTGGCTCTTTTATGCGTAGCGGCGATCTCGATGAGATTCAGCGTCAATCAGGATGAGACTCGCGCCGGGGTGTGACGGAGTGAGGGCGTAGCCCGATCGTAGTCATACCCCGGCGTGGCGCAGATTTTCGGCGTCTCATGATCGCGGTCGGTCCGGTACATTTGCGGTTTTCTGGATTGGAGAACCAGTTTGTGCCGGGTCGCCATTTAACCGATCATCAGATGAGACTCTTCATGAAGTACCGACAAACGCATTCCGTAGAGGTCGCCGCGTCAAAAGCGTCGATCAGCCGAGCCACGGCATACCGCCTCGACAAGGAGGTACAACTGCCTTCTCAGAGCAAAGCGCCGCGCGGACGCCGCCGCCCTGATCCCTTAGAGCTGATATTCGAGACCGAAGTCGTCCCGCTCCTGAAGGCCGCACCCGGTATCCGTGCCGTCGCTGTCTACAACGAGATGCTGCGCCGACATCCAGAACTCTCTGAAGGTATCCGCCGCACGCTTGAACGACGCATTCGGTCGTGGCGTGCTGTCCATGGCGAAGCGCAGGGGGTCATCTTCCGCCAAACGCACGAGCCAGGCCGGTTGGGCCTTTCGGATTTTACCGACGCCAGCGGTCTTGGTGTGACCATCGCCGGCCAGCCGCTTGATCACCTGTTCTATCACTTCCGGCTTGTCTGGTCGGGCTTCGAACATGCCCATGTCATTCTCGGCGGCGAAAGCTTTGTCGCGCTGGCTGAAGGGCTTCAAAATGCCCTGTGGTCCGTGGGAGGTACGCCGCTTTATCATCGAAGCGACAGCCTGTCGGCGGCATTCCGCAACCTCGACGCCGATGCCAAGGTCGATCTCACCCACCGATACGATCAGCTTTGCTCCCATTATCGAATGACGCCGACGCGCAACAACAAAGGCGTCGCGCATGAGAACGGCTCTATCGAAAGCTCCCATGGCCATCTCAAGAACTCTGTTCATGACGCCCTGCTGATGCGGGGGGCCAAGGAATTCGACGACCTCAGTTCTTACCGCGCCTTTGTCGATGACATCGTCAGCCGTCGCAACGCTGCCCATGGCAAGCGCATTGATGCTGAGCGATCCCATCTGCAGGCGCCGCCCGAGCGCCGGACCACGGACTTCGAAGAGATTGTCGTTACGGTGTCCCGGACGGGCGGCTTCACCTTGCGCAAGGTCTTCTACACCGTGCCATCCCGCCTGATCGGCCACAGGTTAAGAGTTCGCCTGTTCGACGATCGGCTGGATGTCTTTGTCGGCGGTACGCATCTGATGACGTTGCGCCGAGGACGCGGCCATCCCGACGGCCGACACGACCAGGTCGTCAACTACCACCACGTCATCCATTCCCTGCGCAAAAAGCCGATGGCGCTCCGCGGCCTCGTTTATCGCGACAAGCTCTTCCCGCGTCAGGAATATCGCAAGGCCTTCGAAGCCCTCATCGAGCATCTTCCCGACAAGCAGGCTTGCAAGATCACCGTCGAACTCCTGGCGCTCGCGCATGACCGTGGTTGCGAACGCGAACTTGCCGAAGAATTGGCCAGGATACTCGATGCTGGTGACTTACCCAATCTGGCTACCATGCGAGCGCTCTTCGGTCCGGATCCAGCCAAGCTGCCGACCGTTCATGTGCAACTCGCATCGCTCAACGGTTATGAGGCCCTGATCGGGACGGGAGAAGCGGCATGAAGAACGCCCACGTTATCGATGAAGCACGCCTCGGCATCATGCTCAACGAGCTCCGGCTGCCGACGATCAAAATGCTGTGGCCACGATTTGCCGAAGAGGCGGACCGGGAAGGATGGCCGGCAGCTCGCTTCCTGTCGGCTATTGCCGAGCACGAGCTGGCAGAGCGTGCCAATCGCAGGATTGAACGGCATCTCGCCGAAGCGCACCTGCCGCCCGGAAAGACCTTAGACAGCTTCGCCTTTGACGCTGTACCCATGATCTCGAAGGCGCAGGTCATGGCAATCACCGCCGGCGACAGCTGGCTTGCCAAGGGAGCTAACATCCTCATGTTCGGTCCGCCCGGCGGAGGAAAGAGCCATCTTGCTGCTGCCATCGGCCTTGCGCTGATCGAGAACGGATGGCGGGTCCTGTTCACCCGGACCACCGATCTTGTGCAGAAGCTTCAGGTCGCCCGAAGGGAACTGCAGCTTGAGTCTGCCATCGACAAACTCAACAGGTACGACTTGCTCATCCTCGATGACCTCGCCTACGTCACCAAGGACCAGGCGGAAACAAGCGTGCTATTCGAGCTGATCTCGGCACGATACGAGCACCGGTCGATCCTGATCACCGCCAACCAGCCGTTCGGAGAGTGGAACCGGGTCTTTCCCGACCCTGCCATGACACTCGCAGCAGTCGACCGGCTCGTGCACCATGCCACGATCTTCGAGATGAACGTCGAAAGCTATCGCCGCAGAACTGCGCTTGAGGAAAAACGCCAGCGCGGCCGACCGGCCTCGTTTGCGACAATCAGGACATCAACGCTGTCTGTCGCGGAGCGGCAATCAGAAAACGACGAAGAACTTGTCAGCGGCAATCAGCATGATAATTTGATCCCGACCGCGACCTAAGAATCTCATCCAGATTGTCGCAAGCGTCTCATCCTGATTGCCGCGCTATTAGCTATTTTGCATCGATGGGCAGGCTCAAGGTTCTCTTGGAAGTCAGCATTTAGCTGCCTCACCATGGCGTTGAATAGGCTGAGTCGACCAAAGTGCTGCGCCCATTACCGAAGATTGCGATGAGGCATCAGCGTCCTTCAGCAATCTTGCCAAAGAATGCAGGCTTGCGAGATCGACGTGCGGAACCGCCAGGCTGCGCCAACAACCACTCATTGATCGGTCGAACATCCACGATGGGACCTCAAGAAGTCGACCAGAAGAAGAACCAGAAAGGCTGCAGCGGAAATATGCTTCCCTTTGGACACCGCCTCATGCACGTGAACGGGTTGCCCGGACCAGGGATGCCACGGATACAAAAGCTCGCGAACCTCGGTCCCGTGGGTGTTCTGTCGTCGTGTTGTACAACCATTTCCGGCCGCACTCATCGCTCGGATACCAGACCCCGGCCGAGGCTCTAATTGTGAGCTTTCGGGAGGTTGTCCATTCAAAGCGGATTTAGGAGACTGGAGCTATCACACCTCGAGTCGGAAGGATCGCCGCGAATGAACATTCATAAGAATGCCCGACTGACGCCGTTGCGCCGGGAACAAATGGCGCTTGCTGTTATCGAAGGGCATCTGACCCAGGCTCAGGCAGCACAGGCCTATGGCGTCGCGGCCAAGATCGTCGCCCGTTGGGTCGAGCGTTTCAAGGCCGGTGGTCGAGAGGCGATGCTCGATCGTTCCTCCCGACCTCATGCCATGCCCCGGCAGACCAGTCAGGCGCTGGCGGAGCGCATCATCACGCTTCGCCGCCAGCGCCTGACTGGCAAGCACATCGCGATCGAAACCGGTGTATCTGCAGCGACGGTGAGCCGGGTTCTCAAGCGCGCAGGCCACTCCCGCCTCAAGGATATCGAGCCGGCCGAGCCTGTGCGTCGTTATGAACGCCAGGCTCCCGGCGAGATGATTCATATCGACATCAAGAAGCTCGGCCGGTTTCATGAGGTCGGCCACCGCATCACCGGCGATCGCACTCGCCAGAGTTCGCGCAGAGGCAAGAGTTGGGGCGCCGGTTGGGAATGCGTTCATGTGGCCATCGACGATGCCTCTCGCATCGCTTTCTCACAGATATTGCCGGACGAGACGAAAGAAAGCGCCGTGGCCTTCTTGAAGGCGGCATTGGCCTATTATGCCAGCCTCGGGATCGCGGTCGAGCGCGTCATGACCGACAATGGTCCCTGCTACACATCAAAGCCATTCGGCCAAGCTTGTCGCGACAACGGCCTCAAGCACGTTCGCACCAGACCATATACGCCTAAAACCAACGGAAAGGCCGAACGCTTCATCCAGACCGCCCTCAGAGAGTGGGCCTACGCCGTCGCCTATCCCAACTCGGACATGCGCGCCGCCGAACTGCCACGATGGCTTCATCGCTACAATTGGCACAGGCCTCACGGAAGTCTAAACTCAAAACCACCAATCACTAGGCTCGCTCTTACCCAGGACAACCTGTTGAGGCTCCACATCTAATCGCCGCCGGATGAAAATTCAGTGGCAGGTCACTTCTTCCATCCCTTGGTGTCCACCTATTTTGGTGGACACCTCATGCCAAAGCTCACTCAATTGCAGAAGGTGCGGGGAAAATCGCGCTTACGATCGTTCAGAAAACATTGCCTGTTTTTGGAGGCGCAGGCGGTGTTTCGCCATGCCATTAACCAAGTACCGGTTTTGAAGCATTCTCTCACTCAACTCACCCAGCTTCACCGCCAAAACTGCATACGTTGGAACTCGACCACTGCCCAATGTGGTCATTGATTTGCGGCCCATTCAGAGCGCCAAGACAGCGCCCTTTTGCGTGACAGTTAAACTCAAACGGATGTCGGTGGCCGAGAACCCAGCCATCACTGCAAATTCCCCCGCCTCTATCCGCCAACGCCGCTCGGTCGTGTCGAAGAAGGCAAATGTTCGGGCGTCAAGTATGAAACGCAACCTTCGTTTCTCACCGGGTTCCAGGGCAATTTTCGAGAAGGCTTTCAGCTCTTTAACCGGTCTGGGTATAGATGCTTCAACATCGCCGACATAGATTTGCACCACTGCCGAACCTGGCCGCTCGCTGATGTTGGTCAATTCCAGTGTCACTGTCACCGCGCCGGCAGCGTCTGGTAGCCCTACCGTCAGGTCCGACATCGCAAAGCTTGAATAACCGAGACCATGACCGAACGGGAACAGCGGCTTAATGCCGTGGCGGTCGTAGTGCCGATAACCGACGAACACACCTTCGTCATATCGCACATGGCCGTCCTTACCTGGATAGACGGCGTCATCCTCAGTATGTGTGGGGTTGTCAGCCCAGCGCACGGGGAAGGTCTGTGCCAGTCGGCCCGAGGGCTCGGCCTTGCCGAGGAGCACATCGGCGATCGCGTTGCCAGCCTCCTGTCCGGGATACCAGCATTGCAGTACTGCACGAGCACCGGAAAGCCAGGGCATTTCCACCGGTCCACCGGTTTGTAGTACGACGATCGTGTTCGGATTGGCCGCAATTACCGCCTCAACAAGCTGGTTCTGCAGACCGGGAAGTGCAATACCGCGAAGATCGGAGCCCTCGGTATCCCAGTCGCCCGTTCTGCCCACGAAGACTACCGCATGATCAGCCTTTGCCGCGACGGCTGCTGCCTCGGCAATCTCCGCTTCGGCCGAAAATCTGCCTATTCCTACCCGAATTGCGGCGATATAGAGGTTGACGTGGTCGTGCCGGGCGTACTCGGCGACGACCTCGTATGTACGGCCGGCTTCGAGCGTGATTTCACCCACGACCTCTTCGCAGCCTTCTTCAAAGAATGTGGTACCACGTATCCAGGAAGCCCAAGCGTCCACCACAAGTCTGCCGTCCACATAGACCCGGCCAAGCCCGGCCGAGGTTAGTCCGACGCGATAGACGCCGGCTTCCGAGGCTGTGAAGATGGTGCGCATTCTAGCCGAAAAGCGAAGGGGATCGACAAAGCCCTCGGCCACGGGGGGCAACCATACACCAAGGCTCGACGGTTCCTCGACGACCTTCACCGGTTCGCCAGCTAGCTCCCTTCCTTGGAAAAACTCGAAGGTTGTGGGGTTTTCGATTAGCGGCTGAAACCGATAATTGTTGCAGCCCTGAGCGTAGCACAGATTCTCCTCACCCAGCGCGTCCACCAGCCCCTGCCACGGACTGATGACATAGTGAGGGTTCAACTGCGCCGAGCCGCCTCCCATCACCTGCGCGACCTTGGCATTGGGTCCAATGATGGCGACCATACCTTGCTGAGCCAATGGCAGGATCCCGTCATTCTGTAGCAGAACTGCGCTTTCCGCTCCCGCGCGCCTGATCAATGCCCTATGTTTCGGTTGATCAATGGCGTACTCCTTAAACTCGCGATGATCGTTGATAGCGCCGGTGCGTTCCATCAAAGTCAGGATATTGCGCACACAGGCGCGGATCGTCTCGACACTAACCTCGCCGCCTTCGACCGCAGCCAGTAGCTTGGAGCCGCGATCGCGAGTCGGGCCCGGCATCTCCAGATCCAGCCCGGCATTCACGGTGGGTGCGGTCGAACGCGAGCCGAACCAGTCCGACATCACCACGCCGTTAAAACCCCAGTCACCGCGCAGAACCTCGTTCAACAGCCAATGGCTTTCCGCCGTGTAAGTACCGTTTAGCTTGTTATACGAAGACATCACGGCCCAGACCTTTGCCCGCTTCACCGCCGTCTCAAAGGGTATCAGGTAGACTTCGCGCAGCGTGCGTTCATCGATATCTGAAGAGATGGTTGTACGTTCAATCTCGGACTCGTTGCCGACGAAATGTTTTATCGTGGCACCGACTTTCGTGGACTGCAGACCTTCGATATAGCCGACTGCAAGTTCCGCCGTCAGGATCGGATCCTCAGAGAAGCACTCAAAGTTGCGGCCGTTTGTGACGCTACGCTGGATGTTAACGGTGGGGGCTAACGAGACGTGGGCACCTTTTGAAAGAACCTCGTCACCTAGGGCACTGCCGATTTCCTTGGCTAGATCCGGGTTCCAACTCGCTCCGATGGCGATGCCCACCGGGAAAGCCGCTGCAGTCACACCTCCGACAAAAGACCCCGCCCCGCGGGCGCCGTTGGGGCCGTCGGTCAAGCGCAATCTCCCTATCCCTAGGCGGTCGATGGGCGGTAAAGACCAGAACGTATCGCCGGAAAGTAGCGAGACCTGCTCCGCCAAGGTCATATTATCGAGCAATGCTTTCTTATCAATCATCTTCTCTGCTTCTTGAATCTCAATACTTACCTGTCCCAGATCAACATCTCAAGATGCATATCGGGGAAGCTGGTGATCTCGGCGCCATGGAGCCGTCCATCCATAAAAAGGACGCCCGTTTGTTCATCAAGGCGTCGCGTCCCGCCGTCGCGAGGACGACGACATGTTCGAAGCCTTCACATAGCCGAGATGCGGTCACCGCTTTCCATTGAAAACAAGGAACATCGCGGCAATCGATTTCAGCAGTGAAAGTTGTGCCGGCTGCGGCAGCGCCGGTTCTGTTACGGAGTTATTCCTCCGCAAGTTTGTGAGACAGTTCGAACCTTAGCAAGCTTTATCAGACAATCTGTTGACAGACAACCTCGGTCGCGCAGCTTTCGTGTCGTCATTGATGATTCGATGCTTCCCTCGGAGGCGGATCCCGATTGATGAAGTTTCTTCACCGCCTATGGACAAGGATCGACCACAATGGACAGGCTGTTGTCCCGTTTCCGGCTACAGAGTAATCATTTTCGTACTGTCTTTCATAATCAGCATTTGCGCGGTGGGGTTTTCGGGGCACTACGCCGCGGGTCTCCTACAAGGCCGCCTGGAAACCTCGAGCGAGGTGATGCAGGTGCTCTCGGGTTTCCGTGACGTCTCCGCCTCGTCCGTCTGCATCGCCCTCACGCCGTGCTTGAATCCTCCCTACATATGCAGGCATTCCCGGTTGATATCGATCCAGATTGTCTGAGAGCTACCAGTATTCGTTGATCCTGCCGTTATAGCTTTGCCTGCTCGTCTGCACAAATTTAGATATCGAGAGATCAAAAACGGGCGCCTGGAGGAGAGCCGTGGCAGTACCGCATTCGTACCGGCTGGTCGTGTCAGACAGCCGAAGACTTGCGGATTCTCTACCATCATGGATGGCCTCGGCTCAGAGAGGGATCGGAGGCTGTCACGTATTTTTTTCCGCTTTCGGCATGTTAAAGGATGCCAGGCGATCTTGCTGCCAATTATTTTTCTGGCTGCGAGCGACCGCTTTCTGCCGGCACTCAAATTCCCCTGGTGAAGCAGGGCTATCGCATATGAGCGATGATAGAGATGAGGAACTGATCGTCCCACCCTGCCTTCTTGATCTTTCGACGAATGGAGGCCTTATCTGGATGGGCCCGGATGAGGTTGAGGGCAATCTTTCGTAACAGAGCAATGTTTGCCGGTCCGTGATCCTTACGGTTTCTGGCGGCATCCTCGCGGAACTGGACGTCGAGCACCCAGTGCAGTTTGTTTTCGATCTGCCAATGAGTTCTGGTTACCTCGATCAGGGCGGCAGCCGACATGACGGTGGAGAGCAGGAAGTAGCGGACATGGCTGGTCAGACGGCCATCGGCATGACGGCTTGTGGCCTCGACGGAGCCGATGGCCTGCAGGCCGGGGAAGTCGATGTCATTGACGGCGACGATGCAGGCACGGCGTCTTTCGCAGCGGTCATGGTCATTCTCGGCGGCGGTCTGGACGCCGAGTGGCTCGACGTCGTCCAGACGAGCAATCGTCTGTGCCAGGAGGCCGGGCTGATTGGCCTTCAACGCCAGGGCATAGTCGCCGCCGGCGGAAAGGATGGCATGAGCGGTATCGGCGCGGCAATGCAGGGCATCGGCGGTGACGATGGCACCTTCCAGCGACAAAAGCGCAAGCGCATCGAGCGCCCCTTGGACCTCGTTGCGGCCCGGCGCGGTCTGTTGGCCGATGACCAGGCCGCAACCGGCAGCCCAGACCTTGACGAGGGGCAGCGGCGTCGCCTCGTACCGCCTTGCCGTCGACCGCCACCACGCCTTCCATGCCCCTTGCAAAGGCTTCGGTAAAGCGGCTTCGAAGGCAACCTGATTGAGGCAGCGGAAAACGGTGGAGAAGGTGCCATGGCCGGCGATGCCATAGGGCAGCGGCACGATCGTCTTGAGCCACTTCTTTTTGGAAACGCCGAATCGGCCATGTCGGCGCAGCTTTCGGCGCCGCAAACGATCGCGGCAATGGCAATGAACAGGATCGACATCAGCGGATGACGTGTGTTGCGCCCCGAGGGTCGGGCAGATCTTTAAAACAGGTGGCAAATCGATTCATCCGTACCTCCAAATTATCGGAGAGTTCTTGAGTCGATTTGCCTCAGCAAAACAACTCCTTACCATCCATATGCGATTCTCCTGCCTGGTGAAGCTGTCTCGTCTGGCCGTCACTTCAATCGCCCGCAACCGGCGCCTTAAGGTAGTCGAGAAACGTCCGGAGAGCGGACGGCACCTGTCGATGCGAAACGTAGTATGCATGAAAACCCGGCCCGGTAGAGGTCCAGTCCGGCAGCACGACTTCGAGTGAACCGGCCGCAAGTTTGTCCTCGACCCGGGCCTGCAGGCAATAAAAGAGACCGCCTCCCTCCTCCGCCATGCGGATAGATAGTTCCGAATCTCCGAGCGTGAGAAGTCCCGGAACGTCGAGAGAAACCATGCGATCGCCGTCGCCAAGTTCCCATTTGCAGAGGTGATCCGTACCGGTTCGGATCCGGATGCACTCGTGCGTCAAGAGATCTTCCGGCCGCGCGGGCCGCCCTCGTTCGTTGAGATAGGCCGGAGAACCGACTACGATCCATTCGAGTTCGGATGTCAGACGCGACGCGATCATCCCCTCGGGAACCGTTCCCCCATAACGGATGCCCGCGTCAAAACCTTCGGCGACCATATCGATGAAGCGATCCTCGACGCTGACTTCGACCTCGACATCTGGGTAGCTCTTGCGAAAACTGTGCAGTCGAGGAGCGATCAGCAGCTCGGCGGCGTCACGCAGGGTGGTCACTCTCACTCTGCCCGTAGGCCCGCTCCTGAAACTGTCTAGGAGATCCATCGCAGCTTGAATGCCGAGGAAACGGGGCTCCAGTTCGGCAAGCAGCACTTCGCCGGCGGCGGTGAGACTGATGCTCCTGCTTGTCCGATGAAACAGACGGACGCCCAGACGGGCCTCCAAACCCCTGATCGAGTGGCTGAGGGCAGACCCGGAAACGCCGCGAAGCGCGGCGGCCTTTCGGAACCCCCCCGCACGCGCGATCGCGACGAAAGTTTCAAGGTCGGCCAGATCGGCCCGCGTTGATACCATGAGTTATGGATACTCGCACTTGTACTGAAAAAGATCGCCCTTGCCGGCGCCGACCTTGCTTCAGGCCGGCCGGCACCTTCAATCCTTATTTAACTGGCCCTGTATTTGGTATGTGATGGCCGAGGAAGCAGTCAAAAATTTGACCTAGTGATCCATGTTGGATCCTGCGAAGGACGGCGGAGATGGCCCGGTCGCTGAAAAACGAAAACGTCCGGGATTAGATCGTCATGCAATGAAGATCTTCGTGTCCACAGCCACGAGAGACGGCACCGGTTGGTTCCGCGAGGCGGTCTAACAGTCCCGGAGGTTCTAGTTCTGAGCTCTCGAAAACGCGGGCTACCAGTCCTGCCGGGTTGGATGGACGAAATGTCGTTGATCGTGATCTCCGGGGGCTGGTCTAGTGCATAGACCACGGCTTCAGCCACCGACGACGGCGGAATACCCTGCTTGTTGAGCTCTCCGGCGATCTTTCTGCCCGTCTCGTCATGAACCTTGTCGGCCCAGCCGGTATCGATCACGCCAGGGCTGATCATAGACACTTGGATCCCGCTACCCACGCCCACCTCCTTCCTGAGGCTTTCGGTAATACCGCGTATGAAGAACTTCGTGGCTCCGTAAACCCCTGCCGCCTCGCCGACATGAACGCCGGCGATAGAGCTCATATTCAGGATGCGGCCGGACCGGCGCTCCAACATCGACGGCAGCACCGCGGCGATCGCATGCAGATAGCCACGCAGGTTGGTATCGATCATCTTGTTCCAATCGCCGACGGCGGCATCCTTCCAATAGGAAAAGAGCATGAGGCCGGCATTGTTGACCAATATATCGACCGGGCCGTACGTCGTTGTGGCGAACGCGACGAGGGCCTTGGTACTCTCAAAATCCGTGGCATCAGCAACCTTGTAGCTGGCAATACCTCCCGAACCGGTGATGTCTTCGACGATCTGACTGAGGCGTTCCTCATTGCGGCCGGCAAGGACGACGCGCGCACCTTTTTCCGCCAATCCTCTGGCGGTCGCCGCTCCAATGCCCGAGGAAGCCCCTGTGACGATGGCGACCTTGTTTTTCAGATGTGACATGACGTGCTCCTTCACTGCGGTTGGGTCAATTCGGCTTGCCGCGCGGCTTTGACGGGCTCGGGGGTCGTCCGGTTTTCCAACACCTGCCGCTTGGTTTTCTGATCTCCGCCGACGATATGGTCGATGCCGTTCATGAGGGCCTCGAAGCCCTGCTTGGCGACGAGCGTCTTGTCGTTTTTTTGTTGGCCACCGAGCTTCGTACCGCCCATTCCAGCGTTCGCGTGGAAGTCGCTGTTGGTGGCGCCCGGAAGGAGTGCCGTCACCGTGACCCCGGTCGAGCGCAACTCCTCGCGCAGAGATTCCGCGAACATGTAACCGAATGCCTTCGACGGGCCGTAAACGGTTTCGTATGGCGTGGGCAGGGTCGCCGAAACCGAGGAGGTGATGAGAATCCTGCCGCGGCCGTTCTTGACCATATGTTGGACGACGCGTTTGGCCATATGGACGGTCCCGGTTACATTGATCGCAAGCAGGCGAAGCTCATCCTCGAGATCGTTATCGACAAAGGCGCCGCCAATACCGATACCGACGTTCAGAGCCGCGGCTTCCAAGGGGCGCCCCAGCCCCTGCGTAAAGGTCCAGAACCTCTCGACGCCATCGTACGTCGAGGCATCCGCTTTGAACGGATATGCTTCGGCATCAAGGCTTCGTAGCGCATCGGCGGCCTCGTTCACCTTGTCGCTTGAGCCTGAAATGGCGACATCGAATCCATTCTTGGCGAATTGTTTGGCAAGCTCGAAGCCTATTCCAGATGAGCCGCCCGTGATCATTGCGAGTGGTTTATTCCCTGTCATGATTTCACTCCTTTGGTTTGGTCAGCACCACGATCGTCTCGAGGCGCTGGTGACCAAATGCCCGTGGAGCCGATTGGTTACATGAGCAAAATTGATCCGGGCGGCGAGTGAAAATCATCCACCGATCTGGCAGGGACCAGGAGTGCGTTACCTTTTTGGTCCCGTCCGCGGTCGAACTGGCCAGGCATTCCCTACGTCACGAAGGCCCTTGAGTGAACACGGCTCATCGGTGCGTGCGATCCCGCTCACTTCAAGTAGCCGTCGCGCTACCCTATTCTTATAGTGCGATCGAACGGTCGTTCGCAGCCCGCGGATATGATCCGACGACCCAAGCGCCCGAGTAGCGTTGATGGACTTCTCTGCGCTGGTGCCATCGGCCGGCACGCTTCTCGGAGAAAAATTCCACGGCGACGGCTTGTCCGGCACACCTTCCAGCGGTGACGGTCCAATGACGGGAAAGACAAAAAATGAGCGAGAGAATGAACAGCGTCGTTGCTCCTGGCCGCGTTGCGGTCATCACGGGAGCTGCGAAGGGCATCGGCTTGGCAATCGCGAGGGCTCTCGCGGCCCGCGGCATGAAGCTCGCGCTGCTGGATCTCGACGCCGACGCACTTGAGGATGTTACTTCGACACTCGACACGGACATCCTGATCGTGAGCGGCGACGTATCAGATTTGTCGGCACTGACCAGGTTGCGGGACGAAACGATTTCGCGGTTTGGCGACGTGGCCGTCCTAGTAAACAACGCGGGCATAACGCAAGGAGCCGGCCCTTGGGACAATCCTGCAAAGTGGCGACGCCAGATCGATGTAAACTTCGGAGGTGTTCTGGCCGCGCAACACGTCTTCGTGCCCTACATGATCGAAGCCGGTCGCCAGTCGGCCGTTGTCAACCTCGGCTCCAAGGAAGGTATTACGACTCCTCCAGGTAACGCCGCATATTCGGTGGCAAAGGCAGCTGTCAAAGTCCTGACCGAACAGCTGTCGCACGAGCTTCTGAAGGAGACGGGAGGTCGTGTTTCGGCTCATCTCCTCGTCCCTGGCTACACGTGGACACCCATGAACATCGCACTCAAGCCGCAGGGCATTGCGAAACCCGATGAGGCATGGACCGCAGAGCAACTGGTGGAATACTTCCTGGTCCGTCTGCTCGACGAGAATTTTTACATCATCTGTCCGGATAACGCGGTTACGTCTGCGATCGATGCCAGAAGGATCCGCTGGGCGGCCGACGACATGATCCTGAACCGGCCGGCGTTTTCACGCTGGCACCCCGACTGGATGGATAAATTCGCAGCCTGGTTGAAGTCAGGTCACTGACGGTGGAATGTTTGTAGAGGAGAGTAATCCAATGCCCAGACCCTATGTAATCTGTCACATGATGTCGCCGCTGGATGGCCGATTGATCGTCAATGATTGGGCCGAGGCAACCGGCCATTCGGTCGATGAGCTCGTGAAGATCTATGACGGCCTGCATGAGAAGATCGGTGCCGACGCCTGGCTTTCGGGAAGAGCGACGGGAGAAGAGTTCGCGGACGCCGTCGACCGCCCCTATCAAGCAACCGGCACAGCCGCGCGACCGATCCATATCGCCAACCCGGACGCCGGCGAGTTCGCTGTCATCGTGGATAAGGACGGTCGGCTACGCTGGGACAAGAGCGACATTGAGGGAGCTCACCTTGTGGTCCTGACAGGATCTGACGTGGATGATGCTTACCTGGCGGGCCTCACCCAGGCTGGCGTTTCCTATATCGTCTCGGAGAAAGATGGCGTCGATCTGAAAAACGCGCTTGACCTTCTTGGAACCGAGTTCGGTGTGAAGCGCTTGATGCTGGAAGGCGGGGCGCAAACCAATGGCCATTTCTTGAAGGCGGGTCTTGTTGACGAGGTCAGCCTGGTCATCTTCCCTGCGATCGGAGGCAAGTCGAATACACCGGCCATATTCGAGGGCGGCGAGGATGGGCTTGCCGGCAGGGCGAGGCTCACGTTTATCAGCGCCGAAGCCGCTGGCCTCGGCTCCGTGCATCTGAGATATCGCGTTGGACGTCCATAAGAGACGTCCATAGGAGAAGATTGTGGAAGGGCTCCCTCCTGCCGTCGTCGAAATGATCGTCGAGGAGCAGGGCGCGATACTCCTGAGCAAGCAACCTTGTTTCGAGATCATCGCGCAGCGCAGAGAGCCGGAAGAACTGGCGTAGTCTGCCCGTGGTGTCTCTCCGATTAGGCGGTGTGATGAACGGTATGTGACGCCGACATTAATGCCCGCGGCGGTGACCGCGATATGAGCGTCAAGGCGTTGCTCGAGTGCAGCTCGACAAACAAACAAGGTGAGACGCGTATTGCCGCACGTAACGATGCTCCCCACAAAAATGTCGGGCCTACTACACCTGCTGTCAGGTTTGTCAGGTGCGCGCCATGGTGCTGTTCCGCCCGACTTCCTACCGCGCTCTCGTGGAAGTCCTTGAAGCATAGGCACAAGATTCCTTCTGAGGCTCGATCCGGCCAGAGTGGCATGAGTCTTGAAACTTTCTCGTCGCGCGGCGGCAGCTGTCTTCTCCCGAGAAAGCGCGCGAGTCAAAGTCGAATTGCAGGTGAACGCATGGTGACGCAGTAGAACTTTGTGGATGCGGTTCGACCCGGGGAGAACAAAACTCCGGGCAGAGGTTTGGGAGGGTTGTTTGTCTGTGTCTGACAAAATTGCGATCTTCGGTATGGCGAGCGTTTTTTCGGTCACCCATGCGCTATTCGCAGTCGCTCAAGAGGCCAGGGCCGTGACTAACCCCCTGGCCTATATGCTGCAACCTATCACAAAATCCCAGGGGATGCTGAAAACCTTCGAACAAAGCCGGGAGACATTTCCGGGCGAGGTTCTGCTCGATATGAACGCTACCTATCTCGACCGACAGATCTACAATCCGGCCACGGCGCGCTACGACCACGTTAAACTGCGCGGCTATCAAGACGCCCGCCAGACCGGCTTATCCGGTGCCGACACGCCATTGGTTGGACCGACCATCGATCTACGGCCCGGTCAGACGGTGCGGGTAACGCTTCACAACCTGTTCCCTCAGGATTCCACCTGCGGCATCGGCGGTGGCAGTGCCAATACCCCCCATTGCTTCAACGGTACCAACCTGCATTCGCACGGTCTCTGGGTAAATCCGTCTGGCAATGGCGATAATGTGCTGATCTCAATCCGTCCCGGCGTTTCGTTCCAATATGAATACAACATCGCCGTTGAGCATCCCGCCGGCACCTTCTGGTATCACCCACACCTACACGGATCAACCGCATTGCAGGTGTCGAGTGGCATGTCCGGGGCGTTGATCATCCGTGGCGATCGCATGCCGACACCGACCGAGACTGGCGATATCGACCGCCTATTGAAGCAGCCGGGCGGCTCCGATATCGCCGAACGGGTTTTGGTGCTACAGCAGATTCAATATGCTTGCACCGATAACAATGGCGACATCACTTATGATTGCCAGCCAGGACAGGTGGGCGGCATCGAAAGCTACGATCAGTTCGGACCTGGCAGTTGGCCGGCTTCGGGCCGCTTCACCAGCGTCAACGGCCAGGTGCTTGGTCAGTTGGCATTAGCGGAGGCTGGCTCGGTCGAGCGGTGGCGGATGATACACGCCGGGGTTCGCGACACCATCAATTTCGAAATCCGGCGCAAGACCGGGACGACCGCGTTCCGCACGCTTGCGGCAGCGGACACCGACAGATGGATCGATCAGAATTGCGGCAAGGATACTATTCCGTATGGGGTGGTGGCCCAGGACGGGCTGACAATGGCGCAGGTGCAGATGCGGCAGCAAGCGATCCTGCAACCGGGCTACCGCGTTGACGCGCTGGTGGTGTTGCCAGGAGCGGGTGACTACTGCATCATCGATGGCGCCGCACCGGCAGCGGCCAGCGTCAACCAGGAGGCTCCAAGCCGACGGCTTCTCGGCATAGTCACTGCAGTAGGCGGCCATGCCGTCAATGGCGAGATCGGCACCTATCTGCAGGATTGGCTGATTTCGGCGGCTGAGCGCACGATGTCACAGAATGTCGCCGGCAAGGTTATCGATGACCTCAAGAACGAGATGTCGCTCTCAAGCTTTATTCCCCATCCGGACATCGACGCGGGCGAGGTCACTGGCGAGCAGCAACTGGTGTTTAACATCGATGTGAAACAGCCGGGTGCCACCTTCTTCGAGGTTGACGGCAAACCTTATGATCCCAACCGCATCGACCGGACGTTGCCGCTGAGCGGAGTCGACGAATGGACGCTCCGCTCGGATTTCGTCAGCCACCCATTCCATATCCATGTCAATCCGTTTCAGATCATCAAAATTGTCGATGCGGCCGGCAACGATGTCAGCGCGCTTGGCGCCGATGACGACGGCGATCCGCAATATCCAGGCTTGAAAAATGTCTGGAAGGACACGCTGTGGATCAAGAATCCCGGCACCGATCCGTCGGCGCGCTACACGATCACCGTGCGGACGCACTACCAGCGCTATATCGGCGAGTTCGTTCTGCATTGCCACATCCTCGATCATGAGGACCAGGGCATGATGCAGAACATCAGGATCACCCTGCCGGACGGCCAGGGTGGCACCGTTTCCGGCCATCATTAGGGCGTCGATCGCCATTGGGAGGAACTATGAGCTTCACTGGCACTTGGAGTTATCGCAGCCTGATCAACAATCCCGATTTATCGGTTGATTTCAATGCACTGGAATTTGGCCAGGGAACGCTGGTGCTGACCGAGTTGGCTCGGCGCAAGGTCGGCGGAACCATTGGTGGGCCCGGGTGGTCGCTGGAATTGACCGGTACGGTGCGTCCGGGAGACCCTGTCGAGCTGCAATTCACTGGAAAGGGCGATGTGGCCGGCGAGACCTGGATCTACAGCTATCGCGGCTACATCGTGCCGAACTGGCCGAATGGCGTCGATCAAAGGGACGCCATTGTCGGTAGCATCGTCCGCGACGTCCCGCATTCGCATGGGGTCGCCGCAGCCGGCTACGTTGCCTCCTGGTATGCCGTGCGACAGTGATGCTCCAGCATTTGCCGCAGCTCGAAGACATTCGGATCAACATTCACCGGCCAGGGTCTGGGTCGACGGACCGATGCCTCACATTTGAACCGCGTGCTCTGGCGGTTCAGCGGGATGTGCTGCCCGAACTTGTCGAACACGATCGTCGCCAGCAACTGAGGGCCGATGAAGCCGCGCGGGCGTCGCATGGAACGGTGCGGGAGCCTGACTGATCGCCTCGCAATCGCGGCAGGTAAATTTCTCGCGCACCGTCTCGATCACCTTGAATCGCCGCGGGATATCCTCCAGCGTTTCCGTCACATCCTCGCCCAGCTTCGACAGCCGCGAGCCGCCACAGCAGGCACATGCCGTCGGCGCTTCGATGACGATGCGTGCGCGCTCGACGTCTTTGGGCGACGCCTTGCGCACTGGACGCTTGCGGGCGAAGGCGCGCACGGACTGCGTTCTGGCCGCGGCCTCTTGGACGCTCAGTTCGTCCTCGGCGGCCTACGCCACGAGCTCTTCGAGCTGCAAATTCCAACTGATCGATCAGCCGCTGCGTGCGCTCGCGGCGCGGCCCGTGCTTCTCGCGCTCCAGCTTGCCGATCAGCAACTGCAAATGCACGTTGAGCGCCTCAATGCTCGACAGCCGCGCCTTCGCGTTGGCCGCGTCCGCCTCAGCTTGCAGCCGCGCAACACGTTCGGCCAGCAGCGCCGGATGAGCGCTGGCAAGGTCCGATGGCAGGGTAAGCGGCGGCAATGTCATAACGACATTGAATCAGATTTCTCAACAATCTCAATGCAAAAATTGAGTCAAACCCGGCTGGGGCGCCAGGTTTCCTGCCGTGCGCGCCAGTCAATTCCCTCCAGCGACAACGCATGTTGATGCCCCTCCTGGTGAGGCTGAATGATTCTCAGATCGAGTTGATGAATGGTACGGTTGCGAAGGTCGCGAACCGCGTTGACGACCGCTGGGGAATTTTGGAACAAATATGCTCCGGTTGATTGCTGGTCGATGAGCAGGCGCTTCCGCCTGATTTGAACGTAAATCCAATTGACGGGAATATCGAGCCTGGCGGCAAGTTGTACGGCGCTGAGCAAACTAGGTTCGTGTGTCCATCTGTTGCGCTGTGCCTTTACCTAGATGCCCGCTGCAAGGCGGAGGCGTTGCACAGTGATTGGCAAAACCTTCTCCTCACAATTGGGCGAATGGTGTCCTTCGCGCGTCAGTATTTCAGGCTTCGACATATCCCTGTGTCGCAGACACGGGTATCAGCAAGGTCGATCCACCACGATGTTCAACCTCATACGACGGCGCGAAGTTGCCGCCTCTACGTCCCACCTCACGCATCACATTAAAGGAGCGTCCAAATAACGGATGGCTCGGATCCAGCACCCCGATCTTGTCCGGTGATGATTCGTCAGACTCACAAGCAGGGATATTTCTGTAGACCTTCGAGCAGATAACCGAGCTGCGCCGGTGTGATCACCACCGTGCCGTCAGCGGCTGACGGCCAGATGAAGCGGCCGCGCTCCAGCTTCTTCGTGAACAGACAAGCGCCCTGGCCGTCACGCTAGATAAACCTTCCTCGCTCCAATTTTTTCGTGAACAGGCAGGCCCCCTGGCCATCGTGCCAAACGACCTTGATCAGATCGCCGCGTTTGCCCCAAGGCGGCGCATCCTCGGATGCTTACTTTTGTCCGGAAAGCTTGCCGTTTTGGCCGCATTGAACTCATCAAATAAGGATTTGCGCCGCGCGGACGAGCACGCGGCGCTTTTATTCGGCAGGGAAAGCAGCTTCGTCTAAGCCTTTGGCCATATTCGATGAATTCTTGCTCCACAATCTCTGACGGGCCAGCGCCGGCAGGGCAGAGGAGATTAATCCTTCAAGAGGCTTTTGTTCTCAGTCGTCGGCACGTACTGGAAAGTGTCTTGTCCTTGCTCAATGGCCGGACCGGAGCCGCCTTCGTAAGCGAGGTTCCAGCTCGTGACTATCTCAGTGTTGTTGCCGTTGACCTGTGCGTAGCCGGTCCATCCGGTTGCGGAATTGCAGTTCTCCGTCGAATTGTTCCAGCCGACCGAAAATGCGATGAACGTCCCGTTTACCCTTCCTGTTAGCGGATAGGGCGAGTTCTGGCATCCGGTGCCCTGGGCTCTGTTTACATATTGGCCGGAGACATTTCCGAACGAGTCGACTTGAATGATCATCGTCGAGCCGGACTGGTTCTGCCAACTGCTGGAAGCCGATGCGATGCTTGAAAAATCCTTGAAGTTGCTTGCATCGAAAGCAAGAGCTGAGGTTGCTACAGCAAACACAAGTGCTGCAACTGCATTAGTACGGATCATGGTTTTTCCTCCTGATGTGCGCCGACCGTCGGCGATCGTACCGAAGGTTGCATATAAACTCGTAATAATCAATCAATCCGAGTAGCAATTTCCCGGGTTGAGAAAACCGAAAGACGGGCCGCGCGTTGCGTGGCGCGGCCCGAGAACGAGCATCAGGAGTGAAGACTTACACGATGCAAATTACGAACGGGATAGCGCAACGCTAATATCTTGACCATCATTGGAACGGACAAACTGCATGGCCGCAACCCCGAGAGCTACCTCACGGACGTCCTAACCCAGATCAAAGATTAACCGGTAGATAGGCTTGAAGACCTGTTGCCGTGGAATATGCTTCCGACGGTCTCCACTGCGCAAAAGGCCGCCTGATGGCTCGTTCGATGCATATCTGCACGATCGAAGACGTGGCCACCATGACCGGCGAGAACCTCGAACTGCTCAGAGAGATCGTATCCATCCGAGCAGGGCCGCGGGATTTTGGGCGCCGCGCGTAGTAACGTCGGTTCATGGAGATCGGATCGAACTGCACGGAGATCGGGTGAGAATCGGCGCCGACGGTACGCCATCACTTGACCGCGACAGACCCGATCATCCGCCAACACTTGCCGATCGTGCATGAGGCGATGCATCACGTCACCCATATGACCGTGCGCAACCGCGGCACCTTCGGCGGCAGCGTCGCGCATGCGGATCCAGCGACCGAGATGCCGATGATGACACGGTTCCTCGGTGGGACGGTCATCGCCTCCTCTCAGCGCGGCAGACGCGAAATACCTGCAGCCGATTTTTTTGTCGGATCGCTGGTCAACTCGTTGGAACCGGACGAGTTTGTAATTCGCGTCGAGCTCGACGCGATGAGACCGGATGCCGGATGGGGATTTGAGGAGTTTGCAAAACGCCACGGGGACTTCGCACTCGCTTGCTTTGCGACGACGCTGCATTGTGTAGATGGCAGGGCGTCTGACGTTCGCGTTGGCATGATGGGCGTTGGTGAAACCCCGCTGCGGCTTGAAGAGATCGAGGGCATCATCGAGGGGACGGATGTTTCCGAGCCGGCTCTCGATACGGTGGCGGATCGCCTGGCTGGAATCCTCACGCCCAACACGGATATCCATGCCTCTGCAGATTACCGCAGGCATCTCTCAGGCGTCCTTGCCAAACGGGCCCGTCGCGCCGCCTGGAGCCGCGCGAACCACGAAAGGCTTCAAGCAAGATGAGTGAGAAGACGATCACCGTCAGCGTCAACGAAGCGTATATGACGCGCACGATCGAAGCACGAACGCTGCTGAGCCACTTCCTGCGCCAGGATCCTTTGCCTGACCGGAACCCATGTCGGGTGCGAACATGGCGTTTGCGGTGCCTGCACCGTCATTCTCGATGGAAGGAGCGCACGCTCCTGTCTGATGCTTGCAGTGCAGACAGACGGAAGCGAAATCGAAACCATGGCCAGGGAAGCGTCGATACTCGGACGAATCCAAGAAGCGTTCCGCCAGCATCATGGCCTGCAATGCCAATTTGTAGGCCCAGTTTCATCGTTGGCGATCATCGACCTTCTTCGCCACCATCCGCTGGAAACCGATGATAAGATCAGGGAAGCGCTCTCAGGAAACATCTGTCGTTGTACGGGCTATGAAAACATCGTCAACGCCGTCCGCGAACTGGCTAGCAAGAGAGGACCTTTAAGATGAAGATGCATTTTCTCGAGGCCGGCCGCCTTCGTATGCGCCGGTCCATCTACGTCCCTGGGGCGCTGAAGGAAGAAGCGATTGAATTGCCGGTTCACGCCACCCTGATGCGCCATCCCCAAGGCAACGCGCTGTTCGATAGCGGATGCAATCCAGAGGCCGCCATCGATCCAGGCGCGCGATGGGGTGGGTTAAGCAAGGTTATGACCCCGATCTTTTCGCCAGAGCGGACGGTCGTTCATCAGTTGAAGACTCTTGCTCTCGATCCCGAGGACATAGATGTTGTGATCTGTTCACATCTGCATCCCGATCATTGCGGCTGCAACGCGTACTTTCGGCGCGCAACGATCCTCTGCCACGAAGCGGAGGCGCAGGCCGCCACGGCAAGCGGTGCAGAAAATCAAGGCTATCTTCGAGGAGAATGGGACCAGCCCCAGGGTTTCCAGACCTTCAATGCCGAGCATGACGTCTTTGGCGACGGGCGCATCGTCTTGCTGCCCATGCCGGGTCATACCCCCGGAATGACCGTCGCCCGTGTCGAGCTGGAAAAAGATGGTTCATTTATACTCGCTTCAGATGCTGCCCCGCTCCAGGCGAGCGTCGACACCGGTATCGCTCCGAGAAATACTTGGAACATCGAACTCGCCGCAGAGGCACTCGCTCGCCTGAAAGCTCTTCGGGAGCGGGGAGCTTCTATCATTTTCGGCCACGACGACGCGCAATGGCAAGAGTTGCGAAAGGGTGTGGAGTTCTACGAATGAGCCAGCAGGACCATTCCGTCGAGCTGCGGCTCAAACTTGTCGGCAAGCGGGACAAGCGCACCGAAGATCCACGTCTGCTGACGGGTGTTGGTCAGTATGTCGATGACATGGCGCCGCGGTATGTTGCATATCGCATTGCGACGCTCCGACCAGCCACATGCCCGAATCCTGAACATCGATGTCGGCGATGCGTTCTCGGTGCCCGGCGTCGTCGCGATCTATAACGCGAGCGACCTGGAAGGAGAGATCAAACCTGCCATACCGACCTCGCGTATGCCTGGTTATTACGCCACCCCCATATGGCCACTTGCACGCGGGAAAAGGTGGCCGTTCTATCGGATCGTGTCCCAGTACGTGGCGTAGGTGACGGTAGGGAGTAAAGCCGAGCGCCCGCGCGCTTCTCGTTGCGCTGTAGCGGGTGATCGGCTTTGCGGGCGGCCATCAGTGTTTTTCCGCTAGGGTCGGGTTGTTCAAGACCAACCTGACGGAAAGATCACCGAGGACCAATGACATGATGAACGTGCGCTCCCTTGTTGAGAAGAGTGCCGATGCAGATTTGTTGCGTGAGATGATCGGTCTTGCTGCCGAGCGGCTGATGGAGCTGGAAGTAGGCTCGGCTACGGGTGCAGACTTCGGTGTGAAGAACTCGATGCGGCTCGCACAACGCAATGGCTACCGTGACATCGGGAGACGCGGGCTGGCACCGTCGAGCTTCGCATTCCGAAGCTGCGCAAAGGCAGCTACTTTCCGAGCTTCCTTGAACCGCGCCGCATGGCAGAGAAAGCTCTGACGGCCGTTATCCAGGAAGCGTATATCCAGGGAATCTCGACTCGTTCTGTCGACGACTTGGTCAAGGCCATGGGTATGAGCGGCATCTCCAAAAGCCAGGTGAGCAGCCTAACATCGGGACGAACGCAATCTGCGGGGCGAAGGTGGCTGCGACGGCCATCCTCATCAGCGGCTGGAGATAGATCAGATAACCGCCCACGGTGACAAGGATGCCGATCTGGAGTAGCGGCTCGGAGATGCTGGTCCCAACGAAACTGCCCACCGGTTCCGCTTCCGCAAAGACGATCGACAGCTCAACCCCCTCGAGCGTGGATTCCGATGGCGGCGTCTCGGCCCGATGCAGAACGCGCGCCCCGAGCCAAAGCGTGCTTTTTTCGCCCACCCAGCTTCTTTAGAGGTTGGAGGTGAATTTATCGCGCCCTTCAACACTGCGACCGCGAGATAGAGGGAGACGAGAAAGAGAAGAGACCGGTATGACGCTTGCTCGGTCGCCTCATTGACGATCCGGCGCTGGAGTTCGAGAGGCGCCGCGCCGATAACGAAAAGAGCCAGGGACAGCCCTGCGACCAACGCCTGATGACGCCTTCCCATCAGCCAGATGAAGCCGAATAGTTCGGAGAGCATCGAATCCGTCGCGCCATTTGCGGGACGCGGCCGGACAATTAAATCCTGGAGGGCCAGATGTTCATCGCGCACTCACGGGTCAGAGAGAGCGCTCGACGCGCCCGGTTCGGGAGTCGTCGGATGGCCTCACCAGTAGGACGCTCACGACCGTCCCCACCATGAGGATCAGGATGACGAGGAGAAACCTCGACGCGACGGCGTCTGCGATGACCCTGACAAACATGACGGAAACTCCAGGGACGATTTCATAGTTTGAGAGAGCTCACCATGCGGTAGCCAGGGTGATGTTGTTTACCACGCCGCCGACGCCGCGGATGCTTTCCGCCGCCACCCTGGCCGCCGAGCATTCCAGCTCCGTCTCGACCTCTCCCCTCAGGGTCACTGCCCCGTCGGAGACGGTCGCATTGACGATGGGGAACCTTATTTCGAACTCGGTTTCCAGGCGGCCACGAACGGCCGTCCCTAGGGCCTCGTCGCCGGAAGCAGTACACTGCCGTCGAACATCGAGAAGCGCTCGCATCAAGTCGTGACGGCTGATTATGCCGGCGAGTCTGCCGTTCGGTGTTTGATGTCGTGGGCCTGCAGGAGTTCTGCGAGCTGGCTCGCGGTTGCGCTCGGGGCGGCGCTGACGACGGGCGTCGACATCACGTCCTTGACGCGCCAGCTTCGGGCCTTCACATAGTCCGCCAGTGCATCTTCGCGGTCGCGCGTATGCGGTACCGCCCGTCTCGCCCAGGATGACGCCACCCGGCGCAGCAGGTCTCCCCGGTGACGATGCCGGTGAGCCGCCCTTCGCCATCGATGACGGGCACCGCGCCGATCTTGCTGGCGTTGACGATCTCGACGGCTTCCCTGACGTTGTGTCCCTCGTCGAGCGTCGTCACGGGGTCGTCATGATGTCTCTAGCAAGCATCGCGCTGTCTCCTTTTCGATCGGACAATTACGGAGCCAACTTGTTGAGCGCATTGACGTGGATCAAGGCAGACACGAAGCCGCGGGAGGCATTCTTCACGCGTCGTCGTCTCTGAAGCCTTCCGACGAAGTGCGGCGTCAGGCTCGCCCGCATTGCAACTTATTGAGGATCGAGGCGTTACGGTTCGGTCTCGTCCTCGCGCGGCGTACCAAATTCTTCCCGCGCCGTCGCAAGGAGTCTTATGCAGCAACCCGTCAAGCTGGTATCCGTCGGCACCGCCGTTCCGCCACATGTCATCGACCAGCGTGACGCGGCGCGAGCCTCGCACACCGCGTTCTCATCGCGATTTGGCGATTTCGAAAAGCTGGCAAGGGTGTTCGAAACCTCGGGAATTCGGCGCCGCTATGCCGTCCGGCCGATCGAGTGGTATCTCGAGACGTCGGGATGGCCCGAACGAAACCTCGCTCATATCGAGGGCGCGGGTGCAATGTTCGTCGCCGCCGCCAGCAAGGCTCTCGTGTCGGCGCGCATTGCAGCAGGCGATGTCGACACGATCGTAACCGTCTCCTCGACTGGTATTGCGACACCTAGTCTGGAAGCGAGGGTAAGCCGAGAACTGGGCTTCCGGGACGATGTCGAACGGGTTCCCGTGTTTGGCCTCGGCTGTGCCGGCGGAGTCTCTGGGCTTTCAATCGGGTCACGGCTGGCGGCATCCCGGCCAGGCTCAGTCGTGCTGGTGGTCGCCGTCGAGACCTGCACGTTGGCATTTCGCATGGACAAGCTTACGAAGGCGAACATCGTGGCGACCGCCCTCTTCGGCGACGGGGCCGCCGCCTGCGTGGTGCGTGCTAGTGAGACCGGTCTGGCCGAGGTCGAACTTGCAGGCCAGCATACGTGGCCCGACACGCTAGACATCATGGGATGGAGCGTCGATCCGGAGGGTCTGGGCGTGATCTTCGATCGTGCGATACCACCGTTCGCCGAAACTCATGTGCTGAAGGGCGTAACGTCCATACTCGCCCGATCAGATCTTGCTCCTGCCGACGTTGACCGGTTTGCGTGCCACCCCGGTGGATCAAAGGTTATCACCGCCTTGGAATCGGCGCTTAAACTAAGCCAGGGAACCCTCGACCAGGAACGTGAGGTTCTCTCGGACTATGGGAACATGTCCTCGCCAACCGCGCTGTTCGTACTCGAGAAGCTTCTTGCGCAAGGACTACCCAGGAGAACTGTCCTGACGGCGATGGGACCGGGCTTCACCCTTAGCTGCCTCTCGTTGACGGCTGCAGCATGACCCGGCGATCATTCTCCAGGACGTTTTAAGATCGCATCGTTTGCAGAACGAACAGGACTCGAAACAGGTAGCTGACGCTGCAAAGGCTGCGATTGCCGTGGGACACCCCAAGTCGAAGGCGAGGTTGCCACCTCGCACTCGAATCCTTTCTCCTGCGTGCCGGCGTAGCTGCGGCAGTATGGCTGGTGGTAGTCGCTACCCAATCCGGTCCTCTGTCGCACTAGGAGGAGCGTGCCCAGCGCCAATTCTGGATTTCCGGCAAGTCTTCTCCACGCTCCCGCACGAACGCCCGGTGCTCGTCGAGCTTTGCATGCAAGGCTGCCGTCACATCTGGCACCTTTTCGGCGAGGCCGGGCACGCGCGCGATCGGTCGCGATGTCTATCTGCGTGTATCTGAACCATGCGATCCAGCCATGGCACTGAATGTGCATCGGCAAACAAAAGCGGATTTACAACCAACGTTGTCAGATACGTCTCCCCCAAGCGGCATTGATGTCTCGGAGGCCAGTGTCTCTCGATTACGCCTGTCATCGATCGCCGACCTCGGCAGGCCACAAGGAGTGGGAAACTTTGATCTCCTACGCACTTTGCTCATCGCTTCCCATTCCTAGCTGCATTGAAGCGTATCTGGGGCAGAGTGACTTCAAATAGGCGCTTCAGCGGAGTCCACCGACCGAGGCACTGGATGTTCGCAACCAACTGCCGCTTTTCCGGAAGATGATGAGTTAAGGTGGCAGGAAACGGAATAAGACTGGTTGACGAGAAGCCCGGGAAAAACAACAGAAACTGGTTCGAAAGTTTTTGTTCGTTCATCAGCGCTTTTTGTTGGATTGTGAGAGCACGGATCCTGCCAACTGCTTGATAGCAGTGCTGTATTTCGTGCTCGATAGAACCTGCGAAGCCTTGTCCTCCATCGCAGCTCCTGTCTGCTTTGAGGTGCCCGCCTGCAAGGGCTCTGTTGCAAGATCGACTTCGACTATGTCGGGATGTACCCCGGCGATCCGCCCCGGCAGCTACGTCCTCATTTCCGTGACCGACACCGGCACCGGAATGACGTCCGATGTGATGGAGAGGGCTTTCGACCGTTCTTCACCGCGAAACCGACGGGCTCGGGAACGGGGCTTGGGCTGAGCATGGTCTACGGTTTCGCAAAGCAATCCGCAGGGCACCTGCAGCTCTACAGCGAACTTGGCGAAGGGACGACGGTGCGCCTCTTTCTTCCACGCGCCGACGCCGGAAAGGATTCTCATCCGAACGAGCAGCGGGCTGAGGAAGCCCCGCCTCGGGGCACGGAAACTATCCCGGTGGTCGAGGACGACGCGAGAGTTCGCCGAGTGACGGTCAGCCGCCTGCAGACGCTTGCCTACTTCGTGATCGAAGCTACGAACGGGATCGACGCGTTGAAGGAGCTGGAGGCGGGGCATGACGTAGCGCTCCTGTTCAGTGATGTGGCCATGCCGGGAATGAACGACGACGAACTGGCCCGGAATGTCCGGGAGCGCTGGCCGAGGGTGAAAATTCTCCTGACGTCGGGCTTTTCTGAACCCCATGCCGCGGAAAAGGAGATCGAAGCGGGCGCCGGCTGGCTGAAGAAGCCGTACACTGCATCGGAGATGTCGACCCGTCTCAGGCTGCTGCTCGCCGCGAGGCCTAATAGCGATTCTGCTCGACAGCAGGATTTCAATTTAGAAAAATCAAACCCGAACCTCAATCGCGCTGCCGTTGCGGGGACTCATATCTTTCTTCGCGGAAGATCCCAGCCTACGTCGCCACCCAAGGTCGCTCTCCAACAACAACAATGGTCGCCTTGTGCTCGCGACGGAGGCTCTGCAACGGGTGGTGCGGAATTTCATTCCGAAGACGAGATCTGCGCGCAAGTCGATCAAGGAAATTGGGCTCTATGCGAAGGGCGCTCAGCGGCGCCCTTGCTGCTGAGTGTGGGCAGAGCAGTAACGTCTAGCCAATCCCGATATTCGATCACCCGACCGTCAGTCGGTCGTCGAGAGTTGCTGATCCCTGGAGCGGACCATGCAGCGCGCTCCGCCGCCTGCCGTTCCGACCAGGTCTTCACCTTGCCGGAGAGGATTACCTTTCTGCCTTGGACGTCGATTCTGATTGCATCGGCCTCAAGAGCGGCGTCGCGTTGGAAAGCATCCTCGATGCGTTTCTTGACATCCACCGCCGTAATATGCGGCTTCAGCTCCACTAGGTTGGACACCCCTACTACGCCGGCGAGATGCCGCACGGCGTCGTAGGCAGCGTTCTTTTGATATTGCCACTCGACCTCTCCCCGCAAGGTGATCCACCCTTTGAGGACCCGCACCTGCACCGAATCCTTTGGCACGGAAACGTTCCAGTCGAGCATTTTGACAGCTCGCCGGGCGATGTCGTCGTCGTCTGTTTCCTTCGGCCCGAAAATCCGGACCTCGATATCGGCAGCTATTCCGCGCACGCCCTTGACGCGACTAACCACGCGCTCTGCGGCGTCTTTCTCCGCGTAGGTGCGCGCGTGACCAGTCAGTGTGACGATCCCGCTTTCGACCGCGACGCCGATATCAGCCGCGTCGATACTGGGCTCGAATTCCATTTCGTCGAGAATGTTCTGTCTGAGTTGAATGTCGTTCATGACAACCTCCTTCAGGTTTGCGACGTGCCGATCGTGACAGCGCCGCAGATTTTCGTCGTTGATCTTCATCAAGCACGAGAGCGACCTTGGAATTTCAGCGGACAGAACACGGTCTGCGGGCTGCTACTGGGTCTGCACGTCAGCGGCCACGAAGAGGCGGTGGCCGTTCCTCACGACGGTGATGAGAGCACGGGCATGCTCCTTCACGAGTATTGAGAGGAGTTGCCCGACGTCCGTCACCGGCTGCTGGTCGAGAGCGACGATAACGTCGTCCGGCTGCAGGCCGGCCTGTGCCGCGACCGAACCCTCGGCGACGACGACGACGCGGGCGCCGGGACCATCGGGAGAGTTCGCCATCTCGGCGTCGGCGAGAGGGCCGCGGCCGATATGAATGGTACGCGGAGCAGCCGGTTCGGCAACCGGTGCGTCGGACACCACGGGAAATGCTTCTATCCTTCGGCTCGCGCGGTCGATCTGGAAGGACGGCTTGGACTGCAACGGTAGCGATCCCACAAGCCTTCGAACGTCGGACGCGCCGCGCACCGTCCTTCCGTCGACCATCCGAATGACGTCGCCCGGCTGAATTCCTGCATTTGCCGCCGGTGAACCCGGAAGGACTTCGCTGACCAGCGCGCCCGCCCCTTCATCGATGCCGAACGCCTTTGCGAGACCGGGCGTCAGGTCCTGCGTTAAAATTCCCACCTCGCCGCGTACCAACTTGCCGGTCAGGATGAGCTGCCGCATCACGATGCCGACAGTCTCGGCTGGGACCGCAAAACCGATGCCGATGCTTCCTCCGGCGGGGCCGATGATCGCGCTATTGATCCCGACCACGACGCCGTCCTCGCTTACAAGCGCGCCGCCCGAATTGCCGGGATTGGTCGACGCGTCCGTCTGAATGAATCCTTCGTACCCCTCCGATCCCACGGCACGGCGCCCAAGCGCGCTTACGATGCCCATCGTCGCGGTCTGGCCCAGGCCGAAGGGATTCCCGATCGCCACGACGACGTCGCCGACGTGAAGCGAGGACGCGCTTCCAAACTCGGCTTGAACAAGATGATCAGGTGGAATTTGAACGACAGCGACATCCGTCTCGGGATCGGCGCCGACAAGTTTCGCTTGGAAGCGTCGGCCGTCGGAGAGCGCCACCTCGATTTTTGAGGCGCTTGCTATGACATGCTGGTTGGTGACGATGTAGCCGTGGACCTCGTCGATGACGACACCCGATCCGGCCGATTGGAAGCTGTGCTCTGCCGGCGCAGCGTCGTCAGGTAGTCCGAAGAACTTTCTGTAGAAGGGATCAGCAAGCGTTGCATCCGCGTCGTCGAGTTCCCTGCCCTGCACCGAGATGCTGACGACGCTCGGCACGACACGCTGGAGCATCGGCGCGAGCGACAGGCTGTCTGCAACGGCTGGAGCCGACAATAGGCTCTCACCTGCGATGAAGAGCGCCGCCAAGGCGAGCAACGAACGCGACATCTCTGATCTCCTTGCGGAAGCGCCGCCGGTTGTCGGCGGACGTCTTGACGAAGAAGCTTTTGTGTAGCGCAAGCAAAGCGCATTGATCCTTGTCAAGGGGAACATCGGCTACGGAACGATCACGGCGGCTCCAGAGACACGGCCTGCGCGCAGATCGTCGAGAGCCTCGTTCGCATGCTCGAGGGGGTAGACGCTGGTGAAGCATCTGACCCCTGCCGCCTTCCCGATCGAGAAGAATTCCGCCCCGTCGCTCCGCGTCAGGTTCGCCACCGAGACGACCCGCCGCTCGCCCCAGAGCAGACGATAGGGCATGCTCGGAATGTCTGACATGTCGATGCCGCCGCAGACCACCGTTCCGCCCTTCCGCACCACGTCGAGCGCCATTGGCACGAGCTCGCCGGCCGGCGCGAAGATGATGGCGGCGTCGAGCGGCACCGGCGGCTTTTCACCGGAAAACCCGGCCCAGACGGCGCCAAGATCAAGCGTGAACTTCCGTCCGGCCTCGTCACCGGGAAGCACAAACGCATAGACGCTCTGGCCTCGATGCTTGCACACCTGCACGAGGATGTGGGCGGCCGCGCCGAACCCATAGATGCCGATCGTCCTCCCCTCGCCCGCCATCTTCAGGGATTGCCACCCGATGAGGCCCGCGCAGAGAAGAGGCGCGGTCGCCACCGGGTCCGCATCTTCAGGCAGTTCGAACGCGTAGCCCGCCTCGGCCGCCGCATGGGCCGCAAAGCCGCCGTCGATTGTGTACCCGTGAAGCCAGGATCGTTGCACAGGTTCTCGCGACCCTCTCGGCAATATGCGCAGTGCCCGCAGGTATGGCCCAGCCAAGGTACCCCGACTTTTTGACCGACAAGGCGACGAGGAAGGCCCTCGCCCGTTGCGATCACGGTTCCGACAATCTCATGCCCTGGAACGAGAGGAAGCTTTGGCTGGGAGAGGTCTCCTTCGCAGACGTGAAGGTCCGTCCGGCAGACGCCGCAGGCCACAGTCGTATCGCCACCTTCCCCACCTTGGCTTGATCCCGGTCAAACATCCGGATTGATGCTCGTCAAAGACAAACGCCCGGGGACAGATAGGCTCCTGGACACAGCGCCACGACCTCATCCAAAGGAGACGGACATGCGCGAACAAGAAAAGACCGGCAAGACAGAAACGAACGCTGCCACGACCATTCCTCCCGTCGAGCGAACGTCCGCAGACCTTGTTCTCGGACGTCGGGACGAGGATCGCTGGGAAGTGACGGCGGCGACGCCGCGAGGCCAGGCATGGGCGAGAGATCACTTCTGCTGCGCCCTGCGGCAATCCTTCACGGGCACCATGTGTCTCGACATCATGAGCGCCGATCGGCTTCTCAAGGAAGCGCATGACGACGGACTGACGACCGAGTTCGTTAGCCTGTCTGGCAAGGACATATACTGACATGTTCGCCACGGCGCCATCGGCCGAGGATCCCGGCAACGCATGCTCCACCTCGTCGAAACGGCCCACGCGCAGATCGCGCCCAACGGAAGCCTCCACCTCGTTCACGCGGTGGAGGGCCTGCCCTCGTCGGCCTCGCCGAACGATTGGGCGGTTGAGGTGATGGGAGCCTCCGAGACCAGGCTTTCGGAAGCCCCGCGGTCGACCGAGACTCCTGCTTCTATACACGTCCGAGCGGGCAACCCGTCGCAGCTCATCGTCGCCATCGCAAAGGAGATGCCGCCGATCTCGCCGTGATCGCCTCTCGCCGCGACGACGTGCTCCACCGCGTCTTCGCCTCGGTCGTGGACCACGTCGTGCAGCGCGCACCATGCACCGTGCTCGTCTTGCGAACCATCCGATGAGCCGCGGGCTTCACACGACCGTCTTCGCTTCAGCCTCGTTGGCCTGACCGGCGGCGACGTCGCGACACATTTCGGCGGCGTGCGACAACGTTCGTGACCCGGCCTCACACAGTCGCGCCACCTCTCTAGGATACTCCTCCAGCTCGCCCTCGACATAGTCCGAAAGAACCTCGACCGCATCACCGTGGTCGATACTGCGGGCAAGTCGAGTCGGAAATTCAAAGCATCGAAGCCCTCGCCGGGCGGCGGACGCCGTCAAATCCGCAGTGACCGCGGCCGACCGGCAAAGATCTCGTCTTGAATCAGAGCGCCCGCGCGAAACGCGGGTGCGAGGTGAAATTAGATGTGGCGCTTGGATATAGGCCGCGTAGATATGGCATGTGGTGCTCCGATTGTGGGATGCGGGTTCGGCTCGAGCATCGACGGTCATTCCGTTCTGACTGCACTGCGTCCCGACACGGCCGTGACGGCAATGCCGTAGAAGACATGAGGAGAGCCATCGGGTGCATGGGGAACTCCTGGGGCTTCATAGAGCCGATTTCCCACCAGTCCGAATACTTTTGGAGAAGACCACGCGTGGAGCCGTTCGCTTTGTCGCGCCTCGCTGTCAGGAAATTCCTCGAACCTGCCTTCGACGACGATGCTCGTCCACCCGCCGGCGCTCGAACGCTGCTCGATGTGTAGGCAGACCTTGTCGTTCCCCGCATCCAGTCGAGCTTTTTGCCGGGCATGGTGAAGCTATAGGCGACGCCGTTGGAAAAGGCGAAATAGATCGCCGCCACGTAGAGCTGCCCATCCTTGCAGCATGCCAGATGACCGAAACGCTCGTTCTCCAGGATGCGGTAGCACTCACCGGGGTTGATCTCCGTCAGATTGATCGTCATGGCCGTATCCTCCAGCTTCGATGAAGGCGCGATTATAGGAGCTTCATTGCGCCGCGGCCTTGACCAAGCGCAATGCGAACTCTCTCAGCGGCATGCATCATGACGGAAGTTTAACCTCAGGAGGCAAGCATGAAGCCGCAGTTCCATCTCCCGTTGTCGACCTATCCCGACGCGAGTTCCTTCGCCATAATCGACAATGCTATCGGCCTCGCTAGGCAAAATGACGCCCATCTCGTCGCCAGTATTCCACAAGTCCGGATCCCCCAGGTCCATCCGCCCTTTCCCACCGTTATCGATGTCGAGACATGGCGGGGACAAGCAGAACGGTATAGCCGGGACAGCGGGACTTCGCTGCGGGGACACATCGCCGACGCTATTTCGGAAACTGGCTTCGAGGTGCGAATCCACGGATTCGAGGTCAGGGAACCGTTCGTCTATGAACGCTTTTCTGAAATTGCCAAGTGCTACGACCTTTCCATCGTCGAAGCCTCGGAGCTCTCCCGGCAACTCTCCGAAACGCTGCTATTCGGAAGCGGCCGTCCGCTCGTGCTATTTCCAGCCACCAGCGTCTACTCTCGTGTGGACACGATCGCCGTCGCCTGGGACGGCAGCGCCACCGCAGCGCGCGCCCTTTCCAGCGCACGGGTCTTCATCGAACGCGCGATCAAGGTGCAGGTCATCTCGATCACCGACGACAAGGAGATCGACGAGGCGAACCGCGCCCTCCTGATCTCTTCGTTGAAGCATTCGGGACTCGACGTGGATGACGTATCGATCCAGGCAGGCGGCGAGACCGCGACAGGCGCCATCCAATCGGCCGCGCTGGAACGAAAGGCGGACCTTCTGGTCGCGGGCGGATTTGGCCATTCGCGGCTTCGTGAGTTCATCCTCGGCGGCGTCACTCGAGAACTTCTCGTCAAGGCCGAGCTACCAGTGCTTCTCGCCCATTAGAGGGCGCGAAGGGCGTTAGAATGACCGCGACGTCGATGGCCTCCTGAAGCAATGCCCCGCCGACTGGCGGAAGGTATTGAAGCCGGTCTTCGAGCGTGATCGTGCCAGCCGGCGTGCCGTCAAACACTACCTTGACACGCATTGCGCTGCCTGACCCGTTAGGCCCGGACGGCGGCGCCTCTGCGAAATAGGCGTCTCCTCCGACGCCGACGCGCACGCCATCGACGATTCCGGATCCCGCGGTCTCGGTCACCTCCGATGGGCGGCTCACTACCAACCCACGTCTATGCGCCTCGTCCACCAGCGCGCGTCCGACCACATGGCCCGACGCCTGGTCCAGCGAGGCGGCCAGCCGCAGGATCCTGTTAGGATGCTCCGATCCCTCGATGTGGCCGACTTCGGGCTGTCCCGCGGTGAGCGTCCCCGTCTTGTCGAACACCGCCACGGTGGCCTGGACGAGTGCCTCGAGAGGTCCCGCACCCTTCACCAGAACGCCCTCCTTCGCAAGTGCGACGGGTACGGCCAGGATCAACGGACAGGGCGTGGCGACGACCAGCACGGCCACGATCCTTGACAGGTCTCCGGACATGAACGCCGAGACGCCTGCAATCGCTACCGTGGCGAACAAGAACCACACCGAGAACCGGTCGGCCAGTCGCATCAGCTTCGCCTTGGAGCGCCTCGATGCTTCCACGAGCCTCACTATTCCGGTATTCCGGCATAGGTGCTGTCTCGGCGCGACTTAGAACGCGGATTTCGATCACGTCCCCCTCGTTCGTAGCGCCACTTGAAATGTTGCCATCCCTCGCGATGCGCACCCTTAAGGGCTCTCCGGTCAGGACCGCCTGGTCGATCGTCGCGACTTCGCTGACGAGAGCCCCGTCGGCCGGTACGACGTCGCCCTTGCGTATCAGGAGCACGTCGCCGACCGCGATCTTCTCGATTGACCCCCTTGCTATGTAGATCAGCGCTTCGCCTGCCCGGCGCTGGCCGGGGCCAGATCTGAGACCGTGCGATGCAGATATTCGGCACAGGACCCCGCAGGACCATATTCATCTTCATTGTCTTCACGACTTCGAATCAAATCAACTGCTTAGCCTTGAAAGACGGCCTATTCTCCAAACGGAAGTTCAATTTCTTCGCCGTTTCTTTTTCCGCCCTCGGTCAGGACCGTGTTGAGCCGCTCGGCATCTTGTGCTGGCAGCATTCCCGCCCCGGTTCGAATACCTTCTCGCCATGTAGGCCCGCGCCTCCATGCTTCGTTGTAGACGAGCGCCAAGTCAGTAGATCGCCTTGTCTGCTGCAGCGCTTCGAAGAGCAGCGCAGCTTGTCGGATGTCCTTCTCACGCTTCGCCGGCCCCTGCCCGTCCGTGTTTCGGCGGCTGGCGACTATTAGCTTGTGGACGGCATACCGGGACGGATCAGGGACGACGACCGGAACACCGCTTCGGTGGAGCAGCATTGTCCTGACGGGTTCCCTTATGAGGAAGTCGAGAAAGCGCAGTGGATCCGCGCTGGCGCCACCAAGAGCGGGCATCTTCGCCGGCTGATCGATGTAGTCATCCGAACCACGGTTCGACGTCAGGAACTCAACCCTGTAGCCGTCGGCATTCTGAAACGCTGACGAGACCGCGGCTCCCGATCGATGTGGAACTGGACGAAAGCTGGCGTCGACGCCCTGCAGCAACTCAAGGATCGAAGGCAGACTATCTTCGACCTCCCGACTGATGGCATAGTCCTGGGCGATGTCAGCATCGCCGGTCAGGATCGCAGCCATGGGAAGACGGACACCGAGCAGTCCTGAATAGCACTGAAAGGCCACCGTGCCTATGAGAATACCCCGGAGCCGAAAGAGACCGCCATCGGCAAGAGCCTCGACGATATCGCCCGACATGGCGTCAGGGGCGATCATCCCGCCTTCGCGGGTCAGGGTATTTACCAAGCGCCTGCGAGCGCGTAGATCGTCCTTGTCCCGCTTATGATCAGCTACGCGCTGTGCGATAACCGGATCATCAGCGGAACCGACGTAACGACGTTTCGTACCACCATGTCCATCCGGGATGTCGAAATACCAGTACTTGCGCCCCTTGATGTTTGCCGGGGTGAACCGACCCTCCGGAGGGAAATCGGCCGTCCAAGCGGCGTCGAGCGAGCGCTGACCGAGCTCAGCGAGCATCGTCTGATACATGAGGTCGATGGACTTCATAGCTCGACTCCAGGGTTATACTGTTTTTCAAAAACAGTATAACCGTCGTGAGGATAGGTCGCAAGATAGGATGCCGCCTCTATCGTCTTGAAAGGACACCTGCAACAAGCTTAAAAGGCAGGCAGCGCGTCACGCTCATGGTTCAAACCGCTCCAGCATTTTTCTCAACTGCGCGTTTTGCAACGTTAGCTTTCTGGCCAGCTGATCCCTGAGCATCCTGATCTCGTCATCGAGGCTCATCCCGTTTGCAGTTTGGATAAATTGGGGATCGTTCGCAATCGCCACCGCTTCCTTGCTGCGGCTCCTTTGCTCGCGCGGTGCGACCTCGGCAGTTCGCTTGATCCAAGCGGCATCATGTGCAGCGGTGGCGTTGATACCCGTACCACCGGATATAGCGGGATCAGCGACCTCCACGATTTCGGCAACTTCGCCGTCGACCTTGTCGTGGACATCGCTTTCGGCTTCTTCGGAATGCACAGGCTTGAGGGAAACTGCACCGGGTTGACCGTGACGAGGTAGCTCCGCGCCTGCCGGCCGACCATCGCTATTCAGGCTGTCCTCGGCAGGCGTTTCAGTCGGACCAGAACTAGGCAACGCCTCCGGCGAAACCTTCTCGGTCGAGCCGTTTTTTCGCTTTTGTTCGCGTCCCGGTGAGACCAGTCGGGCAAGAAATTTCCAGGGAGACGCCATCTATCCGACCTCGCGTTTTATCCCGCAAGCAGGCAGTAAGTCTTCATTCCGGCAACAGCTCACCGTCGCCAAATTTTATCTCTTGATAAGCATGGAAATGCGGCCGGCGATTGACCAGCTGCTTTTATCAATCGAGTTTGAGCCGTTTGCGCAGATCGGCATTTTCAGCGCGAAGTTTTTCAGCCAGAAGCTTGCGCAGCCGCTGATTTTCCTCTTCTAACTGCAGGAGGTCCGCCATTTCATCGATCGCTGTCGTCGGCGCGGCCGAGGCTGTCTGCACCGCCTTCGGAGCACGGCGCACAGGTGCGCGTTTGGCGCTCGCCGCAGCTTCGATCACCTTTGTCTTGCGCCCTCTCCTCTTCACACCACCGGCGCCGGCCAGAGCAGCTGCTGGCTCTGCCGTAGTGTCAGCTGACGCGGTTTCGAGTGCCGCGGCTTTCTTGGCCCTGGGTTTGCGCTGTTTCTTCGGCGTAATTGGCGTTTCGACAACGGCCGGCACATCGGCACTGGTTGCAGTATCAGTCTCGTCGGCCATGCTTATCTCCTGTGCATCTGATGCAGTTGTCGACGGCTCAAGAGGCGGTGTCAACAACGACTCAGCCTGATCTGGTTTTGGTAGAGAAATTTCGCTGTCGGATTTGCCACTCTGAGAGCTATCCGACAGAAACGGCATTGCCTCTTCGTCTAGGTCGCGAGCGACGGACTTTAGGTCCACGTTGCCCCAGATCGAGTTCGACCTAGTATCGAGTTTTCGTCTGCCGCTTTTGTACTCGACGGCAAAACTGCGTTGCACTTTTTTCAATATAAAAGGCCTTGAAAATTCATTGGATGATTTGGTGATGGGGTGGTATATCCGAAATAACGATTACCGGACTGCCCGTCTATAGCCACGCTCAAATGTCCACCTCACCTTTCCAGGAGCAGAATTCGTGGCCAGTCGAATGGGGGATGAGACGGGTGAGGCTACATTGGCCCTGAACGAAGTCAAACCGTACTGATTCAAAAGTTGCACGTGGGCAACTTATCGGCGAGCTTCCTTGTTGTACATCGCCGGAGTCTTAAAAGATTTTCCGCCAACCCCGACGCGGTCTATGTAGCGCATCCAGAGCGCCGGCGTTGCCAGCGCGCACGGGCGAAGGCCAGATCGATCGGCACCACCGTCGTCACGCATGAACTGCCGAACCCTCAATCGAAGAAGCAATGCGCCTGTCAACCTTGTCTTTCTTTGCTCGCCTGCCGGGCCAGTTCCCTTCGATCCGTTATGCGATCTTCCTCGGCACCACAATCGGCGTGGTGACGAAGCTGATAAGGAAATGTCGCTGGGCGGGCACAGTGTTGTATCTTCAAATATGGAAGCCAAGATCGTTGCGACCCCTTGGGCAGAAGTGGGGCGGAGATCGACCATGATCGTCCCGTACCGCGAGGAATGCCGCCAGCTCCAATCATCGATGCCCATAACCCGCGGATTTCCGACGAAGCCATTGAGAAATGGGAAGGTAAGCCGCTTTACACCTTCGCCGGAGACAAGAAGCCCGGCGATATGACCGGTCGTCAGCAACCGGCGTCAGCGCCCCTCCCAGCCGATGCGAGGTGTAGCAGAAGCACGGCGTTCGGCGATTCGAGCAGCGAAGCCGGCACACTCGCTTGTCGGATATCGTCCCGCCGAGCAGCCGCCCAGAGCGGCGAGGCCATTACCCTGACGCCTTCTGCGCCGCGCTCATCAATTCCACAGCCGATGGGTTTTTATGCGCCGGCACAGATTGTGTGATGCGAGAGCACACAGCGTCGAGGTTCGGTCGGTCTGCATCAACGGGCTTCAAGGAAGCCGAGGCCATCCGATTGCGGAAGATGCTGGACAAGCTGCGCTGGAAGCGAAAGCAGCCGCCCCTGCCCTATTCCTGAAGTGCCGCTATTGTCTGGGTCGAGCCGACCCTGGTCGCCGAGATCGAGTTTCCTGGACAGCTGATGGGAAACTTCGCCATCCATCCTAACAAGCGGAGGTGGCGTCTAAGGTGAAATACGCCGACTTCAACCAGATCACCCCGCAGCAAAAAGGCTCCGACGACCCTTCCGGCCATTGCGTACGGACCCAGAACAGATCGTTAGCCTGCGGCTGACGCCATTCGTTCGGCCGCGGCTCACACAGCGCCACTTGGCGTATTCAAAAGCGCCGAGGCTCTTCGCGCAGCGTTGGAAGAGCGAAGCCATTGAATCTTGTGAAGCATTCGGTTGCGCCGCGCGCGGATTTCAACTAGGTTTCGCAGCGAGGCAGTACGCGCTGCCTTGGGGTGTGGAAACCCCTACAAGCGGTTGGTGTCGGCCGATTCGACACCACACTCCTTGACCTTCGGTCGAGGAGCCTGTGGCGTATGTCCAGGTTCCTCGGAACTAAAGGCCACAGGACCGTCTTGTACGGTTTCCAACTCCCCGATCAGTGGGTTGAGCGAGTTTTCAGCGGGGGCGCACCGCGTGAAACTCTCCATCGGGGTGTCCACCATGAAGCGCTATGCAGCAGCACAGGTCCGGACTTCGAGGCCTGCGCAAGCCGAACAGTCGAATGTAGCGCGCGAGTTGGTGCATCCAGTTGATCGGCATGTCGGACAGCAAATCCGTATCCGCCGAATGCAGTCGAATGTATCCCTAGGGGATCTCGGCGCCGGCATCGGGGTCAGTTTGCAGCAGGTACAAAAATATGAAAGCGGTAAGAACCGCGTCAGCGCTTCGATGCTCTACGAGCTTGCCAATTGCCTCAAGATCCCTGTTTCGAGGTTTTTCGAAGGCCTTCCAGATCCCGAAACCACTCAGGGCCAGCAAATCATAACAGAGATCGATGAGAAGATTGCCTACATTTCCACGGCGGAGGGACGGCGTCTGATAGACGACGTCTTGCTCCTTTCCCCGCGTGTGCGCAGCCGGGTCGTTGCCCTCGTCAGCTCGATTGTCGATGAAGAGATGGAAGAACAGAAGTAAGCATCCGAGAGGGCCACTCAGGCGGCTTGATCTGTCGGTGGCGTAAGAGGTATTTGTGGAACTTCAGTGGCTCAGCCGTGGCTGGGTAGGTTCGATTGGTAGCGGTCCGTCTGTGGATACAACCGACACGATATCTGTATAGTCATTTATTGATGGGTTGTTATGACGATAGGGCAGGTTCGACTCTTGCTATGGGTGAACGTTCTAGGCTGTGTGATGCAGACAATTGGACTTAGGTTGTCGGCGTGAGAAACGGTTGAGCGTAAAGTCTACAAGGCACCTCTGAGGCTAATAGCCTCGACGACTGTGCGTTCTGTTCGATGGCCGTAAACTCCGATCAACATCAGCGATGTGACAATCGTCGTGGTTATCGTCGATGTGATGAGGCTCCGCCTAACTTTGTCAGGCGTTCGAGAAATTACAAAAAGTGCTCCCCCGATCAACAATCCAAAGATCGTTTGAACACCGATCCCGCCGATCAGTTCACCGAAAAGGAACCAGAAACCGAGGTAAGGCTCTGTGAACATCGAGTCATCGCCCCAATGCAACCGCATCAGCTCGAGGACTAAGAAGGCGACAGCCCCAAAAATAAAAGAAAGGCCGACAAATCTCAGCATTTTACCCTCCATACGAGAACGCGACCTTAGCTGCAACTTGCTTTGAATCTATGAAGAGAAATGATAAATTGCCGAACTGGCCAAGAACGTGAACACCATGGCAGCAGGCAGACGTCCCGCGCGGTCTCCCCAATCCACCGAAGCAGGACTTCGAGACGGCCATTGACGCCGTTCACGTTGTAACTGGCGATCACCGTCAGTGGCGATCAATCTCGGCCTCGACTTTTTTGCGGCTGTTACCGGCAGACTTGACCGCCTTCTTGACCGTATCCTTCGAAACGTTTTCCTTTTTCGCCTCGTATGCGACTTCATGCTTCTGACCGGCGGCGACGCGCGCCCGGTCCTGATTTCGTCCACGTGATGTAGTAGCCATGATAGAGCCTCCTGTGTTTCGGACCATCTAAAAACGAACGCGGATTCAAGAAGTTCCGGCCAATTCGTGCGGTGCAAGACATTCGTCGCAGGTGCCGCAACCGGGTGACCTCGATCCTGCACCGCAAAGACCTCCGCGGTGTCGCTCCGGCCGACTGGTAGTTGCTGGCTTCTCAAGGACGATAACGAAATCGAAGCTGCTGAGCACGTCTCTCCGCTGGGCGGGAAGCTGTCGATCAGCAAGGTGCAGGACGAAATCGGTTATCCCGTCGACCCGGCAGCTCAGTGAACGGCAGCCGACGTCGGCGCGTTTACGCGCGTCGCCCACCTGCCGACATAAGTGCCGATGAGCAACGTTGTGACATCCTCTAACGATGTCGCGCCTTCGTTGAAGAACTCGATGGCGGCCGAGCACAAGGTTTGCGACGCCTGGTCGTCGGGTTCGACCTCGTAATAGCGGTACCAAGCCTGTACCGCTTCCGAAAGCATGCGGAAGTGTTCGTCGTGCGTTGGCATGTGACATCCTCCAGCTATCGACATAGCGGAGGAGCGATCTACAACAAGACCTCAGTCTCCAACTCTTCGGGATCCTGACGGCGGTCGTTCCCCACTCAAAGGACGCCACAGTCGAGAACGGTCACCTCATTCGGCTTCGGAACATGTACAAGACGAGAGAACCGGTGAGGACTGCTGCGGTTGCGGCGAACATGGCTGTGAAAGCGGGGCTTGGTTCGAGCGAGCGGGCGATCATCCCGAATATCGGGGAAGACGAGGCCACGCCGACAAACCCCAGGCCGTTCAAGACGCCCAAGATCATGCCACGCCTTCGGGCGGAGATGTGCTCTTGTGCTTCCGCTAAGGCAATCGTGTGGCAGTTGCTAATCGAGTACAAGGTGGAGAGCACGATAGCGGCGACGAACACATTCTGCGCCGGATCGAACGCGAGGGCGGTAGTCAGTACGATTGCTACCCCATAGAGCGCCCCGACGATCGATCCCGCCGACCAACGCTTCATTGCCAGAGCTAGAACGACACCCGTCAACGTGCCTGCCGCGCTCACCGCGGCAAAGGCATTTGCCGCCTGCTGGGAAGAAAGCTTGACCACCTCCATGAGGTAGGGCGACGCCCAGGCACTCCTGAACACGGTACCTAGAGATGCACTTAAGAGATAGGTGACAGGAAGATCAGAAACCCGACATTGTTCGGAGAGCGGCTTGCCTCGTCGAGCATCGGGTTTTCCTCGTTTCGATCGGTATTGACTGAGATATAAAGCAAGCCCGATGCCAAGGTCATACAGCACGCCGACGCCGCGACCGCGTATCGCCAACCGAGCATTGAAACAAGCAGCTCGAGCGGCGTTGCGGAGACCAAAGCTCCAAGCGACCCGATGATGGCGACCGTGGTCGCGACCCCGCGCCGCCTTCTGCCACGGAAGTGCCTGCCCATAGTGGAAATAGATCCCCATAATAGCTGGAGCGCAGCCCATTCCGATCAGCCCCTGTCCCAGCAGTGCATGTGCGAATGACGTCGCCGTCGCGATCATCGCCGAGCCCACAGCGCCGCAAAGGGCGAGCGCTGTCATCGGCAATCGGCATCCGAAGCGATCGAAGAGCAAGCCTACTGGCAATTGCATTGCGGCGAAGCATGCGAAGAATGCCGAGGACAGAACACCAAACTGGCATGGAAATAGTAGGAGATCACGTGAGGATGGGACGACAGATGAACTTTGTCGTCGACGCACATGTTCCATGCGCACTATTCCTATGCCGCCACTTTTGAAGCTGGTCGGTGACCTTTTTGGTGTCGTAGGGCTTCGGAAAAAATATGCTGTGATCCGGCATGTCCCGTGCCGACGGCTTCTGCTTGCCCGACACGACGATGATTTGGATGGGCGGCCATCTGTCGCGCACCGCCGCAGCGAGCATCAGGCCGTCCATGCTGCCGGGCATGTCGATGTCCGTAAAGAGGATGCGGATTCCAGGCGTCGCCTCAAGGATCACGATCGCCTCCGACACATTGCCTGCCTCGAATGCCTCGAATCCTGCAGCTTCCACCAGATCGACCGTCTTCATCCGCAGGAACGGCTCGTCCTCGACTATCAATACCTTATGCTTCACTTGCCTACCCGTCGGAACCAGCCCGCACTGGTGAAACTTCAAATGCCGGATCGGGTTCCGCTGAGAATGCGATCTCGAAGACCAGGCCCTCCGGGCGGAAGTCCGAACTGCTTCGGGCGCTGGCCTTCGAGGGGAAAACGCGCTCAATGACTGCGTAGCGTGGCGCAGCGGTATCGTCTTTTCACCGTCCCGGAGCTTCGAGCAGCAGATTGCAGCGCAATGACGATCGAAGTGAGGGTATGCCGGCTGAACTTGATTTGGGACTCGAAGCTTATGCTTGACCGCCTCCAACAGAAGACAGTTTCCTTTGAACGGCGCTGAGCGACTGGTGGTGGTCGCAGCCGCAGTCTTTCCGTGAGCGCGTCAATCGGTGGGCGGCACGGCATGTTTTCGTGCAGGTTATACGGCAGGCAAGCAGACCACTGAACGCCGCTTCGTCTTAAGATCCGGCCGCATGCGCATCACCGTTTGGGCAACAGGCATCATGGAAGCGCCGCCAGGCAAGAAGAGCGTCGTCTGCGAAGAGAAAACCAAGCGGCTCGGCGTTGGCGGCTAACCGCTAACCAGCGACACCACGAAGGAGCCAGCCCGTCGGGGACAGATCGCCCCCTCAGCCGCTTCATCAATGTGATTTGGAGTTTGAAATGGATCAATTCGCTACCGCCGACAACACCTCCGCAGCCTCGAAGCCAGGATTGCGAAGGTTACAGTCTTGAGGACCTAGCCGTCGCCAGCGGACTTACGGTCGAGGAAATCGCAGCGGCCGAGGGACCCCTTCAGATCGTGCCTCATCACCACCTCGAGCGCATTGAGCATGTGATCTCGTAGCTTTCCGTCTGGGTCAATCGCCGCCTTTGCGCAGATCCGACCTGCAAGGAGCGGCATGAGGGCGAGCCACTATCCAGGTGCGGCGACACGAGGCCGCGCGGCAGGAGCGCGACACTAAGCCCTCTTACCGGGGCGTTGCACAACAGGGCGCGATGTCGCTCGAGAAGTAAGCGGCCCCAACGCTAACCTTGCCCCGGAGACCATGGAACCAGTGGGCTTGGCAGCTCGCCTAACGAAGCCGGGAAGACGACAGTCGCCGAACAACGGCGGTCGCGGGGCCGGAGGCGCCAACTCGATCGTTGGCCGTGGCTCAAGCTGTCGCCATCATCGGCTGTATCTCAGTACAGCTGAGGATCCCTGTCCCGCGACATCCGAGAGACAGCAATGACCTGGTCTTCCGGCACCAGCAAATCGTGTTTTTCAGCGAACGCAGCGTACAGGCCGCGTACCGTCTCCGGCTCGATCTCGCCGCGGAGCGCGGCACCGCAAGCCTTGAGAGCGATGGAATGCGCACTATCCCGCAACGACGCCGGCCATTCGGCGAGATGCCGGTAGGCGTCCATCACGCTGCGGACCTCAACGGGAAATCCAAGACCAACAAGAACCGAAACAGGCTGTCTGAACATATCGGGCTTCATCATTCTCTCCTTCCGTAGCCGCGATGTTGATGGGCGCCATCGCGATGGCGCCGTTTGATGTCTTTGCGTTCGAACGTCGCCTGCGCTGTACAGTCGACGGCATCCGATTTGGTTTTTGGCTTTTTCGAATTCAAGAGGAATTGCAAAATAGCTCGTCCTCTCCCTGGCACTGATCCGCCCAGTGCCATGCGGTCGCTTTCAGCACGTCAGAACCACTCGGCCCTCTCTCGGTGGCAACAAAGCTGCTTCCTGTGAAAACATCAATGCGCTGAAGGTTTTGGAGGGGGGCGAAGGAAGGGCAACCTCGTCGACCGTCTTCAGCACCAAGAGAGTGTCATGGCGCCGCATGCGCGTGCGCCGGTTCAACAGCCGAGCTGATGCCGCTTTGGGATTGAATATGGAACGAGCCGCGTCCGCCCGTCGTGCGGTCGCAGCCCCCATGGCTGCTCCACCTCCACATCTGCGTCGTGGCGCCTCTGCTGAAATCAAGGCTCGACATCCGACGGGGGCCTGGCTCAGGCGCGCCGGATTTATGACGTCCACGACGAGTAGCTCGGACTTGAACCCGCTTCTATTCGTTTTGGTACGGTGCCGGACACGGTAGCGATGGGAACATGCAGTTAGGAACTCTCGTGGATGCCTGAGGTTTAGGCCTCGCAAAGACAATCAACCCACAAAGGTGAACTCATGACTTTCAAGATCCTTGCGACGTCAGCACTCGCTCTTGCTCTTGCGACATCTGCCATGGCTCAATCCTCCGGAGGCTCTGGCGGCTCAGGAAGCTCCAGCGGCGGCGCATCGTCCGGCAGCGGTGCGTCCAGTACCAATGGCGGCGCATCGGGCACCAATGCGACGGGCGGCAGCAATATGAATGGCAGCAGCGTTGGTAGCAATTCCACCGGGTCTGGAGCTGACGCCGGCAATCCAACGGATAGCAGCAGCAACTCTGGCGCGTCAGGTGGTGATCCGAACGACTGCCACCGCGCAGCGGGAAGTGGCACCGGCAATCCGACTCCCAATAGTTCCGCACAATCAGGCGCGGCCAATGCTTGCTGAAGTCATCCAGTCTGGCCGGTAGTAGCAAAGGTGCTCCAGGGACAAACGCAGGCTCGCCAGCTTTCGCGGGCCTGGGTGCCACTAGCGACCGCTTTCGACCGACCTTGTTGATCACGCCGAATTGCGATTTCGCAAAGCTGGGCGTCCGAACTCGCCTCAACGTCTTTGCGGTAGTGGAGATGCTTCCAATTACACTGCCTGCGCCCCTGCAGCCTAACGGCTTCAATCTTGTCACGAAGCCCCGCTCAGTCGCCCGCGATGTTGTGGATCGGCATGTGAGCCTCACTAGCAGCGCTGCCCGCTTCGGCGGCGGTATTTTGATGAGGGCGGCCCGGAGCAACATGCGGCGAGCGTCCCGTTCGTCGTTCAATAGAGCGATTAAGTCGAAGATCCCGTTCCCTTCTTTATCAAACTAACCACCCGCGCTATCTCCACGGGCTTGTCGAGGCGCTCTACCGTCTTAAATCGCGGAGGGATTCCACTGGAACCGTAACCGGTGACGAATGCAAAGGGTGCGTTCCGAGCCGCCAGCGCGTCTGCGATCGGGATAGCCGACTCTCCATCGAGATTCAGGTCAAGTATAACAAAGTCCAGGTGATCCGTTTCGTCGAGAAGTGCAAGCGCGTCACTCAAGGCGCCGACCGGCCCAACCACCTGCGCACCGGCACGTGAAAGCGAGCTCGCCAGTTCGTCGGCGATGAAATAATCGTCCTCAACAACGAGAATGGCCAGGCCAGCAAGGGTCTCAACAGTCATCGTGGACTATTCCTTCCGAGGTCGAAAGCTATGGGAGCGAGAATTGTGCAGCGGATGCCGCCGGCGCCCATTTCATAGGTGGTCTTAGCTTTGAGTTGATAGGGGAGTCCGCGCTCGATGAGCTCCCGCCCATAGCCAGAGCCCTGCGCCGGCGCGTCGTCGCTCGGCATGTTTTCAACCCCGGTTTCCACCCACTCCAGGAGCAAGGCTGGCGATCGGCCGTCAGATCCATGCTCGAGACGCCATCGGATCGTAAGACGGCCTTGCGACGATGCCAGCGCTCCGTATTTGACAGCGTTGGTTGCCAGTTCGTGGAGCGCCAGGGCGAATGTCTGGATCGCCCGTGACCGCAATCGGATGCCCGGCGGTCCATCGAGCGTTATCTTTTCCCTGTCGCTGACATGCGCGGCCAATTCCGCCTCAAGCAGATCATCGAACGTAAGCCGTTCATATTCGCCCAGATGCGAGAGAAGACTTTGGACTCTAGCAACAGCGGCAAGCCTGTGACTGAAAGCCTCGGCGAAGTCTTCCAACGTCAGGCTTGACTCGATCGTCTTGAGCGACAGCGACCGTATGACCGCAACGATGTTGCGGGTTCGGTGCTGTAGCTCCGCCAGCATGACCTCCTGACTGGTCTGAAGTTCCTTCAGTTGCTGCACATCAGTACAGGTCCCGAGCCACTCGAACCCTAAGCCACTTCCTGGAAGCGAGCGGCTGTGGTGCCAGATATATTCCCCATCCGAAGCGCGACGGATACGATATTCGCAATCGAGCCCACCCTTGGCTTCCGCGTCCTCCCAGGCCGCCGTCACCAGATCGCGATCGTCGGGATGGACGGCCGCCAGCCAACCCATCCCAAGGCTGTCTTGATTATGTTGTCCTGTAAACCGTTCCCACTGCGGGCTTGACCAGATGCGAAGGCCAACGGATCGCGCCCGCCAGACCAGTTGCGGAACACCCGCTATGAGCGATCGCTGCAAGGCTTCGCTTTCCGAAAGCCGCTGTTCGGTTCGATGTTTCTCGGTGACATCCTGACCGATCTTGAGGAACCCTCTTACCGAGCCGTCCGGGTTTCGCAGGCATACGGTCGAGCCGTCAACGAAAACCTGCGAGCCATCCTTGCGCACGTGCCATCGCACGTCGGGAGCCGAACCTTCGCGTCTGGCCGTCTCGATTTCCTTGCGATCCTCGCCCTTCGCCCGATCTTCGGGAGTGAAGAGTTCGCTGCAAGACATTCCGGCGGCTTCCTTAGCCGTCCACCCGAAGACTTTCTCAGCACCCTTATGCCAGTCGACGATCCGATCCTGCGGGTCCGCGACGAAGATGGCATAGTCGCGGGCATTCTCAACGACGAGAGCGAAACGTTCCGTCGTCGACTGAAGTGCCTGCATCTTGTGGAGCCTGTCGATCACCGGACCGAGGATCGTGGCGTAGGTTCTGAGGAATTGTGTGTCTTCCTCACAGAAATCCCTTGGCTCGACGTCGTCGACCTGAAGCAGACCGAAAGTGCGGTTGCCCGGTAAGAAGATCGGGACGTTGGCGAGCGCGGCGACACCGGCCGCTCGCATGAAATCGGGCGTTTTGAACCGCTCTTCCTTTGTGATGTCCTGAGTGATGACGGGCTCGCCGGTCCGGATTGAAAAGGTCTCGGACGAATGGTCCTCCATGTCGAGCTCGAGACCGACGATGTCAGGCTGCCATCCAACTGCCGCTCGCACGCGCAGCTTTTGACCACCCTCCTGAATTTCCAATACCTTGGAGCGGCGCGTATCGACTGCGTCGCTAACCAGACGACAGGCCTCGCTCAGGATTGCATCCAGATCGTCGGAGCGAAGCGCAAATTCCCCGAAGTCGGCGAGGACTTTCTGGCGCTTGAATAACTGCCCATGATTGCTTCCTCGGGCCTGTCATTTGAATTCCCCCGAACATCCTTATAGACGATCAGTTCCCGACGATGCGCGGCCAGCAGCTGGCATCATTCGCCTGGAAACTGATTTAGCGTTGGCACGGGATTTAGCTAGTCAGTGAAGGAGGCCCTCCCAATCGTATGGCCACTGAACTCGTCTTCGGAACTTACTCGGAGTTATCTGCCCGAGATAAGCGAGCGTCGCCAAATCTGCGGCGACACAGCTGTCCAGTCTCCCCGCACCCCATCTACAATCCAGCCTCCTCCCTCGCCGACCTTGGGGAACCCAGACGCCGCGGCGTTGTTACACGCTCGGACCGCACGAAAATTAGTCTCCTGTACGCTGCGCCCCATATGGCAGTGGTCGTGCGGTCCACCACCCCTAAATCATTCGATCTCGCGATTGGTAGGAACTTGCGGGAACTCTCGACACTGACAGTGGTTAGGCGCTTGGATTGTTGGACAGCGCAAGCCCTGCACTCTTCGCGATCCACCCCTCCGCAGGGGTTCGGGCCGCGCAGTGGCAAGCTTTGGTCCCTTCCCGCTTCGACCGCTGCTGCGCGGCCGCCTATTCATTGAGCTTCAGCGCGACGAGTTCTCCCGCGTGCGATAACTCCAAGGCTGTCCCGCCGATTTCTCGAAGATATCGAGATCGAACTCAGCGTGAGAGAGGCTATCCGGAAAGCACGAGGCTTTTGACCTTCTCATCATATTGAGGAACCAGAGCGCAAGACGGTGGCGATCCGCGCCATGACCGCCACCCTGAAGCACTTGGTACTGCACTGTCAGGGATCCTGCCCTTCTCCTCAGTAGTGAAGATGGCATACTCCAGCGTGCGGCTGACGGAGGGTCTGAAGATGTCGCGACTACGCAAGGAGAAGAGCAAAAAGGGCGGCTAACTCTCGTCATGGAACTCAACGCCCCTTAGGACATTTCTTGCACGCAAATTTGGAGATGAAAAACATAGATCAAATTGTCATGTCAGATACGACCCCAGCAGCAAGCCGCAGGGCTGCTCGTATCTCCAGAGGCGACAGCCTCGAGGAGCTTGCAATTGCGACCGGACTTACGGTGGCGGAAATCGCCGCTGCCGAGGAACCTGGCGAACCGGTGCCGGAGCATCATGTCGAGCGCATCGAGCACGTTCTTGCCTAGCTGAAGGACGTCACCGGGAACTTCGCGGCGGCCTTGAAGTTATCAAGGCCGCTCAACAGACCGGAGATACCCATGAACCGCCGTAAGATGCTGACGGGACTCGCAGCCGCAACCGCGCTTCCCACCCTTTTGTCGTCCACTTTCGTCCATGCTCAATCGCATTCCCCCGCCATGGGCGACGCTGAAAAGAAACATGCGGAAGATACCAAGAAGGTCGGCTCGCTGTCGCTGGCCATAAGCCGCGTCGCGACCGAGAAGGCGTCCGACGGGATGGTGAAGTCGTTTGCAGAATGGGAAGTCGCTGAGCAGGAGACCATCGCCGATATCCTGAAGTCCATGGAGATGGGGAAAGGCGGAGGGAGCGCTGAAGCCGCCGTCGGACGATGAAGTGGCCAAGATCCTCGACAGCGATGGCAAGGCTTCGCTGGACTCGCTGAAGGCTGCATCCGGAGCCGAATTCGACAAGGCGTTCGTTACCGCCCAACTCGAAGGCCATAAGAAGCTGCTGGCGATTCAAGAGGGCTACCTCAAGATCGGCCAGGATCGCGAGCATCTGAGCCTTACGAAGCTTGCACGTGGCCAAATTAAGGAACATATGGACCACCTCGACATGCTAAAGTCGAAGCTTGGTTGAGGATCATGTTCGGTGATGACGGATGTGCTGGCACCGGATCTTTCTCCGCCTTCTCGGAAACCTGTACATCCCCGGAGCACGCGCGTGAGCTTCTGATCTGGTGGGCAGACGCGTCCTCGTCGTAGAGGATGATTACGATCAAGCCCAGGACATGGCGCGCGCGATCGAAAAGCATGGTGGTGACGTCGTCGGTCCCTACCCCGATATCGAGGCAGCTTTTCTGGCGCTCGGAAAGGCGGCGATCGACGCCGCTGTGCTCGACATCAGGCTGAATGCCGAGGACGTATTTCCACTTGCGGACGTTCTTCGCGAAAAAGGCATCCCCTTCTTCTTTGTTACCGGGTTCGACAGGGACGTGCTGCCGAAGCGGCTCCGCAAAGAGCAAATAATCCGGAAGCCGATTGCGCCTTTCGAAGTTCTGATCGAGGTGGCATTAAGAATCTCGCGTAAGGCGTCGCGACATTGACAGAAAAAATTCAACTACCTGGCCTCCTAGTCGGCCGGCGCGGCGGGAGCTCGGACCGAAGTTGCGCGATCGCAAGCGCCAGGGCCGTTGGGGCCTCCCTTCCGACGAATGGCTTCAGGTAATGCGGGACCCATTTGAACCGCGGCGGGATCATCGCGCGATCGTAACCTGTCAGAAAAATGAAAGGGATACCGTCGCGACAGAGGCTTTCCGCAACGGGAAACGAGGTGACGTCACCCACTTTGACGTCGAGAATAGCAGCGTCGATCACATCCCGCCCGCAGGACTGCAGCGCTTTTTCGACCGTCGGGAAAGGGCCGATGACATCGGCGCCGTGCTCCATTAAAGCGTCGGCGATCGTCCGAGCCTGAAGGTACTCGTCCTCGACGACGAGGACTTTCTTGCCGTTGAGGTTTCCTTGCGACATTAAAGGCATCCTCCTGCTCCACCAACCTTTGAAAGCCGTGGCGGTTCCGCATTCACTCGGCTTTCGAGCCGGGCTCGCTGCGAGGCAAGATTACTCCCGGTGGCCCGCCGGAGCAATTGTGGTTCCAGTACACAGTCATCGAGCGACCTGGTCTGAAATCGACCCCCTTGAAGGGATACGAACCACCGATCCCGCCATTCCACAATCGTGCAGTCGATGGGACAGTAACCCGCGCGCCTGCAGCGAATATCACGCCGCTGGATTCACATCCGACGGCCGACGTATTGGAGTGAAGATCAGGCGTAGATTTTATCACCAAATGGTGCTATCTATAACACCACAATAGGAAGCCAAACGATGCGATCGACTATCAATCTCGACGACACCCTCATGGAAAGGGCTAGGTCTCTAACGGGGACGAAAGAAACCGCCACTCTGGTCCGCCAAGCGTTGGAGACGCTTGTTCGTGTGGAGTCGGGAAAACGCCTCATCGCGCTTGGCGGAACTATGCCGGATGCGGAGGCAGCCCCACGCCGCCGGAGCGCAGCCGCCAAGTGATACTTGCCGACACTTCCATCTGGATCGATCATTTCCGGCACGCCGATTCAGAGCTGCGTAGGATTATTGAGGACGATCGTCTCTTATGCCATCCAGCCGTAATCGGAGAGCTCGCACTTGGCAGCCTTCGGGATCGCAGTAGCGTGATGGCTTTCCTGGCGGCCCAGCGCGAAGCGTTCGTCGCGACGCACGACGAAGTTATGATGATGATTGATCGCCACGCCATTTTCAGTATGGGCATTGGCTATACAGATGCCCACTTGATGGCCTCAGTTCTCCTCGATCAACGAGCGGTCTTATGGACCAGAGACAAGCGTCTGCGGGCAGCGGCCGAAAAGGCGGGGGCTTCATTGCACACCCCTGCCAACGCGCGAAACTAAATGCTATATCGAAGCACTCATGCTGGTCGTGAGCCGCCTGAGCGCAGAGTTCCGATCGATCCTTTATGCGATCTTTTTAGCCCGAAACGAGAACACCATGGCAACACGCCTGGCACTGACTCTCGCTTTCGCTGCGCCAGCGATAAAGGAATCCTGGCTGAAACGGATGTCGACTAGTCGCTAGACTCATCGGTCCCTCCGGAACAGGAAATCGATCGTCGGGTAGAAGTCTGCGGCGTGTGAGACCTCATTCTTTTGGATAACTTTCCGCGCGCCGCAAATGCGTCATACTATCTTGGCGGGAAATCCGGAGAGGGGCATGCAATATCGCCAGAGGTCGGTGCTGTTCGCAGCACCTTGGCTGATCATCGGAGCTGCCGCAGCCGGCGCTTCGGGCGGCATAACCATTGCGGACTTTGAAAAGCCCGAACTGCTAATCGCCGCGCTGCTCGTGGGTATTATCATCGGCATGGCCGTTGAGCAGTACCTAACCGCGACGAGCAGACTGGCGTGGCGAGAGAGAAACAGGTCGCAATCGGAGCAAAGGCGCTGGAACGAGCGCGTCATACAAGGCCCCTGGCTTCAGACCCCAGCTGCTCAGCCATTGCGGCCAATCGATGCCACGGATCAACTGCGTATCGTGATGCGCTCGAAGTTCACCATCCAACCATTACTGAACAAGAGCGAAGCCCGGGTGTTTCGGGAACTCGACAGTGTGGTGATCGGCTGCAATTCGTCCTGGCAGGTGATGGCTCAGGTTTCACTGGGCGAGATCCTGCGAAGTGCCGACCCAGACGCCTACAGTTGCATCAATTCCAAGCGTGTCGACTTACTGCTCGTGGACAGCAACTGCCGACCGCGGCATGTCATCGAATACCAAGGCGGAGCGCATCATCAAGGCGCAGCGGCCGCGCGCGACGCCGTAAAGAAAGAGGCGTTGCGACGCGCCGGAATTGGCTACCACGAGGTGGTGGCTGGCCAAACGACCCCGTCGGAACTCAGGCGATTGGTCGAGAAGCTGGTGGACAAGCCGAGTGTCACCTAACGCGACCCCATCACCAATGCCTGCACGGTTGAGCCTCTTCGATTGGAGGAAACCATCTTCTTGGCTTGATGGAATTGAGGCGCACCCAAGATGATCTCCGATTTCCAGGCAGTCCGCGAAAATCTATTTCCGGCCAGTCACGGAGCGATCGAGGACTGGGAGACGTTTCCCTGGCATCGTGACCGAACCAACCGAATTCAGGCCTATAAGGTGCATTCGTCGCAAGCCATCGCAACCGATGTGTTCGGCACACTCAAAACGAGCACAGATCGCGACCGCATTTTCGACGCCATCGCCGAGCGTGTGGGAGTGGCGCCGGGTGGTCCATGGGCGATAACACTCGAGTGGACCGATACTGATCGGCTTCTGGGGGAGCCGAGGCCGACGCAAGTCGATGCACTTGCTATCGGCTCCGCGGCAGCACTCGTCATCGAGTGCAAGTTCACCGAACCCGGAGGACAATGTAGCCAAACCGCGGTGTCAGGCTTTGGCGAGCGCCAATGCAACGGAAGCTACGTCGATCAGATCAACCCGGGCAACGGCGTGCGCTCACAGTGTGCTCTTACAGGCAAGGGCATTCGTTACTGGGAATATATCCCAACGGTCTTCGCTCTCGATACGGGTGTTGACCATACGCCCTGCCCTTTTAAGGGAGATGCCTATCAGTGGATGCGCAACGCCGTGCTGGCGGCAGCGCTCGGCAAGCACCGCCATCTTCAAGGAACTGCTCTCGCAGTCTTTGCCGATCACCCCAGTTTCCCGACGGCGCGGAAGGCGAAGCGGGGTCTGATGGATCCCAGTCTCGCGGGCCAATCTGCGATCACGCCCGTCTCATACCAGCAGATCATTGCGATCGCTTGCCAAGTCGGCCTCGACCGAGAACTCTGGAACGGCCTTGCTGCATGGGTCGATCACAAGATTGCTACGGCAGCAATGGGTTCACCTTCGAGCTAGCCTAGCCACTGGCGAAATTGACGGACCGACACCCAGAGGTGCGTTGGAACCTAGGACCGAGGAACCCGCTAGCCGTTGTAAATTCCTGAAATGGGAGGAAGTCTTGACTGAAGGGCACATATACATCCTATTCAATCCAGCCTATCGCGCAAACCAGTATAAGATCGGAATGACGACTCGGACGCCCGAAGAAAGGGCCGCCGAGATCTCGTCAGCAACGGGAGTGCCTCAAAACTTCGAAGTGCTGTTGTCCAGACGGGTGACGGATTGTTATCGGGCGGAACGGTTGATCCATCAGAGGTTGGCGGAGCATCGGTCCGGTTCGGACCGTGAATTCTTTCAGGTCAGTCTCAGTTTCGCGATTGATATCCTCAATGAAGTTGCCGCCTCAGTCGGACTTCGTCCGGAGAAACCAGCTGTACAGGAACCCAGCGCTCCGATGGCTGATACTGTGACCACAGGCGACATCGATCTTGTCCCGCGTAAACCTTCCGTAGGACCACAGAGGAGAAGGCAAGGAACGCCGGAAGGCACTGCCTCTTTCGAGGATCACATTGCCTACGCCGACGCGGTCAGGCAGCCGCTTCTGCGTGAGCTCCGTGACCACATACTGGCGATTGATGGCCGCTTGCGTTCGGGCGAGGTCGTCACGCCTCGGCAACGCATCGCCTACAAGGTTTGTAAGCGTCCGGCGAACGCATTTTCGGGTGTCGAGAGATGGAATCTATAGGCCGCGTTTCATCTCATCGGCCATGATGCGGTCGATTATTTCAGGATCGCACTGTGTGTCGATGAGGAACTCGCGGATACCGCCGTCCCACGTCCTGATGTCGGCGAGTAGGCTTTGAAGTTCTTCGATGCCATTCTCGGTCAGACCCTTCGTGCCGTCTTCACTGCCATCGCCGACGTAAACCAGTTCGCCTTCGGAGATGTTGTCCGAGTTTGCGGTCACTTCTTCGATCAGTTCGAGGTTTTCGCCGATCATGCCGGCGACTTGGCTGAGTGTGTAGATGAACCTCGAGCGCGCCATCAGGCGGCCTCGCATCGAGCTTTTGCCGGCGTCCAGTTCCAAGGCAGGAGGTCTTCAATTCGGTCTTCGGGGTGATCCTGGATCCGGGTCAGGACATCCGTCAGATAGACCTCTGGATTATGGCCTTGCAGTTTGACCGTCTCGATGATGGTGAGGATGTTGGCGATGCGCTCGCCGCCCTTGTCCGAGCCGGCAAACAGCCAGTTCTTCCTTCCAATTCCAAGCGGACGCATGGCTCGTTCAGCGATGTTGTTGTCGATTTCGACACGGCCATCGTCGATGTAGACGCTCAAGGCTGCCCATCGCGACAGGGCATATCGCATCGCCTCGGCCAGCCTCTGCTTCTGAGGCAAAGTCGAGAGTGTCGCCTCGATCCAGGCCTTGAGTTCGTCCAGAACAGGCCGGGCATGGTGTTGGCGCAGGGTGCGCCGCTCGTCAGCCGACATGCCTCGGATACGGTTCTCGATATCGTAGAGAGCGCCGATGCGTGACAGCGCTTCCTCAGCGATCGGAGACGGCTTGAGCTTTATCACATCATGGAACTTGCGGCGCACATGCGCCATGCAGGCGGCTTCAATGATCTGGTTGCCATAGAGCTTCTTGTAACCCCCGTAGCCGTCGGCATGCATGACGCCGCTGAAGCTTGCCAGGTGATCAGCCGGATGTGCGCCCCTGCGGTCGGGGCTGTAGTAATAGGCAATGGCTGCGGGAGTGGCGGATTGATAGCCACTGCCGTCAAAGATGTAGACCCAGACCCTGCCGGTTTTTGTCTTGCCCCGCCCGGGGTCGAGAACATCGACCGGGGTATCGTCCGTATGTATTCGGTCGAGTGCGGCGATATGGGCCCTGATTAACAGGACAAGTGGTGTCAGCAATGCAGATACCCGGCCGACCCAGTCGGCCATTACGGATCGGGAGATGTCTATCCCCAACCGGTCGTACATCTCTGACAGGCGGTAGAGGGGAATGTGATCGTCGAATTTGGCGATCATGATGTGGGCGAGCAGCCCCGGCCCGGGTTTGCCGCGCTCGATCGGCAAGGTCGGCATCTCGCCAGCCACTGTCGTATCGCATTCCCTGCAGATCATGCGCTTCTCGACATGCCGGACAATCTTGACCGACGCCGGCACGTGCTCCAGCACCTGGACCACTCTGTCGGCCGCCTTCAGGAACGAAGTGCCACCGCAGGTCGGGCAATTGCAGGGAGCTGCATAGACCAGTTCTTCGGTGGTGAGATCATCGGGTAGAGGCTTGCGCTTCGGCTTCTCGGATGCGTCGTCCAACTCCGGCAGAGGCGGTTTCCCGGAGCGCTGTTCAGCCTCGGCCCGGGAGGCCTCGATCTCCTCCAACATCAGCTCGAATTGCTCGATCTTCCTGTCGATCTTTTCCGAAGACGCGCCATGTTGCCGATGTCGGAGAAGCTCCAGTTGCGCGCGAAGAAGCCCGATTATGGAGTCTCGCTTGATGACCTCGGCTTCCTGGCTCTCAAGTTTTGCCGCCTGTTCCGCGACGAGTGCGCGCAAAGTATTGAGCTCGTCCTGACTGTCCAGCGGCGCTGTTTCCATATCCGCGAAACTAGCCGATTTGCCTCTGACGCACCAGCGTTAAGCTTCCCATGCCCCTGCAAAATATAGCTTTTATCCCGTTCGGCCGGGAGCGGAAGTCCACGCCGGGCGTCGCCAATCGATCCCCTCAACGAGCATCGAAAGCTGCGCCTGCGTCAGGTGCGCTACACCCTCTTTCGCCGTCGGCCAGGGAAAGTATCCGCGCTCCAAAATCTTGTAGAACAGACAGAACCCCTGGCCATCCCACCAAAGCAGCTTGATCCGGTCCGCGCGTTTTCCGCGAAAGCCGAAGATTGCGCCCGAGCCCGGTGCCTCCCTCACGACCGTCTCCACCAGCGCGGACAGACCATCAATGCCACGCCGCATATCGGTCACTCCGCAGGCCAGATAGACCCTCACATTCCCCGATGGGCCGATCATACCGCCTCCACGCAAGCGACGAGCGGGCCAAGCAGCTTCAACTCAACGTCAACCGCAACCTTCAAGCTCCGACCGTTTCGAAGCAAGATCTCAACGATCGTCGGCCTTGTTGATGCGGTAGACGGCTGGCTTACGCCAACCTCCTCCGTGATTTCCACCGGGAGGAACACCGTCGGCCGATCGGCATAGTTGAATGATTGCCGCCACAAGCGGATCTGGCCCGGATGAATGTCGTGCCGGCGCGCCACATCGCCAATGCGAGCACCGGGCTCATCAGCTTCCGCAAGTATCCTCAGCTTCGCCTCGTCCGACCAACGCCGTCTGCGCTCGGTACCGGACATGATCTCTATGCGAGCCATGAAACCTCTTCGTTCTGGTATTAATGTCAGCACTAATGCTGGTTCTAATGCCAGAACATCGCCTGATTTGGCCGATCAGCAAAAACAGCTCACCGTACGCTCACCAAGGTTTCGGGCGGGACGAACTTTCTGGAGATTAAGGTCCAGCGAAGGGGAATCCTGATTCGCCTGCCGGAGACCAGCTTGGTGGACGCTGAAGAGAAAGTGCGAAAGATACCCGAGACGCACGGATGGGGGCGATTGAAGGACGAAATCCGCATTTCGAGCGCTCCCGATGTCAAATACGCGCTTCCGTTTGTAGAAGCTGCATGCCGGACAGAACTCAGGAGTCTAGATTAAGCTAAATTAGAACGTGCATGATCTTTCAACCGACCGGAATAACAGGCTCAAGGCGGAAACTGCGAATGACCGCCTTGACAGGATTCGAACCCAAGACCTGTCTTAATCACATCCTATACGATTGGAATCATTATAAATTAGCTCGATTGGTACCGAACATCGGTTACGGACTGCCACGACGTCTTTCATAGCGTTGTTCTTGCCCTTAGGGCGTCGACAACATCCAATTCAAATAACCCAGTCAGGTTGCTTTTTGACGCGCCTGTTTGATGCGTCCTCAAGAATGTCCCCTGTAGAATCGCGGGATCTGATCCGCATTCCAAAGCGGCTCCTCAGCATCGCTAATTGCCCGCTGACGAGCGCGGTCAGCCATCCATAGCCGGTACTTCTCTTCAGGATGTTCCTTTGCGAGCTGCTTGAGAGCCTGATATGTCTCTTCGCCCGGCATTTCGGCGAGAAGGTTGAAAAGCTTGTTGCGAGCATCCTGTGCGTTGTCGCGCAGGGTCGGCGAATAAACACCCGTTCCTGCGCGCTCGATGTCGTCTTCGGCCCGAATGAAGCGATGCATAAGCACATAGAGGGTCTTGAGATGAGCGGCGCTTCGATAGCCGGACGACATCGCATTGCCTCCAAATCGCGTCCCCATAAGCGAAACAACAAAGTGCTGCGCAAATTCCGGGGCCTCATCGTCAAGCGCCTCAAGCTCGGCTTGCAGAACCGGAATTGCCGCTTCAGGGTCATAGGCAACCCAGAGCGCATACCAGCGGGGACGATTGTCGCTGTCACCTGAGTTAAGCCGGGCCTTCGCAAGGTCGGCAAGGCCTTCCCATGGGACATCCTGAAGGATTTTCAGGCTGTGCCTAAGAGTATCACTCGTGACGGGGCGGCCGGTGAGGAGCCATTCAAACAGGAGCGGGGCGATATCGGCCTGGAGCCAGGGCGCCCGATTGTCGATATCACTGAGGATGTGGTGAAAGCCAGGCGGCCGCTTGTTTGCCTCAGCGAGTTCCCAAACGAGTTCCTTCGTTACGGCGGCAAGTCCCTGCTCATGATGGGCACGATAGAGGGCTTCGAACCATCGAGGGAAACCGTTCAGCTCCCATGTAACATATCGGAACGCGTGGGCGGCCTCCTCTTCGGAAAGACCAACCCCAAACGAACCATCCTCTGTCGACTCGATCTCCAGCCCGATTAACGCAAAAATCAAAGCGTGGGGTATAGAGGATCCATCAGCACCCTCCGACTGGAGTTTTGGGTCATAGTGGCGCCAGTGTTTGATAGCCGCGTCGCGGAAGGCTTCAGCGACCTTCGCCCCAAATTCTGGCACCAGAGACTGCCAGTTCGAGCGTGCGTCGTAACGGGTCCAACCCTCGCCTTCGATGCTCATCATGAGATGGTATTGATCGCCCGTGATCTGCCCCGGCTCAGCTCCGCTCGGATTACGGATACGGTCCGGGTTCTTCTTGAGTTCACTGATCCATGCCGCCCGATCGCGCGCGGATTTGCGCTCGCGGCGCGCATGCTTGCGCTCGAAGTTCCGATGTTCGATTTCCCAGTCGGCGACTTCTCGTGCTGGCGGATGGAGCCAGAGATCGAGTTGAGCTTTAAGCGCCGGTTGGCCGGCGACTGCTTCGACAAGCTTCTCGGTCCAATCCCCTCTCTTGCTGTTCTCAAGATACAGCGTGAAGCACCGCGAGAGCGCAAGCCGCCTGTCGTCAGGATTTTCGCGTGAGGAGATCCACGAAAGGCAGCGATCGAAATCATCGGCTGAGAATGCCCAATAGCGCTCATACATCGTCAGCTGCCAATCGTCGGTTAGTTCGCCGCCCTTGGACTGCTGGCGGGCCCTCCGCTCATCAGCATTTTGCCAATAGAGTGCGTCGTTGAGATCCTTCCATCGAGGCACCAGCTCGCGAAGCCGGCTGTTGTCCTGACCGTCGCTGTCATGGTCCCAGAACTTCGCCGCCTGCGCCTTTGTCAGAATGCCGATGGAGCGACCGTCGAGAGCAGAGGCAGATTTCGCTCCAACAAGTCGTTCGACGGCGCGTAGCGCCGATGGGAGGAGCCACGAATACTCCGAGGACACAACGCATTCGCCGCGCTCGATATGTGGTTCCCGGCCCAACAGCTCGTCAAAGCCGACGATGAGGGTCAGCAGTGGTTGCTCGGGCACACTGTCGGCCATGACCGGCAAGCCATCGACAAATTCGTGCAAGGCTTGGCTTAACCCCGTAATTTCGAAGCGGCGTTTGGGCTGCGTTCGCTCGATTGCGCGCAGGGCGAAACCAACAGAAGTCAATGTTGCAGGAAGATTGAGGATGATCTCTGATGCTACTTGCCGATCAAGGGGTTCTGTGGATGCGAGCAACTTACTTAGAAGAGTGTCTTTCTCGGCCTCTCCCGCGACCGCCATGACGGCCCTGATCGCAACGATTCGAGTGTTGAGGTCGCGGGACCGATCCGGTGCGATTTCTGCGAGGATCGGTAAGCCGGCCTTGATTTTTCCTTGCCAGACAAAACGGGCGAGAAAGAAAATCGCGTCGTCATTGTCTTTGTAGCGCGCCAAGAGCTCATCGGTTTCGGCGGAAAGCTCGTTGGTAGCAATGCGGGTGATGGCAGCATTGTCCATCCAGGGACCAGTTTCATCATCGGCCGCAATCCGTCGGACGATATCGAAAAGCATGCGACGCTTAATATCTAGCGGAAGGCGTGAGGGATCGCCTCCCTCGGTAGCGATTTCAGGGCTGATAGCCAAAGCCTCATCGCGAATTCGATCATCAAAGAGGATCAGCCAGGCGAGCGTCGGCCGTAGCCTCGGAACTATGACCTTTTCCCCGTAGCTGTTACGGAAGAAAAGGTTCTGTATCCGCTCTCGGCCCTGCGGCTGAACTGCGATCGAAGCAGCCCATTCTGCAGATAGAAGTTCGCGCATATCGCGATGTCGGAAGCGGACGCTTCCATAGACGATATCATCGAACACACCCGTTTTGAGAAGAGCGGCAATCTCTTCCTCTGACCAATCGGGCAGGACGACCGAGGGGTCAATTCGATCGACAGTCACGAGCTCACCTGGAAGAGAGATTACGCTCTTTCCGGTCAGTGTCGCGGCTGCAGCTAGTGCCTGCACACCGTGTCGCAAGCGATCTTCCGGAATTCGGATAGTCGATCCATGAAAGGAAAGTGGCTTGATTTGAAGTTCAATGACGCGCTGGAGGACATCGCGGCGATTGTCGAGCTGCCGATCAGCCTGCCATTTTTCGATCAGAGAGCGCAGGTCGAACGGCTTCTCGGCGAGAGACATAAGATCGGCTCGCTCGATCGCGTCGAGAAACGACTCGATATCCCCGACGGAATAGTAGCTTGCAAAGAGCCGGATTTCGTCCCTTTTCAGAGGCCCCAAACGAAAGACCTTCAAGGCGCTCTCAGGTCCCGGCTTCGGAACGGGCTCACCAGAAGGGAGATCTTCCTCGTCGTGTGCGTCCTGGGCAAGGTACGGTAGGTGCTGCTGAATGAGGCTCCGATCTGGCAGAGCTTGCCAGGCATCTTCCCGGCTTGTGATATAGACATGCGCTCGCTCACGCGCCATGCGGATGCGCGAACCGAAAATCTTTATCGCGTCCTCGAAAGCCCGCGGGGTCTCAAGTTGCGCCTCGTCAACAGAATCCAGAAAAAACCAAGCCTCCTCGGTCGATGCAAGCCAGCTTTCAAACGCCTCCGCGGTGCCGATTTCAAAGGCGGTATCGAAGGTGTTATTAAGCTTCTCGATCCGGATGAAAAAAGCCTTTTTGCCCTTTTCAGCAAGCTTGCGCGCTTGATGGCGAGCTTCAAAGGTCTTTCCGGCACCAGGCTCTGCCAGAATGAGGACGCGATAGAGGCTTTCCAAAGCTCGCCAATGCTGGGGAGTGCCTCCGGCTACCGGGCTAAGAAACTCCCAATCCCCACGCTGTGGTGCCGCTGGAAAGAACCGCCTGACGAGGATGACTGTCTGATCCTTCATTTGCCTGACCCCGCATTGGCTGGATAGAGGTTTGGAAACCACCGCTCGGCCGTGTCCGCCGAGAAGGCGAGGCGAAGCGGCGACCTATGCGAGGTAGCGGAAAGCATTCCCCGTTCGACGAGCGCCGATGTGACGTTACGCGCCGCCCTCTCCTCATAGCCGGTAATCATTTGAATTTTCGAACGCTCCACCTCGCCAGCCAGGACAGCCTCGCGGAGGACCTGGAAACTGCCCTTGGGGAGTTTCTTGGCGCGGATTTCTTCCTCGATGTGGATTTCGATGCGCATGAGTAGCTTATCGGTCTCGATTAGGCTGCTCATGAACCGGATCTGGTCGATCGCCTGGTCGAGGAAAAAGTCACAGAAAGCGACCAGCCCCCGATGGGTGAGATTGCCCCTCCCGTCGCGATCGCCAGCACGCGGACCATCGGCAGCCATGAGAAGCGTCTTATATTTCTTTTCGTCTCGCGCAAGACCCCGGGCGACCGACCAGAGGCTCGTCCCGACGCCAAGGCGCTTCAAGAGCGCATGCGACATCAGACGCGCCACACGGCCGTTGCCATCGAGGAAAGGATGAATCCAAAGAAAGCGATGATGGACGGCCCCCACAGATTGGAGTTGCTGCGACCGGGTTAATGGCGGACTCTGATAGGCCCTATCGAACCGGACCATAAAACGCGGCAAATCGATTGGTTCGGGTGGTAGATGGCGGCCAACTTGGACGTCCCGGTTTCGCCACTCTCCGGGAATGATTGGCACACGTTCTCCAGTCGTGCGATTGGACACCCATAGCATCTCCGGGGGAAGGCGCGAGCAGAACTCCTCATGGAGCCAAGACGCATAGGCGGCGGAAGCCGGCCAGACGTCTGGATCGTCGCCGATATCGATCAATTTCTGGACGTGGATATGGGCGACAGCTTCCTGCTGAAGCTCTCGCCGCTCAGGCTCCTCCGAGAAATCGTTCGCAAGCGCGCGATCGATGTCGCGTGGATGCGTGTCGTGCCCTTCGATAAGATTGGAATAATAACAGTTCATAGAACGTACGAGGTCACCAATCGAACCAGCCAAAATCGGGTGAACACGGCCAGCCAGCTGATTGGCCTCGCCAACTAGCGTCAAAACTTTATCTCCAAGGGCGCCCTTGTCGTCCGAGGGCACCAACGGTTCCATAAACGCAATATCCATACCGGATTAATGCCGGTTTCTGTGCCGCTTGTAAAGCGATGAAAATCAACACTGTATTAGCGTTTAGCTTAACACATTTTGCCGGTTTCTGTGCCGGTTGATTCGGAAAAGGAGTCCAAATTTTTTGGTTCTGTCCGGCATAGGTTATGAGCCTGATAGAGGCCCGCAAACTTCAAGCTAATTTGATTATGACTCGATCTCAAAGCAGCAAGAGTGCCTCGTTGCGTACGAACGCGGCGCTTCAGTGTTTCTGTGCCAGCGATTTTTCAAGAGCGTTCACTTGATCCAAGTTGGACGGATCCGCTGTGGAAAGCCCCAGTACCGCGACAGTTCCTTCTTCGACTTTCACGGCTTGCAATGGAATGATCCAAAACGTTTTCACCTTACCGCAGAGGTCTTGTTGCGGCGCCGCGGCGAAAATCGGCTTCCCAGCCGCGTCGATAGCAGCTTTCAATTTATCGATATCTAGCTTGCCATCGATAGCGGTTCCAGCGTCAGATGCGGACTGCTTAGAAGCGGCAACCAGCACCGTGCCCGGGACATCCCCACTTAACAGGCGTCGCAACTCCTTGAGCCGGGAAGAAAACCGCCGTCGTCGTCTTCACGCAACAAAAGGCGGATGACCGACGTTCTTGTAAAGTTGAACCACCTTACCTTTATGAGTTGTTGGCGGCTATCGACGGCGAACACAACGGTATGCAAATTTCGCGGGGGCCGGACCTGAAAAGCCAAGCGACAAAATTCTTCGTTGCAGCCAGGAATCTGTGTAACATCCACGTTGCAATGGGACTGGGGGGCATGGGGTGCCATTCTACATACGCAAGTCAGTCAAGGCGGGACCATTCCGGTTTAATTTTTCCCAAGGAGGTATCGGCGTCTCTGTCGGCGCGAGGGGCTTAAGGGTCGGTACCGGACCTCGGGGCCACTATATCCATGCCGGACGAGGTGGACTATATTATCGAGCGTCACTTGAAAATGCTGGCCAACGTCGACACAGAGTTGCCAGCGAGCCACCGCCCGCTCAGGTCACTTTTGAAGTACCTGCGGTCAACATGATCGAGTTCGAGTCCGGCAACGTCTTGTTGATGCGAGACGAGAACTTCGGCGAATTGTTGGACGAAATCAACGCGAAGGCCAATCAATGGCGGATGTCGGCGCTTTTCGGATGGCTCACGGCTCTCCTCGGCATCCTTGTGTTGGCGAAAGCGCCGCCAGTGGGGATTTGGGTCCTGATCGCGACCCTTCCCGCCTGGGCGGTAGGGTCGTGGCTCGACTCGTACCGCCGATCGACAGTTCTCTTTTATGATATCGATGGCCCGGTCGAGCAGGCATACCAGGAGACGATCGCAGCTTTCGATGACTTACGCTCCTGCGCCGGGAAATGGCATATCGAGGCTGGCGGTGCGATCAACGATCTAACGACCTGGAAAAGAAATGCAGGCGCATCCCACTTGGTGAAGCGAACTGCCACGAAGCTCGTCTACGCTTTGCCGAAGGTCATCAAGAGCAACATCACACCGCCCTCGGTACATGTTGGCAAGCAGGTCATATATTTCATGCCCGACGTTGCTTTGGTCACCCACAACTCGCGCTTCGGTGCACTGTCATATTCTGATCTCCGCGCTCGCTGGCAGGCGTCCCGGTTTATCGAAGATGGTCATGTCCCTCATGACGCGAAGGTCGTCGATCGCACTTGGCAGCACCCCAACAAGAATGGCGGGCCCGATCGGCGTTTTCGGAACAACCGCCAGCTGCCTGTCTGTTTGTACGATACCCTTCATCTGCAAAGCGACAGCGGTCTCAACGAGGTACTGGAATTTTCGCAAGTGGGAAAGCTGGCGAGATTCGTCGCCGGTCTCCAAGCTTTAGCGAAGGCAAGGATGGAGGCTGCACAAGCCCCGAAAGCGATCCCATCGACCGCGACGTCAGTATCGCCACCAGTGGCACCAAGTTCGCCTCTGCCGGATGAACAGAGGCGAAAGGGCGCTGTACCTGCTATAGCCCTCATCATTGGGGGCATCTTTGGACTTCCTATTGCTATCGCCGCACTCCAAAACGCGGAGAAATCGACTAGGCCCGTCACAACGCAGGCCACTGCTCCCACCGGTTCGGGGCAAGTCGCATCGTCATCATCAACGCCGGGAAGGCCCGCGGCCTCCGCTACTGGTTCAGCACAGGGGTCACCATCATCGTCGACGATGGTGACCCCTGCCACAACCCCTTCTGGCTCCGCTTCGGAAGCCGGTAAGCCGGCACTCCCTGTCCAGGCACCGAACGATGACGCTACGGCAATAGTAGATGATCCGGCATTTTCGACACTTTCCTCCCTTCGGGCTGATCAGGAGCCGCCACCCGATCCTGCGATCTTTGAGGCGCTTGCGGCAGCCGCGACCGCGCCCGCCGCGTCTATATTGGACGCAGCATCAGAGCCGCCTGTCGCGCCTTACATCGCCCCACCGGAACCAAAATTTGCCTACATGAAGCAACCCTTCCAACTGAGGGATGGACCCGGCACAAAATATATCCCGGTCGGCGCAGTCGGCCAGAATGCGTTGCTCGCCGTCCTCGAGACGGAAAGCGGATGGGTCCATGTCTCTGGTGGTCCGTCAGCGATGGGATGGGTACCGAAGGAACTGCTTGGTCAACGGCCGGTTTCGCGTCAAACAACCACGCCCAAGGTGCGAAACACCTTCCAGTCCGGTGGTCGGACTTATTGAGGATTGCACGGCCCCCAAGTCGCATCGGGTTTGCGGCACCAGCCGCTGTTGGTCAATTCCGTAAGAAGCAGTGCTTGTGAATTACAAGCGTCCTCTGCGTACGACAACGAGCACGCAGCGTTGTCGGTCAGCCAGCGACGAATAATCCGATCTGGTCCAGCCACCGAATTGTCCTTGGTCGTGATCTTACCGTTCTCCGCCAGAATTTTGTGGGTCGCGGGGTCCCATGTCATCACCGCGTTCACCGCGCCAGAGGCGGATTTTTTACGTGAGGGGCTGTAGGTATACCAATCGACCACCGCGAAGACGGTGCAGATATCAAAGCATGCTGCGTTTGCTGTGCCAGACCGAACGGCATAAATGCGCACAGGCCACCGTTCAGCGAACTGTTGCTTCTCGTTTAGGACGTCTGCCTTCGAGCGCTGGGTGCCGTAATAAACAATGGAGTCCCCATAGTTGTTCGCGAGGAAGAACATTCCTTCATTCGTCGACCAGGTCCGCTGCATTTCCTGGAAGAACTGAAGCGCTGCATCGTTCAATGCTGTCGAAGGAAGCTCGTTGGATACGGCGGTCTCTTCCGCAGTCGGTGCCGCGTAGGGGGTAGGCTGACCAGTCACGAGACCAAAGCCAGCCATATCGATCAGCGACAGCACCCGTCGATCGCCGTCGGCCAGACCGGTGACAAATGTGAACAAGCTGGGATCGAGGCCCATCTCCGCCAGGTAGGCTTTGTATCTATCGGTGCCGGTTTGCTGGCCCGAGCTTCCCGGGGAAAAAAGCGTCCGATCAACGATCACGGAGGCGTCTTCCGCGAAACGCTGCACTCCGCCGGCAAATGCGAATAAGCATGCGGCCTCGCATTTCGAACCCGAAACCTGCAACGTCGAAAGCTTCAGCCGACGAATAGCCCGGCCGTATCCGATCGCGGCATCCGTATCCCCGCCCGGCGAATTGAATGCGATGAATCTCGGAATGCTGTTCTCTATTTCGGCTTCGAGCTTTTCCGGACGATCGCTTGGCTCGAACGTTCCTTGAACCAACAAAATGTCGTTGTTCGCCGCTTTCACATGAGCAAATCTGATCACTGCGTGACTCGGGCTTGGGATCAGCGCGGCCAATAAAATCAGGCAAGAAATGAAGACAGACGAGCGCATCGCTCCCTCCCCAATCTGATCGGCTCAGTTTGTTGAAATTCCAAAAGCTGTGAGAACTTGAGGCGTGATCGTTCCGGTCACCTTCAGCCCATAGGCATCCTGCATTTTATTAAGTCCAACCCTCGTTGCGGCATCGACCTGCCCTGTTACCGGACCGCGGTAATAGCCATAGGCAACCAGAGCAGTCTGGACCTGAATAACAACACGGCGAAATTTGTCCGAGTTGCCTGGCAACGTCTTCAGCGGCAGTGGCGCTGTGTTCACCGATGAAGATTGCGGGGCAACCTGCGTCGGATAGCTGTCAGTCGACGTCGGTATGTTAGGAGTAGTAGGAAGACTTCTGATGACCGGTCCCGGATTGGGCGAATAGCTCGGTGTCGGGTCGGGCTGCGTATAGGTCGTGCTGTTGTTGTAGTCGCCACGCGGCACAACGTATCCGCCACCAGAGCCCGATGCATGGCTCGCGTGACTAGCATGACTGCTATGACTTGCGTGGCTCGAATGCGAGCTATGGCCTGCGAGAGTGTAGACCTGCTTGACTTGCAGCCGCTCAAAGAGGGTTGGTTCTGGCTTCTTGTTGGTAACGCCGACAAGTGGCGTTGCATCGCTTTTCGATGGCATGAACCCAGCCGCAATCAATGACGGCACCAGGTAAGCCTTGCGCTTTTTCATTGTCGTGACAGTCCCCCAAACCCCTCATCAGCTTTATACCATTCAAAAAATCCACCACAAGTAGAACGCAACTTACATTCACCGCACTCTTCGAGGAATTTGTTCTTCCAATCTGATATCGTGCCTGGTGCCAGATGCCGGTACTCTAGGGGAACTGTGCAAAGAGGGAAATTATATAGAAGAGTCTGGATACCGCGGCCAATCGCGAGATTGATGGTGCTCCGTAGTTCTCGGAAATCCAGCGACGTATCCTTGAACGAATCCCCCCAGTTCATTCTACCGTAGCCGATATTTTCTAATTGCATTATGGCCCAGACATCGATGAACGGAAGCCGGGTCGAGACGTACTCCGCAAGCCGTGGCAACACATCCCAGTTCTGCTGAAGGACCACCGTCCGAAGCTCGACGGCAGCGCCCACCCTCATCAGCGTCATGAAATTCTGCGACAACGTTTCAAAGGCACCCCGCTTTGCAACGATGCTGTCGTGAAGTTCGGCGTAAGGTGCGTACAGGGGAATGCCCCACAGCACGCGATCTCTTCCGATCTCATCAATTAGGACGATGTCACCAGGTTCGAAAAACTGGCCGTTTGTCAGAACATGAAATGAGATATCGGGTCTGGCCTTCGCGGCGGCGACGAGGAATTGAAATAGTCTTCGTTTGTGCAGCAGCGGCTCGCCGCCAGATATCGTGATGCGCGCGTTTTCCGGGGCCAAGGTGGCGGCGACTGTGAATTGGTCGAAGAGGTCGACGTGATATTTCTTGGGAGGCTGCGAGCACATCACGCAAAGCTGGTCGCATTGCTCGGTAACCAGGAAGGTGTTGTGCCTCGACCTTGCTCGCAGCAATCGATGAGCCGAGTTTCGACCTGGAACCAGAAGGAGCACGTCGCCGTCAAGATCAGTTTGGGGATCGCAGTAGACGCGAAGCGAATAGCCCGCGAGATCGAAGGTTTGACTCTGGTGGTCACGATCGATCAGGACAGCATCATGCTCACTCTCCACCGCGTCCGTGCGCAGGCGAACTATACTTGGATGGTCGATTGGGACGTCACCGATCTTGAGCCGCAAATCGATCATGTGTGTATCGGGGCGAGCGAACAATCGAACTCCGGGATTCCGGCCCATGCCGCGAGGCTCTTGTGGGCTTTTTTGTCATCCGAATAGAGCAGCTCAAATATCTTGTCGAAGATCGCGGTGTGGCGTCGGCAGAAGGTAGTGTCACGCTTCCTCACGTCGATACGACCATACCGGGAGAGGTCATCGATCACGTCAATGCCGCAGGCCGCCTGGTATGGACAGTGGACGCAATCTGGATGGAACGAGTTAGTCGCTTCCTCATTCAGGACATCCAGCTTTGCCTGATCGATCCCATCCCAAAGGTTGCCGACACTCAGGTCGATCTGCCCCACTCTCGTCACCATCCTTGCTTCGTCCGACGGATAAAGCGTGCCGTCGAAATCGATGACTATGTAGTCCTTACCGAGGATGTTCGGGTTGCGAAGGTCCACATGGTGGTTATGGCCGCCGCGTAGAATCCGGCGAAGACAATGCGTGAAGTAGAATTCCTCGACAGGGAAATCTGCTGTCCAATTGTGCTCAATCAACGCATCGATGAATCGGCCATGATAGTCATTCCATCGCTCATCCATGCCCATTGTCTGGTATCGCTTCCGAGCGAAACCTTGGTGGTTGATAGGCCGGAGGAAAATGGAACGAAAGCCGAAGTCGCCGAACGTCTCAATGATCTGGTTCGGGGTTGGCAGGTTGTTGACATCAAGCGTGGGCAACGCCGACACTTTCCCTTGCCCTAGCCTTCCGATCGCATACCGAAGGTTAGAAACAAACTGGTGGGTGTCGCGGGATGTGATTGTCCGCTGCCGTTGGTGAGCCGAAAGTTCGCCATCAAGCGACGTACTAACGAATGTGTCCGAAGCGTCGAGAAACGCCCAGGCGTCAGCGGAAATAGACTGCAGATTGGTGCAAACGGTGAAGCATACGTCCTTGAATTTGCGCCGCGCAAACTCTCGAACCGTCTCCAGCAGATCCAATCGCAAAAGCGGTTCGCCGCCTTGAAACTCGATTTTCGCACTTGCCGTGTCCATGCCATCGAGAAAACGAAGAACCTGGGCGAGCGTGTCCTCGGTCCAGTCAAACCCACTGGTGTTTTCGTTTACCCGCGACACCTGGCAGTAGCCGCACGCCAAATTGCAGCGAAGTGTCGGCACGAGAATGACGTAGTTAAGCTCCTGCGGACGATGCAGTCGCTGTGCCCACCGATATGCAAACCCCATATACGCGAGGTCGCCTACTTCATCGAATGCGTGCCCGCTTGTATGAAGAAACTCGGTGTCTGAGGTGGTCAAATTGCCACCGGCGTATCGCTCAAGGAACCTGCCATCTGCCCGGAAATACCCTCCGGCGTCATCAGCGAATAGATAATCAGAAGCCAACCGCGTGAATTTCAGTGGGAAAACGGTCATCGCCCGAGAACACCGCTGATGAGAGCCCGTCGAAGGGGAAGCGTCTCCGAATAGATCTTCTCACGGTAGAGGCAGTGGTGAAAATTTGCGATCAACGTGTCGATGGGCGACGTACCGTCATCGGATAGAGTGATTTGCTTCGAGACCTCGACCCTTGCCGCAGCATTCGCTGCATTGAAACGAAGGATTGCCGCAGCAAGGTGAGGTCGATGCGCTTCATCGACATCGATCAAAGTGCGTCGTTCAAATCTCTGGATCGGCGTGCTGGATTCTGTTCTTTCCATCGGACAATGGCGATCGACTTCCCCTCCGCATCACTGTAGCAACTCAGCCGCTAGATCACCAGATGGTTGTATTGCATTTTCCCGAGAATAACAGGGTGTCCATCACTCATCTTCTGGGGCCGGAAATCAATTCTGACGGAAAGTGATCTCGATTCCGCAGGACAGGGTGGCGCTCACCGCAAAAAAAATCCTGAACCGAGAGGCGGCATAGGCCAGACGGGCCACTGCCTGAGTGCTTAGCCTCGGTCCGAATAATCTGTCGGCTCATTTCGCAGCGTGCTCTGCTTGCAAGTAAACCGACGCTTGAGATCTTCATACGTCATTAACTATATGAATAAATGATGTTCTTTTCCAAAACCGAAGCAAAGTTAAGATTTGTTTCCGTCATCGCTATGGTATCGGCGCGCATGGTTCACTTCCGATAAGTACTGCTTATCGGAAGTGATTGAATCGAGTCGACATCAGCGATGTCGGTCGCCTTGGATGACCGGAAACGCCTGGTTTTCCGCCCTTTCAGGAAGATTTCGGCGAGGATCGGCGGAACATGGGCTGTTATGAGGGTCGCACACGGCCACCCTAACTCCCGAGCGAGTGCGGATTTCTCTGTAATCATTCCTCAGGCGACACCCTCTTGGCCCTCCCCTCCTCCGAACTCCCTGGTTTTCCGGCATTTCCGCCGCAGGTGGCCGCCAGAGCGCGTTTCACGCTGGTTACGGCCCGACGCCCCTTCGACGTCGTGTTTCGAGTCTAGCGGGGCTGCATTTAGCCCATAAAACACGCTTGCAACTGTTCGATTTCTAACGCATGCCTTATCTGTACAAACTACTTCGAGACAGGGCCGTTACAAGCGCGATGGCAAAGCCACAAACATTTGACAACCAACAATCTCCCAAGCGGCTGATCGGTTATGCCCGGGTGTCGACGGATGAACAGGTCCACGATGCCCAGTTGGACGAGCTGCGTGCAGCCGGCTGCGATCGGATCCATCAGGAGCATGGTTCCGGAGCATCGCGGGCTCGACCGGTGCTGACGCGATTACTCGCTGAACTTAGCGCCGGCGACGTCCTCATTGTCGTGCGCCTCGATCGACTGGCCCGATCCGTCAGTCATCTCTTGTCGGTGATCGAGGACCTCGAGGCCCGCGGCGTGCATTTCCGGTCGATCCGCGATCCAATCGATACGTCGACCCCGCAAGGCATGTTTTCCCTTCAGGTCCTCGGCGCCGTCGCGCAGCTCGAGCGGGCGCTAATCGCTGAGCGTACCAAAGCCGGCATTAAGGCGGCGAAGGCACGCGGCAAGCTTCCTGGAAATCCCGGTCTGCGAGAACGACGGCCGGAGGCGATCAAGGCAATCTCGCAGGCACGGGAGAAGCTCTATCTCGATGAACTCATTGCATCGGCGCAGACGTGGCTGCCGATGGTGCGTCAACTCCGGCCGCAGCACAGTTGGGACAATGTCGTGCGGGTTCTCAATCGCCGTGGCCACGACTGGACCGTCGAACGCCTTCGTCGCGCTGTTCATCGCATGGTACGCGAAAAGCTCGCGGAGAAGGAACTCCTTGCTCGATCCCCTCGCCGGGCTCCCGAAGACTATCTGATGAAGCTGGTGGCGGCAATTGCCATTGCCGATCCCAACCTGTCGCTGCGCGACATTGCCGCGCAACTGGACCAGATGGGAGAACGGCCTGTGCGCAGCGGCAAGAACTGGCAACCGTCCTCGGTGCGGGTCCTGCTGGACGAAGCCCACCGATTTGGCCTCATTCGCCGTTGAGGGCATGGTTCATCCGACGCCCGATGGCAGAGAGTCTTTTCTTGTCGCTATTCGACTGCATAGCCGTCAGGTCCGGCCTTTGGGGATCTGTAGCGCCAGGACCGCTAGTCGCTATCGCTCCGCGGTTTCAGCTCAGCGCCTACATCCTCGCCGCGGAGCCGGCTTCCTCCGCCTGCTCGCCCCCTCCCCCGGAACGTGCTGAAGGCTTCAGCCGCGGTGATTATGATCCGCAGAGGCGCGCGGGCCATGAGCCTCGGCGGCGCGGGTAAAAGCAGAGGACAGCCGCTCCCCTCGCTACCAAAAAGCCGTCTCGGCTGCACGACGAATTCGGGCGCGAGCCGGAACTCAGTCAGACAGTATTTGTTTCTTTTACAATCCGTCCGCGTTTCGGCGTTCTTTCAAGGATGCTCGACAATTTGATTGAGCCATTTGTCCGCGCCGCCAGCTATATTTCCTACAAGAATGATTACGGCCGAAGATCTGCAAACATTCGTTTTACGACCAGCAAATTTCGACTGTCCTCTAAGCCTGGGAGGTCTTCGTCCTGAAGCATCCTGCGGAGACCGCCGTTAAGATTACAAAGCAATGTCTCCTTTCAGTCGTGACAAACACCGCGATTGTTCGTTCGAACACGAAGCCGCTCAATCGGCTCCGTGCATCAACTGACCTTACTACACCAGCCGCATAGAAGGGCTGTCGGCCATTCTACCCGGGCAACCATGACCAATGCCCTTAGAACGTCATGTACGATCAAAAATGACCGCCAAGACCCCGCGACCCATGGCGGCGACAGGACGGTACCTATCTCTACACAACCGATCTTGTGAGAGGTGGCGCGAGGAGCGGGTCATGCGCCGTCCATAGTAGCGCCCGAAAATGTCGTTTCTTTTCAGAGTGTTGTAGCTGTGGTCAGCTGACCACCGGAAAAGCAGCTGTTGGCAGTGCGTCCCACCCCAAAAAACTTGCTGGCCCACGACAGCAGAGTCTGGCGAAAAACCTCGATCAGTGGACCCGCTGACCTAGCACTCAATCCTCTCCGGCAGCGACTAGAGCCTGCGCGCTCCGAGTACGCCAAGTGGCGGAAACGCGAAGCTTTCATCTCGCGCAGCGTTGGAGCCGGTTGCGGCAATGGTATCTGCATCACGTGCCCGGGTCTGGTCCGAGCGATGAGTGCGGCCGGAAGTGGTTGTAATCGTCGGCCCAGCAATGGCGCTTCGGGCATAATCGCAGCCGAGGAACAGGCTCCGGTTGACCATCTCGTCCCGCATCCGGCCGTTGAAGCTCTCGACATTAGCGTTTTGCATCGGCTTCCCGGCGTGATGCCGTGCGACTCGACACTATGATCCTTCGACCTGGCAAGGATGGCATTCGAGGAATTCCGTGCCGTTGTCGGAGACGATCATCCCCTGTTTGCCGCGCCGTTCGATGAGGACCGACAGTTCGCGAGCGACGCGACGACGCAAGATCGAGGTGCACGGGATCGCCGCCAGGCATTCGCGGGTCACGTCTTCGACGAAGTTGAGCACGCGAAACCGCCTTCCGCAAGCGAACTGGTCGTGAACGAGATTCAGCGAGCTTCGGGCATTGGCCTTCGCTTCGACCAGGATCGGGCCACGCGTGCCGACAGCGTGCCGCCCCGGCTTTTCTGCTTGCGAACGGAAAGTCCTTCTTCGCGATAGAGCCCGTAGATGCGGTCGACGCCAACGGCGCTCCCCCCCCCGCCGAAGCCGCCGGTCGCCGGTCGCCGGTCGCCGGTCGCCGGTCGCCGGTCGCCGGTCGCCGGTCGCCGAAACGCCATCGCTCATTGGCGAGGTCGCGCAATAGGGCGACTTCTTTATGATGTGGGCGCACCTGCCCGACCAACGCTTCGATCTTTTGTCGCGCGTCATGCATGACCATGCACTCATCGGCGGCTCTAAACTGCGTGATGTCGTAGAGACAGTTCGGTTCTGCGACACCCAAACGATCGAGCTGCGCGAGCGCGCCGACCGTCCGGCGCGGCAGGCAACGTTGTGCCTGCGCTTCGGCCAGGCGACGATCAGGCAACCGCAAAACCTGCGCGAAGAAGGGCTGCCCGACGGGGTTAGGCTCAGTTGGGTCGAGGTCGTCGAACCGGACGCACCCGACGGTGTCGAGCCCTTGCATTGGCTGCTCTTGACCACCCATGCGCTCTCCAGTGCGACTGACGCCTGGCAGATCGTCGCTTGGTACAAGCAGCGCTGGATGATCGAGCAGTTCTTCCGGGTGATGAAGACGCAGGGCTTCAAGATCGAGGACAGCCAATTGCAGTTAGCGCCGCGGCTGGAAAAGCTCGTCGCCATCGCCGCCAAGGCCGCGGCAATCGTCCTCCAACTCGTGCAGGACCGCAGTGGCGGCGATCCTCACCCGGCAAGCCTGGCAGTCAGTCCCCACGAGATCAACACGCTCGCCGCCCTCGAAAGCCGCTTCAAGGGCAAGACCAAGCTGCAATCCAATCCCCATCCCAAAGCTTCGCTCGCCTGGGCCGCTTGGATCATCGCCAAACTCGGCGGCTGGAACGGCTATGCCTCCTCCAAGCCGCCTGGACCCATCACCTTCTTCAACGGACTCAAATACTGTGCCGATGGCTGGGCCTTGCGAGATAGGTATATGCCTCAGTCGTTCGGTGGAGAAATGTTCCACTGGATCATTTGCTTTTGGTCACGAACAAAATCCAGCGACCAGCGGGCAGAGCCTTCGCGTTGGCCAGGATCCGTGCGCGCGTGCCTGCAAGTTCGCTTACGGAAGGGGGTTTCGCGTGCTCAACATCGTCGATGACGCGACGCGAGAATGCCTCGCGGCGATCCCCGGACACCTCGATCTCCGGTCGTCGCCTCGCTCGAAACTCGCAATGATCTCTCCGACAACGGCACCAAACTCACCTCGAATGCCATTCTTGCCTGGTCAAAAGACCATAGGGTCGAGTGGCTCATTGCGTCACCTCGCCCAAGATAGCGGTTGATGAATTCTCCCAGTGTTGTGGAAGTGCCGCCGCGAATCAGCCCCGTAGATTCCGGCGCTGCGGATGGCAGCAGGTACTTGTTCCTATTGCGTCCTATCCATGCGGCGCCATCGCCCACTCGCGATTAGCCGGCACAGCCGGCCGCCTTGCGATTTGCCGCGCCGGTGCCAATGAATTGATGAAAGGCGGCTGCCATTTCGTGCGAAGACTTCGCTCCTGGTCTTGTTCGTGCGCGACCTTGGGCGCGTTCGTATTGAGATCACGGTCTACTGTTCCCCTAAGAGGCGTCATTTGGCTCGGGAGCCAGACGGTAACCGGCACAATGCCTGCGACAAGCCGCCTTTGAAAGTTGGTGTTTTCCAAGGGGTTAGCTTGGTGGTCAGCTGACCACAACCGAAATCCTCAACGGCAGGAATAACGATCAGCCGCACTTACCCAGCCCTCAAACCGCCTTGCCCGTTGGCCTTCAACAACGCCATTATCATCGGGCCAAGCGAGAATTCACCGCGCTCACTTCGGCGCGTTAGATCCCGCAGATAGCCTCCAGGAGAGTTGATGAAGTTAGCCCTTTCCAGGATGCACGCAATTGCCACCGCAGCATTCTCCGGTCCTAGCGCCTCGCAGGCATCCTGGTAGGCGGAAGGGCTTACCCCCAGCATAGATCGAACCACCACAGCGGCAGACATCAGATCTCGCCAGCTCCCCACGCCGCGCGGTGCATAGTCGCTGATCATCGGGCACGCCTTGAGCACCAATCCCAAGGGGAACGCCCTTTGCGATTCATTCTTCGGCTGATGGCTCAAGCTCGCCTTTGCCCCCTGCTCCTTTTCGGAGCGTGGTTCAGATTCATTTACGGATTCGGGTTTTGAATTCTGTATGTGCTGCTCGATATGAGCAGCATTGGTGCTAATTTTTTCAGCATTCTCGAGGTTTTCCAAACGATTAAGCACTTCCTCACGGAGCATCTCCATTTCATTGAGAACGCTAGTGACCCCTTCAAGGGTCGGAACGCGCGGAATTCTGCTCGCGAGCGCAATGTAGATGTCCTCGGTCGTCTTCCAATCGCCGTCGGCGCCCTCGACCATTGCAGCAGTAATAAGTTTGCGAACATCCCGCCGGCAAATTGTAAGGCTCTCTTTGGCTTTCCTGAGCGAGGCTCTCTCGGCCGCCACTCTTTGCGCCAACATCGCCAACTCTTCCGATCGCGCCAGGAGGGGCGACAGGTCGAAGCCAAAAGCATTCTCGATCTGGCCATCGTCGCCCTTGCGGGCGAAGCGCTTGCCATTGGCGCTATCCTTACGGGCGATCAACCCCGACTCCACCAGAATGGCAATATGCCGCCGCAACGTTGCGCCCGCCATTGCATGCGCCCGAAGCGCCAGTTGGGCATTCGAGGGGAAGACAATCAATTGTGCATCCTGACGCAACTCATTGTCAGGATAAAAACTCAAAAGTGCGTCAAGAACAGCCAGACTGTTCGACTGGATCTTGAGCAGTTCCATCGCGGCGGAAGCGTCTCTCAACACTTTCCACTTATCGGCAGCTTTTCCATGCTTGATTTCCATTGCCGCCTGGCGCCGCACGAGCGCAAGCGTCATTGGCCGCCGCCCGAACGGCGTCGCTACATTCCCCGACTGCATTGTCTCTCACCTTTCAGCAGGCAAAGGAAATTCGCTCACCAAAACGGCGCCAAAGACTCTTGACGAGGATTCGAGGAAATGCGATTCTGTTCTTGCTACAGAGACAGAAGGGCTTCCACGACGGCGACGTTGAGGGAGCTCTTTTCTTTTGCGGGTTACACTCCCTGTTTCCGTTGATGCTTTGCGCGATGCTCCTGGTAAAGCGCCGGCAAATGCTCGAGTACGAAAGCCGCGAAATCCGGCGTGGCTTTCCTGTCAATGGTAATTTCTAGCTTGCTCTTGCTCTGCGTGACCTGCGCAAGCCTGTCGCCATCGGGGGTCGACAGGACGTCTGGCAACCCGCGCGCAGTCCGACGCGGTTTCAGATGGTCGATCACTGCCTTGAACCGTTCCGACGACGGCAGCGCCTGCACCTCCTCCGAGGCAGCATATTTCGCAGCGCCTGCCGGAGGCGATGCTTTCTCAACCAGCTCTGCCAATTGCTGCCAACTTGGGCGTCCAACGCCTGGAGCGGCGCCGATGGCATCGATCAATTCAGAGGGGAGGGCGTCAACAAGCAGGAGCATCTTCGACAAGTTGCTTTTATCGATTGACATAGCCGCGATGACGATTTCTCGTGGAAACTGCTTGTTTAGCTTGTGTGCGAAACGTGCCTTTTCGATGAAGGTGAGGTCTTCGCGCTCATTGTTTTCCTGACCCTGTGCGACAACCAACTGCTCGTCCGTCAAGTCTCGAACAACCGCCTTGACCGGCAGTCCTAGCTCCGAAACGGCGCGCAGCCGGCGATGTCCAAAGGCAACTTGGTAGTGCGCGGGTTTAACGGGATGAGGTCTCACAAGGATTGGGACCTGCTGTCCTTGCTCGCGGATGGATGCAAGAAGTCCTTCGATATCACCTTGCATGCGATCCTGAACGAAGGACGGCTCGATTGACGACGCGTTCAGTTCAACCACGGCCTGACCTTCGGCGAGACGCCGCTCGATCTCCTCGGCACGACCAAGACGATCATTTTGCTCGCGCAACGCGTTACCGATGTTTGCAGTCAGCTTCGTCGCTGGATCTCGTTCTTTTCTGGTCACGCCGAGAAGCGGCATGGAGCGAGTCTTTGCCGCTCTGTGTTCAGCAGCTGATGAGCTGTCGGGCGCGTCCGTGGTGACGTCAAGGAGGTGCTTCCGACTCATGTGGTTCTACCCCATGCTTTTTTGATTAGAGTTTCGATCTCGTCGTTGACGGCGTTCATCGCCTCTAAGGCCCGATCATAGGTCGAGCGCGTGAACTGTCCGCGCTCAACCTCAAAGAGGGTTTGATTCGTCAGGCCAGCGTCCGAAACGGCGGTCGTCTTGAGCATCGGAAAATTGAGGACATTTTCGCCAAAGATCGAACGCAGATAGCCCACCATCTGGTTCTGCGGGCCATCGCTCGGTTCAAAACGAGTGACGAGGTAGCGCATCCAATTGAACTTGAACTGGGCGCCTGCGTTCTCGATTTCCCGAAGGAGATTCGAGGTCATCGCCAGAAACTGGTTCATCGACATTACATCCAACATCTGGGGATGGACGGTGACGAGGATCGAGGTTGCGGCGGTCAGAGCTGAAAGCGTGAGATAGCCAAGTTGGGGAGGGCAATCGATAACGACGACATCGTAGTTGTCCGCGATGTCTTCGATGACCTGACTGATCCGACCGTAAAAAAGCGTGTCACCTTCCTTCCGGTTCATAAGCGCGCGCGGGGTATCGTGCTCAAACTCCATCAGTTCAAGATTGCCAGGAATTAGATGAAGATCCGGGATGTACGTTCCTCGGACAACCTGCTCGATTGGGACCTGCTCGTCATCATACCGGATGGCGCCATAGAGTGTTTCGTTCGGACCAACGTCAGTTTCTGGCTGACTGCCGAAGAGTGCGGAAAGGCTTGCTTGGGGATCAAGATCAATCGCGAGAATCCGGTAGCCACGCATTGCCAGGTACTGTGCCAGATGCGCGGCTGTCGTCGTCTTGCCCGAGCCGCCTTTGAAATTCATCACCGAGACGACTTGAAGCTGCTCCCCCGTGCGACGATGGGGCAGGTAGCGCCGGTTCCCGCGGCCAATCAGGTCCAGGTGCTTACGGATTGAATGAATATCTTCGATCGTGAACGTGCGTCGACCGCCAGGGCTCATACTAACGTGCAGTTCAGGCATTTCCGAAGCAGTTTGTCTAAGATAAGACTCACCGATGCCAAGCAATTTTGAGGCTTCTGACGGTGCAAAGGATCGAATGCCCTTTTCGGACGTCGGCGGGAAGACCTTGAGATGATGTGCTTGAAGTTGGCTGGAGAGAGCGTCAGCATGACGCTCCATCAATGCGGTCAACCCTTCGACGACCGGCGCTGTTTTTGCTGCGGTTTTCGCCATCTCAAAATCCATTTCCTGCAAGTGGCGGAACTTTTCGCGAAACCGCTAAAGTTCCGCCACTAGCTATTAGAGCCGATTCTGCATTTTGAGCAAGGGGTTTTAGGTTAACGAAAGGCTAACGTGGATAAACCCGGAACGTAGAGTAAATGGATTTTTCCGTTTATATCCTGCAGCTTAGCAAGACCGCGGTACCGATTGGTCATGGTGTGTTTTATTGTGAATCCTACAAATGTGCCCCGGCGATTTAGACGAAAAGCAGAAGACCTCGGCAAAGTCGGTGATCCCCTTGCCGCGACTCACTCGCACAAAACCGTAAGCATTCGACAACGGACGCCCGATTCCAATTCGTGCAGAGTTCCCGGCGCCTAACGGCGGCGGAGAAATTCATGCAGGTATTCGCGATCTCGACACCAAAAATTTACTACGAAGCGTAGCTGCTTCAGGACGATCATAGGCTACGTGCGAGGATCTTTTCCACTCGCACTTGGGATGTAGAAGTAGTCGACGAGTGCGAGGCAGATGGGGTTGACGCTCTCGCCCCGACTGCCATCCTGGATGTCACCGCGGCTGGACCACTTGCAGGATGTGCACGCGATTTGTCTGCGATGGGACCGACCATGCTGGTAGACGTATTTCCGTCTCTGCTCCCGAAGGGTCGCCTGAACGCCAATCCCCTGATGGTCTAGAGTTCTCGCTTTTGCGTCGACACCTCGAAGAGTGGAGGGGAGGGGAGGGGAGATGGTTCCGTTCACGAGGCAACGCTGACCTTGTTCGCCGGCATCGTAGAATGGTGCCTGGGAGGTGGTCTCAGCGAAGTCGTTGCGGTAACGGATATCAGGTTCGAGCGAACTCTTGCTAGCGTCGAATGGCCTCTCCCGCGCTTGGGGCAGCCAGAGAAGATCGTTGCCACCACCGCCATCGCAGGCACGCGTCCAGCAAACGCTGAGACCTTTCTGATGTTGCGGCCGCCCAACTACCGATCTAGTTGCCGTCATCCTTCTCGGTGCGACTCGGATTGTTGGTCTGTTCGGTTCGAACCGGTGCGCCACGAAGGATGAAGCTTTGGACGATGTGGCGATAGGCTCTTAGGAGGGTTCGCGCGGGCAGATGAGGGAAGGCGACATGGCATCTTCGCAGAGATGAGGATGCATCGAAGAACGGGCTGGTAAACCGCGGCTCGTGTTTGAGGCTGGTGGCATTGACGCGGCCCAAGCGCTCCACTCTACCTTCAATAGTTTCGTCGCTCCTTGCGCAAGGGAACACTTCTGCCGCTTGAAACGTCCTTTGCCGTTTGCGCCGACGATATCTCCGAGAAGCTTGTCAAGACCCAGGACATAAGCAAGCCCGCCAGCAAGGCACGTGATTTCATCAGCTTTCTGACTGCCGCCTGTGGTTGTTGGCTAGATTCTGGATGCAAGTAAGTGTACATATTAGGATAGTCGGTGTGTCGGGGAGCGAGAGGTCTCGTATGGAGGTTCGTGGACTCGTAATTACTTGCCCCCGCAAGGTTGAAGAATGGACATTGTCGGTTCCACTCGCCGTATCGTCCGAAGTCGGTGTGCGGATAGAGTTGTGTGGACTCTGCACACCGGAGCAACGCGTTTATCGGGGCGCCAAGCCGACTTACCCCTATTGGGGCGGGCACGAGTTGTCAGGCACGATCGTGTCTCTGCCGGACGATGTACCGGATGGCCTGCGCGTAGGAGACCGCGTTGCGGTGCTTTTAATGCGCAGATGCGGCCAATGTCGTGCCTGCCGCCTCGGACTGGACAACCACTGTGCATATTTAAATCCTAAAGCGAGAGGAGGGGTGCCGCAGGGGCCGGGGGGATTGGCCAATTTTGTGGGCGTACCCGCCTATCAGGTTTTTTCCGTACCTTCCTTTTTGGCTCCCGAGCGTGCCGCGTTAGTTGAACCTGTCGCCTGCGTGGCACGCGGCATAAATAGGGCGCGTGCAAAGGCTGGAGACACTGTGGCCGTCATCGGCGGAGGCACGATGGGCCTTCTCCATTCGATACTTCTGACAACCAAAGGATGCGACGTTTACCTTTTCGATGACGACGTGGCAACGCATGGGCCTGTGATGTCGACCGGCGCCCATGCAACGGGGTCAGTTCATTCTCTGTCTGATCCGAAACTCGTCGAGAAATTAACGGATGGCTGGGGCTTCGACTGCATCTTTTGCACGCGCTTCGGTGTCAGAGGCATTCAGGGGGCCATAGCTGCGGCGTCACGCGGTGCCAGGATTGTACTCTACCAATCGATTCCGACGTCCGATTTGTTATCGGTAGGCGCTAACTTTCTGCATTACCGGGAAATTGAACTGATCGGCACCATAGCCCAAAGCGCGGACGACGTGAGAAATGCCATTCGAACCATCGTTGAACATGCCGCACGCTTCGACGTGCTGCAGGTCAATCTTTGGCCCTCGTCAAACGCCCAAGAGGCATTCGAGCAGGCGCTCGATCCACGTGTTAATCGCGTGATGCTAGATTTCAGGTAATGCTTCTCAGCGTGCCTGCAGCGCGCCTGCAATTTCGTTGCCGATCGAGACTACTTCGACACTGTCGGGGAAATTGTCGGTACGTCCGACGCTGTCGGTCACAACGATGCGGTCGATCTGAGACCGTCCCCAGTTTTCGTTCAGCGACGGCGTGAATATGGCATGGGCTGCGGCAAGGGTTATCTTGCGAGCGCCTGCCGCTTTGAGATGTGCGGCGGCTGAAAAAGCCGTCTGACCACTGTTGATTTCGTCGTCAATCAGGATGATCGTCCGGCCAGCAACGTCCCCCAGAATCTCGACGCTCTCCCGAAAGTCATCATCGTCTCTGCGGTGCTTGCGCATGACAGCGAATGGGCAGCCGAGCAGGGCCGCCAAGTGCTCAGCTCGCTTCGCTCCGCCGAAGTCCGGTGAAACGACCATGTCGCCATCGACGGCCGCAGAACCGAGATGGCGAACTAGGGCGGGAGCGAACTGAAGATTGACGACAGGACAGGCAAATGCGGCGCACAGCTGAGGAACATGGAGTTCGAAAGTTATCAGCCGATCTATACCGAGCGTTTCGATAATCCCCGCAAGGATTCGCACCGGTACAGGTCCGCCGTCGAAGGCAGGGCGATCCGAACGCGAATATGGGAGGTAGGGAAGAACAGCGGTAATCGTGCGGGGACCCCGCGCCCGCACGGCACCAAGCGCTAGGAACAACTCGAAAAGACGATCATGAACGCTGTCAGGAAATGTTTGCACGACCACCACATTTCCGCCAAGCCCGCCGTCGCGCGGAGTGACAGCCATCTGGCCATTGCTGAACACCTGCGTGTTTAGGATCGTTATTCCTGACCGCGTGAGGGCCCGATGGACTGTTGACGCAAACTTTGCAGAGGTTTCGGTTGCTGCGATACGAAGGTCGTTCGCCGCAGGATCTGTACGATATGGTGACTCGGGCGCCATATTTACGCCAGCTCAAGATCGTTAACAGTGGGAATAGACAGCAGTTTGGGCAACACGTCGCCCCAATCATGTTGAAGTGGTACCTCGGTTTGATCAGGTCGAATGAGCTCTAGGAACTCGGACGGTATGTCTATCCCACAGATGCGCTTCATCTGCGTCAGGACGAAATATAACGCCGGCCTCATCTCGTATTTGTAACCTATCGCAGCGACCTCCGCCCAGCTAATATTCGCCATTTCTTTGTGTAGAACCGCATGAAGATCGCCGAACATCAATAGTCGAAGCGAATTATAAAGGAAGGCCTCGTGATAAAGCCTGGCCGAAAGGAACCAGACGGCGCCAGTCGCGGATTGGACCTGCAATATGCGGCCTAGACCGTTTGCAAGACGCACGCCTGACCATATGTCTTCGACATCGATGCCGACGGAGAGATTTACATGCATATCAATGAAGATGGGCATGTGCAGCTTCTTCGCGGAATCGATGTATCCCTTTACGTGGCGGTAGCGCAGCTGGCGTGGCACCGCGGGACCAGGGAACGGAGATTCAACGGATTCTATCCTTACAAACACCGGCAAGGAATAGCTTTCGCGGAAGGTTTCGTCATCGAGTTCCTTTCGTTCCGGATGCCAGTTGCCATTTGAAGGGTCGAAAATACCGTGCCGGTAGCCGAGATCGAACATGAGCCGCTGCACGCGCTGCGCGTCAGCGGGCTTGACCATGATGTCGAGATCGGTCATCGGCCGTAGGAGTGGATCGGGATAGTGGAGAAGCGCGAGATCTGGTCCCTTCACCAGGAACCAGGCGATGCCGGCCCGATCCAGCGCATCCATGATTTCTGGCAGATTGCGAAATTCGAGTGCGGACCTGACCTTTGACATGACAGTCCAGCACTGAACGTAATGCGCCGCCTCAGTAGGCAATAGTGTCAACAAATCGAGGCGGCGCAAGTGATTCTCAAGCAGCGGCACCGTCCGATTATGCTCGGCGCGCCATACCACATAGGGCCAGTTGACAGGCTCCTTGCAGAGACGGACCAAACGCTCTTCATCCTCGGGTCGTAGGTAGGCCCGGCAGGTGATCAGCAAAATAGAGTCTTCTGGTGACAACCGAAGCATCGCGGAGACTCCTGATACGGCTGCGTGATTTATTTCGAACTTTCCGGGCTGCCGAATTCGGCTAGTGTCTGCCTCAGGTCGGCGAACTGTTGTTCGAAGGAAGCGAAACTCTGGTCGACGTTTTGTCCAAGCAACTGTTCAAGGCTGAGCGTTTCTTCAGCGCGTTCCTCTTGTCCAGACATAAGCTTGTAAACCGAACTTACCGGCAGCAATCGCGACAAGAGTTCACCACCGCGGCCCGTCTGGGCGCTGTCCCGAATTTGCCGGATGCAACTTTCGGCAAGCAATCCGTCAATCACGATTACCAGCTTGCCATCCTCTTCGTCAACGGCGTAGCCAAACAGTCGGGAACTAGCCATTGCCGCTACCTCTGAACCTTCTTGAGGTCTTCCACTTCACTGCGTATCTGCAGCAATTGTGCCTGAGCCGAGAGAAGTTTGGCGAATGCGGCGGTAACCGCCTTTGCCGATTGTGTGTCGGAACCAGTCATCCTAACCGGTCCTCGCCCAATGCGGCGTCCTACAAGACCTGAATCGGCGGCGCGCGGCCAATTGGCTTTGCCAAATTTCTTCGAGGCGGTTATATCAACGTAGTAGTCTTGTAGTTCGCCGTTAGCAGCGAGTGAGCCGGATTTCGACCGTTGCGATCTGCGTGACACCTTTAGCGATTGCTCTAATTTTACAAGGCCAGCCGTCAATTGCTGAGCTTGGTCATCCAAACCCGCCTGCAGCCGGGCGAGTCCTTCCGCAAGACGAGAAATCACCTGGGCTTGCTGGGCGGCTGCTTTGTTGCCGGATCGTATCGCGTTGTTCGCAAGTGTGTGCGCCACACCCGCCGCACCTCGGAAAGCTCTGCTCATCCTCAATCCTCCACGTTATTTTTGTTGACCTGGTTAAATTACGTCGTCGACACAGCAATTATTACGTCGCGCCTCCTGCGTTAGTGAGTGTGTTGCGCAGCAGCCGCGATTTCCTCCGAGAAGTTATAGACAGGAGCTTCGGCGGCGGGCCGACGCTCTTTCGCTATAACTCCGCGGCGGTAGGTGGAATCTTTCGTCGGGTCCACCAGGGCGTACTCCGGAAAACCTCCGTTATTGTAAAGTTCCTGGCACAGCGGATAGGGCGCGTCCTTTTCACCATAGTGCGACCAGCTACTCATCTTGCAGACGCCGCGACAGACTGGATAAAACACGCAGTTGCCGCAGACGCCCTTAACCTCGCCACTCACCACCTCGCGTAGCTCATGGAAGAACGGGCTGTTGCGCCAGATTTCCATCAAGGGCATTTCGAAGGCATTGCCGGCGATCATTTCCGGATCATCGTAGGAGGCACTGCACATCGAAACTTGTCCGTTCGACAGTATGCCCAGTACGTTGTCGCCCCAACCGCAAGTATGCACGCCGTTCAGATACTTGAGAGGCATCAGAGCCGGCGGCAGAGTCATGTATGCAGCGCCACTCTCAAAATGGGGAGATTTCAAAAGATCGCCTATCAGTAGCTTGCATTCCTCCAAGCTTATCGCATTGTCCTCATGGCTGCGCGCGTTGCCCATCGGATGTATGTTGAGCAGCGTCCGATGCTTCTTGATGCCCCAGCCGAGCACCAAATCTATAATCGAAATCACCTTGTCATAGTTGTTGCGATAGGCAGTCGTCGTTACCACCGTAGAGATGTCAGTTTTTCCAAGCCGCTGCAGGACAATCGCAGTCTTGGCGAACGCACCCGATTTTGCTCTGAAAGCGTCGTGCGCCTCTGGGTCGAAATGGTCGAGGCTGATGAAGACCGTCAAATTGGGGAGCCTACTTAGCTGCTCGATCGTGAACTCGTCAAAGAGGGTTCCATTCGTCTCGAAAACCAGCTCCTTCAGCCCACAGGATGCGAGATATTCCATGACTGCCATGAATTCCTTGTGAACCATCGGTTCACCCCCGGAAACCTTAACCTTGCGCAGCCCATTGGGTAGTGCTTGCTCGATCAGTCCTTGGATCGCCTCCAGGTTGAAATCAATGCCCTTGGCCTTGGGCCCGACGCCTGCGATATAACAGTGGTGGCATCCCAAATTGCACTTGCGGGTTAGAAACAGATAGATCGTTTTAATTTCGTTTTCCGAGACGACTCGTTTCGAAAGTTCACTTGTGACGAGGGCCTGTAGCGTCTGACTGGCTACATGCACGTCCTGCGGTGTCGAAAGCCAATCAGGGGTATTCATGCGCTTGCCTCCTTACGTCTATGTTGCTGCGCTAGCACGTCATCGCACTGATCACTGGTGCGTCGTCCAATTGACGCCTGCCTTTCAAAACTTCGATTTCGAGTATGAATGCGTATCCGGCGATCTCTCCGCCTTGGGACTTGACAAAATTCCCAGTCGCCCGAGCAGTGCCACCCGTCGCTAGAAGGTCATCAGCAATCAGGCATCGCAGGCCGTCACCGATGAGGCCGGCAGTTACCTCCAGGGTTCCGGAGCAGTATTCACAGCTGTATTCAAATGAGAGGACGTCCCCCGGCAGTTTACCGGGTTTCCTTACCATGATGAAACCGCAACCGAGCCTATCAGCCAATGAGGCGCCCAAGATGAAACCACGCGCATCAACCGCCAAAATGGCATCGATTTCTGTTCCCGACACTTGGCTTGCGACGGTAGAAACGACTTCGCCCAATGCACCTCTACCAGCCAGCATAGGCGCTATATCCTTGAACAAGATCCCGCCTATCGGAAAGTTAGGAAATTCTCGTAATGCTTCTACACCGGATTGGTTAATCCGTGACGCCCCGCTATTTGGAACAGCTACAATCATTTTACTATCCCCCACATGTAACCATCTAAGAGCCTCGTAAGGTGCGATGGCCTCGCGCACTTTGTGGCCAGCCACCAGATGAGGCCCTGGCAAGCTTATCAGCGGCGGCCGCCGCCGCGCCTACCACGTTCCTCCGGGCCGGCACGGGTCCGCTCTCTGACCAGATCACGCCGGAATTCGCCAGCGCCGCGAACAGATGAAACATCAGTCGGCCGCATAATGTTGTCTCCTCGAAAGCGGCTCCGATCATGATTCGTCCAGCCCTGATCTTAGTGCCGAGTCAACTTTACGTCGCTTTGGGGTTCGTCAGGACCTTGTCAAAAGCATCCTTGACCGGCTTTGAGATTTCCTCCACCGCCCTGCTTGAGAGCTCCCGGACTTCCTTGGCGTGCTGCAAACTTGTCTCAACGCGCTTGCGGAAAAAGGTCGACTGCTGTTCGAGGATCTGCGACGGCGAATTCGCGCCCAGCAAAGCTTGCAAATGTGAGAAGCCGGCCTCGGCGTCGGCTTGCAGTGCAGCGATCGTCTTCCACCACAATTCGTTGCCGAATAGACTTGTCGTTTCGAGGATCGGAGGCAGCATTTTCTGTGTCGCTTCAGCGCCGGACGCAAATTTCAAAAGAGCCTCTGTCACCTGCTTGTTCCCCTTTTCAACGGATGCGCCGAACTGATCTGGCACCTTGAGCGGCGATGACCCCGGGTTTTCGATCGTTTCAAAGGATCTTTCGGAAATCTTGGTCATTGCATTTTCCTTCTCTTTGAGTTGGTTGCAAGCTGTGACATCGGGATTGACCCCTTCCGCCGGCGGACTATGCATGGCCGCTTTGGTAGAACGCGGATCCGATGACGAACGGTCAGGTGGCCTCCGTTCCGTTCGTTTCATGAACCGGCATCATGCAGACTGCTTTCTGCCGCTTGTAACCAGGGATCAGCAAACACCATGCCAACTGCTCCGACGCGCCAAGAAGATGATTTTCTTTTATCAATGGGCGGGTTGAGGGCAGGTTGATGTGTATTTGACGGAGAGACCGGCGAACAAAACGTTCCAATCACGACAAACCTGACAAAAGTGGCGGATGCCCGACATTTGCGAGAAATGTCGACGGTTGCGCTGGGGACAAGGGAATTCACGTGGACTTCAAATCGCGCCAAGGATCATGTGCCTGTTCGTGGCTAAGGGGCGTTACTCGACTTCTCGTGAACGTCCCTGGCGGTCTTATCAACCCTTGTCCTGGTTCCTGCTTTGCACCACCTTCCGCTTGGAGCCATGAAGAGGGTCGTTGTTTCGATAATTTGAGGATGGGCTGCTTGGCGATTTGTTCGTAGCCCAGCTCGGGTCCATACGTCTCGGTACGGTTCGCCTGCCTATCCTGTTCACGGCACTTTCGAACATAAGACCGAACGTCATCAGAGCGATCGCTGTGATGCGCAACATATTTCATTTGGTACGACGTTTGCTGGTGATCGGTGACGCTGGTTGACCATAGGCTCTGATGCCGATCTCGTCGGACAAGGACGCAATTGAAGTCAACTACGGAGGTTTTCGGGACCTGACACGATGATTGGTTCGGTGCATGCGGAACGCTTGGCGGCACGAGGATGACACCGAAAAGTACGTGGGGTCAAATCAATGGAGTGAAAAATGAAAAAGTATGTTTGCGAATTCTTCGGGACCTTCACACTTGTCTTCCTCGGCTGCGGCACATTGCTTTATATGCGTCAAGAGGTGGGCCTGTTGGGTGTCGCTTTAGCCTTCGGGACGACCGTGGTTGCAATGGCCTACACGATTGGCCCAGTCTCGGGCGCGCATCTCAATCCGGCGGTCAGCCTGGGTTTCCTCGTGTCGCGCCGATTGAGAGTGTGGGACTTTCTCGCGTATGTCTCCGCCCAATGTGCAGGAGCTATCGCGGCGGCAGGCACGCTCTACCTTATCGCTATGAACAAGGTCGGCGGTTACGATATCACCCTAGAAGGTTTCGCCCAAACCGGCTGGGTAGTCTACGGATGGAGAGCTGCGTTCCTATTCGAGTTTATCGCCACGTTCCTGTTCGTAACTGTATTCCTCAAATGCACGGCTGGACGCGGCGCTGTTGCACGATTGGCGATTGGACTTGCCTTAGTTGCGATCCACCTTGGCGGTATCACCGTTTCGGGTTCTTCTGTGAATCCAGCACGATCGATCGGCCCAGCACTTTTCGCAGGAGGGGCGGCACTCTCTCAACTCTGGCTTTATATATGTGCGCCAATGCTCGGCGCTATTGCGGCCGGCCTTCTTCAGCTCAGGGGGATCGTCGCGTCAAGCGAGCCGCAAAGTCTGCGCCAATTTGAATCGCGCGAAATGACCAGCGACATATCCAGCCCGGTTTCATTCTTTCGCCACCGAAGGAGAGGTATCCCAAAAAGGGAAAGCCACTGATCGAGGAGGGGGTCTCGACCTTGACAGGGGAGCGCATCCCCAGACACTCGCCGTTGCATCCCGCATATCTTGACGCTTACTGCGATCTTCCTACGGATTGGGACCACGGTCGTCTCTGACGTATCGACAAACGTCGCATACGGATCGACAATGGCAGCCCAACGTCCAGCTATCATTGGCGGCGATCCAAAACGGCGGCGATCGCGGCCAAAGCCTCGTGTATCGCGATACTCACCGACCTTCCGCTCAAGGTTGTCAAGGGTCCGCGATACTCATCCATACCGCAGATGCGTGTCATTAGGAGCATGAATTTTACAATGGTGAGGCTGCCATATAGGACACGTTGGGCGGCGGATCTAATGGAGCAAATCTCCAGCGTCTGGGGGGTTGCGCTGGGGTGCCGATCCACACCCAAGCGCCGGTAGGTGATAGACGATACCCACAGCGGCTAGGAGCCATTGAATCGGCAATATGTTCTTTTGATACGGTGTCGCGCAAGTTTGGCATGGAGAATCATATGCAATCGCAACAATAGCCGAGTGCAGAGTCAAGCAGCGCTACTTGCATACGCGCAAATGTCCGTTAGAAGATTTCGACGACGTGGCAGCCCAAGCAGTTGCGCGGCAGCGAGTTTAGGCGGGGCGTACGTTGCGGCGAAAAACAGCCAATGGACACGCCGAAAACGGCTACTGGGCCTAAGTCGCCACGGTCGCCCTGTGAACTTGGAACCCAGGCAAATTGTATGACCGTTGGCCGTCGTTCAGCATGCCGAAGTCGGAGCGCTGATCGGAAGCTGGATTAGCCTGCATGATGAACGAGAGGTTGGAAAATGCCGCTTTCAAAGGCTCCCGTAGGCATCGTGAGATGTTGAGAATGCGAGCAAGAATTGTAGGTGGAAAGACAGTGCCTGAGGCGCCAGAGGCCGACGATCGCGATCTAGCTTTAGACTTCGCCAAAGGAATACTCATTGTCTTGGTGATTTTCGGTCACCTGATACAATATATCTTTTACGAGGGTGATGGCTTCTGGGATTCGGCATGCTTCAAATCGATCTACATGTTTCACATGCCTCTCTTTATGGCGATAAGCGGATATCTCTCTAGATCAGGGCTACTAGGCAAATCGTTCAGGCAAGCCATCGGTGATCGCGCGCTGCAGCTCCTGGTGCCGACGCTGTTCTGGTGCACCCTTTTGGAGGCAGTCAAATTGCTCATGTTTCCCCGGCCGCCGGACGCACCTGGCAACCTGTTGCAATTCATGCACGATTTCGTCGGCACATACTGGTTCATCTGGGCTGCGTTTGCTTCTTTTCTTTTGGTCAAACTTATTTCGATCTTCAACTCCGGGTCGGCACGCTCTTTGCTTGTCTCATCCATACTGGTCGCAGTTGCCCCCGTGACGTTTTCTATATTCCCTCTCATAAAGTACACCTATCCCTTTTTCTGCATGGGATTTTCATTTGCGCAGTCGAGAGATTGGTGGACGAGCATAATGCGGTATCATAAGCCACTCCTGATGATGTCCGCCTCTATCGCGGCTAGCTTGTGCTTCATGGCGTGGCGCGAGGACACCTATGTCTACAACAATCTCGCCTTAATCCAGGATCTGCAGTCGGCAAAAGATATCCTTCTGATGTTTTTTGGCTCGACAGTGGCCTCTGCAGTGATGATCGAGATTCTGCTTCAATCCTGGAAAATTGGACGCTCGAACCGGGTGGTTCGCTTTATCGCCGTGGAAGTGGGGCAGAGCACGCTCGTGTTGTACCTGGTGCAGGCTACGGTATTCCGTCTCATGGATTTGATACAATACGGAGAACAATGGGCTCCCACAATGAGGTCTGGCGCGGCGGGAATTCTCGGGACGATGATCATTGCCGTAGCACTAGCAGTTCGCTGGAGCGTGCGCGACATTCCCTATCTGTCCCAGCTCATGCTTGGAACGCCACCCCGCCTCGTTCGTTTGCCGAGCAATCCTGCGAATAACTAGCGGTGTTCAATTCTCAACCTAAACTTCGTCAGCAAGCAAGCATGCCAAGGCACGCGTTAAGGGGCCCATTTTTAAAGGATCCTTTTGCACGAAGATCGGCTGAGGTCCGACTGATGTGCCAATCACGTATCGAGAATCCGCAAACCCCTCGCGCCCAATGCTCCGCGACGACGCGGGCGCTTGACCCCCAGGGTATCGACTCCACCCTCTTTGAGGTTGCCAAAGATTCGGTTTGCTTCGCACTTGTTTGGGGTCCGCTTGCCGCCAGGTCCCGTTGTCCCTGCTAAAATCGCGAGCGTTCGCTAAGGTACCAGAAACGCTTTTCCGGCCTGTGCTAAGCAATGACCGGAAACAGCGAGTATCGCCTCAGCGGTCACACCGAGGCAGCACTGCTCCATGACGGCCGCTGCCACAGTCATCCTCTTGCCGGCGCCGACGGTACCGGCCAGCTAGGTCGTGCCGGCAGCATGATCCCCCGGGTGCCGTGTTCTGGTGCGGATAGAGAGTGAACGCGGCCGACGCACGCCGGCAACTTAAGATACACGCCGCCGAGGCGCCCAGGGGCTGGTTGTTGAAACGGTCCTAAAACCTTGCGGCCGGTCGATCCGGTGGGCATCGGACCAGGACCCGGCCCTGAAGGGCCATCTGATCTTCGTGAGCTTCCCCTTTGCCGGCTACGTCTAACAGCCGTTCACTGTGGAAATTCAGAGCGTTGTTGAGCTGTCGCCGGCGTCGCGGGGGCCTATGCCGCATTCCATTTGCCCGCGGCATTCCCCCAAATGACGGCGCTAACTGTCGAGGAAGGGAGCTCCAGCCAGTGATGCATGCGGGTCTCGGAGTCCATCACTGGGAGGCGCTGTGATCGCCAAGCAAAGAAGATCGACCGGCTGCACCTCGGCAAGCGGCCGGACATTGCGCCCAATCCGCGAATTGAGAGCGGAGCGGCTTCGGCGGGTGTCATTTGTTGCTGACGTGGCCGGAGAATAGGCTTCCGCCGCTGCACCGGGATGCCATTTCTTCGATCCCCACCGCGTCTTGTCCGGTTCACGACAACGTTGTCCTCGATCAATTCTTCATGGGCTAGCTAAGAAGCTGGAAACAATACAGATGCCGTGTTCCGAACCTCAGCGGAGGAGACTGGCATGAGTCTTGAACTCCCAGAACTACGCGGCGGGCAATCGCCTGGTGGAACGTGTGGCGTCCGGTCGAAGTCGATTTGAACCTTGAAGGGAAAATACATGGCAGGTCTGCATCAGTTCGCACGGAAAAGGGGGGATCGGCAAGTACACGGCCTCTCAAGATACTCTCACTGTCCTTGTCGACCTCGAAAAGCTGATTCCACCCCCCGCCTGATCCTCAATTCGAAAGCCCGAGACACGGTTTTACACCTGGCGGCGAATAGGTTGGTTGAGGGTGGAGTTCGCGGCGAAACCTACCGCCACTGGACTATCGCGACGGGAATCTCGCTTGTGAAGCGCTTTTCGTCAAGCCCGCCAGCGTTGCCCGCCGCTTGCCGTTGTTGTTGCGGCCGCCCCGTTTCGAGGGGCCATGTCATTCGTCCGGGCCAAGTTGCGTCGCCACAGGTCCCATCTGCCGCACCATTTTAAGGGATGGTGTTACCGGAAGCGGGTGTGGCCCTTAGTCAAACCGCATCCAACACTCAGGAGGATTTTAACTGATGTCAAACGTCACCCCTGTCCCCAACAATGCTCGATTAGATGAGAAAGATGCTCTCGCCACGCCTTTCATTAAGTGCCTCTTGCGTCTGATGCGTGCTCAAGACACCTTTGAATTGTGGCAAGAGAAATCGGACACCGATTTGCTCTGTGATTTCATCGTGACGAGGCAGCAGCGTAGGGCGATTCCTCTCATCGGGGGACCTGACCTAGAGGTGCAGTGGCGGCTTGAGATCTTCTATGCCGCCGTAGCACTTGCTATAGAGGAGCAGTCCGGACTGATGGCGTCACCGGTGTTGACTGTGAACCATGAGGGATTCGGTCGGATATTACTCACGGCGGGGCGGCTCGTAGTACTCTCGAAGACGCTCCGCGACGTACATCGATTTGGCTTCGACAACCTCCAAAAGCTCGCCGAGGCGGGAACTGGCCTGGTCGATAATGGCTTAACAACAATTAAGACCTATTCAGATGTAGCGCGCGTTTAAGTGCGGTTGAAACGGCTCATATAGGGCGGAATTCTTCGCTAATCTGCCCAGCAATCAAGCAATCCGGGGGTGTGCCCTAGCGTTCTTGGCGCGGGGGGGGGGGCGACATGGAGGAACCTGCATGACAGTGCGTTCACTACTCACTACGGCTCCTCTTTGGCTCCGGCGTATCTCACAAGCACTGATCAAGCGACGTGTATTGGCTGCGCCCCTTGTTTTCTGGTCTGCCAGTGTTCGGCAGGAAGGTAGGTGGTTGGCCTTCAAATGACCTGTCACCGAATTTTCATCCGGCGTCTGACCTGCCACTGAGAATTTCTGAACCGCTCCCAAACGTTGGACCACCGGATGCTAGAGTTTTCCGGCTTCATTCAGGGAGGCGGGCTGGTTGCGCCTCCCGAATTCACCAACGAGATCGGCACCTTGTTGCCGATCGCACCATGAGGTCTTTCCTCATTGTAGTATCTACGCCAATCCTCCATCTTTTCGCGGGCATCCGCAAGGGTCAGGAACCAATGCTGGTTCAGGCATTCTGCACGGAAGCGGCCATTGAACGCTTCGATGAAAGCATTATCAGTCGGCTTGCCGGGGCGTGAGAAGTCCAACGTCACACCCTTGGAATAGGCCCGCAGGTCCAAGTCGCGCGACACGAACTCGGTCCCTTGGTCGACACGGATCGTTTTCGGATAGCCGGCTTTTTGGCACACCCGTTCAAGGGTTTGCACAACGTCTTCGCCTCTATAGCTATGACGTGGATCAAGCACCGGCACGTAGCGCGAGAAGGTGTCGACCACCGTCAGCACGCGCAGTTTCTTACCCGTTGCGAGTTGGTCGTGAACGAAGTCCATCGCCCACGTTCCGATCACCGCCGCTTCAAGTTCACAGCCGACAATGTTGCCATGCTGCTTAACCGTGACGTTCACAACCGTTTTCAATCCTCGAGCCGACAGGGCCTACACGGATCACGACCTTGGCGCCCGCCATAATCGAGCGTAAGGGCCATCAGTTCTCACTAGGTCAGCGTGCTTTCCCTCCTCAATGACCCGCCCCTTGTCCAGGACCACAATATTGTCCGCCCCACGAACGGTGCTCAACCGATGAGTGATGACTATGATGGTCTTCCCAGCGCGAGACAGATCCTCAACAACCCGCAGCACAAATTCTTCGGCTGCCGAGTCCAGAGAGGAGGTCGCTTCGTCAAGGATTAGAACGTCGGGATCCCGGTACAGGGCCCGAGCCAATGCGAGGCGCTGCTTCTCACCTCCGGAGAGGCGAACCCCGTTCTCGCCCAGATGGGCCTGGAACCGCCCGGGCCAGCGCTCGATGCACTCCCGCAGTCCTATTCGATCACAGATGCGTACGATCTTATCGAACTCCGGTTCGAACTCGCCCAGGGCGATGTTCTCGATCACGGAACCGGAGAAGACGTCTATCGATTGCGGTACTGCAGCCATGACCTTGTGCAGTGATGCGCTCGAGAAATCCTGGAGGGCATATTGGCCGATCCGAATGCATCCATCCTCAAGCTGGTAGACATTCTGCAGCAGAGCCGCAAGGGTGCTTTTGCCCGAGCCGCTCTCACCCACGACGGCCGTCAACTCTCCTTGGCGAAAGGAGACGCTTAGATCGCTGAAAACCTCCGCCTGCGCGCCATAGCGGAATGTGACGTTCTCCAGGCGAATATCTCCGAGATCGGTCTTCGTAGCATCGATGCCGCTGCTGCTTGCCGACTCCAGTTCAAAGATCTCGAAAAGTCTATCCGCCGCGATAAACGCGTCTTGAACGATCCGGTTGGTCTGGATCAGGCGGGCGACCGGCCGGGTGATATAGCCAAGCAACGTATAGCAGGACAGCAATTCGCCGGGCGTGACGGCCTGTTCGAGCGCAAGCGTGGTTCCAAACCACATCAGCACGATGGTGAACAGGACCGACAGCAACGTCGAGGCGTTGTCGCCGCAGATTGAGATCAGCCCGGAGCTGTAGACGGAATGCAGCATCTTTACGAAGCGGGTCTCCATTTTGAAGTTTGCGAAGCTCTCGACGCCGGAAGTCTTAATGGTGGAGACAGCTCCGAGTGATTCTACCAGTTGCGCCTCGAGTTTGGCGTCATTTTCCATGATGACTCGTTGGAGATTTCGATTCATCCGATTGATGGCCCAATATACCAGGATGTACATTGGAATGGCGAGCGCCACGATCAAAGCAATATTCCAGGAATAGATGAACATCATTCCGAACGAGAACAGTATCATTAAAATGTCAACAAACATGTTTATCGAAACGTCGTTCAGGAAGCTCCTGATTTTCACAGCGTCGTTCATGCGCGACACGATTTCTCCCATGCGCATGCTATCGAAGAACTTCTGGGGCAGGGCCAGGATGTGATTGTAATAGCCGAGGATCAAGCATACGTCGATCTTCTGCCCCGTCTGCAGGACGAGTCGGCCTCTTAGGAGGTTGATCAGGATCTGTATCGCTAGGATCAGCAGCATTGCGATGCTCATCAAGTTGAGCAGGTTGCGGTTTCCCGCTGGGATCACGTGATCAACGATCTTCTGAACGTAGATCGCCGTCGAGAGACTGAGGACGGTCGTCACAAGAGCGCCGACGAGAGCCTGCGCCATCACCGTGCGGTGTGGCGCGAGTAGGCGGGCGAATCGGGCGAGGGGCGACGTGGTCTCGTCTCGACGATTGAATGTGTCTGCCGGAACCAGCAAAACCAGAACGCCGGTCCATTGCTCCATGAATTCCTGATGCGGCACTTTGCAGATTTCGCCCAAGGCCGGGTCCATGACGATGACCCACTTGGCGTCGATCGCATGGACCACTACGAAATGGTGCAGGTCCTCCTTGACGACGTGCGCGATAGCGGGCTTGGGGATCTTGTACAGGCTGTCGAAGCCACCTTTGACGCCTTTCGCGATGAAGCCCAGCTTCTGCGCCGCTTCCGTGAGCCCCAGCACACTCGTACCGGAGCGGTCGGTCGACGCATACTGGCGGATGCGCGCCAATGGCAACTTGTAGCCATAGAAGGCTGCGACAGATGCGAGGCTGGCGGCGCCGCAATCCGTGATGTCACGCTGTTTGAACTTAATGGCCTTACTCGACATGGAGGCTCGCTGGCTGTTGGGACAATATTAGCGCCCCGCCAGCATCGGGTTGAGCCAATCGTCTGCCTCGTCGTAGAGCAGTTGCAGGAGAGTGCGATTGGCCAACAGAAAGCGAGCCCGCACGGTCATGCCTTTCTTCAGGTGGCCGATGGCCCCGCTTTTCAGCGCGAGTTCGCTGCGAGAGAGCGCGCACTGGACCTTGAAGACCGGGTTCCCGTCATGCAGAGTGAAGTCCTGCGCCACCTCGACCACCCTTGCTTTGATGACACCCCATTGGTTGTAGTTAAAGGCATCCACTTGGAGCCGCACCGGCTGACCAGGCTGCACAAAGCCAATGTCGTTGGGGGAGACGTAGATTTCCGCCACCAGATCGTCGTTCGGCGAGATCCAACCAACGGTTTGCCCGCTCTGCACGTAGCTTCCGTGCGCGAGGCCGGAGAACTGCTCGAGAGCACCCGATACTGGGGCGCGGATGCGGTGCAGGTCCCGTTCGTGCTCGAGCTGATGCAAGGTGGCCGTGAGTTCCTTTAAGCGCAGGTTAGCATCAAGGAGCTTCTGGTTCCAATCAGCGGTTTTGCGTCGCACGAGGATCTCGCCTTGGACCTCGATATTTTGGAGAGCGAAAGCCTTCTCGTCAACGGTCTTCGCCGGCGCCGCAGCAGCCGAGACAAGTCGCTTTGCGCGGTCGAGTTCCGCCGCGGCGTTACTGCGCGCATTTTGGTTCTCGCGCAGCAAGTTGAGAAAATGCACCCTTTCAGCCGTCGCGGATTCGGTTTGGAGGGGGGGCGAGACGCTGAGCCTTGCGCCGGAAGAAATCAGCGTTTGGAAGTCATGGGCAAGATCGCTCTTGGCATGAATGTCGGCTAAAACCCCGCTGAGCTTTTCCTCGATTACATGATCGTCAAAGGCGATTATTTCCTTCCCCTTAGCAACGACATCGTTCTCAAAGGCAAGGACACGGGAGATGCGTCCGGAGACGGGCGCTATCAGGGGCGTCTTCTCCACGATCGGGCGAATAGTACCGACACTCTGCATGGAGACCGGTATGGTAACGAGTGGCAGTGAGCCAAATGCCGCGGCGACGAAGAGCAAGATCGCCCTATAAATGCTCAAGGATCGTCCTGATCGTCGCGCCAGTATGCTTTCTGCGATGCAGCTGGCCGTTTCAGCAGAAAGGGGAACTGCTAGTCTGTAGTCACTAGGAGCCATCGAGAGCCAGCTCGCTTATCAACCAAACAAGTGTCCGTAACGTCGCAAAAACAAGTAAACCCAAAAATACCAACCTCCGGAGGTTTCAGCTGCTTCTTGAGGGGTTAATTCGGTTACACGATAGGCTGCCATGTTGTTCATCATTGGTGTCTCCGTTCAGAGCTGGATTGAGAAGATGCCAAGGTCCCCGTTGGGAGCTCCTAGCGGCGCGCAACAAAAAGGTTCAAGATTCGTGCCAATGCAGAAGGAGCGAAAAGCATCAGAAAACTGTTCTGTATGTTATTCAATGGCTGCCCTAGAGCGCCGAGACGTGCCAAACCGCACATCACGCTGTCGCAAGCACGACAAACCGAGTAGGGTTCTGAATGAACGTCCTGAACAGGATCGACAGCTCCAAAGTTCGGTGGCGACGGTACAGTTGAGACTCGGCGCTCAGTAAGCGCGCCCCCATCCGCGTAGCCCCCATCGAGTTTGCCGTCGATTTTTGTTGCTGCTGATTCACTCTGAAACCTGGTGAATTGTTGGTGGCCCTCCGCACGATAGTGGGCGCGGATGCGCCGCTTGGTGCCGCGGGCCGTCGCCTTGCGCTGTGGCGGCAAATAATAGGCCGTCGCTCGAAGCCGGAGTGCCCATGGATCGGTAACCCCGCCTGCGCCTCGACCACCCTGGCTAGCGCCCGGTCGTAGGCTTCGCTCTCGACATGCCACTGTCGAACACGGATTAACACCCACAAGGTGTGGGTGTCTGTGGCATCGGCCATCATGCGCAGGCCAAAGCTAGTCTCTTCTGCGAGGATGACGTTCATCGCAGGGCGCTCCTGTACGCAGATGACTGAATGCTTCGCAGAAGCCAGTCGCAGCATCCACGTCTGGACGTCGCCTTCGCAATCGAGCCGCCCGGAATCGTAACAGCCCGAGCTGGCGCGGCCAAGCTCGCGTAACCGGATGTCGAGGTGAGCTTGAGATTTGCCAGCTATCCTCCTGTCGCAACGGCCCCGCGAGACGATCGCTGTCGGCCACAGCCTGGGCCGGAACAAGTGCAGGTCTGAGATCGCCATAGCGTCGGGACCCGCCCAAGCATTGCCCAATAGGTCTCGTGTTTCTTTTCGCATCCGGTGGATCTTTTACTTGACACATCCGGCCATAGCATCTGCCAATAGGGACAAGGCCACGCCCTGGTAAACGTGAAATACGGCAGGATGCTAGGCCTTCAGGCCTACAGCCAGGTCTCGGATCGATACGGGTCGATCCGTCTGTCGTCCTCGTCGATCAGACGCTTGAGCCATTCCAGCGCCGCGATGGCGGACCCGATGTGCTGCATTGTTCCGGAATTCGAGCAGGCTCAGCAGCCTCGGCAACATGCGTGGATAATGAAATGCCGTAGGAGGAACGTGGCACCGCCTGGGCTCGCTGCTTAGGAACCGCCAGTCTCGTATTTGCGGACCAGAGCCGAAAGTATCGCCTGTTCGGCAATTTCGGCACCGCTCCGTCGAGGGCCTTGATCGCGGACCCGGCGATGCGAGCCAAAAGGCGCTCCTCGCTGGCCCCTTTTCAATTTCTTGGCGATCGAGGCGACGACCCTACGTTCCCATTCGCCACCATCTTGTGCACTTTGATCTGAACCCTTCAAACTGGACCAGTTTTGGTTAGAGTTTTCCGGTGCATTTTCCTGGCTGGGAAAGGGACCAGAAGACGATGAAAGCGTCGCAGTTTTCGGACGCTCAGAAGGCGTTCATTCTGAAGCAAGGTGATGAAGGCGTGTCGGTTGCTGAAATCTGCAGGAAGGCGGGGATCAGCCAGGCGACTTATTTCAACTGGAAGAAAAAATACGCGGGCATGCTGCCACCGGAGATGAAGAGGCTGAAACAGCTCGAGGACGAGAATTCGCGCCTGAAGAAGATCGTCGCGGATCTGACGCTGGACCGCGAGATGTTGCAGGATGTCATCCGCCGAAAGCTCTAAGGCCTGCTCGGAAGCGGGAGATGGTGAAAGGCATGTGCTGCGATTGGGCGATCTCGATCCGACGTGCTTGTGGAGCGTTGAACTTCGATCGATCAACTCACCACTATACCTCTCGCCGTGCTGATCAGGCCGGTCTGGAACGTCGTATTCGCGAGATCTGCGAGATCCGTGTGCGGTACGGCTATCGCCGCGTGCATGTGCTGTTGGAACGCGAGGGTTGGGGCACCAACATCAAGCGAACCTACCGCATTTACAGGGACTTGGGGCTACAGTTGCGGAACAAGACACCGAAGCGGGGGGTAAAAGCCAAGCTTCGCGAGGATCGGCACATGGCCGTCGGACCCAACGACGTCTGGGCGATGGACTTCGTTCACGACCAACTCGCAACGGGTAAGAAACTGCGCGTGCTGACGGTGGTCGACACCTTCTCGCGCTACGTGCCGGTGCTTGATCCACGTCATAGCTATAGAGGCGAAGACGTTGTGCAAACCCTTGAACGGGTGTGCCAAAAAGCCGGCTATCCGAAAACGATCCGTGTCGACCAAGGGACCGAGTTCGTGTCGCGCGACTTGGACCTGTGGGCCTATTCCAAGGGTGTGACGTTGGACTTCTCACGCCCCGGCAAGCCGACTGATAATGCTTTCATCGAAGCGTTCAATGGCCGCTTCCGTGCAGAATGCCTGAACCAGCATTGGTTCCTGACCCTTGCGGATGCCCGCGAAAAGATGGAGGATTGGCGTAGATACTACAATCCTGTTTCATAACTCCCATCTTCCTATGTCATCGAAAGGAATAGATTTTCCTGATCTGGAGGCGATCCCGCGGGGTGGCGAGGGTTCTTCCGTACACGATCGAGAATCTGACGTGCTTGCGGGGTCGCGAGTTTGGAACGGCTGAAGATCCATGGGCCATCGGGTAGCGGATGAGCCCCCTTAATATCGCCAGCCTCGGCCGCCAGACGCAGCGTCTTTGGCGATATCCCGAGTAACTTCGCCGCACCGCCCAGATTAAGCCATGGCTCAACCCCGTCGATCTGCGGACGGAAGACCGGAATCTTGCGATATGACCTCAGCGCGGTGACCCGCTCCCGTGTCCAGCGATTGCCATTGCCGGTCGTCAGTCCGTTGCGATTGAGGACACCGGCAATCACATCATCATTGGCGATCAAGACGAGCTGTTTCACAGCGTCGACAATGTCGTCAGGGGTCGCATTTCTTTGGCCACGGTGTCGCTTCGGCAGGCGCAGTTCGGTGTGGACGCCTCCAACCCAATGAATGACGAGGACGATCTCAGAGGTTCCATCATCGAGATCGGCGACCACTTCATTGATGAGCGTGCGCACGATGCGCTTCTTCAGCCTTGCATCGGTTGTCGGCGCCGTCCAGACGGCGCGAAGGTTTCCCGCAAGTGCGGTTACCTGTGATGCGGACATGGGGAACGGATGCGGCGTAACTGTCCGATGTTTGGCAATCTTGGCCTCGATCTCACCGACGCCAGTCAGCGCCTTGTTCCAGCGTGCTTCCAGCTCCGACGTCACCAGCCTATTCTCCGGATCAGCCGCGTCATATTGCCGGAATGCCCGGTCGGCTACATAGCGTGCTGCCTCGAGGTCGCGCATCAGGGCATCCTGAACCTGATCGCGTTGGTTGGCCATATTGCGTTCCGCCTCGACGGCGGCGGCAATGGCTCCTGGCTCGACCACGCCGAGAAGTGCCTCTTCGATCGCGTCATCGACCCGCAGACCGCCGAAGGCGATGCAACGTGGTTCGCCGTTGTCGAGCAACCCTCGCCAACAGGAATAGCGCGGGATGTTATGGTTGGCTCCTGTGTAACGAACCGTCAGCTTCCGGCCGCACCTTTTGCAGCGGAACAGGCCGGCAAGCAGAGCGCCGCCATGCTTCGGCGCTCCATGATGGCGACTGGCCGGTACATTGTCGCTGACCATCTTGCGGATCTCCTCCGCCCGTTCCCAACTGATGTAACCTTCGTGCGCATCCGGGATCAGCGCCAGCCATTCATCACGCGCCTTGCGGCGAATTCCAGATCGGCCATCGTATCCTGGTACGGAACGACTCTTACCATAAGCATAAGCGCCGCCGTAGATCGGGTTCGCAATCATCCGGTGGATGGTGGCATAATTTGGCCTGCGCCAGATGACGTCACCGTTGGCGCACCTGACGGGCAGGTCCAATCCCTGCTCAAGGAACCATAGCAAGGCCTGCCGGGCACTCCCGAGTTCGGTGACCTTGTCGAAGACGAGTGCGATGGCTTCCTGGATGCGCCGATTGGGATCCTTCTCGATCCTGTCACCGGCCTTTACGAAGCCGGCCGGAACAGTGACGACGAGTTCACCGCGGCGAGCCTTCTCATAGCGGGCGGAAAGGGAACGCTGACGCAAGAGATCGAGTTCATACTCGTTGAGGCTGCCCTTCAAACCCAAGAGCAGGCGGTCGTTGCCCTGGCGGGGCGCATAAACTGCTTCCTGGTCGACCAGGACGGTATCGACAACGCGGCACATCTCGATGAGTTGCTGCCAATCGCGGCTGTTCCGGGCGAAGCGCGATACCTCACGCGCGGCCACGGCGCCTACCTTGCCAAGGCAGACTTCCGCCACCATCCGATCAAATCCAGCGCGGGTCACGCCGCCGGCGGCCGAACGACCAAGGTCGTCATCCACCGTCTCTATATGTGACCATCCAAGCGCTGCCAGACGGTCGCGCATGGCGTACTGGAGGGCGCTGCTCTCTCGATTGTGCAGAACCTGGTGAGCCGAGGACTGCCGAACATAGAGGATGGCCTTCCGCTCCAGATGATGCGGCGCGATCTTCTCATGCATCATGACCGGCCTCCTTCTGTTGGCAGGCATGTCCGCACTTTGCGTGATCGACGAACAGCCGCACGATGAGCACCGTCAACGCTTGGCGGGTCTCCTCCGGCAACTCCGACCATTGCGGCGTCCCTGCCGTCTTCCCCCGCTGCGGGGCCGAGAACAGATCGAACTGGCATGTCATGGGCTGGCGAGGCATGAACATCTCTCCGACTCGTTTCGTGAGAGACCAATGCTGCGCCCATTACCGAAGATTGCGATGAGGCATCAGCGTCCTTCAGCAATCTTGCCAAAGAATGCAGGCTTGCGAGATCGACGTGCGGGACCGCCAGGCTGCGCCAACAACCACTCACTGATCGGTCGAACATCCACGACGGGACCTCAAGAAGTCGACCAGAAGAAGAACCAGAAAGGCTGCAGCGGAAAATATGCGTCCCTTTAGACACCGCCTCATGCACGTGAACAAGCCGTCCGGACCAGGGATGCCACGGATACAGAAGCTCGCGAACCTCGGTCCCGTGGGTGTTCTGTCGTCGTGTTGTACAATGAGGAAAGACCTCATGCCGCCGAACTTCCCGCGCAGTTTCTTGGCCGAAACGACGATACAGCCGCTCCCCCTAGCAGCGCCTGCACCGGCCGTCAGGCCGGTTAAGCGAAGCGGGTTACCTCGATGAAGCTTGTTTACGGAGGAAACATTTGATTGATGAAAGGATAAACGCGCGCGAGACCGGCTTCTTACTTTTGCTTTCCCACAATAAAACTCGCTAAAATTTCCTGGCTTTTCGATCGACTCTCTTTTGAGAGGAACCCACAGGTGCCCCAGAAGACGCTGGCGATTTATCAATAGATGAAGAACTTGCCGTTGCCATCCCTTCCTCAGGAAGCGTAGCTACTTGAGCGGCACTGTCAATCGCTCTACGGCAGTCATCAAGGAAGTCAGCTATATATTCATTGACATAGACAACCAACGGCTCCTTTGGAACAACAATCAGACGCCGTTTGTCCGTTTTATCCCGAGTGATGTCGATGAACCCACGCAAATGCGCTGCCTCGACATACTTTTGGCAAACAGTCTGGTTTTTGAAAGGCAGATAGCGACACGCCTGCATCTTCGTCATGGGTTTGTTATTGGCGTCCATATGATATACTTTAAGCATCAATCCAAGAATATTCCTCAGGAATAGTTTTTCTTCGGAATTTTCGCTAAAGAGATCTGACAAAAACGAGTCAATTTTCTCAAGCTTATGCTTTACGCCGACGTCGATCTGTTCTGGCGTATATATTTTTCTTCGTGTTGTCTTCGCCACGGCCACGCCTCTGCGCAATGGGTCGTTCTGTTTTCACCCAAAGCCTGTTACCGGATCCCATCGCGGCGACATTTATCATATGTATGTCTTCATAACTACGACGAATATAAGAATTTGCGGGCGGTCGTGAGACTAACCTTCATCGTGCACGAGCCCCCGCTCTTGTTTTCACATCCATTTAAAAAAACAGTTACACAAGTGTAACTACGAGTGCTATCAAAAATTCGGGAGCTTCGCTTCCGATGGAAGGTCGGTCTCTTGATTGGCCCCCGACCAGCTCGCCCGCCGCCCGAGCTGGCATGCAAGAGCCCGACCTTCCGTTTTGCACGTGGCTTTTCGAACCAGGGATCCGAAATGAATAAAGAGATTTGGAAAGATTACAGCCAACCTTTCGGGACGATTGGTCCATTGATGACAGTGGGCGAAATTCTGGAAAAGAATATTGATGCGGGATACAACGCCTATGATGAGTATGCAAACGCAGCTCTTCAGAAATTTGCTCGGTATGCCTCAGAATTCCTCTCCAATCCACATCCTCATTTAGGTCGGGACGGGAGCGTTTGCCCTTTCGTTCCCGAGGCTCTGACGAAGGGGCTTTTACGGGTTGCCGCGTCGCAAGCTGTTGCAGTTGACGAAATCGAAAACGATTTGGCGCGTATGCTCGCCGTCTTCAGCCAGATGAAACCCGTAAAGTCCTTCAACGATCGAACGGGCGACTGGATCTATAAGGCCATTATCATTGCCCTTCCTGGAATACAGGATGAAGGAGAGATCATCAGGATTGGTCAACTGCAAAAACGGCTGAAGCCCGACTTCATTCAGGAAGGTTTCATGATCGGTGAATTTTATCCAGGTTGCCCGGAGCCCGGTTTGCACAACAGGATGTTTCGACCGCTCGACACAACGGTTCCAGCCTTGGCTATTCGGCATATCACCAAATATGATGCTCCTTTCATGCTCGATAGCGATAAGTGCCTGGAGGCTTACTTCAGTATTTTTGGGAACGAGGGTCGCCGCCGCATTAGGCAGCTTTTGGAGCGAACCGCCTGAAACTTACTCGCAAGAGGGCTGTACTCGCAGTCGCTGAAACAGCTATCCTCGATCGTCCTACCAGGTGAACCGGAAGGAAACGACTATGTTGGACGTTCATCCGAACGTACTTGCTGAACTGCACCAGATCGGAGCGTCGACGGTACGATTGTGGCGCTATAGTGAGTTCGCCACCCCTATTACATCTCCTTCCGATTTAGCCTCTGCTATCGGCGTTCCCGTGGGGCGCGTTGCAAAGACGATGATTATTGCCGAGCAGAAAGCGAACGATGTGATGCGCCGGTCTCATCCTGCGCGCCACCTTTGTGCCGTTTTGCTGCCATCACCTTCAAAGATTGACATGAAAGCGGTTGCTGGCACGTATGGATGGAAACGAGCCGAGCTTGCTCAGAAAGAACAGGTACTCGATCTCTTCGGCTACCCGTCAGGAAGCGTATCACCATTCGGTCTCCAGAAGATCGCTGTACTGATCGACACCGCCCTTTTTTCTTATCCTACCGTAGTCACAGGTGCGGGCAAGGTTGGAGTCGAGCTTGAGATCGACACAAGCATGCTTTGGAAGATCGGGCAGCCGTTACAGACGCGTGGACGGGCCAGTCAAACCTAACGCCTCGTCACCTTTCATAGAGATGCCGTGAGGTAGGTTATTTCTTCGGGAAAGGAAATGCGGTTCCACGTAACGGCGCCTCGATTAGAGAATGAGGGTTCAATACGTATGTTGCGTAATCGGACTCATAGTGCGCACTATAACGAAAATCGTCACACCCGTCCCAACGTCTGCACGACATCTTCACCTCGATAGCTGTGAGGCGGATCAAGCGCGGGAACATAGCGTGAGAAGGTGGCGACCACCGTCAGGACCCGCAGTTTCTTTCCGGTTGCGAGCTGGTCGTGCACGAAGTCCATCGCCCACACGTCATTTGGTCCGACAGCCATTTGCCGATCCTCGCGAAGTTTCGCCTTAACACGGCGCTTCCGAGTCTTATTCCGCAGCTGCAGTCCCAAGTCCCTGTAAATGCGATAGGTTCGCTTGATGTTGGTGCCCCAACCCTCGCGTTCCAAAAGCACATGCACGCGACGATAGCCGTAGCGCACCCGCGCTTACAGGTCTAGACCGGCCTCGGCGCGGCGAGAGATGTAGTGATCGGTCGACCGATCGAAGTTCAACGCGCCACAGGCACGCCGGATCGAGATCGCCCAATCGCGGCACATGACACCACCTCCCGCTACCCCTCAGGCCTTAGGCGGTGTGGACTCTTGGGATTCCCAAGGCTGAGCAAATCAGATTCAAGACTGTCTTTTGGAGGCAGTCATGGGTGTTTTGGATCGTCTGATCCTTCGGGACGAGCAGTGGGAGCGGATATCGCACCACATCATTGGTGACGAGCGCACACGCGGTTCGTCCGGCCGCGACAACCGCATGTTTATGGAAGCGGTGCTTTGGATTGTGCGAACGGGCTCGCCCTGGCGCGATCTGCCAGAAGTGTTCGGCGAGTGGAACAGTGTCTTCCGTCGTTTCAGCCGCTGGAGCCGGAAGGGCATCTGGTGGCGCATATTCGAGGCGATGGCGGACGATCCAGACTTCGAGTACTTGATTGTTGATTCCACCATCATCCGCGCCCATCAGCACGCTGCCGGCGCAAAAAAGGGGCTGAAGATCAAGCCCTTGGCCGCTCCCGCGGCGGATTGAGCACCAAGATCCACATGGCCGTGCGGGGTCTCGGTTGCCCGGTCCGCTTCACATTGACCGCAGGCCAGAAGGGCGATGCGCCGCAAGCCGACGCCCTGATCGAGGGCCTACCCGCCGACATCATCATGGCCGATACCGCCTATGACAGCAATCACCTGCGCAATGCCATCGCCGATAAGGGCGCCGTGGCAGTGATCCCCAACAATCCTTCGCGTGCGCGAAAATACCCGCTCGACAAACATCTCTATGCTCAGCGACACCTGATCGAATGCTGCTTTTCTAAACTCAAGCAGTTCAGAAGGGTCGCGACGCGCTTCGAGAAAACCGCCGAAAACTACCTCGCCGTCGTCACTATCGCGGCGACAATGCTATGGATCAGATAACTGTCCACACGACCTAGAGCCTTCGGCGGATGGCGTCCTGCAGCATCTCACGGTCCAACGTCAGATCCGCGACGATCTTCTTCAATCGCGAATTCCCGTCCTCAAGCTGCTTGCGCCTCTTCATCTCTGGCGGCAACATGCCGGCGTACTTTTTCTTCCAGTTGAAGTAAGTCGTCTGACTGATCCCCGCCTTGCGACAAATCTCCGCGATCGAGACGCCCTCATCACCCTGCTTCAAAATGAACGCCTTCTGAGCGTCCGAAAACTGCGATGCCTTCATCGTGTTCCGTTCCTTTTCCCAGCCAGGAAAATGCACCGGAAAACTCTAACCAAAATTGGTCCAGTTTGAAGGGTTGAGAGCAATTTCCCTATCGTAAAACCTGTGATCCTATGAAGTTAAGATGGGGAATGTTAAGGACATACAACAGCGTGCACGAAAGACGCGGAAGCCAACTGCGTCACATCTATTTCTGGTATCGGCGCTGTTGCGCTGCGGCCAAAACCGCACTGGCTCCTGATCCTTCCACCTTCGGAAGGGGCCGTGATCTCGCCTGGGTCGACCGTATGCTAGTTCGATCAGCAACCCTTTGACGGTGAAGATTCCTGGTTATTCACCTGGTGGATCAATGCCATACAAACAATCAATTTTACGAAGCCATGGGATGTTATTAAACACCTCGATTATGAATTGGGGACCCCATGATGTTGCTCCACCGAGAGCAGCCGAGGGCAAGGTCACAGACCTGGCCGGTAAATGGAGACGAACATGGCCAACGTGGAACTGCAGAAGGCGCTCTCGTCTGCCAATCAAGCGCCGAGACATAGCTCTGGGTCCTTTCTTCGCCTACTGCAGGAGCCTCGTCGCATTAAACCGAATACCAGCTTTAACACATTTGGGTCGCCACAAAAGCTGAACAACCACTATCCGATCTTGCCAATCCTTGGCTTCTCAAAAGTGAACGGAGCTGTGGGTATGCGAGATGGGGTGTTACCCACCGCGAAGTCATACATGAATACGAATGATTCAATGTCATTTCAACGTGAGCATTATGATTAGCTCATCGGCGTCAGCATCGTTTTTTAGAACCAGCAGCTTTTCGATGATTCCTGGCGAAAGACATCGGGGCCACCCTCCGGTCTTGGTCACCGAAAATTCGCCGCCAAACTTGGAGACATTTAAATGACAAACTCTCTTCCCGCAAAGCTGATGGTTGGTATCTTCGACCATTTGGACGAAGACGGAAGGGAGATTGGGCGCCAGTATGAAGATCGGATGAAGTTGGCAGAGGTCTGCGATCGCCTTGGCTTTTATGGATATCACGTCGCAGAGCACCACTGTACTCCCCACGGCAGAGGACCTTCGCCGAATCTATTTCTAGCAAGCGTAGCTCAGCGCACGCAGCATCTTCGTCTCGGTCCTTTGGTTATGCTGTTGAACCTTTATCATCCGTTACGTGCGTTTGAAGAAATTTGCATGCTGGATCATCTGAGCGGTGGCAGGCTCGAGTTGGGCATGGGGCGCGGCTCCTTACCAATCGAATGGAGCTTTTTCGGTATTGATGAGGAGGTGGCGACATCGCGCTATCTCGAAGCCAGCGAGATCGTCATCCAAGCGATGAAGGAAGGAGCTCAGGCTCTTTCCTACAAAGGCGACCACTTTGAACTAGACAAAGTCCCGTTGATGTTGCGGCCACACCAACGTCCTCAGCCTCCGAGATGGATTACAACCAGTCGTCCTGAGGTTGCGCGCTGGGCGGCTGAGAACGATACAAATCTTGCCTGCGGGGGCCCTGCTTCTGCTGTTCGCCAGATCACTGATGCCTACCGAGCACACGAGAGACGTACCGCCGGGGGCAGGAAACGGGCGCCGTTCCTTGGGTTGGTCCGAATGGTGGTGGCCGGCAGCACGACGAAGCATGCCATTTCGCTCGCGGCCCCGGCTTATCAACGGTGGCTTCGGAGCTTTAGGTTTCTGTACGAGATTAACGGGATACAGACTCCTCAGAACCTCCCGCCGGATTTTGATGCAGCAGTAGACTGTCAGTTGTGCGTAGTTGGTACTGCTGCTTCAGTTAGGCAAGATCTTCTCGATCATGTCGAGGAAGCAGGTGCTAATTATCTTCTTTGCCAGCTGGCGTTTGGTGATTTGCCATTGGAGGCTTCCTATTACACTGCAACGAGCGTTCACTCTGGAGTTATGGCTTAATCTGGACTGGCCTCAGGTTGCTTTCCGATCACAGAGATTAAGTCTCTGTGGCCGCGCCCTCAAATCGATTGAGGAGCGTCAAGGCGAATTCAGCCATCGCCGTAGGAACAGCCATTGTGGAATGGGCTGCACTATTGGATAGTTAAAAGATATGCGATTTAAGGGCCTCGATCTAAATCTCCTTGTCGCGCTCGATGCACTAATGATTGAGCGCAACCTTACTGCGGCGGCACGTAGCATTAATCTGAGCCAGCCCGCAATGAGTGCAGCTGTCCGCCGGCTCCGCTCCTATTTCCGCGATGAACTATTTACGATGCGTGGTCGTGAGTTCGTTCCAACTCCGCGTGCGGAAGACCTCGCGCCTGCGATTCGTGAGGCTTTACAGCATATTCGGCTCAATATCATACCCTGGGATAAATTTACTCCTGATCAATCAGATCGTCATTTCCGAGTAAGCTTATGCGATTTCGTTACAGTTGTTCTTTTTCAGAAGATACTGGAGCGTCTTGCGCGGGAAGCACCCGGCATTAGTTTTGACTTGCTGCCTCTTACTGACAATCCAGACGAGCTTTTGCGACGCGGCGACGTAGACTTCCTTATTAGCCCACCGCTATTCATGTCGAGCGCGCACCCTAAGATAGATCTATTTCAGGAACGACTGACTTGCGTCGGCTGCAGTAATAACAAACAACTTGAGGAAGCCCTTACTGCCGAGGAGTATTCTTCAATGGGGCACGCGGTAGTTAGGTTCGGTCGGACGCAGCAGCCTACCATAGAAGATTGCTTCTTGCAGGAGCATGGCCTCAAGAGGCGGGTCGAAGTCGTTGTTTCAAGCTTTAGCATGATCCCCGCCGCCCTAATGGGCACCGATCGCATCGCAACCGTTCCGTTACGACTAGTTGGGCTTTTTGAGGACACGATACCATTGCGGATGACTGCGCCCCCGATAGCGCTGCCGACATTCACCGAGGCAGTCCAATGGCCGGTACTTCACGACAAAGATCCGGCAAATATCTGGATGCGAGATATAATGGTTCAGGAGGCAGCGCGATTGCCGTGACCATCCTGAAACCTAGGAAGCTGGGCTGCATTGGGAGCGACGACCCGCGACGCGGCCGATTAGCTGAAGACGGCACCACCTGTGAGTGACCCGCAGGCCATTTTATCGTAAGCGATGTGCCGCTCACACCTCGACAAAGAAGCAGTTTTTTGATGGCTTGGAGCGGGGTCGCAACAGCCATGTCATTGTCTTCCAACATTTGCGGTGTTACTCAACCTCGAGTGTTACTTCGGAAGTGGTTATTGGATGAAGGACGAGGTCAACGAAGATATTTTCGATCACGTAGCCAAGAAGATTAAGGCAGATCAAAATATTGCAAGCCGACAGTTAGGCATCATTTGCGCCACCATCGCAGCCTATGGTGCCGTGATATTCTTTGCGTTTCTCATTTTTCGAGCCCACCCGTCAATATCCTGCGAGTTTGTCAATAACCAGGTTATGCTGCGGTTTTGGCCCCCAAATACCGCGATACTATCTGCTTTAAAAACAAGTCGTTATTCGCAGTCTGATCAATGCCTGTTGATCGCAATGCGATCCCTTGCCAGCGTGGTCATGCTTCCTGCCGTCGTCGTGTTTCTTGTAAAGCAACTGTTTGCATCCGACAGCTACCACGTCCAGGGAATGATGACAGCGTTCATCATTATATTAGCTGCCAGCTTGGCGTCGGCGTATATCGGTCCAACTGAGCATTATTCGCGTTATCGAATGAGCTTCGAGTCGCCGATAGAGGTGAACATCTGGAAGAGTATGATCCACATCTTTGGATTTTACCTAGCCGCATTCGTACTTGCATTTAGGCTTCCCGCTTACATCAGATCAACCCGTAGATAGCGTTAATCGTAGCCGACGGAACGATAAGGTTCCTATGTCTCTTCGCGTCTGATTGCTGCAGTCATTTTGCGATTGACCATACTAAACCGGATGATTCCACGGCAGGAGTTCATCGATCCGGTTTTGCTTATGGCCGTTTACGATAGCGGTGAGCGTGCTGGTGAGGTAGGCTTGTGGATCAACGGCATTGAGCTTGCACGTCTCGATGAGCGAGGCGATGGTTGCCCAATTCCGTGCTCCCATGTCGTGCCCGGCGAAGAGAGCGTTCTTCCGATTGAGCGCTATCGGCCGGATAGTTCTCTCGATACTATTGTTGTCGATCTCGATCCGACCGTCGGTCAAGAAGACGCAGAGGCCATCCCAATATTTGGCGATGTAGGCGAGCGCCTCGCCAAGCGACGACTTGCCAGCGACGCGGGCACGATGCTGCGTGAGCCAAGTTCGCATGTCCGCAATCAATGGCGCTGATCGTTCCTGTCGCCCGGCGAGGCGAGCTTCTGCGGGAAGCCCGCGTAGCTCGGACTCGACCCGATAGAGTTCACCAATCCGCTCCACGCCTTCCTCGGCAATCGGCGCTGTGCCGGTACGAGTGATCTCGACCAGCTTGCGCCGTGCATGTGCCCAACAATAGGCAAGCCGGATGTCCGGGCCGACACGGTCCGGTGCGATCAGCCGATTATATCCGGCGTAGCCGTCCACTTGGAGAACGCCCGTGAACCCCCGCAATATCCGTTCGGCATGTTGGCCGCCACGACCGGGAGCGTAGGTGAAAGCCACTCCGGGTGGAGCCCCGCCGCTCCATGGTCGGTCGTCGCGGGCCAGCGCCCAGAAGTATCCGGTCTTGGTTTTGCGAGAGCCTGGATCGAGGACCGGCGCACGGGTTTCGTCCATGAACAGTTTTGTCGAGCGCTTTAGATCGGCGATCAAAGCGTCGAAGACCGGGCGCAACTCGAATGCCGCCCGACCAACCCAATCGGCCAGAGTGGAACGGTCGAGATCGATGCCTTGGCGGCTCATAATCTGGGCCTGTCGATAAAGCGGCAGATGGTCGGCGTATTTGGACACCAGCACATGCGCGATGGTTGCCTCTGTCGGCAATCCGGCTTGGATCAGTCGTGCGGGCGCTGGAGCCTGGGCAACGCCATCAGTACAGGCACGGCAGGCATATTTGGGTCGGCGAGTGACGATGACGCGGAACTGCGCCGGGATAACATCCAGCCGCTCAGACACGTCCTCTCCGATGCGATGCAGGCAACCGCCGCAAGCGCAGATCAGGCTTTCCGGTTCAATTATCTCTTCGATACGAGGAAGATGGGCGAGAAGAGAGCCGCGATTGACGGCGCGGGATTTGGATCGCTGCTTGCCCGAGGATGTATCGGCCTCGTCTTCGGCATGGATGGCAGCGATGGTCGTTTCCAGGTCTTCCAGCGCGAGATCGAACTGCTCAGGATCAGCCTTCTCGGATTTGCGACCGAAGGCAGCCTGCTTGAATGCGGCGACAAGCTTCTCCAGTCGCTCGATCCGCTCATCCTTACGAACTTCACGCGCTTGCGCCGCGATCAGCATCGTCTTCAGGGCATCGATATCGTCAGGGAAATCGGCGGTGTCCAACATGGTGGAAGCCTATCAAAACCAGCGGCGCTTCGCCGTCGGAATTTGCCGACCGAGTCATCGTGCCGCATCTATTCGATGGCGTCCGGTGCTCTCGCTTCTACCGCACGGACCCGACGCCAGTCGAGCCCTGCAAACAGCGCCTCGAACTGAGCATGGCCCAGTGTCATCAGGCCATCCTTGATGCCCGGCCAAGTGAACGTGTGTTCCTCCAGCCGCTTGTATGCCATCACCAGACCGCTGCCGTCCCAGTAGATCAGCTTTAACCGATCTGCTTTGCGCGACCGGAATACGAAGACAGTTCCAGTGAATGGGTCTTTGTGTAGCTCGTTCTTGACCAGTGCCGCCAAGCCATCATGGCCTTTGCGAAAGTCGACTGGCTTGGTCGCCACCATGATCCGCACGCGGTTGGATGGAAAGATCATGCGGGAGCCGCACAGGCACGCGCGACAGCGGCGATCCGAGCGGCAGACGCACCTTCTTCCAGACGAATGGTGACGGAACCGACGATGATCTCGGCGCGACTGGCTTTCTTGATCGGCGGCTCCGAAACGGGCGGATCAACGATTACCGCTGCAAACTCCATCGGGTCTTCGGGTGCGGGCAGAAGCAACTTACCCTGCCGCGCCATCGTTCTCCAAGTGGAGAGGTGGTTCGGCTTCAACCCATGCCGCTCTGCGACCTCACTTACCATCGCGCCGGGCCGAAGGCTCTCCGAAACGATCTGCGCCTTCACGTCATCCGGCCAATGCCGGTGAACCTCACGTCCAGACTTCCTGGTTGTGAGAACCTCCAATGTAGTCTCCATGGAGAAACTCCCGTTGCTCGTCCATGGAAAGGCGATCACAGATCATGGCAGGAAAGACAACGTGGGAGCGGAGCACCGGTTACATTTTATCGACGAAGCTGAGCGCTACGCCCGTCGCCGATCGGCCGCCCTTCGGACGATTGCGCGACGTGCTGTCTAGCACCTTCGGCGGCAAATCGAAGGGTGCTGGGGGACCACAATTGCTCCGCACCGCAACCCGCCGCTACCGCCGCAAATACAGCAACCTAAAACCGTCGGAGCGAACTCAAAACTGGATAAAACTTGGGGGCAAGGTCAGCGGCCTTCCCCGGATGGATACCTTTGAAAAGCCTCTTTGGTGGCTGTTGAACTTATTCGGGCTCGGGCGGATCTTACTCAAGCAGGAACCTTGGTCAGGAACCGGATTGTTGTAGCAACCCATGTATTTTAGGTGCGTTGGAGGACATCATACGGGAAGCTTCCTCAACCAATATCTCCCTGAACCAGATGCTCCCTGGATCGGCATTATGGAGCGCTGGCCATTGAACAGCTTCTGTGAAGACGGGGAGCGGTAACGGAAGGTTGATGATCCGCAAAGGGAAAGTACTTTCGTAATGCTCGACTAAGCGAAGCGGTAGGTTAGCTATGCGGTTCGTGCCACGCAGGACTGGTGGTATTAAGCTAAACCCTTGCACGACGACCTCCACCCGCCTCTGAATACCATTCTCGAGCAAGAACCAGCCCTCGACCGATGGCTTCAAAAAGCGCCCAAACGCGGCAGCGACGTGTCCCGTGGAGACATATTGCTCGATCGTCAGCGCTGAAGGTAGGTCCACATTTGTCGAACAGGCTACACATACAAACTTCTCTGTGAACAGTTTTGCGCTCGGGTGTGCTCCCGAGAGAAAAAATTCAGGCACGATGAGGAAGTCGACGTCACCGCGGCTAAGCATCTCGTACGGATCACTATCCAAAGGCAGCAACTCAAAGCTGACTGCGGGCGCTTCTCGAGCAACTCGCTCAATGATTTTATTGAAGTATATCAGCATCATGAAATCGGACAGAACTATTCTAAAGCATCTGTCAGACTTCGACGGGTTAAACGGCTCCCAAGAGATGATTGAGCATTGTACCTGCAAGAGAGTTTCACGCACTGCCGAGGCAAGTCCTTCGGCACGGGGCGTCAGCCGAAGTTCTCGACCATTCATTGTAAACAATTCGTCGCGGAAATAGTCCCGAAGCCTACCAATGGCGGCACTCATTGCTGGTTGACTTAGATTGATACTACGTGCGGCAGCCGTTAGGTTGCGCTCGGTCGTGAGCGCATCCAATGCAACGAGCAGGTTTAGATCAAGGCCCTTGAAACGCATCTTTAGTCACATCCAAACAACGGATATTTTATATCCAAACAATCGATTTTTCCAGTACAGAACCTTCCAGCATAGATCCAATGAAGGTTCGTCAAAAAGGCTTAGGTTAGTTTGGTGATCAATTAAGTAGGCCGCATAGTTACGATAGACGTTATAGTTGCAGATAATCCACTTTAAATATCGAATGGCACCTTAGCAATAGGCGATGTGGAGCGGCGTCACCGAGCGACATGAAATGCTAGTGAACGGATGGGCGGAAGTAGGTTCATCATATCGCGATACCGGAGAGGCTTTGCCGTACGCTGGCTATCGACTGGCGGGCTCCTTCTGTTTGGAAGCATGTTCAAGATATTGGTGGCGTGCCAGTAATTTGTGATGAAAAGATCAACGCGCCTGAAGGCGCTTGAGGAAGAGAACGCCACACTGAAGAGACTGCTCGCCGAGCAGATCCTGGATACGGCCCCACTTCCCGAGCTCCTTAAAAAATAGAAAGGCCCGCCGCCAAGCGCGACGCCGTCGCACGCCAGAAAGCCGTCGTGGGCCTTTCGGAACGAAGTAGGTCGCCCGACTGCCGCCTTGCGTTCTCCGCTATCGAGATGCCGTCATCCGGTCGGCGTCCGCGTTACTCGCCTCGGGATCGTCAAAGCGGTTGCCGTCATTAAAAGCTAAGAATTCGGCCGGACTTGCCTCAATCGTCTTTCATAAGCCTCTATGAAGGCTTCCGGAATCGGGTCGCTAAACAATGGGAAATCAACCGGTTTGCGTAAGCCGGTGCTTGGCCGGATAGTGCCGCCATCGAGCCCCGGCCGCCATCCGGCTCCGAAAAAGAAAGCACCATACCGCGCCGCAAGCATCGGGGTCACAGGATTAAGAAGGCTTAGAAATACGGAAACTTCCGCTGCGCTGACTGAGGTATCTGCCCTTGAAAAAGACGCAACGTCGAAAAAGGCGTCTATGGCGTCCATGGCATCCCAGACGCGCAAGTCCTGCACCGCTTCGGAATATCGTTTAACATTGTGGTTCTGCTCGACTGTCAGCTTGTCGGCCGTCAGCGTCTCGTTACATCCGGCGTACTTGCGCAAAGCCGTTTCGAAAGCACGAATTCTAGCCGCGGTCTGAAGCAGCCCCTCGATCAGAAAATCGTTGTCGTTTGCGCCAAATGGCTTGGCGATGCTAGCCAAATAGTAGCGCAGCACGTTCGTGTCGATATCTGCTGCCACCTCGTCAGCCCACACAGCGTGGTCACGGCTAGTAGAAAATTTCGCGCCTTCGAGCTTATAAAAGTCCTGAATTGCATGGTTGTATGGAATCGCATAACCGCGCGAGAACAAACTAGCAGTAACGCCGATCGTGTAATAAAACCGGTTATCCTGACCCATGAAGAATACGAGTCTCGTGCTCGCGTTGCGCATAGTGTCATCGAGATCTGCGCCATTTTGCTTGCAGAGGCGTTCGATTCCTGTCTCATAGCACCACAATCCTTCAAACCAAGTCATTAAAGTTTGGCCTGCCACCTCCACCGGGGAGTTCAAAGTCACACCACGGTCGAAATGCCGCGACATCGGCAATGCCATCAGTTTTGACCGTAGCCAGTCAAGTTCTTTGCGCTTTATGGATTCCGGCCATCCGCTCGCCTCAATGGCGTGATCGAGCCCCGGAGCAAATTTTTCAAGCTCAAAATGAACCTGTCGAATCGGGCGCAAGATAAGGCTCTGGCCGCATGTCGTGTGAATCGGGTTGCGTAGTAGATTGTGTTGCAGCGCCGAGCCGCAATCTTCGCAAAGGTTACTATCTGTTGGCGCGTTACAAGCTGGACACTCTCCGACCGCGAGTGAGTCTGCGGCGAACTCTTCGCACGTCCCGCAATACAGTTGCTCTCCGTCGCGCAGCTCAACGTAGCCGGACGCTCTTAGTTGGTCGTAGATCGCCAAGCTGCGGTCTTTGTGGTCTTCGCTTGAAGTCCTTACAAATACGTCCGGTTCAATATCAACTGACCGCAGACACTGCAGAATTTCTTCAATGTGCATGTGTGCGACGTCATCAACCGGCCTGCCAAGCTTTCGGGCTTTCACCAGCGTGTAAGTGCCATGTTCGTCCGCACCTGTCACGTGATAGGCCGCGTTGCCTACCATGCGGTGGTAGCGTACGAACACGTCGGCGAGAAGGTACACGCCACCTATATGCCCAAGATGCAGCTTGCCGTTCGGGCACGGCGGCGCCGAGCAGGCAAAAAAAGTATGTTGGTTTGCTCTCAATTCAATCCCACCATATCGAAAGGAACTTTAAGCTGGTTTGAGGGCTGCTATTTTTGATCGCGTGTTTTTGGTGCGGCGCTATATAGACCATCGTGTCCCCACTGACTGCGGAGGTTTCTCCATCGGATTGAAACACGCCGCTGCCCGAGTGACCTGCCACGGTACTTTCACCCAGCAGCGACTAGAGCCCCGGCGGTTTTGAGTACGCCAAGTGGCGCGGTGTGAGCAACCGGCGGAAACGCGAAGCTTTCATCTTGCGCAGCGTTGGAGCCGGTTGCGGCGATGGTCCCGGCAAAGTCTGCCGGGGTTTTGTATCCAAGCGATGAGTGCGGCCGGAAATGGTTGTAATCGTCCGCCCATTCAGCAATGGCGCTGCGGGCATGATCGAGGCCGAAGAACAGGCTTTCATTGAGTAACTCGTCGCGCATCCGACCGTTGAAACTCTCGACATAGCCGTTCTGCATCGGCTTTCCCGGCGCGATGTAGTGCCACTCGACCTTGTGATCCTTCGACCAGGCAAGGATGGCATTCGACGTTAGTTCGGTGCCGTTGTCGGAGACAATCATTCCTGGCTTGCCGCGTCGTTCGATCAGCGTCGTCAGTTCTCGGGCGACACGTCGACCGGAGATGGATGTGTCCGGGATCGCCGCCAGGCATTCGCGCGTTACGTCATCGACGATGTTGAGCACGCGAAACCTCCTTCCGCAAGCGAACTGGTCGTGCACGAAGTCTAGCGACCAGCGGGCATTGGCCTTCGCCTCGACCAGAAATCGGAGCACGCGTGCGGACAGCACGGCGTCTGGCTTTCCGCTTGCGAACGGAAAGACCTTCCTCGCGATAGAGCCGGTAGATGCGATTGACGCCGGACGGCTCTCCGTCCCGCCGAAGCAGGACGAACAGTCGCCGGTAGCCGAAACGCCGTCGCTCATTGGCGAGGTCGCGCAGCTTCGCTCGCAATTCTACCTCCGGCGGTCGGCAGGACCGATATCGCACCATCTTCCGATCCGCAGATATAATCTGGCAGGCCCGCCGTTCCGAAAGACCCATGACGGTCTTCAGATGCGCGACGGCGTCGCGTTTGGCGGCAGGCCCTACCATTTTTTTGCAAGAAGCTCGCGAAGTGCGGCTGCATCCAGCATCTGTTCGGCCAGCAGCTTCTTCAGTCTCGCGTTCTCGTCTTCAAGCGCCTTCAGCCGCTTCGCCTCGGAGACTTCCATGCCGCCGTATTTGGCTTTCCAATTATAAAATGTTGCTTCTGAAATTCCGTGCTTGCGGCAGAGGTCGGCCACCTTCGCGCCAGCCTCCTGCTCCTTCAGCACCGCAATAATCTGCTCTTCCGTAAATCTCTGCTTCTTCATTCATCCGTCCTTTAATGGGCCGGACTCTAATCCATTCTGGAGGAAATTCGCAGTGGCAGGTCATTTGGTCTCGATGTTGCACAAGGAGCCAATTCCAGCGGCCACGAAGTACTTGGTATGCACCCGTGGGAACAACATGGGCGCTTCAATTGAACGGAAACTCAAATTTATGGCTGGCTCTGACAAATTACGGACGATCAGCGATAGTTCGGGTCTCCAGCGGGATTGCAGCATGAGGCCGGCAGTCAATACCAAAGGACATTACTGCGACTTCGCCGAATGCCGGTAATAGACATCCGCCAGAATGTGGTGGTCATGGCGGTAGACTTCGGCCATGATATTATAGAGGCTTGGATCGTGAGCCTCGAAATCTTCTGATGTGGCAATGGTGAGATTGCCTCGGCTGTAAGCCAAGTTCGTATTGAACCAAAATCGCGTGCCCTCGGCCCAATACTCATCGACGTTGTTCTCCATATAGGAACACGCCCAGAGGCCTTTCTCGTAGGCGTGCGAATAGGCACGTTCAACTCGTGCAACGAGATCAGGATCTACCGTGCGCAGCGCGTTGAAAATATTATGTGAGAATTCGTGAACAAGAATGTTCCCGCCGTAATACCGCGTGCCCGGCACGCCCATCAAATTCTCCACAGCTCCCGTCGTGTAGAGCCCGCCCATGCCGCGCGCCCTTTGTGCCCAGTAGTCTCGGGCAGTCATCTTGCCGATCGTGTTGGCGTAATCCCGCCGCTCGTCAGGGGTGAGACGTGGATCATCGGGAAGAGGCTTCTTCCAATCCCGCTGCTCGGGAATATCAGTCGTCGTCTCGTCAATTGCCATGACGCCCACCCGCGCTCCAGCCTGGATTAAAGCATCGCGGACATCACGGCGTTCTGACAACATGTAGAGGACAATGTCACGTGAGATCAATAGTGCCGTGTCTGGAACCTTGTTTGACGAAATAATAGGTATGCCCGCTGCGTCAGCATATTTGGCATAAAATGGATCCAGATTGAGTGATGTCGGTGGGCTGCGAACTATGAAAGTCTCGAAACTCGATACATCAGCCGCGGACAAAGGCGAGTCAGATAAGACATTCTCAGCGCCGCCGAGTCTGCCTGCGGATGCAGCAAGAAGGTACCCACCGCACAACACCATCCCCATCGAGCATACATCCATCATCGTGACCTCTCGTTAACGGCTGTCTTTCGTGAGACGACGCAACAACCGTGCCAGTCACTAAGTATTTCCTCGGGGGCTCATCGGCGCCGCCGGCTCTGTACCAGACCATGTGCGTGACGATCGGCATCCGGTGACCAGGGTATGACGATCACCTCATACCGTTATCTAGGAGAAAATTGCGATCTCGCGGCCGCCTCGCCAGTCCTGGGAGGCGTTTGCTGTGTCCGGGGTCCTAAAAGCTTGCACCGGAAACGCACTGATCTGCGAATCCATTCCTGTACCCATCATCTTCTCCCGAGGTCGGGATCGCCAGGCAAGTATGTCCTCTGGCAATCTTCGCCGATACCCAGCGTGCCGGTCCATGGGCTGCGATAGCCAAAGCGAACCAGGGCGTTTTGCGAGGGGAACCCCTTTCAGATTCAACAGGAGAATGCTGCTGCCTATCGCCGCGTCCCATTTTGTGTGGAATCAGACTGTCGCAAACCGAACATTCCGAAAAAACCCCTCCGCCAGGTCGGGTCGTTCGACGACTTTCGACGCCGGGATAGACCAGCCCGGTTCCGCCGATGGTTCTAATGTGATCTCGACAATTTGCCTGATTATCGCCGAAAACGTCTTTGGCTTGCTTCTGCCTGAGTAGCGAGCCTCTCAGTCATGGTCAACTTTTCAGTTCAATGTCCTGGATGCCTGATCAAGATGATCCAGCATGATGGACAAGGCGGCATGTTCACGAAGAAGTTGGAGCCCGGCCGCTTCATCTGGCGTCGGCAGCCGATGGCAGGCCGATTGATTGGAACGCATCCATTGGACGGATGAGTTCCATCCAAACAAATGATTTCACCAGCTTATACCAGTGCCATTAGAAGCGCCCCAACGAGTGCGTATCAAGTAGTTGCTCTGTCGACGCCTGGACAGAGTATTAAGTGGAGGTTTAGGTATGAGCCCTCAGGTGCGGTGGAAAGTGTGCTGGGAAAACGAGTTGGAGCTCTCTGACCACACGGAGCTCGCAGATTTCTTTCGGAAGACCTATGGGCCAACTGGAGCTTACAACGCCCTTCCATTCGAAGGTGCTCGTAGTTGGTCAGGAGCTAGGCCCGAGCTTCGCGTAATAGGCTATGATGCGCACGGTGTGGCCGCTCACATGGGGTTGTTGCGTCGTTTCGTTCGGGTTGGCGAGGTCGATCTACTCGTATGCGAGCTTGGATTGTGGGGCGTGCGTCCAGATCTTGAGGGGTACGGCATTAATTCGATGCGCATTGTTTACCCAGTGCTGCAGCAACTTGGCGTTCGGTTTGCGTTCGGCGGTGTTCGGCAGGCGTTGCGCAACCTTGTTCTCAGGCTCTGCCGAAATGGTCTTGCGACGGTTTTGGAAGGGGTACGCGTGCGATCCACCCTTGCCGATGTTTATCTCAACCTCCCGCCGACGCGCTGTGAAAACGTAATTTTGGTAGTATTCCCAATAGGATGCTCAATGAGTGATTGGCCATCGGGGACCTTGATCGAGCGGAATGGCCCTGAGCTATGAAAGAGCATGGTCCCATAGCTGAAGTTATCCGAAGAGACGGTGGCGGCCCAGTGATCGGTGCGTCTATTTAACCCTCGATGACGGACCGACCCACACGATGACACATCCCGCACCTTTCGATCTGCGAACGCTTAGACGTCAAGCGTGAGATATTCGAGACAAGCAGGACCATCAGGAACATATGCCCCGAAGCCTCGGTACCGCAATCCGGGCACCTGGTGGAAGTATGAACATCATCGGCTAATGCCGTATTTTTGCGCGCTCGCGGGTTCACGATCCGCGCTCCTCGTTCGACCCGCTAACTGACGCCACTGCCGCAGAGCACGGCATCGGAGCCTGCGCACAAGCGCACTGCCGACCATACTGCGATGGCCGACAACCCAGATCTTCTTGTTGGACAAGTCGTACACTCAGAGCTCTTCCCGGCTGTTCAGGGCCTTCCAGTGCTTGACATCCTCGCGCACCATCTCGGCGACGAGCTCCTGAACCGGGGCCTTGTGTTGCCAGCCCAGCTTCTGGCGGGCCTTGGTCGGATCACCGGCAGAAGATCAACTTCCGTCGGGCGGAGGTATCGAGGATCGACTTCAACAAGGCAGGCACCGGACGCGGAGTCGTAGCCAGTCGACGCCGGACGCCTTCCATTCCAAAGTAATGTTCACGTCGGCAAAAGCCCGCTCGAGAAATTGGCCGACACTCGTCGTCTCGCCGGTCGCCAAGACGTGGCCATCCGGTTTGTCCTGCTGCAGCATGCGCGACATGCCCTCGACATACTCACGTGCGTGGCCCCAGTCGTAGCTCCTGGCGCTGTTTTTGGCCAGCTGTCGGGCGCGGCGGGCCTGCGCGATCGAAGTTGGCTTGTTCAGCCACAAGGCGAAGCTCTATCACCTGGGCGCTCGCAGCGTCTCCCGTGCGATACGCCATTTCTCTCTTGGCTACAGGGATGTGCGATTGTCTCCTGTTTTCAAAGCTCTTTGTCCTGCTGATGGTCGCGGTCGCGCTGGCGCGCGGTCGACCTAGACATGTCCTGCGATTGATGAATCGATTGTGAGGTGACGAGAGCGACCGAAGCTGATTCAACATCCACAGCGGAGAAGTGGATGATGGGACAGGCCCTGAGCGATGATCTCCTAATACGGGTTTTGAAAGCGTCTGCGGCGGGCATGTCGGCTCGACAGGCTGCGGCTCGTTTCGGAGTTGGGATTTCGACGGCGATCCGCTGGATTGAAGAGCGAAAGAGGGTGAGTTAACTGCTCTGCCACAGAGCTGGAGACGACCTTCGGCAGTGGATGCACACGAGGAATTCGTTGTCGCGTTGATCAACGAGCGTAGGGATGTGACGCTCGATGAGATGGTTGAGCGCTTGTCCGTCGAGCGGCAGGTGAAGATCAGCCGCAGCGCACTTGGCGCCTGGCTTCGAGGCCGTGGGTGGACCTTTAAAAAAAGACCGCACACGCACTGGAGCAGGACCGACCGGACGTCCTGAAGCGCCGGCGCGCCTGGTTCGATGGTCAATTGGACCTCGATCCGGAGAAACTGATCTTCATCGACGAAACCGGCCTCTCGACCAAGATGTCACGTCTGCGCGGACGTGCATTGCGAGGTGAGCGTTTGCCGTGCCGGCGTGCCGCACGGCCATTGGAAAACAACGACTTTCACCGGTGCGTTGCGCCTCAGCGGAATGACCGCCCCATTCGTCTACGATGGCGCGATGAACGGCAACGTCTTCCTTGCGTATGTCGAACAGGTGCTGGTGCCGCCCCTGGAGATCGGCGACGTCGTCATTATGGATAACCTGCCTGCACACAAGATAGCCGGTGTCCGCGATGCCATCGAACGTGCCGGCGCCAAGCTCATGTTCCTGCCGCCCTATAGTCCGGACTTCAATCCAATCGAGAACGCATTCTCGAAGCTGAAAGCCATGTTGCGAGGCCGAGCCGAGCGAAAGATCGATGCTCTATGGGATGCGGTCGGGGCCTTGATACCGCGCTTCACTGCGGCAGAATGCGCAAACTACCTTAAGGCCGCTGGATATGACCCAGATTGAGCAGGATTTGCTCTAGCGGTGCAAGTGATGCCATCACGACACCGTCTGTCGGCTTTGTCTGATCGGCGACATTAGGTTTGTTTGGCAGTTTCCTGTGGTGGTTCGGAGTAACTTTCTGAAACCCAACAAAAGGATCTTTCCTTTGGCTCGATCGGCCCACATGGCACGGGTTTTGAAGATTGCCATGCGAGGCGGCGCGAGCTGCCTGCCTTTTACTCAGCGATGGATGGAACGAAAGAAGGAAGGCGATATGTCAGATTTGCGTCAAATCGCATTTTACGGCAAAGGGGGGATCGGCAAGTCCACCACCTCCCAAAATACGCTCGCAGCGCTTGTCGACCTCGGGCAGAAGATCCTGATCGTCGGATGCGACCCGAAAGCCGACTCCACCCGGCTGATCCTGAACGCCAAAGCACAGGACACGGTTCTGCATCTGGCAGCGCAGGAAGGTTCGGTGGAAGACCTTGAGCTCGAGGACGTGCTCAAGGCCGGCTACAAAGGCATCAAGTGCGTGGAGTCCGGCGGTCCGGAACCGGGCGTCGGCTGCGCCGGGCGCGGCGTCATCACCTCGATCAATTTCCTTGAAGAGAACGGTGCATATGACGATGTCGACTACGTCTCCTATGACGTGCTCGGCGATGTGGTGTGCGGTGGCTTTGCGATGCCGATCCGTGAGAACAAGGCCCAGGAGATCTACATCGTGATGTCCGGCGAGATGATGGCGCTCTATGCCGCCAACAACATCGCCAAGGGCATCCTGAAATATGCCCATTCCGGCGGCGTGCGGCTCGGCGGCCTGATCTGTAACGAGCGCCAGACGGACCGCGAGCTCGACCTCTCCGAGGCGCTGGCTGCCAGGCTCAATTCCAAGCTCATCCACTTTGTGCCGCGTGACAACATCGTCCAGCACGCCGAGCTCAGGAAGATGACGGTGATCCAGTACGCGCCGGACTCCAAGCAGGCCGGGGAATATCGGGCGCTAGCCGAGAAGATCCATGCCAATTCGGGCCAAGGGACCATTCCGACCCCGATTACCATGGAAGAGCTCGAAGACATGCTGCTCGACTTCGGCATCATGAAGAGCGACGAGCAGATGCTGGCCGAACTACAGGCCAAGGAGTCAGCGGTGGTTGCGGCTCAATAACTGCCGCTGTCGACAGGACACGCTGGCCCTTGCGCCAGCGCGTCCTTCCAAGAAAGCCGCTTCGGCGACGACGACCTAACCCGAACCTTGAAAGGGGGCAGGGGCCCATGAGCCTTGATTACGAGAATGACAGCGTTTTGCATGAACAGCTCATTGCGGAAGTATTAGCGCAATATCCAGACAAGGCGGCGAAGCGCCGCAAGAAGCACCTCAGCGTCGCAACGAGCGGCGACGAGCCTGGCGATGAGCCGAAGGCCCTTTCCGAATGCGACGTCAAATCGAACATCAAGTCCATTCCGGGCGTGATGACGATCCGCGGCTGCGCCTATGCCGGTTCCAAAGGCGTGGTATGGGGGCCGGTCAAGGACATGGTCCACATCTCGCACGGGCCGGTCGGTTGCGGTCATTATTCCTGGTCGCAACGCCGCAACTACTACGTCGGCCTGACGGGCATCGACACGTTCGTGACGCTGCAGTTCACCTCAGACTTCCAGGAAAAGGACATCGTGTTCGGCGGCGACAAGAAGCTTGAACAGGTCATCGACGAGATCGAGGAGCTTTTCCCCCTCAACAACGGCATCAGCGTGCAGTCGGAATGCCCGATCGGGCTGATTGGCGACGACATTGAGGCGGTGTCGCGCAAGAAGGCCAAGGAGCACGAAAAGACGATCGTGCCGGTACGCTGCGAGGGCTTCCGCGGCGTCTCGCAATCGCTCGGCCACCACATCGCCAACGACGCCATCCGTGACTGGGTTTTCGACAAGAACGAAGTCGAGTTTGAGACCGGCCCTTACGATGTCAACGTCGTCGGCGACTACAATATCGGTGGCGACGCGTGGGCTACGCGCATTCTATTGGAGGAGGTGGGGCTGCGCGTGGTCGGCAACTGGTCGGGTGATGCCACGCTCGCTGAGGTCGAGCGCGCGCCAAAGGCCAAGCTGAACCTCATCCACTGCTACCGCTCGATGAACTACATCTGTCGGCACATGGAGGAAAAATACGGCATCCCGTGGATGGAATACAATTTCTTTGGTCCGTCCCAGATCGAAACCTCCCTGCGCGAAATAGCCAAGCACTTCGGTCCGGAAATCGTCGACAAGACCGAGGCTGTCATCACCAAGTACCGGCCCCTGGTCGATGCTGTCGTCGACAAGTACCGGCCGCGCCTCGAAGGCAAGACGGTGATGCTCTATGTCGGCGGCCTGCGTCCTCGCCACGTCATCACGGCCTATGAGGACCTCGGCATGCGGATCGTCGGCACCGGCTACGAGTTCGCCCACAACGACGACTATCAGCGCACCGGCCATTATGTGAACAAGGGTACGCTGATCTATGACGACGTGACCGGTTACGAGCTGGAAAAGTTCATCGAAGGCATCCGCCCCGACCTTGTTGGGTCCGGCATTAAAGAGAAGTATCCGGTGCAGAAGATGGGCATCCCCTTCCGCCAGATGCACTCCTGGGATTATTCCGGCCCGTATCACGGCTATGACGGCTTCGCCATATTCGCCCGCGACATGGATCTGGCCATCAATAATCCGGTGTGGGATCTCTACGACGTCCCCTGGAAAAAAGAGGCCGCGCCAGCTGAGGCGGTTGCGGCCGAATGAGAGCCTGGCCTGTCTTGGGAAGGGGCAGGCCAGGCTCTTCCCATCGGACTTGATCCGCACTCGTGACAGATGACATCCCATTGCCGCCACCGGTGCGGCGCGATGAAAAGAAAGGTGCTTACTATGCCGCAGTCGGCGGAAAAAGTTCTCGACCATGCTCCCCTGTTCCGCGAGCCGGAATACAGGCAGATGCTCGCCGAGAAGAAAGCCAATTTCGAATGCCCCCACCCGGATCAGGTCGTTGCCGATCAAAACGACTTCACGAAGACCTGGGAGTATCGCGAAAAGAACCTGGGCCGCGAAGCCCTGGTCGTGAACCCGGCCAAAGCCTGCCAGCCGCTCGGTGCCGTCTTCGCAGCCGCAGGCTTTGAGCAAACGATGTCCTTCGTCCATGGCAGCCAGGGCTGCGTCGCTTATTACCGTTCGCATCTGTCGCGTCACTTCAAGGAGCCTTCATCGGCGGTCTCGTCCTCGATGACGGAGGACGCGGCAGTGTTCGGCGGGTTGAAGAACATGGTCGACGGGCTCGCCAATACATACAAGCTCTACGATCCGAAGATGATCGCCGTCTCGACCACCTGCATGGCCGAAGTCATTGGAGACGACCTCCACGGCTTCATCGAAAACGCAAAGAACGAAGGGTCGGTCCCGCACGACTTCGATGTTCCTTTCGCCCACACGCCTGCCTTCGTCGGCAGCCACGTCGATGGCTATGACGGCATGATCAAGGGCATTCTGGAGAACTTCTGGAAAGGCAACGAGCGGAAGGAGGTTGCTCAAGCCATCAACATCATTCCCGGCTTCGACGGCTTCTGCGTCGGCAACAACCGCGAACTGAAGCGCCTGCTCGACATGATGGGCGTATCCTACATCTTCATCCAGGATGCCTCCGACCAGTTCGACACGCCGTCTGACGGTACGTACCGCATGTATGACGGCGGCACGAAGATCGAGGACTTGAAAACGGCGTTGAATGCCGAAGCGACCCTGTCGCTGCAGCACTATAACACGCGCAAAACGCTGGAATATTGCAAGGAGGTCGGTCAGGTTACGGCTTCGTTCCATTATCCGCTGGGTGTTCAGGCGACCGACGAATTCCTGATGAAGGTCTCGGAGATTACCGGCAAGGAAATTCCTCCGACAATCGGCCTGGAACGCGGCCGTCTCGTCGACGCTATGGCAGATAGCCAAGCCTGGCTGCACGGGAAGAAATACGCGATCTACGGCGATCCTGACTTCGTCTACGCCGTTGCCCGGTTCGTCTTGGAAACCGGCGGTGAGCCGACCCACTGCCTTGCTACCAACGGCACGTCGGCCTGGGAAGCCGAGATGAAGGCGTTGCTCGCATCCTCGCCCTTCGGCAAGGATGCCCAGGTCTGGGCGGGCAAGGACCTGTGGGCGTTGCGCTCGCTGCTCTTTACCGAGCCGGTTGATCTTATGATCGGCAATTCCTATGGCAAGTATCTCGAGCGCGACACCGGCACCCCATTGATCCGGCTGACCTTTCCGATATTCGACCGGCACCATCACCACCGTTTCCCGCTCATGGGCTACCAGGGCGGCCTGCGCGTCCTGACGACGATCCTCGACAAGATCTTCGACAAGCTCGATCGCGAGACGAGCGAGCCGGGTGTGACGGACTATTCTTACGACCTGACCCGCTAGGAGCGGCGGCGGTCGGCCTTGTGAGGCCGGCCGCCTTCATCTGAACTTGGAGACCGCAATGCCCTTGCTCAATGCTAAAGTCCAGGATGTCTTTGACGAGCCTGCCTGCGAGAAGAACCGCAGCAAGGATTCCAAGGCGCGCAAAAACGGCTGTTCGAAGCCGCTGATCCCCGGGGCGGCAGCCGGCGGATGCGCTTTCGATGGCGCCAAGATCGTGCTGCAGCCGATCACCGACGTCGCGCACCTGATCCATGGGCCTCTCGGCTGTGAGGGCAATTCCTGGGACAACCGCGGATCGGCTTCCTCAGGTCCAACGCTCTGGCGCACGAGCTTCACGACCGACCTCACTGAAACCGAAGTGGTGATGGGGCACGGCGAGCGGAAACTTTTTAAAGCAATCCGCGAGATCAAGGAGGCCTATGCTCCACCGGCGATTTTCGTCTATTCGACCTGTGTGACAGCATTGATCGGCGACGACATCGAGGCCGTCTGCAAGCGGGCCGCGGAAAAATTCGGCCTTCCGGTGGTGCCGGTCAACGCACCGGGCTTTGCCGGCTCCAAGAACCTTGGCAATAAGCTCGCCGGTGAAGCGTTGCTCGATCATGTGATCGGCAGCGTAGAGCCGAACGACGTGACCGCCTACGACATCAATATCATTGGTGAGTTCAACCTATCCGGCGAGTTTTGGCTGGTAAAGCCGCTTCTTGACCGGCTGGGGATCAGAGTAAGGGCCTGCATTCCAGGAGACGCCCGATATCTTGACATTGCTTCTGCGCATCGCGCCAAGGCGTCCATGTTGGTGTGCTCGACAGCACTCATCAACCTCGCCCGCAAAATGGAGGAGCTCTGGGATATCCCGTTCTTCGAAGGCTCCTTTTACGGAATTACCGACACCTCGGAAGCACTCAGACAGATCGCCAAGCTGCTCGTGATGCAGGGGGCGGATCCCGAAATCCTCGAGCGCACCGAGGCATTGATCGCGGAGGAGGAGGCGATTGCCTGGATGAAACTCGCAGCATATCGACCAAGGCTTGAAGGCAAGCGCGTGTTGCTCAACACCGGCGGCGTCAAGTCCTGGTCGGTTGTCCATGCGCTGATGGAGGTGGGCATCGAGATCGTGGGCACCTCGGTCAAGAAATCCACGCCTGAAGACAAGGAACGTATCAAGCAACTCCTGAAAGACGAAAAACACCTGTTCGAGTCGATGGCGCCGCGCGAGCTTTATAACATGCTCGCCGACGGTAAAGCCGACATCATGTTGTCTGGCGGGCGCACGCAATTCATCGCGCTGAAGGCCAAGACACCTTGGCTCGATATCAACCAGGAACGCCACCACCCCTATGCCGGCTATGACGGCATGGTGGAGCTCGTTCGCCAGATCGATCTTGCTATTCACAATCCGATCTGGATGGAGGTGCGGGAGCCGGCACCGTGGGAATGCCAGCATGCGGTGGAAGAAGAACTGACGAATACCAAGAGCGAGAACGAGACTGGGTACGTCTTGCAAAACTTTGTCGGCGCGGTCGCCGGCAGCTTCGGCAAGCGTTGAGGAAAGCCGATGGTTCAAGTCTTTCCCCAGACCAAATCAGCTGCGGTCAATCCGCTGAAATCGTCGCAGCCGCTCGGCGCCGCGCTCGCCTTTCTTGGCGTCGAGCGTGCCGTGCCGCTGTTCCACGGCAGCCAGGGCTGCACCAGCTTGGCGCTGGTACTTTTAGTCCGACACTTTAAGGAAGCCATTCCCTTGCAGACAACGGCATTGGACGCAGTGGCGACCATTCTTGGCGGCGCAGGCAATCTGGAAGAGGCGATCCTAAATCTCAAGAGGCGCGCAAAACCCAAGCTGATCGGAATTTGCACGACAGCCCTGGTGGAAACCCGCGGCGAAGATTTCGCAGGCGATCTCGCCAACATCAAGCGGGATCGTGCCGATGAGCTCGCGGGTACGGAGGTTGTGCTGGCGAATACCCCGGATTTCGAGGGAGCGATCGAAGAGGGATGGGCGAAGGCCGTCATCTCTATGGTCGAGCGCATCACCACTCCAGGCGAGCAGAGCCGCCACCAAAAGAAGATTGCGATCCTACCAGGATGGCATCTGACAGTCGCTGACATCGAGCTTCTGCGCGAAACGGTCGAAAGCTTCGGTCTGAAGCCGGTGATCCTGCCGGACATTTCCGGCTCTCTCGACGGCACGGTGCCCGGCGATCGTTGGGTTCCGACCACCTATGGCGGTACTCCCGTCGACGAGATACAAGAGCTTGGCACGGCGGCGCAATGTATCGCGATCGGCGAGCATATGCGCCGCCCCGCAGAGCTACTGCGGACCCGGACGGGAGTCCCTTACGCATTGTTCCAGTCGCTGACAGGATTGAAACGAGCCGACCGGTTCGTCTCGTTTCTTTCTGAGATTTCTGGTGCGCCGGTGCCAGCAAACATCCGCCGTCGCCGAGCACAGCTGCAGGACGCCCTGCTCGACGGACATTTCCATTTCGGAGGCAAGAAAATCGCAATTGCTGTGGAGCCGGACCAGCTCTACCAATTCGCTACCTTCTTCACCGGCATGGGCGCCGAAATCGCGGCAGCGGTCACCACGACCGGCACCTCAAAAATACTCGCGGAAATGCCGGCCGAATCGCTCCAGGTCGGTGATCTTGGCGATCTCGAAGAACTTGCCGTCGGCGCTGATCTTCTCGTCACGCATTCGCATGGACGACAAGCGGCGGAGCGCCTTGGGATTCCGCTCATGCGGGTGGGCTTCCCGATATACGACCGACTCGGCAGCCAGCATAAGCTCACAAGTCTCTATCAGGGAACGCGCGACCTGATCTTCGATGTTTCCAACATCTTCCAGGCCAATCAGCGCGCGCCGTGTCCTGGATCGCTTGATCCCTCCCGCAAAGGAGAACTGCCTAGATGATCGCCGCTCGTCGCCTTTCCCTCGTCCCTGACGGGGTTCACTCGTCAGCTCCAAAACGGAAGGCTGGCGCGTTGCGCGTCGCAATCGCCACTCAAGATATGAAATCTCTCGACGCCCATTTCGGATCGGCAAAACGTTTCGTCGTCTATGATGTGAGTCCCGACGACTGGAAACTGGTGGAAGTCCTGGACTTCGAAGACGTTTCCGACCAGAGCGGAAAGCATCGGAACGAGGACGTCGATCGTATTAACCCGAAGGTGAAGGCGTTGGAAGGTTGTCACTTATTGTTCTGTCTGGCGATCGGTGGGCCATCGGCAGCCCGAGTTGTTTCGGCCAAAATCCACCCAATTAAAGTATCCGATCCTCAACTGATCGAAGATGTTTTGTCGCGAACTCGGGCGATGCTCAGGACTACTCCGCCACCCTGGTTACGCAAGGCGCTGACCGAAGCAGGCGCCATTGAAAAGAAGCCTTTCGATGAGGAGGACTAAGAAATGGGTACATTGACAGGAAGTACGAATGGCCCTGCTGTCAACGAAGATGGGGATCTCGCCACCCCTTTTCTCAGATGCCTGATAAGGCTCATCCGCGCTCAGGATGCCCATGGGGCGTGGGAAGGCAAATCGGACGCTGACCTGCTGGCCGACTTCATCCTCACCAAGGAGCAGCGCCGTAAGATCCCGATCATAGGCGATCCGGATCCTGATGTGCTGTGGAGGCTACAGAACTTTTACAGTTGCGTGGGGCTTGTGATCGAAGAGTGCACAGGCCTGTTGGCATCGCCGATCATGACGATCGGCCATGAGGGCTTCGGCCGCTTGCTTTTGACGACTGGACGGTTGGTCGTTCTGTCGAAGACCCTGCGCGATGTCCACCGGTTCGGCTTTGAGACGCTAGGCAAGCTCGCCGAGACCGGCACGAAAATGGTCGATGACGCTATTGAAGTTATCGAAACCTATCCCGACGTGGCGCGGGCATCATGACATCAATTTTCGAGGAAAGAGATCATGTCAGACATTGTGGAGCAGCTGAAGAAGGTCCGCAAGCTGCAGTCCCGCGCCGCCGCTGCCAAAATCTCAGCATTTGCAATGGCCAGAACGAGAGTTCGATGGTGAGCTCACTGGCATGATCATGGCTCTCAACCACGCGGCGGTTGCCGCCTGAAGAACTGCCAGACTCTCGTTGCCGCAGACGACATTGCTGCGCAATCTCGCGAACAAATCAGGAGAACGGTGTTGCGTTTCACAATCTTTTGCGGCCTCCTGCTGCTCGTCGTCTGGGCGAAGGCACTAACGAGTTACTTCGTCTGGCATTCCATCCACGAAGTCATCGTTGCAATGGTGGCTAGTTTGTTGCTTCTTCAGTGGGCGTATATCGCAAGCCTGCTCTTTTCCATCTGGCAATCCAGCCGTAATTACAGGAGTCGCCAAAGGGCTAGACGATCCGATCATCGCTAGACTAGAACGTGGTGTCAGCCACAGCCTATCATGAGGGCGAAAACCTCGGCGTTCTTTGGAACGCCTCTCATCAAATCAGATCCAACCATGAGTCAACGGAATTCGAACCTGCCGGATGACGTGGATGCGTCGAGAGCCCTATCGCCGCGCAAGCTCTGCAACCTCGGGCGTGCCATGATGACGTGTAACAGGTGGCCTGCTCATGCCCTATCTGTGGTGGCTCCGACTTCATTCGCGGCGGCGAGACCGTCAGCGAAGTGCTGGACTATGTTCATGCGTCCTTCCGTGTCGTGCATCATGTCCAGCCCCGCTTTACCTGCAAAGCAAAATTGGCCCTTGTTTAGATAGTCGAGGCCGCACTGCCAGAACACAGCGAGGCGATTTTGTCTTGTGGCCAGGTATGTGAAAGACGCTCATGCGAGCCCACTGGACAGGAGAGGTCAGCATTTGAATTTAAAAAGGTACCTTGATCCAAAAGTGGATGTGCTCGCTTCAGTAGCTGAATTGGATGGTCTGTACCGCGTCCAGAGGACCATAAAGAAACGTAAGTTATAAGGCTGAGCCTATGAATTTCATGAGAACGGAGCAGGGGCTTCTCTGCGTTTCAATTGCCGTTACCATCCTCCTTGCCTGCATCGGCATTTTGTTCGGGATCATTTCAGGTTCGTTCGCAATCATATTCGATGGTGTCTACGCACTGACGGACGCTGCTATGACTGTCGTAGCTCTGCTTGTTACAAAGCTCATCGCGTCATCCGAAGCGCCCTCCAGCAAAGGAAAACTTATCGAGCATTTCACGATGGGGTTCTGGCATCTTGAGCCCATAGTCTTGGCTCTCAACGGCATTCTCATAACCGGGTCGGCTGTTTACGCACTTGTCAACGCAATCGGCAGCATTTTGCATGGGGGACGTCCGCTCAACTTTAGTCAAGCGATCGTCTACTCCGTCGTAACACTCGGTGTGACAGCCACCATGGGGGTTATTGGTGATCGAGCTAATCGTAAGATCAAATCTGATTTCGTTGCCCTGGATACGAAAGCTTGGCTGATGTCCGCCGGGCTAACGATCGGGTTACTCGTCGCGTTTGCCATCGGATATTTCATTCAGGGGTCTTCTTACGAATGGATCTCGCCGTTTATTGACCCGGTCGCGCTGGCATTAATCTGCATTGTGATCATTCCCATTCCGGCGGGCACGGTTCGGCGAGCGCTCGCCGACATACTGCTTGTTACGCCATTAGATCTCAAACAACAAGTTGACGCGGTCGCCAAAACAATCATCGAACGACATGGATTCATATCCCACCGGGCTTATGTGGCCCGGGTCGGCCGAGGCCGGCAAATCGAGCTACATTTCGTTGTCTCAGAGGACCTCCCGGCGAGGAAATTGCAGGAATGGGATAAGATCCGTGACGAAATCGGGCTCGCGATTGGTAACGAGGGTCCGAGTCGTCGGCTCACCATCGCCTTTACAACCGATCCTGAGTGGGCGGATTAGGATTTTGAACCGAATTTGGAGCCCTGTATCGCAGGCATTCCATAACGGGCGTGATCCTCGAACCGGATGCATAGCTCGGCGTTTTTTCCAGCCACCATGCGTCAATTTGTAAGCGACAAGCCGTGGCCGTTCAGGCGGCGTAGTTCCATGGCATGAGCGCGTCGATTTCACTGCTGGGCCATCCATTCGCAAGGCGCTCAAGCGTCTGGGTCAACCAAGCTTGCGGATCGACTGCATTCATCTTTGCCGTTTGCAGGAGCGTCGCGATGGTCGCCCAAGTCCGGCCGCCACCGTCGCTTCCAGCGAATAGACTATTTTTTCTCGTGATCGCTTGGGGTCTGATTGCTCGCTCGACTATGTTGGAGTCGAGTTCGATGCGGCCGTCGGTCAGGAAGCGCTCGAAGATGTCTCGACGCGAGATGGCATACCGCAGAGCTTCGGCGAGTTTGGATTTTCCAGAGACCCGTGGCAGGGTCGCCTGCCAGAGAGTGAAGAGGTCACGGACGATCGCTGCGGAGATCTCCTGGCGTGCAGCGACACGAGCTTCAGGGCTTTGGCCGCGCACACGCTCCTCGATCTCCCATAACCTCGCCATACGCTCGACGGTGTCTGTAGCGACCTTCGAGCTCTTTGCGACATGCAACTCGTAGAACTTTCTCCGGCTGTGCGACCAACAGCCGGCCAGGATGGCGCTGTCATTGCCTCCATCTTTCCGGACGAGCTTGTTATAAGCGGCATATCCGTCGACCTGCAGGATTCCACGATAGCCGCTCAGGTGTCGTGCGACACACTCGGTGGCTCGACTGTCCTCGAAGCGATAGGCTACCATCGGTGGACCGCTGCCCCCAAAAGTCCGGTCATCCCTGGCATACGCCCATAGCCATGCCGTCTTCGCTGATCCGGAACCAGGTGCAAGTGTGGGCAAGGTCGTTTCGTCGGCAAAGATCCGTTCGGCCTTCTTGATCTCATCGAGGATGTAGTCGGCGAGGATATTGAGCTCGAACCCCAGCTTGCCCATCCATTGAGCCATCAGCTTGCGGTCGAGTTCGACCTTGTCGCGTGCGTAGATGGCTTCCTGGCGATAGAGTGGCAGCCCGTCGGCATATTTGGAAACGGCGATCTGGGCCAGAAGTTGCTTCCGTCGGAATGCCACCTTCGATGATATGTGCCGGAGCCGCCGCCTGGACGACACCATCCTCGTTCCTAAAGGCATACTTCGGCCGGCGGGTGACGATGACACGGAACTTCGCTGCCACGACATCCAGCCGCTCGGAGACGTCTTCTCCAATCAGGATTTTGGTCTTACCTGCATGTTCTGGAAGCTCTTCCGGTTCGATCACGACCTCGACGCGCTCAAGATGAGGCGCAAAGCCCTTGCGTGGCCGCGGAGCGCGTTTGCTGTCCGCGCTACCGCGGCCTTTCGTGACCTGAGCCTTGATCGTCGCAATGCCGGTCTCGATCTCTTCGAAGACAAAGGCATGCTGCTCGTCATCGACGGTGGATGATGCAAGCCTTTCCGAGCGTCGGCCAAATCGGGCGCGATCGAAAGCCTTCAGGATCTGCGTCAGCCGCTCGATGCGCTCATCGGCGTCCGCGTTGCGGGCCTCTAGATCGTCAACCTGCTTCTCCAAAGCCTCGACGCGGGCTGCTTTTGCGGCCATGGCAAGAACCATGGCTTTGAGAGCCTCTACATCATCCGGGAGCTCAATCTCGGGCCGCGTCATGGGTATGATCAGAGCATATTTTGCCGCGCTCCGCCCATGCTTTCAGGGACCTGATTCACTTCGCCGCAGCGGTTTTACCCAACAATCTCGGGAGGCTTCACCGGCGTGGATCGAACCCGCTTCCAGTCCATTCCGTCGACTAAAGCCAGAAGCTGGGCATGATTGAGCTGGACGCGATGATGGCCGATCCGGGGCCAGCAGAACTGGGCTTTTTCCAGCCGCTTCGCATAGAGGCAAACGCCGGAGCCATCCCACCACACGATCTTGACTCGGTCTGCTCTCTTGGCCCGAAAGACATAAAGTGCACCGTTGAACGGATCACTGCCAGCATCCCGTACCAGCGAAAGCAAGCTGTCCGGCCCCTTTCGGAAGTCGATGGGATGGCTCGCAAGAAAGACCTTCACGCCGGACCGGATCATGCCGACCGCACCGCTCGGATCACCCGCTGCAGGTGTGCTTCGCCGATATCTGCGTCGGCCCGGATAACGACGTCGCCGATGATAAGCTCGATCATCGCACGTGTGCCAATCGTCCCAGTCTCCGTCTGACCAGCCCGATCTTGCGAGGAGGATCGTTGTCCGTCACGAGCATCACGACGCCAGCCAAATAGCTGCGAGGGATGTATGCCGATGCGATGCGCAATGGCTGAGACGCTTGCGCCGGGCTCCATTGCCTCAGCCACAGCCCGCGCTTTAAAATCATCGGACCAGCGGCGCCGAAATTGCCGTGGGGCGCCCTCAAGCCGTTCCGGAACAGCCTCGATCATATGGAAGTTTCTAGTTCCAGAGCTAGGCGCAGACATAGAAGCTCACAGTTTGTGAATCGTCTGTCCGCAATACAGCGGCCAACGCTACTGACGCCAGATGGGGTCAGCTTGTCGCTTACGTCAATTTCACGGTTCGTACCAATCTTCGATCAATGCGGCCAGTTTCGATGCCGTAGTTTTCCGTTATGCCTCCAGGCGCGATACTCGATTCAGCGAATAGGGTTGGCTGAACCCAGATCGCGCCTTTGCGTTCAAGCTCCACAGGCGGTTTCGCCGTCTTGATCTTGTTGAGATCCTGCCGGAGGCCGATTGTCTCGCGTTCTTTGAAACGAGCGACGCCTATGTCCTTGTACTGGCTCAGGAGGGCGCGGCCCAGCTGCCCAGGTTCCGATAGATGTCATCGCGCAGCTGTCGGACCTGTCGATTGAGCTCACCAAGTTGCGCAGGCGTATGGTCGGAAATTTCCAGAAGAGCGTCGCCCAGGCAGCCAGCTCGCGACCTCAGCTCCGGCCCGCGTAACCCGCCGGGTGATGCTGCGGGCGGCAAGGGTCATCAGCGACTATGGTTCCGCGAACGCGACGAGGCGCCCGCGGATAGCCGTCGGCAACATGAAGTCGCCTCGTAGGTCAGACCTTGTGCAGAAAATCGACCACGCCGGTATCGAGATCATAATAGGCGGGCACGATCTTCACCTTGCCTTCCTCGACCAGGCGAGAAACAATCGCACTTTCGGTGAGGATGCGCTCGGCGCCGTTGAAGGCATTGGCATGGACGGTCTTGTCGACAAAATTGTCGCCGCGATCGGTCTCCGCCAAAGCCACGGGCAGGATCGGCTGGGTCATCTTGCCGATTGAGCCATCGAGCTTGGTGCCCTTGGACACGACCTCGCAGGCGGCGGAGACCGCCCCGCAACGCTTGTGGCCCATGACGACGATCAGCGGCGCATGCAGATGTTCGGTGCCATATTCGATCGTGCCGAGCACATCGGTGTCGACCACGTTTCCGGCATTGCGGGCGACGAAGAGTTCGCCGAGCGTCACGCCGCCGAATACAAGTTCCGGCACGACACGGCTGTCGGAACAGGTCAGCACGATCGCCCAAGGTGCCTGGCTCTTGGCGACGTCCTGCCGGCGCTTGGAAATATTGGCGGCGCAGGCTTCCGTGTCGGCGACGAATTTCTTGTTGCCTTCCTGGAGTTTTGCCAGTGCTTCATCCGGCAGGAGGGCGGGAGCGTTCGAGGCGAATGCCGGCATGGTCATGTCAAAGCCTGCAGTCATGACGGCCACGCCTCCGATGCCGGCAAATTTCAGCAGGGAGCGACGGCTGAGTGGGGAGGAATTGCATTCAAAGCACATGGTATCGGTCCTTTTGCAATATCCGGGATGGCTGCGGAGAAATGGCACCTGCTCCAAGTCATGTCCGGCAATTCTCCGGGAATCGGAGAATGGCCGATTGGTTATGCCTTGATATGGCACTCATCAAGCGGAATTTTGACGCATCGGAGGAGCTAAGCCAATCCTGGAGTATTGCCCCGGCCGTACGGTAGATCAACCCGGCCCTGACGGGTTCTGGCGAGGGATGCTCATGCGCGGCATATTGGGTTGCAAGGGACCCTTTGGGCGCTGCCTTCTGCTTCTTTAGTGGCTCCGCTGCCGCCGGCGGGATCGCATTCATTAACTCACTCGGGAACCTAGGAGCATTTGTGGGGCCGTTCGTTATAGGGTATCTCCGTAGTCAGCCCGGAGGTTTTTCCACAGGCCTATACGCTTTGGCAATCATGGGCCTAGCCGCGACAGTCATGTTGATTTTCCTCCTGCGCCTCCTGCGCCTCCTGCGCCAAACTCGATCGAAACAACCAGATGTTCTTGTGTTTGTTGTCACGTGAGCCGAGCCGGTTAGGTGCACAACGAGATGCGGCTCGGGTCCGCGAGGAACCAACAGCAAGAGCTCGCAAAATTCCTCAGCGTCACCGGCCGCCGTCTTCGCACCCAAGGCCGAACCCGGCAATGCCGCTCATGTCGGCGCACCGATGCCGGGCGCCATCTCGCGCGTCTTTGTGTCGCCCGGACAGGCGATCAATGCCGACGATGTGCTGGTGTCGACCGAAGCGATGAAGGTGGAAACGGCAATTCACGCCGAGGAGAACGGCACGATCGCCGAAGTTCTCGTCAAAGCCGGCGACCAGATCGATGCCAAGGACCTGCTTGTAACTATCGCGGCCGGTTCAGCGTAAAGTTCCATAACGTTGATTATGCTATTTGGTGTTGTAGCCGGGTGGGTTCAAGGATGAAGTGCGACTTGCGATAGATACCAATGGGTTATCACTCGCAAGGAATGGCTGATGAGACGCACCTACTCCCAGATCGACATGGATGAACGTCGCAGGATCGCTCGCTGGCGAGTAGCGGGCCTCAGCGCCACCGTCATTGCCGAGAAGCTCGGCCGGCATCGCTCGACGATTTTCCGCGAGCTCAAGCGGAATGCTTTTGAAGACCCGCAGATGCCGGATCTGAGCGGCTACTATTGCGTCACCGCCAACGAGATGGCCCGTGAGCGCAGAGCCAAGCTGCGCAAGCTCGCCCGGTTCTCCCATGTGCGCCAATCGGTGATCGAACGGATCATCCATGGCTGGTCGCCACAGCAGATCGCCGGCCGCATGCGGCTGGAGCGCCATCCAATCTGCGTCAGTTATGAGACGATCTACAAGTTCGCCTATTCCGCAGACGGTCAGGCCATCAAACTGTGGCGGCACCTGCCGGAGCGGCGTGCGAGACGCAGATCGCGGCATGCCCGCCGGCGTCACGGTCGCCGCTTCAGCCCGGAACTCAACATCCTTCATCGTCCCGATACTGTCGCCGAGCGCAAGCAGTTCGGCCACTGGGAGTGCGATCTCATTCAGTTTCGCAAGAAGTTCGGCAAGGCCAACGTGACCTCATTGGTCGAGCGGGTCAGCCGTTTTGCTGTCTTCCTGCGCAACAATGACCGGCAGTCGAAGCCGATCATGGACGGGTTGATCGCGGTGCTCCAACCCCTGCCCCACGCTGCTCGACGCTCAATCACCTTCGACCGCGGCACTGAGTTCAGCGAATGGCCCTATCTGCAGGCTGGCATCGGAACGCAGACTTGGTTCTGTGACCCGCAGTCGCCCTGGCAGAAAGGCACGGTCGAGAACACCAATGGCCGGGTTCGCAAATGGCTGTCGAGAGAGGTGGATCCGCTGTCGATCACCGATGGCGAGCTGAAGGACATCTGCGATCGCCTCAACTCGACACCGCGGAAGTGCCTCGGCTACCGAACCCCGGCGGAGGTCTTTCGCAAGAAACTACTCGCGCAAATGCGACGTGTCGGCTAGCGTCGCATGCGCAAGTCGCAGTTCGGCATGAACTCACACCGCAAAGTTGAAGTGTCCTGATTCTGCAAAGTTGGAATGTCACACTCTCCCCGTTTTGATGACGGCGGAGATTGCAGATGGGATTGATAGCGATGAGCGAGCGTGATCTGCAGCGGATCGAGGTTTTGTCGAAGGTTGCCGACGGCCGCATGACGATGGTGTCGGCGTCGCATGTGCTTGCTCTCAGCGAGCGCCAGGTGCGGCGGCTGTTGGCCGCTATGTCGAGACCTATGCCTATGCCGACGGCCGCCTCGATGTACGATGGAAGGGACATTCCCTGCCCTACAAAACCTTCGACAAGGACCAGCGGGTGACGCATGCGGCGATCACCGAGAACAAACGGCTCGGCGACGTTCTGTCTTATATCAAGGAGCGTCAGGAGCAGCCGTCGAAGCCGGTGGTGATGACCAACAGCGAGAAGAACGGCTATGTGCGACGTGCTCACGGTCCGGGACGGCGGAAGGATTTTACGAACGATCCGGCCGTCATCGAACGCCATAAAGCTGCGCTGGCAAAGCGCGATGCTGCCGAGTGAGGCGTCGATCGCATCGTCTTAAAGCTAAAGCCGATAGGTGCCCCTCACCCGCCCCCGCTCCGCCCTTTCAACCCGGCCCAGCCGGTCGGATCGGGGCTGATCATCAGAGCCAGCGTCGCGTTTCTAACTGGCTGACAATGTCGCCCCTCTAATCAGCTTTGACAGCAATTGTAACCGCAAAGTTAGAATGTAAGAACCACTGGCATCTATTGCTCGATCGATCTCCACCCTATTGCAGGAAAAGGTAAATGTCGCTCTGCATGCCTGATGGCCCCAGAGTGGCCGTGTAGGGCACACCATGGATACTGAAGTTGGTGGGTTTGTCCGCGCTCGGCAGCAAGTCAAACAAGTACATTGCAGGCAGAAGGTCATCTGGTACCGGTTGATTGCCGTGTTGCCAGCTCGGAGGGACAAATCCTCCCAAGTCGTCCACAGGCAGCGTGTACTGTGGGGTGCCGAAGATCGATGCCCCCAAGCTTTGCTCCCATGGTGCGTCTGGCGGATTGACGC
>NZ_JACIFV010000012.1 GCF_014197535.1 Rhizobium aethiopicum
TGGGCTGCTCTGACCCGCTCGCCGCGCTCGCGCGCCGCTCGTTGCCTGGCCGCCTCGATGCGCCGCGTGCTGGCATCCGAACGCGCATCGACCTCGTGCTTGAGCTGATCCACAACGGCCTCGGCAATCGAAAGATGCCGATCAAGCGTCGCCGCCCGGCCGAACGAGGCGGCGCCCGCGCTTGCCCGTACCCGCACGCCATCCTGTGCCAGACTATCGAGAGAAACGAGGCCGGCATCGGCAAGCGCCGCCAGATGCTCGCAAAGCAGCCGGTCGAGCAGATCGGCGCAACCAACCCGAAAATCCGAAAGCGTGTGATAGTTCACCGAGACACCGCCGCACAGCCAGCGATAGACGTCGTGGCTCCCGCACAGCCGTTCCAGCGCCCGCGCGCTGCCGACGCCGTCGCTGTTGGCATAGAGCCAAAGCGCCAGCAAAAGCCGTGGCGAAATCGGCGGATGGCCCGGCCTGTGCTCACGCGCCTTGATCCGATCTTCGAGCGCGCTCAGATCCAGTCCCTCGACATAGCTCCAAATGACCCGCACCGCGTGATCCTGGCCGATCAAGCTGTCGATATCCACCGCACGCAACTCGATCTGATCGCGCACCGGCTCGCGCATGCGCGCCGCTCCGCCCGCCAACTGAGCTCTGCGCCGCGCTCCATGCGCCGGCATTCCCTCGAACAGATCGTCGCCCACCATCATCCCCCAAGCAAATCAACGACCCACAGAATCACAATCCAATCGCCGCCGCCACAAAACATTCACAGGCTCTGAGGCGCGTAGCCCGGAGGGCGGAGCTTCGAAGCACGCGGCCCAACGCCGCTTCTTGCATTCATCACCGCCGACACATCCGCCTCGTCCTTCGAGGCGATTCTACGGATCGCACCTCAGAATAAGGCTCTCTTGAGTCTTGGCGGGGCCGCGGTGGGGCAAGGCGCCAATCGAACTCGCGCTTCCGGGTTGCATCCACTGCAGCCGGCTGCGATGACATATCTCTGATATTCCGGGAGGTGGCGATGGATGCAGGTGGCGTGACGATCAGGCTCATAGGTGCAGACGAGGTGGAGGCTTTTCGGCGCATCCGCCTGGAAGCGCTTCGCGTCGATCCATCCTCTTTTGCCAGCCGTTACGAAGACTGGGAAATTCTATCTCTGCAGGAGTGGCGCGATCGGCTGAACGAGCCGGTTTTCATCGCCTTTCAGGAGGACGAACCCGTCGGTATCATGGGCTTGTTTCGGCAGCGGTCGAGCAAGATGGCCCACCGCGCCACGATCGTCATGGTCTATGTCTGCGCCAAACTGCGCGGAACGGGCGTTGCCGTCAAACTGCTGGAGGCGATTTCCAATCACGCGCGCAATATCGGCATCCGTCAATTGGAACTCTTCGTCAGCGCCGAAAATTCGGCGGCGATGCGGTTCTACCAGCGGCAAGGTTTTGCCGAGATCGGCCGTATCCCCGGCGGCGTGCTGGAGGATGGCCGGGAGATCGACGATGTCATGATGGCGCGGCGGCTGGTGGGTTAGGCCCGTCGCGGCGCGGCGTGCCATCCGGCCTCCTGACCTCAAGCGGGATTGGGGTTGCAGGGTGCAGCTTGAATCGGAGGTTGCCGTAATGAAAATCCTGATGGACAAGGATCTTGACGATAGCGGGTTGATGGCGATCGCGATCGATGCGCTGGAGACCGCCTTCCATGCCAGGGCCGCCAACAGGTTGATCTCGCCGCCGAGGCATCATGTGTCGTTTGCTGACCGAGGCGATCTCGTTTTTACCGTTGGCGGTATCCTGGGCGAGAAGCCGCTTGCGGGCTTTCGCGTCTACGACACATTCGATGGGGCTGAGCATGCGCAGATCGTCGCCGTATGGTCGGCCGACGACGCCAGGCTCAAAGGCATTGTTCTCGGATCGCGCTTGGGAAGCCTCAGGACTGGTGCGATCGGAGGTCTCGCGATCCGGCATCTCGGCGCGCCTGACGCCAAGATCGTCGGCATCATCGGCAGCGGAGCGCAGGCGCGAACCCAGCTTGCAGCGGCTGCCGCCGTTTGTAACCTCGATCGCGCCCGCGTTTACAGTCGCGACGAGAAAAATCGTGCTGCCTTTGCACGCGAGATGCAGCTCGCCCTGGGTCTTGAGGTGGAGCCTGTCGGCAGCGTCTCGAAAGCCGTTGTTGACGCCGACATCGTCATCTGCGCGACGACAAGCCAAACGCCCGTCCTCCACGTCGGCGATTTAAAGGCCGGCGCGCACGTCAACACAGTCGGCCCGAAAACGCTTCACGGGTACGAACTCGGCCTGGATGTCGCCGACGCCGCGGCCGTGATCGCGACGGATTCTCCCGAACAGGCGCGCGCATACGCATCGCCCTTTTTTCTGGCAGGCTCCGGCACCGACGGCCGCCTGGTCGATCTCGCCGACATCATTGCCGGGAAAGCGGCAGGGCGGGCATCGCCCGAAGAGATAACGCTGTTCTGCTCCGTGGGCCTTGCCGGAACTGAAGTCGTCGTCGCCGCGGCGGTGCTCGATAGGGTGGGGGATGGGTGTGGACTTTGAGTCAAAGACGCGCTTCAAGCCTCTGTTCACTCTATCTATTCGCGCCCTGCCGTGAGGCCCAGCACATCCCGCATGCCATATTCGCCGGGTGCGCGCCCTGCGATCCAGCGGGCGGCGGCAAGCGCGCCGCGGGCGAACATGCCGCGATCGAAAGCCGAATGCGACAGCGTCACGACTTCCTCGGCGGCGGCAAACAGGACGCTGTGTTCTCCGACGATCCCGCCGGCGCGCAGGACGGCAAAGCCGATCTCGCCGGGCGGTCGCTCGCCGGTGACGCCGTCACGCCCGCGCCGCTCGACGGACGCCAGGGAAACGCCGCGCCCCTCGGCGGCCGCTTCGCCGAGCATCAGCGCCGTACCGGACGGGGCATCGATCTTCCTGTTGTGGTGGGCTTCGAGGATTTCGATATCCCAGCCATGCGCGGGAAGAGCGCGCGCAGCCTGAGCGACGAGACCGACGAGGATGTTGACGCCGATGGCGAAGTTGCCGGAGCGCAGGATAGGAATCGTTCGGGCGGCCGCTGCGATCCTTTGGATCTCATCGGGCTCGAAACCTGTCGCTCCGATCACCAGGGCCGGTCCGCCTGCCGAGGCGCAGAGGCCGGCGAGTTCGGCAGCGGCATTTCCCGTCGTGAAATCCAGGATCACGTCGGCGGCCGCGATTGCGGCCGCACGGTCGATCAGCCCTTCACCGACGGAGCCGGGACGGCCGATGCCGCCGATCACCGCAAAAGCCGGATCGGCCGCGAGCAGCGGCAGTATGGTGCGGCCCATGCGACCGTTCGCGCCTGCGACGGCTACTTTGATCGGTGAAATCACGTTCTTTCCTTAGCTGGCAATTGCCGGCAATTACCGCAGTTCTGCTCCAAGCGCAAAGTGGGATCTGTTGGCCGATGATCTGAGGCATCACCAATTGCCGGGATCGGCGGTGTGATCGATGCTGGCGAATTCATCAGCCTTGTTCCGATCCAGCTTGATCTCCGTGGTCACATTCGTCTCGTCGGTGACCGAGTAGCGGTCAGGGACGGGTCCCTTCGAAAGTTCCTGGTACAGGAGCAAGGCTGCCTCCTCGGCGGTATCGGCCTCGATTTCGCGGGTGAGAGTAACGGTGAACTTGTGCATGGGTTCGGCCCCTTCAATCGGCGCGCAGACGATGCGCAGCTTGCGCAGTCTGACATGCTTTTTGCGGTGCGAACACCGCAAGCGTGCCGGGTGTGCGTGGATCAAACCGAAGAGCCTTTGCCGAAATAACCTACATGGGCTGGAGAAAGGCGATTTCCCTCTTATTTGAGTGGGAATTGCAAACCAAGAGGAAGGACCGCGCCATGGCAAAAAACACGATCTGCCTATGGTACGACAAAGACGCTGAGGACGCCGCCCGCTTTTATGCCGCGACCTTTCCCGACAGCGCTGTGGGTGCTGTCACTCGTGCGCCGGGAGAATATCCTGCCGGTAAGCAGGGAGACGTTCTGGTTGTTGAATTCACCGTCGCGGGTATCCCTTGCATCGGTCTGAACGGCGGCCCTGCAATCAAACACAGTGAAGCCTTCTCGTTTCAGATCGCCACGGAGGATCAGGAGGAAACCGATCGCTACTGGAACGCCATCGTCGGTAATGGCGGCCAGGAAAGCGAGTGCGGCTGGTGCAAGGACAAATGGGGTTTGTCGTGGCAGATCACCCCGCGCGTCCTCTCAGAAGCGCTCTCGGCGGGTGGTGATCAGGCAAAGCGTGCTTTTGACGCGATGATGACGATGAGAAAGATCGATGTCGCGGCGATCGAGGCGGCTCGGCGCGGTTGAGGCGCCTTCGCCCGCCCGAGGCCGACAGATGATGGCCTGTCAAAACCAGAGATCGCGTACACAGCGCCCGTCGGAGGGAAGGTCTTTGAATGTTTCCAGCCCGTCGAAGTGATCGATAGGGAGATCGGCGACGAGTTCCGGAGGTGCAAGCCGCATGTTGACCGCCATGCGGCGGCGGCCATCCTTTTGCAGGCGCAGACCGCGCCAGCTCAAGACGCAGGCGCAGGATGGGCAGAACAAAATTTCGAGGGATGACGTCTCCCTGCCGGAGCGGGTATAGGAGGCGGTCTGGCCGGTGAGCGCAATACGCTCTCCTTCGTAATCATAGGCCCAGAGCGTGCCGTAGCGCCGGCAGAGGGTACAATTGCACGCGGTGATCGATCCAGGATCGCCTTGGAGCGTCCAACTCGCCTTGCCGCAATGACATGAGCCCGTAAGCATGAGCGTGAGTTCACTTGCTGCTCTCCTTCAAGCACCGCATCGTGCCTTAATCGCGCGGTGACCGCAATTGCCGCTTGCCTATTGATCCGGTCGGCACATGACGATGTCAGATGCAATCCTTTCGAAATCCGGATCATGCTGCCTGTAGGCCGCCGCCGTTCAAGGGGCCTGTGGCCATGCTTCTTCATTTCAAAGGCCGTATAACGAGATCGCGGAGCGAACGCGGAATGCCTCGTGTCCTATTCCACAAGCCCGAAGATCGGGCCATAGCCGCCGTGCCAGGAGCGATCGTTGCGGCCCATTGCCGGATAGAAGAGTCCGACACCGCGTCCACCATCGAGAAACAACGCGTCGGGACATTTCAGCTGGTCGCGGAAGAGTCGTGCGAAATCGTGGAAATTGACGCTGTCTTCGCTGATCGCGAAGCGAACTGCGCCGCTTGTGCAGATGCCGACACCGCTTCGGCGGGTTCGGTCTGTCGAGCCGAAGATGAAGATCGGGTTCAGCTTTCCAGCGATGACGAGCATTGGGCCGGACTGCGTGGCGAACCGCACCTTAGGGGCGCGCTTTAGAAATTCGTCGGTCGGAAGTATGCCGGCGCCTGCTTCATCAAGAAAGAACACGCCGTTCGGCCTCTTATAAAAATTCGGGACCTGACCGGCAGAGCCTCCGGCCTCTGCCGTATTGAGAGATTTCAATTCCCTGGCGTTCTCGACATACAGTCCCATCGGCGAAAAGTCGGCCCGGTACATTCCGGCGTTGACGGCAAAGGCCAGCGTTTTCCCTTCGGAGCGAAGGGCTTCGGCGAGGCTTGAAAAAGCGCGGTATGGTTCGCCATCGGCGCCCTTCCAGAACAGGCGCAGATCGGCTTTTCCTGCTTCCAGCGTGCAGACGACGTATGTCGCCTGTTCGAAAGTTTCCTCATCGCATGGCTCTGCATGCGCCTGAGGCAGGAATGTCATCATTGCCGCCAGCATCACGGCCGCGGCGAGCATGGCTTGTTTGAGATAGGGCATTGGTGTCAGAATAGTCATGACGAGATCTAATTTCCTATCGTGCGGCTGCGGCGCCGGGTTTTTCATCGCCATCGGTGACGCCCAGAATAGGAATTTTTGCCGGCACAGCAATGACTGTCAGCCGCGATTGGTATTCCAAGATTTTTCGTGAAACGCCGAGGCCGCGTCCTGCCTCCTTCTTCTGCAGGAACGCAACCATAGCATCCGGCTCCAATTCTCCCGCTGGCAGAAGAAGTGGATCAGGCAGATGAGGGGGAAGGAGCCTCAGCGGCAAACGTCGCGATCATCAGAACCCAGACACCCCAAAGCTTGGAACATTCACCAGGCGGTACGGGCGGTGCCGAGTGCTGTTGTATGAGAGGATGAGACCTGGGCGACGTGCGCCTTGACCGACACGACGCAGTTTCCCGGGAAGCTAAGTTTGTGCATCGTCAAGTGCTTCAGCAACGCCTCTGCGTCACGCTTCTCGGTCAGCGGAAATGTCACAGTCATGCGGGTTCCTCCAACGAACATACTGAGCACCTGCGGAAATTAATGGTTAAATTCTCTCGCGCCGCAACAAGAAAATTTGAATGATAAAATTAAAATCGATTAGCTTTTTGGTGGTTTTTTTAAAATCGTTTGAAATTGGCTTCCTCGGTTTTCCCATGGATTGGTCAGCGGATCGGCCGCGAGCGAGATCCGCATCGTGCGCTCCAACAAGCACTCGAAGCGTTCGGAGCAATGCCCTCGATGAAGGCATTGGCAGATGCTGAGAGATGGCGCTGCTGAGTTAAGATCAGCCGCTCACCGTCTATTGCGGACCGCCCAACTTTTGAGCCGCAATCCATTGAGCCTGATGAAGCCTTCGGCATCATGATGATCATAGGCGATGGAGCTTTCCTCGAAGCTGACGAGGTCTGAGGAATAGAGTGAGGAGGGCGACGTGCGAGAGATGACCGAGGCGCTTCCCTTATAGAGCCTCATTGCCACTTCGCCGCTGACGAAGACCTGGCTTCGGTCGATCAGGGCCTGCAGCATCTCCCGCTCGGGGGCGAACCAGAAGCCGTTGTAGATCATCTCGGCGTAGCGTGGCATGATCTCGTCCTTCAGGTGCGCGGCGGCGCGATCGAGCGTGATCGATTCAATTCCGCGATGCGCGGCAAGCAGGATCGTTCCCCCCGGTGTCTCGTATACGCCCCTCGACTTCATGCCGATAAACCGGTTTTCAACCAGATCGAGCCGCCCGATGCCATGCCGGCCGCCCAATTCATTGAGTGCGGTCAGCAAGGCTGCCGGTGTCATCGCCTTGCCGTTGACGGCAACAGGGTCCCCGCTCTCGAAGCCGATAGTGACGATCTCAGGGGCATCGGGAGCGTCGACAGGATCGACCGTGCGCCGATAGATATGATCGGGTGCGACCTCCGCTGGATTTTCAAGAATTTTGCCTTCCGTCGAAGTGTGCAGCAGGTTGGCGTCGATCGAGAACGGCGCCTCGCCACGCTTGTCGCTCGGCACAGGGATGCGATGCTTCTCGGCATATTCCAGCAGCTGCGTGCGGGAGCGGATGTTCCATTGACGCCACGGAGCAATGACCTTGATTGACGGATCGAGCGCATCGACGGCCAGTTCGAAGCGGATCTGGTCATTGCCCTTGCCTGTCGCACCGTGGGCAACGGCGTCCGCGCCGATCTCCCTGGCTATGGCGACCAGATGCTTGGCAATCAGCGGCCGGGCGATGGAGCTGCCGAGGAGATACTGACCCTCGTAGACTGTGTTAGCCCGCAGCATCGGAAAGACAAAGTCGCGGACGAACTCCTCACGCAGATCGACGATGCGGACATCCTTGACCCCGAATATTGCCGCCTTCGCCCGCGCCGGCTCGAGCTCTTCGCCCTGACCGAGATCGGCGGTAAAGGTCACGACCTCGCATCCGTAAGTCTCTTGCAACCATTTGAGGATGATTGAGGTATCCAGCCCGCCCGAATAAGCGAGCACGATTTTCTCTATTTTTCTTGCCATCAGCCTTCTCCATATCGATTGGGTGGAACGATAGGCCAAGTCGTGCGCAATGAGCTTGCAAAACATTCCGAAAATTGCAAAATATTGGCATATTGTGGCGCTGTCGCGCATCAGATGGGATATAAAATGCCAGTTCTTCTGGACGCGATCGACCGCCATATTCTCCGCGTCCTTCAGCGCGACGGGCGCATTTCGAATGTCGAGCTGGCACGGGAGGTGGGGCTTTCGCCCTCGCCCTGCCTGCGCCGCGTTCGGTTGCTGGAAGAGGCCGGGATCATCGATCGCTACGTCGCCGTGCTGGATCCGGCAAAGGTCGGGGCGGGGCTGACGGTTTTTGCCCGTGTGTGGTTCAAGACCCAGGATGCCGAGGTCACGCTGCGGTTTGCCGAAGCCGTGAGGCGGTTTCCGGAGGTGATGGAATGCTACCTGACGGCGGGGGAGTGCGATGCCGTGCTTCGGATCGTCACTGCCGATCTGCACAGCTACTGGCGTTTTCAGGCCGACCACCTGACGCGCATTCCGAGCGTCCTCAACGTCAAGACCGATGTGCCGATGGAAACGCTGAAGCGGAGCTTCGAACTGCCGTTGCGATAAGTGTCGCTCTCGCTGGCGGCTGATGTCGAGCACCTGCGTTGCTGAGGTGGGGTGGCCGCCCTCGTCCTTCGAGGCTCCGGCCTCCGGCCTGCGCACATCAGGATGAGGTCGGAGAGAGGTCGCGGCTGCTGCAAGGCGGGCCGGTGCGTTTCAATCACATCCGGCGCGATATCAAGGGCATATCGCAGAAGGTTCTGTCGCAGACACTGAGAAGGCTGGAGCGCAACGGCCTGATCTCACGCACGATCTTTCCGACCGCGCCGGTAACCGTCGAATATGCGCTGATGCCGCTTGGGCGCACCCTGACCGATACGGTTTCGGCACTCGCTCACTGGGCGGAGCAGAACATGGACGCAATCTTTGCGGCGCAGCGTGCTTATGATGAAAGGGATGCCGGTTGATGGCGCCGGCGCTCCGAAGCATCTGGTCGGGCCGTGGCGCACGGGGCGCGCTTGCCCGACGGAAGATTTGCGAGCCATCGTGGCGCCTGCTGTGTGACGCGTGATGTCGCAAGCAACATCTGCTGTCACTCGCTTACGCGGTCCTCATCCGGCGCAGCCGTGCTGCGCACCACCGCCAGGCGGGCGCAACGACGTAGCCGACGGCCGGGATGGCCGCAAGGCCGAGGAGGATGCCGACGAGACCTGAGCCGGCAGCTTGGACCAGCCAGGAAACCACACCGCCAACGGCCGGCATTGCATGCGCGGCGCCTTCCCCGGCATCGTGGAGCAGATGGCTCAGCCAGGCAAAGCCAAAGCCTTCGGCGCCATGCACAATGATGCCGCCGCCGACCCAGATCATCGCCGCCGTGCCGACGAGACCCAGCACCTTGAGAAGATAGGGCATGCCCTGCACAAGGCCGCGCCCGAGCATGCGCGGTAACGCGCCTGTCCGCGAGCGGGAAGAACGCCGGGCAAGCCAGAGGCCGAAGTCGTCCGCCTTCACGATCAAGGCGACGACGCCGTAAACGGCGGCCGTGATCAGAGTGCCGACCAGGGCGAGAATCAGCGCCTGCATCGCCAGACCCGACTCCGACAGGGAGCCGAGAGTGATCGCCATGATCTCGGCCGAGAGGATGAAATCGGTTCTGATGGCGCTCGCGACCTTTTCGTCCTCGAAGGTCTTGGGATCGACGCTGATCGTCTCAAGGGCGGTCTCGTGGGCACGGGCCGCGTGCGGCACGACGAGTTCGTAGACCTTTTCGGCGCCTTCGTAGCAGAGGTAGAGCCCGCCGAGCATGAGCAGCGGCGTCACTGCCTGCGGCACGAGAAGGCTGAGGACGAGTGCGGCCGGCAGGAGGAACACCAGTTTGTTCTTGAGAGAACCGATGGCGATCCTTGCGATGATCGGCAGTTCGCGTGCCGCCGAAAGGCCGGTCACATAACGCGGCGTGACGGCTGCGTCATCAATCACGACGCCGGCGGCTTTGGCGCCGGCTCTGCCCGCCTGGGCGACTACGTCGTCCAGAGAAGCGGCGGCCGCCTTTGCAAGCGCTGCGACATCATCAAGGAGGGCAATCAGGCCGACACTCACAAGCAAACCTCTCATTCAGGGTCAATGGCTGGCGAGAATATCCAATCGGGTGACAGCCGGGAAGGGGCGCCTCTTCGGATGATTGGTGGTGCCTGATCAAAAGGTCAGGGATCACCCCGGCCGGGACGGAGTACATGGCGTAGGTGGGACCGTGTGCAAGCGAGCCGCTCATTCAATCTGGATATGAATATGGTCATCATGACGCGCGGCTCGGCAGCCCTGGAAGCGGACATGGGCGTCGGTGATGCCAAGCGCATTCTTCAGATGCGGCTCGATGAAGATCTTCTGCAGGCCAAAGCGTGCGACGCCTTCCGTCGTCAGCCAGGCGATCGCTGCCGCGGTGCGCTGCTCCTCGATCCCGTAGACAGGGAAGAGCGGCTGCAGGGCATCGAAATCCCAACGCGTGGTGAGCCAGTCGTGGCGACCCGCGCAGGGCAGTTCGTCGCCCGGGGCGGGCTCCTCGAAGGCAAAATAGCCGATCGGGGAGCGTGTGGCGCCGTTCAGAAAGGCGCCGTCGGCATCTTTGTAATAATAGGCGAAATCGAGCTTCTTGCCGTCGGCATGAGAGAGATGCGGCAGCAGCGGAAAACCGTTGACGAAGGGAAAGTTCGCATCCAGCGCGACGGTAACGGTACCGGGAAACTGCTTTTCCATGTGGGCGGCAAGTGCCTCTGCCAGATCGCGCAGTCCACGCGTCACGTAGTTGCGGTTGAGCGCGCAGTAGATCGGCGAGCGGATGACCAGCGGATCGGCGGTGCCGGCGAAGCAGGAAAGCGGAACCCGGCCGAATGTGGGTGCGGTGAGGTGCGCGACGAAGGTGGCGCCGGCGTAGAGAAGCAGAAAGAGCGCGAGGTTGGCCGCAAATCGGCGCAGGCGCAAGGCGCGTGCGACGACAAGCGTTATCAAATAGGCGAGGCCGCCGATCTGGGTGAGCAGCGTCAGAATGATGACGATCAGAGCGTGGAGGATAAAGCGGAGCACGGGCAGCCCTGTGGAGGGGAAGTTGCATTGCCATAGGTGAGGGAGTGAGGACGCGCAAGACGGTCGGCGCACCCGCCTGACACTTCGAGTTTTGGCCGGAATTGACAGCGGAATTTATCTGACTTAAGTCAGATAATATGGTTGCTGATCCTGTCGCCCGCGTCCGTCGCTTCAACCGCGCCGTCACCTCCGAAGTCGGCGCTCTGGATACGTCTTTCCTTGGACGCGGTCGTCCGCTCGGTGCTGCTCGCGTCCTCAATTCGATCGGTCGTGGCCAATCGGATGTTGCGGCGATCCGCGATTATCTCGGTCTTGACTCGGGCCTGATGAGCCGTCTGCTGCGCGCTCTGGAGGAGGAGGGGCTGATCGAGACCATCCCGAACGATCGGGATGCGCGTCGCCGCATCACCAGGTTGACCAGCACCGGCGAGTGCGAGTTTCAGGCTTATGAAGCACTTTCCAATGCCCAGGCCGAAGCGTTTCTGGCGCGTCATCGCCGCCCGGACGAACTCCTGCGCGCCATGGATATCGTCGCCTGCTCGTTAAGACGCGACCAGATCGTGCTGGAGGAGAAAGATCCTAGGCATGACGATGCCCGCTATTGCCTGAACGAATATTACGGCGAACTTGCACGCCGTTTCGACAAGGGTTTCGACGTCTCACTTTCCCGCGATCCTGACGCCAAGGACATGATCCGCCCGCGCGGCGCGTTCCTGGTCGCGATGTCCGACGGCCTTCCGATCGGTTGTGTCGGGTTGAAGGGCAGTGGCGGCGAGGTCGCAGAAATCAAGAGGCTCTGGGTCGCCCCGTCCGCGCGTGGCCTCGGGATGGCAAAACGGCTTATGTCGGCTGCCGAGACGATCGCCCGCGAGTTGTCCATCCGGCTCCTGCGTCTGGATACCAACAGCGCGCTTGCCGAGGCGCAGCAGCTCTATCGCGGTACCGGCTGGACCGAGATCGAGCGGTTCAATGACGATCCATATCCGGATACCTTCTTCGAAAAAAGTCTTTGACCGCGACCGGCTTTGTCCTGAAGTGGCTGGCGATGGTGCTGTGCGACGGCGCGGCCTCACGTTGATGCCATTGCGGCCACCCAAGGGTGAGGGCGCGGAGCCAGTTGCCAATATCCTCAGACGCGCATCGACAGCTCGATGTCCTCTTCGAACGGGACCGAGAGATAGCCAGCGGCGGTGGAACGAACGCGGGCGAGATATTCGGGGCTGACGTCGGCATTGTCGGCGACGATGAGGGCGCCGGGTCTCAGGCGGTCTTCGACCAGTTCCAGGATGTCACGATAGAGCCCCTTGGCGCCGTCGAGAAACAGGAGGTCGATGGTATCAGGAAGATCGGTGCCGAGGGTGCGAAAGGCGTCTCCCTCACGGATTTCGACAAGGTCGATGAGGCCGCCGGCCGTCAAATTTTCGCGCGCGCGCCTGACTTTCGACGGTTCGAACTCGCTGGTGATCAGCCGGCCACCGCCATTGTCGCGCAGTGCTGCAGCAAGATGGAGGGTCGAGATGCCGAAGGATGTGCCGAACTCGATGATCGTTTGAGCACGGCAGCTGCGCGCCAGCATGTAGAGCAGCGTGCCGGCCTCGCGCGAGACAGGAAGCCAGAGGTCCTTCAGTCGCCCGTAAAGGTCGAGATATTCCGTCTTGCTGCTGATCAGGCGCATCCTCTCCTCGCTGGAAAGCTCGGATATGGCGGGGCTCGTCGCCGCGGCGGCTTCTTCGAACAGGCCGTCGAGGAGAGGCGCGAGCGGCGCTGTGGTCAGTGTCGTCATTGGAGGGCTCCTTGGAATGATGAGGTTCTTGCGCTGGGTGAAAAATACGAGTAATCCATCGCATTTTCTAATCGCATTGCGGAGCACTGCCATGAGCGACCGGCCAAGTACCCGGATTTCTTCACGAAAGCAGCCGAAGCAGGCCCGCTCGACGGAGCTCGTGGGGGCGATCCTCGATGCTGCTGCTCAGGTTTTGGCACGGGAGGGAGCCCATCGCTTCACCACGGCGAGGGTAGCGGAGAGGGCGGGCGTCAGTATCGGTTCGCTCTACCAATATTTCCCCAACAAGGCGGCAATCCTCTTCCGGCTGCAGAGCGACGAATGGCGGCAGACGAACGACATGCTCGCCGACATTCTTGCCGATTCACAACGACCGCCGTTCGAACGGCTGCGCAGCCTTGTTCACGCCTTTCTTCGCTCCGAGTGTGAGGAAGCGGCGATGCGCGTGGCGCTTCACGACGCAGCGCCGCTCTATCGCGATGCGCCGGAGGCGCAGGCGGCGAGGGCGTCGGGAGACCGCATCATCGGGCTGTTCATGGAGGAGGTGCTGCCATCGGTCCCGGAGGCAAGCCGGGCGCTTGCCGGTGACCTGATCGTCACGACGCTCGCCACGGTGGGGAAGCAGTTCTCGGAGGCGCCCCGAAGCTTGGGCGAGATCGAAATCTACGCCGAAGCTATGGCCGAGATGTTCGCAGCCTACCTTGAAAAGCTCGAATCCGGCCGGGACACGGTGCATTCCTAACAAAGGACCGCAACACGGCAAATGAGAGGCTTTCTGTGAGCCGGCCACGGATTATCGCAACCCCTGTCACGGCGCAGGGGCAGCCCTGATCGGCCGATTCCGGATTCCTATTGGTGGTTCAACTGCTTCGACAGTTCGGCAAAAAGCCCATCGCGGGCGGTGTTCATCTGAACGAAATCGACGGCAACGGTGATGGCGCGGCGTCCTTCGACGCTGTCGATGTCGAGCTTTTTCTCGCAGCACCATTGCCGAACGGCATCGGTGACGATGGTTATTTGGCTGTCGTCGAGTGACATAAGCGACAAGAGCATCTTCGTACCCTCTATGAAGCGGCAGGAGCACGACGATCTCTCAAGCGGTCGTGCCGATGATCCGATGGGCCGATGGCGCGTACTCTACGCTCATTCTGCAGCAATGCCATAGCTATTTGGGCACGCTTAGTTGACGACAAGTCGAGAACGGGACTGCTGAGCGTTCCGGTCCGCTGACGCAGTCCGGATGTCGCAAAATGGCGAATGCGGAGATAGGCGATGTCGAGCGGGAAAAGCTTCTGAAAACCCCGGCGTCGCCTTACCGGGCTAATCCGTAAGACTTCTGCTTGGCCAGGCTCCGTTTGATCCGCACGGACGAGCGTCTGCTATAATCGCGGCGATCTCCGGTCGCATGGCCCGGCCGAACTTTGCGAGGCGTCAGATGACTGACGTTCAGGAACGGCTCCTTGAGAGCAAGATGACCGAGATCCGGCAGGCCCGGTCCTGGAGCCCGCGGGGCATCGCCAAATTCGAAAGCCTGATCCGCAGCGGTGACGATCTGTCCCTCTACCGCATCAACCCGCTGGCTTTCGCGCACGACGGCGCCATTTCGGAGGCGGAAAGCATCGATCTCTTTCTCCATGCGACGCGCAGCGGTTTATTCGAGATGAGCTGGGACGTCGTATGTCCCCAATCCGGAATGGTGCTCGATAGTTTCGGCGCCTTGAGGACGCTGAAGACTCACTATGTCTGCGGCCTGTGCGACGTCTCCGGCGAAACCGACCTCGACGATTTCATCGAGGTCACCTTCACAGTGTCGCCGCAACTGCGCCGGCTGTCTTTTCACGATCCCGGCTCGCTCTCGGCCGAGGATTTTCACTGGAAGGCACGGTTTCTCAGCGATGCGCGACTTCCAGGTCAGCAGGTCCGCTTTCTCGACGTCTTGAAAGGGTTGGTGCGCGGCCTTTCCTTCCTGGCGCCGGGTTCGGTCACAACGATCAGGGCTGAACTCGGCGCCGGGGCGCTCGCCGGCATCAATGTAGAGACCCAGGCGAGCTTTGCGCTGCCGGTGAGAGGCGAGCCCGTTACGGCGCCGGCACTCCTCAGGATCGGGTATGACGGTCGGCGTTTTTACCCTTCGTCCTCAGCGGTTCGGCCCGGCCCGGTCATCGTCGAAGTCGAGAACTCGGCTGCCGCGCGCGGCTCACTGCTCCTCATCAACTGGCCGCCCGAGATCCTGGCGCAGACCGCCAAACCTGTTCTCGATTTCGATCCTTACATGTCGGGCGGGATGCTGCTTGCACGCCAGACCTTTCGGCGGCTGTTTCGCTCCGAATGTGTTGATGAAAGGGAGGGCCTCGGCATCCGTCAGGTCACGCTTCTCTTCACCGATCTCAAGGGTTCGACCGCGATGTACGCGCGGCTCGGCGATCTCAATGCCTATGCACTGGTGCGTGAACATTTCGCCCTGCTCGGCGCCACGGTGCAGGAGCATTCGGGCGCGATCGTCAAGACGATCGGCGACGCGGTGATGGCGGCCTTCTCCCGCCCGAGCGACGCCATCTCGGCTGCTCTGCATATGCTCGAAGAAATCGAGCGCTTCAACGGCGAGCATGGCGATCCCGGCATCATCCTGAAGATCGGCGCCCATTGCGGTCCGTCGATCGCTGTGACCTTGAACGATAACCTCGATTATTTCGGGCAGACCGTCAATGTCGCGGCACGGGTGCAATCATTGGCCGAGGCCGGCGAGATCTGTCTATCCGAAGCCCTGTTTTCGGCGCCTGACGTCAGCCGGCTGCTCTCCGGCCATAGGCTAGTCGCCTTCGAGGCTCCGCTTCGGGGCGTGGAGGGGATGGCATGCGTCTACCGGGTGATGCCGGCGTAATCTCAGGTCCTTGATTTGTGCATGTCTTCATCCCGCGCCGCGGCACGTTCTTGAGCACACATGCATTTCACCATTTGCAACGGGCAATGTTGCCCAAAAGGAGGAGAATACAATGTTGAAATGCACAGCTATAGCCATCGTTGCCGCCGTCGCATCCGCACTGCCTGTCCTTGCACAGGATGTGATGATGAAATGCGACGAGGCGTCGATGATGAAAATGCAGTCCGACATGGACGCCATGACCGATCCGGCCATGAAGGAAAAGAAGGAAATGGCGTCCAAGGAAATGATGATGGCTAAGGATTCCATGACGGCCAACAAGATGGACGACTGCAAGATGCACATGGAAAACGCCATGAAAAGCATGGGCAAAATGTGACGCTATTGATGCCGGGCGAGAGGGCCTTGGACAGCCGCCTCGTCCAGGCGCCGGGATGAATGTGTTTCCGGCGCCGCTCACCCGGGAGAGATCGCCGGACTGAACCAGCGGCTCGGTTATTTCGCCAGCACAAGATGCGTGGCCTTTTCGCTGGCGACATGCTCGGTGATGCGAAAGCCCAGCGCAGGAAGATCGATGCCTGCAAACATTGCTTCGCCCCTGCCGAGCACGACGGGGGAGACGGCGAAATGCAGCTCGTCGATCAGACCCGCCTGCAGATACTGGCGGACAGTCGCCACTCCGCCGCCGATCTTCACATCTTTATCGCCGGCCGCCGCCTTCGCCTGCTCGAGCGCCGCATGAATGCCGCCGGTGACGAAGTGGAAGGTGGTGCCTCCTTCCATGACGAGCGGTTCGCGTGGATAATGGGTGAGGATATAGGTCGGTGCATGATAAGGCGGGTTCGGACCCCACCAGCCTTTCCAGGCATCGTCGGGCCATTCGCCGCGGATCGGGCCGAACATGTTGCGCCCGAGAATGAAGGCGCCGAAATCGGCCATGGCGCGGGACGCATAATCCTCGTCGATGCCGGACGAACCGTCGTCCTTACCCATCATCGCGCGGAAGGTGCGTGTGTGGAAGAACCACTGAAACATTTCCGGCCCGCGCTTTCCGAGTGGATCATTCAGGCTTTGCTCCGGCCCGGCGCCGAAACCATCCACGGAAACGGAAAATCCTGCAACGCGCACCTTGGACATGCTTTCCTCCATCTGATTGCGAATTGAAACTAGTTGTAATCTCGCACAGGTGATCCTATAATGCAACTGGTTTCCATAGGAGATGCTTAGTGGAAATAGAATTGCGGTCCGGCTGTCCGATCAACCTGACGATGGAGGTGCTGGGCGACCGATGGAGTCTGATTATCATCCGCGACATCATGTTCGGCAACCGCCGGCATTTCCGCGATCTGCTCAACCATTCGGAGGAGGGGATCGCCTCCAATATCCTGGCGGCGCGGCTGAAGCGGCTGCTCTCGCTTGGCTTCATCAGCAAGCGGGACGATCCGAGCCACAGCCAGAAAGCAATCTACAGCCTGACGGAACCGGCAATCCAGCTCGTTCCCCTCTTCGCCATGATCGGCGCCTGGGGCAGGCGTCACCTGCCGGTGAGCGAGGATCTCAGCATCCGCGCCGAGTTGCTGGAAGAGGGCGGGCAGCCGCTCTGGAACGAATTCATGGAGGATCTCCGGCAGATCCACATCGTCGATCCGATCGGCGGGGCGAACGGGACGGTGACCTCGCCGGTGCTGGCGCGGCTGACGGCGGCGTTTCTGGAGGTGCGGGGAAGAATGGCCGCGGGGGCGGCTTGATGTAAGAAAAGGATGATTGAAAGACCTACCGTGTGGCCCCCTCATCCGACCCTTCGGGCCACCTTCTCCCCGCGGGGGAGAAGGGGAACCGTGGCAACGCCTCGCTCCCTCTGACATTTCGGCTGAAGGAGGGCCGTGCGGCTTGGTCCCTTCTCCCCAGCGGGGAGAAGATGCCGGCAGGCAGATGAGGGGGCCACACAGTAGGACGCTTCTTTCACTTTCTACCAAAAATATCCGGCCGTGCCTGCTGGTCTCGGCATCCGCTATCTCACGAACAGTATAACCAACGGCCCGGCCAGCAGGCTGGCGAGGATGAAGGCGGAGAGGAGGTAAGTCTCCAAGATACGAAGAATGGATCTGAAGTGGGGCATCTTGTCGTCCTGAATTGTGATGCCCGATCCTCGGCCGCAACAATTGCAGCAGCATGACCGGCTGCCTTTCAAGTTCCGCAATGTTGCTGCAACCCTTGCGGCCGAAACTTGGGCGCAAGGAATGGTGGGCGATGCGGATTCTGTTGATCGAGGACGAGAGGGAGCTGGCCGGAGCTCTGTCGGCGGCGCTCGGCAAGCATGGCATCGTGACAGATCACACAATGCATCTCGGCGATGCCGTCGAGCTGACGCGGCAGAACCACTATGATGCGATCCTGCTCGACCGGCGCCTGCCTGATGGCGAGGGGCTGCGGTTCATTCCGGAGCTCAGGCGAACGGGGAGGGATACGCCGATTATCGTGCTGACGGCGCTGAACGAGCCGAAGCAGCGGGTGGAAGGGCTCGATCTCGGTGCCGACGACTATCTCGGCAAGCCGTTTCTGGTCGAAGAGCTGATGGCGCGGCTCAGGGCCGTGCTGCGCCGGCAGCCGAACCTTTCCGAACTCAAGATCAGCGCCGGGCGGATGGTGATCGATCCCTTACATCTCAGCGTTACCGTCGGCGATACGCCGCTCGATCTGCCCCGGCGCGAGCTTCTGGTGCTCGCCGCTCTCGCCAAGCGCAAGGAGAAGACCGTGCTGCGCTCAACGTTGGAGGCGGCGGTCTACAATTACGAGGAGGAAATCCAGTCGAACGCGCTCGATGCGCATATATCGCGGCTGCGCAAGCGGCTAACCGATGCCGGGGCTGAGGTTTCGATCCACAATATCCGCGGTGTCGGCTATCTTATGAGGGAAGAATGATGGTCGGGGGGAGCAAGGCCAATCCCTCGCTCTGGTGGCGGCTCAGCTGGCAGCTCGGCCTGGGTTTCGTCGGCGTGGTGACGGCCGTCATCATCGGGCTCTGCTTCTACGGCGCGACGATCCTCTCGCCGAACGTTGCGCTGGAAGACCACATTACCGCGGTGCTGGCTCCGGCCGTTGCGCTCGATCCCGAAGGGCGGCTTGAAATCAAGGATACGCCGGAGCTCGACGCGCTGAAGCGAGAATATGACGGGCTCTGGTATGTCGCGGCCACGACGAAAGGTTCTTACGTGTCCTACGGAAGCATTCCTGCCGTCTACGGCGAACTTGCGCGTCTGACCTATTTGTTCGAAGGGGCCGATATCAGGGGATCGGCCGCGACGGACGAGATCGCCTCCGTGGAAAGTGTGGAGACCGCGATCGGCGAGCTACGGGTGCTGTTCGGCGGCGTCGCCGACAAGGGCTGGCCTGTCTTTACGCTGATGGGCATCGCCTATCCGATCTACATCCCGCTGCTCGCCATCGCCTTGCCCGCGGTTTTTCTCGCCGTTCCCAGGATCGTCGGGCGAGGCCTCGCCAGCGTCAGCGAGGTTGCCCGTAAGGCATCGGAAATCGAACCGCGCCGCTACGATGCGCGCCTGCCGCTGGACGGCATTCCCAGGGAAGTCGCGCCTCTGGTGATCGCCTTCAACGAGGCGCTAGACCGCTTGGAAAACGAGCACCGCAAGCGGCAGCATTTCCTGATCGATGCGGCGCACGAATTGAGAACGCCGATCGCCATCATGCAGACGCGGATCGATGGAACGGCCGAAGGGCAGGAGCGCCGGCAATTGCTCGACGACGTCGCGCGTCTGGCCGAGACGGCCGAACAGCTGCTCGATTTCGAGCGCAACGACCAGGCGACCGATCTCCATGAGACCGTCGATCTGGTCGAAATCGCCCGGACCGTGGTGGCCGATCTTGCGCCGCTCGCGATCGGCGCCGGTTACCAGATCTCGTTTCGGAGCGCGGTCGAAAGCCTGAAACGCAAGGGCAGTCCTTCGGCCCTGCCGCGGGCGGTGAGCAACCTCCTGCGCAACGCCATCGACCATGGCGGCGGCGGCGGCATGATCACTGTCTCGGTGTCGGCTGCCGGCGGCGGGCGGATCAGCGTCGCAGACGAAGGGCCGGGCATTGCGGCCGTGCACCGGGAGCTGGTATTCGAGCCCTTCTACCGCGTCACCCCGAAAAGTAAGGGGGCAGGGCTCGGCCTCAGCCTCGTCAAGCAGATCGTCCTGAACCACGGCGGCGAGGTCCACATCGAGAACAGGGCTGCCGGGGCCGAGGTGACGATTCAACTGGAATAGGCCGAATTGTTCCGACAGCCTGCGCTGCCGGGAGCGATGTAATGCTGCGGCAATTCTTGGCCGGCACTTTCGCCTGAAATCAACGGCGACGGAGGCCAAACGGAGTGCGCAGCAATCGATTTACTTCATCCTTTTCAAATCGGGTGTCGAGAGCCTTTTCCCTGGCCCTGCCGCTGGCGCTTGCCGTGGCTGCGGGTGGCTGCAGCACGGTCCCACTCAAGGAAGGCGGGACGCTGACGTCCTACTCTCATCTCGGGCCGGCCAAGGGCAAACTCTCGAAATCGCGCGTCTATGTCGATGGTCTCAGCCTCGCTCCGATAAAGACGGTCGCGATCGAACCGACGAGCTTCGCCTTCAGCGCCGCGACGCGCGTCAAGTCGCCTGGTGACCGCGCGATGGTCTCCAATGCGCTCGACCGGGCGCTCTGCATTTCCCTCAGCGATCGGTATCAGATCGTGGCGTCAGGCGAGCCCGCGGATCTGACGATCCGCTCCGTCGTCACCGACATCGTACCGACCAACAAGACGATGGCAGGCGTTTCCACAGTCGTAACCGTCGGCACCGGCTTGGCGCTGCCGGTCGGCGTGCCGCGCCTTCCGGTCGGGCTCGGCGGGCTGGCGGTGGAGGCCGAGGCGGTCGACAGGTCGGGCGCGCAGCGCGCGGCGATGGTCTGGGCGCGCGGCGCGAATTCACTGCAGAACAACCCGCGCGTGTCCGAGGTGGGCGATGCCTACGGCCTGGCTGGAAAGTTCAGCAGCGACTTCTCCCGTTTGCTGATCGCAGGCAAGGAGCCGAAGGGGTTGGACCTCCGGCTTCCCTCGCGCCAGCGGATGAAATCCTGGCTCGGCGGGAAACCGAAATACGTCGCCTGCGACGCCTTCGGCCGCGAACCCGGGCTGGTCGGGATGGTGGCCGCCAAATATGGTGCGCCGCCGCAATGGACTGAGAAGAAGCCGAAGCCGGCAGCTGCCTATTGACCGAGTGCTCAGCCCACCCCGAGCTGGGCCGATCGGACGGACGGAGGGGCGACAGCCTTGCTCCGTCCGTCTTTAGTGCTCGGATGTGTTTTCAGGCGGCGGTCCGGGATGTAGCCAGAAATAGAGTTTGGTCCGCTCCGGCCTGTCGGAGGGGTGCGGACCGCGCATGAAGAATTGCCCGCCGTTGCGCTCGATCACGCGCCTCGAAGCGTCGTTGTCCTCGTCGCAGAGAACAACGAGGCGGGTGAGGCCCTGCTTTGCCGCCACATCGAGCAGGAGGCCGAGCGCGGCGGTGGCGCGGCCGCTGCGCTGCTTCCACGGCACGACCGAATAACCAACATGGCCCGAGACTTCGGGCGGCAGCTCCTCTGTGCCCTGATGAAAGCGGAGGTTGATGCTGCCGCAGAATTCGCCATCCCATATCCAGAAGAGAAGAACCGTCAGCGGCGACTCGGACACGGTGCGCTGTCTGTCGCCCGGACTAAGATCGTCGAGAAATTTCGATTTGTCCTGGCGCAGCCGCTGGAGTTCTCCGCGGATATAAGCCTGGTCGCCGGCACGGCGCGGGTCGGGAGACCAACCGGCCGCAAGCGCTGCTTCGAAGCCCGACAGGTTTTCCGGATCCGGCGCAAGCAGGGCCACGCAGCCGGAGGGTGTCGCGGTGTCTCCTGATGTCATAGGTCGCCTTGCAAATGCAGCCGCTCGGAAGGTTCGATCCTGGCTAGACAAGCACGACTGAGAGCCGCTGGGAAGCGCCTGCGCGACAGCAAAAAGCCCCGCGCGGTGACGCGGGGCTTACTGCAGTGCCGCAGGCTGGATTACCGGCACTGACGGCGCGGGCCGTAGTACGGCTGATAGGTATTGTCCCAGGCTCGGTATGACCGATAGCGGGCGTAGCAATATTCGGCATGCGAGCCATAGGCGCGCGGACGGTAGGCGGCGCGTGGCTGCGAGGCGATGATGCCCCCGATGATGGCGCCTGCGGCCAGGCCGCCGATGATGGCGCCGGTATTGTCGTGGTGGTGGTGGCGCCGCCATCTGCGGTCATAGCGGCGGTCCCAGCCATAGCGGTCGTCCCGATAATAATGGCGATCGCGGTAGTAACGCCGGTCGCCGTAATATCTGCGGCGATCGCCGTAGCGTGAACAGACGATCGAGAACCTGCTGCAACCGACGGTCATAATCCGAGCATCGGTACTTGCCGGTGCCGGCTGCGCCGCCTGTTGTACCGGACTCGGCACGAAGGTTGGGCCTGCGGATGCAGGCATTCCGGAGAATGCCGTCGCAATCGACAGGGCAATGATGGCGAATCTTTTCATCTCACTCACCTTCACGGACATATGAAGAAACAACGCGGACTGAGAAGATAAGTTTCATTTTGGGAATTGGGAACGGGGGACTTATGTGCGTATCCGCTAACGCAATAGGACTGGGCGGCCGGACTATTGCGATCGGGGCGGTGGTAGGGCCGCATCTCTCTGAAACGCGTAACGGACATTATCTCATTTGAGCGGGCGCATCAGGTCTTCCGGGCGTTGAGGCGTGGGCGGGGGAGTGGGATTTGCTAAAGGATAAGTTTCCGACCCTCGGCCAGGACGACCGGAATTCGCAAGAAGTTCAAATTGCAATTAGATCCTAAACTGGTTCTTATCGAGCGGCTGCTTCAATGCCTGACATGTAACGCGTCACCCTTAATGTCAGAAAGATGACCATGCAGCTCTCCAGAATCATCGGCCTTCTCTGTCTATCCACGAGCCTGGCGCTTGCGCCCCTTAACATTGTCTTTACCGATACATCGCCCGCCTTCGCAAAAGGTGGTGGCGGTGGCGGCAACGGCGGTGGCGGTGGTGGTCACGGCGGTGGCGGGGGTGGCAACGGCGGTGGCAGTGGCGGCGGCAACGGCGGCGGCAGCCATAGCAGCGGCGGCGGAAAGGCAAGCTCCAGCTCGAGTGGGAAGACGGAAAACGGCCGTGGCTCGAGCAAGTCCAGCGGCAAGACAGGCAAGGCGAATACGACCAAGCAGAGCGTGACCACGAAGGGCGCCGCCAAGAAGACGATATCCGTCAAGGCGCCCGCGGAAAAGTCGGCCAAAAAACCCGCAGCACAGCTTGCCGGTCTCAACTCCTTGAAACGCAATTTCCATGCCCTCATGAAGACGGCGGATCCGCGTATGACTGCGATCGCCGCGTACGCTACCGCTTACGCTCAATATGAGCTGGCCAACGGGGTTGCTCCGCCGGCGGACGATCCTGTTCTCGGCGACGCCGCTCTAACGGCAGCACTGGCTTCGGCGACCAAGACCGGCACGCTCAGCCCCGAAGCTTTGGCCTGGGCCAAGGACACGCTCGGCATCGGCACGGCTGTCGGCACGATCGACCAGATGAGAGACGCGTTGGCGGCTGCGGCGCCGGTCGCGGAAGAACCGGTGGCGGAGACCCCGACGACCGAGACCCCGGCAACCGAGACTCCGACTGGCGAAACCGCCGACGGCAGCGAGACGACAGATCCTAGCGCGACCGCGGAAACGCCGGAAGCCGAGACGGGCAGCACGGAAGAAGTATCGGGAACGACCGAGTCGGCGCCGGCTGTCGATTCAACCGAAACCTCGGCCACCGCAACGAGTACCAAGGCGACCGGCCTCTAAATCACCGGAAATGGCTAGCGTATCGGCTCGAAATCGGAATAGCTTTGTTAGCGCGCCCTTTGTGCGTCTGAAACGAGGATCACGGGCAGAGGTGTCGCGAGGAGACTGACGCGCGCCGTCAGACCCGCTTCCCGCCGGCAAGCAGTCGAAGCTGGTCCTCATCATGCACACCCTGCCGATAAAGCTCGATGATCAGGGCTCCGAGACGATCGGCTTCCCCGCCTGCTCTATCAATGTCGAGCCCGCTACACAGGGCTTCGTGCACACGCCTGCAAATATCGAGATCTGCGGAGGCGAGTGGTTCGTCACGCGTGCTGAAAAGCTTGTCTGACATCGCAATCAGCCCTTTTGGGATGCCGTGAATCGCTATTGTGCAAAAAAGATAATTTCGCAGCCTTTGCTTCGCAAGATGGGCGAACGTCCGAAATCAGAACAATATGGGAGCCGCGGCAAGACGCGGCGCCGGGGTGGAGCTAAAATCAATCGGCGCCTCGGCCGGACGAAATAGGCGGGCAGACGATCTCTATTTGGCCGCGGGGTCCTTACCGCCCTGCTGCGACAGGCGCAGCTCTTTCAGGCGTTTGGTCTTTTCCCGGCGAGCCCGCTGCTCCGCCTCGATGGTTTCCTTTGCGGCTCGCTCGGTATTTTCGAAACGGTCCTGCCGGTAAGCCTTTGATGAGGGTTCACGTTCTCTTTTCATGGCCGCTAAACGCAAATCGACGAAAACGGTTTCATGATAAAACCGTTTTGCCGAAAAGCGGCGCGGGCGGCGGGCGCCTCGTCAGCGCCCGGCGACACGTCGGATCAGCCTTTGATAAAGGCGAGGATGTCGGGATTTATGATATCGGCATGGGTCGTGCACATGCCGTGCGGGAATTTCTCGTAGACCTTCAGCGTCGCATTCTGCAGGAGCTTGGATGAAAGCAGCGCGGAGTCGGCGATCGGCACGATCTGGTCGTCGTCGCCATGCATGACGAGGGTCGGCACGGTAATGATCTTCAGGTCTTCGGTGAAGTCGGTTTCCGAGAAGGCCTTGATACCGTCGTAATGCGCCTTGGCGCCGCCGATCATGCCCTGGCGCCACCAATTGTTGATGACCGGTTCCGACACTTTCGCACCCGGCCGGTTGAAGCTGTAGAACGGGCCGGCTGGAAGGTCATGATAGAATTGGGCGCGGTTGGCAGCGAGCTGCCTGCGCAGGTCGTCGAAGACTTCGATCGGTAGGCCGCCGGGATTGGCATCGGTTTTCACCATAATGGGCGGTACGGCGCCGATAATGACGAGCTTGGCGACCCGGCCCTGCGGCTGGCCGTGGCGGGCGACATAGTGGGTCGCTTCGCCGCCGCCGGTGGAATGGCCGACATGGACGGTATTCCTGAGATCGAGATGCTCGACGACGGCTGCGGCATCGGCAGCGTAATGATCCATGTCGTGGCCGTCGGCCACCTGGGTGGAGCGGCCGTGGCCACGCCGATCATGGGCAACGACGCGGTAGCCCTTGTCGAGGAAGAACAGCATCTGTGCGTCCCAGTCGTCGGAGCACAGCGGCCAGCCGTGATGGAACATGATCGGCTGGGCGCTCTTCGGTCCCCAATCCTTGTAGAAAATCTCGACGCCGTCCTTCGTTGTGACTGTGCTCATATCTCATGGCTCCTTGTGGTTGGATTTGACTAAACAGGCTGCTGCAGGCGGGATTGGCAGCGCCACGAGCGCCGTGACGCCAATGACGGGATAAGAAAGTCGCGCCTGGGGATGGAAGCGACAATATGATGATGTTCTTATTGAATGCCTTGTTCTACTCTATTGATATGACAGAAGTTTGCATGATCAGTTGCCAGAATGCTCAGTGCCCTGTTAACCGGTGACGGCGACGCAATAGGGCGGGTCCTTACCCGACTGCTTCGCGCTGCGACATTCCTTGATCACGGTACCTCGGTATTGCAGTGAAGGCGGCCGAGCTAACGGGCAATGTCCGCAATGAGCCACTTTATTCCCGTTCGTGCAATCTATACGTTCGGGTAGGTGTGTTTCGCCTTCGATTATGTTGTGCCGGATCCAGCGCACTGGCGCTCACTTGAACGGAGATCGACGCCCAACCATCTAATCCCTCACAACAACGTTATGGCGACGATCGCATCCGCGATTGCTTTGCCGACGGCGGGACGGCCGTCTGCCGCCTGAGGATCAAAACATGGGTTACATGGATAAGGATATAGTGCCCCAGAAAGACGGGGCGCTGATCGATGCCTATTCGCAATCGATCGCAGCAGCAGTCGACACGGTCGGCCCGGCGGTCAGCCGCATCGAGCGGGCCGGAGGACGGCAGGGGCACGGGTCGGGCTTTGCTGTCTCGCCCGACGGCCTGATCATTACCAACAGCCATGTCGTCGACGACGCCAAGGTGGTTCGCATCACGACGCCTGATGGATTCGTCACCGAAGGCCGGGTGCTCGGCCGGGATATCGATACCGATATCGCCCTTATCCGCGCCAATGCCAGCACCGGGGCCTGGGCGAGGCTCGGTGATTCCCAGCGCCTGCGCAGGGGCCATATCGCGATCGCGATCGGAAATCCGCTGGGCTTCGAATGGACCGTCACTGCCGGTATCGTTTCGGCGCTGGGCCGGTCGATGCGGGCAGCCAGCGGCCGGCTGATGGACGACGTCATCCAAACCGATGCCGCGCTCAATCCCGGCAATTCCGGCGGGCCGCTGGTGTCTTCCGGCGGCGAGGTCATCGGCGTCAACACCGCTGTCATCCAGGGCGCACAGAGCATCGCCTTTGCCGTCGCATCGAACACCGCCAATTTCGTGGTGTCGGAGCTTCTTCGCTATGGCCAGGTCAGGCGCGCCTTCATCGGCATAGCAGGTGACACGATCGTGCTGCCGCGACGGGTCGCACTTGCGGCGGGCACGGTTCAAACGACATCCGTCCGCGTCCGCAGGGTCGAACGGGAGGGGCCGGCGGCAAAGGGCGGGCTACAGGAGGGCGATTACATCCTCGCCATCGACGGCAGCCCGGTCGGCGGCGTCGACGATATCGTCAGGTTGATGGATGGCAGCAGGATCGGCAGGGAGACGGAGATTTTGGTTTTCTCAGTAGCCGGCCGGATTGAGAAGAAGACATTGCTGCCGATGCCGCGGTCATGATGACTGTTGCCACGAAAGGTTGCCGACAGCCGCGGCTTACCGAATGAGCGCGCGACCGCGGCTCGTTGAGAAGGCGCGCTCCAGGCGCCAGCCATGACTTGCTGGTAAAAAACAGAGACACCGTTCCGTCACGTCAGGCGCTGACCGCCTCCGGCTCAATCCCGGAAAAGTCCACTGCCGCGAAAGCCGCCGCCAAGACTTCCGGTCCGGCACCGTTTTTTGCCGCGTCGGTAGAGAGGATCTGGCGGTAGCGACGCGCCCCGGGCAGGCCGGTGAAGAGGCCGACCATGTGCCGGGCCACCTGTTGCAGCCGGCCGCCGCCGGCGATATGGCGCTCGGCATAGGCCATCATCCGGTCGCACAGCGCCTGCCAGTCGGGCTCGGCCGCCGGCGCGCCGAAGAAGCGCCGGTCGATGTCGGCGAGGATCGCCGCGTTCTGGTAAGCGGCCCGGCCGAGCATGACGCCGTCGACATGGGCGAGGTGCTGGGCGGCCTCGTCGAGCGTGCGGATGCCGCCGTTGATGCCGATGAACACATCGGGCCAGCGCTGTTTCATCCGATAGACGATCTCGTAGTCGAGCGGCGGGATCTCGCGATTTTCCTTCGGGCTCAAGCCTTTCAGCCAGGCCTTGCGGGCATGGATCCAGATCGCGTCGGCGCCTGCATCGAGAACGCGGGTGATGAGTTCCGGCAGCGCCTCTTCCGGCTCCTGCTCGTCGACGCCGATCCGGCATTTCACCGTCACGGGCGCGGTCGCGACCGCTTTCATCGCCGCGACGCATTCGGCCACCGTCTCCGGCGTCAGCATCAGGCAGGCGCCGAAAGTGCCCGATTGCACGCGGTCGGAGGGGCAGCCGACATTGAGGTTGATCTCGTCATAGCCATAGGGCTCGGCGATTTTCACCGCCTCGGCGAGTTTGGCCGGATCCGATCCGCCAAGCTGCAGGGCCAGCGGATGTTCCGCGGCGTCGTGGCCGAGCAACCGCTCGCGCGGGCCATGGATGATGGCGTCGGCCACCACCATCTCGGTATAGAGCAGCGCCTGCCGGCTGATCTGGCGGTGGAAATAACGGCAATGCCGATCCGTCCAGTCGATCATCGGGGCCACCGCAAATATCGGCCTCTTCTCAGTCATCGACGGTCCATTGTTCCTTGTAGCCGCGGCGCCTCAATGTTGGCGCCCTGATCGCCGCTCAGGCGAGATCATCATTAAGGGCGCATATAACACCTGGCCTTGCGATCGACAAATCCAAGCGTGGCAAACAAAAACGGCGCCCCTTTCAGAGCGCCGTTCCCGCCGAAGCCATAATCTAGCTTACGAAGCCGAGATGTTGACAGCCTTCGGGCCCTTGCCCATGCGGTCCGGCTCGGTGTCGAAGGTGACCTGCTGGCCTTCGCGCAGCGACTGGATGCCAGAAGCCTGCAGCGCGGAGATGTGGACGAAAACGTCCTTTGCGCCGCCGTCCGGGGTGATGAAACCAAAACCCTTGTCCTGGTTGAAGAATTTTACGATGCCTTTGGTGGCCATTGGGATAGTCCTTTTCCCTTAGTCTGTGTTTATCCGCGCCCCCGAGAGGAAGCGGACGGCTTTAGCTTTCGTCCCGATTGGGGTTGGGGACGAAGGGTCAGTCGGAGAAGTCACGTACGGGGAAAGAACGTCTACGCAGGCGGGTATTCCCGCGCCCCTTCCGTAACGGAAGAGTACCACATCAGTCCAGTCACCGGCATGCAAATGCCCGAGTAGGTGGATTGGTGCCATCATTTCGGTCAAAATGCAAGCGCCATTATTGTGGCATGTCCTTTCTCATGACAGGAAATGCCGAAGATTCAGTTACTTGACGAAAAGTTAGCAGATCCTTGCACGGCTGTGCCATATCGGGATTTCGTGCCGAAACGGGATGAGGGGGCGCTTCGGTGGCCGGGCATGGATTTTGCGGAGCTGCGGTCGGAGCGGCAGGCCACATCGATCAGCCCTCATGCTGAAGAGGATTGCAAAGCCTGCCTCCGGTGTTCCTGGCGCCGTCTTTGCTCCGCCCTCATCCTGAGTTGCATAGCCCACAGGGCGAAGCCTCGAAGGACGGCCCCATTGCCTTGATTCTGCATCGGGGCTGTGTGGAATGCCGGTAAGGGGTTGCGCGCCCGCCCTCGTGGTTCGAGACGGCGCCCCTTGGGCCTCCTCACCATGAGGGCTCTCTTTTGGCGCCTGCGGTTTTACTGCGAATCCCCCAGCAGTGCACTCAGGCTCCAGGGATTTTCACCCTGCTGATCGGCGATGTCGTCGACCTTCCAGCCGCCGTGCTCGCGCACCAGGCTGTAGAAAAGCGTCACCTCCTTGCCGTTGTCGAACTGCACTTCCACCTCGGCCTTGTCGTCCAACAGGATCGGCTGCCCGATCCTGACATTGCTTGCCTCGCCGTCCTGGCCTGCAATGACGGGATCGAAATCGACCGCGCCGACATCGCCCTCGGGCGTGTTGTCGAGATCGGCCTGGAGAAGCTTGTTCAGATGGTCGGAAAAGAAGATCGAATAGGGCGACGGCGCCTCGGCGTCGCTCCTGTCGGTGTCGTAGCTGTAAAGCGCCTTGAGCAGCGCCTTCGGCGTCTTGTAGGTCTCCGCCAAGGCGGGCAGGGCCGCGAACGCCGATATGGCGAGGGCGAGGATGACGGTGGGCAGACGCATGTAGGCTCTCCTGCGATGAGCGGAGAATCATAGCCGAAACGGGCGTTGAGGTGGAGCGGCATTTTCTGAGATGCCTCGAGTGGCCGCCCCCTCTGCATCTCCTGCTGGTGGCGGCAGGCACACGCCTTAGATTGCCGCTGTGGGGCCCGCAAGACTGCAAGCCCCACCGGCGTTGAAAGCCGATCATGACGCATATCGGCGTCAGGCAGAAATCCTGTCGCGATCAGATCAAAGCGTCATGCAGCAGGCTGGAGGATGAAGGCTCGAAGACGTCCTTCACGGCGAGGGTGAAGTCGTGGCTGGTGATGTTGCCGGCTGCGTCATAGGCCTCGGCGGTGAAGGTCAGGCTGTGATTGCTTTCGAAGTCGATCGCAGCCTTCGTCTGGATCTTGTTGCCGACGAGCTTGAAGATGCCATCGGCATCATCCGTCAGCCGCCACTTCACCGTGCCGCCTTCCGGATCGACGGCGGAGAGAAGGCCGACCGAGGTGCCGATTGCGACGTTCTCGGAGATTGAGCTGCGCGAGAAGGAGAGCTTGATCGGCGCCTGGTTGACCGGGGCCTCGTTGACATCGAGCACGTTGATCGTGATGTCCTTTTCGACGGTCACCTTGCCGTCGGAGACGGCGACCTTAATCGTGTGGGACTTGGCCGTCTCGTAGTCGAATGTCTTGGAGGTGACGATGCGGTTGCCCTTCAGCCGGAAGTGATCATCGGCACCGTCGAGCAACGTGTAGGTGAGGGTGTCGCCGTCGGCGTCCTTGGCGCTGAGCAGACCGACCGTGGTCCAGATCGGCGTGTCCTCGGAGAGTGCGGTTTTCGACAGCTGGATATTGGTTGGTGCGTTATTGGTGCTCTCGAAAGTTTGCGTGGCGAAGTCATAGACCCCATCGGCAAAACGGGCGAATTCGACGTCGGTCAGCATATCCTCACCATCTTGCCCACTCAGGCTCATCACGATGTGGGATTGATTGTCGTAGCGGAAGCCGAGCATGTAGTCGGAGAAATTACCGGAGAAGACCGCCGTGTCGGTGCCGGCGCCGCCATCGATGATGTCGTAGCCGCCGTTGCCTTCGAAAATGTCGTTGCCATCGGTGCCCGTAAAATCGTCGTCGCCACCGCCGGTCTTGACGTCAATGCTGGAGCCATAGCCGGTGATAAAAGCTCCGTGGTCTCCCAGTTCATCGGAAAGATCGAGGTGGGCGCTGTCCGTTATTGCCAGTGAGGGGCGAGAAACAACGTCGAACGGATTGATCGACCCGATGATGCTATCAAAGCTTTCGAATTGCGCGCTCGAACCGGCAACCTGAAATCTCCCAGTGTCAAGGACTTCGAAGTTCTCGATCGTCAGCCCTCTAAGATCGGGAGCTTGTAGCGTATCGAACCCGTCACCGCCATTCACTGTTCCGGAGACCAGTGGAGCGAATGGCTGCACGATAACGACATCGCTGCCATTGCCGGCGTCGATGTCCAAGATTTCCGGCACGAGCCCGAGATCCGGAGAGAAGTTGCCAACATCACCGTCGGTGATCGTATCGTTGCCGGCGCCGCCTCTGATGACATCATTCCCGCCGTCGCCGAAGATCTGGTCATTGCCGTCGCCGCCATTCAGCGTGTCGTTGCCAGTTCCGCCATGGAGGTGATCGTATCCAGCGCCGCCGTTTAGCGTATCTGCGCCGTCGCCGCCCGAGATCGTGTCGTTGCCTGTGCCTGTCGTGATCACATCATCGCCGCTCGAACCCGTCACATTGGCGGAGCCCGAGCCCAGTTCGTCGGAAAGGTCTACCGTCCCGGAATCCGAGATTACCAGGGTGGCTGCGAGGAGAGGATTCGTTTCGGAGTGGCGGATGACGTCGTAAGTTTCGAACTCCGCGCCGGTCTTGGTGATCACGGCGCCGTTCGTCTCCAGAATATTCAAAGGAATACCCGGCTCGGTACTGTCGGCGGTGAACGTTCCGGTGGCGAAATCGTAGACACCATCGGCAAATCGCGCGAATTCGACGTCTCTCAGCGTATTCGTGCCTTCCAGGGCGCTCGTGACGACGTTATTGAAATTTTCCTGGGCAAGGGAATAGTCGGCAAAATTGCCGGCGAATACAGCGGTGTCCGTGCCGTCGCCGCCATCGATCTCGTCGTCGCCAGCGCCGCCGGTCAATTTGTCGTTGCCGCCATTGCCGGCGAAGTAGTCGTTGCCGCCGCTGCCGTCGAAAATGTCGTTGACGTCGCTGCCCTGAAATTCGTCGTCGCCGTCGCCGGTTTTGACGTCAACGCCGGAGGGATTGTTCCAGTCCCAGATAAAAGCTCGGCGGTTCGCCAGTTCGTCGGAGAGATCGACGTGGGCGCTGTCCGTCACCTCCAGAGAGGCGAAGGAGTTGAGGAGCGGATCTGTCGACCCGATGATATGGTCAAAACTCTCGAACTGCGCGCTCGAACCGCTCACAGTGTATGGCCAGGTTTGAAGGACCTCGATGTTCTTGATCGTCAGACCGTCGAGCGAAGAGGTTTGCAGCGTATCGATTCCGGCGCCGCCATCGACTGTTCCTGAAATCAGTGGATTGTATCTCTCCACGATTATGGAATCGTCGCCGTCACCGGCGTCGATGTCGGTGAGTTGCTGCTGGTCGCCCGTTCCCGGCCAGGGGATGCCACCATCAAAAATTGTATCGTTACCAGCGCCGCCGATCAATTTGTCGTCGCCGCTACCACCACTGATTACATCGTCGCCGGCGCCGCCGTTCAGCGTGTCATTGCCGTCGTCGCCTGAGATGGTGTCGTTGCCTGCGCCCGTCGTGATCGCATTGCCGTAGTAAGAGCCAATCACAAATGCAGAGACGGAGCCCAGCTCGTCGGCCAGATCCACCACCGACGAATCGGAAACGGTTAGGGAGACAGGCGCGGCGGGGTTGGCTTCGGAATTGCGGATAACATCATACGCTTCGAACTCAGCGCCGGTCTTGGTAACTGTGGCGCCGTTGGTGTCCAGAATATTCAGGGCCATATTAAACTTTCCAAAAGATGCGTTGCATTCTGTAAAACGAGAAATCTTCAGAAGAACTGTTCTCCGGTTCAACGGACGACAACCCTTCGGGGATCTATGCCAATGCGCAACCAAGTTTTCAATGGAAAATTGTGTTTTTTTATTAGGTTTTTAACGGAAAAGTAAGTGTGAACACCTTGTTGTAGTCGGAATTAGAGAACCTGTTGCTTTATTTTAGTCTTTTAAATTATGTTGAATTCGCGTAATGGTTGTTGAGAGTCGGCTTTCCGATCCCGCTTTACGCCAGCTTGATGAGACCTGCTTCTGTAGGCCTGAAGCCGCAGGCTCGGTAAAAGCCGGCCAAGCGCGGTTCGAAATCGACGTGCAGCCATGCGGCGCCGCGCTCGCGGGCCAGGCTTGTGGCTTGCCTGACCATGCGCGTCGCGATGCCCTGCCGCCGCATCTCGGGATGGACCGACGTATCGAGGAGGAAGGCATGAATGCCTCCATCCCAGGCAACATTGACGAAGCCGACGAGCCTGCCGTCGTGATAGGCGCCGATATGGGCGAGGCTGCGGGAGAGGATGGCGGCGAAATCCCGGCTGTGTGGGCTGCCCCAGGCGGCGGAAAAGAGGGTGTTCAGTTCGTCGGCGGCGGGGAAGGGGTCGGTGCGCAGTTCCAGCATAGGTGGTTCTCTCCGTTCGAGGGGCTGAAGGATCGATTGGCAATGCGGCTCATACCGCGACGGCGAAGAGAAATTCCCGTCGGAGAGAGTCGATGCCGCGCTCCCTGGCTGCTTCGATCAGCCAGCGGGCGGTGTCCGTTCCCCGTCTACGGCAACCGTGGTTCGCGGGAAAGTGCACGCATCGCATCATCGGCCCAATTGAATACCGCGCGCGCCCGATCCGATACTATCCCGCCTGCTAACGCCTGCCGAGAGCAGTAGCTGGGGCAGGGAGGTTGCGGATCAATTACGGTGGATTGGTTCGAAGCTGCAGCACATGTTACACATATGAGGCGCGGGCATTCCCGCAGGGGCGCAACTGAGGCGTCGTTGACACCCGATCGCCCCGGAACATAATGAGAACATCTGACATTCCACCGGCAGAGAGGGTTCCATGTGCGGACGCATATTCGTCAAGACCTCGCTTGAAGAGCTGATCAGCAATTTCCCATTTGCTGTCAGGGGCGGGGATATTGACGGGCTGGGAAATCGCTTTCCCCGATGGAATGGCGCGCCGTCGCTGGATTACCCCATTATCGTCAGGGACGTCGTGCGCGAGCCTGATATAACGGGCCCCATCTTCGTGTCGGCACGCTGGGGTCTGCTGCCCTCCTGGGCCAAATCAGGCGGCCGGCCGCCGCCGGTCAATGTCCGCTGCGAGAGCATCGCTTCCAATGGCATGTTTCGCGCGGCATATGGTTCGCGCCGGTGCCTGGTGCCGATCAATGGCTTCTTCGAGTGGAAGGACATTCATGGCACGGGCAAGAACAAGCAGCCCTATGCGATCGCGATGAAGGACGGCTCCGCCTTCGCGCTCGCTGGCATCTGGGAAAGCTGGAAAGATGAGAACGGCATTTCGATCCGCAACTTCGCCATCGTCACCTGCGAGCCGAACGAGATGATGGCTGAGATCCATGACCGCATGCCTGTCATCCTGCATCGCGAGGATTATGAACGCTGGCTGTCGCCGGAGCCGGATCCGAACGATCTGATGAGGCCTTTCCCGGCCGAGTTGATGACGATGTGGAAGATCGGGCGGGGCGTCGGCTCGCCCAGGAATGACGGGCCCGAGATCATCGAGGAAGTCGAGGACGATCCGGAGCCGACGCTGATCTAGGGCAATTCCGGAAAAGGCGGTGGCGGTCTTGCCTCCGGAATCGCTCTGATTCACCGGCTCAGGCGGGAGCCATTCACGAAACCATGCGGCAAACACATCCTCACGAGGAGAGGACAACGTATGCCAGACGATGCCGGAACGCTGTTACGGTCGTTCCTCAACAATGCCCTTCGTAGACAGACGCAGCGCCGAATCCGGGATTTCGGCGGCTATCAGATCGGCAAGCGCCGGCAGTCGCATGTCATCGATGCGATCGCAGACGAGATAGCCGAATTCCTCTGCACCTATCTCGATATCAAGGTAAACGGCCGACCGGCGACCAGGGAAGGCGTGGTCTTCGCCATTGCCCAGGCGCTGCGGAACGTCTCCGATGAACTCGCCTACAGGCTGACATCCCGCGATGACGATGCGTGGAGAACCGTCTGCGAGTCCGTCGCTGTTTTCCTGGAAGGCTGCATGGAGTTCGATCAGAAGCCCTATGACGGGTCGCTGACGGCGCGATCGAACTATAACGGCTGGAAGGACTGGGAGGTGATCGTCAGCGGCGAGAGGCCTCGGGGCAAATGGCGCCACGCGTGGAAGGAGAAACCGGGCGACGATTTCATCGGCTTTTACGGCGAAACCTGCATGGGGCGGATCTTCAAAATCGATCTCACCGGCTCCGACGAGCGCTGGTACTGGCTGATATCAGCCGACGGCAGCCCACGCCGCGGCTGGCCGGCGGCGGGGTACGAGGCGAGCGCGAGGAGCGCGGCCTGTCGGGTGGAGCGGATTTATTTTGCGTTGGTGAAGGGGGAGGCGAGGATTTTGTAACGGCACGCTATAGCCATCTCAAGTCTTTAGAGCGGCCATTACCGCTGGGAGAATGAAGTCAGACGAGAGTCCAACGTTGTGGTGAACTCTTGAAACTCTCGATGTCTCTGGCCTAACCCTTAAATCCGGTGTTGCAGTACGGGTGGCTCAATTGCGCGTTTGAAGAGTGCGCGCTGCCCCCTTCTTCGCGCCTGGCAATATGATCCGTGTGCATTGAGTTCCGATGCAGCAATCCATGGCAAATCCCACATCGCACGCCGCTCTGGGCCAATTCAGTTACGAATGTGGCCGACTTGACGCTGCGGTTGAAATGCCGTTTGCCAGAATCCTCGCTTTCCCGTATTGGCGCGGGCGTGGCGAAAAAACTGAAACGGTTATCTGCGGACATGTCCTGAATGATCTCAGTATCGCTTTTGCCATCCCACAGACCTTGTAAAGCCAACTCCATAAACTCCTCAAGTGCAGGTCTGCTACGTATGCCTGCGCCTTGGCGCTTCACAATTAGCGTGAACGCTTCTTTATGCGCCATTAGGAAATCCTCAAACGCGCGACGCACCCGCGTGAAGTTGTCTAATTGATTACGTTCGACGAGCTTCCTGACGACCTGAAGAACCGCCAAAAACGCGATCGGTTGGAATGCGCCTCCGCGGGTATAGAAGTACACCAATGGGTGCAGTCCAAGCGACTGGGGTGCGGTAGTAGTAATATTCTCAAGTCGTCTTCGGACAGAGTTTATGTATGCGACGGTGTTGGTTCCATTTTCATCTTGTAGAAGTGGATCCTTAGCGCCGATATTGTTAATTAGGCTAACGAGATCAAATACGAACGGCAAGGAGCTGTAGCCCCGTCCACCGACTGGGACGTCGGAAGTTTTGATAGGCAGTTCGCCCATTGGAGGCAGATACAGCGCCTCATAAACAGCTTTTCCGAGGTACTCTATCTCCCTTTGAGTATCGGGTGTGAATTCTCCCCAGTATTTATGGCCAGTTCCACTGCGGTTTATGGCCCGCGTAGCGATCGCCACAGCAGATGTGCGCGATCGAAGAATACGCTTCTCGACAGGATCTACCGGTGTAGGTGCTTGGTTGATCTTAAAAAATGAATTTTCCGCTCCGTTGGCATCGACAGCGGGAACCCACTGAGCAATAAAGGAATTCGAATTCATCATGCCCACGCGCTCTTTGATTCGCTGCGTGGCAAATTGAGTCCGGTTTGCATCGAGATAGGATCCATAAGTCCCTATACTGCCCTCAACGAGTTTCCGCGTTTGCTCGGCCAGCTTTAGTTGCTCTTCCGGAATTTGGTTCTCAAAGTAGTTAAGCGATCGGGACCGATCGCCGTAGTCGTCGTAAATCCACGCAAGCAGAGCGCTTAAGCGATGGGCACCATCGATGACGAACACATATTGTCCTGATCGCCATAGGATGATCGCCGGGATCAAGTCACCATCGAGAAAAGCTGCGATTAGATCGACAACTTTTGCTGGCGTCCAGTTGGAAGTCTCTCGTTGGAAGTCGGGCTTGCGAAGACTTTGGACAAAGAAGTCATCTTTCAGCAACCCCAGGCTTATGGTGCCAGTGGGATTTCCCTTAAACGGAGCACTACCTGCTGCGAAGTCTTCCCTCGGAATGAGGGCGTCTAGGTTCACCCCTGTGAGCGCCATTCTATGAGCCCTAATCTGATATGGGTTGTCTATGCATAGACTATTCGCTTTCCTCGTCCTGCGGTCGTGGTGCGTAAAATATCCACAAAATTCTGACGGAAGAACCAGCGTGTCTGCCTGAGTTGCTAGAACCCCCAGGCTCTTAGCGTCCTGCAAACCCTAAACATTCACCCATATCTTGCGCAGCGGAATCCCAACGCATTCGGCGATCTTCCGGTCCTGTTCCTCAGTCGTATCGGCAATTTCCGGATTGCGCGCCTCAAGCGCAAAGCGGCCGAACGCGGCGGGCCAGATGTAGCGTAGGTCGTTCAATGATACAGTGCCGCCGCAGCAGGGAGCCTGAATGTTCAGGTCTTTGAAACCATCAGCGGCAGCAGTATCCATGGCGTCTCCCCACCACTCTTCGGCATCCGCACCACAGGCGCTGCATTCCACCCCGGACCAGTTCTCGCCTGGGTCGTAGAACCTGACCTCATCTTCGAAGCCCGCAGTTACCTCATCCGCCTCGGCGGCGATGGTTTCCAGCAGGGAAACCGCCGTGTCTGCAACCTCGGGGGAGGGCTGCCAATAAGGGTCTGCAGGGACGTAGCGAAGGATGGTTTCGGACATTGTCGCTCCTTTTGGGCTCGAGGCACCGGCTCAGTACTTTACTGCACCAAAAGAGTCGGATTCGTTACCGCCCCGGCCGCCCGGTCTTCCCCTTCGTCCGTCCCTTGCGCTTCTGCTCGCCCGGGTCCTCATAGCTCCCGGCGCCAACCCGGCCGCGCACCACTGGCCGCATACCGTCATCATGTTCCGGCTGGCCTTCCAGCAGCGGCGAAAAGCGCTTCGTGCCTTTGGCGGCGTCGGGCTTGTCAGGCACATGGCCGGTCACCGGCTTTTCCGTGCGGCCGACGGTCATTTCGTCGAGGGTGTTGCGGCGGAAGAGGCTCTTGTTGTCGGCGGGGGTGGCGACGTGGCGGCCCATTTCGTCGAGTTCCGGTTTGCGGAAGAGTGGGGTGGCCGTGTCGGTGCCGGGGCCCATGTCGTCGAGGGTGGGTTTGGAGAAGTAGGAGGGTGTGGTACCCCCCTCTGTCCTGCCGGACATCTCCCCCACAAGGGGGGAGATCGACTCGCGGGTGGCTTTTCCGTTCCTTTTGCCGCCTTCCTGGTGGCGGGCTTCCTCGCGTGCCATCGGATCGTCCATCGCGGCGAGTTCCACGGCCTTGAGGCGTTTGATTTCGTCGCGGAGGCGGGCGGCTTTTTCGAAGTCGAGGTCGGCGGCGGCGTCGCGCATGCTCTTTTCGAGCGCGTTGAGGTGGGCCTGCAAATTGTTGCCGACGAGGTTGCCGCCGTCGGCGAAGCCTTTGCCGGAGACGCCCGAGATGTCGGCGCGGACGTGGTCGCGTTCGTAGACCGAGTCGAGGATATCGGAGATCTTGGCCTTGACAGATTCCGGTGTGATGCCGTTTTCGAGGTTATAAGCCATCTGCTTTTCGCGGCGGCGCGCGGTCTCGTCCATGGCGCGCTGCATGGAGCCGGTGACGTTGTCGGCATAGAGGATGACCTTGCCGTCGACGTTACGGGCGGCGCGGCCGATCGTCTGGATCAGCGAGGTTTCGGAGCGCAGGAAGCCTTCCTTGTCGGCATCGAGGATGGCGACGAAGCCGCATTCGGGAATGTCAAGGCCTTCGCGCAGCAGGTTGATGCCGACGAGCACGTCGAAAGCGCCGAGACGCAGGTCGCGGATGATCTCGATACGTTCAAGCGTGTCGATGTCGGAGTGCATGTAGCGCACCCGCACGCCCTGCTCATGCAGATATTCGGTCAGGTCCTCGGCCATGCGCTTGGTCAGCACGGTGCAGAGCGTGCGATAGCCCTTGGCCGCGGTCTCGCGAATCTCGCCGAGCACGTCGTCGACCTGGGTGCGGGCGGAGCGGACTTCGACCGGCGGGTCGATCAGGCCGGTGGGGCGGATCACCTGTTCGGCGAAGACGCCGCCGGATTGTTCCATCTCCCAGCCGCCCGGTGTGGCCGAGACGGCGATGGTGTCGGGGCGCATCGCGTCCCATTCCTCGAAGCGCAGCGGCCGGTTGTCCATGCAGGAGGGCAGGCGGAAGCCATATTCGGCCAGCGTCGCCTTGCGGCGGAAGTCGCCGCGATACATGCCGCCGATCTGCGGCACGGTGACATGGCTTTCGTCGATGAAGACGATGGCGTTGTCGGGGATGTATTCGAACAGCGTCGGCGGCGGATCGCCGGGGTCGCGGCCGGTGAGGTAGCGCGAATAGTTCTCGATTCCCTGGCAGGAGCCGGTGGCTTCCAGCATCTCGATATCGTAGCGGGTGCGCTGTTCCAGGCGCTGGGCCTCCAGCAGGCGGCCGGCCTTCTCCAGTTCGGCCAAGCGCAGCCGCAGCTCCTCCTTGATCGCCTTGATGGCGCCGTTCAGCGTCGGACGCGGCGTGACATAGTGCGAATTGGCGTAGATCTTCACCGATTTCAGGTCGCCGGTCTTTTGGCCGGTCAGCGGGTCGAATTCGGTGATGGCGTCGATCTCGTCGCCGAACATGGAGATGCGCCAGGCGGCATCCTCCAGGTGGGCGGGGAAAATTTCGATCGTATCGCCGCGTACGCGGAAGGAGCCGCGGGTGAAATCCATGTCGCGGCGCTTGTACTGCTGGGCGACGAGATCGGCCAGCAGCTGGCGCTGGTCCAGCCGGTCGCCGACATTCATCTGGAAGGTCATCGCCGTATAGGTCTCGACCGAACCGATACCGTAAATGCAGGAGACCGAGGCGACGATGATGCAGTCGTCGCGTTCGAGCAGCGAGCGCGTCGCCGAGTGGCGCATGCGGTCGATCTGCTCGTTGATCGAGCTTTCCTTCTCGATATAGGTGTCGGAGCGCGGCACATAGGCTTCCGGCTGGTAATAATCGTAGTAGGAAACGAAATATTCCACCGCATTGTCGGGGAAGAAGTTCTTGAACTCGGAATAGAGCTGGGCCGCCAGCGTCTTGTTCGGCGCCAGGATCACGGCCGGGCGCTGCGTTTCCTCGATCACCTTGGCCATGGTGAAGGTCTTGCCGGAGCCGGTGACGCCGAGCAGCACCTGGCTGCGGTCGCCATTCTCCAGGCCCTCGACGAGATCGCGGATCGCCGTCGGCTGGTCGCCGGCCGGCTTGTACTCCGAGTCCATGCGGATGGTGATGCCGCCTTCGGATTTGTCCGGACGGGCAGGGCGGTGCGGCGTCCAGATCTTGCCGTTCTTGTGCAGCGGGTTGCCGCTCTCGATCAGCTTCGACAGCGCCTCCACCGTGGCGGTGACGCCGCCGGGTGCAATGTTGCCGGCATCCTCGAGCGAAATGTCGAGGCCCGCCACCGGGTTGAGGCCGGCGGCGGCGCGCATCTTCGGATCGGACGAGCCGCCGATGGAAACGCCGCGCGCGGTCTTGCTCACCGTCGCCTTCTTGTTGACGCTGACGGCTTCCGAATGCTTGCGTGCTTCGTTCTCCACCTTCTTGCGGTGCTTGCCCGCTTTCGAGGCAATCTCGCGCTGGCTTTCGACGCCCGATGCTTCGGCATCGGCCTCCAACTGCTTCACCCAATCGGCGACGGAGCCGGAGAGGGGGACGCCTTCAAAGGACGATTGCGGGGCTTCCTCGAAACCATTCGAGGTCGGAGATTTTTTCGGAGCTTTGGCCATGGCGCGAATATGGAGAGAGTCAGCGCGAAAGGGAAGAGGCAAAGAGTACAAAAGGGAAACGAATGACTCGTTCGGATTGGCTCAACAATTCCTCGAGTTGTGGCTGTCAGCAGGAGCACCCGCCTCATCCTTCGAGGCCCCTCCGGGGCGCCTCAGGATGAGGCTCTCTTGGGCGGGGCACCGTTGCCATCCTCTCGCCCGCACTGGAACCGGGATCGGCCTTCGGCAGTTAATCCTATGTAATTTCAGCTTCAGGTGCGACTGCCATTAGCGACCATTCCGCCTTCTGGAAAAAACCGATCTCGATCGATCTTGATACCGGCGAACGGCTGGTTCTCCGCTCACCGCAGGATGCGCTTTACGCACTCGTCTCCGACTGGCCCGTCAATGGCGGCGTCCATCAGCAGAGGGCGATCGATTTCTGCCGCGCCTGGCTTGCCGGCCGCATGCCGGCGGAAACGGTGCGGCAGGCTTTTATCCTTGCGGCGCTGGAGGCTGGCGTGGCGATCAATGATGACGATGGGAATGGGACCACAAGTTCCGTTTCAAACCCTCCGGTTTAAATAGAGCGTGCAATCATATCTACACGGCGCGCGACCAACACGCGGCAAACAATGTTGTTTGTGTATTGCAAAAATTATTCCCGCTGTGTTTGTAGGAATACGCAGCGTTTATCGCGCTCCGATTCTTTGGAGATTCGTCTGAATGAGAATAAAAGTCCTCGCTTGCACTGCCCTGCTGATGCTGGCCGGCTGCAATGCCCCGGTGTCGCAATCCGTTGCGGATTCCCAACGTGCTCCCTCCAGTGACGTCCGACAGAACTTCATCAATATTGTATTCAAGAGAAGTTATAGACACGAGGCGGGGGAAGTGGTTTGGGCACGGATTTCCAGCGTGGTGCTGCTTGAGCCTGAGAAAAAGATCTATGCTTACTGTGTGCGTGTGGTGCCCAAGCGCAGCTGGGGCGACTGGGCCTATCTCGGGGTTTCCTTCACCGATGGCCAAATCCTCGGCGCAACGGCGAATGACTATCGTTGCAAGGACAAGCGGCTGCACTACTACCCGTTTCCTGAGCTGACCGGCATGAAGACCTGAAGCGGGCGTGAGAGATTTGGCGGCGTCGATGTTGCTGCTTATCGCCATCGACCGCCGGCGCCCCCGCCTCGCCCTTCGAGGCCCCTTCCGGGCACCTCAGACTCTGTGAATCTTTAGGATTTTCGTCGTTTTTACGAGAGCTAAGTCATTGATTTGACTCGCATCGAAAAATCGAAAAATCGAAAAATCGATAGATTCACAGGCTCTCAGGGTGAGGCTCTCTTGGGCCTTGCCGGCATAGCCGCGGCGCGCCCGTAGAGGCTGCGGCATCCTCCATCCTCCCTCATGCTGAGGTGCGCAGCCCGCAGGGCGGAGCCTCGAAGCACAGGCTGTAACGTTGCTGCTTTACCATCGCCTTTGGGGAAAACCGATCTATCGGCCTTGATACAGGAGATTCAACCAGATGAAGATTAGATTCCTTGCCAACGCTGCCCTGTTGGTCCTGGCCGGCTGCCAAACTCCGGCGCCGCAATCCGTTGCAGAATCCCAGCGTCCGCCCTCCAGCGCAGTTCGACGCGAGTATGTCGACGCGCTGCAGGGAACCATCAAACCGGGGAACTTCATAAAGGCCGAGATATCAAGCGTGGTTCTGCTTGATCCGGAAAAGCAGATATATGCTTATTGCACGCGCACGACGGAACGCCGCAACCCGAACTGGTCCTATATCGGCCTCGGCTTGCAACACAACATGATACTGTACCTGAAAAAGAACGACTATCGCTGCCACGACAAGCGGCTTAGGTACTATGATTTTCCGGAACTGCGGAACATGAAGTACTGAGGCAGAGGCGGAGCATTTGCCTGCCTCGCCGGTCCCTTCCGGACACCGCAAAACCAGAGACCCCTCACGCAGAGGCAAGGTAGAGAAGGCCAAGCTCGACGACCTTTCCAAGCAGCAGATCAGTGCGGCGAACGGCGATGCTTTCGGTGTCTTCCTCGTCGGGGTCCCGATCGGCCGCGTCGCGGGCGGAGACAAGGAAGGCGAAATTGCAGCGTCCAAAGGCAAGGTCTCGGCTATGCAGTCCGCCGGCATGAGCAAGGGCTGCAAGCTGCCCGGCTGATAGTGGGTTCGTCAGGACCGCTAAGATCGAGGCAGGGCACCAATTTACGGCCAGGTGATACTTGGCGTTGGAAGCGGACTGCGCATCCCGCAGTCCGCGCGGCGGATAGGCCGTGCCAGCGAAGGCAACACCTAACCCGCGAGATCGATCCTTACACCTTGCTCAAGCAAAGACGGCTTCCCTGGAATCATCCATTGTGGACGCCGTGCAGTACCCTGCGAGCACGACAACCGATCCAATGGGAACTAGCAGTGCGAGAAGCTGCCACCATCCGTTTCGGTTGATGTCGTGAAGGCGTCGGGCGGCCATGGCGATCGACGGAAGAAATGTGGCCAGCGACCAGATCAGGTTCAAGGTTTCGCTCCGATCCACGACATACAAAACAATGGCGACGAGAAAGATGAAGAGCGCCGAATACCAGAATTCCGATCGGCTCGCCCTGCCGCTGAAGTTCACATAGTTCTTGAAAAAGCTTGCAATCGCTTGGCCGAAACCCATAGCCGGCGGCCGGCCGCCGAAGCGGTTCGGCCCGACCGGCGGTTTTTTGAAGACGAAGATCAATGGCACGCCGATCAGGATCAAGACGATCAACCAGTGAAACAGATAAAAACTGCCCATGAAATACCCCAGCTGTTAAAACAGCTCAGAGATAAGCGATGTTTGTTTCCAGAGGTTTAACTTGCTTGTGATCCGATGTGTTTCGCAATCACAGCGTGAGAAACTGCAGCTGCCATGTTGGCGGCGGTTTGATGCTTTGAGAAGGGCGCGATCGCCGTCGTTCAACGCTTGGCCAGAACGCGTGCCTGCACTGGCTGCTCGATGCCCTTCAGCGCCAGCATCCGCGTTTCGGCGCCTGCCACGAGTTCGGGAGCCTTCGCGGCCGTTTCGGCCGAGATCAGGATCTCGCCGGCGGCGGCCTGGGATTCGAGCCTTGCGGCCTGGTTGACGACGCCGCCGATCGCAGTGAAATCGCTGCGGAAGCTTGAGAATTCGCCGATCTGGACCTCGCCGGAATGGATGCCGACGCCGACGCCCAAGGTGCGGCCGGACAGAGCGTCGAGCGCCAGTCCGCTCAGCGCCGCGGCGCAGTTGCGCTGGATCTCCTGGGCGGCCCTGATCGCCGCGCCGGCGTGATCTTTGCGGATGATCGGGAAATTGAAGATCGCCATCAGACCGTCGCCCATCTGCTTGTTGACGATGCCGTCATGCGCCCAGATCGCCTGGGCGCAGCGATCCTGGAACAGGCTGACGATTTCGCTCAAGCGCACCGCCTCGATACGCTCGGAAAGATCGGTAAAGCCCCTGATATCGGCGAACAGGATGGTGGCGTCGACGGTGATCTGGCGCTGTTTCTTCACATATTGGAAGGAGCGCTCGCAGATCGTGCAGATATCGGGATTCATCTTGCTGCGGGTAATGCCGAAGGCGCGGAAGGGAAGCGCAAGCGGGCCGCCGATCGGAATCGGCATATGCATCTGATCCCAGCAGCCGCGGCAGATTCTGGCGCTGCCGTGCCTTGCCTGATCTGTGAAGGTGGATTCTGCCGTCATGTCACGTGATCCAATGGCCGTGGTGAAGCTTCCGTCAACATGTGGGTTTTGGCAACTGTTGTGTTGGTTGAGCAGGTTTTATCGGCCGCGGGCGGAGCCGTTACATTGCCTGTGGACCAACTGCATTGGCTCGCGGACCAACTGCGTTGGCCGTGGGATAACAGACACAGTTGTTACTCCCACTGTTCGATGCCCGATGCGAAACTATCTTCGACCAATCGCGATGCACTGGCTTTCGAACAGGAGGCGCGGGAACTCGCCCCAAAGAGGAGATTGAAGCGATGACTGCAACAGCCGAGAATGGAAAGGGCGGACAGACCATGCAGAGGCCGCCCGTCGTGTCGCAGGCGGCCTGGGAGGCGGCTCACCGGCAGCTTCTCGTGAAGGAAAAGGCGCATACGCATGCCCGCGACGCACTTGCCGCCGAGCGGCGGCGCATGCCGTGGATGGCCGTCGAAAAGCAATATGCTTTCGAAGCGCCGCAGGGCAGGATCAGCTTGCTCGACCTGTTCGAAGGCCGGCACCAGCTCATCGTCTACCGCGCCTTTTACGAGCCCGGCGTCTTCGGCTGGCCCGAGCACGCCTGCCGCGGCTGCTCGATGGTCGCCGATCAAGTCGCCCATGTCGCCCATCTCAACGCCCGCGACACGACGCTGGTCTTCGCCTCGCGCGCGCCGCAGGCCGACATAGCGCGGCTGAAGGAACGGATGGGCTGGACGATGCCGTGGGTGACGATTACCGACGACTTCGACAAGGATTTCGGTGTCGACGAGTGGCACGGCACCAATGTCTTCTACCGCGACGGCGAGCGCATCTTCCGCACCTATTTCGTCAATAACCGCGGCGACGAGCAGATGGGCGGCACCTGGAATTATCTCGACATCACGCCGCTCGGACGCCAGGAAGTCTGGGAGGATTCGCCTGCGGGTTATCCGCAGACCCCGACCTACAAATGGTGGAACTGGCACGACAGTTACGTTGCCGACGCCGAGCCCGATAGGAAATGGGTCGAGGTCTCCGATGCCGGCGAAGCCGCGTTCCGGGAGGAAAGCGCCAAGGGGAAATCCTGAGCCGCGTTCAGGATCAGCCCTCATTCTTGTACGCTGCCGTAGCTGTCTGATGCGGTTGTACGGCGAAGATGCGCGTTTCAGGATGAAGGGGATGGGGGTACCGTGTGGCACCCCCCTCTGGCCTGCCGGCCATCTCCCCCACAAGGGTGGAGATCGGCTGGGCGCGACGCGATGGCTTCCCCAAACAACTACCTTATAGCTGCTGCGCTACGGTCACGAGGGAACGATGGTCCAACCTCTTGCCGATCTCCCTCCTTGTGGGGGAGATGCCCGGCAGGGCAGAGGGGGGTACACAGCACGCCCGCAAAGAAAAGACGAAAGTATCTCGTGCTCAAGGCCGGAGCCTCGAAGGACGAGGGCGGGCGGCTGGGAAGAGTTGGCGCGAAGATGGAGAGAGGTCGCGCGGTCTGAATTACCCCGGTTGCCTTGCCGGCCACTGAGCATGCATAGTGGCCGGCGAGGCGGAGGGGGCGATGATGAGATTGCATGTGCTTATTCTGATGATGCTTCTCGCGCCCGCCGCGGCGCATGCCGAACGCCGCTGCGGCTGGCTGGAGAATCCCTCGATGGCCAAATGGTCGCTCATGGATGCCGGCGGCGGTTGGACCATCATGGACAATGGCAGCGGCTACAAGGCGGCCGAGGGAATGGACAAGATTCCCGACCTGACGGCCGGCGAATTTGTCTACACCTATGCCTCGCATGGTTATGCCTGCGCCTGCATGGACGTCGACACGGACGGGGAGGAGGGGATCACCCGTATTCACTCCGTGCGGCAATTGCCGCTCTCGCGGTGCCGGAACGACGCCGCGATCCGCTGGTTCCTCGATAAGGATTAGTGGTCGGGCGGGGCGGCGTTAAGCGCCGCGCCTGAGGACAGATATCAGGAAACGCGTGTCCGGTATTGTACCGGGACGGGCGCGGCTGGAACTTTGTCGTGCGCGTTGTGTTTGAGGTCGGCTCACAGGAGAAGACGATGCCATCTACGCAACCGCACTCGGCCCCGCGCAATTTCCAGTTCCCCGGTGAACAGCGGCAGGGCGACCCGACCATGGGGACGATCAATGCCGAGCTTGCCGACAAAGGCTTTCTGGTCACCAGCACCGACGAGCTTATCACCTGGGCGCGCACCGGCTCGCTGATGTGGATGACCTTCGGTCTTGCCTGTTGCGCCATCGAGATGATGCAGATGTCCATGCCGCGATACGATGTCGAGCGCTTCGGCGTCGCCCCGCGCGGAAGCCCAAGGCAGTCGGACCTGATGATCGTGGCGGGTACGCTGTGCAACAAGATGGCGCCTGCGCTGCGCAAGGTTTACGACCAGATGCCGGAACCGCGCTATGTGATATCGATGGGCTCCTGCGCCAATGGCGGCGGGTATTACCATTATTCATATTCGGTGGTACGCGGATGCGACCGCGTCGTACCGGTCGACATATATGTTCCCGGCTGCCCGCCGACGGCCGAAGCGTTGCTCTACGGCATTCTGCTCCTGCAGCGGAAGATCCGGCGCAACGGCAGCATCGAGCGGTAGCTCGCGATCCTTTACCGAATTGCTTACCATTTTTCGCACGCCCCTCCTTTGCGGCGGAAACTTCCGAGCGGGAGTTGCGTTAGGACGGTGACCGGGGGGTGTGTCCACCGGCGAGCTTGCGATGGGAGGAGGATCCATGAACGTCATGATCGTTGAAGACGAGGGTCTTATCGCCATGGAACTCGAACGCATCGCGCAGGATGCCGGACACCAGACCGTCGGACCGGTTTCGACCATTGAGCAGGCGCTCGCCTATGCTCCGAAAAGCGACGTCGCGCTCGTCGATCTCAGCCTCGCCGACGGTGCCAGCGGCGCGCAGCTCGCACGCCGACTGATCGATCGCTACGGCGTCGACGTCATCTTCGTGACCGGCAGTCCGGAAAGCGTCGGAAACGGCATTGAGGGCGCGCTCGATGTGATCGCCAAACCCTTCACCGACGAGAGGATCACCCGCGCGCTAGCGCGGGCGCAATCGCTGCGCAGAGACTACGAAGGCAGGAACGCTGTTTTCTGAGCGAGTAAAGTTGTATTCTTCCGTTGCCACTGTCGCCGGGAAGAGATGTCAGGATGAAGCACGCGCTCTTTGCCGTTTTCTTCGCTCTTACGGCCTGCGCCAGCACCGCCGGCGGCCCGCAGCCTCTTCCGGATAGTCTCACCTATGGCGGAAAACTCGTGCGTTCACCTTATCGTCCGGGAACGGTGGTCCAGCACACCTTTCTCGGCGCCTTCGGCTACCGCGTCTTCGAGACCTATGTCGTTCAGCCGGACGGAACGCTCAAGCTGACCTCTCAGACCACCGGACCGGATTTCCTCTGGCGATGATACAAGGCAGCATTTTCAGTGAGGCCAGGATTCATCCCGATATGATCGCCGGCGCATCCATTGCGCTATAGCCGACATTCAGGTGATCGATCGCCAATTGGACGAATGCCTTGACCAGGGGCGACAGGTGCTGACTGCTGGGATAGACGACATGCAGGCCGCCGGCTGGGGTCGTGTAGCCGTCGAGGACGCGTTGCAATCGGCCATCGGCGATGCAGGCTGCGGCGACGCCGTGCGGCAGTTGCGCAATGCCGTAGCCGGCGATCGCGGCGGCCATGACCGCCTGCATCTCGTTGGCGGCGAAGCGTCCCGATACCGTTACCGTTTCCCGAATGCCCTCGCCCTCCAGCACCCAGTGCGCATTGGCCGCCGACCGACCGGCGATGACGCAATCGTGGCTGGCGAGGTCCTCCGGCCGATCCGGTGCGCCACAGCGGGCGAGATAGTCGGGGCTAGCGCAGAGAATCCGGTAGGTCGATCCGAGCTTGCGGGCGATCAACGTCGAATCCTCCAAAATGCCGGTGCGGAAGGCGAGGTCGATGCCGTTCTCGATGAGATTGAGCCGGTCGTCGGACAGGCGCAACTCCACCCTGGTTTTCGGGTAGGTCGCCAGGAAATCGAAGATGGTGGCGGAGAGGAAATGACCGCCGAAGCCGACGGGCGCGGAGATGCGGATCGTGCCGGCGGGCTCGGCCCGCGCCTCGGCCAGCCGAAGGTTCGCCTGCTCGAGGGTGCGAAGCGCCTCACTGCTCTCCTCGTAATAAAGGCGTCCCGCATCCGTCAGCCTGAGGCTGCGGGTGGTTCGCTGCAGGAGCCGCACGCCGAACTCGCGCTCCAGCGCGGCGATACGACGGCTGACCGTCGTCTTCGGCATGGCAAGCAGGCGGGCGGCGGCGGTGAAGCTGCCGGCCTCGACGACGCGGGCAAAGACGACGATGTCGTTGAGATCGAGCATTGTATTCACCAGTGGCACGATGTTTCTCAATCTTAGGCTATTATGGTTTAATGCGGCAAGCCTTACCTCTGGCTCATCGCCAACCACAAGGAGCAGAGACATGAGCAAGGAAAGAAGCGTGCTGGTAACCGGCGCGACCGGACAGCAGGGCGGCGCGGTCGCTCGCGCATTGGTGGCGCGGGGCCACCGCGTCAGGGCGATCTGCCGAAGACCGGAGAGCGACAGCGCTAGGCGCCTGGCCGCGGCGGGCGTCGAAGTCGTCGCCGGTGATCTCGACGATGCCTGGTCGGTGACGCAGGCTGCGAGCGGGGTCGATACGATGTTCCTGATGGGCAATAGCTACGAGGCCGGGACGGATGCGGAAACCCGCCAGGGCATCACCGCCGCGAATGCGGCCAAGGCTGCCGGTATCGGGCACTTGATTTATTCCTCCGTCGCCGACGCCGATAGAAAGACGGGCATTCCGCATTTCGACAGCAAGTTTCTGGTCGAGCAGCATATTGCCGGGCTCGGCGTTCCCTACACGATCAGCGCGCCCGTCGCCTTCATGGAAAACACCGTGGCGCCCTGGGCCATAGACGCGCTGCGCCAGGGCGTCTACGCCGCGGCCCTGCCGTCCGGGCGCGTGCTGCAGCAGATCTGCCTTGCCGATATCGGCGCCTTCGTCGCGGCCTTGGCCGAACGGCGCGAACGGGTGTTCGGCAGACGTTTCGACATCGCCGGCGACGAATTGTCCGGCGAGGATCAGGTGAAGATCCTGTCGGAAGTGCTCGGTCGTCCGATCGGCTATCAGGAATTGCCGATTGCCGCGATGCGGCAGCAGAGCGAGGATGCGGCGCTGATGTATGAATGGTTCGACCGCACTGGCTATGACGCCGACATCGCCTCGCTTCGCGGCGATTTTCCTGACGTCGGCTGGCATCGTTACGCCGATTGGGCGCGCGGGTTTGATTGGAGCGTTCTGAATAAAGCTGGCGGCTGACGCGCTCCACGGCGGTTGACGGGTGGCAGATCCTCGGCGCAGGGCCGAGGATAAGGGAGAAGGAGATCCGGCGGATCGACAGCGATTATCCGCTTGCGGCCGCCGGCGGCGCGTTCATAATGAGCCATCGTCCTTGGGGGGAGGAGGCATTCATGCCGTCGAGTTTTCATGTCGAAAGTGCGGATGGGTATGAGCGGCTGATGGGCCGCTGGAGCCGGAAGCTGGCGCCGATGCTCATCGATTTTGCCGGGCTGGCGGATGGCGATCGCGTGCTCGACGTCGGCTGCGGCACCGGCAGCCTGGCGTTTACGCTTGCGCAAACGCCCAGCCTGCGGGAGATCGCCGCCATCGATTATTCTCCGGTCTTCGTCGAGGCGGCGAAGCGGGCCAATACCGATCCACGCATATCGATCCAACAGGCGGATGCCTGCGCCTTGCCTTTCGCGGACGACCGTTTCGACAGGGCGATTTCGCTGCTGATGCTGCATTTCGTGCCGGAGGCCGGCAAGGCGGTGGCCGAGATGGCCCGCGTCGTCCGCCCCGGCGGCGTGGTCGCTGCCGCCGTTTGGGACCATTACGGCGGTATGTCGAATATGCGAATGCTGTGGGATACGGCCGTCATGCTCGACGAGGACGCGCTGCCGCTGCGCCGCCGATATTGTTTCCAGCCGATGATGCGGCCGGGGGAAATGAAACAGACCTTCATCGCGCAGGGCCTTTCCGACGTCGAGGAAACCTCGCTCCTGGTGCGGATGGATTATCTTTCCTTCGACGATTATTGGCAGCCGATCGCGGCCGGCGAAGGGCCACTCGGCAGGTATGTTGCGGGACTCGAGCCGGACAAGCGAAAGGCCGTCGACGCTGCCATTCGGGCCGCCTATGAGTCTGGCGAACCGGACGGGCCGCGGTCGTTTGCATCGGTGGCGTGGGCGTGCCGGGGCAGGGTGGCTTGAGACGGTCGGGCGGATGCGCCGGTTGCGATGAAGAGCGCCGGGGGGCATGCGCCAGTGCTCAAGAGAGCCTCATCCGCAGGGGCTTCGAAGGACGAGGTGGGTGCTGCGGCGGCGAAAAGATGCAAGGAGCGAGGTTGAGGCGCGTGCTTCGAGGCTCCGCCCTCTCGGGCTGCGCACCTCAGCATGAGGAAAGCTGGAGGATGCCGCCAAGGGCCCGAGAGAGCCTTATCCTGAACTGAAGCCACCCACTGCAATCGGAGCATCCTTCATCTTCCGCGCATGAAACCTGAGCCTTTTCAGTAGATTACAAATCGTCCATGTCGTGATATCGCCGCATTTCCTACAGATTCCCGTCGCAATCGGCTGTCAGCCTGTCACCATCAAGTGATCAGGAGGTGATCGGGCATGAGCCTCTCTTTCCCGACGATGGCGGCGATCCGATTCGGTTATGGTTTCCGGCCGGGCGAGGTGGCGCCGCAAAGCAAGGATGAGCTGATCGGGCAATTGTCCAAAGGGGCGGCGGCAACGCCGGATTTTCCGCTCGGCGGCCCCGACATGCGTCACCGGGCGATCCTCAGCCTACAGGACCAGCTGAAGCAGATCCGGGAAGATGCCAAGACGGTCACCGACGATCCGACGCAGCGCGAGATGCGCAAAGCTGTGCAGCGCCAGGCGCAGCAGCAGTTTCAGCACGATGCGAACCTGCGGCTGATGCAGGCGGTGCTGTCGCCCTACGGCTTTTACGAGCGGCTTTCGACCTTCTGGACCGATCATTTCTCCACCAGCGCCAACAAGAGCCTGCCGATGCGTCTTATCGTGCCGCTCTACGAGGCCGAGGCAATCCGGCCGTTCATATCGGGCAGGTTCGGCGATCTCCTGCGCAGCGCCACCGCTCACCCCGCCATGCTGATCTACCTCGACCAGGCGGATTCGCTCGGGCCGGATTCGGCCGGCGGCGTCAAGCGCAACAAGGGGCTGAACGAAAATCTCGGCCGCGAACTCCTGGAACTGCACACGCTCGGCGCCGGCAGCGGCTATACCCAGGCGGATGTTACCGCTGCGGCCATGGTGCTGACGGGGCTCACCATCGACCGCAAGGAGATGGATATCGCCTTTCGGCCGAACATTTCGGAGCCCGGCACGCATCAGGTGCTCGGCGTCAGTTATGGCGGGCGCCGGCGCTCGCGCGAGGATTATCTCGACATGCTCGACGACCTCTCGGTCCATCCGAAGACGGCGGCCCATATAAGCCGCAAGCTCGCGGTGCATTTCGTCTCCGACCAACCAGACGAGGGGATGGTCTCCGATATGGCGGCCGCGTGGAAGAAGACGGATGGCGACCTCACCGCCGTCTATACCGCCATGCTCGACCATCCCGCCGCCTGGCAAAACGAGGGCGCCAAGGCGCGTCAGCCGTTCGATTTTGTTGTTGCCGGTCTGAGGGCGCTGAATGCGGGGCCGGTCAACGGCGTCGTCGGCAGCTTCCTGGCAGCCAATCAGCAGGGAACGGATGAGGGCGATATGGCGGCCAATACGCCCGGCATGGCGGGAGCGCCAGTGGCAACGGACCCCGCCGGAGAGGCGAGGGACAAGCGGCTCAAGGCCTTTCGGGCAGCGCGGGCATTGGGGCAGGGGGCGCTGAAGCGCATGGGCCAGCCGACCTGGCTGCCGCCGAGCCCTGCCGGTTTCGAGGAAGGCTTTTCCGCCTGGATCACCGGCAGCCAGCTCGCCGAGCGCCTGGCCTGGGCAAGGCGGGCGGCGGCGCAGTTCGGCCGCGACGAGGATCCGCGCGAGTTCCTGAGATCGACGCTTGCCGATGCCGCGCGCGACGAGACGATCCGCGTGGTGTCGCAGGCACCGAACAAGATCAGCGGTTTGACGCTGGCGCTGGCATCGCCGGAATTCAACCGCCGATAGGAGGCTCCCAATGAACCGGATTTTGCTTTCCCGCCGCGGCTTTCTGACCTCGGCCTGCTGTCTTGCCGCCGCCCCCGTCTTCACGCCGGTCAGCTTCGCGGCAATGCCCGGCGACAATCGTTTCGTCACCATCATCCTGCGCGGCGCGATGGACGGGCTCGACCTGGTGCAGCCTTACGGCGACACCGGTTTTGCCGCGCTCAGGCCGACCCTGGCCCTGACTCCGGACAGCGGACTTCTCGATCTTGATGGGCATTTCGGCCTCAATCCCGCCGCCGCCGACCTGATGCCGCTCTGGAAGAGCCGAGAACTCGCCTTTATCCATGCGGTGTCGACGCCCTATCGCGACCAGCGCAGCCATTTCGACGGCCAGGACATGCTGGAATCGGGCGGCGAACATGTCGCCGAGGAAAAGACCGGCTGGCTGAACCGGGCGCTCGCCGTCATTCCCCGCTTGGATGCGCGCAAGGCGATCGACGTCAACACGTCGACGGAGCTGATCCTCTCCGGGCCGAACAATGTCGACGTCTGGGCGTCGGATTCCAATCTGGCGCCGGCGCGTGACGAGATGCAGTTTTTGGCGCGGCTCTATGCCGGTGATCCGCCATTCGCTCAGGCGCTTGCCGAGGCGACGCGAGCCGACAGCGCTGCGATGATGGTCGAGCCGGACGGCGAGCGCGGCGAGAAGATCGGCGACGTCGCGGCGCTCGCGGCCAACATGCTGAAGGGCGATTACCGCATCGCCAGCTTCTCGATCACCGGCTGGGACACGCATATCGGCCAGGCCGGCCAGTTCAAGCGGCCGGCAGGGGATCTTGCCCAGGCGATCAACACGCTGAAGACGACGCTCGGCCCCGAGATATGGGCAAAGACGGTGGTGCTCGCCATGACGGAATTCGGCCGCACCGTCCGCCAGAACGGCTCCGCCGGCACTGACCACGGAACGGGCGGTTGCGCCGTCCTTGCCGGCGGCGCAATCAACGGCGGGCGCATCCTTGGCCGCTGGCCGGGGATCGGTGATGGCCAACTGCTCGACGACCGCGACCTGATGCCGACCGCCGACGTGCGCGAGGTGGCGGCGGCGATGCTCTACCGGCAGTTCGATGTCGGCTTGGATGATCTGACGGGGAAGATATTTCCGGGGCTTGGATTTGATAAGGGATCACAGTTTTTAAAGATGTGAGAGAGGCGGCACGGCACAACGACCAGCCCTCATGGTGAGGAGGCTGAAGGGCCGTCTCGAATCACGGGGGCAGGTGGCTTGGCGTCACGCCAGCATCCGCACTCGGCGAAGCGGAGGCCAGCCCCGTCCTTCGAGGCCCCTGCGGGGCACTTCAGGATAGGCTGGGGAGAGGGCGCGACCTTCCAACGAGGTTTGAGAATTTGCCGCTGCCCGGCCCTTCGCTTTCTCTCAGGGCGTTCGGTCCTGCGATCGATTCACTGGATCGATCGCTCCCGCTTCGCGGGATCGGGCCTCACTCCAACACATCATAAAGCCTGAAGATGAAGCTCACCTGGTAGAGCAGGTTGGCGATGACGAAGATTGAGTGGAAGCGGCGGTTCGCGGTCCAGGCGGCGAGGGCGCAGAGCAGGATGTAGACGATATTGCGGGCGGGATATTCCCAGCCGAGCGAGAGGATGCGCTCCGGACCTTTGATCGCCGTGTCGAGGATATCGACGGCGTAGATCAGGCCGAGGACGCCGAAGAACCATTTACGCCGCGAAATGAAATATTCCTCGTAGCCGCCATATTCATCGAGGCTCGCCGGGAAGAGCAGGGCGCAGAGCAGGAAGAACAGGCTGCAGAAGCAGACGAGGAAGAGATAGATGCCGAAGCCGATGACGGGCACGGCCTGCAGGCGATATTCCCACCACCAGATATGGATGATGAAGAGGAACAGGGACAGCGCCCAGCCGAGATGGACGACATAGACCCGCGCCTTGGCCGGGTGTTGGACGATACCGGCCACGCCGGTCAACAGCCTCGCGAGCGAAAGGCTGATGACCATGCCCATCACCACCTTGATATGAAGGAAGACCTCCGGCGAGCTGACCGTTTCCATGGTGTCGATCCCGGCCTGTCACTCCTCGGGGACTTGCTTGGGCTTGCCCTCTTCGTCGAGCGCCACCATAATGAAGGTGGCGGCGGTGACCTTTTCCATCTTGGCATAACGCGAGCGGTGCGCCCACGCTTCGACGATCAGCGTAATCGATGTGCGCCCGACGCGGTCGATATCGGTATAGACCGAAAGCGTGTCGCCGATCTTGACCGGCAGTTCGAAGGCCATCTCCTTGACGGCGGCGGTGACGACGCGGCCTTTGGCGCGCTCGGCGGCGCGAATGCCGGAGGCAAGGTCCATCTGCGCCATGACCCAGCCGCCGAAAATATCGCCGGCCGGATTGGCATCGCCCGGCATGGCGAGCGTGCGCAACGTCAATTCGCCTCTCGGCTTGGCGGCATCGGTCATGGAAGGTTCCTTCAGGCTGGGTGTTACGATTCTGCAGCCACGTTAGGCGAACTCGTTGTGTGGACCAATCCCTTTCGGTGCCAGCGAAGGCGGCGGTGCAAATATCGCGGTCGTCACCGAGCTGAAATCTCATTCGATTTCAGCGGGTTGAATTTTACAACCGACACTTCACCTTGCGTTATTTGATCGCCTTCTAATAAAACTTTACGCTCCAGTAATTCAGGCGGTTCACAATGAAAGCGGTCTCATATCCAAGAATCGCCGGGAACCCTCATGCGTAACGTCAAAATATCCACCCGTCTTTACTGCCTCGTCGGCTTCACGCTTGCCGTGCTCGCAGCGACGATGATCTTCTTTCTGAACTATTCCTATTCCGAGCTGGAAGCGGAGCGGAAGGCGGGGCTGGAGAAGATGGAGGCGACGGCGCTCGGCATTTTCGACAAATATTACAAGATGGAACAGGCGGGTACGATGACCCGCGAGCAGGCGCAGGCGGCCGCCAAGGACGTGATCGGCGCCATGCGCTACGGCGCCGACGGCTATTTCTGGATCAACGACATGCGCCCCGCCATGGTGATGCACCCGATCAAGCCGCAACTGAACGGTACCGATATCTCCCAGATGAAGGACCCGACGGGCAAGTTCCTGTTCGTCGAGTTCGTCAACAAGGTGAAGAAGGACGGCAAGGGCTTCGTCGATTATTACTGGCCGAAGCCGGGCGCCGATGAGCCGGTGCTGAAATATTCCTATGTCGCCGGTTTCGAGCCCTGGGGCTGGATTGTCGGCACCGGCGTCTATGCCGATGACCTGGCGGCGCTCTATCGTCAGAATGCGATCTGGGCTGCGGCGCTCTGCCTGCTCGGCGCGGCCGCCACTATCGCGATCGCCTATGCCATCGTCCGCAGCGTAACGGCGCCGATTGCCCGGCTAAAGACGGCGATGAACGCGATTGCTGCCGAGGAAGCATCCGTCGAGATTGCCGGCAGTGAGTGCCGCGACGAAGTGGGCCAGATGGCCAAGGTGCTGCTGGTTCTGCGTGACTCCGTCGACGAACGCAGCGCGCTGCGCGGGCGCGAAGACGCGCGGCAGCGGCAGATCGAGGACGAACGACGCGGCAACGAAGCGAGCCTGCGCTCGGCTTCCGAGCGGCAAAACCGCGCCATGCAGGTGCTCGGCGTCGGCCTGGAGAAGCTTGCAAGCGGCGACCTCACCGTTGCAATCGGCGATATCGGTGAGGACTACGCCAAGCTCAGGAATGATTTCAACGCCGCCGTCGATGCGCTGAACGGCGTCATTCATGCGATTGCCGAATCGAGCCGGGTGGTCAACGACAGTGCGTCCGACATCAGCGAGGCGACCGGTAATCTGTCGAAGCGCACGGAGCAGCAGGCGGCCGCACTCGAAGAAACGGCCGCAGCGCTCGACGAAATCACCGCGACGGTCAAGACCGCATCCGAGCGGGCGAACGAGGCGCGCGAGATGGTGGCCGAAACCAAAGCGAGCGCCGGCCGCTCCGGCGACATCGTCCGCAACGCCGTGACCGCGATGGGCCGGATCGAGGAATCCTCGAGTCGCATCAACCAGATCATCTCTGTTATCGACGAGATCGCCTTCCAGACGAATCTGCTGGCGCTGAACGCCGGCGTCGAGGCTGCGCGGGCCGGCGAGGCGGGCCGCGGCTTCGCCGTCGTCGCCCAGGAAGTGCGCGAACTTGCCCAGCGTTCCGCCAATGCGGCCAAGGAGATCAAGGAACTGATCAGCCGCTCGGCTGCGGAAGTCGAGGGCGGGGTTGCGCTGGTGCGCTCGACAGGTGACGCGCTGCTGGAGATCGAGGCGCTGGTCAACCAGGTGAACGACCATGTCGCCTCGATCGCGACGGCGGCGCGCGAGCAGTCGACGGGGCTCAACGAGATCAACAGCTCCGTCAATCACATGGATCAGATGACGCAGCAGAACGCGGCGATGGTCGAGGAGACGACGGCGGCCAGCCGCACGCTTGCCGACGAAAGTACGCAGCTGAAGACGCTGCTTGCGAATTTCCGCCTGCGCGAGGCGGGGCGGCCGACCGAGACCCGATACACACGGGCAGCGTGAAAAACAGCAAAGATCAAAGGCCGGGCGACCGGCCTTTTTTAATTCCCACCCTTCAGATTGTGCCGGTAAGTTTTCATTCACCGTTTTTAATTAAAAATGAACCGAGTTTTTTCGGTCACTCTGCGGCCGGCCCATGGAAGCGATAAGAGTATGGCGTTTGTTTCCTTTCCGCGGCGAGCCTTCCTGCCCGTGCTGCTCTCGGCGGCGCTGACCACCTGTTCGATCAGCGATGGGCTGGTGCCGCCGGCCAATGTCGACAATGGCACCCGGGTCAGTTCGATTTCACCGTCTCGCGGTGCCGCGCGTATGGCGCGTGCGGAGCGCCTTGCGCCCGCGGAAACTCAGGCCTCCTATCCCGTCTCCGGCGGGCCTGTCGGCAGCAGCCAGGGCTCGGTCGATTATCTCGATACGCCGAACCTTGCCGGCACCGGGCACGCGGCACAGGCGCCGCAGACGCTGGCCGCGCCGGAATCCCATGGCCGCAAGCTGCCGATGATCGACAGCGACGAGGCGCTGGCGGCAGGCCAGCCGAACGGCAACTGGGGCGGCACACAGAACCTTGCTGTCCCGTCCGGCGGTGTCAACATGGATGAAGAGCTCGGGGCTGAACCGGTCGTCGGGCTGGCGCAGGAGCAGCAGCAGCAGATCGCCGAGGGCAACGCCAGCGAACCCGTCGTCGACGGCATCGGCACCGACAATCCGGCTCAGATCAATCAGCCAGTGCGCCACTCCGCACCCCGGGCAATGCCGCAGCCGGCAGCGCAGGCGGAGATGAGCCGAGCCCCCGCCTGGAACGACGGCCGCCCTGTCTTGGAGCCGACCCGCGTTCCCGAAGAGGACGAGAGCGAAGAAGTCGCGATGCTCCGGCCGAACAACCCGATGATGAGCCAGCCCGCCGCACCGGTCGATCCGAGCGTCATGCCGGCTTCCGAACTCGCCTGCCGGCGCGAACTGAAGCGTATGGGCGTGCTTTTCGACGAGAAGCCGCCGATCTCGCAGGGACCGGCCTGTCAGGTGCCTTATCCGGTGTCGCTGAAGGGGCTTTCCGGCAATATCGGCGTGCAGCCGGCCGTGACGCTGAACTGCCAGGTGACGCTCGCCTTCGCCAAGTGGGTGAAGAACGAGCTGGCGCCATCCGCCCGCTTTCGCTACTGGAGCGGGATCAAGACGATCCAGCCGCTCGGCGGCTATTCCTGCCGGCGCATGAACAACAGCCGGCAGAGATATAATCCGATGTCGGAACATGCCCGCGGCAATGCTATCGATGTCGGCAAGTTCGTGCTGAAGAACGGCCACGCGATCGATGTGCGCAAGAAGGGCCTGTTCTCCTATCGCGAGGGCCGGCTCTTGAAGGCGGTGCGCACCGACAGCTGCCGCTATTTCAATACGGTGCTTGGACCAGGCAGCAACCCCGAACACTGGAACCACTTCCATTTCGATCTGCGCTCCCGCAAGAGCGGCAAGGTCTATTGCGATTAGAAAAGGGTTCATCCCAACCGCCGGACGCGCTATGGAGTTGCGAGGCGGAGTGCTATTGGAAAGTCTGATCCATGAGCTATGAATTCCATGTCGGCCAGAAGGTCGTCTGCATCAACGACACCTTCAAGCATGTCAGCATCGACCAGCTCATCCGCAAGGGCGAGATCTATACGATCCGCTGGGTGGGCGAATATACCCATTATGTCGACGGCACCTTCATCGGTGTGAAGCTCGCGGAAATCCACCGCGGCAATGATGACGGCCCGGAAGGCTACGGCGCGGCCGACATGCCCTATCGTGCCACGCGCTTCCAGCCGCTGGTGAAGGACAAGATCGCATCGCTGCGTAAGCTTTTGGCGCCGACACCGGATGCGCCGGTGGAGCCGAAAGAAAAGACCAGGAAGAAAGAGAAGGTCTGAGCGCGGTTGCTTCAGCCCATCCTGAGATTGAGGAACTGCCCCGTTTGCCTGCTGACCTCGAGTGCCATCCGCTTAATCTTTGCTGTCCCTCGATGTGGTCAGATTCATAAGAATTTTGCCGAGCTCAGGCAAAGCCAGCTCCGTTTCGCATTCGATCGCGGCGGCGCTAAACCATTTCAGCTCGGTGTGTTCGTCGTCAATCAGTTGCGGGCGGCCTAGCCACCGATCGATGCGATAGATATGAAACGTGGCGGATACTGCGGATTGGCCTTGCCATCCGAACTTTGTCACAAATTGCCAGAGCTCCGGCGTCACGCCTATTTCTTCCATGAGTTCGCGGCGCATTGCCGTCTCGACGTCTTCGCCGTTCTCGACGTGGCCGCCGGGGAGGCTCCAGCGATCTGGATGCTGCCTGCGTCCGGGACTGCGCCTTGCGAGGAGAACGCTTCCATTCTTGATGAGGGCGCCCACCGCGATCTCAGGCATGTCGTCTCCTCCTTTATGTCGGCAAATGCCGGCAACGCCGCGCTTTTTCCGGACGGTCTCCCCGTGAGAGGGCGCCGGGCTCCGCTTTGGCGCACTCCTTTCGCCTATTAGGAAGGCCTAACAATATCGCCGCCCCGTACGGTCAGAATTTCAAGTTTATGCCAGCTTTCCGGCTTCGAAGAAGCGGCTGAGCGAGGTGACTTTCTGTATATTGAGGATACATGTATTCTCCAGCAGGCAGGCATCTCGCAGATGCAAGCCGCTTTAAACGCCGAATTGAAATATACATGGGAGCTCGCGTCACGCGAGCGCACCGAAACAGCGTCATAGACCAACCGATTTTCAGCGGCTCCGGATCTCCCGCCCCGAGCCGGCATGCTTTCGATCCTTCAACGCTCTCCATTTGTAAGGAACCAGATCATGACGATGAACAGACGCGCTTTCTCGGCCGCCCTCGTTGCCGGCGCCGCCGCCTCTCTGCTAGCCACCCGCGGCATGGCCGCGACATCCGCTCTCGTCAAAGCACGCAATATCGTGCTTGCGCATGGGCTATTTGCCGACGGCTCTTGTTGGACCGAGGTGATCACGCGCCTGCAGGCGGCCGGGCTGAACACCACGGCGGTGCAGAACCCGCTGACGACATTGCCCGAGGCCGTCGCCTCGGTAAAGCGGGTGCTCGATCGGCAGGATGGCCCGACAGTTCTGGTCGGGCATTCGTTTTCCGGCATGATGGTCACGGAGGCCGGCGTGCATCCCAATGTTTCGGCGCTTGTCTATGTCGCTGCGCGGGCGCCAGCTGCAGGCGAGGATTACACCGCGCTCGCCAAGACCTATCCGACTCCGCCGGCTTCTGCAGGCATCGTCTTCGACGGTGACGAGGGGCGTCTGGGCGAAGCGGCTTTCCTGCGCGATTTCGCCGGCGACGTGGCGGAAGCCAAGGCAAAGGTACTCTATGCCGTGCAGCAGCCATTCCAGAAGGCGCTGCTGACCGGCAAGACGACGCAGGCCGCCTGGCGCTCCAAGCCGAGCTGGTATGCGGTCTCGACCGAGGACCGGACGATCAATCCCGATCTCGAACGCTTCATGGCCAAGCGCATGGGTGCGAAGACTATCGAGGTGAAGGCCAGCCACCTCTCGCTGATCTCCCATCCCGACGAAATTGCCCAGCTGATCCTGGAGGCGGCGGGGGCCGCAGCTTGACGCACATATCCGGAGAGGAGGGCAGATCCGGAATGCTCAGTCTGGTAGTGTCATGGCCGATGCCCATGACCTGAGGAAAGCGGCAGCAAGGCTTGCGCCGCCGCAGCTTTCACGCGACAAAACCGGATGAGCATTCCCAAGCAACATCCCTTCGCCTTCGATCCGACCTACGGCATGCGGCTCGAAGAGCTTCTTGCGATCGAGCTGCCGGAGGAGCCTGCGGGCTTCGATGCGTTCTGGGAGGCGCGGTATTTGAAGGCGCTCGCAGTCGATCCGCAGCCGGTGCTTTCTCTGAGCAAGTTCAGTCATCCCGACTGGCACGTACTCGACCTCGTCTATCTCTCGACCGGTACGTTCAAGATCGGCGGCTGGCTGCTGCTGCCGCGTGAAGGCGGGGTACGGCGCGGTCTCGTCGTCGGGCATGGGTATGGCGGGCGGGATCAGCCTGACTTCAATCTGCCGGTCGAGGAAACGGCGGTGATCTTTCCGTGCTGCCGGGGGCTGTCGCTGAGCAGGCATCCGCCGATTTCCGAGAATCCGTCCTGGCATGTGCTGCACGATATCGACAAGCGGGACGCCTATATCATCGGCGGCTGCGTCGCGGATATCTGGCTCGCGGTCTCGACGCTTGTTACGCTCTATCCCTGGCTCTCCGGCCATATCGGCTATAGCGGCATCAGCTTCGGCGGCGGCATCGGGGCGATGGCGATCGCCTATGACGAACGCATCGATCGCGGCCATCTGGCGCTGCCGAGCTTCGGCCACCAGCCGCTGCGGTTGAAGCTGCCGAGCGTCGGCAGCGCGCAAGGGGTGCAGGAATATCAGGCGGAACATCAAAACGTGCTGGAGACGCTGCGCTTCTACGATGCGGCGACCGCGGCGCGGCGGATCGATGTGCCGATGCTGACGGCAGTGGCGCTTTTCGATCCCGCCGTCGCGCCGCCCTGCCAGTTCGCTGTCGCAAATGCGATACGGAAATATAATGAAATCTTCATCCTGGACGCCGGTCATTTCGATTACCCTGGAAGCGCTGAGCAAGAGGCGGCGCTCCGCGACAAGATCGGACAGTTCTTCAGGGTGACATGAACCGCGAATATCTCAGCTGGTACAGTCAGCGCCTGCATCGGGAGATGGAGATCTTGGTGTTCGGCCATGCCGGCGCCAAGGTGCTGGTGTTTCCGACGCGGGAGGGGCGCTTTTTCGAATATGAGCAGCTTGGCCTGGTTGCGAGCCTCGCCGACAAGCTTTCGGCCGGTCATTTGCAGCTCTATTGCATCGAGGGACTGGCCGCCGACAGCCTCTACGGCTTCCACCATCATCCGGCCGAACGCATTCGCCGGCATGCGGCGCTGGAGGATTACATCCTCAACGAGGTGCTGCCGCTGATGGCGGCGAAAAACCCGCACGATTGCACCATCGTGCATGGATGCAGCTTGGGCGCCTTCCAGGCGGCGAGCCTCGTGTTCCGCCATCCGCATCTCTTCCGAAAGCTCGTCGCCTTCTCCGGGCGCTACGACCTGACGATGAAAGTGGAAGTGTTCGGCGACCTGTTCGACGGCTATTACGATGACAGCGTCTATTTCCACACGCCGACGCATTTCCTTCCAGGGCTCGGCGCGGATTGGCGGCTCGACAGGCTGCGCGAGATCGACATCGTGCTGACCATCGGCGATGCCGATCCCTTCCTCGACAACAACCGCTATCTCAGCCGGCTGCTGGGCGAAAAAAACATTGGCCATCAGCTGCATGTCTGGGACGGCCGCGCCCACCGCGCCGGCGCCTGGCGGAAGATGGCGCCGCTCTACATTTGATGTGGGAAGGCGGTCACGGCCAGCGCAAAGCCGCCGTCGCCACCGGCGCGTCCCAAAGCGCGATCTCCTCGTCGGTCAACAAGGCGAGGGTGACGGACAGTCCCTGCATGTCGAGCGAGGTGACATAGGTTCCGACAAGCGAGCGCTCGATCGGGATGGCTTTCTCCTCGATGATACGGCGGGCGCTGGCATAGGCGAGGTAGAGTTCGGCGGGCGGCGTGCCGCCGAGGCCGTTGACGAAGAGCAGCGCTTGGGTGCCCGGCATTACTGCGATGTCGGCGATGATGGTCTCGCAGAGATGCCCGATGATGGCGTCGGCGGCGGCGAAGGGCTGCCTGGCATGGCCGGGCTCGCCATGAATGCCGACGCCCATTTCCATCTCGTCGGGTCCGAGCGAAAACGTCGTGCGCTCGGTCTGCGGCACCGTCACGCCGTTCAGCGCGACGCCTATCGAGCGGATGCGGGTGTTCAGTCCCTCGCCAAGCTGCTTCAATTCGGCGAGGGGCATGCCGCGTTCGGCGGCGGCACCCAGGATCTTTTCGACGATCAGCGTCCCCGCGACGCCGCGACGGCCTCGGCCGTCGCCTGATCTCGACGTCTCGATATCGTCGCTGACGACGATCATGTCGAGGCCGTGACGGTCACCGGCCATCTCGATCGCCATTTCGAAATTCATCAGATCGCCGTCGTAATTCTTGACCACGAGAAGGCAGCCGGCGCCGGTATCGGTCTCTTCGATAGCGGCAATGATCTGGCTCGGCGTCGGCGAGGTGAAGATGTGGCCGACGCAGGCGGCATCCAGCATGCCCTGACCGACGAAGCCGATATGCATCGGCTCGTGGCCGGCGCCGCCGCCTGATATCAGCGCCACCTTGCCAGATGTGAGATGGCGGCGGCGGACGCATTTGCGCTCGGCCCCGAACACCACGAAGGCCTCATGGGCGCGCACGAAGCCTTCGACGCTTTCGGCGACCATGGTTTCCGCGGTGTTCATGAACTTCTTCATCAAGCCCCTCCCAAGGCCAAAAACATTACGCTACGTCAGCCCGGTCACACTTCACTGCTCGCTCGCCCCTGATATCGCGACGATCTTCTGCACCAGATCGGAGATCGCCTCTTCCAGGAGGCGGTTTTTCCTGTCGTCGCCGAAGTCGGGCACCATCAGCGACAGGTGCCGCAATTTCTCGGAATGGCCGAGATCCGGCAGCTTGCCGGGATGGGCGGCCTGATAGGCTTCGAGAAAGCGTTCCTCCTCAGTGGCGCTGAAGTGGCAGACGCGCACGATCGTTGCGAGATGGCGCGCCGGCAGCGGCGTCGCATAGGTCGGGCTGGTGATCTGGGTGACGAAGCTGCGGTGCTTGCCGAGCGCCGTCGCCAGGCGCTGGCGCGTGCCGGACGGCCTATTGTCGATGATCTGCGCCAGAATGGACTTGTAGGCGATTATGGCGTCTTCGGTGTCTTCGCGCGCCATCCTACTCTCCGGCTGCCCTTGTGCCATCGGCGTTGAGGCCGACGATTGCCGATCTTATCGCGCGACGGCGGGCCGGCGCCACGGAAAAATGCCGGAGCCCGGCGGCAAGCAGCCCCGGGAGATAGCGGGGATCGCCGGCCATATCGCCGCAGATACTGACGGGCTTGCCGCCGGCGAGTTCTACCGCCTGCTCGATCAGCCGGAGCACGGCGGGTGCGGCCTTGCCGGCGTCGGCCTCGTTGCCGTCGCGGACAGAGGCGGTGAGATATTGCGTGAGGTCGTTGGTGCCGAAGGAGAAGAAGGCGGCCGATCCGAAAGTGTCGAGCATCAATGCGGCCGACGGCACCTCCACCATCATGCCGATCGGCGGCATCCGGTGGAGCAGGGAACGGCGGCCGAGTTTTTCGGCTTCCTCGCGGAACAGTTCGCGCATCCGGTCGATCTCGTCGGGAAAGGTCACCATCGGCAGCATCACCGAGAGCTTGCCGAAGACGGCGGCGCGCAGCAGGGCGCGGGCCTGGACGCGGGCGATTTCCGGCCGGGCAAGCAGCAGCCGGATGCCGCGCAAGCCCGGCTCCAGAGCCGGCAGGTCTTCGAGGCCGGCAAGCGGCTTATCGCCGCCGATATCCAGCATTCTTATGATCACCGGCCTTTCGCCCGCCTGCTCCAGCACGCGGCGATAGATCGCCAGCTGGCGTTCCTCATTGGCGGCATCGGCGATCGAAGTGACTGAAAATTCCGAGCGCATCAGCCCGACGCCCGTCGTTGCCGGATCGAGGGCATCGATCTCGGCGGGATCGTTGATGTTGATGGAGAGAAGGATCGGTACGCCGTCCGCGGTGCGCAGCTCGCCGCTTTCAGTCTTGATGTCGCCGGCTGGCGCGAGCGGCGGGATCAGCATGCCGCCCGCCTCGAGGATGACGGCGCCTCCGTCGCCATCGACGGCGACGGAATCGCCATCCGCTGCTGAAAAACGGCCTGTGCCGACCACCATCGGCACCGATTTCGCCCGGGCGAGCAAAGCGACGTGACCGGCGGCGCTGCCTGCAAACAACGCGATACCGCCGCCCTTCGACCAATCATGGGCGAGGAAGCGGCTCGGCTCCATATCCTTGCCGACGAAGACCGAGCCGGGCGGGAAATCGGCGACCGGGGTGCCGGCGAGGGCGCCGAGCACGCGGTTCTTGATGTCGAGAATGTCGATGGCGCGCGCCCGCATCTGTTCCTCGTCGGCCGCTTCGAGTTCGCCGATATAGGCGTCGAGCGTCGCGACCCAGGCGAAGACGACATTCTCGTCGGCTTTCATGCGCGCGCCCGTTGCTTCCGCGATCGTCGGATCGCGCAGCACCTCGATCTGGAAATCGATGATATCGCGGCTTTCGGCATCGGCGCCGTCGGCGAGGCGCTCGAGCTCACCGATCGAGATATCGATCGCCTTCTCAAGCGCGCCGTAGCCGCCGCCGGTTCCGGGCGCGGAAGCAGCCTTCGGCTCCTCTGCGAGAAAGGCCGGGCCGGATGCGATGCCGGGGGATGCGCTCTTTGCTTTCAGCTTAAGCGGTTCTGCCATGTTTCTTTTCCTCATCGAAATTGCGCTCGATGAGTTCCTTGAGCGCGCGGATCGCCTCTTCGGCGAGAATGCCGTCCGCCCGTATTTTGAGGATCGAACCTTTGCGGATTCTCGCACCCATGATCTTGATGATGCTCTTGCCGTTCAGCCAGACGTCGCTGCCGTTGACGGCGACCTCGATCGAGCAGGGGAAGGACTTGGCAAGGCGCGTGAAGGTGACGGAGGGGCGGGCATGCAGCCCGACGCCGTGCTTGACTTCCACCTCCGTCTGGCAGTTCAGGTGCAATGGATCGGGCTCCTGTTTTTCACTACGCAATCGGTTCGTCATCAGGGCGACAGTTCCTCTGCCGTGGCGACGACCTTGGCGAGCGACGCGCCCCCTGAGGCTTCGGCGGCGGCGATGACGGCGCCTTCGACGAGCGGGGCGTTGCAGATGGAGACGAGGGCCGAACGGGGAAGGCCCAGCATTTCGATCGCCATCTCACTGTTGGTCTCGGCGCCGCCGAGATCGACGAAGACGGCGACGCCGGCATCGGACCAGGCGGCCTCGATCGCCTTCAGAATGCCGCCGGCATCGGTGCCGAGTTCGCCATGGACATTGCCGCCCGACCAGGCGAGCGGCACGCAGTCGCCGACCATCTGCCGCACCATGTCGGCGATGCCCCTTGCCACCAGTGGCGAGTGGGAGACGATCACAATGCCCACATTTGCGGTCTTTCCATTCATGCCGGTCCTTTCATTCATTGGGGGCGGTGCTCCCCGAGATAGCGGCAGATCGCCGTGGTCAGCAGCGCGCAGCTCGATGCGCCGGGATCGACATGGCCGATCGAGCGGTCGCCGAGATAGGCGGCGCGTCCGCGCATTGCCTTCATCGCGGCGGTCCTATTGGCGGAGCGTTCGGCCTTGCGGGCTACGTCACCGAGCGGAGACCGCTTGGCCAGCGCCGCATGGACGGGATAGAGAACGTCGAGCAGCGTCTTGTCGCCAGCGTGCGACCGCCCGCGCCTTGCCACGGCGTCGATCGCCTGTTTCAGCACCAGTGAAAAATCGGCCTTCTCCCCATTTTTGCGAAGCTCGCGGCCGATCTCGATCAGCAGCGTGCCGTAGAGCGGGCCGGCCGCCCCCCCGACATTCATCACCAGCGTCAGGCCGATCTTTTCCACGGCGTCGGGGAAGGGCAGGCTCGACACGCTCTCGCCCTCGGCGCTCACCGCCTCGCAGCCACGCCGCATATTGGTTCCGTGATCGCCATCGCCGATGGCGCGATCGAGTGCGCAGAGGTGATCGGCGTTTTCCGCGATCGTCGCGCGGCACACTTCTATCAATCCCGCCACAAGCACCTGTTCCGCCTGCACTGCCTTCCTCCCTGTCGCCCGTCTCCCCGCGGGCTTTCGAACTTTACCCGGTCAGGCGAGGCTTGCCGCCACGCCGAACGCGCCGGCAACCGCGACCGCGCCGGGATCGGCGACACCCGCCAGATCCCTTTCGCCGACATAGGAGGCGCGTCCGGCTCTCGCCTTCGTCATCGTCTTCGTCGACTCCGCACCTGATGCCGCTGCTCTTGCCGCGGCAGCGATATCGCCCGACGCGAGCGCCTGCAGGGCAGGCGACAGCGCATCGACCATCGTCCGGTCGCCGACCCCTGCTCCTCCATAGAACGTCATCCTGTCGAGCCCGGCAAGAAGAGCTGCTGATATATCGGCTTTATCGGCCATCGCCTTTGCCGAGGCGGTGAAGAAGATCGACAGCAGCACGCCGCTCGATCCGCCCATACTGGCGCCGAGGATATCGCCGAGCGAGGCAAGCGTTGCCGCCGGTCTATCGAGCGGCAGCGTGTCGAGGCGGGCGAGCACGCTGCGGGCGCCTGCGGCCACCGTCGAGCCGGTATCGCCATCGCCGACACGGCCGTCCAGCCGGTTAAGCTCACTTTCCAGAGAGATCAGGTGCTCGCAGAGTGCGGTGATCAGGTGACGGTTCCGGCTGTTCTCGCCTGGTGTCGCCGCGCCGTTCAGGCTGACCGCCGTCCTCGGCGCAGGGATGACCTTGATCTCGTGGCGTTCGACGGCCGGCATCCAGGCATGCGGCTCGACCGCTGCCGTCAGCGCCGCTTCGCGCGCGCCATCCAGCCGGATCAGCGACAGCGAGAAGCCATTCATGTTGAGCGCGGTCATCATCGGCGCCGGGCCGACGATCAGCCTGACGTGGCGGCCAAGCGGCGAGGACAGCACTGTCTTGGCGATGACCGTCATTTCGAGCGGCGGCACGGCGCCGAGATTGTTGATGAGGAGGGCGTGGTCTGCTCCCTCGCGCAAGACCGGAGTCAGGCGCGCCGCCATGGCAGCGACGATATCGGCGACCGGCTGCAGCGCGATGCGCTCGGCGCCGGGTTCGCCATGGATGCCGAGGCCGAGTTCGCCTTCATCAGCGCCGAGGCGATCCTCATGCGCCTGGCCGGGCACACTGCAAGTGGAGAGCGACATGCCGAGCGAGACGATATCGCCGGCGGCAGCCGCGGCATGGGCCGCGACCGTCTTCAGGTCCTCGCCTTTTTCGGCGTGATAGCCTGATATCTTGTGGACGAACAGCGTGCCGGCGACGCCGCGCGGCTGGTTGATGCCGGGGATGGCGATGTCGTCGGCGACGATAACCATTTCGACGTCGAAGCCCTCGGCGCGCGCCTTTTCGGCGGCAAGGCCGAAATTCAGGCGGTCGCCGGTATAGTTCTTGACGATCAGCAGGGCGCCTTTCGGGCCGGTCACGGCGCGGATCGCCGTCAGCACCGCATCGACGCTCGGCGAGGCGAAGATCTCGCCGGAGACGGCCGCCGTCAGCATGCCCTTACCGACGAAGCCGGCATGGGAGGGTTCATGGCCGGCGCCGCCGCCCGAGATGATTGCCACCTCGGACTTGTCCCAGTCCGCACGCAGGATCACCTTGATGTCGGGAAAGCTGTCGAGACGGGCGAGACGGCCGCTGCTCGTCGTCAGAAGCAGGCCGTCCAGAGCGTCGGCGACGATCGTTTCCCTGCGGTTGAAGAAGTGTTTCATCGATTGAGACCCGTCCGTTTGTTTTTCATGCCATCATCGGTTTTGTTTGCCGGTCACGACAGGCGCTGTCCAGCCGCATCGAAATAAAGCGGATCGCGCAGCGTCAGGCTGATCCGGTCGCCCGGCGCGATCGCCAGATATGGATCCGCGAGTGTGACGAGCTTGTGATTGCCCGCCCTGATATGCAGATGGTTCTGGTCGCCGAGATGTTCGATCCAGTCGACCTCGGCGTTTGCGTCCTTGCCGACGACGATATCGAGATGTTCGGTGCGCGCGCCGACTGTTTTGGTCCCGGAGGGCGGATGGCCGCCCGGCAGCAGGTCCGCCGGCAGGAGGTTGATATGCGGCTGGCCGAGTCGGGCGGCTACATGAAGGTTGGTGGGATTGCCATAGATCTCGCGCGGCGTTCCCAGCTGCATCAGCCGGCCCTCGGCGACGATGCCGATGCGATCGGCCATGGTCATGGCTTCCACCTGGTCGTGGGTGACGTAGAGCAGCGTCGAGCCGAGCTCCTTCTGGATGCGCTTCAGCTCGAGGCGCAGTTCGGCGCGCAGCTTGGCGTCGAGCGAGGACAGCGGTTCGTCCATCAGATAGATTGCTGGCCGGCGCACCAGCGCCCGGCCGATGGCGACGCGCTGCATCTCGCCGCCGGAGAGCCTGGTCGAGCGGTTTTCCAGCTTGTGGTCGATGCGGACCATGCGCGCGACCTCGCGCACGCGCCGGTCGATCTCGTCTGCGCTCAGCTTGCGCACCGGCGCCTTCAGCGGAAAGGCGAGGTTCTCGTAAACCGTCATGTGCGGATAGAGCGAATATTGCTGGAAGACGAAGGCGACGTCGCGCCCGGCCGGCGCTTCGGCCGCGACATTGCGGCCGCGGATCTCGATGCGGCCGCTATCAGGTCTTTCGAGCCCGGCGATCAGCCTGAGCGTCGTGGTCTTGCCGGCGCCTGTCGGACCGAGCAGCACGACGAATTCACCGTCTCGGATAAAAAGATCGAGCTCATCAAGAGCCTGGGTGTCGCCGAAGCGCTTGCTGAGATTTCTGAGGACGACATCAGCCATGCCGGGTCTCCTGATAGAGCTGGGATAGCACCGCGCGGCCCGAGACGCAGTCGAAGAGCGCGAGGTTCGCCGGGTTGAATTCAAGGCCCACGGTCTCGCCGATCCGGAAGCTGCGGTTGGCGGGAACGCGGGCCTTGATCAGGCCGCCCGGGGTTTCCACTGCTACAACCTGGTTGGTGCCGAGATATTCGCTGCCATAGACCGCGCCACGAAGGTGCGAGGCGTCGCTGAAGCGGATATGCTCCGGCCTGACACCGAGCGCTAGTTCGCTTTCGGCCATGTCCTGATGGATTTCTGGAACGGCAACATTAACACCGTCGAGCAAGATGGACATGTCGCCGCTCTTCAGGCCGGAGGTGAAGCGTATGAAGTTCATTGGCGGCGAGCCGATGAAGTCGGCGACATACATGGTGGCCGGCTTGGCATAGATCTCCTGCGGCGTGCCGAACTGCTCGATGACGCCGTGGTTCATGACGGCAATCTTATCGGCCATCGCCATCGCCTCGTGCTGGTCGTGGGTCACGTAGACGGTGGTGGCATGGATGCGATTGTGCAGTTCGCGCAGCTCATGGACCATGATCTCGCGGAACTCGGCGTCCAGCGTGCCGAGCGGCTCGTCCATCAGAAAGCATTTCGGGCGGCGGACGATGGCGCGGCCGAGCGCTACCCGCTGCCGGTCGCCGCCGGCAAGGCCCGAAACCGAGCGGTTGAGAATATGATCGATCTGCAGCAGGCGGGCGGTCTCTTCGACGCGCTGGCGGATCTCGGCCTTGGGCATGCCCTGCGACAGCAGCGGGAAACCGATGTTCTTGCGCACATTCATATGCGGGTAGAGCGCGAAGAGCTGGAAGACGAAGGCGATGTCGCGGGCGCTGGCACGGTTGAAGGTGACGTCCTCGCCGTCGAGATGGATCTTGCCGCTCGAAGGCAACTCGAGGCCGGCGATCATGCGAAGCGTCGTCGTCTTGCCGCAGCCGGAGGGCCCGAGCAGCGCCAGGAACTCGCCGTCATGGACGGTGAAGCTCGAATCCTGAACGGCGACGAAGCTGCCGAATTCCTTGCGGAGATTTTCAATCCGAATGTCCGCCATGGTTCACTCCGGGAATTTCGAAACGATGATGAACATGACGGTGCCCAAGAGTAGGGTCACCAGCGAATAGGTGTAGAGCACCAGCAGGAAGGGCTGGAACAGCATCAGGAAGCCGAGCCCGATCAGCACCGTGGCGATATTCTCCATCGGGCCGCGGCGCAGGAAGAACATTCGTTTTGGACGGGCAGGGGTGCGGGTGCGTGTTTCGATCAGGTGGCTCATTTGCGGACGGCTCCGAAGGTGATGCCGCGCAGCAACTGCTTGCGCAGGAGAATGGTGAAGACCAGGATCGGGATCAGGAAGATCGTCGTGCCGGCGGCGACCGCAGGCCAGTCCTGCCCGCCTTCGCCAATGATCGTCGGGATGAAGGGCGGCGCGGTCTGGGCCTCGCCCGACGTCAGAAGAGCGGCGAAGGCATATTCGTTCCAGGCAAAGATCAGGCAGAAGATCGCGGTCGCGGCAATGCCGGTGGTCGCCTGCGGCAGCACGACCTTGCGGAAGGCCTGCAGCCTCGTATAGCCGTCGATCATCGCCGCTTCCTCGTATTCGCGCGGGATCTCGTCGATGAAGCCCTTGAGCAGCCAGACGGCAAGCGAGACGTTGACGGCGGTATAGAGCAGGATCATGCCGAGTGCAGTGTCCGACAGGCCGAGCTCGCGATACATCAGGTAGATCGGGATGGCGACGGCGATCGGCGGCATCATGCGCGTCGACAGGATGAAGAACAGCAGGTCGTCGGCGAGCGGCACCCTGAAGCGGGAAAAGCCATAGGCGGCGAGCGTGCCGAGGAAGACCGCGAGGAAAGTGGAGCCGAAGGCGATCACAAGCGAGTTGACGAAGCGCGGCAGGAAGTTCGACGGGCCCGCGATCACCATGTTGCGCTTGCGGGTTACCTCATCACAGGTGCCGACCGGCGCCGGCAGCGAGGCGATATAATCGGGCGTCTGCCGGGTGCGCGTGGTGAAGAGATTGCAATAGCCCTCGAGCGACGGCGTGAAGACGATCTTCGGGGGATAGCTGATCGAATCCGGCGGCGATTTGATGCTGGTCAGGAAGATCCAGACGAGCGGGATGAGGGTGATCAGCGCATAGAGGACGACAATCGTGCCGGCGATGCGCTTGCTGTTGAGGCTCGGCTCTACGACCGAATGGGCTGTATTGGCGGCGCTCATCTTTGCTTCACCTTGTTCAATGCCTTGACGTAGATATTGGCGAGGCCGAACACCGCGACGAAGAGGACGATGGCGAAGGCCGAGGCCCGGCCGGTCGCCCAGCTTTCGAAGGCGGCGCGCTTCAACGTGATCGAGGCGACCTCGGTGACCGAGCCCGGCCCGCCGCCGGTCAGCAGCGTCACCATGTCGAACATCTTGAAATTCTCGATGCCGCGGAAAAGCACTGCAAGCATGATGAAGGGCAGGGCCATCGGCACGGTGATCGACCAGAACTGGCGCCAGGGCGAAGCGCGGTCGACCTCGGCCGCCTCGTAGATATAGTCGGGGATCGAGCGCAGCCCGGCAAGGCAGATCAGCATCACATAGGGCGTCCACATCCAGGTATCGACGATGATGATCGCCCAGGGAGCCAGAGAGACATTGCCGAGCATCTGGACATCGGATGTGGGAATGCCCGACACCAGCGAGACGGCATAGGCAAAGAGGCCGATCTGCGGCTCGTAGAGAAAGCGCCAGAAATTGCCGACCACGGCGGGCGACAGCATCATCGGGATCAGGATGATGGTGGTCCAGAAGGCATGGCCGCGAAACTTGCGGTCGATCAGGTAGGCAAGCGCAAAACCGATCACCGTCTGCAGCAGGATCGTCCAGAAGACGAAATGGGCGGTGGTCTGCATCGCCTGCCATATATCGGGATCGTTGAGAACGCGCTCGTAATTTCCAAACCCGACGCCCTGGACCGGCGCATTCGGCCGGTTGGCACGGTAATTGGTGAAGGAGAGATAGACCGCCCAGATGAGGGGGAAGATGTTGATCGCCAGGAGCAGGGTGATGGAAGGCGCGATGAACAGCCACGCGATCGCCCTGTCGGAGAGGCCGCGGACATGACGGGCGAGCGAGGCGGGCGTTGCCCTTGCTGTCACGTCGGCCGCTTTCTCGACGATGGAGGAATGGGAAATGGTCAAGTTTTCACCCGGTCTTTTAGGATATGAAAGATCCGGCGGCCCGGCTCGTCTGCCGATCCGGGCCGCCATCCTGGTGAGGATGGCGCGCAGAGGGATGCCGCCAATCCCCTCAGGCACTAGATTTTGCCGTCGTCCTTGAAGACGTCGCTCCAGTCCTTCACCAGGCCGTCGAGCGCTTCCTTGGCGGTGCCGTTGCCAGCGACGACGTAGTTATGGACGCGCTTCTGCATGGCCTGCAGCAGCGAGGCGTAGCTTGGCTCGGCCCAGAAGTCCTTGACGATCGCCATTGAGTCCAGGAAGGCCTGAGCATAGGGCTGGCTCTTGGCGAAATCAGGCGCGTTGACGACCGAGTTCAGGCAGGAGAAGCCGCCGAGTTCCCACCATTTGGCCTGCACCTCAGGCTGTGCGAACCATTTGATGTATTGCAGGGCGGCGTCGCGCTTGTCGGAGTAGGAGACCACCGAGATGCCCTGACCGCCGAGCTGGGCGAAATGCGCCTTCTCCGCCGGATTGGGGAAGAAGCCGATCCTGTCGCCGCCGACCTTCTCGTCCTTGTAGAGGCCGGGCCAGGTGAAGGCGAAGTTCATCTGCATGGCGACCTGGCCGGATTTGAAGGCGTCGGCGGATTCGACCATATAGACGTTGGAGCTGCCGGGCGGCGTGCAGCAGTCATAGAGCGACTTGTAGAATTCGAGGCCCTTGACCGCATCGTCCGAGTTGACGAAGCCTTCCATCTCGTAGGGCTTCTTCGGGTTGTCGTACTGGAAGCCCCAGTCGTAAAGCACGTTGGTGACGCCCATGGTGATGCCTTCGGAGCCGCGCTCAGTATAGATCGCAGCGCCATAGACGGTCTTGCCGTCGATCTCCCGCTTCTGGAAGAACTCGGCGATCAGCTTCAGCTCATCGTAGGTCTTCGGGGCTGCGAGATCGTGGCCGTACTTCGCCTTGAATTCCTTCTGGAGTTCCGGCTTTTCGAACCAGTCCTTGCGGTAAGTCCAGCCGACGACGTCGCCCATGGCGGGCAGCGCCCAATAGTTCGGCGTGTTCTTCGGCCATTCCGAGTAGCCGACAACAGTCGCCGGCACGAAGTCATCCATCTTGATGCCTTCCTTGTCGAAGAAGTCGTTCAGCTTGACGTAGTGGCCGTTCTCGGCCGAGCCGCCGATCCACTGGCTGTCGCCGATAATGAGGTCGCAGAGCTTGCCGTGGGAATTCAGCTCGTTGAGGAAGCGGTCGGCATAACTCGTCCAGGGAACGAATTCGAACTTCATCTGCGTGCCGGTCTTGGCGGTGAAGTCCTTCGACAGCTCGACGAGCGCATTGGCGGGATCCCATGCGGCCCAGCACAGCGTCAGTTCATCGGCTTTGGCGAGATTGGGCAATGCCGACGACATGACGAATGCCGCGGCCAGCCCCAAAAGGGCTTTCGATGTTTTTTGCATAAGTTCCTCCCAGAACCAAGCCGGCTCCCACCGGCGTCGCATGTTCACCCGTTCAGAGAATGCTCACATGAGCTCCTCACTCATCATGTTTAGCAATATGTTTAGTGATAGACCTTTTTATAAACATTGCAAGCGGCAATCGTTGCTGCACCGCACAGGCGCCGCGCGCGAAATTGGAGCGGGCGAGGCCGGCTGTTTGAGCAAATATTCCGCACGTTCTCGAAATTTTTTTCCTGACCGTACCGATGCAGCGATATCGGGCCTCGCTAGGATATCGACGGCGCGATATGGACCGTTAGCCGCTCCCGTGTTTTCCCCGGCGCGGTACAAACTCGGCCTCGCTCCGGCGAGGCCTTTTTCTTTGCGCCCGCCGTCGGGGGCATCTGAATATTCCCGCTCAGTGCGAAATTTAGCCTTTCCGCCTCGATGCAACGGGCGTATTCAGCCAGGGCGCGGTTTTCCATGTCCGCGCGTCCCTCGCGTGGCAGATCACCGATCGGCTTCCTCCCGTTTCCCTGTCGCGACCCAGAATTCCATTGGCGGACCGATGACCACGGCAGAGACGAACGAGCAAGGGCAAGAGGCGGCGGGTGGCCGCCAGGCGAAGATCGTGGCGCTGGTTGTTGCCGTTTCCTTTTTCATGCAGATCCTCGACGGCACGATTGTCGCCACTTCGCTGCCGCAGATGGCGGCGAGCTTCGGCGTGCAGCCGGTGTCGATGAGCATCGGCATCACCGTCTACATGCTGACGATGGCGGCCTTCATTCCGCTGTCGGGCTGGCTCGGCGACCGCTTCGGCGCGCGCCGCGTCTTCCTGGTGTCGATCGGCGTCTTCACCGGCGCCTCACTGTTCTGCGGGCTCTCCGGCAGCCTCACGGAATTCGTGCTGTGGCGTGCGCTGCAGGGGGCGGGCAGCGCGCTGATGACGCCGGTCGGGCGCATCATCGTGCTGAAAAACGCCCGCAAGTCCGAACTCGTCCAGGCAATCGCGCTCATCACCTGGCCGGCGCTGACGGCGCCCGTGGTCGGCCCCGTGCTCGGCGGCTTCATCACCACCTATGCCAGCTGGCATTGGAACTTCCTGATCAACATTCCGATCGGCATCGTCGGCATGGGGCTGGTGCTGCGCTTTGTGCCCGAACAGCGCGAGGCCGATCCCGGCCGGCTGGATATTCGCGGCTTTATCCTGAGCGCGGCCGGATTGACCCTGCTGCTCGCGGCATTGGAGCTTTCAGCCAAATGGGAGGGCGGGCTTTGGCCGGTCATCTCAATGCTTGCGGCCGGCATCGTCCTATCGGTCATGGCGACGCGGCATTTCCTTGCCGTCGACAATCCGCTGCTCGATCTTTCGGCTTTCCGCGTCCAGACATTTTCGATGTCGACGCTCTCGGCGGGCACGGCTTGCCGAACGGCCATCAACGCGACGCCTTTCCTTCTGCCTCTCTTGTTCCAGCTCGGCTTCGGGCTGAGCTCGATTGCCGCCGGCACCTATCTGCTCGTCTATTTTCTCGGCAATTTCAGCATGAAGGCGGTGACGACACCGCTCTTACGCTTCTTCGGCTTCCGAACCGTTCTCGGGCTCAACGGGCTGATTGCAGCGATTTCGATCGTTGCCTGCGGTTTCCTGACGCCTGACACGCCGCCGTTTTTCATCCATGCGCTGCTCTTTCTCGCCGGCCTGTCGCGGTCGATGGAGTTCACGGCGCTGAACACGCTCGCCTTTGCCGATATCGGCCCGGCGCAGCGAAGCTCGGCCTCGACGCTGTCGAGCATGCTGCAGCAGATGTCGATGCTGCTCGGCGTTGCGGTGGCCGCCGCCGTGCTCAACATTTCCTCTGCTCTCAGAGGCGCCGACAATCCCGTCCTGGCCGACTTCCGATGGGCCTTCGTCGTGGTCGGCGCGATCGGCATCGTCTCGTCGCTGCGCTTCCTGCAATTGCCGAAGGAGGCGGGCGCCGAAGTCTCCGGCCATCGGAAATTCCAGAAGAGCTAACGTCGCCTGCGACAAGAGCGAGGGAGGAGCGATGTTTACCTCGGGCGGGCAATGCAATACGACAGTGCCCATGCCGACGACTCGGACCTTGCGGCCGTCGTTGCTTAGAGAGAACGCCGGGAGACGGAATGAGCAATTCTAGCGGCGATGCGGATGCCTTGATCCACATCCTCTATATCGACGACGACGAGGGGCTCGCCCTCCTGATGCAGAAGAACCTTGCGCGGCGCGGCTTTTCGGTCGAGTGGGCGCAGAATGGTTCTGCCGGCCTTGCTCGGATCGCCGAGGGCGGCATCGACGCCGTCGTGCTCGATCATCTCCTGAGCGGCGAGACTGGACTCGACATTCTGCCCTGCATCACGTCCGTTCCGGATCATCCGCCGGTCATTTATGCGACGGGGTCGGACGACACCAGCATCGCGGTCGCGGCGCTGAAGGCGGGCGCCGATGACTACATGCTGAAGGGGATTTCGGCCGATTATTTCGACCTGCTCGCGGCCGCCCTCGAACAGGCGCTGGAGCGGGCGCGCTTCCGCCGCGAGACGGCGCAGGCGCAGGAGGTGATCCGTCAGCAACGCGACCATGCCGAGTTGCTGCTTGCCGAAGTCAATCACCGCATTGCCAACAGCCTCGGCCTCGTCGGCGCACTGATCCGCATGCAATCTTCCATGACCAAGGACCAGGTGGCGGTCGACGCGCTGCACGAGACGCAGATGCGCATCAACGCGATCGCGAGCGTGCATCGCCGGCTCTATACCAACCGGCAGGTCGGCTCGGTGCAGGTCGATGAATATCTGAACAGCCTATTGACCGAGCTTGAAGCTTCGATGCGCGACGACAAACGGCCGCACCGTATCGTGTTGACTGCAAAGCCGGTTAATCTGGCGACCGACAAGGTGATCACGCTCGGGTTGATCGTCAGTGAACTCGTCACCAATGCTTTCAAATATGCCTATCCCGAGAGCGTCTCGGGCGAGATCCGCGTTTTTGTCGACCAGACGGACGGGCAATTGCGCGTCATCGTCGAGGATGACGGAGCGGGGTTCGATCCAGAGGGCCCAGCCAGGGGAACGGGGCTCGGCACACGGATTCTGACGGCGATGGCCGCGAGCTTGAAATCGGATTTTGCTTACGATCCCGGGCATGACGGGACGAGGGCGATGCTGGTATTTTCGTTGAGTGAGGGGACGTAAATAGGAGTGGAGGGTGTGCCGAGCGGCCCCCTCATCCGACCCTTCGGGCCACCTTCTCCCCCGTGGGGAGAAGGGGTTATGCCGCGAGGTCTCGATTCCCTCTTCTCCCGAGCGGGGAGAAGGCGCCCGTAGGTCGGATGAGGGGGCACACGGCACACCTTGTCCTATTTTTACAAGAGCTTGCCGGCATAACATCATCAAACCAAACGCTACGGGAGGCAGAGTATGACGGCGATCCGCACACCCCGGGAGGTCTACGATTTCTGGTTCGTTCGATGCGGCCGCGAGCTATGGTTTCGTCCGCCGCCGGAACTCGATGCCGAGATCCGTGATGTTTTCCGCGATACGCATCTGGCGCTTGCCGCAGGCGTCGGCGATGAATGGCGGGCCGACCCGGTGAGCCGGCTGGCGGCGGTCATCGTGCTCGATCAGTTTCCCCGCAACATCTATCGCGGCACGGGGCTTGCCGTTGCTACCGACGGGCTGGCGCTTCGGGAAGCCAAGCTCGCGCTTGCGGCCGGCGCCGACCAGGCGGTGGAACATGCATGCCGAACCTTTTTCTACCTGCCCTTCGAACACGCCGAGAATCTCGACGAGCAGGAGCGTTCGGTGGCATTGTTCACCGCGCTGGGCGACGAGGAATATCTCGATTATGCGATCCGCCACCGCGAGATAATCGCCGCCTACCGGCGCTTTCCTCACCGCAATGCCATGCTCGGACGAGAATCGACGGCAGCAGAACTCGACTATCTCTCCAAGCCCGGCGCGGGGTTCTGAGCAGTTCGAACGAGCGGTTGAGTGCTGCATGGAGCAAGGTCGGTGCAAGGCGCTTAAGGCATCTTCCGCCTTTCTGTCGCCTTTGTTTGCTACGACAAGCTGGCATTCTATTCCGACGACAACCTTTCCGGAGGCGCTTTTGCGGCTGAGAACGACCCTGCTTCGCACCATTCTTCTGATGACGCTGGCGTTCGCCGGTGCGCATTTCGAGAGCGCAGCAGCCTTCGCGCAGGAACCGCAGCCGCAGGCAGCAGAGGCGCCGCTTGTCGATACGCCTTCCGCCCAGGCGGCGAAGGAGATCGAGAAGGCGAAGGTCCAGCTTGGCTCGCTTCAGGACAGCGTCAAGGAGAACGCCGATAATGACGATGCGCTGGTCGGGCTTGCGACCAAGGCCGATGAGCTCAGCCGCGCCGTCATCACCATATCGGTCAACCTGAGGCCGCGTTTCGACCAGATCAAGAACCGGCTGACCGAGATCGGCGAGCCGCCGAAGGATGGACAGCCGCCAGAGGCGAAGATCGTCACCGACGAGCGTAACGCGCTTGCCGCCGAGCGCGCGCAGATCAACGCGGTGACCGGTGACGCCGAAAACCTGTCGATCGCGGTGACGAAGCTCATGAACGAGATCATCGAGATGCGGCGGCAGCTTTTCGCCGATACGCTTTTCAGGCGCACGGAAATCTCCGTCTCGGTGCTCGACGATGCCGCGCGCGCCTTCGTGCACGAGGTCAGCGAATTCTCACAGGCCTTGGCGAGCTGGGCCTCCTTCGTCTGGAAGTTCAAGCGGTTCCCGCTGTTTGCCGCGATCTTCCTGTCGCTCGCCTCAGCACTGGTCCTGCTCTCCGGCAGCTACCGGCTGTTCGGCTCGTATTTGCGCCGCGATGAGGCGGTCGAGAACCCCTCCTATATCGGCAGGCTGTCGATCGCCTTCTGGTCGACGCTGATCCGGACGCTGGCGCTGGCGGTCCTGCTCGTTACCTCCTTTTTCTTCCTCAACAGTTTCAATGTGCTGCGACCCGATATCGCGCCTGTTATCGGCGCGCTGTTCGGCACGATCGGGCTCGTCTATTTCGTCGGCCGCTTCGTCAACGCCATTTTCGCGCCGAGCGAACCACACTGGCGGCTGGTGAAGCTTTCCAATCTCGGCGCTCGCGCGATCGGCTACTGTCTCTCGGCGATGGCTGTCGTCAACGGACTCGACTATCTCTTCGGCACGGTCAGCGAGGCGATGGGATCGCCGCTGGTACTGACCGTCGTACGGAGCCTCATCGCTGCGCTGATCATCGGCATCATCCTGATCGCCGTCTCCTTCAGCAAGCCGATGCTGGCGAGAAGCGGCGATCCCGACGCGCCCGGCAGACATTGGCCGCGCGGCATGGCAATCATCCTACGCGTCGTCGGTGCCGCTTTGATCGTTACAGCGCTTGCCGGCTACGTCGGACTTGCCCGCTTCGTCGCGACGCAGCTCATCATCACCGGGGCGGTCGTCGCCACCATGTATGTCGGCCTGCTCGCCGGCAAGGCGATCTCGCGGCAGGAAAGCTTCGGCGACACCTTCTTCGCGCGCTTCCTGGCGCGGCGCTTCAACCTCGGGCCGGTGGCGATAGACCAGGTCGGCCTGCTCGTCGGTCTTGCCATGTATGCGGTGGCGCTGCTCGTCGGCATTCCACTGATCCTGTTGCTCTGGGGCTTCCATGTACAGGATCTGCAGCTTATCGCCTTCCGGCTGTTTACCGAGGTCAAGCTCGGCGGCATCAGCATCTCGCTGCTCGGAATCTGCACCGGCATCCTGCTCTTCGCCGGCGTCTATCTGCTGACGCGTTGGCTGCAGCGCTGGCTCGACGGCAATGTCATGGCTCGAAGCCATGTCGATCTCGGCGTGCGAAACTCGGTCAAAACGGGCATCGGCTATCTCGGCGTCGGCATTGCCGCGATCATCGGCGTTTCCGCCGCCGGCATCGATCTGTCGAGCTTCGCGCTTGTCGCCTCGGCACTTTCGGTCGGTATCGGTTTCGGCCTGCAGAACATCGTCTCCAACTTCGTGTCAGGCCTGATCCTGCTGGTCGAGCGGCCGTTCAAGGTCGGCGATCACGTCGTCTCCGGAACGGCCGAAGGTATCGTCAAGCGTATTTCGGTGCGCGCAACCGAGATCGAGACTTTCCGCAAGCAGGCGATCATCGTGCCAAATTCGGAACTGATCAACGGCCTCGTCGGCAACTGGACACACCGCAACAAGATCGGTCGCTCGGAAATCCCGGTTTCCGTCAGCTACGACGCCGATCCGCAACAGGTGATGGATATTCTCTTGGAGTTGACGGCGAAGATACCGCTCGTCATGCGCAATCCCGAGCCACATGTCGAATTCCTGCGCTTCGGCCCCTATTCGCTCGATTTCGAGCTGCGCTTCTTCCTCGCCGATATGGGCGACGGCCTGACGGTGCGCAACAATCTCAGGATCGAGATCCTCAAGCGCTTCAAGGCGGAAGGCATAGAAATCCCGCTGCCACAGAGCGACCTTACCATCCATCGGGAGGCTGCCCTCGTTCTGCCCAATGCGGTTAAGGAGCATGCGGACGGCCATGAGAATTCCAAGGATAGACCGGTGGAGGAAGAAGAGCGGCCGGTGCGCCAGCTGCGCGGGCGGGCAGCGGAGAGCTGAACAGCTTATTCAGCCATCATTCACAGGTCTATGTGCATGATACCTTCCATCGGGATTGCTGCCGAGGGCAGCACCGATCTTTCGAGGGGAGGGCGCGTCAGCGCCGCCGCACATGATGGCAAGATTTGCCGCCTTTTTGCTTGTCCCGCTGCTTGCCGCGCCGGCGGTCAACGCCGCATCCATCACCAACACCGATCCTGCCGCCGTGGTGCTCGTCATCACCGAGGGCGGACAGCGTGTCGAAGTCGTGGTCGATGCCGGCGCTTCCGAAAGCCTCTGCTCCTCGGGCTGCTTCATGACGACACCCGACGGGGACCGGATCGGGCTCGATGGCGGCGAGACGATCGACATCGTCAAAGGCTCGGCGGTCGTCAAGTAGGATTGCGGACCTGTCAGGCTGGACGGCTCAGATAATGGGCTTGCCGTCCGCATCCAGGACCTTCTCGCCGTCTTCCTTGGCGAAGGCGCCCTTGTGCGTCTCCGGCAGGATTTCCAGAACCACCTCGGAAGGCCGCGACAGGCGTGTGCCGAGCGGTGTGACGACGAAGGGCCGGTTGATCAGGATCGGCTGCGCCAGCATGGCGTCGAAAAGCTGATCGTCGGTCAGATCAGGATTGTCGAGGCCGAGTTCGGCGTAGGGCGTATCTTTGTCGCGAAGGGCCTGACGCACGGTGAGACCGGCATCCGCGATCATTCTTGCCAGCTCCTCCCGCGATGGCGGGTTCTTCACATAGTCGATGATATCAGGCTCGATGCCAGCATTGCGGATCATCGCCAGCGTATTGCGCGAGGTGCCGCAGCCGGGATTGTGATAGATGGTGACGTTCATGATTTACCTGTGGTGATCGGGATGATAGCGTGAGTTATCGCAGCCCGCTTTGGAAGAAAAGAGCTGTCCTTAGCGGGCAAACTCTAGGTGGCGGCCCTCCGGCAACTCGGCAGGGTCTTTGTCGTGACTTCCTCACACGCATCTGACGGAGCTCATCGCCGCCTGGGCAGCTGATAATAGCTGGTTTGTCGCCGGTCCCGGTTCTGCGGCGGTGTTTCTGTTCAATCCGTGCACGGTGTCCTCAATCAGGCCGGCATCGGCGAGACGCCGTCGATTTGCGCGGAATTGCTGCACAAGATCCAGGCGCACTTCCTGCGTTCGCTGGGTTTGCCGTCAGTGTCGGATTGATGCCTGGCTATCCCACCATCTGAGCACCCGCATCGCCCGCAGCGTGATCCAGCGCGACGGCTGGCCTTGCCCCTCGTCGACATGGAACCAGACGCGCCCGGGCAGGGTCCAGTCCAGCAGCCATCGGCCGTCGTTCGAGCGCCTGGAGCGAAGGTGGCCGATCGCCTCGCCAAGGCGCGGATCTGGATCGGCGCCGGTCAACATGGCGCTTGAGCGGAAATAATCGAGCGCACGCAGGATATCGTAGCGCCAGCGATTGGGGTGGAGGAAGCGCAGGAAGCGTTCGTCCGCCGGTTCGCCGGTGCCGAGACGGCGGAAGAGCTTGCGTTCGAGCAGAAACTTCTCGCCCGTGCTGCGCGCCTCGCGGGACCGGGGCGTGCCGCCTGTCGATCTTTCGAATTCGAGCAGACCTTCCAGCACGTTGATCGTGCTGGCGAAAGAGGAGCGAAGGGAGCCGCGGACGCGTTCGCAGTTCCAGCCGCCGTCATCGAGGCGCTCGCCCGTGAGCCTCTCTACGATGCGGGAGACGTCGATGCCGAAATAGGCGCCGTCTGCGACGGTCCGGCCGTTGATGCATTCCTCGACTTCACCCTCCCAATAGGGCTGGCCGCCTTCTTCCCAGCGGGCGCTGGCGCCGAGCGATGCGACTGTGCGCCTGGCGCGTTCCGATGACGGGTCGAGGCCGAACTCTCGCAGTTGCGACAGCGAAAATGTCGTGGCCGTCCAGGGCTGGCCGTGCTCGCGCCATTCATGAGGATCGAAATCGGCGGGCAGAAAGGCGCCACCCGCCCATTGTCCATCGTCGTCCTGAAAGGAGAGGAGCTTTGCACCCCAGCCTTCGGTCTCCACTTTGGCCCGTTCTGCCATCCATTCCGGTTCCGGAGCTTCGATGAGGTCACGCATCACCTGCCAGCGGATCGCCGGGTCGGAATCGAGAAGCCATTCGATCACCGGGTCGGGTTGGGTCATGGGCGGACCTCTTCGGCGGACGGTCAGTAACCTGTTTATAATCACTTCGGCCGCGTGCGGCCAGCCCGACGGCGGCGGGAGTGGGCCTTTCACACGCGCGACCGGCACCCATATCCCGAGCTTCGCGCACTATTTCTTAATCATATGTCCAAGAAATCGGAGGCGGCCATCGGGCCGCGAGGGCTTCCGACAAACCACTGCAGAACCTGCGACGTCATCCTCGCCCTTGTGCCGAGGATCTGCTCGCGTCCATTAAGTATCTGAGAATAAATGTTTCCCGTCAAAGCAATTGCTGTGATCAGATACTCGGCATAAGGCCGAGCATGACGGAGGAGACTTTGTCCACAAACTGGTGGCCCACTGGTCCGCTTCTTCGTTTCATATAGGGACGTGCTGATTAATAATTAGTCAAATCAATTGATGTATCACTTCGGCTGGGGACGGGTTTTACATTAAAGGTTTATCATGGCGTTTTTAGGTATTTCGGGGATGCAATATTCCGGAGAGATGTTTGCCGGCACGCGTATTATTGTCGCGGAAGATTCAAACGTATTCACCTCGATGATCAGCAAACGCCTCAAGGAGTTGTTCGACATTGATGTAGAGATCTGCCGTAACTTCGAGGATCTGCAGTTTTCCTACGACAAATCGTCCGATCCGATCACGCTGGCGATTTCGAACATCAATCTGCCCGGTGCCGAAAACGGCGAAGCGCTTGAATATCTGGTCGACCTCTCCATCCCGACCATCGTCTTCACCGGCACCTTCCATGAGGGCATGCGCGACAAGCTGATCGCCAAGGACATCGTCGACTACATCCTCAAGGACAATATTTTCGCCGTCGACCTTCTGGCGGAGTCGATCTGCCGGTTCCTGACCAATCATCGCCATCACGTGCTGATCGTCGACGACAGCGCGACGGCGCGCGCGCTGCTGTCGAGCCGGCTGAAGCGCTATAATTTCCGAGTGAGCACGGCCGAAAACGGCGCCAAGGCGCTGGAGACCCTGAAGGTCAATCGCGATATCGGCCTGATGATTACCGATTACAATATGCCCGATATCGACGGGTTTGAACTGACGCGGCGCATCCGGGCCCATATCGGCTCGCACGAATTGCGCATCATCGGTGTTTCCTCCTCCTCGAATCGGCTGCTTTCGGCGCGGTTTCTGAAGGCCGGCGGCAACGATTTCATGCTGCGTCCCTTCATCGACGAGGAGTTCTACTGCCGCGTCAACCAGAATCTCGACACGCTGCTGCAGATCCAGTCCATGCGCAAGGAGCGGGCGGTTGCCTGACGGCTCTTCCGGAATCCGGATCGCGAGGAAGTCCCGGGCGATCGTCGCCGCCGGGCGCCGGATCTTTGCAATTACAGGTAACCCGAATATTTGTCCCCTTCACGTGGATGAGCCTCTCGGTTATCGTCCGCCGCGCCGGGCGGAGGGCCGAGTCGAGCCCGCAAGGCGCAGGGGGGAATAGCGGCTGTGGCTTTTCAGGCGGATTTTCAGCGAGATGGTATCGGGCTGCGTTCCGGCGGGCTCAAAATACTTCTGGTTGAAGATTCCCGAATGTTTTCCGCCGTGCTTTGCCACCGGTTCCAGACGGAACTTGGCCTTGCCGTCAAATCCTGCTCGTCGCTGAAAGCGCTTCGCAGGGAACTTGCCGACGACGGTCACGGCTACACCATGGCCGTCGTCGATCTCAACCTGCCGGATTCGCCCTATGGCGAGGCGCTCGACTGTACGATCGAGCACGATATTCCAGCAATCGTCTTCACCGCCACGTTCGATCTCAATACGCGCAACAGGATCATGGAGCGCAATGTCATCGATTACGTGCTGAAGGACAATGAGTTTGCGCTCGACAATCTGGTCGCCACCGTCCGCCGCGCGATCTCCAACCGCAAGACGCGGGTGCTCGTCGTCGACGATGTCGTCTCGGTACGCCAGGTTCTCGTCGATCTCCTGAAGGCACAGCAATATCTGGTCGTCGAGGCAAGCTCGGGGCTCGAGGCGCTGGCGGCGCTCGAAGCCTATAGCGATATCGAACTCGTCGTCACTGATCATCACATGCCCGATATGAGCGGGTACGAGCTGACGCGGCGCATCCGCCATCGCTTCGGTTCGGACCGGTTGCGCGTCATCGGCGTCTCCTCCTCCAACGATCGTATGCTGTCCGCGAGTTTCCTCAAAGCCGGCGCCAGCGATTTCGTCTATCGGCCCTTCGTCGCCGAGGAGTTGCAATGCCGCATCGCCAACAATGCGGAAACGCTGGCGCAGATGCGCCAGTTGAGGGCCGCTGCAGCCTGCGACTATCTCACCGGCCTCTATAACCGCCGCTATTTCTACGACAATGGCCCGAAGCTGGTGAACGAGTGCCTGCGATTGAAAGTGCCGAGCTCGGTCGCCATTCTCGATATTGACCACTTCAAGCGGCTGAACGACACATACGGCCACGAGATCGGCGACAAGGTGTTGAAGGCGGTTGCAAACAGGCTGTTCACGATCTTCGAGGGCAGTGACAACCTGCTCTCCCGCCTCGGCGGCGAGGAATTCGCCATCCTGTTCCCGCAGATGGATTCGGCCGCCGCCACCAAGCTTTGCGACGAGATCCGCTCGGATATTTCGCGGCTGAAGGTAACGGCCGACGACGAGGAACTCGGCGTCACCATCTCGATCGGCATCGCCGAAATCGGCAGCTACGAAACCTTCGAGAATTATCTCAACGCCGCCGACCAATTCCTCTACATGGCCAAGCATCGCGGCCGTAACCAGGTCTATTCCGACGCCAGGATGACGGAAGAGGTGGCGCAGTAGGGCTGCTTTCGTTTACTCGGCGCCGTATCCGCCTCTCTCATCCGCAAATGCCCATTCTTCAGGCTCGGTAAACGAGCTTAAAGGGCTCTGCCGCGACCTCTCGAGTCCCCCTTCTCCCATCGGGGAGCAACCATGTTTAATTTTTGCGGTATTGTGGCGTCCATTCGGTCTTGCGAAAGAGGATTGTGTTGGCGAGAACGATGAGTTTTCGGGACGGCTATGACGGCGCACAGGTGTTCCTTTCCGCTCTGACGCAAGCGCGTGTAGAAAGCGGCGAGATCCGGATTGTGCCGGGTTGCCGTGAATGCGCACATGAACAGGCTCTTTCGCAGGCGTTCGCGACCACCCTGGATGCGGCGTCTGCCATGATATTTTCCGCTATCCTCGTCATAGGGCGCGACGCCGGCAAGGGCGGCGATCTCGGCGCGGCTGGCATGGCCGAGTTCGGGCAGCCGAATGATCAGGCACAGGGCGCTGCGCAGCCCGATCCCCTTGATGGAGATCAGCAGCTCGAGCCGTTGCGCCAGGTCGCAATCGTCGCGAACTGTCTTTTCGAGCCGCAGTAGATGGGCCTTGCGGCAGGTTTCGAGGCGGGCGACCTCGCGCAGGTGACGGCGTTTGATCGCCTCCGACAATGCGGTCTCGGCAAAGGTCTTGACCAGCGCGATCTGCTGCTCGATCTGTTCCAGATAGGTCAGTTCGGCGGCCAGCTTGTCGAAGCGTGCGTCCGGCAGCGCCGGCAACTGCTCGAGACTTGCCGTGAAGAGCGCAATCAGCACAGCATCGAGCCGATCGTTCTTGGCCCGCTTGAGCCGGCTCTTGGCGAAGAAACGCAGTTGCGCCGGCTGCAGACGCGCCGCCGGCCGCTTGCCGGCCCGCAGATGCGCCAGCAGCCGCCATTCATAGCCGCCAGAGGCTTCGAAGCCGATGCGGCTGACGTCATGCTCTTGAAGAAAGGCGTCAAGCACCTTCAAGCCGTCGGTGTCGTAAGTGACCCTCAGCCTTGCCTTGCTGGGATGGAGGGCGATGTCGAGATGGCTTTTGCCGACATCGATTCCGGCACAGATCATGTTATTATCGGTCATCTTCGTCGTCCCTGTCTTGGATACGAACCCCAAGGTTCCTGCAACCACACGGGCCAGATGAAGAGCCGGTTGCGATCCTGCTCCCCACAGCCCCAAAACGGCTAAGAAGGTGACGATCCGACAACCAGCTGCCGGGCGGGCGGCCACCCGCCCGGCAAGCATCAATATCCTATATTTTTCTCATCCAAGAAGGTGCCCGTAGGGCGGATGAGGGCGCCGCGGCGCCGGTCTTCAACAATGCCTATGGCACAACGGCCAGGGATTTCCGCCCGCGTGCCGGGATAGGTTACGATGGAAAGGCTGGTCCGTGTGGCCCCCTCATCCGGCTGCCGCCACCTTCTCCCCGCTGGAGAGAAGAGGATATGCCGCGCCGTCTCCGACCTTCGACCGCTCTCGAATAACACGTCCTCTCGCGCGGAGGCAGATGCTCGGCGCAAGCTGAGCACCACGAACGAGTAGTCGAAGCTCAAGCCGCAACAGCCTGTCTTGCCGTCGCCATGGTCATCTTGCGCTCGGCGCGTTCCTGCTGTGGCGAGCGGTGGTAGAGTTCGCGATAACACTTGGAGAAATGCGAGGCCGAGACGAAGCCGCAGGCGACGGCGACCTCGACGACGGGCATCGAGGACTGCACCAGCAGGTGTCGCGCACGGTCAAGGCGAATTTCCAGATAGTAGCGGGCCGGCGAACGGCCCATCTCCTGGCGGAACAGCCGCTCGATCTGGCGGCGGGAGAGGCCGGCGCCATCGGCGATCTCGATCAGCGACAGCGGCTCGGCGAGATTGCCTTCCATCAGCTCGATAATCGACAGGACCTTGGCGTTCTGCACGCCGAGACGGGCGCGCAGCGGCAGGCGCTGGCGGTCGTGCGGGTTGCGCACGCGGTCGGTCAGGTGCTGTTCGCAGATGCGGTTGACGAGGCTTTCGCCGAAATCCTCGCCGATCAGGTTCAGCATCATGTCGAGCGAGGCGGTGCCGCCGGCGCAGGTATAGAGATTGCCGTCGACCTCGTAGAGGTCGGCATAGACCTCCGCCTGCGGAAAGGCTTCGGAAAAGCCGGGCAGGTTCTCCCAGTGGATGGCGCAGCGCTTGCCGTTCAGAAGACCGGCCTGCGCAAGCACATGCGCGCCCGTACAGAGGCTCCCGACAGCGACGCCGCGATTGTAGCATTCACGCAGCCAGGCATTAACGGATTTGTTGTTGAATTCCTCGATATCGATGCCGGAACAGACGAGCACCATGCCGGGACGGTTTTCGCCGCCCAGATGCCGGCGTTCCTCGGCAAGCGAGGAATTTGCCTCGATGCCGATGCCGCAGGAGGAATAGACCTTCTCTCCGTCGACCGACGCGAGCCGCCAGGTATAGGCCTGATAGCCGAGCATGCGGTTGGCGATGCGCAAGGTGTCCACCGCTGCCGAAAAGGGCAGCATGGTGAATTGCGGTACCATAAAGAAGACCAGTGAGCGCTTCTTGATCTGCATCCTGTTCATAGCGAAATCCATGCTCGAGGGGCGATGACATATTCGTTGCGCGGAATGCGTCGCGCCGATGTCCTAAAAGCGACAGTGGCATGGAAAAATGCGGCCGGGAAGAGCAAATATGCGACATTGACCGGAATTTGACCGGTCATATCGCCGGTCGGAGCAGAAAACAGGCTTATAGGCGACTGAAATTCAGGGCTGAAGACGGCTGGGAACGGCACGGCGGGCAGGAAAAAGGCGGCGTTGCGCGAGGCAGACGCCGCCCTCATCTCAGGAGGAATGTCGCATTCATTACATGGTCCGGTGTTTGCTGTCGTCGGTGCTCGGCCAGCCGATATCCTTGCGGACGTCAAACGGCATGGCTTCGATTTCACGGGCGGTCCGCCAGCGTGTCCAGGCAAGCACGAGCTTGTGGGCGTAATGGCCCAGATCAAAGCGGCCTTCGCCGGAGGTGAGGGTCTTGCCACCACCCCGATAGGTGAGCGTGGTCATTATCCAGTTCCTTTCCTGGGTCAGGGGCATGGTCGTCGATGGGAGGCTCGTCCATGTCCACGCTGTTAATATGGGCTTCGTCGACCTATCATTCAAACGAATAGAGCTTATGGATAGCATCAACGATATTGAATGATCTCGGCGCCTTCCGATAATGGCCTCACGGCTCCCACCTGTCGGGAATGAGGACAGCTGGCGACCTTGCGAAACGACGTGCGCTTACACTCCAGGTTCATAAATCGAACGTCTCGCTGCGCGTCGGCGGCGAGGCCGACTTCACGGATTTATGAACCTGACAGATAGGTCTTAGCGACGAACGGCACCTAATCTTCTTGAGCAGATGCACTACGTCCTAGCGCGGCGCTGAGCTTTCGGGCCTTGCCCCTCACTCCCGATAAATCCCAACGGAGCGGACATGCCGAACCACAGTCAACTGGAACTTTCCCGCCGAGATTTGCTTATCTCGTCGGCCGCCACGGTCGTCGTCACGGGGACTGCGAGAGGTAGCGCGGCTGCCCAACCGTCCGGAGACACGATGAAGCATTCAACGTCGGTCTCGCTTGCGGTCAATGGCGAGCGGCACGAAATCGAAGTCGACAACCGCACCACCTTGCTCGACGCCCTCCGCGAGCATCTGCACCTGACAGGAACCAAGAAGGGGTGCGACCACGGCCAGTGCGGTGCATGCACGGTCCTGGTCGAAGGTCGCCGTATCAACTCCTGTCTGACGCTTGCCGTCATGCATGATGGAGACGAGATCACCACCATCGAGGGACTGGGGAAGCCAGGCGATCTTCATCCCATGCAGGCCGCCTTCGTGAAGCATGACGGATTTCAGTGCGGCTATTGTACGCCCGGCCAAATCTGTTCGTCGGTCGCCGTCCTCGAGGAGATCAAGGCCAACATTCCAAGCCATGTCACCGGGGATCTGACTGCGCAGGCACAGCTGACCGCCGCCGAGATCCGCGAGCGCATGAGCGGCAACATCTGTCGCTGCGGCGCTTACTCGAACATCCTGGACGCCATCTCTGAAGTCGCGGGGATCAAAGCATGAGAGCCTTCACCTTCGAGCGACCCTCTACAATCAAAGCGGCGGCCAAAGCGGCTGCCGCCAATCCGGAAGCGAAGTTCATCGCGGGCGGGACGAACCTTCTCGACCTGATGAAGCTCGAGATCGAAACGCCGACCCATCTGATCGATGTCAACGGCCTCGGCATGGACAAGATCGAGCCGACGACGGAAGGCGGCGTTCGTATCGGAGCGCTCGTGCGCAATACCGACCTTGCCGCCAACGAAACCATCCGGCGGGACTACGGTCTGCTTTCTCGTGCACTTGTCGCAGGTGCCTCGGGGCAGCTCCGCAACAAGGCGACAACTGCCGGGAACCTTCTGCAACGCACGCGCTGTCCGTATTTTTACGACACCAATCAGCCCTGCAACAAACGGCAGCCGGGCAGCGGCTGCTCCGCCATCGGCGGGTTCAGCCGACAGCATGCCGTGGTTGGGGCGAGCGAATCCTGCATCGCCACCCATCCGAGCGACATGGCGATCGCGATGCGTGTTCTCGACGCCGTGGTCGAAACGGTCAAGGCCGGCGGCGAGGCACGGTCGATTCCGATCGCCGAATTCTATCGCCTGCCCGGAGACACGCCGCATATCGAGAATGTCCTCGAGAGAGGCGAAATCATCACGAGTGTCGTGCTTCCACCGCCGCTCGGCGGAAAGCACATCTACCGAAAGGTCCGCGACCGGGCTTCCTACGCCTTCGCGCTTGTCTCCGTCGGGGCGATCATTCAGCCAGACGGGAAGGGAAGGGTCGCCCTGGGAGGCGTCGCCCACGAGCCGTGGCGGGTGGAGGACGCGGAGGCCGATCTTCCGAATGGAGCGAAGGTTGTCGCGAGCGGACTGATGGCAGGGTCTCGGCCCACCGAGCAGAACCGTTTCAAGGTCGAACTTGTCGAGCGCACTCTCGGCGCGGTCATCGCAGAAGCAAGGGGGTGAGCCATGGAGTTCAACACGCCAGCGACCACAAATCCGATCGACCAACTCAAGGTGGTCGGACAGCCGATCCACCGAATCGACGGTCAGCTCAAGACGACGGGAAGGGCGATATATGCCTACGAGTGGCACGACGCCAATGTTCCCTATGTCTACGGATATCCGGTCGGCGCATCGATCGCTAAGGGAAAGATCAAATCCATTGAAGTCACTGCCGCCAAAAGGGCGCCCGGCGTACTCTCGGTGGTGACGACGCTTGACGTAGGCGACCTCGGCAAGGGAAGGTTCAATACCGCGAAGCTGTTCGGCGGCGACGAGATCCAGCACTATCATCAGGCGATCGCCGTGGTGGTGGCCCATTCTTTCGAAGAGGCGCGTGCGGCCGCGGCCCTCGTCAAGGTCGATTACGAAAAGCAGCCTGGCGCCTTCGACCTCGCCGCCGCCATGGGTTCGGCGGTCAAGCCTCACGAGTCGCAGGAGCCCGATACTGCTGTCGGCGACTTCGACGGCGCATTCAAATCCGCGCCCGTCACTCTCGATGAGACCTACACGACGCCGGACCAGTCCCATTCGATGATGGAGCCGCACGCCTCGATCGCGCTCTGGGAAGGAGACGAGCTCACCGTGTGGACGTCGAGCCAGATGATCGACTGGTGGCGTAGCGACCTCGCAACGACGCTCGGCATCGACAAGCAGAAGATCCACCTGATGTCGCCGTTTGTCGGCGGCGGATTTGGCGGCAAGCTTTTCCTGCGGGCCGACGCTGTTCTCGCCGCCTTCGGCGCCAAGGCCGTCGGACGTCCGGTCAAGGTGGCCCTGCCGCGGCCGTTCATGGCGAACAACACAACTCACAGACCTGCGACGAGACAGCGAATCCGCATCGGCGCTGACCGCGATGGGAAGATCACGGCGATCGCGCATGAAAGCTGGTCGGGAGATCTTCCGGGCGGCGGGCCGGAAACGGCGGTGAACCAGACGCGGCTGCTTTATGCAGGAGCCAACCGGATGACCGCGATGCGGCTTGCGACGCTGGATCTTCCTGAAGGCAATGCGATGCGTGCGCCCGGCGAAGCGCCCGGGCTTATGGCGCTTGAGATAGCGATCGATGAGATGGCCGAGAAGCTCGGCATGGATCCGATCCAGTTCCGGATTATCAACGACACCCAGGTCGATCCGGAGAAGCCGGAGCGTCCGTTCTCGCAGCGCAATCTGAATGGCTGCCTGACACTCGGAGCAGAACGATTCGGGTGGAGCCAACGACCAAAGATCGGGTCGCGCAGGGAAGGAAACTGGCTGGTCGGCATGGGTGTCGCCGCCGCCTTCCGCAACAACCTCGTATTGCCGTCCGGCGCACGCGTGAAGCTCGACCGCGAGGGCGTCGTCACCGTCGAGACCGACATGACCGACATCGGGACCGGCAGCTATACGATCATCGCGCAGACCGCTGCGGAGATGATGGGGGTCGGCGTGGACAAGGTCGCCGTGCAGCTTGGTGACTCCCGCTTCCCTGTGTCGGCGGGCTCCGGCGGGCAGTTCGGCGCAAACTCATCGACGTCGGGTGTCTACGCCGCGTGCGTCAAGCTTCGCGAGGCAGTCGCCGGCAAGCTCGGTTTCAACTCCGACGACGTCGTGTTCGAGAACGGCCAGGTCCGCTCCGGCAGCCACACCGTGCCTCTGGCCGAGGCGGCCGGCGATGAAGGACTTGTCGGCGAAGATACGATGAACTGGGGCGATCTGACGAAGACACATCAGCAGTCGACCTTCGGCGCACACTTCGTCGAAGTCGGCGTTGACGTTGCGACAGGTGAGACAAGGATCCGCCGAATGCTCGCTGTCTGTGCCGCCGGCCGAATCCTCAATCCGATTACTGCCCGCAGCCAGGTCATCGGTGCGATGACGATGGGAGCCGGTGGGGCACTCTCGGAAGAGCTTGCCGTCGATACTCGCCATGGGTTCTTCGTCAATCATGACCTTGCAGGATACGAAGTTCCGGTCCATGCGGATATCCCGCACCAGGAGGTGATCTTCATGGACGAGGCGGATCCGATGTCGTCGCCGATGAAGGCCAAGGGCGTCGGCGAACTCGGTCTCTGCGGCGTGTCCGCTGCGGTCGCCAACGCGATCCACAATGCCACGGGCATCAGGGTTCGGCACTACCCGATCACGCTTGACAAGCTGATCGGCGGACTGCCCGACGTTGCCTAGGGCGATCGCATGATACAGACCGCGCTTTTTCTCCCTACACCGGTCCGGGCAGCCTCGACCGACGATCCTGGGGAGATTTTGTCCTTCCTCGCCGCTGTCGCAAACGACGGCGGCGAGGTTGCCCTCGCGACGCTCGTCGAAATCCGGGGAGGGGCGGCGCGGGCGCTCGGATCACAGGTCGCAGTATCCTCGGACGGGAGGTATTGCGGATACGTCTCCGGCGGATGCGTCGAGGCAGCAGTCGCATCCGAGGCAATCAAGGCGATTGCCGAGGGGCGCGACCGCGTGATCAAGTATGGCGACGGTTCGCCATACTTTGACATTGTCCTGCCCTGCGGCGGAGGCGTGACGATCGCCATCCATGTCATGCGTGGCCTCGGGCAAATCCACGGTGTGCTTGATACCCTCGAATTGCGACGGGCGGCCGCACTCCGATATTCACCGAGCCGCCAGCGCGTCGAAGGAGCCGAAACTCCAGCCCGCTCGGGCTGGTACGGCGAGGACTTCGTTACCGTTTATCGTCCTCGGACGCGGATCGTGGTTTCCGGAGAAACCATCGAGGCGGAGGCGGTAGCCGCTGTGGCGAGAGCGTCCGGATACGACGTCATTATGCGAAACGGATCCGGGCGTGACCTCGCTGACGCGATCGATGAATTTACGGCAGTGATCATGCTGCATCATGACCTTGATGCCGAGGAGCAGATCCTCGGCACCGCCATGCGTTCGGCCGCATTCTATATCGGCGCACTCGGCAGCACTCGCACGCACAAACGGCGGCAAGATCGGCTTCGCGACCTCGGCTGGTCAGCGTCCGAGATCGAGCGGATAAAAGCGCCCATCGGCTTTTTCGGGCCGACGAGGGATGCAAGTTCGCTTGCCTTGTCGGTGCTTGCCGATGTCGCTGCCAGCCGCTTGTCGGCATACGGCTGATGGCTGCCGGGATCATTCCAGCTCTCCAGGTTGCCGTCGTTATCCTGGCGGCAGGGAGATCAAGTCGAATGGGCAAAGGAGAGGATCACAAACTGCTTGCGACTTTCGACGGCGTCCCTCTGGTTCGAAAGTCCGTCCTCAACGCGTTGGCCTGCCAGTGTTCCCGCGTTTACGTCGTAACCGGCTACAGGCACGACGACGTGCTTGAGGCGATCGGTGATCTGCCGGTCGAGGTGGTGCGCAACGAGGACTATGCATCGGGCATGGCGGCATCCTTGCGGCTCGGAGCGGCGCGTGCGCAAAAGGATAGGCCCGACGGCATCGTGATAACGCTTGCCGACATGCCTGCGATAACCGATCGGCATCTCGACATGCTCATCGATGCTTTTCGCAGGAACGGCGGCGCTCATGTGGTGCGCGCCGTTGCGAATGGATCGCCGGGCAACCCGGTGATCCTTCCCCGTCTTTTGCTGGATGCCATTCAGGGTCTCGAAGGTGATGTCGGCGCGCGCCGCTTGATTGACGGTCATGACGTACCCCGCGTCGAGGTGGAAATCGGCGAGGCGGCTCTCATGGACGTCGATACCGTCGAGGAGTTGCATGCCGCGGGAGGGGTTCTCCCCATTCGAGGGTACCCTCGATGACACCGTCGTTCCTGAGGTAAGGTCAGCTGAAAAGTGAATCTTCAATCGCATAGCCGTGTCAATTTCGTTGCCTCGGATCTTGTGCCGACAGTCACAATACGGTTCACGGCAAGATGGCTTGGAACCAACTCCGCTCCCCATCGTTGGCGCTTGGTAACTGCCAATGATGCAAAGGAGGAAACGATGATTTCCGCAGATCAGATCCGTGAACATATGGAAGTGCGGGCTGCCGACGGCGCTCACGTTGGAACGGTGGATCAGCTTGACGGTCCGACCCGCATCAAGCTGACGAAAACCGACTCGGAGGACGGCAAACATCATCTGATTCCGCTCGATTGGGTCGATCACGTCGACGCCCATGTTCACCTGTCGAAGAATGCCCGGGATGTCCGCAGCCAGTGGGCCACCATCAATTGAGGAGTGAGAGGCTGCGGTTTAGGCTGCGGCCTCCTCCTGCAAGAGGCCCCCATTCCTCGTCCGAACGAGAGGAGATCGAATATGCCAGCCAAATCCAAGGCCCAGCAGAAGGCGGCAGGTGCCGCACTTTCAGCCAAACGCGGAGAGACGCCCAAGAAGGAACTCAGGGGCGCTTCGAAACAGATGGAAGAATCCATGAGCGAAAAACAGCTGGAGGAATTCGCGTCGACCAAGACCAAGGGCAAACCCGAGCATGTCTCCAAATGATCGAGCAAGAGCCCACGAGACCTATGTCGAGCTCGAAAGCATGGAAAATCCTGCGACATGATAGGCCTCTGAAAGGGCATCGAAAATCGCGCGGGCGGAGCCGTCACGGTCCTTGGCCATCCAGCGCAGTTCGAACGTAACACCAGGGCGGCCCTCGCTGGTCTGCCCAAAAGAAACGAACTGGGCAGTGCAACCCAGCGGTCCAAGCACCTCCGACAATTCCGGCAGCTCGGCTTCGGAACTGTGAATGACGAGTGTTGCCTTCTGTTCGCAACGCAGCCACATATCCAGCTGCTTCATCGGCGACAAGACGATGAAGGCGACGGCGGTCGCCACCGTCCCGGTCAGGACCTGGCCGCCGCCGAAGCAGAGACCGACGACGGTCATGAACCACATGGTCGCGGCCGTGGTGACGCCGGTCATCGTGTCTCCACGCCTCAGGATCGCACCGCCGCCGATAAAGCCGACGCCCGTCAGTACGCCCAGAGGAAAGCGCAGCACGTCCATCTGCGTGAAATAACTAAAGGTCTTTCCGTAGGTCGATAGAAGGAGATTTGCCTGGATCATCGCCAGGCAGGCGGCAAGAGCCACCAGGATCGTGGTCCTGAAGCCCGCGGGGTGACCACCGCGCTCGCGATCGAGGCCGATGAGGCCGCCCGCGACCACCGTCAGTATGATCCGCAAGGCGATCTCCCACCAGCTTGGCGTCAGCGGCATAGCATCCGTCAGGAATGAAGGCATGGTCTGATCCTGATTGTGTTGCCGCTCTTTCGCTGCCGGCCGGGCATTCGTTCCTCCTGCGCTACAGTGCATCCGGATGAGATAAACGCAATGTCGGCTAGGACGTTCCCGGAACGCCAGGGCCGTTGACGTTTGCAACAGGGCAAGATTGGCAATTTGTCGGCCATCGGTGTATGGTTCCGGACCGGGACAATCCCCACTGACCATAAGAGCGCGTAGCGTCTAAAACGGAGTCATTGATTGGCCGTTGCCTTCACCAAGGAAGAGAGTTTCGAAACCGCTTCGGAAACCCTGTTGCCGGACCGGCCAATTTCGCCGCATCCCAACCTCGTCACGGAAGCGGGATTGAGGGCTCTCGAACTGCAGTTTCAGCAGGCGCGCGCGGCCTATGATGCGACGAGCACCATCGAAGACATAAACGAACGGCGGCGCCAGGGTGCCAATCCTTTACGTGATCTCCGATACTTATCGGCCAGACTTCGCACGGCCCAGCTCATGCCTGACCCACCGTCAGCCGACGTGGTTGCCTTTGGTAATACGGTCACTTTCAGCCGCGACGACGGGCGCGTGCAGACTTATCGGCTCGTCGGAGAAGACGAAGCAGATCCCAAGGCGGGATCGATTTCCTACGTCTCTCCGGTGGCGCGGCTGCTGATGGGCAAGGCTGTCGGCGATGTGGTGGAGACAGGCGGCCAGGAGCTGGAGGTTATCGCCATTTCCTAGAGAAGATCGTCAAAATTTGCCGAGTTCGGAACGCTAAGACTATTTTCACAAAAACGGTACCGCCTGGTACTTTATTTATCGGACGTTTACTCGCCGTGGACTAGAAGGTGACGTTCCGTCATCGAAGGTCATGTTCATGGTCAGTCCAATTTCCAGTTCTGCATCCACCATCCTGAGTTCAGCCGCTTCGACCTCGTCTTCCGGTTCATCTGAACAACTTGCCTCTGTTGAGGCGCAACTTGCCGAACAGCAGGCAGCCCTGTCGCAGACGCAAGACGAGCAGGAAAAGGCGACGATCGAAAAATCGATCGAGACGCTGGAAGCCAAGATTGCCAAGCTCGAATCCAGCGAGAGCAGCGAAACTCAGTCGTCTGCCGCATCGAAGCCCGTCGGCGAAGCTCCGAAAGAACTTTCGGGCGAAAGCCGGCGGATCGGCACCAAGAATTTCGACGAAACCAGCGAGTTCGGCAGCCGCACGGCCTATGTGTGATCGCTCCAACCGACTAAATCCCTCTGCCGGGGCGAAGCCTGGAGGCGAGGCATGCCTGACGGCAATTAGAGACGGCGCTTCGCCACGGCGACGACTTCGCGCGTCAACTCCGCCAGGCGGTCGGCGGCGAGGCGGTTTATCTGCCAGTAGAGTGGGACGTCCAGCGGCGTGTCGGCAACAAGTTCGACGAGCCGCCCCGATGCGAGATGATCGCGGGTGAGCTGGGTCGGGTTCATTCCCCATCCCATGCCGGAAAGGGTGGCTTCGACAAAGCTTTGCGGCGAGGGCAGCCAATGTGTGGGGTAGTCCAGATCTTGGCCGAAGGTTTGCCTTACCCAACTGCTCTGAAGCCTGTCCTTTTGATTGAAGGTCAGGGCCGGAGCGTTGCGGATCGCCTCCGATGTCACGCCGTCCGGGAAGTGGCGGGCGACAAAATCGGGTGTCGCGGTGGCGTTGTAACGGAGGGTTCCAAGGGCGAAGCGCCGGCATCCCCGGATCGGCTTCTCCAGACTGGTGACGGCTGCGATCACCCGTCCGCGCTGCAGCCATTCGGCGGTGTGATCCTGGTCGTCGACGGCGACATTCAACAGATAGGACGAGGTTTTGGAGAAATTCGACATGGCCTCCACGAACCATGTGCCGAGGCTGTCGGCGTTGGTTGCGATCTGCAGCGTGACCCTTTGGCGTGGCTCGTCGGGATCGACGAGAGCCGGCAGCTGCCCGAAAAGCTCGGCCTCCAGCATGCCGACATTCTCGACGTGACGACAGAGCCATTCCCCTTTTTCGGTCGCCAAACAGGGCGTGCCTCTGGCGATCAGGATGACGCCGAGGCGTTCTTCGAGCTGCTTCACCCGCTGCGAGACAGCCGACGGTGTCACGTTCAACACGGTCGCCGCCCTTTCGAAGCTGCCGGTCTGGACCACGGTTGCGACGGCGCGCAGAGCGGGATAATCGAGCATGGATTAGTTTCACTTAATTAGGATAAGACAGATTAATTAGACTAAGCCAACTTCAGGCGATACCGCAACTGCATCGAAGCTGAGAGCGGTTGCCGAAACGATGAATTTTTCGATTTATGTCACGGGTCTGATGATGGGCCTCAGCCTGATCGTCGCGATCGGCGCGCAGAATGCCTTCATCCTTCGCCAGGGCCTGCGCAATGAACATGTCCTCGCCGTCTGCCTCACCTGCGCGCTGTCCGACGCCGTACTGATTTTGCTCGGCGTGACCAGCCTCCGGCAGATTGCCGGATTGCTGCCCTGGCTCGATCCGGTCATGCGCTACGGGGGAGCCGTGTTTCTGGCCTGGTACGGAGCCAAGAGCCTTTATTCCGCCTTACGGTCGTCCGCTGTGCTCACAGCTACGGAAGCTGAAACGATAAGCTTTTCCCGGACGCTTGCGACCTGCCTCGCGCTGACCTGGCTTAATCCGCATGTCTATCTCGACACGGTTGTGCTGCTCGGCACGATATCGACGCGCTATCCGGGGCAGCAGGCTTCCTTTGCCGCTGGCGCCGTGACCGGCTCCTTCCTCTTTTTCTTTGCGCTCGGATATGGCGCGAAGCGGCTGCGGCCGATCTTTTCCAGGCCGGCCTCCTGGCGGATGCTCGAGACGCTCGTCGCTGCGACGATGTGGATTGTCGCCTTCAAGCTGATAGGCGGGACGTGAGCCGATCGCCGTGTGAGGCCATCGGCCCGGCGCATGTCAGATCCGAGCCAAAGATCCGCATTATGCGCGCGTTTCCACGAGTCTCAGACCCCGCTTTGGTCGGGCGGTGACGTTAAGGAGCGGCAACTCCATTTCACGCTGGCAGTCAGCCAGCAGATGCGACGGAAATCGCTTCAATTCCCGGAGCGCATGTTCGTGGTTCGCATCCCTGCGCCGTCGTGACTTGAATGCGAAAACGGCCTGTAGGATATTCCAGCTGCTTGATTGCGCCATGTCCAGTCTCCTTTGCTGCATCAGTTCCGATACGCAGACTATGGGGAGCGATTGACATTCAATCAAACAAAATGATATGCGGTTAAAGATCAGAAAAATTGAAAGATGTGACGATGAGCCTTCCCTTTCGCCGTCCCATTCCTTTGCTTGACAACGATGTGCTGCGCACCTTCGTCGCCATTGCCGAGACGGGCAATTTTTCCACCGCCGCCGAAGCGGTGTTCCGCACGCCTTCGGCGGTTTCCATGCAGATCAAGAAGCTCGAGGAGCAGCTCGGGGCGACGCTTTTTTTGCGCGATGCCCGTTCGGTGACGCTGACGCGCCATGGCGAAATGCTGCTCTCCTATGCCCGCAACATCCTGGCGCTGTCGAACGAGGCGGTGTCGCGTTTCATCATGCCGGAGCTCACCGGTGTCGTCAGGCTCGGCGCGCCGGAAGATATCGGCGAGCGGCTGCTGCCGAGAATCCTCAAGAGTTTTGCCGAAAGTTATCCCGGCATCATGGTGGACGTGACGATCGACATGAGTGTCGGGCTGAAGAAGCGCATGGAGGAGCAGAGGCTCGACCTGGCGCTGATCAACTGCGCGACTCGGCCGTTTCCGACCGGTGGCGAAGTGGTGTTCCGCGAGCGGCTGGTCTGGGCCGGCGCAAGGTGCGGTTCGGCGCATCGGCGCGATCCCCTGCCGATTTCGATCTGGGAAGATGGCTGCATCTGGCGGCAGGAGGCACTTGCCCAGCTCGAACGCAACAAACGGCCTTATCGCGTCGCCTATCTCAGCGGCCATACGATGGCGCAACGCGCCGCCGTGCTCTCCGATCTCGCCATCGCGCCGCTGCCGCTCTCCTATGTCAGCGAGGACATGTCGATTCTCGGCCTGCAGGAAGGGCTGCCGGAGCTCGGTTCCTTCGACATCCGCCTGCTGACCGCCTCGCAGATGTCGGGACCGATCGAGACGGTGGCCGACAGCATCCGCAGTGCTTTTGCCGAAAGAGCGAAGGCCGTCGCCGCCTGAGGACCTCTCTCGGTCGCTGAACCTTTTGTTCCCTTGTGCGTTATCGGCGCGGATGGCATGAGTGCCGTTCGGGGTTGATTTCAAACAAGGATATTCGAAATGACGACAACGGCCAAAATTGCCGCAGCCTTCATGGTTCTTCTTGCTCTTTCCTCCTGCGGCAACACGATCCGCGGCATGGGAAAAGATACGGCGAACGCCGTCAACGCCACTCAGGATGCCGGCCGCTCTGTCGACCGCGCTGCGAGGAAGTAATCGGCCGGCAGCTTTGCCGGACTGAAAGGCCATCCGAGGCCGGATCAAGGCACCGGAGGATATGCCTTTTCGAGGCCGCCGGATCGGCTAAGACCGGTCCGGAAGGCTTGGTAGGCGGGGTGCTGGCTTGAACGAGCGGTTTCCATCAGCCGTATCTGCAGGCGATCCGGCGCCTCGGCCCCAAGCCACAATCCAAGATTTTCAAGCTTCAGCGAGTTCAGGAAATGCGACTTCGCGGCAAGGTCGAGATGGCGCCGCAGGCCGTCGAGCAGGTTGTCGTCCTGAGCGGCATTTTCCATGAGCAGGGCCAGATATGATTTATCGGCTTCCGACAGCGCGGCGAGCTTTTCCGCAACGGTATCGCGGTCGGGAAAGGGAACGTTGCCTGTCATTCGAATCGTCCGGTCCTTGGCGCCATCTGCCGTTATAAGCTCGCTTTGACTTTTTCGGCTACATCGACCGGCACCCATTTCATCCAAAGCTTCTCGTAATTGCGCAGGAAATAGATCGCGGCATCCTCGTTGCTTTCGCGATTTTCATCCTGCCAGGCGAGCACCTGGTTGATCGTCTCATTGTCCCATTTGCGGGTCTTGAGATAGGTCGTGACGGGTCCGGCGCGGCTGGCGAAAGACCTGGTCATCAGCGTGAAGGCGCGCGAGACCGGATAGGAATTGAGCTCAGGCCTGATACAGCCGGCAACCGCAGTGCAGCGGTCCCATTCGGCCTTGTTGTGACTGACGCCGAAGCTCAGCAGCGTCATGTCGTATTTGCCGAGGATGGCGGTCGGCGCCCAGTAATAACCGAGCCAGCCGATCTTCTTATCGAAAGCTCGGGCGATCGAGGCGTCGAGCCGCTGGGGACTGCCGGTCTCGACAAGTTCGAAGCCTTTTTTGTCGGCGGCGAGGGCCTTGAAGAGGTTGGTGGTCGATATCTGGCAGCTCCAGTCGGCGGGACAGTTGTAAACTGCCCCTTTCGACGGATCATCCTCGGCAGGGAAAAGCTCGGGATGCTTCAGCGCGTCCTCGACCGAGCGAATATCGGGATTGGCGTCGGCAATGAATTTCGGGATAAACCAACCCTCGACCGCGCCATCGGCGAGTATCTCGGCGCCCTGCACCAGCCGCCCGGTGTTGACGGCCTGATCGAGCAGGGCCCTGACGGAATTGATCCAGTATTCCGAAGCGATATCGGGGGTGCCTTTCTCGTTCATCGAGGCGAAGGTCGGAAGGGTGTCGCCGTCGACGATGGTGACGGAGCAGCCGTAGCCCTTTTCCAGGATGATCTTGTCGAAGTTTGCGGCAATGCCGGCCGAGGCCCATTTCATCTCGGCGATCGAAACTTTGCCGCACTCGGCGGCTTCGGCCGGCGCGGTCGCGCTAAAAAGAGCCGCGGCAAAGACGGCCGAAATCAAAAGCGTCTTCATCGTCTTCCCCGAATTGTTCTTAGGCAACGCGCTGCCGACATTCACCTGGCGGCGATGCCGCAACAGGCGTTTCCCGTTCACGGACGCCGTCCGACCGGCTCCGGCAACGCGTCGCAGACCATATTTCAATGGCATATTTTGTCGAAGCCTACGCGTTCGCTCGCAGAAATCAACCGTCTTCTGCTCGTGATTGCGGTACTAAATTATTGAATTCGAAGAATATAGTTCACGGCTGAAATTTCCCCGGATCGAAAATGGACGCTGTCTGCGAACGCCGGCGCAGTGGTGATGGAAATTTCGCCGAGCAGATCAAAAAAAGTCAAAATTAACATTTGCGTAAGCCTTCAATAACTCTCCGGTAAGAATGTGCCGTTATCAGTTGGGGCGTGGCGGCAACGACCGCTGCTTCTCCGGTTCAGGTAGTGCGTACCGGAGAAAGCGAGCTTCGCCGTGTAGGGGCGAAGACGCCTGAGTTTTCGGCAAACCGCGCAGAGCCAAGGCCATGCGCGGTTTTCGCGCGTTCGCGAGGATGTCCGAAGCCTTGACCCGGGATCGGCGGCCATTGTAGGCCTCCGGCTAGTGCATCGGCCCGAAAATGTGAGCCGATTTTCGGAAGCGCGATGCTCTAGGGAAAGGCGGCCGCCATGGCAAGAGCGATCATGCTGCAGGGAACCGGCTCGGATGTCGGCAAGACGGTGTTGGTGGCGGGTCTCTGCCGGCTGGCAACCAATGCCGGGCTCGCCGTGCGGCCGTTCAAGCCTCAGAACATGTCGAACAACGCGGCGGTCGCCGATGACGGCGGCGAGATCGGCCGCGCGCAATGGCTGCAGTCGCTCGCCGCCCGCACCCCGTCCTCGGTGCATATGAACCCGGTGCTGCTCAAGCCGCAATCGGAGAGCGGCAGCCAGATCATCGTGCAGGGAAGGGTGTTCGGACAGGCGAAAGGGCGGGATTATCAGCGGCTGAAGCCGCAACTGCTCGGCGCCGTACTCGAAAGCTTCGAAAAGGTGTCTGCCGGCGCTGACCTCATCATCGTCGAGGGTGCCGGCTCGCCGGCAGAAATCAATCTCAGGGCTGGCGACATCGCCAATATGGGCTTTGCGACGAAAGCGGGCGTGCCCGTCGTGCTCGTCGGCGATATCGACCGGGGCGGCGTCATCGCCTCGCTGGTCGGCACGAAGGCGATCCTCGACGAGGGCGATCGAGCGATGATCGCGGGCTATCTCATCAACAAATTTCGCGGCGACGTCTCGCTGTTCGACGACGGTATCCGCGCGATCGAAGGCTTCACCGGCTGGCCCTGCTTCGGCGTGGTGCCGTGGCTGCAGGCTGCCGGGCGTCTACCGGCCGAAGATTCGGTCGTGCTCGAGCGGCTGGCGAGAGGCGGTGCCGGGGCGCTGAAGATCGCCGTGCCGGTGCTGCCGCGCATCGCCAATTTCGACGATCTCGATCCGCTGAGGGCGGAGGCGGATGTCGAGCTGGTCTTCGTCCGAGGGGGCGAACGGTTGCCTGCCGATGCGAGCCTCGTCATTCTTCCAGGGTCGAAATCGACGATAGCGGACCTCGCCGATTTCAGAGTTCAAGGCTGGGACCGCGATCTTGCGGCGCATGTCCGGCGCGGCGGGCGGGTGATCGGCATCTGCGGCGGCTATCAGATGCTCGGCCGCATGGTGCATGACCCGCGCGGTATCGAGGGCGGCACGAGCGAGACGCCGGGGCTCGGGCTTCTCGACGTCGAAACCGAGATGGCGCCTGAGAAGACCGTTCGCAACAGCCATGCCCGCTCGACCGAATATGACGCGGTGCTTTCCGGCTACCAGATCCATCTCGGCATCACCCGCGGCCCGGATTGTGTCAGGCCTTCCGCGATCGTCGACGGTGCGCCCGACGGAGCGGTTTCGGCCGACGGGCGGATCATGGGCACCTATCTGCATGGGCTCTTCGGGAGCGATGCCTATCGCGCCCGGCTGCTGGAAAGCTTTGGGTTATCGGGCGAGCGGACGAATTATCGTCAGGGAGTGGACCAGGCGCTCAATGAGATCGCCGGGGAATTGCAACGTTGCCTCGACCCACACTGGCTGGCCGGGCTGATTGATTAGCTGCCACCCATCAAGGCCGCGCCTGCGGCTTCGCGTCTCAGGGTGCGGTGCGTTGAAGAAGGTCGCGCAAGGGGCCATTTGAGACTACCGGATTTCACTGCCGATCAAAAAGGCCGAGAGACGCCCGCTTGAAAACACGTTGGCCGCAGTCGGAGTCTTGAAAGGAGAGGCGCATCTTCGGTCGTATTGCATTACCCACTTCTCTCAAGGGTAGAATCGCGGTGCGAAGCAGGCTAATGAATGGTTGTTGATCCTCATGCGGAGGTTTCTAAAATTAAAGATCATATCCAGTGGGTTATAGAGCAGGGAATCACCAGCGAGCATATCGGTGATCTCGTCGCCGGCCTGTGTGAACGGCTGATCGCGGACGGGTTTCCGATCTGGCGGGCAAGCATCCGCATGCCGTCCCTGCATCCGATGTATCGCGGCATCGCGGCCAATTTCGTGCGGGGCGGTGAGACTGTTCTCGAGAATGCGGAGCACGGCAGCGAGACCGAGCGCAACTTCGTGAAGACGCCGATATTCTATCTTCTGAACCGCGGTGAGAAGACGGGGCGGTGGAACCTGGCTAAAGGCGAGGGTCTCCACTATGGTGAGCTCTACGAATTCGCGCTTGCCGGTGGCACGGACCATGTGGTCAATCTTTTCGAGTTCCCGAAGGAAGTCGCGCTGCGCGGGCTCGGTTTCTCTCTGACGAGCGATTCTCCGGGCGGATTTTCGGATGATCAGCTGGCGATCATCGATGAACTGTTCCCAGCGCTGGGACTTGCCGCTTACCGTGTGGCGGTTTCGAAGACGGCGACCGATATTCTTGCCGTCTATACCGGCGCCAGGACGAGTGCGCGCATCCTTGCCGGTGAAACCCGCAGGGGAATGGGCGGCTCCATCGATGCCGCCATCCTTCTTGCCGACCTCCGCAACTTCACGGCGCTGACCGAGGCCTATCAGCCGGGGGAGATCGTCGGCTTTCTCAACGAACATTTCGAACTGATCGACCGGCACGTCGAGGAAAATTCCGGCGAGATCCTCAAGTTCATGGGCGATAGCGTGCTGGCAATCTTTCCGACGGACGCCGAGGATCCGCAAAGGGCTTGCAAGGCCGCATTGGCTTCGGCGCAGAACCTGCTGAGAGCAAACGAGGAGCTCAATCGCGAACGGACGCTGAATGGTGGCCCCGATATCGGGATTGATGTCGTCTTGCATCTCGGCGAGGTTTTTTACGGAAATGTCGGTGCCCAAGGCCGGCTGGACTTCACCGTGATCGGCAGGGCCGTCAACGAGGCGTCGCGGCTTGAAAAGCTGTGCGGAACGCTTGAGCAGCCCCTGCTGCTGTCGGAAAGCTTCGCAGCGACCTGCGCCGTGCCCTGCGACTATCTCGGCGCTTTCGAGCTGCGCGGCGTTTCGAAGAGGGCCGACGTTTACAGGCTTGCCGGCGCCGCTTCTTAGGCTCGCTCAAATCTCGCCCGACACCTCGCGGCGGCGCCGGTCGAGTTCTTCGCTGTAGCGACGCAGCGTGTGGCTTTCGCTGAGTTGTCCCACCACCTTGCGCTCGATCAGATTGTTGACGACGGCGAGCGCTTCGCTTTCGCTCTTGTCGAAGATCGCTGCCGCCTGCTTGGCATTCATCTGCGGCTGCAGGAAATCATTGCGGTAGCGGACGAAATCGGCAAGCGTCTGGCTCTCGTCCTGGACGTCGGTCGGGTTGGCATAGATCTCAGGCACCAGCACGAGACCGGCATATTTGTCGTTCTCCTCGACGAGAATGACGCGTTGGGTTGAGCCGATCGGGAAGGCCTTCTTGAAGTCTTCCAGCGAGATATCGGCCTTTGCCGTCTTCACGTCGGCACGCATCAGTTTGTTCACCGTCAAATTGCGAATCCAGCCAACGTCGTGGGCGCTGCGGATGCTTTCGCCGCGCAGGTGGAAGCGCCACGTGGCGAAGGAGTAGCCGAAGGTCGAGCGCACGACGAGCGAGGAGGTGATGACGGCGGCAAGAACCAGTGCCGTGATCGGGAAATCGCCTGTGATTTCGAGCGCCAGAAAGGTCATCGTCAGCGGCCCGCCAATGACGGCGACCGACAGGGAACTCATCCCGACCACGGCATAAATGACCGGCGTCAATGTCGCATCGGCGAAATAGGGGCCGCAATAAGCAAAGAGCTTGCCGAGCAGGGCGCCCATGAACAGCGAGGCGAAAAACAGCCCGCCCCTGAAACCGGAGCCGATCGAGATCGCCGAGGCAAGGGATTTCAGGAGGAAGAGACCGATCAGCGCCGGGATCGCCACGTCGCGGGACAGGTTGAGATGCAGCGCGCCGTGCCCCGCCGAAAGGACCTGCGGCGAGATCATCGCGAGAAGCCCGACGATGATGCCGCCGAGCGCCGGGCGAAAGGGCGTGGCGATCGAGCTTTTGCGGGCCAGCTCCTCGATGAAGGCCACGCCCTGCATGAGGAGAATGCCAACGCCGGCGCAGAAGACGCCGAGCAGCAGCGCCGGCACATAATCGGCAGGCACGACCGTGCCGAAGCTGCCGATATCGATGGTGAAATCGCCCTCGGCAAGCAACCTTGCGATGAGGGTTGAAACGAGGGCGGAGACGACGACCGGGGTCAACGACACGATGGTGTAGGTGCCGATGATCAGCTCGAAGGCGTAGAAGGCGCCCGTCAGCGGCGCGTTGAAGGCGGCGGCGATGGCGCCGGCCGCGCCGCAACCGACGAGGATGCGCAGATCCGAGCGGCGCAGCTGCAGCTTGAGGCCGAATTTGGAGGCGATGCCGGCGGCGAGCTGGGTATAGCCGGCTTCCAGGCCGACGGAGGCGCCGAAGCCGTTGGAGATCAGGTTCTGTACGGCAACGATGATGCTATCTGTCAGGGAGAGGCGGCCGCCATGCAGTGCATTCGCCTCGATCGGGTCAACCATTGGTTTTTTGCGCCGTTTGGCGAGCGCCATGAGCAGCAGGCCGAGCAGGGCGCCACCGATGACAGGGGCGGTGAGCAGCAGCATCTTGTCCTGGATTACCGACGCGCTCAGCCTTTCGCTGTCGGCGATGCCGAAAACAAGTTGGTGCAGCTGGTTGGAGACATAGCTCATGCCGGTCACGGCAAGACCCGAGGCGATGCCGACGATGGCGCCTGCCAGCGACAGGCCGACTTCGCTGCGGCGCGTCAGGGCGCGCAGCCGCCCCGGATCGAAGAAAACACGCAGCGCGCGCAGGCGGCGGCGATCCAATTTCATAAGCATGGCTAGACAACTAGGCGAGGAGAGGCCGGGTCAAGGGCGGAGGTGCAGTCGCCTTGCAACGCAATTGCGGCGAAAAGCCGACGACCACATCAAATATTCATGACGTAAGCCGCTGATAAAAGACGATATTTCCGGTAGGGTCAGTGGTGTTGGCTGGTCTTTCGCGCAGTCTGGAGTTGGGGTGGTTGCAAAGGTCGGTTGACTTCACCTCGCGGCTTCCCTAACCATCCCAGGAATAACGGATGGTTCCGGATCGGCATTTCGCCTTCCGGATGAAAAGGGAATGTGACGGGGCGGACCCACATCGGGCGCCTTTATCACAGCCGACCCCGCGACTGTAGAGCGGTCAGGGTCTTCCATCCGGCATCGAAGCTCTTCCGGCCTGGCCGCAATCGTGCAGGCGGACGGGATGGGCGACATGCCGGAAAAGCCACTGGAAATGCATGGTGATTAACCGGGGTCGGACGCCTCTATCTCTACGAATCGTCCACCTTTTCACCGAGGCAGCCGGGAAGGTGAGGCAGATCCGATGGCACGATCAGGGGCGACCGGGCTTCCGGTTCGCCCCGATCGCCGCCGATAACCGCGAGCCAGGAGACCTGCCTTCCGTGCCGGGCGAAAAGCCCAACCCTGGGCAAGAGGCCCGCTGCCAGCACGGAGGTTGTTTTGGCTGAAGGAACGATTTCAGCGCCGCCTCTGGTGGTGCGATTGGGGTTCCCCTTCTCCCCAGCGGGGAGAAGGTGGCCCGAAGGGTCGGATGAGGGGGCCGCGCGGCACCTCCGTCCTTTTGCCCTTCGCTTGCGCTCGGTCCATTCGCGGCTTCGCCGCTCACCCCCTCAACCGCCTGCCGGCACCTTCTCCCCGCTGGGGAGAAGAGAGATTTGGCGCCGCCTTGCCCTCTCTCGGAGGGTCGCTTCGGCATGACCACCACCCTCATCCTCGGCGGCGCCCGCTCCGGCAAATCCCGTTTTGCCGAAAATCTCGTTATGGCAAGCGGCCTCGAGCGCCACTACCTCGCCACCGGCCGTGCCTGGGACGAGGAGATGCAGACGCGTATTGCCCAGCACAAGGCCGATCGCGGCCCTTCCTGGACGACGCATGAGGAGCCGCTCGATCTTCTCGGCGTGCTTGCCGCGATCGACGGCGAGGGGCGCATTGTGCTTGTCGATTGCCTGACGCTCTGGGTGACCAACCTGATGATGGAGGAGCGCGACATGGCGGTGGAATTTGCCGCGCTCGCCGATTTCCTGCCTGGCGCCAAGGCGCGGCTGGTCTTCGTTTCCAACGAGGTTGGCCTCGGCATTGTGCCTGACAATCGCATGGCGCGCGATTTTCGCGATCATGCCGGACGGCTGCACCAAATAATCGCGGCGAAGGCCGACGAAGTCTATTTCATCGCGGCCGGTCTGCCGCTGAAAATGAAGGGTTGAAGTTCCATGAACCAGCAGAAAATCCCCGCAACCGTCATCACCGGCTTCCTCGGCGCCGGCAAGACGACGATGATCCGCAACCTGCTCACCAATGCCGCCGGCAAAAAGATTGCGCTCATCATCAACGAGTTCGGCGATCTCGGCGTCGACGGCGAAGTGCTGAAGGGCTGCGGCGCGGAGAATTGCAGCGAGGACGACATTATCGAGCTCACCAATGGCTGTATCTGCTGCACCGCCGCCGACGATTTCATTCCAACGATGACGAAGCTCCTGGAGCGCGAACAGCGGCCTGACCATATCGTCATCGAAACCTCCGGCCTCGCCCTGCCACAGCCGCTGGTCGCCGCCTTCAACTGGCCTGATATCCGCACCCAGGTGACCGTCGACGGCGTCATTACGGTTGTCGACAGTGCGGCCGTTGCCGCCGGCCGTTTCGCCGACGACCATGATGCGGTCGAGGCGGCGCGCGTCGAGGACAACTCGCTCGATCATGAGAGCCCGATCGAGGAGCTGTTCGAAGACCAGCTCACATGCGCCGATCTCATCGTCCTCAACAAGACCGATCTGATCGATGGGGATGGCCTGGGCCGTGTGAAGAACGAAGTCGCCTCCCGCATCGCCCGGAAGCCGGTCATGATCGAGGCCAGGAATGGCGAAGTGCCGGCCGGTGTGTTGCTCGGCCTCGGCATCGGCACAGAAGACGATATCGCCAATCGCAAGTCCCATCACGAGCTGGAGCACGAGGAGGGGGCGCCGCACGATCACGACGAATTCGACAGCTTCGTTGTCGAACTCGGCGCTGTTTCCGATCCGACAGGCTTTATCGAAAAGCTGAAGGGCATCATCGCCGAGCACGACGTGCTGCGCCTCAAGGGCTTCATCGACGTTTCGGGCAAGCCCATGCGCCTGCAGCTGCAGGCCGTCGGCAGCCGCATCGACCAGTATTTCGACCGCGCCTGGGCAGCGGGTGAGGCGCGCCGAACGCGCCTCGTCGTCATCGGCTTGCGCGAAATTAACCAGGACGCGGTGCGCAAGGCGATCGAAGCGCTCGTTCAGGGATAATCGATGCATCTGCTTCTGGCCCAGCAGGGAACGATCAGCGACGGCGAGGAGGCGATAGACCTCGGCCAGTCGCCGGGCGATATCCTGTTCCTTTCGGCCGCCGACACCGAGCTTGCGGCGATCGCTACCGCCTATCGCGAGTGCGAGGGGATGCCGCATTCGCTGAGGCTCGCGAATCTGATGAGCCTCAAGCATCCGATGTCGGTCGATACCTATGTCGAGCGAACGGCCAGGCATGCCAAGCTGATCGTCGTGCGTGCGCTCGGCGGCGCCAGCTATTTCCATTATGCGCTGGAGGCGCTGCACGCCGTTGCCGCACGCAACGGCGCATTGATTGCGGTATTGCCCGGCGATGCCAAGCCGGATGCGGGGCTGGTTCCTTTCTCCAATGTTGACCTCAACGATCTCAACGGGCTCTGGGCCTATCTGATCGAAGGCGGCGACACCAACACGCGGGATTTTCTCACCTATGCGTCGGCGATGCTGTCGGGCGCGGAGAAGCCGGCGCCGGCAGCGCCGCTGATGAAGGCGGGCATCTGGTGGCCAGGGCGGGGGCTGATCGGGGTCGAGGAGTGGCGGCGGGTCGTCGGTTCGCATGTCGCGCCAACGTCGTCCGTCAAGCGTGGGGCACCAAGCTCGACAGAAGAGGTGGAATTCGAACCCACGTCCCCCATCGTCGCCATCAGCTTCTACCGTGCCCTCGTCCAGAGCGGCGAGATCGGGCCGGTCGAAGCGCTGGTCGAGGCCCTGGCCGCACTTGGCCTGCGGCCGCTGCCGGTCTTTGCCTACAGCCTAAAGGATCCCGTTTCGACAGGGATTCTCGAGAGCGTGTTTTCGGCGTTGAAACCGGATGTCGTCATCAACACAACGGGCTTTGCGGTCTCCGCACCGGGCGCGGACCGGCAACCGACGGTGCTGGAGGCGGATGGCGCAGTCGTGCTGCAGGCAATCCTGTCGGCTTCGTCGAAGGAGGCCTGGGAAGCTTCGTCTCAAGGTCTGTCGGCGCGCGACCTCGGCATGAATGTGGCGTTGCCTGAAGTCGACGGGCGCGTATTGGCTCGGGCGGTGTCCTTCAAGACGGCGGCGCGTTACGACGCGGCTGTCGAGGCGAACATCGTCGCCAGCGTGCCCGATGCCGGCCGGGTGCGCTATACGGCAGAGCTTGCCGCCAACTGGGCGCGGCTGCGCGGGAGGCCCGCCAATACGAGGCGCATCGCCCTCGTCATGGCGAATTATCCGAACCGCGACGGCCGGCTCGGCAACGGCGTCGGGCTCGACACGCCGGCCGGCAGCATCGAGGTGCTTCGGGCGATGGCGGGTGCGGGTTATCCGGTCGCCGATGTTCCGGCCGATGGCGACGCGCTGATCCGCCATCTGATGGAGGGGCCGACCAATTCCGTGCATGACGGCCGGGTCATCCGCGAGGCTCTTTCGCTCAGTCGCTACAAAAACTTCCTGGGATCTCTTCCCAAAAAGATTCAGGATGATGTGACGGACCGCTGGGGCGAGCCAGAGAACGACCCCTATTTTCGCGACGGCGTCTTCGCCCTGCCTTTCGCCCGCTTGGGCGGCGTCCTGGTAGGCATTCAGCCGGCACGCGGCTACAATATCGATCCGAAGGAGAGCTATCATTCGCCGGATCTCGTGCCGCCGCATGGCTATATCGCCTTCTATGCTTTCCTGCGGCACGAATTTGGCGCTGACGCCGTCATTCATATGGGCAAGCATGGCAATCTCGAATGGCTGCCGGGCAAGGCGCTGGCGCTGTCGGAGACGTGTTATCCGGAAGCGATCCTCGGGCCGTTGCCGCATCTTTATCCCTTTATCGTCAATGATCCGGGCGAGGGCACGCAGGCCAAGCGCCGCACCGCCGCCGTGATCATCGATCACCTGACGCCGCCTTTGACGCGGGCCGAGAGCTACGGGCCGCTCAAGGACCTGGAGGCGCTGGTCGACGAATATTACGAGGCCGCCGGCGGCGACCCTCGCCGTATCCGGCTGCTCAGCCGCCAGATCCTCGACCTCGTCACCGATATCGGGCTGGATCGGGATGCGGGGATTGCGAAAGGCGAGAGCGAAGGTGAGGCGCTGAAGAAGCTCGACGCCTATCTCTGCGATCTGAAAGAGATGCAGATCCGTGATGGGTTGCATGTCTTCGGCGTGTCGCCGGAGGGGCGGTTGCTGACGGATTTGACCGTGGCGCTGGCGCGGGTACCGCGCGGGCTGGGAGAGGGTGGCGATGCGAGTTTGCAGCGGGCGATTGCTGGGGATGCTGTGAGAAACCCCTCCCCAACCCCTCCCCACAAGGGGGAGGGACTTACCGCTGCGCCCGCGGCAATCTCTGCGCTCAAAGATGATGTGGAGGCGGTGCGTCCAGCAAGCCCCTCCCACCTGTGGGGAGGGGTTGGGGAGGGGTCTGTCTTCGACCCACTCGACTGCGACATGGCTGCCCTTTGGGTCGGGCCACGCCCGGCAATCCTCGCCGATATCACCAAGGCTCCCTGGCGCACCAACGGCGACGCGGTCGAGCGAATCGAGCTGCTCGCTGCCAAGCTCGTTGCCGGCGAAATGGAATGCCCTGCAGACTGGACGGCAACGCGGGCTGTACTTTCGGAGATCGAGACCCGGCTCAAACCCTCCATCCTCGCCTGCGGCCGCGCCGAGATCGATGGGCTGCTCCGCGGCCTCGACGGTCGCTTCGTCGCCCCCGGCCCCTCAGGCGCGCCGACCCGCGGCCGGCCGGACGTGCTGCCGACAGGCCGTAATTTCTATTCGGTCGACAGTCGCGCCGTGCCGACGCCGGCCGCCTATGAACTCGGCAAAAAATCGGCCGAACTGCTGGTGCGCCGCTATGTTCAGGATCGTGGCGAGTGGCCGGTCTCCTTCGGGCTGACGGCCTGGGGCACGTCGAACATGCGCACGGGTGGTGACGATATCGCCCAAGCTTTGGCGCTGATCGGCGTCAAGCCGCTCTGGGACATGAGTTCGCGCCGCGTCACCGGCTATGAGATCATATCGCAAGCAGTGCTCGGGCGGCCGCGCGTCGATGTGACGCTGCGAATTTCCGGCTTCTTCCGCGACGCCTTTCCGGAGCAGATCGCCCTGTTCGACAAGGCGATCCGGGCAGTCGGCTCGCTCGAAGAGGACGAGGCCGACAATCCGATCGCCGCGCGCATGCGCGGAGAGACGGCAAGGCTTGAGGCTGCCGGTCTCGACGCAGCCTCGGCGAAGCGTCGGGCGGGCTACCGCGTCTTCGGCTCGAAACCCGGCGCCTACGGCGCGGGCCTGCAGGCACTGATCGATGAAAAGGGCTGGGAGCGGCGTGCCGATCTTGCCGAGGCCTATCTCGTGTGGGGAAGTTATGCCTACGGCGCCGGCGAGGAAGGCAGGGCCGAACGCGGCCTGTTCGAGGAGCGGCTGCGCTCGGTGCAGGCCGTCATTCAGAACCAGGACAATCGCGAGCATGACCTGCTCGACAGTGACGACTATTACCAGTTCGAGGGCGGCATGGCGGCGGCGGCCGAGCAGCTCGCCGGTACGCGTCCCGCGATCTATCATAACGATCATTCCAGGCCCGAACGACCCTTGATCCGCTCGCTCGAAGAGGAAATCGGCCGCGTCGTGCGCGGGCGCGCGGTCAATCCGAAATGGATATCGGGCGTGATGCGCCATGGCTACAAGGGAGCCGCCGAGATCGCCGCCACCGTCGATTATCTCTTCGCCTTCGCGGCGACGACGGGCGCGGTCGGCGCGCATCATTTCGAGGCGGTCTATCAGGCCTTCGTCGCCGATTCGGGCGTGCGCGGTTTCATGATCGAGAAAAACCCGGCGGCATTCGACGAGATGAGAGAGCGACTGCGCGAGGCGATCGATCGCGGGCTCTGGACGCCGCGCAGCAATTCGGCCCGGTTCGACCTGGCTGCTACGAAACTGAATGAGGTGCACTGATGAGCGACGAGATCCCAGAAAACGAATTGGCCAAGGATGATGCGCGCCACGCCGAGAAGATGGCGAAGAAGAAGGCTGCGCGCGACAAGATCATGGCGACCAAGACGGACGGCAAGGGCCTGATCATCGTCCATACCGGCAAGGGTAAGGGCAAGTCATCAGCCGCCTTCGGCATGATCTTCCGCCACATCGCCCATGGCAAGCCGTCGGCCGTCGTGCAGTTCATCAAGGGAGCAATGTGGACCGGCGAGCGCGACCTGATCGAGAAGCATTTTTCCGATCTCTGCCAGTTCCATACGATGGGCGAGGGCTTCACCTGGGAAACGCAGGACCGGGCCCGCGACATCGCCGCCGCCTCCGCGGCCTGGGAAAAGGCCAAGGAGCTGATCCGCGACGAACGCAATTCCATGGTGCTGCTCGACGAGATCAACATCGCGCTGCGCTACGATTATCTCGACATCAACGACGTCGTCGCCTTCCTGAAGAATGAGAAACCCGCCATGACGCATGTCGTGCTGACAGGGCGCAACGCCAAGGAAGAGCTCATCGAGATCGCCGATCTGGTGACGGAGATGGAACTCGTCAAACACCCCTTCCGCTCCGGCATCAAAGGCCAGGCTGGCGTGGAGTTCTGAGAGCGGCTTTAGAGGCCGAGCCAGACCCGCAGCGGATTTGCCGGATCGGCGAGCAGCTTAACCGCCAAAGCGACGCAGACGATCACGAGTAGCGGCTTGATCAGCTTTGCGCCGATGCGCATGGCAAGCCGGGAGCCCACTTGTGCGCCGAGGAATTGGCAGACGCCCATCAGCAGGCCGATTTTCCAGAGGATCGCGCCGAAGCTTGCGAAGACGATCAGCGCACCGAAATTCGAGCCGAAATTCAAAAGTTTGGTGTGGGCCGTCGCCTTCAGCACGCCGAAGCCGGCGAGGGTGACGAAGGCGAGCATGAAGAAAGAGCCGGTGCCGGGGCCGAAGACGCCGTCGTAGAAGCCGATGGCCGGAACAAGCGTCAAGCCGAAGGCGAAGGGCGTGATGAGACGGTGTTTATCGAGGTCGTTGAGATTCGGTTTGACGGCGAAGAAGATCGCGATTGCCAGCAACAGCACAGGCATGATCGCTTGAAGCACCTGTCCTGGTACGATCGTCGCAAGAGCGGCGCCGAGTGCTCCGCCCATGAGCGCCATCAGCGCCATCGGCAGCTGTTCGGAAAGCTCCACATGGCCCTTGCGGGCATAGGCGAGCGTCGCGGAAGCGGCGCCGAAGATCGATTGCACCTTGTTGGTTCCGAGCGTCTGCAGTGGCGGGATGCCGGCGATCAACATGGCGGGAACGGTGATGAGACCGCCGCCGCCGGCAATGGCATCGACGAAACCGGCAAAGAAGGCAGCCGCGCAGAGCAGCAGAAGCAGATGGAGGGCAATGTCAGGCAAGATGCTATTCCAGAGGGCTTTTAGCCGGCCTTGTTGCATTTCCCTCTCCAAGCTGCAATGGCTGCAGGGACACAGCAACAGCACATTCGGCTGCTTCCATGAGCGACATGTCTTTCACTCCGGCACGGCGCCATGTGCTCGGTCTTGGTTGCGAGCGCGGGACGCAGCCTGCGGAGGTGTTGGCTCTCGCAGTTGAGGCGCTCAAGTCCGCCGGTATCGGCGCCAATGAGCTCGCTGCCATTGCTTCCATCGACAGCCGCCGGCAGGAGGCGGCAATCCTCGCGGTTGCCAGGCATCTTGCTGTGCCGGCCCTATTCTTCGACGCTCCGCGGCTGGAGCGGGAAACGCCGCGGCTTACAAATCCCTCGGCCGTCGTCTTTGCTCGCGTCGGCTGCCATGGCGTTGCGGAATCGGCAGCGCTTGCGGCGATCGGCGACGATGCCGAACTGGTACTTGGCAAAATCAAATCGGCGCAAGCGACGGCGGCGGTCGCCCGCGGCGGGTTGCAGAAAGCCTGATGGTCGCTATGGTGGCGGCAATTCGCGGCGCCAACCGGCAGCCACGCGATTCACATCTAGAGGACATATCATGCACAAGGTCATTTACGACACTGACCCTGGCGTCGACGACGCCATGGCGCTTCTCTTCCTGCATCGCCATCCCGAAATCGATCTGATCGGCATCACCACGGTTTTCGGCAATGCATCGGTCGAGACGACGACGCGCAATGCTCTCTTCCTCAAGCGCGAATGGAATATTCCCGCGCCCGTCGCCAAGGGCGCCAGCGTCACCATCGAAGCCTCGCGCGCGGAGCGGGAATGGCCTTCCATGGTGCATGGCGACAACGGCCTCGGCGATATCGAGGTGCCCGCAGCGATCGACCTGCCGCTCGATCCGCGTCCGGCGCACCGATTCATCATCGACACCGTGCGTGCCAATCCCGGCGAGGTGCGCCTGGTCGCAGTCGGACGGATGACCAATCTGGCGATGGCGCTGAAGGAGGACCCCGAGATTGCGACCCTGGTCAAGGACGTCATCATCATGGGCGGCAATTTCTATGTGCCCGGCAATGTCTCGCCGGTCGCCGAGGCCAATATTCACGGCGATCCCGAGGCCGCCGACATCGTCATGACCGCGCCCTGGAAGGTGGCCGTCATCGGTCTCGACGTTACTTCGATCACAACGATGAGCCGCAGTTATCTCGGGCAGATGGCGGCCGAGGGCGACGGGGCGGTGAAGCTGCTCGACGCACTCTCGCAGTCCTACATCGATTTCTACAAGCATGCGGTTGAAGACGGCATGATGGTGCATGACAGCTGCGCCGCAGTCTACGTCGTGGCGCCGGAACTGTTCTCGTCGATATCGGGCGCGGTGCGCGTCGTCTGCGGCGGCATTGCCGACGGCCAGACGATCGTCAAGCCGGATGGCCGCCGCTTCCCGCCCGGCGATTGGGATGATCGGCCGAGCCAGATCGTCACCACAGGGATCGACTCGGAAAAGGTCCTGAAGCTGATCCGCGATACGCTGCTTCGCGGCTGAGTGCCTTGAAGGCCGATTGCAGCAGGCGTCAACTTCCGACGTGCCTTTTTCTCGGCGTCACCCCTCGGCCTTGTGCCGGGGGCTGCCGCGGATGCCGGCTCGGGGCAAGCCCGAGCATGACGAAAAGGAGTTGGACGACGTTATCAGTAGTCCCCGCCGCGGGCGGCCTTATTTAGATAATACTATAATATATTCATGTTGTTACGCAGCTTTCCCGAGATATCGAATCCGCTTGTTTGCAAAGTGAGTCATTGTCATCTCAGCAACTTCAAGTGAGGTGGCGCAGGCAGCGTTGACCTTGGCCCTCGCTGGGCCTAGATCAACAAAATGTCGAATAGCGCATTCTCCCATTTGCCGGCGTTGGAGCCGGGCAGCGTCTGGCTCGTCGGGGCCGGTCCGGGTGATCCGGGCCTGCTGACGCTCTTGGCCGCCAAGGGGCTCGCCGAGGCCGATGTGATCGTCCATGACGCGCTGGTGAATGAGGACTGTCTGAGGCTTGCGCACCCCGGCGCCGAATTCGAATATGCGGGAAAACGCGGCGGCAAGCCTTCGGCCAAGCAGCGGGATATTTCGCTCAGGCTGGTGGAGTTGGCGCGCGCCGGTAAGCGGGTGCTGCGGCTGAAGGGGGGCGATCCCTTCGTCTTCGGGCGCGGCGGGGAGGAGGCGCTGACGCTGGTCGAGCACAATATCCCTTTCCGCATCGTGCCGGGGATCACCGCCGGTATCGGCGGGCTTGCCTATGCCGGCATTCCGGTGACGCATCGCGAGATCAATCATGCGGTGACGTTTCTCACCGGCCATGATTCCTCCGGCATCGTGCCCGACAGAATCGACTGGGAAGCGATCGGTAAGGGTTCGCCCGTGATCGTGATGTATATGGCGATGAAGCACATCGCCCAGATCAGCGCCAACCTCATTGCGGCTGGCCGCTCGCCATCCGAGCCCGTGGCTTTCGTCTGCAATGCGGCGACCGGCGCGCAGCAGGTGCTGGAGACGACGCTCGGGCAGGCGACCGAGGCTGTTACCGCCTCCGGGCTCGAACCGCCGGCGGTGGTCGTCGTCGGGGAGGTGGTGCGGCTGCGGGCCTCGCTCGACTGGGTCGGCGCTCTCGCCGGACGACGCCTGCAGCCCGATCCGTTCCGCCAGTCCGGCCAGGTGCTGGCATGAGCGGCCTCCTGATTGCAGCTCCTTCTTCCGGTGCCGGCAAGACGACGGTGACGCTCGGGCTGCTCAGAGCCTTGCGTCGGCGCGGCATTGCGATCGCGCCCGGCAAGGCCGGCCCCGATTATATCGATCCCGCCTTCCATGCTGCCGCGAGCGGCACGCTTTGCCTGAATTTCGACCCCTGGGCGATGCGGCCGGAGCTGATCTCGGCCAATGCGACGCTGCATCGCTCCGGCGACCGTATTCTCGTCGTCGAGGCGATGATGGGACTGTTCGACGGGGCGGCCGACGGCAAAGGAACGGCAGCGGATCTGGCCGCCCAGCTCGGCCTTTCCGTGGTGCTGGTCGTCGACGCCTCACGCATGTCGCAATCGGTCGCGCCGCTGGTGGCGGGCTTTGCCGGTTTCCGCGCTGATGTCCGCGTTGCCGGCGTCATCCTCAACAAGGTCGGCAGCGAACGGCACGAGGCAATGCTGCGTCAGGCGCTTGAGGCGATCCGCATGCCTGTCATTGCCGTAATCGGCAGCGACAAGGCGCTTGCTCTGCCGGATCGCCATCTCGGCCTTGTCCAGGCCGGTGAGCATGCGAGCCTTGAAGGTTTCATCGAGCATGCGGCGGATGCCGTCTCCGAGGAATGCAATTTCGAGTTTTTGCTGCGCATCGCCAGGCAGGGCCTGAACCGGCCGTCGGCCGCCAATATCGATCGTCTGCCGCCGCTCGGCAGTCGCATTGCGGTGGCCCGCGATATCGCCTTTGCCTTTTCCTATGAGCACATGCTGCTTGGCTGGCGGCGGCGGGGGGCTGCTATTTCCTTCTTCTCGCCGCTCGCCGACGAGGCGCCCGCTGCCGATGCCGATGCGATCTATCTGCCCGGGGGTTATCCCGAGCTGCATGCCGGAAAGCTCTCCCAGGCGCCGAATTTCCGCGCCGCCCTCCTCGATGCGGCGGCGCGCGGCATCCGGATCTATGGCGAGTGCGGCGGCTACATGGTGCTCGGCGAAGGGCTGATAGACGCAGAGGGCAAGCGTCACGAGATGCTCGGCCTGCTGCCCGTCGTCACCAGCTATGCCGCGCGCAAACGCCATCTCGGTTATCGCCACGTCATGCCGCTCGATCATGCGATCTTTCAGCGGGCAATGACGGCGCATGAGTTCCACTATTCCACCCTCATTTCGGAAGGCGAGGGCGAGCGGCTGTTTCAGGTGCGGGATGCGCTCGGAACCGATCTCGGCCCGGCGGGGCTCCGGCGCGGGCAGGTGGCGGGTTCCTATATGCATCTGATCGATCTCGCCGGGATTGCCGCGTGAGCGCGCCGATCATCCATGGTGGCGGAGTTACTGGCGCTGCTGCCGCCTTTGGCGGCAGGCCGGAAGACTGGCTCGACCTTTCCACGGGGATCAATCCGTGCCCGGCTGCTCTGCCGGAGATCCCGACAAGGGCTTGGCACCGGCTGCCGGACAGCCATCTGGTCGAAGAGGCAAGGCGGGCGGCGCGCGATTACTACGGGAGCGGCGAGATCCTGCCGCTGCCGGTGCCCGGCACGCAATCGGTGATCCAGCTTCTGCCGCGATTGCTGACAAAGGGTGAGGGTGCCAGGGTCGCCATTGTGGCGCCGACCTATGGCGAGTATGCGCGCGCTTTTATTTCGGCCGGTTTTGCCGTCGATACCGTCGATCACGTCGCTGCGATCGGAACCGAGCATCGGCTTACCGTCGTCGTCAATCCGAACAATCCCGATGGGCTGACATGCCCTGTGGAAACGCTGATTGGCCTGCATGACAGGATGAAGGCGGTCAATGGACTGCTCGTTGTCGACGAAGCCTTCGGCGATGTCGATCCGGCGCTCAGTCTCGCGGGCCACGCGCAGAGGCTTTCCAACCTGGTGATCTTCCGCTCCTTCGGTAAGTTTTTCGGGCTCGCCGGCCTTCGGCTCGGCTTTGCGATTGCGCGTGACGATATTCTCAAGCGTTTCGAGGAGTGGCTCGGACCCTGGGCGGTTTCCGGACCGGCCCTTTCGATAGCCGGCTCGCTGCTGCGTTCGGACGTTTCCCCCATCCGCCGGCTCATCGATGAACGCCGCGCCGGGCTTCATGCCGTGCTGACCGGGCTCGGGCTGCAGATCACAGGGGGAACGGCGTTGTTCACCCTTGTCGACGATGCCAGGGCGAGCGACATTTACACTCATCTCTGCCGGCATCATATTCTCGTCCGCAAATTCGACTATGCGCCCGCTTGGCTGCGTTTCGGGCTGACGCCCGATCCGGCGGCGGACCGGCGGCTTGGCGAAGTCCTTCAGAGATTTGAGCGATGACGATCGATCTAAACCTTCTCGTGCTGCTTCTGGCGCTGCTGCTCGACCGGATAGTCGGCGATCCGCAATGGCTCTGGTCGCGCGTGCCGCATCCCGTCGCGATTTTCGGAGCGGTGATCTCCTATGCCGACCAGCAGCTCAATCCTTCAAGCCTCACGGGGCATCAACGGCGGATGAACGGCGTTGCCGCCATCCTGGCGCTGCTGTTGCTGGCTGTGGCGGCAGGCTTCGTGTTCAACCGGTTTTTCGCGCTGTTCGGCCTCGGCGGTATCCTGCTGGAGACCGGACTGGTGGCGATCTTTCTGGCGCAGAAGAGCCTTGCCGACCACGTCGCCGCCGTTGCCGTCGCCCTGCGTGAGGAGGGGCTTGCCGGTGGGCGGGCCGCCGTCGGCCGCATTGTCGGGCGCGATCCCGAGACGCTGGATGAGCCGGCCGTCTGCCGCGCGGCGATCGAAAGCCTTGCCGAGAACTTCTCCGATGGCGTCGTCGCGCCGGCAATTTGGTATGCTATCTTCGGTCTGCCAGGGCTTTTCGCCTACAAGATGCTGAACACGGCGGATTCGATGATCGGCCATAGATCGGAAAAATACATCGATTTCGGCTGGGCCGCCGCCCGGCTCGACGATGTCGCCAACTGGCTGGCTGCGCGCCTTTCCATCCTGCTGATTGCTGCCGGCGCCTGGATCCGGTGCGGCACCAGCGCCTGCCGCGAGGCAATTCGGGTGGCGATGCGCGACGGCGGCTTGCACCGTTCGCCGAATTCCGGCCGTCCGGAAGCGGCAATGGCGGGTGCGCTGAATGTCCAGCTTGCTGGGCCGCGCATCTATGGCGGCGTGCTCGTCACCGAACCGATGATCAACAATTCCGGACGCGATGTCGCGACCTCAGGCGACATCGAAGACGGTGTCTCCGTGTTTCAGGCGAGCTGCATGGTGCTTGCCGGCGTGACGTTCGGATTGTTTTTGTGCTTTCTGTGAGGGGCTTGCGGCAGAGCGCACGGCCCCAGTGGACAGTCCCGTCCCAAACGTTTATGCGAAACGCCTCATATCCATCAGACCGGAAGCAGAGCGATGACAGTTCAGGTTGAACTACCGTGCCCGAAGTGCAAAAGCACCAAGATGAAATTCGAGCGTCCCGAGATCCGGGAGACGGACATCATAAGCTGCGCGGCCTGCGGCCATAATCTCGGCACCATGGCCTCCATCCGCGAAAGGATGAACAAGGCCTATCAGCAGCTCAAGCAAAGGCCGGCGGCGCGCAAGCTTCAGTGAGGCGGAGCGGCCGTCCTGCGGCGCTTAAACCCGTCATTGCCCTGTTAGAATTGTGATTACCATTCGGGTTAAAGCTATATAATCAAGTATCGTCGTAGTCTCTCTGTCGTGAGGGCGCAATCAAATGCGCGGGTGCGAAGAGGGGTTATCATGAAGACGATTTTTGCCGCCGCGGCGGCAAGCTTATTGCTCCAGTTTTCTCCGGTTGCGGCTGAAGCAGCAACGCTGGTTGCCAATATCAGCATCGGCAAACAGACGATGACCGTCACCGAGGACGGCTTCGTCAAATATCGCTGGAAGGTTTCGACCGCGCGCAATGGTTATGTCACGCCGACCGGCTCGTGGAGCGCCAAATGGCTGTCGCGCGATCACCGTTCGCGCAAATACGACAATGCGCCGATGCCGTATGCTGTATTTTTCAACGGCGGTTACGCCGTTCACGCCACTTTCGATCTGAAGCGTCTCGGCACACCGGCCTCACATGGTTGTGTTCGCTTGCATCCCGACAATGCGGCCGAGTTCTTTTCACTGGCGCGGCAGGCAGGTCTTGCCAACACGCGCGTCGTCATCACGCGCTGATCCCGGATCTGCGCGTGATAGTGGACAGCCGCATCCTGTTTTCGGCGCCTGCACTCGCCGGCGTTCCATTGCTGTTTAGGCAACACCTTATTGTCAATTTGCCGTAACGCCCGGACGAAAGCATTGGCTTTTGAAAAGGATTTGCCTATGAGGGGGTTTAAATCGTCATTTCATGAGGTACAGCGCGTGACCGCTACATTCGATAAAGTTGCCGACATTATTGCAGAAACCAGCGAGATCGATCGCGCCACGATCACGCCGGAGAGCCATACGATCGACGACCTCGGTATCGATAGCCTTGATTTCCTCGATATCGTCTTTGCGATCGACAAGGAATTCGGCATCAAGATTCCGCTCGAAAAGTGGACGCAGGAAGTCAACGAAGGCAAGGTTTCCACTGAAGAATATTTTGTGCTGAAGAACCTCTGCGCCAAGATCGACGAACTCAAAGCCGCCAAGGCCTGAGCGACACACCAGTCTTTTTTGAACGCCCTGCCGCCCTGACTATGGCGGCCGGGCGGTTTCGTTCCTAATTAGGCGTCACTGGCGGTGGCTTTGGCCAGCCGGGCCGGAGGATCCGAATGCTGCTGGAATATTTCCAGATGATTGACCGCGTCGAAGCGGTGGACCTGAAGAAGGGGACGCTTGTCGCGCGTTCCGTCGTGCCGGCCAAGAGCCCTGTCTTCGAGGGCCATTTTCCCGGCATGCCGCTCGTTCCCGGCGTGCTCCTGATCGAAACCATGGCGCAGGCCTCCGGCATGCTGGTGCTTGCCGTGACCGACTTTGCCGCCATGCCTTTCCTGATGTCGGTCGACGGCGCCAAGATGCGCACCTTCGTCGAGCCGGAAGCCGTGCTCGATATCGAGGCGGTGCTGGAGCATGACGGGTCGGGTTTTGCGGTCACCAAGGCCAAGATCACCAGCGGCGGCAAGAAGGTCTGCGATGCGCAGCTGAAACTGCGCACCATGCCCTTCAGCGAAGTTCCGCTCGGCGATATCGTGAAAAAACGCGCCGGCGAGGTCGGGCTTCTCAAAGCGATCGCAGCGCAGGGAGTGGTTGGATGAGCAAGGCTGCAAACGACGTCGTCATTTCAGGCGTCGGTATCGTTACCTGTCAGGGCGTCGGCAAGGAGGCGCATGTCGCGCTGCTTTCGGCCGAGAGCACGCCGAAGGCGATCGTCGAGACAGAGAAATTCAAACCCTATCCGGTGCATCCGCTGCCTGAGATCGACTGGTCGCAGCAGATCGCCAAGCGGGGCGACCAGCGCCAGATGGAGAACTGGCAGCGCATCGGCGTCTTCGCCGCGGGTCTTGCGCTCGACGATGCCGGCTTCAAGGACAATCTGGAAGCCTGCGGCACAATGGACATGATCGTGGCGGCCGGCGGCGGCGAGCGCGACATCAACGTCGACACGCTGATCGTCGACGAGGGCCTGAAGCGCAACGACCGCGAGCTGCTGCTCAACGAGAAGCTGACGACGGAACTCAGGCCGACGCTGTTCCTGGCGCAGCTTTCCAATCTGCTTGCCGGCAATATCTCCATCGTTCACAAGGTCACCGGCTCCTCGCGGACCTTCATGGGCGAAGAAGCATCGGGCGTTTCCGCCGTCGAGACGGCCTTCTGGCGCATTCGCTCCGGCGAATCCACCCATGCGCTCGTCGGTGGCGCCTTTGCTGCCGAACGCCCCGATATGATCCTGCTTACCGAAGCGATCGGCGCACACACGCGCGGCGAATGGGCGCCGCTCTGGTCGCGCTCCGGCCTCGATGGCGGCGGCATGATCACCGGTTCCGCCGGCGCCTTCCTGGTGCTGGAATCGCGCAAGCATGCGCAAGAGCGCGGCGCGCATATCTATGCGACGATCAGCGCCGTCGAAGGCGATCGCGGCAATCGCGCTGCCGGCAATTTCGAAGTGCGAATGGAACGGCTGCTGAAGCCTGCCGCCGACCTGCCGCCAGAGAGCATGACGATCTTCTCCGGTTCGACCGGCATGCACGAGATCGCCGCCCGCGAAAAGGCGGTGCTGGAACATCAGCTTCCGGGTGCGGCGATCCGCGGCTTCGGCGGCGTTTCCGGTCACACGCTCGAGGCGCAATTCCCGCTGGGGCTGGCGCTCGCAGCCCTTGCGATCGATGCCAAAGCCAAGGTTCCGCCCTTCGACGCCGACCATGAAGCGCCGATGAAGGCGGGCACGAAGACGGCCGTCGTAACGACGGTCGGACACCAACGCGGCGAGGGCGTCGCCGTTCTTTCCGCAGAGGCGTGAGGAGAGAGATATGACAGCTTCCGCTTACAGGGATCACCTCGGCCGGCCGATCGTCGCAGTGACCGGCATGGGCATCATCACCTCGCTCGGCCAGGGCCTGAAGGACAATTGGGCAGCCCTTTCCTCCGGCACCTCGGGCATCCACGTAATCAACCGCTTTCCCACAGAAGGCCTATCCACACGGATCGCCGGCACCGTCGATTTTATCGACATTCCGGTGCCGAACGCCGTCGAGCGCTCCTATGCCTTCGCGCGCGAAACGACCATCGAGGCACTCGCCGATGCCGGTCTGTCGGGCGATTTCAATGGTCCGCTGTTCCTTGCCGCGCCACCGATCGAACCCGAATGGAGCGCCCGTTTCGAGCTTGCCGACCGCTCGCCGGCTGCCGACCATCCGGGCGACGCCTATGAACGCTTCCTGACGGCGCTGCGCCAGCGGCCCGACCCGGCCTTCCACGAGGCGGCGCTGTTCGGTGCGATTTCCGAACGCCTTGCCGACCGGTTCGGCACGCGCGGCCTTCCCGTGACACTGTCGACCGCCTGCGCATCGGGCGTCACCGCGATCCAGCTCGGCATCGAGGCGATCCGCCAGGGCCGCACCGACCGCGCGTTGACGGTTGCCACCGACGGGTCGCTCAGCGCCGAGGCGCTGATCCGCTTCTCGCTGCTTTCGGCTCTTTCGACGCAGAACGATCCGCCGACCAAGGCCTCCAAGCCGTTCAGCAAGGATCGCGACGGCTTCGTCATCGCGGAGGGTGCGGCGACGCTGGTGCTGGAATCGCTGGAAGCGGCCGTCGCCCGCGGCGCCAAGGTGCTCGGCATCATGAAGGGCGCCGGCGACAAGGCCGACAGCTTCCACCGCACCCGGTCCTCGCCCGACGGCGGTCCAGCGATCGCGACGATCCGCGCGGCCCTTGCCGACGCAGGCATCGACGAGAGCGGCATCGGCTACATCAACGCGCACGGCACATCGACGCCCGAGAACGACAAGATGGAATATGGCGCCATGTCGGCCGTCTTCGGCGAGCGGCTCGTCAGCATTCCGGTGTCGTCGAACAAGTCGATGATCGGCCATACGCTGACGGCGGCCGGCGCGGTCGAGGCGGTGTTCTCGCTGCAGACGATGCTGACGGGCACGCTGCCGCCAACGATCAACTACGCCAATCCCGATCCGTCGATCGTGCTCGATGTCGTGCCGAACAAGAAGCGGGAGGCCCAGGTTTCGGCCGTGCTTTCCAACTCCTTCGGATTCGGCGGGCAGAATGCCAGCCTTGTCATGGCGCTCGAACCGGCTTAAGCGGTTCCCGACAATTTCAAGACGAGACGAACGCCTCCGAGGCGAGGGATTTTGCCATGCGCGCTTTGCAACTGATCGACGACCGCAAGCTTGAGATCACCGACCTGCCGGAACCGGAGGCACCTGCCGCCGGCGAGGTGACGCTGCGCGTCAAGGCGGTGGCGCTCAACCATATCGACGTCTGGGGCTGGCGCGGCATGGCTTTTGCCAAGCGCAAGATGCCGCTTGTCATTGGCGCCGAAGCCTCCGGGGTCGTGGAAGCGATCGGGCCGGGTGTCGCCAATGTTCTACCGGGCCAGTTGGTTTCGATCTATGGCGCGCGTACCTGCGGCCTCTGCCGACCCTGCCGCGAAGGCCGAGACAATCTCTGCGAACACGTCTCCGGCGTGCATGGTTTCCATCTCGATGGTTTCGCGCAGGAGAAGGTGAACCTGCCGGCGCGTCTGCTCGTTCCCGCACCTCCCGGTGTCGATGCGATCGGCGCGGCATTGGCACCCGTCACCTTCGGCACGGTCGAGCATATGCTGTTCGACAATGCCAAGCTCGAGCCCGGCGAAACGATCCTCGTTCATGCCGGCGGCTCCGGCATCGGCACGGCGGCGATCCAGCTTGCCAAGAAAATCGGCTGCACCGTCATCACCACGGTCGGTTCCGACGACAAGATCGAGAAGGCCAAGGCGCTCGGCGCCGATCACGTCATCAACTACCGCACCGACCGCTTCGAGGGCGTGGTGCGCAAGCTCACCAAGAAGAAGGGCGTCGACGTCGTCTTCGAACATGTCGGCAAGGACACCTGGGCGGGCTCGATGCTCTGCATGAAGCGTGGCGGGCGTCTCGTCACCTGCGGCTCGACCTCGGGCGTTTCCACAGAGATGAACCTGATGATGCTGTTCCAGCAGCAGCTGAAGCTCTTCGGCTCGTTCGGCTGCCGCATGGAGAATATGGCTGATGCGATGCAGAAGATGGGCCGTGGGCTCGTCCATCCCGTCATCGACACGGAAGTCGGCTTCGACGATATCGACCGGGCGCTGGAGCGGATGGAAAGCCGCCAGATCTTCGGCAAGATCATTCTGAAGATGGACTGACCTCACGTGAAGCTGTTCATTACCCGGGTCGTTCTGGCGCTCAGAAATTTCCAGCAATGGCTGGTGGCGCAGGCGATGTTCGGCTTCCTAAACGTGCTGAAGCTGTTTCCGGCCGATGGCGCGATTCGCTTCGCCGACCGCATGATGCGCCGCCTCGGCCGGCGGACGCGCCGCCATAGACTGATGCTCGTCAATCTGCGCAACGCTTTCCCTGAGAAGAGCGAGGCCGAAATCGAGGAGATCGCGCTCGCCAGCTGGGGAAATATGGGACGGCTCGCGGCCGAATACGTTTTCCTCGACGAATTGTTCGACTACGACCCCGAACGGCCGGAGCCGGGCAGGGTGGAGGTGTCGGGCATCCCCATCTTCCTCGACCTGCGCGACAATCCGCGCCCCTTCATCGTCTTTACCGGCCATACCGCCAATTTCGAGCTGCTGCCGGTGGCGGGCGCGGCCTTCGGGCTCACAGTCACCGTGCTTTTCCGGCCGCCGAACAATCCCTATGTCGCCAAGAAGGTGTTCGACTTCCGCAGCGCGCGCATGGGCAAGCTGGTGCCCTCGCATGCCGGCTCCTCCTTCGCGCTCGCACGCCAGTTGGAGGCGGGCCAGGGGGTGGGCGTGCTCGTCGACCAGAAATTCGGCAAGGGGCTGAAAGGCACCTTCTTCGGGCGAGAGGTGAAGACCAATCCGCTGCTGCCGAAGCTGGTGCGCCAGTTCGATTGCGAGGTCTATCCGGCGCGCTGCATCCGCCTGCCAGGGAATCGCTACCGGCTCGAAATCGAGCCGCGGCTGGAGATGCCGCGCGACGCCAAAGGCAATCTCGACCTGCCGGCGGCCGCCCAGCTGCTCAACGACAAGGTGGAAGGTTGGGTGCGGGAATATCCGGAACAATGGCTCTGGTATCACGACCGCTGGCAAATCAAGAAGACGCTCGCGCCTTGAAAATCAAACCCTGATTTATCAGCGGTGAAAAGCGGCAGGTGCTCTCGGATTGAAACCGAGTAAACTTCATGTTAGCCGTCACAACCAAGGCGCGAATAATTTCCACCTTAGGGCGCATTTGGGAAAGTGCTGCCACACAATTTGGACACGCCACTTGGGACAATGGGAGTGGGAGGCGTCTTGCTGGAGCTTTTTCGAGCCTTTTCCTTGCGCTGCGCGCAAATAGAGGAGGCCATACGCCAAGGCGACGATCAGCGCGTCATGTTGCTCGACCGTCACGTCGAGCCGCTGGTCGAGGCTATCCTGGCCTGCCGAGCGGCCAATCTGCTCGAAGTCTATATGCAGCTGCAGTTCGTCAGCCATCTTGTCGCTCGGGACGCGGACGACAGCGCCAGCGTCAGAGAACATACGGCGGTGCTTTCTTATCTGCTCGACTGCTATTTCGGCACGCATGCGCCAGACTGGCGGGCGCCTTCGCCGCAGGATGTGCGCATCGAGCCGCCGGCAGCCTATGTGCCCGACACCGACAACGGCCAATTCCTCAACGCGGCGATCCTCGAAAGCCTGCCGGACCGTGTCGCGGTGCTGACCAGGGACTACCGCTACCTCTATTCCAATGCGGCCAACAGCGCCCATCTCGACAGCAAGCCGATGGAACTGATTGGGCGTCACCTTTCCGAATTCATCGGCGAGGAGCGCTTCGCCGAATGCGCGAAGCATAAGCTGGACGTCTGTTTTGCCGGCGCGGAGGTCGACTACACTTATGAGCGTCGGACCGGCGGCGGCGCATCCCGGCAGGTGCGCTGTCGCATGTCGCCGCTGCGTGATGCGGGCGGCATTGTGATCGGCGCTCTGATCGTGATGGATCGGTAGTCTAGAGCAATTCCGTTTTTCCTCGAATCACGGAATTGTTCTATCTCTTTGTTTTCATGCAATTCCCGGCAAAAGCGCTTCGCGCTTTGCCTGAGAAAACCGCTGCACACTTTTGCTGGAATTGCTCTAACTTATGCCGTCGCCCAGACGGCGAGTTCGTAACCGTCGCGGTCGAGGAAATGGAAGCGGCGGCCGCCGGGAAAATCGGTGATCGGCCGGCAGATCGTGCCGCCGGCCCTTTCGACCGAAGTCAGCACTTCTTCCAGATCCCTGGCGTAGACGACGACGAGCGGGCCGCCCGGACGGACGGGGCCGAAATCGGTGAAGCCGCCTTTCAGCCGGCCATCGTCAAATTCGCAGTAATTCGGGCCGTAATCGGTGAAGCGCCAGCCGAAGGCGGAACCGTAAAAGGCTTTGGCGGCGGCGATGTCGGATACGTTGAATTCGACATAGTCGATGCGGCGGTCGTTGTGTTCGGAATTTTCAGCCATCTATCTCTCCATCAGGGCTTTCAGCATGACGAGATCCTTCTCGATATGCGCGGCATCGGCGGCAAACTGCGCATCTGTCATGCCGGGCAGGCGCAGCAGCGTGAACATGACCTCGCAGCCATCGCCATTCGGGACGATGCGCAGGGCATTATAGACCCGGAGCCCGGATTCGATCGTCACCGTATGGTCGATCACGCCGAATTCATTGGCGGGAACGAAGCTCACCTTGATGGTGCCGAGGGGACCGTGGGCGATCCAGTCGGCGCCGTCGGGCTCGAAGCCGGTGGCAAGGCCGGAGGCCCAGAGCGGCATGTTCTCCGGCTTGCCGGCGAAGTCGTAGACATCCCGCCAGTCGCGCTCGATCGACTGGTGGATGATTTTTGCAGGCATTGTCGCCATGGTGCAGGTCCTTGTATTTTGGTTCCCTGACATAATAAGGCCGACCGGCGGTGTCTTGAACAAAACGGTCAGCCGGATCCTTCCCGCATGCCGAGTTGGTCGAGAATGATCGCAGGGGTGAGCGTCGAGAGTTCTGCGACATCGCGTGTCATGTGGGCCTGGTCGGCAAAGCCTGCTTCGAGCGCGATGCGGGCGAGCGGCATCGCGTCCATCCTGCGGCAGAGGTCGAGGAAACGCTGGAACCGGCGGATGCGTTCCAGCGTCTTTGCGCCATAGCCGAAATGATGGTGGCAGCGGCGGCGCAGCTGCCTTTCGCTCATGCCGAGCTTGCCGGACAGGCCGGAGGTTGGGCGGCCGCTGTCGGCGGCGGCGAAGATCATGGCGGCGTCGCGGGCAGGCTCCTCCTCGTTGCGCGCGGCCTCTTCAAGCAGACGGCCGAACAGCATCACGGCGGCGGGTTCCGGGCAATCCCGCAGCCGCGCCTCGAATTCGCTCGTGTCCGTCCGCCCGATGTCGGCAAGCGGCACCGAGAGGCCGACCAGCGCCGAGAGCGGCGTCTTCAGCCAGGATGCTGCGGCGCCCGGCGCAAAGCGCGCGCCAATGACGGTCGCGCCTGGCCTTATAACGGGGAAGGCCGCGATCCGGTCGGGGCCGGCGACTTCAAGCCGTCCGTCGATCCAGAGGAGATCACAATAACCATCCGGCACGATCGCCACCGTCCCCGCCGGTCCGTCGTTCAGCGTATGCGACCAGAGGCGGCTGAAATGGCGCCACAAGGCGGGCGGTGGCGCATATTCGCGGTAGCGGCCGGCGCGGGCCGCAAGCAGCGCCATGTCTTTTCGTCTTTTCGAAACCAAACGACATCTCCCGAGGTCCGCATGATAACATGAGATAGGACGGTACGGGCGATCGTGAAAATTCGCGGCTTCCGGATCGGCCTGCAGATGAGAGGTTGTCGGACAAGTCAGACGATCAAAGCTGCATTTCATTGGCTTTTGCGAACCGATTAGACCCTCGCGAGACTTGCCGTTTGATCGAGACAGTGCCACAACACCGGTCCAAATGACACATCGGAGGTTTGTCGTGGAAAAGGCAGAAATCGGACTGATCGGCCTTGCGGTCATGGGCTCCAACCTGGCGCTCAACATCGCGGAGAAAGGCAATAAAATCGCGGTCTTCAACCGCACGCCTGAGAAAACCGATGAATTCTATGAAAGCGCCGGCGATCTGAAGAAGCAGATCATTCCTTGCAAGACCATCGAAGAGTTCGTCGATGCGATCCGGCCGCCGCGTCCGATCATCATCATGATCAAGGCGGGTGAGGCCGTCGACCAGCAGATGGAAGCGCTGCGCCCGCATCTTGCCAAGGGCGACATCATGATCGATGCCGGCAACGCCAATTTCCGCGACACCGTCGCCCGCTTCGACCGCCTCAAGGATACGGAGCTGACCTTCATCGGCATGGGTGTTTCCGGCGGCGAAGAGGGTGCGCGCCACGGACCGTCGATCATGGTCGGCGGCACCGAGGAATCCTGGAAGCGCGTCGAGAAGGTGCTGACCTCGATTGCCGCCCGCTACAATGACGAGCCCTGCGTCGCCTGGCTCGGCAATGACGGCGCCGGCCATTTCGTCAAGACTATCCATAACGGCATCGAATATGCCGACATGCAGATGATCGGCGAAATCTACGGCATCCTGCGCGACGGTCTCGGCAAGAGCGCCTCCGAAATCTCCGGCATCTTCGGCGAATGGAACAAGGGTCGGCTGAACTCCTACCTGATCGAGATCTCCGAAAAGGTGCTTGCGGCGACCGATCCGGTTTCCGGCGGGCCGATGGTCGACATGATTCTCGACAAGGCAGGCCAGAAGGGCACCGGCAAGTGGTCGGCGATCGAGGCGCAGAACATGGGCATTCCGGCAACGGCGATCGAAGCCGCGGTCGCCGCCCGCAGCCTCTCCTCGATGAAGTCGCAGCGCGAAGCCGCCGAAAAGATCTTCGGCACGCAGGCCGTCTCTTTTCCGATCGCCTACGGCCCCGAGCTCAACAAGGATCTGGAACTGGCGCTGTTTGCCGCCAAGATCGGCGCCTATGCGCAGGGATTCGCCGTGATGGCGGAAGCTTCCAAGGAGTTCAACTGGTCGCTGCCGATGCCTGTTATCGCGAAGATCTGGCGCGCCGGCTGCATCATCCGCTCGCAGTTTCTCGACGAGATCACCAAGGCTTTCACCGATGCGCCCGATGCGACGAACCTCATCGTCACGCCGGCCTTCTCGTCCATGGTCAAGGAATCGATCCCGGCACTTCGCCGCGTCGTGACCGCCGCTCTCGCCGCCGGCCTGCCGGTGCCGGCGCTGACCTCGGCGCTCACCTATTTCGACGCCTACCGCCAAGGCAGGGGAACGGCCAACCTCATCCAGGCCCAGCGCGACTTCTTCGGCGCTCACGGCTTCGACCGCCTCGATGGCAAGGATTTCCATCACGGCCCCTGGGGCAGCGGTGCGGCGACCTTCTGAGGTTTGCGGAGAAGACATCGAGGAAGCCCGGCCGTTCTGCCGGGCTTTTTGTGAGATCGCTGCCTAGCCCGACACCTGTGTTGTTTCTGCCTGAGCAAACTGGCTTGTTGATTTCCGACTTTCCCTTCATAGCATTTGCGGAAGACCGTTCCGGAGAACTAAAGGAATGCTCATCCGATACGAGACGCCGGCAGATATCGAAGCTATTCAGAATTTGACCTCGATTGCCTTTGCGCCGATGCCCTATAGCGAGGGTACGGAAGCGGAGATCATCCGCAGGCTTCGCTTGAGCGGCGATCTGGCGATATCGCTGATTGCCGAGGAGGATGGCGAGATCTTGGGGCATGTCGCGTTCTCGCCGGTGACGGTCAACGGAGTACATGACGGCTGGTTCGGGCTGGGGCCGATATCGGTCACACCGGAGAGACAGCGGCAGGGTATCGGGAGGGCGCTTATGGCAAAAGGGCTCGAATTGCTGAAGGAGATGGGCGCGAGCGGGTGCACGCTGGTCGGCAATCCCGACGTCTACAGCGGTGCGGGCTTCAGCAGCGACGGCCAATTGACATATCATGATCTCGATACGCGGCTCGTGCAGCGGATTGTTTTTCGCGAGCCGGCGCCGAGCGGGGTGCTTCGGTTCGCTCCGGCGTTCGAAAACTAGCGGAAGGGCGAGACATGTCAGAGGCGGGCGCTATCACCATCCGAACCGAGCGTCTGAAGCTTCGTATGCCTGACATCGACGATTTCGATGCCTATGCCCGGATAATGGCCTCGCCACGGTCCGCGGGGATGGGCGGCCCCTTTGATCTGCGCGCAGCATGGGGGATGTTCTGCCACGACGTCGCTCTCTGGCAGCTTTTCGGGCACGGAGCTCTGATGATCGATTTCGACGAAACCGGCGAATGTGTCGGCCAGGTGGGGATCAACCATGGGCCGCTCTTTCCGGAAAAGGAGTTGGGCTGGTTCGTTTATGACGGGTTCGAGGGCCGCGGCTATGCGACCGAGGCGGCCTCGGCGCTGCGGGACTGGGCCTTCAAGACGCTCAAGCTGTCCTCGCTCGTCAGTTATATCGCGCCTGGCAATTCTGCATCCGTTGCCGTTGCCGAACGGCTGGGGGCGCGTCTTGATCCGGAAGCGCCTAGAGCTGATCCTGCCGATCTCGTCTATTCGTCACCTAGCTTCCTACGACCGGGACATAAGCGATCGAGGCATGTCTCAATCCTTACATCTTGATAGGTCAGGATCGGACGCTGCAAGAAATGGGAATAGCGGATGACGGCCGCAAAACAGGAACATTGGGACGAGGTGTACCGCACGAAAGCGGCTGACAGCGTCAGCTGGTACCAGCCGACGCCCGCGCCTTCGCTCAGGGCTCTTGACGAGCTGCATCTGCCGGTTACGGCAGCGCTGATCGATGTCGGCGGCGGCGCGTCGAGCCTTGTCGACCGTCTCCTCGAGCGCGGCTGGTCCGACCTCACCGTTCTCGATATCGCTGCGCCGGCGTTGGATGTCGCCAAGGCACGGCTGCATGGTGACGCCGCCCGGGTCGCCTGGCTCGTGGCCGATGTCACTGAATGGCGACCAGGGCGGTGGTACGACATATGGCACGACCGCGCTGTCTTTCATTTCCTCACCGAGCCGGAGCAGCGGATCGCCTATCGCCGCGCCCTGGAAACCGGCACGGCGCCGGGCAGCGTCCTGATCATCGCCACCTTCGCACCTGACGGGCCGGAGCGGTGCAGCGGTCTGGCGGTTCAGCGTTACGATGCGGCGGCGCTCGCGTCGGAATTCTCCTCCGCATTCGCCCTGGAAAGCGAGTGGCGTGAGGAGCATAGGACGCCTGCCGGGGGGCGGCAGTCGTTCCAGTGGTGCGTCTTTCGTCGGCGTTAAGGCGACTAATTCGCCCCAAGGCGGTCGAGGATGAAATCGGCCCGTTCGGCAACCCCGATTTTTGGCAGTATGACGACGTCGTAACCGAGTGTCGGATAGGTCGCGGCGAGCCGGTCATATTCTGCGACGGCCTCTTCGAAGCCATGGCGGCGCTCGGGGTCGGTCGTGTAAATCTTGGGCCATGGCGGCGTCAGAAAAACGCTTCCGTTGTATCGATGGGCGGCGCTCATTCCTTCCAGGACCGGTTCACCGGTCATGTGCTGCAGCGCCGAGGCGGCATCGATCAGCCCGCGGTCGAAAAACGTCCAGCCCGTCCATTCGCGCGCCGCCGTGTAGTCGGCCATCGCCATCTCGATCGCGCGACGGGCAAAGGCAATCGCGTCGATCCAGGGCAGGGCGGTTCCACCACTCTCGAGCTCCTGCTTGACGATCCGCCGGCCAGGCTCTTCGACGATCCTGTGACCGCGACGGCCAAGCTCAGCAAGCAGCGTCGATTTTCCGCCGCCGGAACATCCGGAAATCAGAACCGACCTGTTCATGAACTAGCCTGCCCTGCGGGCGCGCGCCATTCCGTGGTCCACCAGCCGGTCGATGACTTCGGCATAGCTGACGCCGCTTGCCGCCATTGCCTTGGAATACATGCTGATATCGGTGAAGCCGGGAATGGTGTTGAGCTCGTTGATGACGAAGCGCATGTCCGATGTCAGGAAAAAATCGACGCGCGCCATGCCGTCGCAGCCAACGGCCCGGAAAGCCCTTGCGGCCATGTCGCGCATGGCGGCCTCGACCTCCGCCGGCAGGTCGGCCGGCACCTTCAAGGCGGCCCCGTTCTCATCGACATATTTAGCGTTGTAATTGTAGAAGCCGTGACTTTCCGCCGGCACGATTTCGCCGGGCCGGGAGACGAAGAGATTGCCGTCGGTATCCTCCAGCACGCTGAATTCGATCTCGCGGCCGGCGACGAATTCCTCGGCAAGCAGGATCCTGTCATGGCGGAAGGCCTGCTCGAGCGCTGCGGCGAATTCCTGGCTGGCATGGACCTTGGCGACGCCGACCGACGATCCCTGTCGTGCCGGCTTGATGAAGAGCGGCAGGCCGAGTTCGGCTTCGAGCGCGGAGAGTGAAGGGGCGGCGCCCTCGTGGATCGTCACGGCGCGCGCCACCGGCAGGCCCGACGCCCGCAGCAGACGCTTGGCGATATCCTTGTCCAGCGCGGCGGCTGAGCCGAGGATGCGGCAGCCGGCGAGCGGCACGCGCGCCACTTCAGCTGCGCCCTGCACCGATCCGTCCTCACCATACGGGCCGTGCAGCACAGGAAACAGGATGTCGATCCTTGGCAATTCATGCGGCGCGCCATGGGCTGACATCGCCAGCATGCGCCCGCGGCCGCCCGGCACGAGGCAGATTTCCGTGCCTGACGAAGGTGTCGCCAGCCGGCCGTCCTCGAAGCTGCTCAGCAGCCATTGTCCCTCGCGGGTGACGAAGACGGGAAGGGCATCGTATTTGTCGGGCTCCAGGGCAGCCATCACGTTGGTCGCCGAGAGGATGGAAACTTCGTGCTCGGCCGAACGGCCGCCGAAGAGCACGGCAATGCGCAGCCTGTTGGGGGAAGGGGTCATGAAAGCCTCCGAAGCGATGGGATGTCGGAAAGATCAGGCCTCGACCGATATACCGCGATTGGCAAAAAAACGATCGAAGACGGCAAGCGGTAGCGTGACATCGGCCTGGCTTGCCGCGTCATGGCCGGACGGATTGTGGAAGCGGATCGTCTCCTGCGAGGCCGCCGTCACCAACACGAGATGCCCGCCCTTTGCCGGCGGCTCGTGCTCCGGCCAGCGGATGCCCGAATGCACCGAGGCGATGAAGAACCGGCGTTTCGACAGAAGTTCTGATATGGCTGACGTCTCGACGTTGGTCATCGTCTCGGCGCCGAGCCCGAAACGTTCGCTCACGAAGCGGACGAAGGGAGCGTAGATTAGCCCCTTGATCGAAGCGTCGATCTCGTTGACGACATAGCCGCCGTAAACCGTGCAGGCGCGGGCAAGCTCGAGAGTAGGATGGATCTCGCCGCGCGCGGCTAGGATCATCTTCAGGCAGGCCATGCCGCAGACATTCATCGCCCAGCGCGCATATTCTTCGATGGTCGCGGCTCCCGAATGGCGCCAGAGCGGATCGCTGAGCAGCGCTTGCGATCCCTCGGCAAGCACCGGCAGCGTCATGCCGGGCGTTTCCCATTGGCTGAAATAAGGCACGCTGCTTTCATGCATTCTGTCGATTTCCCCGTGGCTCATGTGCGGGATGGCTGGCAATCAAGGCTTTTTTCGAGCCATTGCGCCACCGAGCGAATCCAACGGTAGGGCGGTTTTCATTCAGGTCCACTTAATTAAAATAAGGAGATAAGTTAGAAATTATGGATGATTGCCGAGGAGCCGGATTTGGATTTCTTCCGATTGCGCACGCTGCGCGAGCTCTCGCGCAGGGAGACGATGGCTGCCGTTGCCGATGCGCTCGGCATTCGTCCTCGGCGGTTTCCCAGCAGGTCGCTCAGCTGGAGGACGAGACGGGGATTGCGCTGGTCGAGCGGCGCGGGCGAGGGGTGGCGCTGACGGGTGCCGGCCGGCTACTGGTCGAACATGCCTACCGCCTCTTCGCCATCGTCGAGGAAGCCAGAACCAATATTGCCGCGCTGAAGAATACCGTCGCGGGCGACCTGCGGATCGCCGCGCAGCCTTCGTCCGCATAGTCCTTCATTCCCACCGCCCTGCGGCAGCTGGCGATCGATCATCCCCAACTCGATATCATCATGACGACGATGGGGCCGTCAGAAGGGCTGGCGGAACTCAGGGTCTGGCAGGCCGATATCGTCGTTGCCGACGATATATCCCTCGATCCGCATGCGCTTAGCGACGCGGTCGACAGGCTGTTCCTGTGCCGGGACCAGCTCTTCGTGCTGCTGCCCGTCGGTCACAGGCTGAAAAACGAGCCGGCCATCGAACTTACTCAGCTACGGGATGAACGCTGGACGCTCCGACGTCGCCTCCAGCGCCTATTGCAAGGCGATCCGCCAAGCCTGCCGCGATACCGGTTTCGAACCCGTCATCAATGGTTTCAGCGATAGTTTCGAGGTGATTTTCGCGCTTGTCGAAGCCGGCTGCGCGATTTCGGGGATGCCCGGCCTGGCGCTTCGCGATTTCCGCGGCAGGCTGATCGTCAAACCGCTTGCCCCACCTGCCTATCGCGGCATCCACGCGATCACGCGGCGCGGCGAGGGGCGCAACCCAAAGATTGCGGCAGTGCTGGAGCAACTGGCGAGGAGCGTGCCGAGGGCTGATTGCAGTATGCGAGCATCGTTCAGTCCGGAGCATTGGACTCGAAACGAGCGCCTATGGAACTCATTCGATGCGCCGAACGAACGCCGCCTTGATCTACAAGAAGACGGGAAACCTCCGCGCGGTCCAAATCCTACTTGGCCACACCAGACTAGAGAGCACCGTCCAGTATCTCGGGATCGAGATCGATGACGACTACGGATCGCGGAGCAGATCGAGCTCTGAACTAGGCGACCGTCGGCGGAAGCCGGTGGTCGCCAACGCGCCAGAAGCGGTCATCTTTCTAAGTATACACGAAAGTCAGCTCTTGACCTCATTCCGGAAGTTTGAGCGTGAATACAAACCTGCAACGCTGCCGTCAGGCGTGCTACGAGTTGGCCATCGCCAACTGGTCTCGGGGTCTAGCGTTGAGAACCTTATTTCGAGGACTGTCATTTGTCGGATACGCCATTGGTGGCGTTTTCGCAATTTGGACGTTGGTGTGGATAGTTCTAGGCATCAGCTTCAAACCGAGCATTCCGTATTTCGAAGGATTCCTTAATCAGAAGTATAAAGGCTATAAAAGCACCGAGGGCCGAGTGATCCGGTGTGAATCCTGGACAGAGGATTATTCTGAGTACGTGATTAGCTGTAGGTATTTTCGCCAAGCAAAAGCCGAGGAACCAACTTACCACGCATTTGACAAATGGGGCGGTTACATCGGAAGTCGCGATGGCGGTTGATTGCAGTTTTTAGGACAGAGGGCACATTCCATCCAGTGTCTGCCATTGGCAGTCTTGATCTTCAAAAGCTGCTAGTCTTCTCTTCACCCATCTCAGCTAATCCGCAGTTTAATTCTGACGCAATGGGCCGAAAGCAGCCACCGGCGGCTTTTACCGGCTGACGGCAGGGTAAGATACGCCGCAGCCGCCAGTCACGCTGCGGCTCCTTATTCGCTCACTTGCGCCACCACCCTATCTGTCACCCTCCGGCCAGATCGGCTGGCTGATGCTCTGGAGCAGTTCGGGTTCGACGCCGTCGATGCGAGCGATGACGGCCTTGGCCATTTCGCGGCCGGCCTGGCGCACGTCTTCCTGGGCGGTGATGATTTCGGGGCGGATCCAGTTGAGGATCGGCACCGACTGCTTGGAGACCATGTCGAGATCGCGGCCGAGGGCCTTGCCGGCGGCCTCGATGCCGGCATTGACGGCGATCGCAGCGCTGCCGGCCGAGCAGACGATGCCGTCAGGCGCGTTGCCCGAGCGCATCATCACTTCGATGGCGTCACGGATATCGGCGAGCGGCGCGTCGGTGTTGACGCGCAGCGGCACTTCTTCGGCACCGTAATCGTGTAGGCCAGTCTGGAAGCCGATGCGGATATGGGCGTAATAGGTGAGCTTGCTCGGCGGCTGCAGCAAGGCGATGCGCCGCCGGCCCCGTTTGACGAGGCGTTCCACCGCCTGATGGGCGAAGGCCTCGTTGTCGAAATCGTGGAAGGGGTGGATGAGGCCTGCATCGGTGCGTCCGTGCGTGGCAAAGGGCATGCCGCGCTCGGACAAGAGCCGCACGCGCGGGTCGTCCGGTTCGATGCGCGAGATGATGACGCCGTCGGCCGAGCCGGTTTCAAGAATATAGCGCACCGGCAGCATTGGGTCCTTGCTGTGGGAATGCGGGGTCACGACAATATGATAGGGGGTGCCGGACAGCACTTCCGATATGCCGAAGACCATCTGGCTCGAGAAGCCCATGATCTCCTCGTCGATGCTGAGGACGAGGGCGATGACGTTGGTCTTGCCGGTGCGCAGGCGCACCCCCGCCCGGTTCGGTTGGTAGCCGAGCTGACGGGCGACCATGCGCACCCGCTCCTTGGTCTCAGCCCCGATATCGGGTGCATCTTTCAAGGCGCGCGATACTGTGGTCACCCCGAGGCCGGTCATGAAGGCGATCGTCTTCAATGTCGGGCGCTCGCGCGTCACCGCCGTCGATGCAGCCTGTCCGAAATTTCCCTTGTTTTCCATCCCTGTAGGCCTGCCTCACGCGAATTGGTCTCGCTTATAGAGGCTTTTTCAGACGCCGTAAGCCCGTCGCCTGCCAAAAATCGCGCCTCCCTGAGGAATTCAATCTGTAACGATACAGTAGAAATGTCGAGTGGTTTTTCTTGTGTGCGTCGCAGCATCATTCGTATAAGTTGAATCGGTGATTCCTACAGGATTTTTCTGCAGCTGCGAAAAAGGCAGTGCGGCGCTCGAAACTGTAGTTTGAAAATTATTATTAAATTTCAGTATAATAATCGGGCGCGGCATGTGCGGAAAAGTCTGGCTGGCTGCCGATTTAGCGGGTGTAGCGCCTCCTTCCGAAACAGTCAGAAGTGGCAATCCGGATCTTTAAAGAAAAATTTGCGGGCGGGCAGTTGCGTGGAGAAATCGATTGATCTAAGTTTTTCCGGTAACGTTTCAGTGAGGGAGGAGAACTCATGAAAATTCGTATGATGGCGGCCATGCTTGCCGCTTCCGCCGCGCTTCCGATCAGCGCCAGCGCCACCGATCTCGAAGTCACCCATTGGTGGACGTCTGGCGGCGAGTCCGCTGCTGTCGCCGAGCTGGCAAAGGCATTTGACGCCACCGGCAACCACTGGGTCGACGGTGCTATCGCCGGTTCCGGCGGTACTGCTCGCCCGATCATGATCAGCCGCATCACCGGGGGCGACCCGATGGGCGCCACCCAGTTCAACCATGGCCGCCAGGCCGAGGAACTGGTTCAGGCCGGCCTGATGCGCGACCTGACCGATGTCGCGACCGCGGAGCACTGGAAGGACATTATTCGTCCGTCGAGCCTGCTCGATTCCTGCACGATCGACGGCAAGATCTACTGCGCTCCGGTGAACATCCACTCCTGGCAGTGGCTGTGGCTTTCGAACGCGGCCTTCAAGAAGGCCGGCATCGAAGTTCCGAAGAACTGGGACGAATTCGTCGCTGCCGCTCCGGCTCTCGAAAAGGCCGGTATCATTCCGCTTGCTGTCGGCGGTCAGCCATGGCAGGCGACAGGCGCCTTCGACGTGCTGATGGTCGCGGTCGCCGGCAAGGACGTCTTCAACAAGGTGTTCAAGGACAAGGATGCAGAGGTTGCCGCCGGACCTGAGATCGCCAAGGTCTTCAAGGCTGCCGACGATGCCCGCCGCATGTCCAAGGGCAGCAACGTCCAGGATTGGAACCAGGCGACCAACCTCGTCATAACAGGCAAGGCCGGTGGCCAGATCATGGGTGACTGGGCGCAGGGCGAATTCGCACTCGCCGGTCAGAAGGCCGGCACCGACTATACCTGCCTCCCGGGCCTTGGTGTCAACGAGATCATCTCGACCGGCGGCGACGCCTTCTACTTCCCGCTGCTGAAGGATGAGGAAAAGTCCAAGGCGCAGGCCGTGCTCGCCAAAACCCTGCTCGATCCCAAGACCCAGGTTGCCTTCAATCTGAAGAAGGGCTCGCTGCCGGTTCGCGGCGACGTCGATCTCGCCGCCGCAAACGACTGCATGAAGAAGGGTCTCGACATCCTGGCCAAGGGCAATGTGATCGAAGGCACTGACCAGCTGCTTTCGGCCGACAGTCAGAAGCAGAAGGAAGATCTCTTCTCCGAATTCTTCGCCAACCCGTCGATGACGCCGGAAGACGCTCAGAAACGTTTCGCCGCCATCATCGCTTCGGCTGACTGATCGGCAGGTTCGCTGCCCTTGCGATCCGGCTCCCCCGGAGCCGGATCCTCCCGCAAGTTTCGACGATCTTGCCGGCCCTTCCGGCGGACCGTGCGGGCATGGGTGAGAGACGGCCGTCACCGGCCGCAGCTGCGATTTGAGGAGAAGTGTTCATGACGGGTCAAGCGCAAGCAGGCCGGCCAATCAAGCTACTGCGCAATCTGAATGCCAAGATTGCGTCCATCCCGATGATCCTGACAGCGCTGGTGATCTTTGTCGGCGGCACGTTCTGGACGGTCTTTTATTCCTTCACCAATTCCAAGCTCCTCCCGCGGTTGAGCTTCGTCGGCTTCGACCAGTATCACCGTCTCTGGGCGGCACCCCGCTGGGTTACTGCGATCGAAAATCTGGCCCTCTACGGCGTCCTCTCGCTGATCTTCAGCCTGGTCATCGGATTTGTGCTCGCCGCGCTCATGGATCAGAAGATCCGTTTCGAAAACACTTTTCGCACCATCTTTCTCTACCCCTTCGCGCTGTCCTTCATCGTGACCGGTCTCGTCTGGCAGTGGGTTCTGAACCCGGATTTCGGCGTCCAGTCGGTGGTGCGTTCGCTCGGCTGGACAAGCTTCACCTTCAATCCGCTCTATACGCCCGAAATCGTCATCTACGGGATTCTGATCGCGGCGCTCTGGCAGGGAACGGGCCTCGTCATGTGCCTGATGCTTGCGGGTCTGCGCGGCATCGACGAGGATATCTGGAAAGCGGCCCGCGTCGACGGCATCCCGATGTGGAAGACCTACCTGCTCGTCGTCATTCCGATGATGCGGCCCGTGTTCATCACGACGATCGTCATCATCGCCTCGGGCATCGTCAAGGTCTACGACCTCGTGGTGGCGCAGACTTCGGGCGGTCCCGGCATCTCATCCGAAGTGCCGGCCAAATATGTCTACGATTACATGTTCCAGGCGCAGAATCTGGGTCAGGGCTTCGCTGCATCGACGATGATGCTTGTCACGGTCGCGATCATCATCGTTCCGTGGGCCTATCTGGAGTTCGGAGGAGGGCGCAAGCGTGGCTGATATCGAAACTCTCAACACCACGGCTGCCGGCCTCGACGCCGTCTCAAAGAGGCTTGGCGACGGTCCGAGCGGTCCGAGGCCGCGCCCGACGCTGTCAGCGCGCAACATCATGCTCTACGGAACGCTGACGGTTGCAGCGCTCTATTATCTGCTGCCGCTCTATGTGATGGTCGTGACTTCACTGAAGGGCATGCCGGAAATCCGTCTCGGCAACATCTTCTCGCCGCCGATGGAGATCACCTTCGAACCCTGGGTCAAGGCCTGGGCGGAGGCCTGCACGGGCTTGAACTGCGATGGCCTGTCGCGCGGTTTCTGGAATTCGGTGCGCATCACGGTGCCGTCGGTCGTCATCTCGATCGCGATCGCCTCGGTGAATGGCTATGCGCTGGCAAACTGGCGGTTCAAAGGTTCCGAGCTGTTTTTCTCGATCCTCATCATCGGGGCCTTCATTCCCTATCAGGTGATGATCTATCCGATCGTCATCATCCTGCGCGAAATCGGCATCTACGGCACGCTGACCGGCCTTGTCATCGTGCACTCGATCTTCGGCATGCCGATCCTGACACTGCTCTTCCGCAACTATTTCGTGTCGCTGCCGGAAGAACTGTTCAAGGCGGCGCGCGTCGACGGGGCGGGCTTCTGGCAGATCTTCCTGAAGATCATGATGCCGATGTCGCTGCCGATCTTTGTCGTCGCCATGATCCTGCAGGTCACTGGCATCTGGAACGACTTCCTGTTCGGTGTCGTCTTCACCCGGCCGGATACCTATCCGATGACGGTGCAGCTCAACAACATCGTCAATTCCGTCCAGGGCGTGAAGGAATACAACGTCAACATGGCAGCGACGATCCTCACCGGCCTGGTGCCGCTGATCGTCTATTTCGTCTCCGGGCGGCTTTTCGTTCGCGGCATCGCCGCTGGCGCAGTGAAGGGGTGATCACATGAACATGAATTCAACTGTCTCCAATTCCAGCGTCTCGATCAAAGATCTGTCGCTGAACTTCGGATCGGTCAGCGTGCTGAAGGATCTCAACCTCGACATCAACGACGGCGAATTCCTGGTACTGCTCGGATCGTCCGGCTGCGGCAAGTCGACCTTGCTCAATTGCATCGCCGGCCTGCTCGACGCTTCGGAAGGGCAGATTTTCATCAAGGGCAAGAACGTCACCTGGGAAGAGCCGAAGGACCGCGGCATCGGCATGGTCTTCCAGTCCTATGCGCTCTATCCCCAGATGACCGTCGAGAAGAACCTCTCCTTCGGCCTCCGCGTCGCCAAGGTGCCGCAGGCCGAGATCGACAAACGCGTGGCGCGTGCGGCCGAGATCCTGCAGATCCAGCCGCTCTTGAAGCGCAAGCCGGCGGAGCTTTCCGGCGGCCAGCGCCAGCGCGTGGCGATCGGCCGGGCGCTGGTGCGCGATGTCGACGTCTTCCTGTTCGACGAACCGCTTTCCAACCTTGACGCCAAACTGCGTTCAGAACTGCGTGTGGAGATCAAGCGCCTGCACCAGTCGCTGCAGAATACGATGATCTACGTGACGCACGACCAGATCGAGGCGCTGACGCTGGCTGATCGCATCGCCATCATGAAGAGCGGCATCATCCAGCAGCTCGACGATCCGACGACGATTTACAATAGGCCGCGCAACCTTTTCGTCGCGGGCTTCATCGGTTCGCCGTCGATGAATTTTCTGCGCGGCGAACTGGTCAAAACAGGTGACGGCATCGCTTTTACCGCAAACGGCGTCAATTTCTCGCTCGCCGCCTATGATGCCAACGAGACGCTGCAGCCCGGCCGCAAGGTGGTGCTCGGCGTTCGCCCCGAGCACATCAAGGTCAACGAGAATACCGGCGGCGAAGAACATGACGCTACCGTCGATATCGAGGAACCGATGGGGGCGGACAATCTTCTGTGGCTGAAACATGCCGGTCACACGATGTCGGTCCGCGTCAACGGCGCACGCCGCTTTGATGTCGGGGTCAAGGTGAAGCTCAGCTTCGACATGGCGCTGGCTTCGGTGTTCGATGCGGAGAGTGAGCTGCGTCTCTAGGGGAATTTTGCGGGCGGGTCAGCGATGGCGCCGGACTTGCCCCTCACCCGAACCCTCTCCCCGTTCTGACGGGGAGAGAGGACGTGCCTTGCGAGGTATCGGTGGGGACGGAGAGGTTGCTGCTTGTCCCTTCGCCCGCGGGCGGGGAGAAGGTGGCGGTAGCCGGATGAGGGGCTGACGACATCAGCGCATGCGCGGGGGCAAGCGACGGGGACAATGGGGAAGGAACCGTCACTAACGAACGACAAGGTGAGGGTGGAGACTGATCAGTCGCCCTTGCTTCCAAGATCCTAATGCTTTCAAATTCGGAAATGAAATCGTGACGCAACAACAGCCCCCCTCCAGCATCGACCTTTCCGGGTCGTGGCAGCTCACTTCCGTCGACGGCGAGATCCGCACTACCATAGCATTGCCCGGCGACGTGCATACCGCACTCCACCGCGCGGGGCTGATCCCCGATCCCTATTTCGGCCGCAATGAGGAGAAAGTGCAGTGGGTCGCCCAGCGTGAGTGGGCGGTCGAGCGCAGCTTTACGCTGCAGGAGGTCGAGGGCGATTGGTATCTCGATGTCGATTATCTCGACACTGTCGCCAGCGTCTACGTCAACGGTTTCCTGGCGCTTGAAGCCGATAATAGCTTCCGCCGTTACCGGCCTGACGTTTCGAGTATGCTGAAATCTGGTGACAACTCGATCCGCATCCTCTTTGCCTCCAACCCCGCCATTGGCGCCGAGCGGCAGAAAAAGCAGCCTTTCTACGTTCCCTACAGCACCGGCAATTCGCCGATCCCCGACGGCAACATGCTGCGCAAGCCGCAATGCCATTTCGGCTGGGACTGGAACATCGCCATTGCGCCGCTCGGCCTCTACGGCATGGTCGCGCTGAAGAAGCTCGAAACGGCGCGCATCGAACATGTCGTCACCCGCCAGGTCCACAATAATGACGGCTCGGTCGACCTGACGGTCACCGCGAGCCTCTATTCCAAGCATGCCGGCGTCGCCCAGATCTATTTCGAGTTCGACGGCGAGCGTGTGCGCCTCGACGTCGGCGTCAAGGGCGAGACCGAGGTCAACTATCTCTTCCATATCGACGAGCCGCGGCTCTGGTGGCCTTCCGGCAGCGGCGAGCAGGCGCTGTACACGCTGTCGGTGGAAGTGTCCGACGAGGTGGTGACCAGGCAAATCGGCCTTCGCACCATCGAACTGATCACCACGCCGGATGCATCCGGCGCCCGCTTTGCTTTCAAGGTCAACGGCCGGGAGATCTTCTGCCGCGGCGCCAACTGGATTCCGGCCGATGCGCTCTATTCGCTGTCTTCGCCTGAGAAGACGGAAGATCTGCTGCAATCGGCGAAAGCCGCCAATATGAACATGATCCGCGTCTGGGGCGGCGGCTTCTACGAGCAGGATCATTTCTACGATCTCTGCGACCGGCTCGGCCTCCTCGTCTGGCAGGACTTCATGTTCGCCTGCAACCTCTATCCCTCGACCGAGGACTTCCTCGACAATGTCGCGATCGAGGTGGATTACCAGGTGCGCCGGCTCTCCTCGCATCCTTCGATCGCGCTCTGGTGCGGCGATAACGAGCTGGTAGGAGCGCTGACCTGGTTCGAGGAATCGCGGAAGGACCGCGACCGCTATCTCGTTTCCTATGACCGCCTCAACCGCACGATCGAGCAGGCGGTGAAGAGGGCGCTGCCCGGTGCGCTGTGGTGGCCGTCGAGCCCGGCCTCGGGCTACCTCGATTTCGGCGATGCGTGGCATGCCGACGGCTCCGGCGACATGCATTACTGGTCGGTCTGGCACGAGAACAAGTCGTTCGACAATTATCGTACGGTGCGCCCGCGATTCTGCTCGGAATTCGGCTTCCAGTCCTATACCTCGCTGCCCGTCATCAGGACCTATGCCGAGGAGAAGGATATGAATATTGCTTCTCCCGTTATGGAGCTGCACCAGAAGAATGCCGGCGGCAACGAGCGCATCGCCGGCACGATGTTCCGCTATTTCCGCTTCCCCAAGGATTTCCCCAACTTCGTCTATCTCTCACAGATCCAGCAGGGGCTGGCGATCAAGACGGCGGTGGAATATTGGCGGTCGCTGAAGCCCCATTGCATGGGCACTATTTACTGGCAGCTCAACGACACCTGGCCGGTCGCCTCCTGGTCTAGCCTCGATTATGGCGGCCGCTGGAAGGCGATGCATTATCTGGTGAAACGGTTCTTCCAGCCGGTGGCGGTTGCCGTCATTCCCTCGGAAGACGGCAAGACGATCCGCTTCTCGCTCGTTAACGACACGCTTTCAGATGTCAACGTCGATCTGTCGATCTCGCTCCTGACGATGAAGGGCGAGCGGAAACATCTGAAAGACGTGCAGGCCATGTGTTCCCCGGATGCGGCGGTGACAGCCGCGACGATCGATGTGTCCGAGATTACTGAGGGAACGTTGCTTGCCTGGCATTTCACCGCGTCGAACGGCATGGGCGGCGAGGGGCACCATGTCAACGGCACCTATAAGGCGCTGGAGCTGGAACCCTCGGGCCTGACCGTTACCCATGAATATGTCGAGAAGAGCGGCGCGATCGACATCAACTTCACCGCCAGGGGACTTGCACTCTTCGTGATGATCGAGAGCGAGACGGACGGCAAATATTCCGACAACGCCTTCGACCTTGCAGCAGGCGAGAGCCGCCGCATTACCTTCACCCCGGCACATCCGCTCGAACGCGGCAAGCTGCCGGAATTCCGCTTCTACGACCTGCATTCCTGCCAATCGGCGGATTGATCCTTCCAAGAAATGGGCACGAGGCCCAAGGAGAATAAGATGACGAAACTCAGCTACCAGCTCTACAGTGCGCGCAACTTCCAGCCCTATTCTGTGATTTTCGAAAAGCTCGGCAAATCAGGCTACGCGGAGGTCGAAGGTTTCGGCGGCATCTATGCCGATCTCGACGATGCGGGACTGAAGAGCCTTCGCGCCGATCTCGACAGGAACGGCTTGACGATGGCGAGCGGCCACTTCAGCCCCGATTTCCTCGACGGCGAAGTCCAGAAGTCGCTGAACATTGCCAAAACTCTCGGCATGGACTCGATCTATGCGCCGCATTTGGCAGCCGATCAGCGCCCGACCGACGGTGCCGGCTGGCTGGCATTCGGCAAGCGCTTGCAGGAAATGAGCAAGCCCTATAAGGATGCCGGCTACGAGTTCGGCTGGCACAATCACGATTTCGAATTCGTCAAGCTGGCTGACGGTTCGCTGCCGATCGAGCGCATCTTCGAAGGCGCGCCCGACATTTCCTGGGAAGCGGATATCGCCTGGGTCATCCGCGGCGGTGCCGATCCGTTCGCATGGATCGAAAAGCTCGGCTCGCGCATTACCGCAGTCCACGTCAAGGACATTGCGCCGGCAGGCGAGAATAAGGACGAGGACGGTTGGGCCGATGTCGGCCACGGCAAGGTCGAATGGGCCAAACTGATGACCGCACTGCGCGCCACCAGGGCGAAGCACTTCGTCGTCGAACATGACAATCCTAAAGATATCGACCGCAACATCAGCCGCTCGATCGCATCCTTCAAGACTTATTGAGGCACATCATGACCAGGGAACTTGGCGTCGGCATCATCGGATGCGGCAACATCTCCACTACCTATTTCTCGCTCGCACCGCTCTTCAGGGGGCTGAAGGTGCTGGCCTGCGCCGATATCAACGTGCAGGCCGCCGAGGCCCGCGCCAAGGAATATGGCGTGAAGGCACAGACGATCGACGCGCTTCTCGCCAATGACGAGATCGACGTCGTCGTCAACCTGACGATCCCGGATGCGCATTTTCCGGTGTCGAAGGCGATCCTCGAAGCCGGCAAACACGTCTATTCGGAAAAGCCGCTGGTGCTTTCACTGGAGCAGGGCGAAGAGCTTCGCCGCATCGCCAAGGCCAAGAAGCTTGCCGTCGGTTGCGCGCCCGACACCTTCCTCGGTGGCGCGCATCAACTCGCCCGCAAGTTCATCGACGATGGCGGCATCGGCCGGGTCACTTCGGGCGCCTGCTACGTCATGAGCCCTGGCATGGAGATGTGGCATCCGAACCCGGATTTCTTCTTCCTGCCAGGCGGCGGTCCGATCCTCGATCTCGGCCCTTATTACATCGCCAATCTGATCAACCTGATCGGCCCTGTGAAGCGCGTCGGCGCCATGACCTCGATGGCATCGGCGACCCGGACGATCACCAGCCAGCCGCGCCATGGCGAGATCATCCCGGTCAAGACGCCGACGACGATCCAAGCGCTGCTCGAATTCGTCAGCGGCGCCACCGTGACGCTGTCGGCGAGTTGGGATGTGTGGTCGCACCGCCATGCCAATATGGAGCTCTACGGCACCGACGGCTCGCTTTACGTGCCGGACCCGAACTTCTTCGGCGGCACCGTCGAAGCTAGCGGCCGCGACAAGGACATCAAGCCGCTGGAAGACTGGGATCACCCCTTCGGCAAGATCAACCAGGAAAACCCGAACGGGGCGCGCGCCAACTACCGGACGGCCGGCCTTGCCGATATGGCGATGGCGCTGATCGAGGGACGCGACGCGCGCTGCTCGCTCGACCGCACGCTGCACGGCGTCGACGTCATGACCTCGATCCTGAAGTCGGGCGAGGAAGGCCGCTTCATCGACCTGACGACGACCTGCACGCAGCCGGCCGCGCTTGGCATCGAAGAGGCGCTGGCGCTGTTGAAGTAGTAGAAACTCGCGCCGTGCGCTTGCCGTAGCGGCACGGTTGTCTCAATAATTCCGTCATCCTTGGGGCTGTCCCACGGCTGTTCGGTTCGTGCCGACGGCTGCCCCTCACCCTAACCCTCTCCCCGTAAAAACGGGGAGAGGGGACGTGCCAGATGCAGTGCCGAGTTTGAGATTGAGGAAGCGGTGCGGCATGTCCCTTCGCGCCGTTTACGCGGAGAAGGTGGCGGCAGCCGGATGAGGGGCAGGTGTCGGCAATCTCTTGGGCCGAGGATGTCGCATGACGATCACAAGATATTTTATCAAGGAGACATTCAGATGAGCTGGCAACCGGCCGCAGACCGTTATTCGAAGATGAAGTATAACCGCACGGGCCGTTCCGGCCTGAAGCTGCCGGCCGTTTCCCTCGGTCTCTGGCACAATTTCGGCGGCGACACGCCGCATGACCGCAAGATCGACATGTGCCGCACGGCCTTCGATCTCGGCATCACCCATTTCGATCTCGCCAACAATTACGGGCCGCCTCCCGGCAGCGCCGAGACCGCTTTCGGCGAAATCCTGCGCACCGAATTTGCCGGGCTTCGCGACGAACTGATCATTTCCTCGAAGGCCGGCTACGATATGTGGCCGGGTCCCTATGGCGAATGGGGAAGCCGCAAATACCTGATCGCTTCTTGCGACCAGAGCCTGAAGCGCATGGGTCTCGATTATGTCGATATCTTCTATTCGCATCGCTTCGATCCGGAGACGCCGCTCGAGGAAACCTGCGGCGCGCTCGACCAAATCGTCCGCTCCGGCCGGGCGCTCTATGTCGGCGTCTCTTCCTATAATTCGCAGCGCACGCGCGAAGCCGCGGCGATCCTCAAGGATCTCGGCACGCCGTGCCTGATCCATCAGCCGAGCTATTCCATGCTCAACCGCTGGGTCGAGGACGACAGGCTGCTCGATACGCTCGACGACGTCGGCATGGGTTCGATTGTGTTCTCGCCGCTCGCCCAGGGCATGCTGACAACGAAGTATCTCGGCGGTATTCCGGCCGACAGCCGGGCGGCGCAGAATCATTTCCTGAAGCGCGACTTCATCCGTCCTTCGATCATCGACAATATCAGGAAGCTCAACGAGATCGCCGAACGGCGTGGCCAGACGCTGGCGCAGATGGCGATTGCCTGGGTGCTGCGCGGTGGGCGTGTGACCTCGGCGCTGATCGGCGCCAGCCGTTCCTCGCAGATCGTCGATTGCGTCAAGGCGCTGGATAATATCGAGTTTTCGGCTGAGGAGCTGAAGGAGATCGATGTCTATGCCAAGGAGGCGGATATCAATCTCTGGGCGAGGTCGGCCGAGCGGGATTAAGAGAGAGGTGGGAGTGCTGCTTGCTCCCTCTTTTCCCCAACGGGGAGAAGGTGGCCGAAGGGTCGGATGAGGGGGCCACACGGCACGCCTTTGCTTGCCTTCGCTTGCGCTCAGTGCACTCGCGGCTTTGCCGCTCGCCCCCTCATCTGCCCTGTCGGGCATCACCCGGGCGAGCCACAGGTCTCGCCCGTCCTTCGGACCCCCGCTGGGGAAAAGGGGAAGGCGAGGTAGCCACGCCAATCTGACGTACGTACCACATTTTGTTTCGGAGGAGCCGCTATGATCCGCAATCCCATCCTGCCCGGGTTCAATCCCGATCCGTCGATCTGCCGCGTCGACGACGATTATTACATCGCCACCTCGACTTTCGAATGGTATCCGGGTGTGCAGATTCATCATTCGCGAGACCTGGTGAACTGGACGCTGGTGCGCCGGCCACTGGAGCGTGCCTCGCAACTCGATATGCGCGGCAATCCCGACAGCTGCGGCATCTGGGCGCCATGCCTTTCCTATGCCGACGGCCAGTTCTGGCTTGTTTATACCGACGTCAAGCGCTTCGACGGCAATTTCAAGGATGCGCATAATTACATCGTGACTTCGCCTTCCATCGAGGGCGAATGGTCCGAGCCGGTCTATGTGAATTCCTCCGGCTTCGATCCCTCGCTCTTCCATGACGATGACGGCCGCAAATGGTTCGTCAACATGCAGTGGAACCATCGCACCGAAAGCTTCGGCGGTTCGCCGAAATCGCCCGCCTTCGACGGCATCCTGCTGCAGGAATGGGACCCGGCGACCAAGGCGCTGAAAGGCCCGATCCGCAACATCTTCGCCGGCAGCCCGCTCGGCCTCGTCGAAGGCCCGCATCTCTTCAAGAGGAACGGCTGGTATTATCTCACGACCGCCGAGGGCGGCACCGGCTATGACCATGCCGTCACCATGGCGCGTTCGCGCCGCATCGAAGGGCCCTATAAGATGCATCCGAACATGCATCTGATCACCTCTAAGGATCATCCGGGCGCAGTGCTGCAGCGGGCAGGGCACGGCCAATATGTCGAGACACCGGATGGGCAGGCCTATCACACTCATCTCTGCGGCCGGCCGCTGCCGCCGAAACGGCGATGCACGCTGGGGCGCGAAACGTCCCTGCAGAAATGCGTCTGGCGCGACGATGATTGGCTCTATCTGGAAAACGGCACCTCCGTACCCGATGTCGATGTGCCGGGTCCCTTCGGCGCTGCGCCGGTGGAGAAGCCGATGCGCAGCGAGTACAGTTTCGATGGGCGCGCGCTGCCGGCCGATTTCCAGTGGCTGCGCACGCCCGAGCCCCAGCGCATCTTCAATCTGACGGACCGTCCCGGCCATCTCAGGCTGATCGGGCGCGAAAGCATCGGCTCCTGGTTCGAGCAGTCGCTGGTCGCGCGCCGGCAGGAGCATCATAGTTTCCGCGCCGAGACCGTGATCGAATTTTCGCCCGACACCTATCAGCAGGTCGCGGGGCTGACGCATTATTACAACCGCCACAAGTTCCACGCGATTGCCGTGACGCTGCACGAAACGCTCGGCCGCTGCGTGACCATCCTCTCCTGCAACGGCGACTACCCGAACGGCCGCCTCAGCTTTCCCGCTGAAAGCGGTGTCGCGATCCCGGCCGACGGCCGTGTCCAGCTTGCGATGGAAATCCGCGAAAATGACCTGCAATTCTTCTGGCAGACGGAAGGCAAGGGCGCCTGGCAACGGATCGGCCCTGTCCTCGACGCCGGCGTGATTTCCGACGAGGGCGGGCGCGGCGAACACGGCTCTTTCACCGGTGCCTTTGCCGGCTTGTTCGCCTTCGATACCTCCGGGCGAGGGAAGACGGCGGATTTCGATTGGTTCAATTATGATGAATTGTGAGGGGTGGCCTTTATCCTTGCGCTTCGCTTTCGCTCAGTGCATTCGCTCCTGAAGTCGCTCACCCCCTCATCTGCCTGCCGGCATCTTCTCCCCGCTGGGGAGAAGGGACTCGTGGCAGCGCCTCGCTCCCATTGAGACCTTTACGGTAGGAAACGTAGTCGGGGGCTCACTCCCCTTCTCCCCAGCGGGGAGAAGATGCCCTTAGGGCAGATGAGGGGGGTGAGGAGCGTTAGCGACGAACGCCTTGAGCGGCAAGCGAAAGGCATTAATGGCTACATGTATCCGCCTCGAAGGACGAGGTCGGCCACCCGCTGCAACGACGCACGCACAAAAGAAAAGCCGGCGCAGAGGCCGGCTGAGACGAACGCGGCTGCACAGGGATACTGGCCGGTTCCAAACGCTTGGTGACTGAACAATTACTTTCATTACATGCCGAGGCAGCGGAAAAGTGCGCAACGAGAACGCGGGTAAGACGGCTCCGCAAAGGAATGGGCGGCGGGGCGGATGCCGGTGCTTGCCTCGGCACTCTTATCGAGCATGAATATCACCGGATGATGACATCCGGAGCCGACCGCCGCCTTTCTTTCAGGGGAGCGTCGGCGCCGTGCGACGACAATCGGAAGCCGGCTATCGCAGGCTTGTCACCGATGGGTGATCGACTTGACCGACGGTGTTGGCGAGGCGTGAATGCAGTGTTCATGTTCCCGAAGGATGTCAAAGCGTCACAGAGCGACTATATAGCGGGCCGAAATACTTCGAGCATCCGCAAGAGTCCTGCATGGCCCCCATTATTTCCGTTCAGAACCTGACCAAGACTTATGCCAACGGGTTCGAGGCCCTGAAGGGCATCAACCTCGATGTCGAGAAGGGCGAGATCCTGGCTCTGCTCGGGCCGAACGGCGCCGGCAAGACGACCCTGATCTCGATCATCTGTGGCATCGCCAATCCGAGCGGCGGCCGCGTGCTGGTGGACGGCCAGGATGTCGTAAAGGATTTCCGCGCGACCCGCTCGATGATCGGACTGGTGCCGCAGGAGCTGACGACCGATCAGTTCGAGACGGTGTTCAACACAGTCAGCTTTTCGCGCGGGCTGCATGGCAAGAAGGCTAATCCCGCGCATATCGAGAAGGTGCTGCGGGCGCTCTCGCTTTGGGACAAGAAGGACAATATGCTGCGTCAGCTCTCCGGCGGCATGAAACGACGGGTGCTGATCGCCAAGGCGCTTTCCCATGAGCCGGATATTCTTTTCCTCGACGAGCCGACTGCTGGCGTCGACGTGACGCTGCGCAAGGACATGTGGCACGTTGTCGAAGAACTCCGGGCTTCGGGCGTCACCATCATCCTGACGACCCATTATATCGAAGAGGCCGAGGAAATCGCCGACCGCGTCGGCGTCATCAATGGCGGCGAGTTGCTGCTCGTCGAGGAAAAGGCGGCGTTGATGGCCAAGCTCGGCCGCAAGCAGCTCATCCTCGATTTGGCTGAACCGCTGAGCCGGCTGCCAGACTGTTTTGCCGGCAATGGCCTCACTCTCGAAGCGGACGGAAGCCGCCTGACTTATGATTTCGACGCCGATAACGAGCAGGAAAGCATCGCGACGCTGCTGACCCGGCTCGGCGAGAACAATATCCATTTCAAGGATCTCTCGACGCGGCAGAGTTCGCTCGAAGATATCTTCGTGGCGCTGGTGGGAGCGAGCAAATGAACTTCGAAGCGGTCAAATCGATCTATTTCTTCGAAATGGCGCGTACGCGCCGCACGCTGCTGCAGAGCGTCATCTCACCTGTCATCTCGACCTCGCTTTATTTCATCGTCTTCGGGGCGGCGGTCGGCTCGCGCATCCAGGAAGTGGAGGGCGTATCCTACGGTGCTTTCATCACGCCGGGTCTCATCATGCTGACGCTGCTCGGCCAGTGCATCAGCAACGGCTCCTTCGGGATCTATTTCCCGAAATTCACCGGCACGATCTATGAGGTGCTGTCGGCGCCCGTGGCGATGACGGAGATACTGCTCGGTTATGTCGGGGCGGCGGCCACCAAGGGCCTGATCATCGGCGTCATCATTCTCTTGACCGCCAATCTCTTCGTCGACGTCAGGATCGAACATCCTTTCATGATGATCCTGTTTTTCCTGCTGACCGCGATCACTTTCAGCCTGTTCGGCTTCATGATCGGCATCTGGGCCGGCAATTTCGAGCAGCTGAACCTCATTCCCATGCTTGTGGTGCCGCCGCTGACCTTCCTCGGCGGCAGTTTCTATTCCGTCAGCATGCTGCCGCCCTTCTGGCAGGCGGTCAGCCACTTCAACCCGGTGCTCTATCTCGTCAGCGGCTTCCGCTGGAGTTTTTACGGGATTGCCGATGTCAACCCGGCGATCAGCCTGGCGATGATCACCGTGTTCCTGGCAATCTGCCTGGGAACGCTCGGCTGGATCTTCAAGACCGGATACCGGCTGCGCAACTGACCGCTTGAACGTCGATGATCGGAGAAGCCGATAGTGCTATCGGCTTCTTCCGTTTTTCTTTCGCGTCCGGCGGAGGCATCTGCTGTCTCATTCCAATGGAGAGGCGAGACAGCTGTTATGAGCGTCGAAGGTCAGAACGTGATAATTGCCGGCGGCAGTTCCGGTATGGGGCTGGCGCTTGCCGGGCATCTGCTCGACGAGGGGGCGTCGGTGACGATTGCCGGGCGCGGTCAGGAGAAGCTTGCGGCAGCTTGCCTTCATCTCGGCGACCACCCGAAACTCCGAACCCATGTCGTCGATATAGGCCGGGAGGAGGAGGTCGCGGCGCTGTTTCGGGAGTGCGGACCGGTCGATCATATCGTCAGCACGGCGGCGGAAATCGAAGGAGCCTATCAGCTGCTGTCGTCGCTCGAACTGGCGGCGGCAGAAAAGGTGGTCCAGAGCAAGTTCTACGGGCCGCTGCTGCTGGCGAAATATGGCGCCTCTCGGCTGCCGCCGTCTGGTTCGATCACCTACACCTCAGGTATTGCGGCCTATCGGCCGCTCGCGCGCGGATCGGTGGTCGCGGCCGTCAACGCGGCACTCGAGGGCCTGGTCAGGGCGCTTGCGGTCGAACTGGCGCCGATCCGCGTCAACGCGATCTCGCCGGGCTGGGTGGACACGCCGATCTGGAGCTTCGTTGCCGGTGACGCCAAGCAAACGAGGCTGGATGCGATGGCGCAGCGCCTGCCGGTTGGGCGGGTTGGGCAGCCCGAGGATATCGCCGATGCAATCCGTTTCCTGATCGGCAACGGCTTCACCACGGGCACTACCCTGCATGTCGAAGGCGGGCATCGGCTGGTCTGATCGGCGAAAGATTTTCGCTGGCCGATTGCAGAAGAAAAGCGATGTGCGGCGGCTGGACGCGCCGGCGTCGCCACATCATCACCAGCGAAGCCGCCAGCGCTCGGCCGGGCCAGGGCAGTTCGACGACATCGCCGCGCGCAATGGACGGCCCCAGCGCAAGACTCGGGACCAGGCCGTAGCCGGCGCCTGATGCCACGAGCCGGATGATCGTTGCGATGCTGTCGGCTTCCGCAGCAACGGCCGGCGCAGCTAAATCCGCTTCGGCAAAGGCGGTATCGAGCAGGTGGCGATAGATGCAGCCGGCCGCGGTGGCGATGAACGGGGCTGTGCGCAGGGCTGCGAGGCTTTCCGGCGGCGGGATTTGCGAACTGCCGGCGGCAATCAGCACCAGCGGCTCGCTGGCGATGCGGCGTGTCACGAAGCGCTCGTCCTGCTGGCCGCGATCGAAGGTGAAGACGATATCAACCGAGCCATGCTGTAATTTCGCATGCAACTCGCCACTGCCGCCGACCTTGAGTTTGAGACCAAGATCGGGATTTTGCCTGCGGAGGCGGGAGAGCCAGGGCGCCAGCCTTTCAGCGGCAATGGTTTCGAGCGTGCCCAGGGTGATAGAGGCTTCGGAAATGCCGGCGGCAACGCGGGCGGCGGTCTGCGCCTCATCATTCAGTGCCAATATCTCTTCCGCATAGGCCTTCAGTGCCATGCCTGCCGGTGTGGGAGCGACGCCCTGCCGGGAGCGGAGGAAGAGTTCAACCCCCATCTCCTCTTCGAGTGCCTGGATGTGATCACTGAGGCTCGACTGAGCGAGATTGACCTCGACGGCGGCGCGTGTGAGGTTTCCGTGCCGGATGACGGCCAGGAAGGTTTTCAGTTGTCGTGGGGTCATGTCGGGCTCCGGCATTTGCGCCAATGCAGGATATCAACAAAGGCAATCCAGCCGCAATGCGGAGGCGCTGTCAGGCACTGCTGACGAGCAGGGCGCCCAAGAGGATGAAAAGGGTGCCGGCTGCGAGCCGCGCCATGTTGAGCTCGGAGGCTTCGCCGAGAAAGACTGCGCCTATCGCCAGCGTCACCAGCACGTTGCAGCTCCAGATCGGGGCGAGTTTCGAGACCGGCATGCCATAAGCGATGAGTGCGAGGCTGATGAGCCCAGTGCCGAGGGCGAAGCAGGCGCCGGCGGTTGCGGCAAAACCAAGTCCTTGTGTGGTCCAGGCGGCAGGGCGCCAGATCAGCGCGGCGATCAGACCGGCGAGGGCGCAAGCGGCGCCGAAGGCGATGAGATAGACGGCGGAGCCGGTGGCGGCCGCAGCACTCTGCTTCTGGAAGATGGCGGTGACGCCCCAGAAAACGGCGGGCAGAATGCCGCCGATGACGATCGGCCAGAGTGAATTCATGGCGAAACTCCTGTCGCACTCATGAGCAAGGCCTTCGCCTGAAGCGAGGGCCGGTCGGACATGCGGGGTGCCGCCAGACTAGGAGTTTCTTTTTGCTCTTTGTGGTCTTGTTGTTTTGCGCTTGAAGGTGCCAGATCTAGGTATCGCCGTAAAGCCGCATCGCGCCGCGCACGCGCGTCGGCTTGCATTTTCTGCGAGCATTGAAACCGCACGTTGACGAGATGGAAATTTCTGTCTAGCTGTACGGTCATGAAGATCGCAATGGTTCTTGTCGTGGTGATAGGGCGCATGGGCAGGATGGTGTAACCATCCGGCGATCAGCCCCATGCGCGGTAAAACAAGCTCCTGACGGGGCTTTTTTTGTGCCCTGAATTTGCGCTGCGCCTCGTCAGATTCCCTTACAAAATCTCGCTGACAAGACTGGCAAGACCATGACACGCGACGATTCCATTCAGACTGCCGGCCGTACGGCCGGGGAAACGGCCACGGCCTCAACCGCTGCGCCACAGCGTACAGTCCTTCTCCTACTGACGGCGCTCTCCGTGCTGCCGGTCAATATTTATCTGCCGGCGCTGCCGAAGATCGCGGCCACCTTCCAGGCCGATTTCGCGCTCGTCAATCTTTCGATCGCGGGCTATGCGGTTATCAATGCGCTGACCGAAATCATCGCAGGCGCGATGTCGGATCGTTATGGGCGCCGACCGGTCGCGCTGATCGCCGTTTCCATTTTCATCGTCGCGTCGATCGGCTGCGCGCTGGCGCCCAATATCGGCATCTTCCTGTTGTTTCGCGTGATGCAGGCGTCGATCGCCGCCTGCTTCTGCGTCGCGCTCGTCGCCATCAAGGAGACGGCGGGCGAGCGCGGGGCCGCCAACAGGATCGGCTACGCCGCCATGGGATGGGCTATCGCGCCGATGCTGGGCCCAAGCGTCGGCGGCATTCTCGACGAAACGTTCGGATGGCGGGCGATCTTCGTCGCTCTTGCGCTGATAGGCGCAGCCATCCTCGCCATTTCCATGCGCGAGCTGACGGAAACAGCCGGACCCGCGTCGAGATCAAAAGGCAATTACCTTGCTTCCTACCGGCAGATTCTCGGTTCGGCGCGGTTCTGGGCCTATACGCTGTGCATGGCCTGCTCGACCGGCACTCTCTATATCTTCCTCGGAGGCGCATCCTTGGCAGCCAGTTCCTCGCTCGGCGGATCGAGCGCGAAACTGGGCTTTTTCATGGGAATGGTTCCCGCGGGGTTCATTCTGGGCAGTTATCTCGCTGCCCGATTGACGAGGCAATCGCACAGCACCACGCTCGTCATTGCGCGATTATCGACGTGCATGGGTCTGCTCTTGGGGCTGATCTTGTCGATCTCGGGCGTCACGCATGTCCTGGCATTTTTCGGACCCTGTATATTCATCGGCATCGGCAATGGCTTGACCTTTCCGGCCGCCAATCTGGGCGTGATGTCCGTTCGCGGCCATCTCTCCGGCACCGCTGCAGGCCTTGCCGCAGCCATGTCGATCGCCGGCGCCGCCCTGATCGCTTCGATCGCCGGGCTGTTTCTCCGGGAGGCAGGCGCAGTGTTGACACTGTTCGCGATGTTGCTGACATCGGCGTCACTTGCCTTGTCGGCAGCATTTTTTGCAGCTTTTGTCGACCGGCGACTTGCGGTCCGTATTCCCAATGGAGAGCCGGCCGAGAGCGGATCGGGGGCATGACTTGTTCTGCCGGATCAATCCCGCATGCGCAATTCGTCCGTCTGCATCTGCAAGGAGCCCAGCGTTTCCAGGAAGCTCATGCCGAGCAAGCTCTGGTCAAGCCGGCCGTCCTCGGCGACGCTGGCTGCGACATTGTTGCGGACGATCGGACCGATCGCCACCTGGTCGAGCGTAATGGGGGCCGCGCGGCTGCGGCCGTTGGCGGTCATGACCGTCATCGAGTAGGTGAGGCCGGTGAGATCGATGCCGATGCGTTCAGCATCCTCGTGTGAGAGCGCGACCATGCTGGAGCCGGTGTCGACGAGCATCTCGACGGTCCGGCCATTCACATCGACGTCCGCTTCGAAATGGCCGTTCAACAGTTTGTGCAGGATGATTTCCGCGCCACCTTCGCTCGTCGTGACGACGACGGCGCGGCCAGGAATGAGACCGGCCAGCACCCGATTGCCGACGCTGATCGCTTCCTGACGATAGAGGTAGACGGTCACGAGCGCCAGGATGATGACCAGCCAGATCATCATCTGGCGCATGGTTTCACCGACGCTGCGCGCCCAGATCCCGGCCGACAACATCAGTGCGATCGGCAGCAGGTAAACGAAGCGGCCGAACTCGTCACTTTGCAAGCCGAGAATGCGGCCGCTGTCGCCGTTGAGGATCAGCACGATAAGACCGATGCCGATCACGACGAGAATGACGGTGAAACGGATCATGAAGACTGCCCCGGCCGCTCGGCGAGGCTTGTTTTCATCCGGCTCGTCATCGCGGCGGTTGCGAGCCTCGCCGGCAGCTGCGCCATGATCCCGCGCCGTTCGGCATCGGTATAGTTCATCCAGCCACCGATTTCCTGAAGAGTGCGGCCGCAACCGGCGCAAAATCCGGTGGCTGGAACCATGGAGCAGACGTGAATGCAGGGTGTTTGCATGGCTGATATATCGGAGTTTCAAAGAGTGGTGGCAAGGGCGCAAAGGGTGGCGATTTCGCAAATCTGCTGCGTTGCGCCCAGCGTGTCGCCGGTGTGGCCGGCAAGCTTGCGGCGGATGACGGCGGTGAAAGCGAATCCTGCGACACCGGTGGCGAGCAGGCTAGCGACGAGCGGCCGCAGGCCGAATGCCGGCCAGATCAGAAGTGCTGCGAGCAGACCGGCCGAGACGAGCGCAAAATGCATCGCCGCCTCATTCGGCTGGCCTGTCGAGGCGGCCACGCCATCGGCCTTTGCGGCCGGCAGCCGTTGCCAATGCCAGGCGATAGCGCCACGGCTGAGTGCTGCGACGGCGGCAACGGCAAGCGCTGCGGCGAGCGGTGAGGAATGGCGGACGATGGCGGCGAGTGCGGCCGCACGGATCGCGAAGGAGAGGATCAGCGCCATCGCGCCATAGGTGCCGATCCGGCTGTCCTTCATGATGATAAGGCTCTGTTCGCGGTTCTTGCCGCCGCCGATGCCGTCCGCCGTGTCGGCCAAGCCGTCTTCGTGCAGTGCGCCAGTGGCAAGAGCCTGGACAGAAAGGGCGATCAGCGCCGCCAATAGCGGGTCGGCGCGCAGGCCCGAAAGGAGGAAGAGGGCGAGCGCCGGGACGAAGCCGATGACAAGACCGGCGAGGGGAAAGGCGCGCACCAGGCGGCCGAGCCTGCCGTCATAGCCTTCGAACAGCGCTGGCGGCATCGGAAGACGGCTCAGAAAGGCGACGGCGCGGGCGGTATCGACCGCATAGTCCTTGATCTTCATTCTGTTTCGTTCTGCCGGAGGGGCTGCGGCGCTTTTGATGTTGTTCGCTTCGTCCGCCGGCTTTAAGAGAGAGCCACCGCAAAGAAGCTGATTTGCGTCAAAAAAACAAGAATAGCCGATTCATAGGAATACGCACCGATGAGCGTTTCAGGCCTGCCTTTCGACGATTTCCGTACCCTGCTCCGGGACCTGCCCGGGCCGGATGCCCGCGCACTGGTGGCCGCACGCGAACGCGACGCGCAGCTGACCAAGCCGCCGGGCGCGCTCGGACGGCTCGAGGAGATTGCCTTCTGGCTTGCCGCCTGGACGGGCCGCCAACCGGCCGTCAACCGCCCGCTGGTGGCGATCTTCGCCGGCAATCACGGCGTCACCAGACAGGGCATCACACCCTTTCCGCCCGCGGTGACGCAGCAGATGGTCGAGAATTTTGCAGCCGGTGGAGCTGCGATCAACCAGATCTGTGTCGCTTATGATCTCGGGCTGAAAGTCTTCGATCTGGCGCTCGATTACCCCACCGGCGATATCACCGAGGAAGCGGCACTTTCCGAGCGCGACTGCGCCGCGACGATGGCCTTCGGCATGGAGGCGATCGCCGGCGGCACCGACCTGCTCTGCATCGGCGAGATGGGCATCGGCAACACGACGATTGCGGCGGCGATCAACTATGCGCTCTACGGCGGTTCGGCGCGCGACTGGGTCGGACCCGGCACCGGTTCGGAAGGCGAGATGCTCGAGCGCAAAATCGCGGCGGTGGAAAAGGCGGTGGAGCTGCATAGCGACCATCTCAATGATCCCCTGGAGATCATGCGCCGGCTTGGCGGTCGCGAGATCGCGGCGATGGCCGGCGCCATCCTTGCCGCCCGGATGGAGCGCATACCGGTGCTGATCGACGGCTATGTCGCGACTGCCGCGGCGGCGATCCTGAAAGCCGCCAATCCCTCCGCGCTCGATCATTGCCTGATCGGCCATGTCTCCAGCGAACCCGGCCATCTGCGCGCAATCGAGATGCTCGGCAAGACGCCGCTTCTGGCGCTCGGCATGCGGCTTGGCGAAGGCACCGGTGCGGCACTTGCCGCCGGCATCGTCAAGGCCGCCGCTGCCTGCCATTCCGGCATGGCGACGTTTGCCCAGGCAGGTGTGAGCAACAAGCATTAAAGCGCGTCGCGATCTTTCAGATTCGCTTGGCCCGCGCTTTAATTCCTTGTTTTACGCATGTCGTTATCGCAAAACCGCTGCACACTTTTGCGCGATATGTTCTGGGGGATCGATCTTGACAAAGCCCGCGGTGATGAAGCAGACCGGATTTCGACATTTCATCGCCGCAGCCAGCTATTCCTGGGCAGGTTTCCTGCGCGTGCTGAAAGAGGCGGCCTTCCGCCAGGAGCTCGGTTTTTCCCTCGTTTCGCTGGCGGCGCTGGCGCTGGTGGGGGCCACTTTCGGTGAGATCGTCGTGGCGGTGCTGCTGTTCCTCGGGCTGTTTTCGATGGAGGCGATGAATACTGCCGTCGAAGAGGTGATCGACCGGATTTCACCGGAGATTTCGATCGTCGGCAAACATGCCAAGGATCTCGGTTCCTTCGCGGTGACCTGCATGATCGCCGCCTGCTGCCTCTATCTCGGCTTCGTGCTCGGCAAGCACCTGCTTTTCAGTTGAACTAAAGCGCGTTGTATGAAACCTGATTCATGCGACGCGCTTTAGCTCCTTGTTTCTATGAATGTCGTTATCCTGGAACCGCCGCACACTTCCGGGCGACACGCATTAGGCAAAACTCTTGCGCTTGCGCGCGACAGCCTGAGCCTCTTCGACGGCCGGCAGGCTCTGGAGCACGCGCTTGGCAGGCAGGATGGCGATAACCTCGGTGCCTTCGCGCAGCTTCGATTTCAGCAGGAACTGTCCGTCATGCTTGGCAAGGATCGCCTGAACGATCGGCAGGCCGAGGCCGGTGCCTTGTTCGGCGCTCTTGATGGCGATCGAGCCCTGGCCGAAGGCCGAGAGGACGACGGGAATCTCTTCTTCCGGAATGCCGGGACCGTTGTCCTTGATCGAGATGTACTGTCCGCCGCCGGCCGTCCAACCAACCTTGACGTGGATTTCGCCGCCCTGCGGCGTGAATTTGACGGCATTGGAGAGGAGATTGAGCACCACCTGGCGCATCGACTTCTCGTCTGCCCAGATAGCCGGCAACTGCCGTTCGAACTGATCCGAAATGGCAATGTTCTTGGCGCGGGCGCGCAGCTGCACCATGCCGATGCAATCCTCGGTGATATCGAGCAGCGAGATCGCTTCCTCGCTCAGTTCGTATTTGCCGGCCTCGATACGCGACAGGTCGAGGATTTCGTTGATGAGATCGAGCAGATGCTGGCCGGAGCGATGGATATCGCCGGCATATTCTTTATAGGTCGGATTGGCGAGCGGTCCCATGACTTCGGCCGACATCACCTCGGAGAAGCCAAGGATGGCGTTGAGCGGCGTCCTGAGTTCGTGCGACATGGAGGCAAGGAAACGGGACTTGGCGAGGTTTGCCTCTTCGGCGCGGCGGCGCGCCTCGTCCGACATCGATTTCGCCACTTCAAGCTCGGCGATCAGGTCGTCCTTCTCCGACTGGTAGGAGAGTATCCTGAGGTTGGATTTGAAGAGCCGGTCGCTGATATAGTTGAAGAAGACGAGAGTGGTGGTGAAGAGCCCGGTCAAGCTGATTTCGAGGAGGTCGCGCGACAGGCCGCTCTTGGCGCCAAGCGCCAGGACCGCCGGTGCGAAGGCAACCAGCACGGCAGGCGTCAGCATGAAGTTCGACATCGCCGTGACGGAAAGCGCAATCAGCAATGTTGCGCCCTTATAGAGAATGAAGCTCGACGGCTCGCAGGTGTCGCACCCCTGCAACGCGAAGACGGCCCAGCAGCAGCCGACCAGGAATTGGCCGGCGAGCAGCAGGCGGCGCCATTTGCGGGCGCTTTCGGAGGTGATCTCCTGTCGGCGCGCGCGCCGGGCGAGCAGGATGTTGCCGGTGTGACAGGTAAGCGTCAGCAGCGCCCAGAAGAGCAATTGGGTATCTTGAGTGAAATAGACGCCGAGGGCGGTGATGATGACGACGAAGAGCGGCATGATCGTCGCGCCCTGCATCATCGATGCTATATACATCTTGAGTACGTCACGGTCGAAGGCGGAATTGGACGCATGGCCGGACTGCAGGCGTTCGCGTGTTTGCCGCACGGCCTTGGAAACGGCCTTGTTGCGGTGGCTGCGCGACCTGTCGACGATAATCTTGTCGGTCGATGTGCTTACGCCGGTACTCATGTGCACGTTGAAACTTCACCCCTGGGTGGATAAGAGCTTAACCGGCAATTCTTAAGAAGATGTTTGCCATCTTTGCCAAGGATTTGTTTTTTAAGGAGGCGAAAGCGTGACACGGGGCCTGCGCCTGATTCGCGACGGCGTGACCGCTTTTGCCCTGCTGGTGCTGCTGGCGCTGATTGCCGCCAAGATCAACGATCGAGCAACAATCCAGCGTGTCGGCGCTTTTCATGCTGCCGATGGCGACAGTCTGACATTGGGCGGGGAGCGCTTCCGCCTCGAAGGCATTGACGCGCCCGAGATCAATCAGAGCTGTGAACGGGCGGGAAAGGCCTGGGCTTGCGGGCGCGTGGCGCGGGAGGCGCTGCAGGAGATGGTGCTGGCATCGGGAACGCTTTGCCAGGGCGACCGGCGCGACCGCTACGACAGGCTGCTTGTCGTCTGCCGAAGCGGGACGGGCGGTGACATCAATGCCGGCATGGTGCGCCGAGGCTTGGCTGTCTCCTATGGTGGCTACGGCAAGGAAGAGATCGAGGCGAGAGCGGCGAAGGCGGGGCTGTGGGCCGGGACTTTCGAGCGGCCGCGCGATGTGCGCGATCATGCCCGCCAGGAATCCAGTTACGGCGAGGCGTTGCGCTTCCTCGGGCGGATCGTCGGATGGGAGTAGCGATGACCGACGAAGCCAAGCTGGAAACTCTGCGGCGGGAAATAGCCGCCTGTCGCATCTGTCGCGACGCCCCGGCAAAAGGGTCTGAGCACCGGCTGCCGCACGAGCCGCGGCCGGTGGCCGTGATCTCTTCGCGTGCACGCATCCTGATCGCGGGGCAGGCGCCTGGCCTTCGGGTGCATGAGAGCGGCCTGCCGTTCGACGATGCATCGGGGGACCGGCTGCGGTCATGGCTCGGCGTTGACAGAGCAAGCTTTTACGACCGAAACCGATTCGCCATCGTGCCGATGGGCTTCTGCTTTCCTGGCTACGACGACCAGGGCGCGGACCTGCCGCCGCGCCGTGAATGCGCTCCGCTCTGGCAGCAAAGGGTGATCGCGGCGATGCCGCAGATCGAGCTGCTGCTGGTCATCGGCCAATATGCGCAGGCCTGGCATATGACTGACGAGAGACGAGGCAATATGACCGAGACGGTGCGGGCGTGGCGCGACAGCCTTATGTCGGGCCGGTCGCCGGCGGTGCTGCCGCTGCCGCATCCGAGCTGGCGCAACAGCGGCTGGCTGAAACGCAATACCTGGTTCGAGCAAGAATTGCTTCCTGTGTTGCAAGGGCGGGTGAAAACGCTGCTTTCCTGAAACAAAATTCTTTTCCTCGCGCGGAATCGGGTTATACAAAGAAAATAATTCGAAAGGACTGACGTGCGCATGGACCGCCTCGACCGAAAAATACTGCGTCTGCTGCAAGAAGATTCGACCCTTGCCGTTGCCGACCTCGCCAAGAAGGTGGGGCTTTCGACGACGCCATGCTGGCGGCGCATTCAGAAAATGGAGGAAGATGGCGTCATCAAGCGTCGGGTCGCCATCCTCGATCCGGAGAAGGTTAACACCAAGGTCACGGTTTTCGTATCGATTCGCACCGCCACCCATTCGATCGAGTGGTTACGCCGCTTTTCCGAGGTGGTTGCCGAATTCCCCGAAGTGGTCGAATTCTACAGAATGAGCGGTGACGTCGACTATCTCCTGCGAGTCGTCGTGCCCGATATCGCCGCCTATGACGCCTTCTATAAGCGGATGATCGCCAAGATCGAGATTCGCGACGTCTCCTCCGCCTTTGCGATGGAGCAGATCAAGTATTCGACGCAGCTGCCGCTCGACTACATGATTCTTGAGAACGCCAGATCCAACGAGGATTGAAGTCGCCGATAGGTTGCGACGAGCCGCTGGCCGGCAGTCGCATATGCCGCGTGGTACTCGCCCCCGCATCCGGGTCTCTGACGCGATTCGCTGGCATGCGGAAATGCGGCGCTCGGAAGCGGCTCTCGGAAGAATGTGGCCCAGACTGCAAGAAAAGCCGGAAAAATCGCAAAAAAACGCTTCAGTTTCACCAAAATTCTTGAAAAATATATAGCCTGATAACGATTGCACGGCTATGATGTGTGGCATCAATGAGCATCCTGTCATCATTTTGACTCATTGGTATCGAAATCAGAACACCATGTTCTACACCGCTACCTTGTATAGGTTCATCAGTCGGCGGTAGAGTTTATGTGCTTCACCATTGTGTTCGGCGGGTCGAACGGTGGAGAATTTGAGAATGCGGCATAGCGTTTGCGGCTTGCGATGGAGGTTTCCATTGCGAGGCCGTTTTGTGCGTTTTTCACCTAATTATTTGAAATGTTGTATAAAAATCACGTTGCTGGCGAAAGTTGCTCCGGCGAACCCCTCTCAGATATATCGAGAATTGCTTGAATGCGCCTTCTGTGTGATGACGGTTTGGCGGTTCGATCGATCCGCACGCCGAGATGGCTGTTCAAACTGGGCCGGCTTCAAATTGACTACCCGACGAGACGTCAGCCCCGATCGACAAAGGAATGGATTGGTAAATGAACATCAGAATGGTTTTGCTTGCATCAGCAGCAGCATTTGCTGCATCGACGCCGGTTCTTGCAGCTGACGCTATTGTTGCTGCTGAGCCGGAACCGGTTGAATATGTTCGCGTCTGCGACGCTTACGGCACCGGCTACTTCTACATCCCCGGCACCGAAACCTGCCTCAAGATCGAAGGCTACATCCGTTTCCAGGTCGACGTTGGTGATCAGCCGCTCAACGGCTCGGCCAGCAACGATTCGGATTGGGATGCCCGTACTCGCGGTCAGGTTCAGTTCACGGCCAAGAGCGACACCGAGTATGGTCCGCTGACCGGCGTCATCGTCATGCAGTTCAATGCTGACAATGCCTCCGACCAGGACGCCATTCTCGACTCCGCTTACCTCGACATCGCGGGCTTCCGCGCTGGTCTGTTCTACAGCTGGTGGGACGACGGTCTCTCGGGTGAAACCGACGACATCGGCTCGATCGTAACGCTGCACAACTCCATCCGCTATCAGTATGAAAGCGGCGACTTCTACGCTGGTCTCAGCGTCGACGAACTGGAAGACGGCTTCTACAAAACCGGCGAAGGCCCGAACAACGTAGGCGTTGCCTTCGGCGTTGGCGGCAAGGCTGGTGCCTTCAGCTACCAGGTCACCGGCGGCTGGGACTTCGACAACGAAGACGGCGCTGTCCGTGCAATGGGTACGGTTGACATCGGTCCCGGCACGCTCGGCCTCGCAGCCGTATATTCTTCCGGCCCGAACTCCTACTACTCCGCAGCCGAATGGGCTGTCGCTGCCGAATACGCAATCAAGGCAACCGACAAGCTCAAGATCACTCCCGGCGTCCAGTACTACGGCGACATCTACGAGGCTGGCGACGACTTCAGCGACAACGACGCTTGGAAGGTTGGTCTGACGGTCGATTACCAGATCGTCGACAACTTCTACGCCAAGGCTTCGGTTCAGTACTTCGATCCGGACAATGGCGACGACTCCACCTCGGGCTACTTCCGCCTGCAGCGTTCGTTCTAATCCACTTGGTGAGTGTCCCCGGTCTTCGGACCGGGGACGCTTCAAATCAGTTTCTGATCCGAGTGACCTCCGATCAGCTACGGGGACGGGTCCGGTCTTCCCTGCCGGACCGTCCTTGCAGTGTTTTTGACACGCGCTCTTGTGGTTGTATTTTCGGAGCGCCATCCAGGTAAGCCGTATCGCACGTCGGCATCCTGCGGGCGTTGGTCGAGGCCTTCTTTTCTCAAGAGAGTTTTGGATTGACCGTTGGGCATTGGTTGGCTTTGCCGCGGCGGGTCGTGAAAAGAAGATCCAATGTCGACAATGTGATTACAGCTTTGCTGGAGAGGGGATACAACCCTTTCGGGCGGCATTTATTCCTACTCTCGGATAGATTGTTCGCATGGACGATCTCAACGACTATTATTATTTTGCAGCCGTCGTCTCCAGCGGTGGTTTTGCTTCTGCCAGTCGCAATCTGAAAATACCGCGCTCAAAATTGAGCAGCGGGTCAGCCGGCTTGAGGACGGGCTTGGCGCACGGCTGATAGAGCGTTCGACCCGTCACTTCCGGGTGACCGAGATCGGTCAAGCTTTTTACGAAAGATGCCAGCCATTCTGCAGGAGGCCGATCGCGCCAAATCGATCGTCACCGAGGCCCAAGCAGACCCGCAGGGTGTGGTGCGGATGGGCTGTCCGCTTGGTCTGGTCGACATTCCCGTCGGAGGCATACTGCCTGAATTCCTCGAATGCTATCCGAAGAAAAAGCTGCAGATTATCGGCTCCGAACGCCGCGCCGGCCTCATTAATGAATGGATCGATCTTGAGGTGAGGGCGACCAACGAGCCGGAGACACAAACGAGCCTGACGATGCGCAAGCTCGACCGGGCGCGGCGAATCCTGGTCGCAAGTCCATCGCTCATCGAACGTAGCGGCGGTTTAAATTGCGTCGACGAGCTCGCCGATCTTCCGACGCTGGCGATGACCCCGTGGGTGTCGTTCCATAGCTGGGAACTCATCGATCCGAATGACAACAAACGGGTAATCCGGCATCAGCCGAGGCTGACCTGCCGCAGCATGACCGCCATTCTCGATGCAGCCCGCGCCGGCCTCGGCTTCGGGCTTCTGCTCGAAAGCGCCTGCGAGGCGGATCTGCAGGCCGGCAGGCTGGTGCGGGTGCTGCCGGAATGGCAGTCGGAAGAGAGCCAGTTTTATATCGTCTTCACGACGGCTAGAGCGTGCTGCAATTTTCCGGAATCGGGATTCGCAAATCAGCGGAAATGTGATTCCCTATGCATGCCGGGAAAGGATGGCCGGCATGGATGA
>NZ_JACIFV010000013.1 GCF_014197535.1 Rhizobium aethiopicum
GCCGTGCTCATCGCCGAACTGCCCGAACTCGGCGCCATCGACGACAAGAAACTCGCAGCCCTCGTCGGCGTCGCCCCGGTCGCCCACGACAGCGGCACCTGGCGTGGTCAGCGCCACATCGCCGGCGGCCGCGCCACCGTCCGATGCGCCCTCTACATGGCAACGCTCTCGGCCATCCGCTGCAGCCCGGCCATCAAGGCGTTCCACAAACGGCTGCGCGATGCCGGCAAACCGCCCAAGGTCGCCCTCGTCGCCGCCATGCGGAAATTCATCATCATGATCAACACTATTCTCAAAAGACGAACCCCATGGAGCGAACCGCAACAACACGGTTGCTGAGGTGCCCCGCAGGGGCCTCGAAGGACGAGGCGGGTGCGCCGGCATCAGAGGGATGCAGGAAGCAACGTTGCTGCGTGTCCTTCGAGGCTTCGCCCTGCGGGCTACGCGCGGCATGAGGGACGTTGGAGGATGCTGCGGTTTCCGTTCCGCCTTGGCGAAGCCATCAGGAAGCAGTCAGGCTGCGCCCGCTCCATCTTCACCGGCAAGTTTACTTGCGGTTCCTGAAGTTAGGCAGGAACATAGGTCAGCTTGATCACATTCTCGTCGACCCGATCATGGCTCACTAGGCGGAGCGGCGGCCGGGGTCCGGCGAAATAGGGTTTGCCGTGGCCAAGCACGTAGGGATGCAGGTAGATGTGATACTCGTCGATCAGGCCGAGTTCGGTAAGGCTTTGCGCCAGATCCGGGCCGGCAACTTCGATCTCCCCGTCGCGCTCGGCCTTCAACGCGCGGATTGCGCCCTCGAGATCATCCCCAACAAGGCTGGCGTTGGGGCCGACCGACGTCAACGAACGCGAGACCACCCATTTCGGCTGCTTTCGCCACGCCGCTGCGAAGGCTTGTTGCTCGGTATCCCATTCAGGATGATCGTCATCCCAATAACGCATGACCTCATACATTCGGCGGCCGTAGACGCTGCCCGCCTGCCTCTGAGCCCCCTCGATGAAGTGGCGGAAGAGAGTGGGACTTGGCGCAAATTCCATATGGTCGACGTAGCCGTCCAGCGACTGGTTCATCCCGAACACGAGCTTAGCCATGCCAACTTCCCTTCTTGAACGGAGCATCCGCGTGAGTTCGGCTGCGCATCCATGGCAAGTAAACTAGATCAACTGATTTTAATTTGCAATTGGTTTTTGGCTGAGCACCAACGCCTGCCGAAAGGAGAGCGGCAGGCGTTTCTTTGAGCATCGATCCGCTTAGATCAGCGGATGCACCGACAGTCTCAGCCCCACTTCATTTCGCCTTTGGCAACCTTCGAGCCGATATCGAGTGCGACGCCCATGCCGAGGCCGGGGAAGCGAGCTTCCATCGCTGCCTTCAGCCCGGCGGCATCCGGGGCCTTGACCAGCTCTTCGTCGAAGGCGAGGAGGTAGGCCTTGGTATGGGCGAGACCGGAGAGATCGGTCGCTGCCTCGGGCGTCAGATGTCCGGGCACCACGACAGACGGCTTGCGGGCCGCGATCCTGTCGAGCGTGGCGACCCATGCGGCGCGCTGCTCCTTGGTCTGCGTGTCGGCCGTCCAGACATGGACGCCGGAGAAGATCATCACGCCGCCGAACACAGCCTGCAGCGACGGCACCCAGCGATAGCGGCGGTTGGCGAGGCCGGCTTCCGCTGCGACGATCTCCACCGTCTCACCGTCGACGGTCAGGCTCGGACCATCGAAGGCTTCGGGAAGCACGATATCGGCAAGCGTTTGCGGGCCGTTTTCCTTGAGCTGCGGCCCCCAGACCGCCAGCTTCTTCTCGACATTGCCCTTGATGGCGGCGAGCGTTTCGGATGCGGCAAGCACCTTGGTGCCCGGGAAAGCCTCGAGAACCGGCTTGAGGCTGAAATAATAATCGGGGTCCGACTGGCTGATATAGATCGCGGTGAGCGTCTTGCCGGTCGCCTTGATCGCATCGGCGAGCGCCCGGCCGTCGGGATAGGCAAAACCGCCGTCGATCAACAGCGCCTCGGACGGCCCGCTGACGAGGACGGGGGCACGGAAGAAACCGTTGGGGCCGGCTGGGAAGTGCTTCCAGGACAGCTTCGATCCGGCGGCGTGGCCGAGACCGGCGGGCGCGAAAGCGGCGGCGCCGGCGGCAAGAGTGGTCTTCATGATCTGTCTCCTCGAAAACATGTGGGACTCCAGGAAAGGTGAGGGGGAATGGCGTTGTATCGTTCGCAGTCGTGCGGCTCGCAGATGCAGCAGTCAGGCCGCCCGCACCTCAGCGGCCAGAAGCTCGAATGGGCCGAACAGGGTGTTGCCGCGCAGCAGGCGCCGCCCGGCGCCATCGTCGAGCACCAGCGCCGGCACGCCGTCGACGCCGAAGCGCCGCATGTCGGCACGGGCAGCGTCAATCCGCTTGTTGTAGATTGCGATCACGTCCTCATCCGCCGAGCGGACGCGTCGCGCTGCGTCTTCGAGGTCGGCTTCCGAAAGCAGATCGGCGACGACGGCGCGATCGGCGGTATCGCGGGCCTCTTCGTAACGGGCGCGCTGCAGGCGCTTCAAAATCTCGATTTCCCGGTCGGGCGCCGTGATACCGGTCGCGACGACGCCGAGCGTGACTGGCGCCGAATCGAACAGGGATCCGGTCGCACCCAGAATCCGGCTGCGATAGGCCTCGGTGAACGGCTGTCCGGTCAGCCGGGCGATGCGCTGATCGTTTTGCCAGGCATAGGCGGCAAAGCCCGCGTCCATCGACCGGGCCCCAGCCCCGGCGAAGAGCCCGGTGGGGGCGAGATCCACCGTCACGTCCTCGAGTGCCGCCAGGCGCTCGATGGCGGGGCTGGCGCCGTAGCACCAGCCGCAAAGAGGGTCGAAGAGATAGGTGATCCGCATGTGGCTGAGCCTCCGAACTGTCTGATCGGAGAAATAGCCTCATGCCAGTTGTAGATAAACAGAAGTCAGTCTGACATACTGTAAGCTAGAAGCTAACAATAAGGTGTTCTGGCCAGCATGGAAGCGATCAATCTCAACCGCCTCGCCTATTTCGCGGCGGTCGTCGATACCGGCTCCTTCACCAAGGCTGCGGATCGTCTCGGCATTACCAAGACCGTCGTCAGCCAGCAGGTCGCGCGGCTGGAAGCCGAACTCCAGACCAGCCTGCTGATCAGGACGACACGCCGCGTGGAGCCGACCGAGGCAGGCCGCATGCTGCATGCACGCTGCGTCATGATCTTCCGTGAGGCGGAGGACGCCGTCGACGAACTCTCCGGAGCCCGGGCCGAGCCGATGGGCGTGCTACGCATCGCCGCACCCAACGATTATGGTGCCTCGATGATCGCCCCGGTGGCGGCGGCCTTTGCCCGGCGTTTCCCCGCCTGCACCGTCGACCTCGCTCTTTCCGACGTGAAGGCCGATCTCGTCGCCGATCATATCGACCTGTCGATCCGCGTCGGATGGCTCGACGATTCCAGCCTGCAGGCGAGGCGGATCGGCACCTTCCGCCAGCGTCTCGTCGCCTCGGGAAACCAGTTCGCGACGATCGCCGTCCGCGAGCCGGAAGATCTCGCAGCCCTGCCCTTCATCGCCAATGGCGCGCTGCGCGAGCCGCTGCTCTGGCACTTCGCCAGGGGAGATTTCGACCGCCGTGTCGTCCGGATGCGTCAGGCGCTCAGCATCAACACGACGCCGGCGGTCCTGACGGCAACCCTCGCCGGCGGCGGCCTGTCCGTGCTGCCGGATTTCCAGGTCGCCGACCATCTCGAGAGCGGCCGGCTCGTCGAGGTCCTGCCCGAATGGACCCTGCCATCCGGCGGCATTCACACCGTCTATCCCGCCGCCCGCTTCCGTCCGCCAAAAGTGACGGCCTTCGTCGCCATGCTGGTCGATGAAATCCGGAATTCGGAGACGAACCGGTGAGAGGACCACCTACAGGCTCGGCAATTGCGCGCCGTCGGCAATACCGGCAGTCCGGAGCCCGCCGCGCTCTATCTCTATCGCGACTGGCTGCCGGTGAGTGGAGAGGAAGCGCGAGACTTGCCGATCAATTGCCAGCACGTCAGCTTCTTTCCGGAGATTCCGAAACATGAGGCCGTGGCGGAGCTGTTCTGCTGCTGAATAGCGGCTAGACGGCGGCTTCTGGCCTCATTCCCACTCGATCGTCCCCGGCGGCTTCGAGGTGACGTCGTAGACCACACGGTTGATGCCGCGCACCTCGTTGATGATGCGGGTGGCGGCGCGGCCGAGGAATTCCATGTCGTAGTGGTAGAAATCCGCCGTCATGCCGTCGACTGATGTGACGGCGCGCAGCGCGCACACGAATTCATAGGTGCGGCCGTCGCCCATGACGCCGACTGTCTGGACGGGCAGCAGCACGGCGAAGGCCTGCCAGATGGCGTCGTAGAGGCCGGCCTTGCGAATTTCGTCGAGATAGATCGCGTCGGCCTCGCGCAGGATCTCCAGCTTCTCGCGGGTAATGCCGCCGGGGCAGCGGATGGCCAGGCCAGGGCCAGGAAAAGGGTGTCGGCCGATAAAGCTGTCGGGCAGGCCAAGCTCGCGGCCGAGGGCGCGCACCTCGTCCTTGAAGAGTTCGCGCAGCGGCTCGACGAGCTGCATGTTCATGCGCTCCGGCAGGCCGCCGACATTGTGGTGGGACTTGATCGTCACCGACGGGCCGCCGGTGAAGGAAACGCTCTCGATAACGTCGGGATAGAGCGTGCCCTGGCCGAGGAAATCGGCGCCGCCGAGTTTCTTCGCCTCTTCCTCGAAGGTTTCGATGAAGAGCCGGCCAATGATCTTGCGCTTGGTTTCAGGGTCGCTGACGCCCTCGAGCTCGCCGATGAAACGGTCCGACGCATCGACATGCAGCAAATGCAGGTTGTAATGCTCGCGGAACATGGCGACGACATTGGCCGCCTCGTCCTTGCGCATCAGCCCGTGGTCGACGAGGATGCAGGTCAGCTGGTCGCCGACGGCCTCGTGGATCAGCAGCGCCGCGACGGAGCTGTCGACGCCGCCCGAAAGCGCGCAGATGACGCGCTTGTCGCCGACCTGCTTGCGGATATCTTCGACCGCCTTTTGGCGATAGGCCGACATCGACCAGTCGCCCTTGATGCCGGCGACATTGTGAATGAAGTTGCCGATCAGCTTGGCGCCGTCGGGCGTATGCACCACCTCGGGGTGGAACTGCACGCCGTAATATTTGCGCTTCTCGTCGGCGATGAAGGCGAAGGGCGCATTGGAAGAGGTGGCGACCACCTTGAAACCATCGGGCAGCGCCGTGACGCGGTCGCCATGGCTCATCCACACCTGATGGCGCGAGCCGGAGGACCAGAGGCCTTCGAACAGCTGGCAATCCTTGTCGACATCCAGAAAGGCGCGGCCGAATTCACGGTGATGGCCGCTTTCGACCTTGCCGCCGAGCTGCATGCACATCGTCTGCTGGCCGTAGCAGATGCCGAAGACCGGCAGGCCGCTGTCGAAGATGATCTGAGGCGCTCGCGGCGATCCCTCGTCGACCGTCGAAGCCGGGCTGCCGGACAGGATCACCGCCTTCGGCTGCAGGCGCTTGAAGCCTTCTTCGGCGGATTGGAAGGGAACGATCTCGCAATAGACGCCGGCCTCGCGCACACGCCGTGCGATGAGCTGGGTCACCTGGCTGCCGAAATCGACGATGAGAACGGAGTCGGGATGTGCTGTCTGGGTCATGGCGAGGCTTTAAAGAAAAGCGCTTCGCCTGGCAATCCGGGAAATCGGCAGCATCGGGTTTTTATTGTTCCGATTGTCCCCGCGCCTTTGCAAGACGCGCGGCGTGTTCGAGAGCTAGAACCAGAAAACCCCGTCCTCCAGCGCCGTGAACAGGCTGTCGACGCCGTAGGAGAGCTTGCGGTCGACGATGTGCAGATATTCCGTCCAGCCGGAGATATGCTGCAGTTCGACCGCACCGTCGGAAATGCCGCGCAGCCCGATCAGCGGCAGCTTGTAGCCCTGGCAGGCGCGCAGCACCGCGTAGGTCTCCATGTCGACCATGTCGGCTTCGATATCGCTATAGGCGGCACCCGAGATGACGTTGCCGCCGGTGGAAAGGCTGGCTTCGGGAATGCCGGGGATGCGCAGCGGCAGCTCGAGCGCCGCGGGCAGGTCGAGGAAGGGCGTCAGGCCCTTTTCGAAACCGAGCGGCGAGGCGTCCATGTCGCGATAGGAGACCGAGCTCACCTGATAGACTTCGGTCTGCTCCAGTTTCGCCGAACCGGCCGAGCCGAGCGAAACCACGAGATCCGGCAGGTCGTCGGCCGCATCCAGCCGTGCCAGGGTCTTGGTCAGCGCGACCGCCGCCTCGACCGGGCCGACGCCGGTCATCAAGGGTTCGATGCGCGAACGCAGGAAGGAGCCGTATTCGGCCTCCGCCGCCATGACGAAAAGCATGGATTTTCCTGCGACCGACTTCAGCTCGAACTTCATCCTGTAATTCCTTCTCTGCCGCGGATGACCATCATCGTTCCGGTCATGGAGGCGATCAGTTTCGCTGGCCCGTCGCTGATTGCGTAGCCTCGCCCGTCGGCGACGATAATGGTGGAGCCGGGTTTGGTGATTTCCCCGCGAAACAGGAAGCGCTCGCCACGCCCCGGCGACATGAGGTTGACTTTGAACTCGATCGTCAGGATCGAGGCTTCGGGGTCGATGAGGCTATAGGCCGCAAAGCCGCAGGCCGAATCCAGCGCCGCCGAAATGATGCCCGCATGCAGGATGCCGTGCTGCTGTGTCAGTTTGACGTCGAAGGGAAGCTCGATCTCGACGACGCCGTGTTCGACGCGCGTCAACTCCGCGCCGATCGTCTGCATCGCCGCCTGGCGCGCAAAATTGCGGCGGATTCGCGCGCGGAAATCGCCCCTGTCAGTCTCGCTCATGGCTACCCCTCTCGAAGCCGGGAAAGTGGCATGACGGGCCGGATTCGACAAGCTGGACGTTGCCGAAATCCTCCCGGCCGACGCCGGAAACCGCAAACCGTGTCGCCGGGGCAACCTTTCGCCGAGCCGTCGTTGCACAAGCCTGCCTGGTCAGTGCCGCCCATCCCGTGCAATGGTGATTGTAGCTTCGCGCGGGACGCGTATTCTCGCATCGAAAGTCGAAAGGATGGAGCATCAGCGGCATGACGACGATATCGCAATCGGTCTGGAATTTCGAGAACTGGCTGGCCGGCGAACTCGGCGACGATCTCGTCAAAAAGGATCTGCGGGAGAAGCATAAGAAGATGTGCAGCAACGCGTTCGTCTTCCTGCGCGCCACCTATTGGCGCTGGTGTGAAACCATCCTCGACATCTGCCAGGACCTCGCAGGCGCGCCTGAAGTGCTGGCGATCGGCGATACGCATCTGGAAAATTTCGGCACCTGGCGCGACGTCGAGGGCCGGCTCGTCTGGGGCGTCAATGATTTCGACGACGCGGCCGTCATGCCTTATGCACTCGACCTCGTCCGTCTGGCAGCAAGCGCCATCCTGGCGCGCGGCGACAACGGCCCGTCCGTTCGCATGATCGGCGAACTGATCCTCACCGGCTATCGCAGGGGCCTTGAAAATCCGCTGCCCGTCATCCTCGAGCGCGATTACAAATGGCTGCGCAAGGCATTGGTGTTGCCGAACGCCGAACGCCGTGAATTTTGGGAGAAATACGAGACGCTGTGTCCCGGCAAGAAACCGGCGCCTCCCGCCTATATCGAAGCGCTTACCGGTGCATTGCCACCCGGCTCAGGTCGCTTCGTGGCGAAGCCGCATCGCGCCGGCACCGGCAGTCTCGGCCGGCCGCGTTTCGTCGCCTATAGCGAATGGCAGGGCGGGCCGGTGCTGCGCGAGGCGAAGGCGCTGCTGCCCTCCGCATGGTCGCTTCGCCACCGACCGAAGGACGGTGCGATCGATGCAGCCAAGATTGCCGGAGGGCGGATGCGCTCGGCCGATCCGCACTACCAAGTCTCCGGCCGAATCCTCCTGCGCCGGCTCTCGCCGAACAGCCGCAAGATCGAGATCCACAAGCACCCGGAAATCCTGCTTGCGCCGACGATGCTCGAGCTGATGGGCCTTGAGATCGCCAACTGCCATTCCGACGATCCGGCGGCGGCTGCGGCAATCCTGGACGATTTGCGGGCGCGCGGGAGCGAATGGCTGCATGAGGCGGCAAGGGCTGCGACGTCGGCGATCAGTGCCGAGCAGAAGGCCTATGCGCGCGTCGGCTGAGAAATCCGAACGATATGCTGATCCCAGGCGACGTCGCTGCGGGTCGACAGGAAATCGCCGTCGTAGGAGGAGACGGCAAAGCCCTCTCTTGCCGGCGCGATGCCCGCCGCATCCGCAATTGCCGTCTCGGCCAGCACCTTGCCTGTCCTCGCGTCAATCGTCACCGAGGCGCCGCCTTTCGGCGAGGTGATGCCGACGAGGCCTTCGCTGCGATTGACGGCGATCGCCCCGACGTAATTGGCAAGCCTGCGGGTCGTCTCCTCCGGCAGCTCGACGAAGGAAAGATCCTCTCCCTTGGCGAAATGACCGACGAGCGGCGGCAGGTCCTTGCGATGGCCCTCATACTGGCAGGCGAACCAGATGCGGCCGTCGCCGTCGAGGTCGACGTGGCGGGTCGACAGTTGTGACCATTCGGCCAGCAGCACGTGTTTTTCGATCAACGCTCCCGTCGCCGCATTGATCAGCGCCAGTGACGGCTGCATCGCCCCGAGATTGAGCTTGGTGCGGCCGAAGTCCGGATGCGTCTCGATGCCGCCATTGGCAACGATGAGAAGGCGTCCGTCGTCGGACACGGTCATGTCGTGCGGGCCGATGCCGTAGGTCTCGAATTCGCCGATGCGGGTGAAGCGGTCGGTCGCGTCGTAGATGCCAATCATGCCGCGATTGCTATCGAAATCGTTCTCGCTGGCGTAGAGAATGCGGCCATCGGGCGAGAAGACGCCGTGTCCGTAGAAATGCCGGTCCTCCCGAGAGCTGACGACGATCGGCTCACCCTTGTTCTGCGGATCGAAGATCATCGCATAGGTACCGGGCCGGCGCGCAAAGGCGACGGTCTTGCCGGTGGCGGCGCTGAAGGCCATGCCGTGAGCTCGGGCGGGAAGCGCCACCTGATCGATGATTTCGCCGCGCTCCGTCACCGTCGCGATGGCAAAGGAGCCGTCGGCGGCGCGAATGCCCGAGGCATAGACGGCGTCCGAGCGCTCCAAGGCCATCAGCGACTTCGGCGCCAAGGCCGCAAGGAAGCCAATCCCTGCCGCCTTGACGAAGCTGCGTCGATCGATCGTGATGCTTCGTATCATCGCTTCAGTCTCCGTCCGAAAAGGAAAAGCCGGCCGAAAGGCCGATCGCCGAGCCATAGTCGTCGCTGATTCTGGTAATCAGTTGGCGGCTGTCGGCAAGCAGCGCGTCGAGCTTGGCCTTCTCGGCATCGCTCACGGCGACGTCGATGTCGGGATTGAGCTTCGGCACGCTGTCGAGCAGCGATTTGAAATCCGCGTCGATCGAGGCGGCGACCGACCGTTTGTCCGCCGGCAGAAGCTCGGCCATGCCGGCCTTCTGCCAGAGCGTGCGCAGGCCTTCCAGATTGGCGGCCATGGATTTCCAGGTGTTCTTCGAACGCCAGTAGATGGCCATGCGCGGGCGCGGCGCGGTGTCCTTACCCTTGTAGAACTGCTCCAGCCGCTGGTCGCGGACATTCTCCGCGCCGTGGACGAGAATGCCGAGCAGCGCGGTTACGGCTTCCTTGTTGTCCATGAAATCATTGCTCTGCGGGCCCGGATGTTTCCAACTCGCCTGCACTCCGTCGGGTTTTTCCCAGGCAGCGACGACTTCGCCGGCCTCACGCTGGATATTGCCGGCGACCGCCTGGCCGTAAAGGCAGCGGAAACCGCCCTTCTGCTTGATGAGATCGTCGGAGCCGTTGCCGTAGAGCACATATTCCAGCGCTGTCAGGCCCTGCAGCGCCACACTCTTGCCAGCGATCGCATCGACGGTCGCATCCTTCGGATCGGCCTTGGCGATCAGCGCTTGCACCTGCTTCAGGCCGACACCCTTGCGGTCGGGGTAAAACAGGACGTGCTCGAAGAGATTGTCCTGGATGACGGGCCCGGTCTGGACGATCTCGATGATCGACCAGTAGCGGATCGTGTCGTCGAAGGCGGATTTCGCTTTTTCGAGCGTCTGTTGCGTGCCGCCATCGCAGAGATCCTTCATCGCCGTCGTCAGCCGCGCGGCCGATTGCTGCATGTTGCGATAGCCGGGGCGGATCACCTCGTCGACGGCGCGCTGCATGACGGCGGGAACGGCATCCTCGTTCAGCCCTGCCGGAGGCGCGGCGGTCTGGGCGGCGGCCGATGTGGCCAGGCCGATCAGAGTGAGGCAGAGCAGGGGGTGCCAAAGGCGCATCAAAGTGACTCCAGGAATGTAATCAGGGCCGCCCGGTCGTCTTTAGACAGGGAGGAGAAAGCGTTGCGGGCTTTTTCAGCTTCGCCGCCATGCCAGAGAATCGCCTCGGTGACATCCCGCGCACGGCCGTCATGCAGGAAAAAGCTGTGTCCGCTGACAGTCCGGGTCAGTCCTATACCCCATAGCGGCGGTGTGCGCCATTCACGTCCGCTTGCAAGCCCGACCTGTTGCCCGTCGGCAAGGCCATCGCCCATGTCGTGCAGGAGAAAATCGGAATAGGGCCAGATCAGCTGGAAGGATTGCGCCTTGTTGGCCGTATCTCGGCGGGTGACGAATTTCGGCATATGGCAGGAAATGCAGCCGGTTTCGTAGAAAATCCGCTTGCCCCGCAGCGTCTCGGGAAAGCTCGCCTTGCGCCGCGCCGGCACGGCGAGGTTTTCCGAATAGAAACTCACGAGATCGAGAATGGGACCCGGTGCTTCTTCTGCACCCAGCCGTTTCTGCACCCCGGTCGGGATCTCAAGGCACTTCTCTTCCGCGCTGGTGCAATCGCCCTGTGCTTCCGGCTGATCGGGCGTCGAGATGCCGATATCGTTGGCAAAAGCATCGGCGCTCTGGTCGCGAACTGTCGCGTTCTGCGCTTTCCAGCCGAACCGGCCGAGCGCGATCTCGCCGCTGCGGTGGTCGCGCACGATCGCCGCTCTGCCCGAAATGCCGTCACCGTCTGCGTCATCGGGGTCGGCATGGGCAAGAATATCGGCTTCCGGAATGGCTTCGATTAATCCAAGGCCGATCATCGCCGGCGCCATGCGCGCCGAAATGGTCGTCGCTGCGTCGAGCGGCCCGTAGGCAAGGCTGGTCGCCGCATAACCCGGCCGGCGCAACCACACGACCTCGCCATCGCCAAGCGTCACCTTTTCCTCGTGATAGCTGATCGCAATCCTGCCTTCGGCGGCAAGTCCGGGGACGGCAAGGTCCTGCAATTGATGGCCATAGACCGGATCGGGGAAGTTGACGATATCGGCATTCGCGATCGCCTTCTCCTCCTCCGGCGTCTTGGCCGCGCGCGCCAGCCGCAGGAACATCGAGGTGGCGCTCGGGCCGCCCTCCGGCGGTTTGCCGCGGCCGTCATTGACATGGCAGCTCATGCAGGAGCGGGCGTTGAAGAGCGGTCCGAGGCCATCGGAGGCCTGTGTCGAAGAGGGAGCGGAAACCCAGAGCTTGCGGAAGAGCGCATTGCCGAGCTTGAAATTCTGCTCTTCCTCGAAGGGGATGTTGGCGGAAATATGCGAGAAGCTGTCCTCGGTGACAGGGTCGATCGAGGTCGTAGCCCCTGCCTGCATCGCTTCGTATTGCTCAGCCTTGGAAAAATCCTGGGTCGGCCGCGTGACGTCGGCAACGCGTGCGAGATCGGCCTCGGAAAGGTCCGTTCGTCTGGTCGGCAGGTCGAAACCGGCGGCAAGAGCGACAGGCGCTCCTGCAAGGATGGCGAAGACGGCGATGCGAATGGATAGGCGGAAATTCGAGAAGAGGCAATTTCGGGCGGCAGACTCGCCGGTGCTGGCGCTCGTTTCCCGCTCTACTCCCTCATTCCTGTGCTCGTCACAGGAATCCAGCGCGCCCAAGTCCTTGGGCGCAGAAGACTCCCCTTCGGCCAAGCCATTCACGGCGCGGACGCGCCGTGGCTGGATTCCTGTGGCGAGCACAGGAATGAGGGAGGTGATAGATGGCATTTCAGAGTCCGGGCCGCTCCAGCTTTCGAAGCGGCCCGCCTTTTTGCTTATTTGAAGACGGCGTTAGGATTATCCAAGCTATCGGAACCTTCAAGCTGAACCGCGCCGAGATCGAGTGCGGCAATAACGCGCTGGATCGACTTCGTCTGGTCGATCAGACCGTCGATGGCGGCCTGAACGACGGCGTTGCCTTCCTTGTTGCCCTCGGCGATCATCTGGTCGTACTTCTCGACCGTCTCGCCACGCTTGGCCATGGCGTTCATGGCATCGAGCGTCTTGTTGAGCTTGCCGTCCATCTCGGCATCGAGCGCCTTGTCCTTGGCGGCGACGAGGTCGTGCAGCGACGGACCGCTGAGTTTGGTGCCGTCGACGCGGGTATAGTTGCCGGTATAGGCGGCGGCGATGCCGACCGCGTCGTTGAGATGCGAGTTGTAGGTATTGTCGGAGAAGCAGTCATGCTCTTCCTCGGGATCGTGCAGCAACAGGCCGAGCTTCATGCGCTCGCCGGCAAGTTCGCCATAGGAGAGCGAGCCCATGCCGGTCAGGATGGTGACCAGGCCCGCCTTCGGATCGGCCTCGACGTTCTTCGTCGCAGCCCCGTCGGGCTTCCAGTTGTCGGTCATTTCCTGCAGGTCGGAAACAAGCAGGGTGGATGCGGATTTCAGATATTCGGCGCGGCGGTCGCAATTGCCATGCGTGCAGTTCTTGAGGTCGTAATCCGTTGCCGGGCGGTTGCCGGCGCCGGGGCCGGTGCCGTTCAGATCCTGGCCCCAGAGCAGGAATTCGATGGCATGGTAACCGGTTGCGACATTGGCTTCGATGCCGCCGGCTTCGGCGAGCGTGCCGGAGAGGAAATCAGGCGTCAGCTTCGAGGCGTCGACATCCTTGCCGTCGATCTTGATCGTCTTGTTGGCGATGACATTCGCCACATAGAGCGAGTTTTCGTCGCTCTCACTGCCGTAGGAGGCGTCGACATAGTCGATCAGGCCTTCATCGAGAGGCCACGCATTGACCTTGCCTTCCCAGTCGTCGACAACAGGATTGCCGAAACGATAGACTTCCGTCTGCTGGTAGGGGACGCGCGCCTTGATCCAGGCATCCCTCGCGGCCTTCAGCGTCTCATCGGTCGGCGCTTTCAGGAAGGCGTCGATGGCGGCGTCGAGCGCCTTGGCCGTCGTCAGCGAGTCCTCGTATTTGGCATGCGCCACCTCGGCATAATGTTTCACCACGGCGCTAGCATCGGTCTCGGCCTGCGCGGGAAGGGCGAGCAGGGCGGCGGGGGCAATCGCCAGCACGGCTGCGCGGAATTTGCGGTTGAGCTTCATAATCCTCTCCTGTGACGGATATTCCGTCGGGCTCCGTCTCTTCGCGCAAAAGTAAACTGGTGTCAAACGCTCTAGTTTGGAATGATTTTAAGAATGGGACAGGGCAGCAGAACTGCTTTTTTCAAGTGCATTCGCCTGGAAAATCAGCGGCAACCGCGCCGGGTCAGGCTTTCCGCTGCATGCGGCAGAAGAAGAAGCCGTCCGTATCGGTGGAGGCTGGCGTCAGCGTCACGGTGAGGCCATCGGAGGAATGCGGACGCGGCGCGTCCTTACCGAAGAGCACGTCCCAGGCGGGCAGGGCGCTGACGATCTGAAAATCAGGATTCCCGGCCGTAAAGCGGCGCACCTGTTCCTCGTTTTCCTGAGGTAGCACAGAGCAGGTGACGTAGATCAGTTCGCCGCCTGGTTTGACGAAGCCGCTTGCCTGCGCCAGCGCGTCCTGTTGCTGGGTGGTGCGTTCATCGAGGTTCTTCGCCGTCAGCCGCCATTTCGTGTCGGGGCGGCGGCGCCATGTGCCGGTGCCGGTGCAGGGCGCGTCCACCAGCACCTTGTCACAGCGCCCGGCAAGACCCGAGAGCCCTCTGGCGTCGTCATGCACCTGAACATTGCGCGTGCCCGCCCGCTTCAGCCGCTCGATGATCGGCGCCAGCCGTTTGCGGTCGGCGTCATAGGCGTGAACCTGGCCTTTGTTCTGCATGGCGGCCGCCATGGCGAGCGTCTTGCCGCCGCCGCCGGCGCAATAATCGAGGATCTGTTCGCCCTCCCGCGCGAGCATCAGATCGGCGACGATCTGCGAACCCTCGTCCTGAACTTCGAACCAGCCTTTCTGGAACGAAAGCTCGGCTGTCACGTTGGGAAGACGCGAGGCGCCTTCGCCGGCGGCAATCCGGATGCCGTAGCGGGCGATCTTCGCGGCGTGCGCGCCGGCTCTTTCGAGCGCCTTGACCGCCTTGTCGCGCGAAGCCTTCAGAATGTTGGCGCGCAGATCGAGCGTCGGGCGGGCCGCAAGCGCCTGTGCTTCGGCGAGCCAGCCGGCGCCGAAAGCCTGTTCGAAGGAGGATTGCACCCATTCGGGAATATCGCCGCGGATATGCGGCGGCGCGTCGTCGAGCGAGCGGCTTGCAAAGGCGGCGGCAGCTTCCGGTGAAAGTGGCGCCGGCGCGAACTTGTCGTCGGCGAGTTCGGCGGCGAGGCTGTCAGGTGTAAAACCCCACTGGCGGAACATGACGGCATGGGCAATGGCCGGGGCACTGTCGTCATCCATGAGCCAGGCATGGGAAAGCCGCATGCGCAAAGCGTCGTAGACGATGTTGCCGATCGCGGCACGATCGCCGGAACCGGCGAAGCGGTGCGCGAGGCCCCAATCCTTCAGCGCGTCGGCGACGGGCCGCTTGCGGGCATCGATGTCCGCGAGCACAGAAATCGCCCCTTCGAGGCGGCCGCCCAGACGCATTCACAAGTCTCCTGTTGCCATGCCTGCGAAGGATCCTGTCAGCCGCGACAGTCGCGGGGTGGATTGTTCACAAGTCCCAACCGCGTGGTAACCGCGATTGGCGGCAAGAGCAAGCGCCGCTGACGGCGCGGGCGGTTGCAAGCTCCGGGCTTAGCTGATCACCTGGTAGCAGACCTTCGCCGTGCCGGAGCTCACCATGCCGATATTCTGTGCGGCGGCGCGCGACAGATCGAGCACACGGCCGCGGATGAACGGGCCGCGATCATTGATGCGGACGACGACGGTGCGGCCATTGTTGCGGTTGGTGACCTTGACCTTGGTGCCGAATGCGAGCGAACGATGCGCGGCAGTCAAGACGGCGGGGTTCATACGTTCTCCGGAAGCAGTTTTGGAGTGAAGAGCGTACCACGAAGCACCGCCACAGCCATTTGCAGCAAAGCCTTCCGCCGGAAGCAGGGAAGAGCAGGCTGCAATAGTTGCGGCAGCGATAATAGAACGGCTGATTTTCTTCAAAACGGAGTATCCCTCAACTATTGAACTCGACGCCCTTGCAGGCGGCGGGGCTTAAATCCGTCGAAAAATGGCAGAAAAGTGCCGCATGCGATCACGGAATATTACAGTCTGTAATATTTCTCAGGCCCTTGATAAAATATGAGAATTTGCCGCGAATGGCAGGATGAGGAAAAAACGCAATGAAATCAGCTAAAATTCAAATGATTTTTCCGAGGAGGCCTTAAACTTCGCGGCCCTCACAAAAATCACGGAATATTTTTTCTGACTTCGCCATATTTCCCGCCACATTTGCGCAAATTCAAAGGCTGTTAACCATGATATGCGGCGAGAATTGTTCTGCCAACTGTGAAAAGTAGGAATTTCCTACTCAATTTGGGTGATAATCCTGGTCACCTCAAGCGGCCGGGTTTACCCACGCCAGCGGCCATCCCGCCACAATTGTGCAAGCGACATTGGGTAGTCGGGGAACGAAAACTCGAAACCGGCCGCCTTCAGCTTTGCATTGGAAACCCGCTTGTTCTCGCCGTAGAAAGAACGCGCCATCGGCGTCAGCTCGGCGGTTTCGAAAGCCTGTTCCGGCGGCGGTTCGACGCCCATCAGCCGTGCCGCCTCGACGATCACGTCCTGCGGCGGCCCGGGCCGGTCATCGGTGACATTATAGATGCCGCCGAGGCCGCGCTCCGACAGGAAGCGCGCCGCCGCGCCGATATCCTCGACGCGGATGCGGTTGAAGACCTGGTCCTTCTTGATCAGCCGCCGCGCCGTGCCCTTTTCGAGATTGCAGAAGGCGTTCCGCCCCGGCCCGTAGATGCCGGAAAGACGCAGCACCGCCGCAGGCACGCCACGCTCGCGGCCCATTGCCATCCAGCCCTCTTCGGCCTCGAGCCGCTCCTTCGAGCGTCCGGAGACAGGCACGCAGGGTGTCTCCTCGTCGATCCATGCGCCTTTGTGATCGCCATAGACGCCGACGGTGGAGAGATAGCCGATCCATTCGAGCCTCGGCAGCAGGCTCGCGCCCTCTTTATCGAGCAGCCGCAGCAACGGATCAGCCTTTCCAGGCGCGATCGACTGCACGAGATTGGTGACATCAGCCAAGGCCCGGACGAGATCCTCTTCCATAGTCTCGCCATCGAACAGGAATGCCTCGATGCCGGCGCGGCGGAGCGCTTCCATCTTCTCCGTCGAACGGGTCGTTCCGGACACCCGCACGCCGTCGCCGGCGAACGCCTTGGCGATTGCCGTGCCGGAATAACCGCAGCCAAAGATCATCACATGCATCAGCCCACTCCTGCCAGCCACCATTCGTTCAAGACCTCGTCGTCGCTCTCGCCAGCCCTTTGTGCGGCAAAGGCCGAGAATTCGCCAGCCTCCATCAGCTTGGAAAGCGCCCAGACCGCCATCCCCCGCACCACCGGCGAGGCGTCGTCGGCGAGCAGGCGGCATTGCGGGATGAGCGCCGTCTCGCCGGAATTGCCGGCAGCGATCAGCACGTTGCGGATGAAACGGTCGCGGCCGATCCGCTTGACCGGCGAGCCGCTGAAAAAGGCGCGGAAGGCGGCGTCGTCGAGCGTCAGCAGAAAGGCGATCGACGGCTCCTTCAGCTCTTCGCGCGCCTGCAGCTTCATTTCGGATGCGGAGCTTGCGAACTTGTTCCAGGGACAGGCGGCGAGACAGTCGTCGCAGCCGTAAATGCGGTTGCCGATCAGCACCCGCAGGTCGGGGTCGATCGGCCCCTTGTGTTCGATGGTGAGATAGGAGATGCAGCGCCGCGCGTCGATCTGGTAAGGCGCCGGGAAGGCGGCCGTCGGGCAAATATCGAGACAGGCGCGGCAAGAGCCGCAATGATCGGTCTCCGGCGCATCGACGGCAAGATCGGCGGTGGTGAACATCGTGCCTAGAAACAGCCACGAACCATGCGTGCGGCTGACGAGATTGGTGTGTTTGCCCTGCCAGCCGAGGCCGGCCGCCGCCGCTAGCGGCTTTTCCATGACCGGTGCGGTATCGACGAACACCTTCACATCGGCGCCGGCCCGCGCCGCAAAACGCGTGGCGATCTCCTTCAGCCGACCCTTGATGAGGTCGTGATAATCGCGGTTGCGGGCATAGACGGAGATCGCCGCCTTGTCGGGCTTGTCGAGGATGCCGCGCGGATCTTCTTCCGGGGCGTAGTTGAGGCCGAAAACGACGACGGATCGCACCTCGCTCCAGAGGGTCAGCGGATCGCCGCGCCGCGCGCGCGTCTCCGCCATCCACTCCATCGTCCCGTGCCGCCCGGCATCGATGAACTCACCGAGACGCTGTTTGGCTTCGGGGATCGCGTCAGGGCGCGTGATGCGGCAGAGATCGAAGCCCTTGGCGGCAGATTCCGCCCTGACAAAGTCGGTCAAATTGTCGCGGCGCCGCCGCTCTTTATCGTCTCTATAAGCTTCGGGCATGAAGAGCCCTCGTCAGAAATCCAGATCGGCATAGTGTGAAACGGGGGTCAGGCCGCGCACGCGCTCGGTCAGCATCGGCCGGAAAGAGGGGCGTGATTTCAGCCGCTGATACCACTCCTTGACGACAGGGGCTTCGGCCCACTCGATCTCGCCGAGATAATCGAGGATCGACACCGAGGCGGCGGCGGCAAGATCCGCATAGCTCATTCGCTCCCCCGCCAGCCATTGGCGCGAGCCGGCAAGCCAGGTGAGATAACGCATATGCTGGCGGATATTCGCGCGGGCCGTGCGCAAAATCTTCGAATCCGGCGCTCCGCCACCCTGATCGGCGGTCATCTGCAACTTGTAGACACGCTCACGTGCGAGCGGCTTCGTCACGTCGTTTTCCATCTTCTGCATGAACCATTCGGTCAGCCGGCGGATTTCCGCCCGCTGAAACGGATCCTCGGCGAGCAGCCGCCGGTCGCGCTTCAACACCCCGTGCGTCTCGTCGAGATATTCGGAAATGACGCTCGCGCCACAGAGCGCACGCATGCTGTCGTCGACATAGACCGGCAGTGTACCGGCCGGATTGAGCGCCAGGAAATCGCGGCGCTTCTCCCATGTCTGCTCTTCGATCAGATCCGCCTGATAGCCGTATTCCGCCAGGATCAGCCGGACGAAGCGAGATGCGGATGACATGGGATGATGATAAAGCGTGGGCATCGATACTCGGGCTTTATGATTGCTGTTACAGGACTGTGTGGCAGCTCGTTTATAGCGCCTTAGTCATGACTCATTGGTTGAAGCTATAGGAGTTTGGCCCGGCCAATACAAGCGAATCGGCTTTCACGCCATGTGACAAGGGACAAAACACACGTCTTGCGTATGAGGATAATGGCTGCCTGATCGGCTCAGACGCAGCTCTGAGGATTTCCTGCTGGAAATGCTCAGTCCGAACGACCTTTAAACCGGAGATAATTTATGGACTATATCAATGCCGCCATTCTCGGTGTCATCGAGGGGATTACCGAGTTTCTGCCGATCTCGAGCACCGGCCATCTCATCATTGCGGAGCAATGGCTCGGCCACCGGTCGGACATGTTCAATATCGTCATTCAGGCGGGCGCCATCCTTGCCGTCACCATCATCTACTGGCGCCGCCTGCTGGATCTGGTGCTCGGCTGGCGCGAGCCTGAGAATCGGGACTATGCCGCCAAGCTGATCGTCGCATTTCTCATCACGGCGATCCTGGGGCTCGTTGTCAAGAAGCTCGGCTTTGAACTTCCCGAGACCGCGACGCCGATCGCCTGGGCGCTCATCATCGGCGGCATCTGGATGATCTTTGCCGAATGGGCCGCCGCGCGCCGGCCGCCGCATAAGCAGATCACCTGGCTTGTCGCCATCCTGGTCGGCATCGCCCAGATCGTTGCCGGGGTGTTTCCGGGCACGTCACGCTCCGGCGCCACGATTTTCATCGCCATGCTGGCCGGCACCGGCAACCGCGCCGCGGCGACCGAATTTGCCTTTCTCGTCGGCATTCCCACAATGTATGCCGCAAGCGGCTATGAACTGCTGAAGACCTTCAAGGATGGCGGTGCGGCAGGTGAAGACTGGACGGCGCTCGCCATCGCTTTCGTGGTCTCCACGATCATCGCTTTCATCGCCGTCAAATGGCTGCTCGCCTATATCAGGAGCAACCGCTTCACGCTGTTTGCCATCTACCGCATCATTCTCGGTGTCCTGCTGCTCGGCATGGCCACGACCGGCTTGATCGCCTGAGGCACCTGCAACTGTATTCGCGCTACTCCCGGCGCGAATGCATTGCCCTGTCAGTTGGCGCACGAATACCGCTTGCCGGCAAGCGTCGAGTTTTCAGATCTATTTTGAGAGGAAAGAGGCTCGTCGCCGCTTTTGAAGCAGGCAATACCGAGCCTTCACTGCGGAACGCCTTGTTCGGCGTTCCCGGCTGCTTGTCTTGTGGATGCCGGCGCAAGGTGCCGGCCTTTTCGTCAGTGGCTGATCGAAGCCGTCGAGCAAGGATCGACGCCGTAGGCCGGCGAGCAGTCGCCCTTGACCGCCGCGACCGAACCGGGCGCAACGAAGGAGCCTGCCATGATAATCAGCGCCGCACACGCAAAAAGGAGCGCGATTGACTTGCCCATCGAGAAATGCCTTTCACAGTGATTGCCGCACGCCTTCGCAGACATTGAGTCCGTTGGAAGACGCGGGGTTTGGTAGTCAGTGGAATGACAAATAGCAATAAACGTTCCTGCTAAATTTGGTGTTAATTCCACAAAATTTCCGCTGCGCCTTTTATGCAACGCTGCTCGATATGGCCGGCAGGAAAATAGGCCGAGCTGCGCCGGCATGGCGGCGCCGCACGCCGTTCAGGATGCGCAAAGGACGCCGTACTGCGGCAAAGCAAAACGCCGCCCGCGGGATCGGCGGACGGCGCTAGCGTTCCTCGGGAAAGATGGTCAGGCAGCCTTGCCGGAGCCGGTGTACTGGCCGTGCGGCCGGTACTGCACGAGGTAGGAGCCGAGCACCGATGCCGGCATGGTCGGCGTAATGCCGAGGCCCTTCAATGTGCGGCCTTCCGCCTCGGCTTCTGCGGATACAACGTTGTCGCGCTTGAGCAGGCGCACTTGGTCCGGCGTGATCGGCGGCGTCACGAAAGGGATCAGCGAGGCGATGCTGCCGATCAGCGAAGCCAGGCCGAAGGGCAGGGACACCAGCGGGTTCTTACGGCTCGTCACCTTCAGCATCATCTCGAGACATTCGCGGAAGCTCAGCACCTCGGGTCCGCCGAGCTCATAGATTTTGCCGCCGGCAACCTTGCCGTCGACGGCACGGGCGACCGCCTCGGCGACGTCCTCGACATAAACGGGCTGGAATTTCGTCTTGCCGCCGCCGACCAGCGGCAGGACAGGCGACATGCGGGCCATGTCGGCAAACTTGTTGAAAAAGCTGTCCTCCGGTCCGAAGACGATCGACGGACGGAAGATCACCGCATCGGGCTTGATGGAGAGAATGGCCGCTTCCGCGCGGCCTTTGGTGCGGCCGTAGTCGGAGTCGGAATTCGCGTTGGCGCCGATCGCCGAAATATGGGTAAGGCCGGCACCGACATTGCGTGCCCCCTCGGCAACCGCGCGGGCGCCGAATTCCTGTACGGCGTCGAAGGTGTTGCGGCCGGTCTCGTGCAGAATGCCGACACAGTTAACGACATGGCTCGCACCTTCGACGGCGCGGTCGATCGAGTTGCGATAGCGCAGGTTCGCCTGCACGAAGGAGATCTGGCCGACATTACCGAGCGGCTGCAGGAAGCCGGCGAGATCGGGGCGGCGCACGGCGACGCGAATGCGGTAGCCGCGCTTGGCAAGCGCGCGAACCACGTGCCTGCCCACGAAGCCGGACCCTCCGAACACGGTGACGAGCGGCGGCAGGTTGGCAAGGGTCATGGCAGGCTCCTCGAAAGGCTTTGGGGGATGCTGTATCGGCTCCCGTCTTAGCCGAATCCCGGCGCGACGGGAAGGCCTATCGCGCCGTCAGTTTTGCGGATGCGAAGTGGTTCAGACGCCTTCGACGACGACCATTTCCGCGTCTGCCACTTCCTGGCGGATTTTCGCGGCGATCTGGTATTCCGGCGAGTTGTAGCAGTCGACGGCATGCTGCATCGAGGGGAATTCGATCACGACGTTGCGGGCGCGCGCCTTGCCCTCGAGCTCGGTGATCGCGCCGCCGCGCGCCAGAAAATTCGCGCCGTATTTTTCGAAGGCAGGCTTGGCCGCCACCACGTAATCCTTGTAGCGCTCGGCATCGCGAACGTCGACGCGGGCGATCCAGTATCCCTTGGCCATGGTCTTCTCCCTTGTGCCGTTGAATGCTTGTCAGCGGTTTGCCGGCCAGAGCGCGCTCACCATCTCGTTGAGAACCGCGCGGGCGGCCTCCCTCGGATCGGGCGCCTTGACGATCGGCCGCGCGACGACGAGATGCGTCGCTCCCGCCTTCAGCGCGTCGAAAGGCGTCATCACCCGCTTCTGGTCGCCCTTGTCGCTGCCCGTCGGGCGGATACCGGGCGTGACGATCGCCATATCGGGACCGACGACCTCCCGCACCTCGGCCGCCTCCGCCGCCGAGCAGACGATGCCGCCCATGCCGGCGGCGCGGGCCTGTCCGGCGCGGCTGAGCACCAAGCTGTGCGGGTCCTGGCTATAGCCGGCCTCGGCAAGGTCCTCGGCATCCATCGAGGTCAGCACGGTGACGCCGAGCAGGCAGAGGCCGGAGCCGGCCGCCGCCTCCACCGCCGCCCGCATCGCCTTCGGATAGGCATGCAGCGTCAGCATCGACATGCCCATCTTGGCGATATTCTCGACGCCTGACGCAACCGTATTGTCGATGTCGAGCAGTTTCATGTCGAGAAAGATCTTCTTGCCGCTTGCGGCAAGGTCGCGGGCGAATTCGAGGCCGCCGGCAAAGACCAGCTGATAGCCGATCTTATAGAAGAGAATGTCGTCGCCGAGCGTGGATACCAGTCTTTCCGCCTCGCCGATCGTTGGAACATCCAGGCCGACGATCAACCGCTCGCGTGCATCCATGTGAAGTCACCCCCGCCAGTCTTCGATCGGCGTCCAGTCGCATGTTAGGCCGAGATCTGCAAGGCCGAAAGCATAGAGATTGCCGCCGCCGGCCGGCTGGTCGCGGTCGCGGGCGATCGGCCGTCCCGCCAGATGGCATTTGAGCAGCGTGCCGACGCCGCCATGGCCGACGAAGGCGATCGGTGCGGCCGGATCATGCGTGGCGAGAATGGCCTTGACCGCTGCGACGATGCGGGCCTGCGCGTCGACGGCGCGCTCCCAACCTTTGAAGCTTTGTTCCGGATTGGCAAAGAACCAGTTCGCCGCTTCTTCGAACTGCGGCGGCGGCAAGAAACCGGTGGCCGAACGGTCGTTCTCGTGCATGCCATGCACGATCTCGACGCTGATGCCGGAAGCTTCCGCCAGAATTTCGGCCGTCTTGATCGCCTTCGTCTCGTCGCTGGAGACGATGCGGGTCAGCCGTTTGGCCCAGTCGCTCTCGGCAGCTTGGCGGGCGCGCGCAGCGCCGACATCGGAAAGGCCCCATTTCGGCACGGGAACATTCGCATCGATCTTGACCTGCGGGTGGGTGATATAAACTCCGAACATCTCAACCGCGCCGGTAGATCCAGAGCTGCGCCGGCGGGATGTTGCGCATGACAAAATCGAAGTGCTGGATGTGATAACGATCGGGATTGGCGGCGATCGGCGAAATCGCGCCGTAGGAAATCTGCACCACCGGTCGACCGGCCGGCAGGCGGTCGAGCAGGCTTTCGAGCAGCGAGACGCGCATCGCCATCGGAAAATTCAAAAGCGGAATGCAGGAGATGACGCAATCGAACGTCTGCTCGCCAAGCGCGCCAAGCGTGGTCTTGAGATCAAAGGCATCGCCATTGATGAAATGCACGCCGGGATAAGTCCGCAGCAGATGCTGGTGGAAATCCGTCGAATATTCGATTGCCACGAGATTTTCCGGTTTCACGCCGCGGCCGAGGATGGCCTTGGTGATGGCCCCCGTGCCCGGGCCGAGTTCCAGCACCGGCAGCCCCGAATGCATATCGATGACGCTGGCCATCCGCTTGGCGGTAATCGAAGAGGTCGGCACGATCGAGCCTACCGTCTTCGGCCCCTGCATCATGCCCCGGAAGAAACGGATTTCCTCATCAAATCTCTTCCCGAGGTGTTCCTTCACCTTGACCCGTAAGCGCATTCTCCACCCATCCGCACGTTGATCGACTGTCTTAATATGCTGCTTGTCGCTCCCGGGACAAGGATTTTCGCAACGAGGACATCGGCATCAACAGCTCATGCGGCCTTGCGGTGGGAATGAGGCATGAGGTCGGCAAGTCTTTCGCTCAAATGGCCAGCGTCGACAGGGGCGCGAAGTTTCTTATCGGTGTTGTCGAAATAAAGATAGACGTCGCGGCCCTTGGCGCGCGCCGGCAGCGGCGTAAGTATTCGCGTCGCATTCTCTGGTTCTCTGCCCTGTGCCCAGGCGCGGATGCGCTCGGCCCATAGATCGAGCGCCTCGTCTTCGTAGCCGCTGACATAGAGTTGTTCGGAGCCGTGCAGGCGGCAATAGAGGAAGTCGGCGGTGATATCCATCAGCAGCGGCCATTTCACCGTGTCGGCGCAAACCAGTGCGGTTTTGTATCGCCGGAGCATCTCGATGAACTCGGTTGAGCGGAAGCTGTCGTTACGGATTTCGAACGCATGGCGGATCGGCTGGTGTCCGTCGCTTTTGAGCCAGGGCTGTTTGAGACGCTCGTCGTGCCGCTTGGCAAGCGTGATCGCCGCATCATGATCATGCGGCAGCAAACCCAGGAAATTTTCGAAACGATCAGCATCGAAGGCCATGTTGGCCGGAAATTGCCAGAGGATCGGCCCGAGCTTGGGGCCGAGCCTGAGCAGGCCCGAGGCGAAGAAATTCGCAAGCGGCGCCTCGATCTCCCTCAGTCGCCGCACATGGGTGAGGAAGCGCGGTCCCTTGACCGCAAAGACGAAATCATCAGGCGTTTCGTCCCGCCAGCGGCCGAAGCTTTCGGGCTTCTGCAATCCGTAGAAGGTGCCGTTGATCTCGATCGAACGGAAGTGACGGGCGGCGTAGGAAAGCTCCTGCTTCTGCGGCAGTCCCTCCGGATAGAATTGCCCGCGCCAGGGCGCATAGGTCCAGCCGGAAATGCCGATGCGCACCGCTCCCGTTTTTTTCATCATGGAACCTCCTGTTTGACAGGAGGAAAACCGAAAGCGGCCGCCTTCGTTCCGTCAGACGCGCATCGGCATCAGGACGTAGAGCGCGTCGTCACCGGCGGTGTCTCGGATCAGCGTCGGCGAGCCGGCATCGGCCAGCAGGAAGATCGCTTCCTCGCCGGAAAGCTGCGCGGTGATGTCGAGCAGATATTTGGCGTTGAAGCCGATTTCCATCGCATCCGTGTCGTAGCCGACGGCGACTTCTTCCGTAGCGCTACCGGAATCCGGATTGTTGACGGTCAGCATCAGCTGCCCTTCGGACAGCGCCAGCTTCACGGCCCGGCCGCGCTCGGAGGAGATCGTCGAGACGCGGTCGACGGCCTGGGCGAAGGTCGTGCAATCGACACGCATTTCCTTGTCGTTGCCGGTGGGGATGACGCGCTGGTAATCCGGGAAGGTACCATCGATCAGTTTCGAGGTCAGAACGATCGAGCCGATCGTCATGCGGATCTTGGCGTCGGAAACTTCGACGGTGACGATCGCTTCCGGATTGTCGACCAGCTTCTGCAGTTCCCCGACCGTCTTGCGCGGAATGATGATGCCGGGCATGCCCTCGGAGCCCGACGGCGCGTCGACATCGGCGCGGGCCAGCCGGTGGCCGTCGGTCGCGACCGCCCTGAGCTTCAGCTCACCATTGCTCTCGATCGTGTGGAAGAAGATGCCGTTCAGATAATAACGCGTCTCTTCCGTCGAGATCGCGAACTGGGTGCGGTCGATCAGCATCTTCAGATCGGTCGCCTTCAGCTTGAAGGAATGCGTGAAGGTGCCGGCGGTCAGATCCGGGAAATCGGATTCCGGCAGGCACTGCAGCGAGAATTTCGAGCGGCCGGACTGGACGGTCATCGAGCCGCCGTCGGTGCTGGTCGCCAGCAGCACTTCGGCGCCATCGGAAAGCTTGCGCACGATATCGTAGAGAAGGTGGGCGGGAACGGTGGTGGCGCCTGCTTGTTCGACGCTTGCCGGCGTCGCCTCGGTGATTTCGAGGTCGAGGTCGGTCGCCTTCATGTCGAGGTTCTGGCCATCGGCCTTGAGCAATACGTTGGACAGGATCGGGATCGTGTTGCGACGTTCGACCACACGGTGGACGTGGTTCAGCGATTTCAGAAGGTTTGACCGCTCAATAGTAATACGCATGGGATGCTACCGCTTTCGACCGTGACTGCCCGGGCGCATCGAAGGCCCGAAGAATGCTTTCCCGATTTAGGTCGGGGGAGTGGACGGGCAAAATGGCAGACTTCAGCATTGGATGGCAAGAGGCATGGACGGCCAAGCCCTCGCATTTCAGGTTTTCCGGAGCAATGCTCACAGAAATCCCAACCCTTGCCGAAGCCGCAGCGCTCGCCCATAAAGGCCGATGAACCGGTAAGGCGCCGGCGGGACGAAGGCAAAGGGCATGAACGAGCAAACCACAGGCGAGGACGCCACGAGGCGAAGCTTCCGCCTCCACAACATGGCGGTGCCGGCGCGGCCGCTGGAGCCGGCGCTCTATCTGGTCGCGACCCCCATCGGCAATCTCGGCGACATCACGCTGCGCGCATTGGAAACGCTGGCCGGCGCCGACGTGCTTGCCTGTGAGGATACGCGTGTCACCCGCGTTCTGCTCGACCGCTACGGCATCCAGAACCGTCCCTTCGCCTATCACGAGCACAATGCCGACGAAGCTGGCCCGCGGCTCATCCAGGCGCTCGAAGCCGGCCGCTCGGTGGCGCTGGTGTCCGATGCCGGCACGCCGCTCGTCTCCGATCCCGGCTACCGGCTGGCCCGGCAGGCAATTGCCGCCGGTTACCGCGTCATTCCCATTCCAGGCGCCTCGGCGCCGCTCGCCGCCCTTGTTGGTTCCGGCCTGCCGAACGACGCCTTCCTCTTCGCCGGCTTTCTGCCGGCCAAGGACAAGGCGCGCCGCGATCGTCTCGGCGAATTTGCCGCAGCCCCGGCGACGCTGATCTTTTTTGAATCGCCCCATCGCATCGGTGCGACGCTTCTTGCTGCCGCCGATGTGCTCGGCCCGGCCCGGCCGGCTTGCGTCTGCCGTGAGTTGACCAAGACCTATGAAGAATTCCGCCGCGGCACGCTGGCCGAACTCGCCGCCCATTACCAGCAGGTGGAAAACGTCAGGGGCGAAATCGTCCTCGTCGTCGGTCCGCCGCAGCCGACCGAAACGTCGGAGGCCGATGTCGACGCCGTGCTTGCCGATCTGTCGATGTCGATGCCGACGGCAAAGGCTGCGACCGAGGCCGCCCGTCTCACCGGCCTGCCGCGCAAGGCGCTCTACCAGCGCCTGCTGGAGATGAAAAGCGGCAATGGGCGATAAAGACCTTACCGCCATCAAACGGAAAGCGCTGCGCCGCGGCCGCATGTCGGAATATGTCGCCGCCGCCTTCCTGATGCTGAAGGGATACCGCATCCTGGCGCTGCGCCACCGCACCAGGCTCGGCGAGATCGATATCGTCGCCCGTAAGGGCGATCTCGCAGTCTTTGTGGAAGTGAAGGCCCGGTACGGCGAGGCTGCGGCGATCGACGCCGTCTCCGTCGCCGCTCAGAAGCGGATCCGGGCGGCAAGCGATCTCTGGCTCGCCCGTCAGGCGGATCAGGCCCGCCTTTCCCAACGCTACGATATCATCGCGGTCATGCCCGGCCGGTTGCCGCGGCACTTTCCCGATGCCTTCTGAGCGCTTTCGCACCAATCGAGTTTCCGGATTGTTAAAATTTTAGTCCCGGGTTGAACGAGCTCCTTACCTCTCTCTGCTACCCACCATCGCGGTAGGGATTAAGAATTGGGGGTTGTTGCGTGGCCTGGAAGATGATGTTTGCAAGCGCGGTCGCCATGGCCGCGCGCTCGGTGCCTTATGTCGCGCTGAAGCCGGCCGGGAAATCCTTCGTCGCGCATGCGAGCGACCACCTGCCGCTGAAATCGACGCCGATCAATCCCGACTGGATCATCAGCGGCAATCCGGAAGCGCGCACCGCCGAACATTCGCGCGGGCACGACGAGGCATCGCTGACGGCGATCTGGGACTGCACGGCGGGCGAATTCCGCTGGTATTTCGGCTGGGACGAGACCGTGATGATCCTCGAAGGCGAGGTCCATATCACCGCCGAGGATGGCACGGAACGGACGCTACGCGCCGGCGACGTCGCCTTTTTCGCAGGTGGAACCTGGGCGAGTTGGCGAGTCGACAATTACGTCCGCAAGGTCGCCTTCCTGCGCAAGCCTTTCCCGAAGCCTTTGGCGATCGCCTACCGTCTGCGCAACATGCTGCGCAACGGCGGCAGCCAAGGCATCGCCGCCTGAAAATGGCGACTTCGATGGCCGTTGCGTTTGATGCCGGGCCGACCTACATCTGTCCGGCATTCAGCGAGGGACGGAAATGGCCAAGATCACCAATGTAGCGGTCCAGATGGATCATGTCGCCGGCATCAATATCGCAGGTGACTCCACCTTCGCCATGAGCCTGGAGGCGCAGGCGCGCGGCTACAGGCTCTTCCATTATACCCCCGAACGCCTGAGCTTCCGCGACGGCAAGCTCTTTGCCAGCGTCGAGCCGATGGTGCTGCGCGACGTCAAGGGCGATCACTTCGAGCTCGGTGCGGCCGAACGCGTCGATCTCTCGACCATGGACGTGGTGCTGCTGCGCCAGGATCCGCCCTTCGACATGGCCTATATCACATCGACGCATCTCCTCGAGCGCATCCATCCGAAGACGCTCGTCGTCAACGATCCGGCCTGGGTGCGCAATTCACCGGAGAAAATCTTCGTCACCGAATTCGCCGATCTGATGCCGAAGACGCTGATCACCAAGGATCCGGCCGAAATCCGCCGCTTCCGCGACGAGATGGGCGACATCATCCTGAAGCCGCTCTACGGCAATGGCGGCGCCGGCGTCTTCCATTCCACCCGCGACGACCGCAATCTCTCCTCGCTGCTCGAGATGTTCGGCCAGCTTTTCCGCGAGCCCTTCATCGCCCAGCAATATCTGCCCGATGTGCGCAAGGGCGACAAGCGCATCATTCTGGTCGACGGCGAGTTTGCCGGCGCCATCAACCGCGTGCCGGCCGAGCATGACAGCCGCTCCAACATGCATGTCGGCGGCCGCGCCGAGGCGACCGAACTGACGGCGCGCGAAAAGGAAATCTGCGCCCGCATCGGCCCGGCGCTGAGAGAACGCGGCTTCCTGCTCGTCGGCATCGACGTGATCGGCGATTACATGACTGAGATCAACGTCACCTCGCCCACCGGCATCCGCGAGGTCAGGAAGTTCGGCGGCGCCGATATTGCGGCCCTGCTCTGGGACGCGATCGAGCGCAAGCGCGGCTGAGGCTGCGATCGGATACAACCGCGCCTACCGCTGATTATCTGCCTGCGTTCTTTTATTGTTCTTGTTTTAGTCCTGCTTCCATGCCAGATTGCAACCGCTGGCTTTCAACGGCCACAAGGGGCGGTCTCTAAGAGTTTGCGGGACAAGGGTGGGCAGATGGTCGCGCGTGTCAGTACGGTAGCATTCCAGGGCATCGAAGGTGTGCCGGTCGAGGTCCAGGTGATGATCGCGCCCGGCAAGGTCGGCATGCAGATCGTCGGTCTGCCCGACAAGGCGGTGGCCGAAAGCCGCGAGCGCGTGCAGGCCGCCCTTCATGCCTCCGGCCTGGCGCTGCCGGGCAAGCGGGTGACCGTCAACCTGGCGCCCGCCGATCTGCCGAAAGAGGGCTCGCACTTCGATCTGCCGATCGCACTGGCGCTAATGGCGGCCCTCGGCGCCATTCCTGCCGATGCGCTGTCGGATTATGTCGTCGTCGGCGAACTCAATCTCGATGGCACGATCGCCGCCATCGCGGGTGCGCTGCCGGCCGCAATCGGCGCCAATGCGCTCGGCAAGGGCCTGATCTGCCCGGCCGAAAGCGGCGCCGAGGCTGCCTGGGCCGGCGCCGACGTCGATATTCTCGCACCCCGCAGCCTGATTGCCCTTGCCAATCATTTCCGCGGCACACAGGTACTGTCTAGGCCGGAGCCGTCGATCCGCGCCAATGCTGCCAACCTGCCGGATCTTGCCGAGATCAAGGGCCAGGAAAGCGCCAAGCGCGCGCTCGAAGTGGCGGCCGCCGGCGGCCACAATCTGCTGATGGTCGGCCCGCCCGGCTCCGGCAAATCGATGCTGGCGTCGCGGCTGCCGTCGATCCTGCCGCCGCTCTCGGCCGCCGAGCTGCTCGAAGTGTCGATGGTCCATTCGATCGCCGGCCAGCTCACCGGCGGCAAGCTGTCCGACCGCCGGCCCTTCCGCACCCCGCATCATTCCGCCACCATGGCCGCCCTTGTCGGCGGCGGCATCCGCGCCCGACCGGGCGAAGCCTCGCTCGCCCATCACGGCGTGCTGTTCCTCGATGAGTTTCCCGAGTTCACGCCGCAGGCGCTCGATGCACTGCGCCAGCCGCTCGAAGGCGGCGAATGCGTCATCGCGCGCGCTAATCACCGCGTCTCCTATCCGGCGAAATTCCAGCTGATCGCGGCGATGAACCCCTGCCGCTGCGGCATGGCCGGTGAGCCCGGCCACACCTGCGCCCGCGGCCCGCGCTGCATGAGCGATTACCAAGCCCGCATCTCCGGCCCGCTGATGGACCGCATCGATATCCGCATCGACGTACCCGCCGTCTCCGCCGCCGATCTCATCCGCCCGATGGCGGCCGAGGCCAGCGCCGACGTCGCCCGCCGCGTCGCCCGCGCCCGCGAGCTCCAGCGGGAGCGCTTCCAGCGCGCCGGCGCTGGGGATATCAGCACCAATGCCCGCTGCTCCACAGCAATGATCGAAAAACTCGCCGAACCCGATGCGAGCGGCCTGCAGCTCCTGCGCGACGCCGCCGAAAAAATGAAATTCTCCGCCCGCGGCTACCACCGAGTCCTCAAGGTTGCCCGCACACTAGCCGACCTCGACGACAAACCGACGGTCGGCCGTCTGCATCTTGCCGAAGCGATCTCCTACCGGATCGCCGGCGAGAGGTTGACGGCGGCTGCGTGAGAAGAAGGGCGGATGCGCGCCGATATTTTGAGAGATTGTCGTCAGGCTGCCCACCGATTTGTCGATCGCGTTTGCGCTTGGCTGCCCCTCAGCGAAATCCTCATTGAGCGCTGCGGAATTATGAAATTATATGGCCGTCGGCGAACTATAGCGGGCGCGCTGCCCGGCAGCAGGCGGTGCGAATGGCCCTGGCGGGGCCATTTGCATTCAACTAGCACAGGTGGGACATCGACCATCGTTACTACTGACTACCACAGAACTTTCGTCCCGCTTCGATTGGGATGCAGGTGACGGCACAAAAGAAGGGACGCTCGAAGCGCCCCGATATTTTGCATGACAAACTGCGGGAGAAAAGGCCGCCACACCAAACCTCAGCTCCCCAATCCCTCAAACAACGCCGTCGACAGATACCGCTCCGCAAAAGACGGAATGATGATGACGATGTTCTTGCCCGCATTTTCTGGCCGGCTTCCAACCTTGATCGCCGCGGTCAGCGCCGCGCCCGAGGAGATGCCGACCGGCACGCCTTCGAGCCGGGCAATGAGGCGGGCCTGTTCGAAGGCCTCGTCATTGGTGACGGTGACGACTTCGTCATAGATGCCGGTATCGAGGATCTTTGGCGCAAAGCCGGCGCCGATGCCCTGGATCTTGTGCGGGCCGGGATTGCCGCCGGAGAGCACCGGCGAATCGGCGGGTTCGACGGCGATGATCTGGATCTCCGGCTTGTGGCTCTTCAGCACCTGGCCGACGCCGGTTATCGTGCCGCCGGTGCCGATGCCCGAAACGACGATGTCGACCATGCCGTCGGTATCGTTCCAGATTTCCTCAGCCGTCGTCTTGCGGTGGATCTCGGGATTGGCCGGGTTTTCGAACTGCTGCGGAATGATGGCGTCGGGGAGCGACGCTGCCAGTTCCTCCGCCTTGGCGATGGCGCCCTTCATGCCCTTCGATCCTTCCGTCAGCACCAGCTCGGCGCCGAGCAGCGCCAGCATCTTGCGCCGTTCGACCGACATCGTTTCCGGCATGGTGAGGATCAGTCGATACCCCTTGGCGGCGGCGGCAAAGGCGAGTGCGATGCCGGTATTGCCTGACGTCGGCTCGATCAGCACCGTCTTGCCTGATGTGATCTTGCCCTGCGATTCCAGGCTCTCAATCATTGCCACACCGATGCGGTCCTTGACGGAAGCGATCGGATTGAAGAATTCGAGCTTGCCGATCAGGTTTGCCACCACGCCCTTTTCCCGCGCCAGCTTGTCGAAGCGCACCAGCGGCGTGTCGCCGATGGTCTCGGTGATCGAGGAATAGATGCGGCCGCGGCCGGGTTTGTGCGACATGGTTCTCTCCCTTTGGACTTCGGTCCCTGAAATCGAGGAGGAGAATAGGGTCAAAGACGGAATGAGACCAGAGCGCGTTCGCGCCGGGCGGGGGTGGCGCAGAGAAAATAAGCTTTGAAAACCGTTTCTTGGCGGATGTTTATTTCAGGCTGCCCGCGTGGCGATGAAGGCCGCCGTGCCCGCAAGGATGCCGGCTGCAACCCGGTTCAGCGTCTGCAGGGCGCGCGGCTCCCTCAGCATCGTGCGGGCTCGCGCGGCAAGCAGCATGTAGGGCACGAGCACGGCAATCAGCACCACGAAGGTGACAGCAAGCAGCAGCGCATAGTCGCGCAGGCTGATATTGCCGATGTCGATCAGCGTCGGCGCCAGCGCGACATAAAAGAGCATTGTCTTCGGGTTGCCGAGCGTCACCAGCAGGCCCGAGAGGAAGGACAGGCCGATATTGCTGGATTTCTTCGCCGCAATATCCTGCGGCAGCAGCCCTGCCGTCCAGAGTTTCCAGGCGATGTAGCCGAGATAGAGGGCGCCGGCGATCTTGATGGCGATGAACACCTCGGTGAAGGTCTGGGCGACGAAGGCGAGGCCGAGAATGACGGCGGTGAGATAGGTCATATCGCCGAGCACCAGGCCGAGACCCATGAAGAAGGTCTCGCGGAAATTCGAGCCGAGCGCACGGGCGACGATGGCGGTGATGCCGGGGCCGGGAATGGCCGCGGCGATGAACAAGGCTCCGGCATAGGCAAGCAAGGCGGCAAGGCTCATCTGTGGCTCCATCTTTCCGGTGTTTTATGTCAGGCGGGCCGTGCCATCAATCCGCCGGCGTTGATGGGTGCATCACGAGAAGGAATGCCTGCACCCGCGTGCCTGCCGGTACCTCAGCCCTGGAGCGCCCTCGGCCGCAGCCATCTTGGGCTCCAGCCGAGATTCATGCCAGCGGCGGCAATGAGGATGATCGCCGCTCCTGCGATCTGCATCGGCTGCAGCGCATGGCCGAAGGCCAGCCGGTCGACGAGGATTGCGGCGATCGGATAGAGGAAGGACAGCGCCCCGGTCAGATGGGTCGGCAGCCGCTGGATCGCGCCGTAAAGCAGCACATACATCAGCCCGGTATGGACGACGCCGATCGTCACCAGGATCGCCCAGCCGCCGGCATCCCCGGGCAGCTGCGAAAACGTCGTCATCGGCGCCAGCATCAGCATGCCTGTTGCGACCTGAATCAGCGCGATCAGATGCGGCGGCGTGCCTTTCAGCCATTTCGCGGCAAGCGCTGCCAGCGCATAAAAGAAGGCCGCACCCAGCGCCATCAGAATGCCGAGGCCGTATCCATCCGATGCCTCGCCGGCCCCAGGTTTCGCCTCGACGATCGCCGCCATGCCGGCAAAGGCGAGCGTCAGCCAGAACAGTTTGGCGGCGGTGATCTTCTCGCCGAGGAATAGTGCCCCGAGCACCAGCAGCATGAAGGGCTGGGTGTTGTAGACCGTGGTGGCGATGGAGATCGTCGCATGCGAATAGGAGGCGAAGAGCAGCAGCCAGTTGACGACGATGGCGACGCCGCCGAAGACGGCGATGCCGAAGGCGCGCAGCGTGATGATGCCGGGCCGCAGCAGCCCGAGGGCGCCGCAGATAACGAGCAGCGTCAGCGCGCCGAACAGGCAGCGCCAGAAGACGACGCCGCTGACCGGTTGACCCGACATGACGACGAACCAGCCGATCGTCCCCGAGATCAGCATCGCTGCCGTCATTTCCACCGAACCTCTTTTGATGTCGCCGCTCATGATCGCCTCCGTTTCGATGAGATGAGATTATTGCGGTAGCAGGGAATTTTATATAGGAATGGAAAAGAGATTCGACGTTCTCGCCTAATCATCATAGGAGAATTCATCGACGTGGCTAATGATGTACAATCGCTCGATGATATCGATCAGTCTATCCTGGAGGCGCTGGCCGGCAATGCCCGGATCTCGCTGAAGGAGCTGGCGCAGCAGGTCGGGCTGTCCTCGCCGAGTGCTGCCGAGCGCCTGCGCCGGCTGGAGGAGCGCGGCGTCATCAAGGCCTTCACCATCGATCTCGACCCGGCCGCCGTCGGTTATCCCCTGCAGGCGATCGTGCGGGTCCGCCCGCTGCCGGGACAGCTGCACATCGTCGAGCGCATCATCCAGGAGATCCCCGAAATCGTCGAATGCGACAAGGTGACCGGCGAGGATTGTTTCATCGCCCGCCTGGTCATCCGATCGATGGCGGAGCTCGACGGTCTCCTCGACAGGGTCGCCGAACGCGCGGAAACCAACACTGCGATGATCAAAGCCTCGCCTGTCAAACGCCGCCTGCCGCCGCTTTCGCGGAAAAGATAGCGGCGGCCGAAGCCGGCGCTTAGAAATCCGCCATCGGCGACAGCATCGCCGGAAAATGCGGGGTCATATCGCCGAGCCCGCGCAGCATCAGAGTCGTGCCGCTTTGCAGCGGTAGCGGATCACCCGCCCAGCCGAGCTTGTCCGGCCGGAAAAGCACCTCGATGTGGGCGGAGGCGATGTCGAGTCCGCCGAGGATCGCTGCAAGCGTCGGGATTTCCGTCGCCACGACGTCGACAAGGCTGAAGCGACCTGCTGCATCCATCTTCCAGGCGATGGCCGCGCGCTCGCCTTCAAGGAAACTGACGCGAATATCGGGGTCGAGCTGGGTATTGATGAGAAACATCGCTGCATTGGCCGTCACCGAAAGCGTCGTCGAGACCGGGCTGCGTGCTTTCAGCAGCGCTTGCAGCAGGGCAAGATCATCCGCATTCGCCGCCGAAAGCGGCAGGGCTGGTGCGGCTGATGTCGAGGGCGCGGGGGCCGCCCCCTCGTAGCGGTGCAGCGCTATCGAGCGGAAACCATAGGGCTCGTAGAGCGATGGCTTATCGGTGTAGAGGATGACGGCCTCGAAGCCCTGCTGCTCGCACCAGTCGAGCGCTTTCACCGTCAGGTCGCGATAAAGCCCGCGGCCGCGCCACTGCGGCCGCACCGCGCCCGACTGCAGGCCGGCGGCATGGACGACCCTGCCATTGATGACGAAGGGCAGCGCAAAGGCCGAGATATTGGCCGCAAGCTTGCCCTCGGCATCGAACCAGCCGAACGGCATGCTGCTGGGATCGGGGCCGCCAAGCTGTTGCAGCGGGCCGATATCGATGCCGAAAATATCCTTGAGCAGACAGACCAAGGCCGCCCAGCCGGTCGGGTCGTCGAAGTAATCCAGCCGGAAGGTCAGGCCGGCGCTGTCGAGGCGATTTGCCATCAGAGGTGTCTCACCAAAATGTGCAGCGGGGAATAACGAGATGTATAAAAGCAAAGGACGGCAGCGCGTCCGCTTGAACCAAGATTGTTGCGACGCGCTTTAGGAATCCGCGATCGAAGGTATCCCGCAAGGGAATGCAAGCAGCCTCGGCCAATCCGGAATTCCTTATTTCCCTTCACCGAGAACGCCGTTCAAACACGTCCCAAGTTGATCTTTTTTATCGATGAGAGATCTGCATTCGCGAATGGCATATGCTGCCGCCATTTCGGCGTTGATCCTAAACCCGGGAATTCTTCCGGGATTGAAAGTCGTAGCATCTCGGCCAAAAGCATCCGTAACTCCGACCGATTGTAGTAGAACTCCATAGAGGCAGCCCACCGGATTGATGTCGCGGTCGACGAGGACATTGATGACCGAGTTTCCCGTTCGGCTCTCATGATAGCACGTCGACGTGTCTGGCTTGCTCCGAAGCGTGTCTATATCGTGAACTGCGATTTGGCCCAACTTTGCCAATTTAAGCGCATCACGATCGATGAACACGTTGAGAGTCTGGGTGTTTGGAGGCCGGTTCTGATCCCGGAAAGGCACATACGGCGTTGCAGGCGAGTAATCGATCGATCGACTGACGTCGAAATTGATGCCGATTTCCGCGTAAGCACCAACCGCAGAAAACACGCGCAAAAGCTCGATCTGCAAAGCCTGAATATCGCGTCTATCCATGCCCTTCACGTTGAGGGCAATGTTCATATCGATAGTTTTGTCGATGTCGAAAATCGGTGCTGCCGATTTCGCCACAGCGAATGCGACCACCTCCTCGGTGGAGAAGGACGACCGAATCGACTGGAGTTTCGCTGAATCAATCGCAAGCATCGGTGTTGCGACCAGCGCTGCCGCTAGGCCCCCAATCACGCCTAAACGCACTTTCCCCAATAGCATAAATGTCCCGTCAACGCTGCTTAAGTTGGGCAACTCCGCGGCTCCTTAGTTCCCCTTCAGAACTCCTGTGATACATTGCTCAAACTGATCTTTTTTATCGATGAAAGATCGGCACTCATGAATGGCATATGCTGCCGCCATTTCGGCATTGCGCCTGAAGCCGGGAACCTCCCCGGCACGATATGTTGCCGCAACCCCGCCGAAAGGTCCCTTTAGGCCGATCGACTGCAGCAGAACCGTGTAAAGGCAACCTACAGGATTGATATCGCGATCGACGATAACGTTGATAGCCGGATATCCTTTCCGGCGCTCATGGTAGCATTCCAACGTATCCGGCTTGCTTCGGAGCGTGTCTATGTCGTGCACTGCTATCTGGCCCAATTTTGCCAGCTTGAGCGCATCACGATCAACGAACACGTCAACTGCCTGGCTATTCGACCGCCGGTTCTGATCACCGAAAGGGGCATATGGCGTTCCAACTGAATATTCGATCGATTGGCTGGCGTCGAAATTGATGTCGATTTCAGCGTAAGCACCAATCGCAGAAAACACTCGCAAAAACTCTATCTGCAAAGCTTGAATATCGCTTCTCCCCATACCCCTCGCATTGAGGGCGATATTCATTTCGATCGTTTTGTTGATGTCGAGGATCGGGGCTGTTGATTTTGAGACGGCAAATGAGACGATCTCTTCCAAAGACATCGATGAGCGAATCGATTGGAGCTTTTTTGAATCGATCGCAAGCGTTGGCGTTGCCGTCAGCGCTGCCGCTAGACCCATAACCACGCCCCATGGCGCTTTCTTGAATAGCATAAGCGCCCCCACAAACGCTGCTTATCAACCGTTCGGCTGCTTCATTCGAACCGTCGATCAAACGCCGGTTGAGCCGAACCCGCCCGCGCCACGCGCCGTCTCGCTTGTCTCGGTGATCTCGGCAATTCGCGCTTGGGTGACCGGCGCGATGACCATCTGGCCGATGCGCATGCCGCGCTCGATGACGAAAGCGTCATCGCCGAGATTGGCGAGCAGCACCTTCACCTCGCCGCGATAGTCGCTGTCGACGGTGCCGGGCGAATTCAGGCAGGTGATGCCGTGTTTGAAGGCAAGGCCGGAGCGCGGCCGCACCTGCCCCTCGAAACCCTCGGGGATTTCGAAGATGAAGCCGGTCGGCACCAGCGCCCGCTTGCCCGGCAGCAGCGTCAGCGGTTCGCCGTCGGCAACAGCGGCGCGCAGGTCCATGCCGGCCGCTCCCTTGCTTTCATAGGCGGGCAAGTCGAGGCCTTCGCCATTGGCCAGGCGGATGAGGTTCAGTGTCGGGCTGAGGTCGTGATGAATGGTCATGGCCCATTACTTTGCGCGTGCGCGGGTAAGGTCAATTGCATTGCCGGGCTTTAGTCGCTAGGTAAGCCGCAATTCCACAGGATTCACACTATGGCCGAAAGCCTCGCCGAGGCGGTCTCCCGCCGCCGTACATTCGCTATTATCGCCCACCCGGACGCGGGCAAGACGACGCTCACCGAAAAGCTGCTGCTGTTCGGCGGCGCCATCCAGCTTGCCGGCGAAGTCAAGGCGAAGAAGGATCGCATGCAGACGCGCTCCGACTGGATGAAGATCGAACGCGAACGCGGCATCTCCGTCGTCACCTCGGTAATGACCTTCGAATATAACGATAATGTCTTCAACATCCTCGACACGCCTGGCCACGAGGATTTCGCCGACGACACCTATCGTACGCTGACGGCCGTCGACGCTGCCGTCATGGTCATCGATGCCGCCAAGGGTATCGAGCCGCGCACGCTGAAGCTCTTCGAAGTCTGCCGCATGCGCGATATTCCGATCATCACCTTCATCAACAAGATGGATAGGGAAAGCCGCGATCCCTTCGAGATCCTCGACGAGGTCGAAGAGAAGCTGGCGCTGGATACCGCGCCGATCACCTGGCCGATCGGCCGCTCGAAAACCTTCTGCGGCTCCTATCATCTGGCGAACAGCACCGCCCGTGGTTCCGATACCGAAGTCGAGACCACGCCGGTCAACGGTCCGCGGGCAATCGCCGACAGGCTGCCGGAAAACGAACGGCAGGCCTTCATCGACGAGACCGAGCTTGCCATCGAGGCATGCCGTCCCTTCGACCGCGATTCCTTCCTCGAAGGCCATATGACGCCCGTTTTCTTCGGCTCGGCGCTACGCAATTACGGCGTTCGCGACCTCATCAATGCGCTTGGCGAATTCGCGCCGCCGCCGCGCGACCAGGTCGCCGACACCAGGACCGTGCATGCGACCGACGACAAGATGACCGCCTTCGTCTTCAAGATCCAGGCCAACATGGACCCGAACCACCGCGACCGCATCGCCTTTGCCCGCATCTGCTCCGGCAAGCTCGAGCGCGGCATGAAGGCAAGGCTTGCCCGCACCGGCAAGCAGCTTGGCCTGACGGCGCCGCAATTCTTCTTCGCCTCGCAGCGCCAGCTCGCCGACACCGCCTATGCCGGCGACGTCGTCGGCATTCCCAATCATGGGACGCTCCGCATCGGCGATACGCTGACCGAAGGCGAAGCCCTGGTCTTCCAGGGCGTGCCGAACTTCTCGCCGGAAATTCTGCGCCGCGTGCGTCTCGAAGATGCGATGAAGGCGAAGAAGCTCAAGGAAGCGCTGCAGCAGATGGCCGAGGAAGGCGTCGTCCAGCTGTTCTCGCCGGAGGACGGCTCGCCGGCGATCGTCGGCGTCGTCGGCGCCCTGCAGCTCGACGTCCTGAAGGAGCGGCTGATGGCCGAATACGGCCTGCCGGTCTCCTTCGAAACATCGCGTTTCTCCGTCTGCCGCTGGATCTCGGCCGACCAGCCGACCGATCTGGAAAAGTTCCTCACCGTCAAGCGCGGCGATATCGCCCGCGATCTCGACGGCGATCCGGTTTTCCTCGCTCAGGACGCCTTCTCGCTGCGTTACGAGGCGGAGCGCTACCCGGCGATCAAGATGGTCGCTATCAAGGAATATCACGCCGCCAAGGCGGCGTGATCGGGAGTCTTGGAAGCGTGGGCGCTGCGGCTATTTTTCCCGCATCGCCCGGCGGAAGTTCTGTGTGATCGGCTCGGCGAGGTAAGAAAGCACGGTGCGGGCACCCGTCCGGATCATCGTCTCGCTCGACATGCCGGGCAGCAGCTTGCGGCCCTCCAGCTTGGCAAGCTCGCTCTGGTCGATCACAACGGTCGCGGCGAAATAAGGCGTGCCGCTGCGTTCCTCCACCATCCTGTCGGCCGATACGATCTCCACCACACCGTCGAGCGGCGGCAGGTTGTAGCGGGCAAAGGCCGGGAAACTGACGCGCGCCGGCTGTCCGGGTGCGATCGTCTCGACGTCCTCAGGTCTGACCATGGCCTCGATGACGAGCTGCTGTCCCATCGGTACGATCGTCATCAGGGTCTCGCCGGGTTTCACCACGCCCCCGGTCGTATGGACCTTCAGGTCCATGATGATGCCGTCAACCGGCGCGACGATGTTGGTGCGGGCGAGCACGTCTTTGGCGGACCGTTCCTCCTGCCTGAGGTCGAACAGTTCCGCCTCGACCTTGCTCAGCTCCTCGACGGCCTGGTTCAGCTGCAAGGTATTGAGGTTGACGATCTGCATGTCGATCTCGGCCATGGCGCTCCTGGCGCGAGCGATGGCTGCGACATTGGTCGCCCGCTCCCCTTCGACTTCCCGCTTTTGCCGTCTGAGCAGCAGCCAACGCTCGCGGGTGACCAGGCCGCGCTTGACGAGGCTCTCAAGATCTCTGGTTTCGCCCTCGAACACCTCGATCTGCTTGTCCTCGGTAACGATGAGTTCCTGCAGTCCCGTTATCTCTTCCTCGGTCTGGCGGCGGCGCTGGCTGAGAATCTCTCGCTCGTCCTTCAGATTGTGGTGCTTGGCCGAAAACACGTCACGTTGGGCGGCCACCGCGTCCCTTGCCGATTTGGTGGGGTTTGCAAGCAGCGCCGGATCGAACTCGATCTCGGCTTTGCCGTCACGCTCGGCCCTCAGGCGAGCGGCCAGCGCCTCGCGCGTTGCGATCCGGTTCTGGACCAGATCAAGCCTTGCCCTCGCCTGCGTGTCATCGAGTTGGAGGAGGACCTTGCCGGCCCTGACGATGTCGCCGTTGGCGGCGGTCAATCCTGCAATGATCCCACCCTCGAGGTGCTGGATGAGCTTGCGGTCACCGGCGACCTTGACAAGGCCGGGCGCCACTGCGGCGCTGTCGAGCGGTGCCAGCGTCGCCCAGCCTCCGGCCATGCCGAAGAACAGGAACATGATTGCAAAGCCGGTGAAAGTTAGGCCCGTGAGACGCAGCGGGACCGGTGCCGGGGGCGGCGAAACGGGTAACGGAACGACCTTCATCTCTTTTTTCATGGCGGTTTCGTTCCGTTGCTACTTCGCCACGATCGTCGGCATTTGAGTGACCTTGCGCACGCGAGCGGCGAGCTCATTGAAGACATAGTCGCGTGGACCGAAGAGATCCTGCTGGCCGCGATTGAGGACAAGGATCTTGTCGACCGTCTCCATGATGTTCGGTCGATGGGCGATCAGGATGACGGTCGTGCCCGCCGCCTTGATCGTGCCGAGCGCTGATATCAATGCCTCCTCACCGTCGCGGTCGAGGTTGGAATTGGGTTCGTCCAGGATAACGAGTGCCGGATCGCCGTAAAGCGCCCGCGCCAAGCCGATGCGCTGGCGCTGTCCGCCGGACAGGACCGCGCCGGCTTCGCCGATCTCGGTGAGGTAACCTTTCGGCAGTCCTTTGATCAGTTCGTGAACGCCGGCCAGCTGCGCGGCCTTGACCACCTTGTCGAAGATCACCGGGCTGAGCTTGGCGAAGCGGCAGATATTTTCGGAGACGGTCCCGGCGAAGAGTTCGATATCCTGGGGCAAGTAACCGACATGATGGCCACGGTCCTCCGCCGCCCATTGGGCGACATCCATGCCGTCAAGCAGCGCCCGCCCGCCGGAAGGGCGCCAGGCGCCGGCCAAGATTCGCGCCAGGCTCGTCTTGCCGGCCGCGCTCTGACCGATCAGGGCCATGGATTCACCCGGCTCGAGATGGAAGCTGATCCCTTTCAGGATATGTTCGCCGCCCTGTCGGGCAAGCACGATATTGTCGGCCTCAAACTTCCCGGTCGGCCGCGGCAGCGCCAGAACCGGTGTTGCCTCGGGGTGCTGGCCTGCAACGGCGGTGAGGCGCCGGTAAGCGGCCCGCGCGCCGACCGTCGCCTTCCATGTGCCGATCGCCTGTTCGACCGGCGACAAGGCACGACCCATCAGGATCGAGGCGGCGACCATGATGCCGGGGGAGGCTTCGTTGCGAAGAACGAGATAGGCTCCAAGCCCCAATATGCCCATTTGCAGGGCCAGCCGGTGACAGCGGGCGATGGCGGCAATGATACCGCCGCGGTTGGCGGCAACGACCTGGCCTTTGTTGGCTTCGTCCTGCTGCAGCTTCCAGCCTTCCAGCAGGGGCTTCAACATGCCCATTGCTTGAACCACCTCGGCGTTGCGGATCGCCGCCTCGGCCTGGACATAGGCGCGCGACTGCGCGCCCGCAGCCTCGGTCAAGGGCTTGCGTGTCAGCCATTCGTTAAGCAGGGCCAACACGAAAAGCACTCCGCCGCCGCAGAGCGCCAGCCAGCCCAGCCAGGGGTGCATGAAGAAAATGGCGGCGAAAAACAGCGGTGCCCAAGGCGCGTCGAGGATCGGGAAGATGCTGGGGCTCGTGAAAAAATTCCGTACCTGGTCGAGGTCACGCAGCGGACGGGCGTTGGCCTGGCCGGGCGCCGAGGCGGCATATTCCACCGATGCGGTCAGCAGCACCGGCGCCAGGCGTGCGTTCATCCAGGATCCGACGGTTGCCAGAAGGCGCCCGCGCACCACCTCCAGCCCCGCCATCGTCACCAGTGCGCCGGCTGCCATGAGCGATAGCATCGCCAATGTCTCCAGGCTGTGGCTGGACAGCACGCGGTGGTAGACCTGGAGCATGTAAAACGCTCCCGTCAGCATCAGCACGTTGATGCCCCCGCTGAACCAGAGAAGCGGCCGGATGGCGCGTCTGGCTTCCTTCATCACCACCTGCAGGGCAGCGGGCTGTTGCTTTGTTTTCATCATCATGTCTCTGGCGTACGAGATTGCATGCGAATGCAAAGACAGTGAGGGGGCAGCCTTGGCTGCCCCCGTCTCTTCAGTTATCAGGCGACGTCGACAAGGATGTGCTGCATCGCTGTCTGATCGCCATCGGCGTCCACCACATTGAAGGCGAAGTCGAGATTGGCATCCGGCGTCTGGGTCACGGTCGAGGTAAAGCCGATATCGGTGATCTTCAGCACGTCGTTATCGGTGGTGTCGAAGTTCACCAGATTGGCGGTCGCGTTGCTGCCGCCATTGGCGCCGGTCGCCCTGATGAGGTCGATCGCAGTAGCATCGCCGGTGATCCCGTTGCCCGACTGCATGATTTGCACGCCTTGCAGTACGTAGGTCTCGCCAGCGGCGTTGTAGTCGTTCTGCTCGACGATCACGAGGCCGTCATTATTGTCGAGCGTGAACTCGCTGCTGTAGGGCGCCGGAACCTGGCCGGCCTTGTAGATGTCGGCGTTCGACACATACATGGCCCGGGTGATCGCGGAGCCGTTCCCATCGATCAGGTCGAGGATCAGCATCAGGTCTTCGCTGTTGCCGATGCCGTCGAACTTGATCGCCATCGCGCCGGCGGTCGCCGTTGGGGTGAGGGCCTCGTTGACAATGCCGACATCGCTGTTGAAGAACCGCAAGGTGAGCAGTTCGTCTTTCTGGATCGTGTCGCCGGCAACACCGTTGGTGCTCTGTGTTGCAGACACCCAGGTTTCGTTGTTGTTGCTGACCATCTCGTGACCGCCGACGGTGAAGGTGGAGTCATTGGATGACCCCTCGCCATCGGTGGTCAAGCGGAACGGGTTGGCTTTGTTGATCAGATTGCCGGTGAACTGCACGTAGAAGTCTTCATCAGCCGGCGTGCCATTGACATCCGCCTGCAGTTTTTCCACCACGATCTGCGGGTGGCCGGTATTGCTCGTCGGCTGCTTGGATAAGAGCTCGCTGGTGTGAAGAACGTCGAAGCTGAAGCCTTCGAGCGGGTCCGTCAGATTGATGGTATAGGTGTCGGCCACCTTGTCGAAGACGAGGGTGCCGCCCGCCGTTCCGACCTGGCTGCCGGCCGCCGGATCCTTGTCATAGGTGAAGGTGAAGTTGAACGTCGCGGAGGTCAGGCTCTCCGAGGCGAGCGTCACATTCGAACTGAGGAGGCTGCCGCCGCCGCCGCCGGTGATCGTGCCGGTCAGCCCGATCTGGACGCCGTTCGTCACGAGATCCTGGTCGACGAAGTCGGAGCCGCTGGCATAGAATGCGGCCGGATGAATGTCCGCGCCAATATTGTAGCCGAAGTTGCCGCTGGCCGATGCGTTGAGCACATTGGCGAGGGTTTCATGCTCGATAGCCAAGGTTGCGGGGTTTCCGTCGAACGGCTTGGTGATTGTCGGCCCGTCATCCTCGAAGTTGAGGTCCTGGCCGATATTGCGGGTGGAGGTTGCCTGATCGCCATCCCCGTCGGTGATGGTTGCGGTCAGGGTGATGAGGTCGGCGGCCGCCAGGGTCCGACTGTCATCCGGGTTGCTGGCATCGGCGTGGATGATTGCCCGTTGCTGATCAAGGGTGAGAAGGTTGGCGGCGCTGACGCTGACGGTGAAGACGACCGGACCGCCAGCTCCGGCGCGGCCGACCACGCTGCCGTTTTCGAGGAAGAGCAGGACGGACTGGCCGGTTTCGGTATCGGTAAGACCGCTGACATTGTTGTTCGGGTTGATGCCGAGCGCATAGGTGATTCCGTTGCCAACGCCATCGGCCCCGGGGAAGGCGACGAAGGCGGGCCCGAAAGCGCTGACATTGGTCGTCAGGTCGGTCTCGTCGACCGTCAGTGGAGACCCGCCGCCTTTTATCCCGATTATCGGTCCGTCATCCTCGAAGTTGAGGTTCTGGCCGATATTGTGGGTGGCTGCGGCGTGATCGCCGTCGCCGTCGGTGATGGTGGCGGTCAGAGTGACGAGGTTGGCGGCCGCCAGGGTTCGGCTATCGTCCGGGTCGCTGGCATTGGCATGGACGATTGCCCGCTGCTGGTCGAGGCTGACGACGCCGGCAGTGCTGACGCTGACGGTGAAGACGACCGGACCCGCGGCTGATCCGGCGCGCCCGACCACACTGCCGCCCTCGAGGAAGAGCAGCACGGATTGGCCGGTTGCGGTATCGGTGAGGCCGCTGACATTGTTGCCCTGATTGATGCCGAGCGCATAAGTGATGGCAGTGGCGGCGCCGCCATCGGCGCCGGCATTGGAGGTGAAGAAGGTTGAGAAGTCGGCGCTGGCATTGGTGGTCAGGTTGGTCTCGTCGACTATCAGTTGCGGCGGGGTGCCGGTTGCCGTAATCGTCGGTCCGTCGTCGTCGAAATTGATGAAGGAGCCAACTTCTTCGTTATAGGCGTTACTGACGTCGCCGCTGAAATGCACTTCCTTGACATCGAAATAGTCATGCCCGGCGTCGATATTCTTGATGGTGAAACGGTCGAAGGTTCCGCCAGCCCCGCCGGCGGTGGCGAAGTCGACCGTCACGCCCTCGCCGACATTGCGAAGGATCAGCCCGGTTCCTGAGAGATCGACCGTAATGCCGAGTGCTGCTGCTGTCGTTGCCACACCGTTCAGCTTGAAAGTTACGCCGGTGATATTGATCTCGGTATCATTGTCGTCAGTGGGGAACGAAGAGCCCTCAATGTTGTCGTTATTATTATAGGCATGGATCTCCATGTCGGCGACGCTGCTGGTCGGCGTCGACTGCGAGACCGAGAAACCGGCGCTGGAGACGTTCTCGATGTGCGAGCCATAGTCGGGCGCAGTCGGCGTGTCGGTAAAGCTTTTCCCCGCACTCTGGATGCCGCCGGTGATCAGGTCGATCTGGAGTTCACGGCCCTCGCGCACGTCTTGAGAGGCGACGCCCAGGCCTTGGGTGCTGACATTGACTTCCGCCTGCACGCCATTGTCGTGCGCCGTCACCAGGATCTTCTGCGGGCTGGCGGCGTCGGCGTCGAGAATATACCAGTTGTTATGTCCTGAAGGGGCGTCGCCAAGCTGGCTGAAATTCACCACCGTGGTTCCGGTGACCGAGGCGAACACCTTGTTGGCCAGATCAATGCGGTCGTCGGCGTTGTTCACATCGGGATGGAGCAACGGCACGTATTGGACGGTATAGAGGTCGGCATTGGTGGCGCTGGTGCTGAGGAGCGCCAGCGAAAAGGCGAGCGGCCCCCCGGCGGCCGGCGCGGTGAGCGGGTCGGACGTGCCGATGACGCCGATCACGACGTTTGCATGCATCGCATCTTGGAACAGCCAAACGTATTTGCCGTCGACGGTGCGAATGTTGCTGTTGACGCCGACCGTGGTGGAGTACGGGGTCCCGGAGGCGTTCTGCGTGAGAACCACCGATGTGATGGTTTCCCCGGCGCTCGCCGAGGCCACGACGAAATTGCTCTGGTAGGCGACCTCCGGCGAGGTCAGCCCACCGGCAGCGTCGCGGCTCAATAGATATTGCACCGTCGCATTGTTGTGCGGCGCAATCGCCGGATTGACGTCGTCGTCCTGCAAACCAGTGGTTTCGTCGATGATGAGATCTTGAGTTGTGATATCGAGTGCCATGGAGCTTCTCCCTCGGCTAGCTCGCAGAGGGTCACAGAGCCCGTATGCCGAACTGCATCCCGGGGCCCACCCTCTTGCGTATTGAACCTAGAGCTCTCGATCGACTGCGATTGTGGTCGATCGAGAGGACTAGTCCACTCACAGTTGGAGGGTATTAGGACTAAAGTCCCTATACGCGTTACGACTAAAGTCCCAATCTAAGGCCGTCGTAATAGAGTCCCTGAAGATTACGTCCACAGAAATGCAATACAAGGCTGTAAAATTCAGGAGAAATCCCTTGAGTATTGCGGTAGCCCGTCGCGACGTATGCGCGATTCTCCCCTCGAGTTATATATACTATAAATTGATCTTAGATGCACTTAGTCAGTTCGAGCTAAAATTAGGGCAATATTAACGGGTCCTCGTTTTGATGTTCGCGCGACGGTCGGACCCACATCGCTCCGCTCCGGGTAGGCCGGTGGAAGGCGTGAACGGCGCCCGAAGAGGGCGGTCTTTGGCTTGCGCTTTCGCCACAGGCGGCGGCTCACCACCGCGATGGTCCCGCAACTCGACATGCTGACAACGTGGCTGATAACCGAATCCGGCCTACCGCCTCCCTTCCTCAGGTCATAGTCGTCCTGCTTCCGCTAGTCCTCGCCATCAAACCGCGGCAGCGGCTGAATATTTTCCGCCCAGGGCAGAGCCGACCGGCACCATATCTGTTTCTTTGGCGTCAGGTCCCGCCGCTGGTCGATGCCGCCGAGACGGATGCCGATCGCACCGCCTTCGCCATCCGTGCGATAGAGCGGTGATCCGCAATTCGGACAGAAGAATTGCCGGCTGAGGGCGCCGCTGTCGCCATGTTTCGCATAGCTGCGCGGTTGGCCCGAAATAAGCGTGAAGCTTTGCGGTTGCGCCGGCGCGGTGACGCGATAGGCCGAGCCCGTCAATCGTTGGCAATCGGTGCAGTGGCAGATCGTGACCCGCTCCGGATCGATTTCCGCCTGATAGCGGATTGCGCCGCAATGACATCCTCCCGTTATATGCATCGGCAACTCCTCAATCCGCCGGCTGTGCGGCCGGGCGTGCGGCATAGAAGGCCTTGGCATCGGCCGTGAAGGCGGCCCGTTGATCGGCTTGCGTGTAGAACATATGGCCGCCATGATAGAGCTTCAGCCCGACGCGGCCATCGGCGAGCGACGGCGGCAGGTGGTCGACCACGTAGCGGCTGACGCTGTAAGGCGTCACCAGATCGCTGTAGCCATGCGCGATCAGCAGATGGAAGGCCGTGTTCGAGGCGAGCAGCTGCCTGATGTCGTCGGTGGCGCTCGCCTGGAAGCGCGCACCGCCGCCGCGGCCGCCGCCCCATTCCCAGCGCCGGCTGATATCGCTGTCGAGCAGCGAGTAGGTCATTTCGGTTTTGAAGCCGAGCTCGTTACGGGCATAATCGGCGAAGGCGCCGCCATAGGCGCGGGCGAAGCCATCGAGGATGGCGTCGTCGCCGCGGTCGTAATCAGATTCCGGAAAGGGATCGGGCGCCGCGAAGGACGCATCGTAGGGGCTTGTCACCTGGCCGCCGCCGTCCGAGTGCTTGACGAAGGAATTGCCTGGGAAGCCGCGGTTGCGGGCGACGATATCCTGCGGAATGCCGGTTAGCCCGGCGATCCTGCCATAGAAGGCTGCAGCATCGGCGCCCGTCGGCGGCGGGCCGGCGAGCGTCGTCAAATAATCGCCGAGCGCGAAACGCTCCGCTTGCTTCTGCTTCTCCTCGGTAAAGCCATTGTGCCGGTCGAGTTCGGCCGCAGCCAGCGACGGCAGCTCGAGCGCCGCGCCGAGTGCGAACTGGTCGGCATCGAACATCAGCTGCCCTTCGAGCAGCGGCGAGAGCATCACGGCGCCGGCGACGACAATGCCCTGGCTTTCCTGCAGGGTGGAAGCGACCTTCGCGGCGCGGAAACCGCCGTAGCTTTCGCCAAGCAGATATTTCGGCGAGTTGGAACGGTTGTTATGCGCGACATAGAGCGCGATCGCCTTGGCGATGCTCTGGGCATCCGAGTTGACATTGTAATAGTTGGAGGCGTCGTCGGCCTTCGCCGTCCGGCTCCAGCCGGTGCCGATCGGATCGATCAGCACGAGATCGGTAAAGTCGAGCCAGCTATGCTCGTTATCGACGAGTTTCGCATGGGCGCCGTCGCGTGCCTGAGGCCCGAAATCGAGCACTTTGGGCCCGACCAGCCCGAGATGCAGAAAGGCGGAGGCCGCGCCCGGCCCGCCGTTGAAGACAAAGGTCAGCGGCCGATCCGGCTCGCCACCCTTGGCGACATAGGCGGTGTAGAAGATCGCGCTGGTCTGGGCTCCGTCCTGGCCGAAGAGATCAAGAGTGCCGGCGGTCGCCGTATAGGCGATCTTCCGGCTATCGACCGTCAGCTCGTGCTCGGTGACGGAGTCGGCTGGCAGCAACTTCAGCACGCCGTCGCGCGCACTACGCTCGACATTTGCCTGGCGCCCGCCGCCTTCCTGCGCCGGGGAAAGGGCGGGCCCCAGCGATGCCATCAACGCGGTGAGCAGAAACAGGGTTCGTATGCGCACGATTTGTCCTCCGGCGGATGCGGGCTGAGATAGCGTAGCATCCGCGGCTGGCGACCGGCATCAAGAGATGGTGATGGGCCAGTGAGCGTAGAGCCGCGGGCGGCTCAGACTTTCTCAACCGCGTGCACATTCACTTCAAGTGCTCGGCCGGCTCTCCAGCCGTTGATTGCCGCCCCGAGCCCGAGCGCGACGAACAGAACGGCACACCAGGAAAAGCTTCCGGTCCAGCCGCGGATGAGGCCGACGATCAACGGGCCGATTGCGGCGAGCAGATAGCCGACGCATTGCGCCATGCCGGAGAGATGGGCGGCCACATCGGGATCGCGCGAGCGCAGCACGATCGTCGTCATGGCGGCCGCGATCAGTCCGCCCTGGCCGATGCCTTGCAGCACCGCCCACAGCCAGACGCTCGAAAGCGGCGCAAAGAGCAGTCCAAGCAGAGCGCTGACGGCGACGCCGCAGAGGCCGGCATTGATCAATCGCTGATCCCGGCCGCGCACGGCGATATGCGGCACGACGAGGCAGGAGGCCGCTTGCACCATCACCGAGAGCGAAACGATCGCCCCGGCCGTGACGCCGTCGAGCCCGCGTTCGCGCAGGATGGGAACGAGCCAGCCGAAGACGCAGTAGGCAAGCGCCGATTGCAGCCCCATGAACAGCGTAACCTGCCAGGCCAGCCGGTCCCGCCAGAGTCCGTCGACGCGAAAGCCGTTTCGCCTTGCTCCGGCGCCGCCGCGAAGAACCTGCGGCAGCCATATGAGGCCGATGGCGAGCGCCGGCAGCGCCCAGGCGGCGAGCGCGCCGTCGAGAGAGCCGCCGAGCGCATGTTCGATCGGCAGGGTCAGCCCGGCCGCACTGGCAGCACCTGCGCAGAGCGCCATCGTATAGAAGCCGGTCATCAGCGCGGCGCGCGTGGGGAAGTCCCGCTTCACCAGTCCCGGCAGCAGCACGTTGCCGACGGCGATGCAGGCACCGGCCAGGGCCGTACCGATAAAGAGCAGCGGCACGGAGGAAAGCCCGCGCAAGGCTGTGCCGAGCGCAAGCAGCAGGAGAACGCCGAGCAGTGTGCGTTCGGTTCCGATGCGCTGGGCAAGGCGAGGCGCAAGCGGTGAGAAGACGCCGAGGCAGACGACCGGAAGCGTCGTCAGCAGGCTGGCGCCGAGCGCGCCCAGCCCGAGTTCGGAGCGGATCTCCGGCAGGAGCGCCGAGGCGCTCGAAAAGACCGGGCGCAGGTTGAAAGCGATCAGCACGAGGCTCGCGCCGAGCAGCAAGCTGGCAGCACCATTCCGCACCGGCGCTGCCTGCGCGGCGGGAAGGCTGCCGGCCTCGGCATCGATCAGCAATTCGTCGGACACGTCAAGTGTGATCGCGGCAGCGTTGGAAGGTGTATTCATGACAGGATCATTCGGTCGAGTGCGGCAAGAACGGGCGCCATGAAGCGGCGCACCGCCGCATCCGCCTGGTCGGGATCACCGGTGTCGATCGCATCGACGATATCTGCATGCGCCTGCATGTCGGGTTCGGGAATATCCTTGCCGAGCGTCGCCGCAATGGTGTCGGCGATCGAGGCCGAGAAGAAAGCGTAGATCTCGATCATTGCCCGATTGCCGGAAGCAGCGATGACTGCCCTGTGAAAGGCGAGGTCCCGTTCGATGAAGGCGGTTTCATCGCCGCCGGCGTAACTGCCGCGTTCATTCAGCAGCCAGCGCAGCTCGGCAATCGTCTCCGGCGTCTTGCGCATCGCCGTCAGCCGTGCCGCCTCGACATCGAGTGCGCAGCGCGCTTCGAACTGATCGCGCAGGCTGGCGCGCCGCGCCATGGTCAGCGGCCGGCTGGCGTCGCTGGTCGAACGCACATAGGTGCCCGACCCCTGCCGCGTTTCGAGATAACCCTGGGAGACAAGCACCCGCACCGCCTCGCGCACCGTGCCGCGGCTGACGGAGAGCGTGGCCGACAGCGAGGCCTCGTTCGGCAGCTTGTCGCCGACGGCCCAGCGCTTGCCGACAATGTCGCTGCGGATTGCCTCGATCGCCTCATCGGCGAGATTGGTCTTGCTGAGCGCCTGCATCTTCTACTCATAAAGTCATCAGATGACTTTATGAGTAGAAGAACTCCGATCGTCCGTCAATGCTGGAAATTCAGGCAATAAAAAGGGCCGCCTCGGCGACCCTTTCCATGAGTTTGGCCTCGAACTGGCCTGGACTGCCAAAGCAGCCTCAGGAAGGCGGGTCTTAGAGCGAGGGCTGCCTCGCTTTCATCACCACTTCCATGCCCGATACGAGGTCCGAAATCTCATTAGACATTGGATCACCTTCCTTTCGTTCTGTTGCTGATAAGAGAAAAGGTAGGATGATTCGCGCCAGATGCAAGAAGAAATTGCAATCGAGGCATCCCTCTGGGCCGGACCCGCGTTCACAAAAGAACACAGGCTTTCGCCGAATTTGAAGTTTCACCCGGTCACCAAACCGTCATGATCGGCCTGCAAATCAGTCGCGCGTTAAGCTGTTATTAGCCGTGGCGTTCGACAATTTAAAGCATGCCCGCCGATGCCGCGGGTTCCGGAGCAAAAGCCATGTGTCGCTGGGCAGCCTATCGCGGAGACCCTCTCTACCTCGAGGAGCTGGTATCCTCGCCCGCCCATTCGCTGATCGAGCAGTCCCATTGCGCCACCCGCGCCAAGACGGCGACCAATGGCGACGGCTTCGGCATCGCCTGGTATGGCGACAGGCCCGAACCCGGCCGCTACCGCGACATCCTGCCGGCCTGGTCGGATTGCAATCTGAAGAGCCTGGCGCGGCAGATCCGTTCGCCGCTCTTCCTCGCCCATGTCCGTGCCGCCACCGGCGGCGGCACGCGCCGGGACAATTGCCATCCCTTCACCCACGATACTTGGTCATTCATGCACAACGGCCAGATATCGGGCTTCGAGCGCTTGCGCCGGCCGATGGAGGCGACGCTTGACGACGAGCTGTTCAATGCCCGCAGCGGCACGACCGATTCCGAGCTGATGTTCCTGCTGGCGCTGCAGTTCGGCCTGCGCGAGGCGCCGATCGCCGCTATGGCTGATATGATCGGCTTCGTCGAAGATCTCGCCGAAAATACCATTGGCTCGATCCTGCTGCGCTTTACCGCCGCCTTCTCCGACGGCAAGTCGCTCTATGCGATCCGCTATGCCACCGATCGCAGGGCGCCGACGCTCTACGCCTCGCCCGTCGGTGCCGGCTACTGCCTCGTCTCCGAACCGCTGAACGACGATGTCGACGCCTGGGCGGAGATTCCTGATGGCAGCGCGGTCATCGTCGGCAAAAACGGTATCGATGTCGCCGAATTCCGTCCGGAAAAGCCGAGCAAAGCCAAATCGCAGCGCGTGGCTATCTCGGCATAATCCTTTCCGAAAAACGGGATCGATTTTCGAGGTGGACTATGCGCGGAAGCGTCCGGCGATCAGCGCCGCCAGCCTTTCGGCGACCTCTTCCTTCGTCAGGTCTGGCCATTGCTCGACGCCGTCGTGGCGAATGAGTTTGACGCTGTTGCGGCTGCCGCCCATGATGCCGGTCGCAGGCGAAACATCATTGGCGACGATCAGGTCGGCGCCCTTCCGCTCGAGCTTCGCCCTGGCATTGCTTTCCACGTCCTGGGTCTCGGCGGCAAAGCCGATCACCAGCTTCGGCCGCATCGTGTGATGTCCGAGAGTCTTCAAGATGTCGGGGTTCTCGGTCAGCGCCAGCGTCGGAATGGATTCGCCGGGATGTTTCTTTAGTTTCTGGTCGGCGGCCGAGGCTACGCGCCAGTCCGCCACCGCCGCCACCATCACGGCGATATCGGCCGGCAGCGCCGCCAGCACGGCATCACGCATCTCCTCGGCCCGCTCGACATGGACGACATTGACGCCGACCGGATCGGCGATCGTCACCGGCCCGGAGACGAGCGTCACCTCGGCCCCGAGCTTGGCCAGGGCTGCGGCGATCGCATGCCCCTGCCGGCCGGAGGAGCGGTTGGCGATGTAGCGCACCGGATCGATCGGCTCATGGGTCGGTCCTGACGTGACGATCGCCTTGCGTCCCTTCAGCGGCCTTTCTCCCTCGTCGAGCATGGTTTCGGCCGCAGCGACGATCTCCAGGGGCTCCGCCATCCGGCCGATCCCCGCCTCCCGGCTTTCGGCCATCTCACCGGCCATCGGCCCGACGAAGCGCACGCCGTCTTCCCTGAGCCTCGCCGCATTGCGCCGTGTCGCCGGATGTGCCCACATGCGAGGGTTCATAGCCGGCGCGGCAAGCACCGGCCTGTCCGTCGCCAGAAGCAAGGTCGAGGCGAGGTCATCGGCAAGGCCGTTCGCCATTTTCGCCATCAGATCGGCGCTGGCGGGGGCGATGATCACGAGATCGCAGTCGCGCGCCAGCCTGATATGGCCGACATCCTGTTCGTCCTGCCGCGAAAAGAGATCGACGAAGACATGGTCCGCCGCCAGCGCGCCGACCGCAAGCGGCGTAACGAACTCCTGCGCCCCCTTGGTCATGACCGGGCGCACGCTGGCACCGCGCTCGCGCAGCCGACGGATCAGATCCAGGCTCTTATAGGCGGCGATGCCGCCCGAGATGATGAGGAGGATGCGTTTGCCGCTGAGAGCCATGGCCTTCTACCCGTTGCCTTTTCTGACCTACCCCGACCCTAAGCCTTTGGCGGAGAACATGCAATCGCGCGGACGACAGGTATCGGGTCTGCTCGAGACGGGCGACTGGTTGCGTCGGCGAAGACCCCCCACAAGGGGGAGGGGCTTGGATGCCGCGCCGCCCATATCCCTTCCATCGTCTCATCCGCAGAAAGGCCGATGCCTGTCTCAGTTGGTGCAACGTGTTAGCCCCTCCCCCTTGTGGGGAGGGGTTGGGGAGGGGTCTTTTCCGGTCGATGGCGGCAGCCCCCGCCGTCTCAACTGCGGCTGATTGAAATGCCGCCGTCGACCAGCGAAGCCGTGCCGGTGACGAAGCTTGCGTCGTCGGAGGCGAGGTAGAGAACCGAGCGGGCGACTTCATCAGGTGTGGCGACGCGTTTCAGCGCGTGCATAGCGGTGATCGCGGCCTGCTTCTCCGTCGTATCGTTCACGCCCCGGTACATGTCGGTATCGACGGCGCCTGGCAGGATGGCGTTGACGCGCACGCCCTGCGGCCCGAACTCGGCGGCGAGCGCCTGCGTCAGGCCGATCAGGCCGGATTTGCTGGCGGCATAGGCTGCAACGCCGGGAAAGGCGAAGCTGTAGCCGACGAAGGTCGAGGTGAAGATCACCGAGCCGCCGCCATGTTCCGTCATCGCGCCGATCTGATGTTTGGCAGCGAGAAAGGAGGCGGTGAGATTGACGGCCACTGCCTCGCTGAAGCCTGCTTCCGAGACTCCGGTGCTCGGACCGGCTTCGCCGATGATGCCGGCATTGTTGAAGGCGATATCGAGCTTGCCGTAGTTGGTGACGGCAGCCGCGACCAGCGCCTTATGATAATCTTCCGAGCGGACGTCGCCGGCAACCGCAATGGCCTCGCCGCCCTCTGCCTCGATCTCCGCGACGAGGCTGTCGAGTTCGGCTTGACGGCGGGCGCCGACGACGACCTTGGCGCCTTCGGCCGCAAAGAGCTTTGCCGTGACGCGGCCGATGCCGGAGCTTGCGCCGGTAACGATCGCGACCTTGTTGTTCAAGCGGTTCATGCTTCCATCTCCTATGTTCGAGCGGGCGGCCCTTGCCGTCCGTTTCGTTGACCAGAAGATGGCATTTTCTTTTCGTTCGGATTAGTCTCCAGATTGAGGAACTCGAATTCGGAAATACCGAACGATGATCAGGATAGAAGGCATTGCGGCTTTCGTCGCCGTGGCGGAGGCAGGCTCGGTCAGTGAGGCGGCCAGACGGCTGCGGCTCTCCAAATCCGTCGTCAGCGAAAGGCTGGCGGAATTGGAGAAGTCGCTAGGCGGGGTCCTGCTGCACCGAACGACACGCAAGCTCACCATGACGGAGGACGGGGCTGTATTTCTGGAGCGCGCCGCGCGCATCGTGCGTGAGATTGACGAGGCCGCCGCCGACATGGCCGAGCGGCGCGGCACGCTGTCCGGTCCGATCCGCATCGCCGCCCCGGTCACGTTCGGCCGCATGCATCTCGGCCCGGCGCTCTACCCCTTTCTTGCCGACCATGCCGATATCGAGTTGACGCTCGACATCGATGATCGCCGCGTCGATGCGTCCTCGGACGGCTACGACGCCATCATCCGCAACGGCCCGATCGCCGACAGCCGGCTGGTCGCCTGGAAGCTCGCGCCGAGCCGCCGTCTTCTCTGTGCGTCGCCGGATTATCTCGCGCGCTTGGGGATGCCGTCGTCACTTGCCGACCTGAACCGCCATCGAGGCATCTTCTACACCAATCGCGGCGTTGCCGACTGGCGCTTCCAGACGCCGGAGGGCGCGGTCGTCGTCCGCGCCAAACTGGCGCTCGGCATCAACAATGGCGACATGCTGCGCGATGCCGCCATTGCCGGCCTCGGCATCGCCCTGCTGCCGGCCTTCATCGCCGGCCCGGCCATCCGCGAGGGCCGGCTTGCCGAAATCGATGTCGGTCACAGGCCGGAGGCCGAATTCATCTATATGGCCCATCCCGAGGGTCGAAATCCCTCGGCCAAGCTTCGCGCTATCGCAGATCACTTGAGGAAGAGCTTCGGGGACCCGCCCTATTGGGATCCAGCGGGTTAACGCATGAATTCGAAGGGCCATCAGGATGAAAATATGTCGCCGCCAGCGCAAACAGCTAAGACAGGAGAAAAGCATTACCTGACGCGCCGCACTGCCGCCTATCGCCGCGCCAGCCTCGCCCTCTTTCTCTCCGGTTTTTCCACCTTCTCGCTGCTCTATTGCGTGCAGCCGCTCCTGCCGGTCTTCTCGCAGGAGTTTTCCGTCAGCCCGGCCGAAAGCTCGCTGTCGTTATCGCTCTCCACCGGCTCTCTGGCCGTCGCCATCATCTGCGCTGCCGCCGTTTCGGAGGGGATCGGTCGCCGCAGCCTGATGTCGATATCGCTGCTCGGCGCGGCTCTATTGACGATCGCTACCGCCTTTGCGCCGGACTGGCATCTGCTGCTCGTCATCCGCGCCCTGCAGGGCCTCGTTCTCGGCGGCGTGCCGGCCGTCGCCATGGCCTATCTTGCCGAAGAAATCGATCCGCGCGGCCTTGGTGCCACCATGGGCCTCTATGTCGGCGGCACGGCCTTCGGCGGCATGTCGGGCCGCGTGCTCACCGGCATCTTCGCCGAATATTTTGGTTGGCGCCCGGCGCTCTTCCTCGTCGGCGCCATTGGACTTGCCGCGGCGATCGGCTTCATCGCCCTTCTGCCGCCGTCAAGGAATTTCGTCCGCCGGCCGGGCTTCGATCCGCGTTTTCACGCGAAAGCCTGGCTCGGTCATCTCAAAAATCCGGCGCTGCCCTTCCTCTTCGCCATCGCCTTCCTGGCGATGGGCTCCTTCGTAACGATCTACAATTACGCCGGTTTCCGTCTTGTGGCGCCGCCTTACGGCCTCAATCAAACTGAGCTCGGCTTGATCTTCACCGTCTATCTCTTCGGCATCGGCGCCGCCTCGACCGGCGGCCTGCTGGGAGACCGGATCGGTCACTTTCCCGTGCTTCTCTTCGGCCTCGCCCTGACGGCTGCCGGCAGTGCATTGACGCTCTTCGCCTCGCTGCCGTCGATCATCCTTGGTATCATCGTGCTGACGACCGGCTTCTTCATGAGCCATTCCATCGCAAGTGGCCTTGTCGGCAAGCTTGCATTTGGCAACAAGGGGCACGCTTCATCGATCTACATGCTGGCCTATTACGTCGGCTCCAGCCTGATCGGCTCGGCCAGCGGCTGGTTCTGGGCGGTCGAAGGCTGGGCAGCTGTCGTCGTCTTCACCCTTGCCATGCTGGCGCTGGCCTTTATGTCAGCCTGTGTCGCCCAGCGCCTTGCGAGGAGAAAAGCATGATCCGCATCGATCGTCTCGACCATCTCGTGCTGACCGTCGCCGATATCGCAGCCACCTGCGATTTCTATTCCCGCGTCCTCGGCATGTCGATCGAAACCTTCGCGGAAGGCCGCAAGGCGCTGAAATTCGGCAGCCAAAAGATCAACCTGCACGAGGCCGGCGATGAATTCGAACCCAAGGCGAAACATCCGATCCCCGGCTCCGGGGATCTCTGCTTCATCGCTGAAACACCGCTTGCCGATATCATCGCCCATCTGCAGGCCCTGAGCATTGCGATCGAAGAAGGCCCGGTCGAGCGCATCGGCGCCACCGGACAGCTGCGTTCAGTCTATTTCAGGGACCCCGACGGCAATCTCATTGAGGTTTCTAATCCCATCCCCTGACGCAATGCTTCAGCAAGGCCCGTCTTTGAATCAATCTAGTCTGATATAGGGCACGTTCTTCTTCGCCACCTCATCCAGCGCCTCCCCGTAACCCGCATCGGCGTATCGCATGACGCCGAGCGCGGTGTCGTTGGTCAGCGCGTGGTCGAGCCGTTCGTCGGCGGCATCGGTGCCGTCGGCGATCACGGTGACGCCGCAGCTCGTCATGTAGCCGGCATAGCCGCCACCGCCGGAATGGACGACGACGAGATCGGCCATCGAGGAGCAGAGCATCATCGCATCGATCAGCGGCCAGTCGGCGATCGCATCGGAGCCGTCCTTCATCCGCTCGGTCATAATATTCGGATGCGCCATGGCGCCGGCATCGAGATGGTCGCGGGAGAAGGCGACCGGGCCCTTGAGGTCGCCGCTCGCAACCAGCGCATTGACACGCCGCGCCAGCAGCGTGCGTTCGCCGTGACCGAGCCAGGCGATGCGGGCCGGCAGGCCTTCGAATGGCACATGCTCGCGCGCCAGCCGAATCCAGTTGGTGATGATCTTGTTGTCGGGAAACATCTCGATAAGCAGGTCGTCAATCCCCGCGATATCGCTTTCCTCGCCTGACAGAGCCATCCACCGGAACGGCCCGATCGCCCGGGCAAAGAGTGGCCTCAGATAGGCTTCGGTGAAGATCGGAATGTCGAAGGCGTTGGTCACACCGCCCTCGCGGGCTTGCGTGCGGATGAGATTGCCGTTGTCGAAGACTTCGGAGCCCTTCTTCTGGAACTCCAGCATCGCCGTCACATGCTCGACGATCGAGGCGCGACTTGCCGCCATCAATTGCCCCTGGCCATCGTCGCGCAAGCCTTTGACCTGATCGAGGCTCATGCCCTTCGGCACGTAGCCATAGACGAGGTCATGCGCCGAGGTCTGATCGGTGACGATATCGGGCACGATGCCGCGCCGGGCGATCTCGGGGTAGACCTCCGCCGCATTGCCGACGAGGCCGACGGACAGCGCCCGCTTCGTCTTGACGGCTGCATCGATTATCTTAAGAGCGGTATCGAGATCGGGCGCGATTTCCTGGAGATAGCCGATTTGCTGGCGCTTGCGGGCGCGTTCCGGGTCGATGTCGATGCAGAGGATCGCCGCGCCCGCCATGCGGCCGGCGAGCGGCTGTGCGCCGCCCATACCGCCGAGGCCGGCCGTCAGCACGAAGCGGCCGTGGAGATCGCCGCCGAAGCGACGTTCGGCAATGCGCATGAAGATTTCGTAGGTGCCCTGGATGACGCCCTGGCTGCCGATATATTGCCAGGCGCCGGCCGTCAGCCCACCCCAGCAGATCAGCCCTTTGCGCTGCAGCTCGTAGAACACTTCGGCCTTTGCCCATTGCCCGACGATGTTGCAGTTCGCCATGATGACGAGGGGCGCCCTGGCATGGGTCTTCACAAGGCCGATCGGCTTGCCGGACTGGATGAGCAGCGTCTGGTCCTCATCCATCTCCGTCAGCGCCTTGACAATCCCCTTGTGCGCCGCCCAGTTGCGGGCGGCCTTGCCGAGCGCGGCATAGACGATCAGATTGTCGGGATCCTCGCCGACGGCGAGCACGTTTTCGAGCAGCCGCAGCAGCGCCTCCTGCCGCCAGCCCTTGGCGCGCAACTCCGGCCCGCCGGGAATCGGAAATTTCGGATGGCGTGGATTGGCCTTCGGCATCACGGGTTCCTCGCTTGGTTCTCTGCTTTTTCCTTCTCCCCGCCGGGGAGAAGGGGGAAGCTAATTGGTCACTTGCCCGGCAGCGATTCCACATAGGCAAGCGCCGCATCGAGCAGACGCCGTCTCAGGGCATCGTCGCCGTAAGCCTCGGCGGAGGCGCGCAGCCAGCCGTGCATGACTCGCTCGCCCATCAGCATCCGGATTACGCCCGGCAGCGCCAGCGCCCAATCATCATTGCCCTTGCCGAGACGGATCAGCATGCCGTCACTGCGCGCGCCGCAGAGCAGATTGCCGTTCAGCAGGAAGGCGCGGCCGCCGAACATGGATTTTTCGCTGAGGCCGGGACGATCGCCGAGTTCCTCACGCAGCAGTTCTTCAAGGCCGGGATCGCGTGCCATGGCTCAGGCCTTCGCTGCCAGCGCATAACGCGCGATCTCGATTCCCATCGCCTTTTCGACGACGGGATAAACGGTCGGGTCGAGCACGCTTGCCGACAGCGGAATGATATCCATCGGCACATGCAGGATGAAGACATGCATGCCTTCCTGCAATTGCCCGACGCTCAGCGGCTCGCCCTCAGGCGACAGCGTGGTGATCACGGCAGGGAAGGTCGCAAGCCGCTCGCCACCCGCATCATCGACTGCCATATATTCGTTCATCACATGCAGCGTCACTGATTTATCGCCCGAGCCGACGGCGATGGTGCCGATGTCGAAGGCCTCCTTGGTATAGACGACGTCCTTCCGGCTGATGACGCCTTCGGCGAGGATATGTCCACTGGTCGTTTTGCAGATCGCATCGATGACGGCAGATCCGCCGCGCTTCTCCGCCGTAATGATCGCTTCGCCGAGCGCAAGCGCCATCGAGATGCCGCCGAGCGCCGCATGCTTGCGGACATAGGCCGCCCGGAGGGGATTGCGGCAGCTGGCGATGAAACCGCCGGACTGATCGGCGGCGGCGCGCAGAACCGGCGAGATTTTTGCCGTCGCGCCCTTCACCACGAGCTCGATGTAACGGTTCTCGGCCCTGTTGCCGCCGACGGCGGTCTGGATCATCGGCTCGGGTGAGGCGGCCATGCCGATCGAGCCCATGTCGCCGGTCGGGTGAGCGCGGATATCGCCGACGGCATCGACCACCTTGGTGCCGAGGATCGCTGATGGCAGCCAGCCGTTCAGCGTCGAGGATTTGCCGTTCTGGCCGATGATCAGTCCGGAAAGCTTTTCGCCGAGCGCCTCCTGCAGCAATTGCACGGCCTTGACGTAGTCGACGCCCTGCATTTCCCAGGGTGTGGTGGAAGCCGGCGCGCCGATCGCCGCCGCCGTGGCGACCCAGTCATCGTCCCTCAATTCGTCGACCGACACCAGTTCCGGCTTGCCGATGGTGACGGCCGCAAGCCCGAGCATCCGACCGTGATCGGCCCAGCCGCCGCCGCCGGCGGCATAGACGGAGCCGCCTTTGACAGCCGCCTCGACGTCCTTCTCAACCAGTATGCGTCCCATCGGCCTTCTCCCGCTTCGAATCCTTGTCCATTTCGCGCACCGCTTGGAAAAGCACGGCTGCTCCGAGCGCGATATCGTCATTGTCGGCCCACTCGTCGGGGCAATGGCTGCGACCCGCCCGGCAGGGCACGAAGATCATCGCCGCCGGCGCCACCTTGGCGATCCAGGCCGTGTCGTGCCCTGCGCCGGAGGCCATGCGCCGGTATTTTGCGCCGACGCGTTCGCAGGCGGTCTCCAGCGTCGAAAGCAGGCCGGCGTCGCCAGGCGTTGGCAGATTGTCAGAAACTCGGTTCGGTATCCCAATGGTCACGCCGTAGGCTGTTGCCAATTTTTCGACATGGCCGTCGAGCCAGCGGCAGAAGGCCTCCATGTCGGCGCGGATTTCGGCGCGGCCGTCAATCCGCAGCACGACCTTCGAGGGGACGACATTGGCCGCGTTCGGTTCGATCCTGAATTCGCCGACCGTCGCCGCGAAATGCCCCGGCGTCCTGGCAAGCTCGGCAGCGGCGTTGCGGATGTCGAGCACCAGCTGCGAAGCCGCCACCAGCGCATCCGCCCGCCTGTCCATCGGCGTCGTGCCGGCATGGTCGGCGCGTCCCTCGACGGTGATCTCGATGCGTGTGATGCCCGATATTGCGGTGACGATGCCGATATCCTCCCTTTCGGCTTCGAGCACCGGTCCCTGCTCGATATGAAGCTCGAGAAAGCCCGCTATATCGGACCTTTTCTGCTGCATCAGCACATCGGGTTCGCCGCCCACCTGGGCAATACCCCCAGCAAGGTCGAGGTCGCCGCTGACGCGCGACAGCCAGGCTTCCGGCAATTGCCCGGTCATGCCGCGGCTGCCGATGCAGGAGACGCCGAAGATACTGACCTCCTCGGCAAGGAAATCGACGATCTCGAGATCGTGGTCCAGTTCCAGGCCGTGGTCATGCAGGGAGCGCGCCACCTCAAGCGCCGCAACCACGCCGGCAATGCCGTCGAAGCGGCCGCCGTCCGGCACAGTGTCGGAATGCGAGCCGAGCATGATCGTGCCGGACCAGGGCTTCCTGCCGGTGCGCCGGCCGATCAGATTGCCGGCGGCATCGATCCGCGTTTCCAGCCCTGCCGCCTTCATCCGCGCCTCGATATGGGCCCGGCCTTCCAGAAAGAGCGGCGTGAAAGCCCGCCGCGTCCAGGGGCGCCCCGGCTCGGTGATATCGGCAAGCGCCTCGATATCTTCAGCGATCCGGCCGGCGTTGACGGGAAGATTGCGGCTCATGCGGCGGCTCCCGAAATGACTTGGCGCGGCGGCGGCCGGACGAACCGGCCAGTGCCGGGCGCGGCCAGTACCTTGCCGCCCTCGGCGATCCTTTCGCCGCGCAGATAGGTGGCGGAGACGGTCCAGGGCAGGCGAGTGCCGTTATAGGGACTCCAGCCGACGACGTTGTTGCCGCTTGCCGACGCATCATAGATGCTTTCGCGCGGCTCCAGCACGGTGATATCTGCGTCTTTACCTGGTGTCAGCGCCCCCTTGATATGATCGAGCCGGAAATGTTTCGCCGGGTTGTCGGCCATCAGCCGCGCGGCCCAGGTGAGGGGAATGCCGCGCTCGAGAGCGCCTTTGACGAAAAGCGGCACCATCACCTCGAGACCGGGAACGCCGGAGGCGTTGGCGAGCATGTCGGGATCGGTCTTGCGGTTCTCCGACCAGCTGACGTGATCGGTCGAGACCAGCCAGACATCACCTTCGGCGACCTTCCGCCAGAGCCTCTCCACCTCGGCGCGCGGCCGCACCGGCGGATTGATCTTCGCCTTGCCGCCGAGGCGCCTCACGTCGTTTTCCTCGTCGAGCGTCAGATAGTGGATGCAGCATTCGACCGTCGCGGCAAAACCGTCGCGGCGGTAGGCGCGGGCGATGTCATAGCCGCGCCCGAGTGAGCAGTGCACCACATGTGCGGGGCAGCCGGTATTGGCCCCGGTCTCGAAGATCGTGTGCATCGCCAGGAGCTCGGTAATCGCTGGCCGCGACAGACCATGCGCCCGCCAATCGGTGATGCCGCTTGCCTTCACCTGCTCCATATAGCTGCGCACCGCCTCGTCATCCTCATTATGCACGCCGGCCGTCAGCCCGGTCGGCGCGATCGCCGCAAAGCAGGCGTCGAGCAGGGCAGGGGGAATGCGCGGAAAACGTTTGGGATCGGTGCCGAAGGTCGAAAATTTGAACGCAGCGACACCGGCCTCGACTATCTCCGGGATTCGCGCCGGGCCTTCTTGCGGATCGATGGTACCGTAAAGGGCAAAATCGACGCGCGCCTGCGGGGCGGCATGGTCGATCTTCCGCTTGACCGCCGCCGCCGAGCAGACGAGATTGCCCTCGTCGTAAGGCATGTCGACGATCGTAGTCACGCCGCCGGCCGCTGCCGACCGCGTCGACCAGACGAAATCCTCCTGATCCTTCTGGGAAAGTGAATGCACCTGCGCGTCGATGGCGCCGGGCAGGATCAGCGCACTTCCGAGCAGATGCCGTTCACGCGCTGCAGGCGGCACGCCGAGGCCGACCTCGGTGATCTTGCCGCCGTGCACCGCCACATAACCCTCTTTGACGATGCGGTCCGGCAGCACCACCGTGCCCTGCAAAACGAGATCGAAGTCCATACCGCTTCCTCCCTAGACTGACGTCGGAACCGTTGCCGGCCGGAGCATGATGCCGAAGCTTGAACGTCTTTCGGACGGCATCGCGCGCCGACTGGTTAATGTAGAGCAGGATTGAGTTTTTTGGGCCTTGGCCCGCAATCACCCTGCGCGGCTAGCCAAGCGCCCTTCGATGGGCTCCGGCGAACCGAGTGCAAAGAAATCGTCGAAAGAGGCGATCGGAACCTGCTCGGTCAGTTTCGCGAGAAAGTCGTCCGATCCGAGCTCTTCCTCGATCGCCTCCACCTCAGCCGAAAGCGGCCGGTCGACGGTATAAAAGGCCGCATGTTTGCGCACGACGTCGTAGAGCATGCCGGCCACGCCCTTCGGTTCATCGCCGAGTATGTCGATCGCCTGGGCAGATAGCAGCGCCTCGAGTGCCGCGAGGCGCTTCAGCGCCTGCATCTGCCGCTCGAAGCGCTCGATGACCAGCGGCAGGAAGGCGGCCTCGTCCTCCAGGCCGGCCGCAACGACCAGCGACTGCGCCGAAACTGGACCTGACATCGACAGCACACGCGAGAAGATTTCGCCGGCAAGCTTGATGATCGGCCCGAAGCCGGTGGCAATCCGTCCCGGCGGCACCAGGTTGACCGGCAGGTCGCGCCGTTGGCCGTTGCCGAGAATGACGCAGCGGTTGAAGGCGTTGCGCGCCGCATGCGCCATGCAGAGTGCGGCCGATTCGAGCAGGATCGTCACATCGAGCGGAAGCGAACCGCCTGATGTCATCACCCGGCCCTCGACGACAACCGGATTGTCGTCCGAGCGTCCGGTGGCGGCAAGGATCTTGTGGCCGGTCGAAAGCAGATTTTCGATGACGGCGCCGAACACCTGGGCGATCATGCGCAGGCTGAGCGGATCCTGCACATGCGTTGCAACCGGCCAGTCCCATTCGTCCGAGGCGTTGCAGAGCCAGGCGCCGATCAGCGCCTCGCGCGCCGTGCCGACATGGCGGACCGCCTTCCATGGATCGCGGGAGGCGCCGAGCGCACCTGATGCCATCATCCCGGTCGCGAGCAGGATGCGGATCGAGGCCGCGGCATTTCGCGTCGTTTCCGCCGCCGCCGCAAAGCTCACCGCATTGACGCTGAGCGAGGCGAGACTGTCGCGCGGCGCCATCCGCACCGGTTCCAGTCCCGCTGCCCGGAAAGCGTCGGCCGCCTGCATCCGGTTGCCGCGGTAGACCGCTTCACCGACGCCGGTCAGCACCGCGCCGATCTGCCCCATCAGGCCGATATCGGCGCAGCCGATCGAGCCGGTGCGGCGCACGACCGGGATGAGATCGGCCTCGAGCATCCTGATATAGGCCTCGATCAGCTCCGGCGTGCAGCCGACCTGGCCGGTCAGCGCCGTGTTGACGCGGATCGCCATGGCATTGCGCACGACATTGCAGGAAAAGGGCGTGCCGGTGCCGAAGTGATGGGCGCGCACCAGGCCGAGATTGAAGGTGTCGAGTTCGTCGGCCGACCACTCCACATCCTTCATGGCGCCGACGCCGGTCGTCGATCCGTAAACGGGCGTGCCGGCGGCAATCGCGTCCTCGACGATCTCGCGGGCAATCGCGATGCGGGCCATGCCGGTCGGTGAAGCCGAAATCCTCGCCTTGCCGGCACCAATCGTCACCATCTCGGCAAAACCGAGCGGTCGTCCGGAAAGTTCGATGCCGGGGCGTTCGTGCTGCATGTGCCTTATCTCCTAAACTGCGAGACTAAGCGAGCCCTCCGTCACATGGGATATCCTAAATGCCGAACACAGCATGTTATCGGAGCGGTCAGCTCAGCATCCAGGCAATATAGAGAAGCGTCAATGCAATCACCCAGAGCGCGATCCTGGCCGAGCGGTTGTGCCGCGCCTCGGCCCTGCCGATCGCCTCGGCCGTCTGGTCGTCGAAACGCAGGCCATGTTCGCTCATATGCAGCAGCTGGTGGTGGAATTTCTCGGTTTTCGCCGCGATTTCGGGCGCGGCTTCGGCGAGCTTGACCGCCGCCTTCAGCCCGTCCTTGAGGTCGGTGACGATCCGCTTCGGGCCGAGATTGGTGCGGATCCAATCGCCGACGACCGGCTCGGAGGCCTTCCACATATTGAAGCGCGGATTGAGCATGCGCGACACGCCTTCGACCACCACCATGGTCTTCTGCAGCATCACCAGCTCCGGCCGTGTGGCCATGTCGAACAGTTCGGTCACTTCGAACAGCAGCGTCAGAAGCTTGCCCATCGAGATCGTTTCGGCCGGCTGCCCGTGGATCGGCTCGCCGATTGCCCGGATCGCCTGGGCGAAGCTTTCGACATTGTGGTGGCCGGGCACGTAGCCGGCCTCGAAATGCACCTCTGCGACACGGGTGTAATCGCGGGTGATGAAGCCATAGAGGATCTCGGCGAGGAACCGTCGCTCCTTCTTGCCGAGCCGCCCGACAATACCCATGTCGACCGCGACGATCATGCCGCCGGCATCGACGAAGAGATTGCCGGGATGCATGTCGGCATGGAAGAAACCGTCGCGCAGCGTGTGGCGCAGGAAGGACTGGATCAGCGTATCGGCGAGCAGGTTGAGGTCGTGGCCGGCCGCGCGCAGCCCCTCGACGTCGGACATTCTCGTGCCGTCGATCCATTCCATGGTGATGACGTCGCGGCCCGTGCGCTCCCAGTCGACCTTCGGCACGCGAAAGCCGGGATCGCTGTCGGTGTTTTCGGCAATCTCCGAAAGCGCTGCCGCCTCAAGGCGAAGATCCATCTCCACCTTCGTCGTCTGTTCCAGCGTCTTCGTCACCTCGACCGGCCGCAGCCGTCGGCTGGACGGCATGAACCGCTCCTGCATATGAGCGACCAGGTACATTGCCTCGATGTCATGGACAAAACGCTGGCGAACGCCCGGTCGGACGACCTTGACGGCGACCTTCCTTCGGCCTTCTGCCGTTTCGACTTCGGCCGGATGCACTTGCGCGATCGAGGCGGCGGCGATCGGCTCGCCGAAGCTCACATAGAGTTCGTCGATCGGCCGCCCGAGTGATCCTTCGATATTCGCCTTTGCGGCCGCCGAGGGGAAGAAGGCCATCCGGTCCTGCAACTGCGACAGGTCGTTGGCGAATTCGACGCCGACGACGTCAGGCCGCGTCGCCAGGAACTGGCCGATCTTGACATAAGAAGGGCCGAGCCGCTCGACCGCCTGCGCCAGCCGGTCGCTGCGCTTCTGATACCGCGCCCTGCCGCGCTCGAAAATCGTAACGAAGGATTTGGCAAGCGCGACCGAAGGCGGCAGTCCTTCGGACGGCAGGGCCGACACGACACCCTCACGCACGAGCACCCAGCCGACGCGCCAAAGGCGGAAATAGGCTCCGAAAGTGCTCATGCAGGCTGGCCTGCTTGCGAAGGCGCGGCCAATCTCTCCTCCCTCATTCCTGTGCTCGTCACAGGAATCCAGCCACCGCGCGTCTGCGCGGTGAATGACTTAAGAAGCATTAACGAGTCTCCTGCGCCCAAGGACTTGGGCGCGCTGGATTCCTGTGACGTCCCTCGGGCAAAGCCCGAGGAAGGGAATGAGGGGGAGCATGTAGCCTGCATCATCCCTCAGAGCTTCCAGCCGGAATGGAGCGCGGCGATGCCGCCGGTATAATTGGTATAGGTGACCCGCGAAAAGCCGGCTTGGCGGATCATCGCCGCGAAATTCTCCTGGTTCGGGAACTTGCGGATCGATTCCACCAGATACTGGTAGGGTTCGGCATCGCCGGTGATCGCCTTGCCGAATTGCGGAATGGCGTTGAAAGACCAGGCGTCATAGATCTTGTCGAGAAGCGGCATATCGACTTCCGAAAACTCCAGGACCAGTAGCCGTCCGCCGCGTTTCAACACGCGATAGGCCTCGGACAGCGCCTTGTCGATCCTCGGCACGTTGCGAATGCCGAAGGCGATCGTATAGGCATCGAAGCTCGCGGCCTCGAAGGGCAGTTCCTCGGCATTCGCCTCGATGAAGGTGAGATTGTCGGAAAGCTTCTTCTTTGCCGCCCGTTCGGCGCCGACGCCGAGCATCGAGCCGTTGATATCGAGCACCGTCGCATGTGCCTGCCGACCAGAGGCCTCGATGATGCGAAAGGCGATGTCGCCGGTGCCGCCGGCAACGTCGAGCACCTTGTAGCCCGGCTCCTTGCGCGGGTTGAGCGCCGAGATCATCGCATCTTTCCAGGCCCGGTGCATGCCCATCGACATCACATCGTTCATGATGTCGTAGCGTTTGGCGACCTTGTGGAACACCTGGTTGACCAGACCCTGCTTCTCGCCGCCCGGCACCTCGCGGAAGCCGTAGGAGGTCTCCATGCCGCCATCGGCGGAAGTGCGGCTTTCTGACATCAGGCTGCTCCGTTCCTTGAAGATCGGCGCGGCGACCGTAGCGAAAGACCGCGCGCGACGTTATCACTGGACCGCGCTCTCCGCGGCACATGGCGCTATAGCGCACATCGTCCTCGGTTGAAACACGTTCGATAGAGATGGGTTAAGATGCCGGAATTGCCAGAAGTCGAAACGGTCAAGCGCGGCCTGGCGCCGGCGATGGAAGGCGCTCTCATTGCCAGGCTGGAACTGCGGCGCAAGGATTTGCGCTTCCCCTTTCCCGATGCATTGGCGGACAGGGTTTCCGGCCGCACCATCATCGGCCTTGGTCGCCGCGCCAAATATCTGCTGGTCGATCTCGACGACGGCAACACGCTGATTTCCCATCTCGGCATGTCCGGTTCCTTTCGCATCGAGGAGAACTCCGTCTCCGCAACCCCGGGCGAGTTCCACCACGCCCGCTCGAAGGACGAGAAACACGATCACGTCGTCTTTCATCTGCAGGGACCGGACGGCGCTCGCCGCGTCATCTACAACGACCCGCGCCGTTTCGGCTTCATGGATATGGTCGGACGCGCCGATCTCGCCGCCCATCCCTTCTTCCGCGATCTCGGCCCGGAGCCGACGGGAAACGAACTCGGCGCCGCCTATCTGGCCGAACGCTTCCGCGACAAGGCGCAGCCGCTGAAGAGCGCGCTGCTCGACCAGAAGAACATTGCCGGTCTCGGCAATATATATGTATGTGAGGCGCTGTGGCGCGCGCATTTGTCGCCGCTGCGTGCTGCCGGCACGCTGGTGACGCCGGGCGGCCGGCCGAAGCATGAGCTCGACCTGCTGGTCGCCTCGATCCGCGACGTCATCGCCGATGCAATCGCCGCCGGCGGATCGTCGCTGCGAGACCATATCCAGGCCGATGGATCGCTCGGTTATTTCCAGCATTCCTTCTCCGTCTATGATCGCGAAGGTGAGGCTTGCGGCACGCCCGGCTGCGGCGGTACGGTCGCCCGTGTCGTGCAGGCGGGCCGCTCCACCTTCTATTGCGCCGCCTGTCAGAAGTAACAGTGAGAAACCGGGAGAACAGCATGGCTTACGAGACCTTGATCGTCGAAACCCGAGGCACAGTCGGCCTCGTCACGCTGAACCGCCCGCAGGCGCTGAACGCGCTGAACTCTACCGTGCTGAGGGAACTGAAGCAGGCCTACGTCGCTTTCCACCAGGACGATGCCGTCGGCGCGATCGTGCTCACCGGCTCCGAACGCGCCTTTGCCGCCGGCGCCGACATCAAGGAGATGCAGTCGCTTCAGTTCGCCGACATCTATAAGAGTGATTTCATCAGCGGCTGGGATGACGTCGCCAAGGCGCGCAAGCCGGTGATCGCTGCCGTCAGCGGTTTTGCCCTCGGCGGTGGCTGCGAACTCGCCATGATGTGCGATTTCATCATCGCCTCGGAGACCGCGAGGTTCGGCCAGCCGGAGATCACCCTTGGCGTCATTCCCGGCATGGGCGGCTCTCAGCGGCTGACGCGGGCCGTCGGCAAGGCGAAGGCCATGGATCTGATCCTGACCGGCCGCATGATGGATGCGGCCGAGGCGGAACGGTCGGGACTCGTTTCGCGTGTGGTGCCGCCCGAGCGTCTCATCGACGAGGCTTTGGCCGCCGCCGAAAAGATCGCGTCGCTTTCGCAGCCCTCGGTCATGATGGCCAAGGAGGCGGTCAACCGCGCCTTCGAGACGACGCTGGAGGAAGGGTTGCGGTTCGAACGCCGCCTGTTTCATAGTCTCTTTGCCACGGACGATCAGAAAGAAGGCATGGCCGCCTTCATCGAGAAGCGCAAACCAGCCTTCAAGCACCGTTGAATGCTTTTCGGCGCTTGCCGTCGGAAAGCTTGAAAATCCGCGTTGACGTGGGCCGGCTTTAGGGTTATATGCCCGCCCACGGTTCGGAAAGCCGCTCTGGTTTTCCGCGATTGCTCCCGTATTGCTGGATTTGGTGGCCGCAGGGCCCGCGGTAATGGCGGAGTTTGTTCGAATTCTTGAGAGAGGCATCCATGGCCAATACAACTTCGGCGAAAAAAGCGACCCGCAAGATCGCCCGCCGTACCGACGTCAATAAGGCTCGTCGCTCGCGCGTTCGTACTTTCGTTCGCCAGGTCGAAGAGGCCATCGCATCCGGTGACGCCGACAAGGCGAAGGCGGCTTTCCTGGCCGCTCAGCCGGAACTCGCCCGCGCCGCCAGCAAGGGCGTGCTGCACTCCAACACGGCATCGCGCAAGGTCTCTCGCCTGGCTGCTCGTGTGAAGGCTCTGTCGGTCTCCACGACCGCGTAACAATCCATTAACGACCTCCTCGTTATGATTAGCCCGGTAATTTTACCGGGCTTTTTCGATTCCGCTGAGGAGCGTCCTTCATGGTTAATCGCACGACTGTTTCGTGTCAGCGCCATGACAGGAAAAGGCATTAAAAAACAATAGCTTGCGGAAGGATGCTTTCCCATTGCGCGACTCTGGCCAAACCTTTGCGGATCACGCCCGAGTCAAGAAGATTTTTATTTTTTTTCTTTCTTTGCGTGTCAAAATAGCCCGAACGGGGAATCTCGTTGATTCAACTGCGATTCTTTTTTGACGCTAGTGTGACGCCCGAAAAGGGCGGCCGGAGTCAATGGCCGCATCTTAATTTTGCGTAAAATTCATCGTTGATCTTGCCATTTGATCCTGCCTAAATGGCGTCCAACAGAGGGCGCGGACATCACCTGCAGAGTTCGGTCTTAACTGCCACGTCGGCAGGGCGATGAATTTGTGCCATCTGTTACGGAGCCTTGCGCTTCCGTTTTTTCAAGCACTTGACGGATTTGGGCCGTAACGTGGCTGTTACGGGGCAGGGATGTTTTGTGCCTATGGCAACCACACGTTTAACGTGAGGCTGCCGGATAGGGATAGTAATATTGCGTTCGGGCTGGTCGGCCGAAAACGAGGATTGACCGACAGCCTGGCACGGAAAGCCGATGAAGGCGCCGCATGAATGCGGTACCTGCACGGGCTTCTGTGTCGTGTTTGAGTGAACCGGCAGGCGAGTGGCTTCATGAGGATGCCGCCAGCCCGTCAAAGCGGGGAATGATCGGGCGGCTGTTTTAGCGGAGGCCGCCCGGTGGAATTGAAAGGCGGCATTATGCAGATGAATACGATGATGGCGGGCGGGCTCGACAATGGGGATGCGGCACCGCAAGCGTTCGGCTCCATGCGCCAGGAAGTGGGGGAAGCTAAGGCGGAAATGAAGCAGAGCATTTTGTTTGAGCGCGTCAGCGCGCGCTTGAAGGCCCAGGTCGGTCCTGACGTCTATGCCAGCTGGTTTGCCAGGTTGAAGCTGCATTCAGTATCGAAGAGCGTTGTTCGCCTTTCGGTTCCCACGACCTTCCTGAAGTCGTGGATCAACAATCGTTATCTCGATCTCATCACCGGTCTGTTCCAGGCCGAAGACCCGGAAATCCTGAAAATCGAAATCCTGGTGCGCACCGCAACGCGCAGCGGCATGAAGGCCGTCGACGAGGTGGTCCAGCCCGAGCCGGCTGCTCCCGCGCAGATGCGCCGTCCGCCGAGCGCCCAGCCGGCCGGTCAGGCCGTCCAGCAGGCAGTTTCGGCCGTTGCCGCCGCAAGGCCCACAAGCCTCGGAACGCCGCTGTTCGGTTCGCCGCTCGACAGCCGCTTCACCTTCGATACCTTCGTGGAAGGCAGCTCGAACCGCGTCGCGCTTGCGGCTGCCAAGACGATCGCGGAAGTCGGCTCCGGCGCCGTACGGTTCAATCCGCTCTTCGTCCATTCGACGGTCGGACTCGGCAAGACTCATCTCTTGCAGGCGATCGCCAATGCGGCGGTGCAGAACCCGCGGGCCCTGCGCGTCGTCTACCTGACGGCCGAATATTTCATGTGGCGCTTCGCCACGGCGATCCGCGACAACGACGCGCTGACGCTGAAGGATTCATTGCGCAACATCGATCTCTTGATCATCGACGACATGCAGTTCCTGCAGGGCAAGATGATCCAGCATGAGTTCTGCCATCTCCTGAATATGCTGCTCGACAGCGCCAAGCAGGTCGTCGTCGCCGCCGACCGCGCGCCATGGGAGCTGGAGTCGCTCGATCCGCGCGTCCGCTCGCGCCTGCAGGGCGGCGTTGCCATCGAACTCGACGCGCCGGATTACGAAATGCGCCTCGAAATCCTCAAGCGGCGTCTGGCCGCGGCCCGGCTCGAGGATCCGTCGCTCGAAATTCCGGCAGATCTGCTTCAGCACGTCGCCCGCAATATCACGGCCAGCGGCCGCGAACTCGAAGGCGCCTTCAATCAGCTGATCTTCCGCCGCTCCTTCGAGCCGAACCTGTCGATCGAGCGCGTCGACGAATTGCTCGCCCATCTCGTCGGTTCGGGCGAACCGCGCCGCGTGCGCATTGAGGATATTCAGCGCATCGTCGCCAGGCACTACAACGTCTCGCGCCAGGAACTGGTCTCCAATCGCCGCACCCGCGTCATCGTCAAGCCGCGCCAGATTGCCATGTATTTGTCGAAGACGCTGACGCCGCGCTCCTTTCCGGAAATCGGCCGCCGCTTCGGCGGGCGCGATCACACGACCGTGCTGCATGCCGTGCGCAAGATCGAGGAGCTGATATCCGGTGACACCAAGCTTTCGCACGAAATCGAGCTGCTGAAGCGGCTGATCAACGAATAATCGGTGGACCTGTCGGGAAATTTGACGGCTGGAAGCGATTCCAGCCGTTTTCCTTTATAAGCTTTTTATTCTATACCTCCCCGCGTCCAAGAAGAGCGCCGAACGGCGCATGGGAGGGAATGAATGAGTTTCGAAAAGATCGCCGTTCTCGGCCTCGGCAAGGTCGGGCGGCTGGCGGCAACGCTTTTGCATGAAGGCGGCTTCAAGGTCATTGGTGTCGATGCGCAGCTGCCCCTGGGCGAGCTGCCCTTTACATGCCGCGCAGGCGACATATCCGATCCGCAGGTGATCGGCGAACTGCTCTCGAACGTTGAGGCGGTGCTGTCTTGCCTGCCCTATCACCTGAACATCGAGCTGGCTCGCGCTGCCCATCTTGCCGGCATTCATTACTTCGATCTGACGGAAGACGTCCCAACCACCAATTTCATCATCGAACTGTCGAAGACCGCCCGCGGACTGATGGCGCCGCAATGCGGCCTGGCGCCCGGTTTCGTCGGCATCGTCGGCGCAAGCCTGGCCGACGGCTTCGATCGCTGCCGATCGATCCGCATGCGCGTCGGCGCCCTGCCGCAGCATCCGACGGGTCTTCTCGGCTATGCCTTCAACTGGTCGCCGGAAGGCGTCGTCAACGAATATCTGAATGATTGCGAGGTCATCGAGGGCGGCGTGCGCAAGCTCGTCTCGCCGATGGAGTGGCACGAGACCATCTATGTCGGTGGTGTCAAGCTCGAAGCCTTCACGACATCGGGCGGCCTTGGCACCATGTGCGACACCATGCTCGGCAAGGTTGACAATCTCGACTACAAGACCATGCGTTATCCCGGCCATATGGAGCTGATGAACTTCTTCTTCCATGAGCTCTTGATGCGCGACAAGCGCAAGCTCGCCGGCGAGATCCTGACCAATGCCAAGCCGCCTGTTGAAGACGATGTCGTCTATGTCCATGTCGCCGCGGAAGGCACGGAGAACGGCAGCCTGCGCCGCAAGGAGTTCGTGCGCGCCTATTACCCGATCGAAATTTCCGGCGCCCGTCGCACGGCAATCGCCTGGACGACCTCGGCCTCTGTCGTTGCCGTCATCGAGATGGTCCGCGACGGCCTGCTGCCGGCGACCGGTTTCCTGCACCAGGAGCATATACCGCTGGAGATGTTCCTGAAGACGCCGACCGGCAGCCTGTTTAAGGCTGGCGCCACCAGCCACGGCTGAGATATGTTTTCCGGCGCGGACGGCGATGTCGCTGCCGCGCCCGGATCAACCTCGTTGGATGTCAGCAGGCGAGATCGGCCACGACGGAATCGAGGATCAGCATGCCCGATGGCGTGCAGCGCAGGCGCGAATTGCCGATCCGCTCGACGAATTTATGTTCGAGCAGGAATTCCTCGCGTTTCGGGTCGAGCTCACGGCCCGAAAGCTGCTGCCAGCGGGCGAGATCGACGCCTTCCCTCAGGCGCAGTCCCATCAGCAGCAGCTCGTCCGACTGTTCCTCAAAACCGAGCCGCTCCTGGTCGAGAATGCCGTGGCCGTCCCGCTCGACCATCTCGAGCCAGGCTTCCGGCTTGCGCTCGGTCGCCGTCGCGATCTTCTCATACCCGCGCGTCAGCCGGCCGTGCGCGCCCGGGCCGACGCCGGCATAATCGCCGTAACGCCAGTAGGTCAGGTTGTGGCGGCTTTCGGCACCCGGCCTGGCATGGTTGGAGACCTCATAGGCGGGCATGCCCTCACGCGCCGTGATCTCCTGCGTCGCCTCGTAGAGCAGGGCCGATTGTTCGCCGTCCGGCACGATCAGCTTGCCTGATTTGTGCAGACCGAAGAAGGGCGTGCCTTCCTCGATGGTCAGCTGATAGAGCGACAGATGGTCGACCGCATAGGAGATCGCTTCCTTCAGTTCCTTCTCCCATTCCGCGACCGTCTGCTCCGGCCGGGCATAGATGAGGTCGAAGGACATGCGCGGGAAAATGTCGCGCGCCAGCCGGATCGCCTTCAGCGCGTCGGCGACGTCATGCAGCCGGCCGAGGAATTTCAGATCGCGGTCGTTCAGCGCCTGTACGCCGAGCGAGACGCGGTTGACGCCGGCCGCCCGGTAGCCGCGAAACCGTTCAGCCTCGACGCTCGACGGGTTGGCCTCCATGGTGATTTCGATACCGGCGGGCACATGCCAGTGCCGTGCGATGCCGTCGAGAATGGCAGACACCGTCTCCGGCTTCATCAGCGACGGCGTGCCGCCGCCGAGGAAGATGCTCGTCACCGTCTTCGGCCCGCTCATCGCCCGGACTGCCGCCATCTCCTTCAGAAAGGCTGATGCAAAGCGCTCCTGATCCACCGGCTGATGGCGTACATGGCTGTTGAAGTCGCAGTAGGGACACTTCGCCGCGCAGAAGGGCCAATGCACATAGACGCCGAAGCCGGGCTCGCCGGTATCGGGCAGCAGCGCGGCGTCGCGCGAGAGGCTTGGCGTATCGAAATTGCCCACGAACAGATCTTATGCCTCCAGGCAGGTTTCGACGAAAAGTTTGAAGGCACGGGCCCGATGCGACAGCGCCTGCGGCTTGCCGACATTCCAGCCGTGTTTCTCCTCGCCGCTCATTTCTCCGAAGGTGACGGCATAACCCTCGGGCTGGAAAACCGGATCATAGCCGAAGCCTTGGGTGCCGCGCGGCGGCCAGACGACATGGCCTTCCACCTCGCCGCGGAAAAGCTCGGTATGCCCGTCCGGCCAGGCAAGGCAGAGCACGCTGACGAAACGCGCCCCGCGCTGTTCCGGCGTCGTGGCGCCGGCGTCCTGCAGCGCCTTTTCCACCTTAGCCATCGCCATGTCGAAGTCGCGCGTGCCGTCTGCCCTTTCCGCCCAGTTGGCGGTGTAGACGCCGGGATCGCCGCCGAGCGCGTCGACCACCAGGCCGGAATCATCCGAAAGCGCCGGCATGCCGGCGGCATTGGCCGAGGCGACCGCCTTGATCGTCGCATTCTCCTCGAAGCTCGTACCGGTTTCGTCAGGTTCGACGAAATTCAGTTCGGCCGCCGATTTTGCGGTGAAGCCGAGCGGCCCGATCAGTTCCTGGATCTCGCGGATCTTGCCGGCATTGTGGCTGGCGACGACGATGGTTTTGGTTTCGAGCTTGCGCATTCAAATATCCTGTTCGATGCCCCAGATTTTAGCTTCCGCGCATTCCAGGCTGTTGCCGGCAGGGTCGCGGAAATAGATCGAGCGGCCGCCATTTGGCCAGTGCACCTCGGATTCGATCGCGATCTCAGCCGCCTTCAGCCGTTCGGCCATCGCATCAATATTGCGACCGGACACCCGGAAACAGGCATGGCCTTGCCCGGTGGTGCCGTGCGGCGGCACCTGCAGCGCGTCGGGTGCCGGCGGCTTTATCGTTTCCTCGGGGTTGAAGATCAGGAGAACGCCTGGGCCACAGCGGAAGAAGACATGTCGGTTGCCGGCGCGGGTGATCTTTTCAAGCCCAAGAACGTCCCCGTAGAACGTCTCGGCCTGATCGAGATCGCGCGCATAGAGCGCCGTTTCCAACATGCCTTCCAGCATGGCGTTCATCCTGCAATCGCCTCTTTCTGCAGGGCGACGAGTTCGCCGATGCCGTTCTTGGCAAGCCGCATCAGCGAGCTGAATTCCTCTTCGCTGAACGGCGTGCCTTCGGCCGTGCCCTGGATTTCGACAATGCCGCCGGCGCCGGTCATGACGAAGTTCGCATCGGTCTCGGCCGAGGAATCCTCGAGATAATCGAGATCGATGACCGGCTGGCTGGCGAAAACGCCGCAGGAGATGGCGGCGACGTGATCCTTCAGGACCCGCTCGACCTTGATCATGTTGCGGCTTTCCATCCATTTCAGGCAGTCGTAAAGCGCGATCCAGCCGCCGGTGATCGAGGCCGTTCGTGTGCCGCCATCGGCCTGGATGACGTCGCAATCGAGCGTGATCTGCTTTTCGCCGAGCGCCTGCAGATCGACGACGGCGCGCAGCGACCGGCCGATCAGCCGTTGAATTTCCTGGGTGCGACCGCCCTGCTTGCCGGCGGCGGCCTCGCGCTTCATGCGCTCGCCGGTCGCCCGCGGCAGCATGCCGTATTCGGCCGTGACCCAGCCCTTGCCGGTGTTGCGCAGCCACGGCGGCGTCTTTTCCTCGAGGCTTGCGGTGCAAAGCACGTGCGTATCGCCGAATTTCACCAAGCAGGAGCCTTCCGCATGCTTGGAAAAATTGCGCTCGAACGAGACCTTGCGCATCTGGTCGGTTTTTCTGCCTGAAGGCCGCATTCTTATCTCCTGGAGTTGTTGACCGCTTCTACGATTGGCCGTGCTCATTTGCAAATTCCCTTTTGCCACGGGTGCGAGTTTGACTATATTTTCGGGAGCATCATCAGCGTGGGTTTGAAAAGGTTCATGGGCATCAGGTCGACGTCGGTTTCGGATGCCGTTGCTGCACTGGACGAGCGCTCCAGAGAAATTTTCCGCCGCATCGTCGAAGGCTATCTCGAAAGCGGCGAGCCGCTCGGCTCGCGCAATCTGTCGCGACTGCTGCCGATGTCGCTGTCGCCGGCCTCGGTGCGCAACGTCATGAGCGATCTCGAAGAGCTCGGTCTCATCTATTCCCCGCATGTCAGCGCCGGCCGGCTGCCGACCCAGATCGGGCTGCGCTTCTTCGTCGATGCCTTCATGCAGATCGGCGATCTCTCCGCCGAGGAGCGCGCCAATATCGATCGCCAGGTGCGGGCCGAAAGCGGCGGCAATCCGGTGGAATCGATGATGAACGAAGCGAGCCGCATGCTCTCCGGCATCTCGCGCGGGGCCGGCCTCGTCATCACCTCGAAAAGTGATCCGGTGCTGAAACATGTCGAGTTCATCCGGCTTGAACCGACAAAGGCGCTCGCCGTGCTCGTCGGCGATCACGATCAGGTGGAAAACCGTATCATCGAACTGCCGGCGGGCGTCACCTCCTCGCAGCTGACGGAGGCGGCGAATTTCCTCAACGCGCACATGTCCGGCCAGACGCTGCCGGAGCTGCGCAAACAGTTAAGCCGGCTGAAGGATGATGTCCGTCACGAACTCGATGCGCTCTCGCGCGATCTTGTCGAGCGCGGCATCGCCGTCTGGGCTGGCAGCCCGGACGAGGGAAAGCCCGCCCAGCTGATCATCCGCGGCCGCGCCAACCTGCTCGAAGGCCTCGCCGGCGCCGAAGATCTCGACCGGCTGCGCATGCTGTTCGACGATCTCGAAAAGAAGGACAGCCTGATCGAGCTTCTCAACCTGGCCGAAAGCGGTTCAGGCGTGCGCATCTTCATCGGTTCGGAAAACAAGCTCTTCTCTCTGTCCGGCTCGTCGCTCATCGTCGCGCCCTATCGCGACGATGACGACCGGATCGTCGGCGCGGTCGGCGTCATCGGCCCGACGCGGCTCAATTATTCCCGCATTGTGCCGATGGTGGACTACACCGCCCAGCTCGTCTCCCGCCTGTCGCGCAATCCGCTTTGACGTCATCACTGACGAAGCCGCGGAATTTTCGCTTCTTCGTCACGCAGACTTGATTTTTTCCGGTCAAACCTCGATATCGGGCGCATCTGAAATACCAACCGGAGACCGTCATGACCGATGAAACGACGAAAAACGGACCTGACGCAACTGCGGCCAACGCCGCAGCCGACGCTGCCGTCAACGTCGAAACTGCCACTGTCGGGCAGGAGGAGGCAAACCAGCCGGATCCGCTCGACCTCCTGAAGGCCGAGAATACCGAGCTGCGTGACCGCTATCTGCGCCTTGCCGCCGAGATGGATAATCTGCGCCGCCGCACCGAGCGCGAGGTCAAGGATGCAAAATCCTATTCCGTCGCCGGTTTCGCCCGCGACATGCTCGCCGTCTCGGACAATTTGCGCCGGGCGCTGGACGCCATCTCTCCGGAGACCAAGGCCACGGCCGATGCCGGCCTCACCACCCTGATCGAAGGTGTGGAGATGACCGAGCGCTCGATGCTCTCGGCGCTGGAGCGCCACGGCGTTCGCAAGCTGGAGCCGGTTGGCCAGAAATTCGATCCGAATTTTCATCAGGCGATGTTCGAGGTGCCGAACTCCGAAGTGCCGAACAATACCGTCGTCCAGGTCGTGCAGGCCGGCTTCACCATCGGCGAACGCGTCCTACGGCCGGCTATGGTCGGCGTTGCCAAGGGCGGCCCGAAGCCGGTCGAGGCCGAAATCAATTCCGTCTTCGACGAGAAGGACGCCTGAGGTCGTTTTCCTTCTCCGCCTCGGAGAAGGAAAGAAAAATCAGATGCGGGCGAAGCGTTCGATCAGCAGATCGAAGAAGCCGTCCGCATCGACATGACGCATGACCTTGGCGTTGCGCTTGCGCTCGGTCACATGCCACCAGTCGACGACGGTCATCCCGACGGTGAGTTCGGACCGGATCTCGATCTCGACATTGCAGTCGCGGCCCTGGAAAAGCTCTGGTTTCAAGAGATAGGCCACGACCGTGGGGTCGTGCAGCGGCCCGCCATCAGAACCGTATTTCTCGATATCGAAGCGTTCGAAGAATTCCAACATCTCGACCATGGCCTTAACAGGCGCCGTGCCGATCTCGGCCATGCGTTTGACCCGGTCCTTGCGCGTCAGCAACTGATGCGTCACGTCGAGTGGCATCATCACGATCGGCACGCCTGAACGGAAGACGATGTCGGCGGCTTCGGGGTCGACATAGATGTTGAATTCGGCGGCCGGCGTAATATTGCCGCCCTCGAAGAAGCCGCCGCCCATCATGACCAGCTCGCGAATGCGGGCAATGATGTCGGGCGCCTTCTGGAAGGCCATGCCGATATTGGTGAGCGGCCCGAGCGTGCAGAGCGTCACCGTGCCTTCCGGCTCGCGGCGCAGCGTCTCGATGATGAAATCGACGGAGTGGCCGGGCTGCAGCGCCATCGTCGGTTCGGGCAGAACAGGGCCGTCGAGGCCGGTCTTGCCGTGCACATGTTCTGCAGTCACCAGCTTGCGGGCGATCGGCTTGTCGGCGCCGGTGAAAACCTTCACATCCGTGCGGCCGCAGAGCTCGCAGACGATGCGCGCGTTGCGGCTGGTGAATGACAGCGGCACGTTGCCGGCGACCGTCGTGATCCCCAGCACCTCGAGCTCATCGGGGCTTCCGAAAGCCAGCATGATGGCGGCCGCGTCATCCTGGCCGGGATCCGTGTCGATGATGATCTTTCTCGCGCTTGCCATTCCAATCGTCCCGTTCTCGCCATGCCGCTTGTTCCGGCAGACACAATCTCTTAATTCCCCGTCACAAATCGGCACATTCCGCGCGGGCATGTTTTGATGCGAGGCAGCAGGTCCTTTGTCAAGCAAGGAGGCGGGCGCCGGCATTCGAAAAGTGAGAGAGGTTTGAATCGGGAGAGTCGCGTGCGCCTTGCAGCGCCGTGATCATGCCCCCATATTATCGGCATCCGGATGCTGCGCTTGAGGTCCGGGATGGTCGCTTGCATCAAGGACTTGAAAAGAGATGAGCCGCATTACCCCTTTCGCCAGCCCCCTGCTTCTGGGCTTCGACGCCATGGAAAAAACGCTGGAGCGCATTTCCAAAGCGAGCGACGGATACCCGCCTTACAACATCGAACGCATCGCCGCCGACAGCGGCGCCCCCGAACGTCTGCGCATCACCCTTGCCGTTGCCGGTTTCAGCGAGGAGGAGCTCGATGTCTCCACCGAGGAGAACCAGCTTGTGATCCGCGGCCGTCAGGTGGAGCAGGGCGAGCGGGATTATCTTTATCGCGGCATTGCCTCCCGCCAGTTCCAGCGCACCTTCGTGCTGGCCGACGGCATGCAGGTCCTCGGCGCCGGCCTGAAGAACGGTCTGCTCTCCGTCGATCTAATTCGTCCGGAACCGGCGCGCATGGTCAAGAAAATTAACATTTCGGTCTCACAGTAGCACAACGGTTTCCAGAACCGTTGGTCCCTTCTCCCGGAGGAACAGGAATGTTGATGAAAGAAGCCACGTCTCACTTGACCAAATCCGAGCTTGCCCACATCGGCAACGGCGAGGTCGCCTACATCAGAAAGATGCGCACCGAAGAGGTCGCCAAGTGCTTCCCAGAGGCGCCGGATATCGATCCGAACGTCGATCTCTGGGCACTGTTCGGCGCCGACGGCACGCCGATCCTTTTGACGGACAACCGCTCCAGCACCTTCTTCAAGGCCGCCGAAGACGAATTGAAGACGGTCAGCCTGCACTGACGTCAAACGCACTGAGTGCTATGAAAAGCGAAATGCCATCAGGCATTTGCAGCTATACTGCAAATAGACTGGTCGTCGTTGGCACCGTGCCGTGTGGCTCCCTCATCCGGCCCTTCGGGCCACCTTCTCCCCGCTGGGGAGAAGAGGGGAGCAAGGCGCGCCGATACTGGCCAACGAACCCACCTGTTCATACGCACTCCATCCAACGGGGTCGATCGAGAAGCGGCATTCTCCCTCTTCTCCCCAGCGGGGAGAAGGTGGCCCGCAGGGTCGGATGAGGGGGCCGCACGGCACGCCTTCACTATCGCCTTCAATTGCTTCCAGCGCAGTGTTCGCCGAATTCAGATCTTGCTGAAGGTCAGATAGGCTGACGACCGGCCCTCGCGGCGCGCCTTCGCCTCGTAGCGCGTGCTCGGCCAGCCCTCATAGGGGGTCAGCCAATCCGCCGCGTTTTCTGCCATCCAGTCGAAGCCGCCATGGTCGCGGCATTTGAGCAGCGTCCAGTTCACATAGGTGTCGATGTCGGAGGCGAAGCAGAAAAGGCCGCCGGGCTTCAGCACGCGGTGAAAGCGGTCGAGATTGGTCTTCGAGACGAAGCGGCGCTTCCAGTGCTTCCGCTTCGGCCAGGGATCGGGATAGAGCAGATCGATCTGGTCGAGCGCGCCATCTGGCAGCCAGTCGAGCAGTTGCGTCGCATCGTCATTATAGACGCGAATATTGGAGGCGCCGGTCTCGCCGATACGCGACAAAAGCTTTTGCATCGAATTGACGAAGGGTTCGACGCCGATAAAACCGGTCGAAGGTCTCTCCAGCGCCCGATGGATCAGGTGTTCGCCGCCGCCGAAACCGATTTCCAGCCGCAATGTCGTGACCGGAATCGGGAAGAGGGATGTCAGCGGCTCCGGGGGAGCCGCCGAGAGATCGATGAGGAATGCCGGGAGCAGGCTGTTCAGCGTTTCCGCCTGCTGTTCGCGCAGGGCCTTTCCCTTGCGGCGACCGAAAAAGGCTTCGGTCGCTCGTCCCCGGCGTTCCATATCCGTCATGCAGCGACCTTGGTCTTGACGGCTTCCTTGAGCGCCTTGACGAGGTCGGTGCGCTCCCAGGAGAATGAGCCGTCACGGCCGGCCTTGCGGCCGAAATGGCCATAGGCCGAGGTCTTGGCGTAGATCGGCTTGTTGAGGTCGAGGTGACGGCGGATGCCCGACGGCGACAGGTCCATGTTCTGGCGGATCGCCGCTTCAACCTGGTCTTCCGACACACCCTTGCCGGTGCCGTGCAGGTCGACATAGATCGACAGCGGCTGCGCGACGCCGATGGCGTAGGAGAGCTGGATCGTGCAGCGGTCGGCGAGGCCGGCGGCGACGACGTTCTTGGCGAGGTAGCGGGCGGCATAGGCAGCCGAACGGTCGACCTTGGTCGTGTCCTTGCCGGAGAATGCACCACCGCCATGCGGAGCCGCACCGCCATAGGTGTCGACGATGATCTTGCGGCCGGTCAGGCCTGCATCGCCGTCCGGTCCGCCGATGACGAACTTGCCGGTGGGATTGATGTACCACTTGCAATCCTCGGCGATCTTCAGCTCGCCGAGCGCCTCGCGGATATAGGGTTCGACGACGGCGCGGACTTTCTTGGAATCCCAGCTCTCATCGAGATGCTGGGTCGAAAGTACGATCGAGGTCGCTTCCGAGGGTTTGCCGTCGACGTAACGCACGGTCACCTGGCTCTTGGCGTCGGGGCCGAGCTTGGCGACTTCACCGTCGCCCTTCTTGCGGGCGGCGGCCAGCAGCTGCAGGATCCTGTGAGAATAATAGATTGGAGCCGGCATCAGGTCCGGCGTTTCCTTGCAGGCGTAACCGAACATGATGCCCTGGTCGCCGGCTCCCTCGTCGCCCTGCTGGTCGGCGGCGCTGTCGACGCCCTGGGCGATATCGGCCGACTGCGAGTGCAGCAGCACGTCGATCTTTGCCTTCTTCCAGTGGAAGCCGTCCTGTTCGTAGCCGATATCCTTGATGGCGCGGCGAGCAGCGGCTTTGAACTTCGAGGGATTGATGACGTCCTTGCCATCTTTGTCCTTCTTCATCAGGCTCGGCGGCAGGCGGACCTCGCCGGCGATGACGACGCGGTTGGTCGTCGCCAGCGTTTCGCAGGCAATGCGCACGCCCCACGGATTGACGCCGGTCTTGGCCGCTTCGCGGTAGACCAGATCGACGATCTCGTCGGAGATGCGGTCACACACTTTGTCCGGATGACCTTCGGCAACAGATTCGCTGGTAAAGAGATAATTCGCGCGCATTCCGGGATTCCCCTCAAAGAATAAAAGCCAGCTAGTAGGTACTCAGTTCGAGCGCCGATGACAAGCGCACAAGGACATAAATATATCTTTATATCAGTGGTGAGGTGACAAATTTTGCCCGAAAAAGACAAAAAAAGCGGCCTTTCGACCGCCTTTCCTATTTTGCAATGAGAGCTGGATCAGTCAGCGTCGGCTTCGGCAGCGAGCGCCTTGACCAGTTCCACGACCTTGCGGCGAACCTTGGGATCGGAAATCTTCACGAAGGCGCGGTTGAGCTGCAGGCCCTCCGAGGAGGAGAGGAAGTCTACGACGTAATTCGAGCTGGAGGCTTCGGCCATGCCGCCGGCGGCGCCAGCATGTTCGCCGGGCGCATCCTCGAAGAAGAAGGAGACCGGAACATTGAGGATGCTCGAGATGTTCTGCAGACGGCTTGCGCCGACACGGTTGGTGCCCTTCTCGTATTTCTGGATCTGCTGGAAGGTGATGCCGAGGCTTTCGCCAAGCTTTTCCTGGCTCATGCCCAACATCGTTCGGCGAAGGCGAATGCGGCTGCCAACATGGATGTCGATCGGATTCGGTTTCTTCTTATTTTCAATCATGGTCGTGCCCTAGCTACGAATTTCTGTTTCCAACCGGCATGCCCCTGATCCATCCCAAAACGCCACGTTGCAAGCGGTGGGGAAACCACCTTCAAGCAAACGTTAACAACGCCGATTGTCATCACTATGCAATTTTAGGGGTTTTTGGTCAATTCAACCCTCAAATAAAACCTTTGCGAGAAATTAGCGCAATCAGCATCAACAGTGCTTCGGTCAACCAGAAGTATGTCTGAAGGGGGTATGTGGTTCCGAACCCATTGCCGAACCCATCAACAGTTGCATCAATGAAGCCGGTCTCACCAAGATCGAGGCCTGCGATGATTTCCCCATGCGCGTTCACGAGTGCCGATATGCCGTTGTTGGCGTCGCGAATCAGCGGCAGGCCGGTCTCGATTGCCCGCACCCGCGCCTGCTGGAAATGCTGGTAGGGCCCGGGCGTGATGCCGAACCATGCATCGTTGGTGAGGTTGAGGAGCGCGTTGGCATCCACGATGTCGCCGGTCATTTCGCCCGGAAAGATGATCTCATAGCAGATCAGCGGGTAGAGATTGAGGCCGCCGGGCAGCGCCAGAAGGTGCCGGCTTGCTGCGGCCGAAAAGCCGCCTGGTATCTCGACGACATTCTGGATACCGAGTTCGGTGAGGATTTCCTCGAAGGGCAGATATTCGCCGAAAGGCACGAGATGCACCTTGTCGGAGGCGGCGATGATCTGGCCGCGGCCGTCGATCACATAGATGGAATTGTAGTAGCGCACCGGGGTGCCAGGCCCCATCTCCTCGGCGCGCACCGCGCCGGCGATCAGGATCTGATCGTCGTCGAGCGTATCGGCGATCCGCGTCAACGCATCCTGGTTGTCGGTGAGGATGAAGGGGATCGAGGTTTCCGGCCAGACGATGATGTTGGGTTTGCGTCCGCCGTTTCTGGGCGCTTCGGCGGAAAGCTTCAGATGGGTCTCGAAGATCGCATTGCGGTCGGCGTCGTTGTCCATCTTCGCCGCCTGGTCGATGGCCGGCTGCACCAGCCGCACCACCGGCCGCTTGTCTTCGGGTAAGGACTGCGGCCGCGGCGCCAGATAAAGGGCATAGGCGCCGTAACCGAGATGGGCGGCAAACAGCAGGATGGCGAGCGCAATTCCAGGCTTCGCGCCCTGTCGCGTCCCGATCAGCGCCGGGGCGGAAAAGACGAAGACGGCAAGTGTCGTCACCCCCATCGCACCGATCACATGCGCCGACTGCATCATCAGCGGAACGGGCATCAGGCCGTAACCGATGGCATTCCAGGGAAAGCCGGTGAGGATCACGCTTCGAAGCCATTCCATCAGGCCGAAGCCGGCCGCCAGCGCGGCGATCCGTCCCATGCCGTCGGACCAGACGATCCGGGCAAGGGCAGTCGCCAGCCCATAGAAGACCGCAAGGCCGGCCGGCAGCCCGAGGACTGCCAGGGGCAGTGCCCAGGCAAATTCCTCCGAATCGACCAGCAAGGCATGACCGATCCACCAAAGGCCGGCGACGAAATAGCCGAAGCCGAACAGCCAGCCGACGGCAAAGGCCGGCCATAGCCTGCCGATCAGGCCGCTTTCAGGAGAAGCTGCCGTCCCGTCGAGCAGCCAGACGAGCAGCGTGAAGGAGAGGAACATCGCCGCGAAAAAACCGAAAGGCGGCAGCGCCAGAGCGGCGAATGCTCCAGCGGCGACGGCCAGCAACGACCGTTTTAACCCCCAGACGAGGATAACCCTGTCCGCAAGCCGCTCCATGCGCACTCCCATCAAACCGCGAATCAACCCATTCGCAGTCTTTCAAAAAAGCGGCTCTTTGTCCTGTTCCCGCATCGGCCCGAAAGGCAATTCCGATTTCCGTACCGATGCCTAGTTGGTGGTCGATTCAGCCGACCGGTCGTCGCCGGTCTCGGATCCGGGTGTGATGTCGCCAGCCTCCTTGGCGCGGCGGCGGATCGCGTGGCGCTTGCGGGTGATGCGCAGCCGCTTGATGCGGCGCGGATCGGCGTCGAGGATATGGAATTCGAAGTTCGGCAGGGCCTGGACGACTTCGCCGCGGACGGGGATGCGGCCGAGCGCGGAGAAGATCAGCCCGCCCAGCGTGTCGACCTCGTCGACCTGTTCGCTGATGTCGAAATCCGGTCCGATCGCTTCGGCGATCTCTTCCAGCTCGACACGGGCGTCGGCGACGAAGACGTCTTCGGCGACGCGCTTGAACATCACCTCTTCGTCGTCATGTTCGTCGTCGATGTCGCCGACCACCATTTCGACGATGTCCTCGTGCGAGGCGAGACCGTCGGTGCCGCCATATTCGTCGATGACGAGCGCCATCTGCGTACGGTTCACCTGCATCCGGCGCAAGAGGTCGGAGGCCAGCATCGACGGCGGCACGAACAGGATCTTGCGGATGATGCCGGCCTCGGCCAGCGTCTTCTGCAGGTCGACCCGGGCAAGATCGAAATTCGGCTTGGTCGAGCGCGGCGGCTTCTGGATGTTCTCCGGCGCGACTTCGATCGCCGGCGCTGCAGCGGCCGGCTTTGCCGGGCCGCGGCGCTTGTTGCGCGCCTGCTTGGCGACATAGGAGAGCAGGTCGCGGATATGCACCATGCCGCGCGGGTCGTCGAGCGTATCGGCATAAACAGGCATGCGCGAGCGGCCGGATTCCTCGAACAGGATCATCAGCTCGCCGATGGTGATGTTCTGGTCCACCGCCTCGATATCGGCGCGCGGCACCATCACGTCGGCGACGCGCACCTCGCGAAAGCGCAGGATATTGTGCAGCATTGCCCGCTCGTCGGGCGAAAAAGCGTCGTCGCCGGCCGCATCGGTCATCAGCGCATCGGCAAGATCCTCGCGCAGTCGCGAGCCCTGCTGCGGGCGGAGAATGCGGGCGGCGCGCGACCAGAAGGATTGGGATCGGCCGGATGGCCGACTACTACTGCCGACCTCATCCGAAGAAGAGGATGATTCGGAGTCCTTGGCGTCTGCCGCCGGCTTCGTCGTAAAGTCGCTCATGGTTCCATTTTAAGGTCTTGACCCTCGTAGGGATCAGATAGGCCGAGCTGCGCCAAAATGCGAGTCTCCAGCCCCTCCATAATTTCGGCTTCGGCATTATTCATATGGTCGTAGCCGAGAAGATGCAAGAAACCGTGCACCAGAAGATGGGTCAGGTGGTCGTCAAAACTCTTTTCGAGTTCCTGGGCTTCCCGCTCCACCGTCTCCCGGGCGATGATGATGTCGCCGAGCATCGGCCCGGGCAGCTTGCCGCGCTGAACCGGAAAGGCCGGGAAGGAGAGGACATTGGTCGGCTTGTCCTTGCCGCGCCATTCGGCATTGATGTCCTGGATCGAGGCATCGTCGGTAAAGACCAGCGAAACCTCCGGCGGCATCTTCGGGAAAGGCTGCTTCTCATTGTCGCGCAGATAGACCGCGGCGGCCCCGAGCACGCGCTCGCAAAAGACCAGCAGCGTTTCCTCGCCGGGCCAGCCGATGTCCTCGATGCTGATCTGGATATCGAGTTCGGCCATTAGCCCTGCCGACCGACGTCTTCGGCTTCGACAAGATAGGTGGCGTCATAGGCTCTGACGATGCGGCCGACCAGCGGATGACGCACGACGTCGGTGTCCTTGAAGCGCACGATCGAGATGCCCTCGACGCCGTTCAGCAGCTCCAGGGCCTCGACGAGGCCGGATTTGACGCCGCGCGGCAGGTCGATCTGGCTCGGGTCGCCGGTGACGATCATACGGGCATTTTCGCCGAGACGCGTCAGGAACATCTTCATCTGCATCGACGTCGTATTCTGCGCTTCGTCGAGGATGATCGCGGCGTTGGCGAGCGTACGGCCGCGCATGAAGGCGAGCGGGGCAATCTCGATGACGCCGGCGGTGATCGCCCGATCGACCTTGTCGGCGGGGATCATGTCATAGAGCGCGTCATAGAGCGGCCGAAGATAGGGGTCGACCTTTTCCTTCATGTCGCCGGGCAGGAAGCCGAGGCGCTCACCGGCCTCGACGGCCGGGCGCGACAGGATGATCTTTTCGACCGCGCCGCGCTCCAGCATCTGGGCGGCATGGGCGACGGCGAGATAGGTCTTGCCGGTGCCGGCCGGGCCGACGCCGAAGACGAGCTCGGCGCGCTCCAGCGCCCTGATGTAGGCGTCCTGCGTCGGCGTGCGGGCGATGATCGTCTTCTTGCGCGTCGAAATCTGCGCCATCGTCAGCTTGGCCTTGCGCTCCATGGTGGGAAGGCTGAGCTGATCGTCGGCGGCGACCGCCATGCGGATTGCGCCCTCGACGTCGGATCGTTCCACGCTGCCGCCTTTCTGAAGCTTTTCATAGAGATAATCGAGGGTGCGCCGCGCCTGGTTGGTGGTCACGACATCGCCCGATATGACGACGGAATTGCCGCGCGCCCGTGCATCGATGTTCAGCCGCTCCTCGAGCAGCTTTAGGTTCTGGTCGAACTGGCCGAAGAGTTCGCTGGCGAACCGATTGTTCTCGAACGTCAGGACGAAGTGATTGGTGTCGCTCGGCGTGCGGGGGTGGCGCGGTGAAGAAGAAACCAATTCTTGTCCGTTCAAGCGGTCGGGCTCCTTGGGTTAGACCGCAGCCTCTGCGCGTTCGGCAAACAGGCTGTTCGTTCCGGTTCCGGTGATTCGCACCTTGATAATGTCACCGATTTGCGATGCTTTTGCATCAACATTCACGGATTGAAGCCAGGGAGAACGTCCGATCAGCTGTCCCGGCATGCGGCCGGGCTTTTCGAGCAGCAGATCGATCTCCTTGCCGATGCAGGATTCGGCAAATTCCTGCTGCTGCTTCAAAAGCAGCGCTTGCAGGCGTTCCAGCCGTTCTGCCTTGATCTCTTCCGGCACCTGGTCCTTCAGTTCCGCGCCGGGTGTGCCCGGCCGAGTCGAGTATTTGAACGAGAAGGCTTGCGCATAGCGCACCTCCTCCACAAGTCTGAGTGTATCCTCAAAATCCTTGTCTGTCTCCCCCGGAAAACCGGTGATGAAATCGCCCGACAGCGCGATATCGGGCCGCACTGCGCGGATGCGTTCGATCAGGCTGAGATATTCGGCCGCCGTATGACGCCGGTTCATCGCTTTGAGGATCCGGTCGGAGCCCGATTGCACCGGCAGGTGCAGGTAGGGCATCAGCGCCCGGAGGTCGCGATGGGCCTCGATCAGCCGGTCGTCCATGTCGCGCGGATGGCTTGTGGTATAACGCAGCCGCGCCAGGCCGGGGACCTCGGCAAGGCGGTAGAGCAGGTCGCCGAGGCTCCAGGCCTCGCCTCGCGGTCCGGCACCATGCCAGGCATTGACGTTCTGGCCGAGCAAGGTGATTTCGCGCACTCCGGCTTCGGCGAGCTTTTCGGCCTCCTCGACGATCTGCGAGACCGGCCGCGACACTTCCGAGCCGCGCGTATAGGGCACCACGCAGAAGGTGCAGAACTTGTCGCAGCCCTCCTGCACCGTCAGGAAGGCGGTGACGCCGCGGGCGCGGATCTTGCGGCTCTCGGCAATCGGCAGATGCTCGAACTTGTCCTCGATCGCGTATTCAGTATCGACGACCCGCTGGCCCTCTTTGGCCCGGCGCAACGCCTCCGGCAGGCGGTGATAGGTCTGCGGGCCGATGACGACGTCGACAGCCGGCGCCCGGCGCAGGATCTCCTCACCTTCGGCCTGGGCGACGCAGCCGGTAACGCCGATCATCATCTCCCGGCCGTCGGCTGCTTTCTTCTTTTTCATCTCGCGCAGCCGTCCGAGCGCCGAATAGACCTTCTCCGCCGCCTTCTCTCTGATATGACAGGTGTTGAGCAGAACGAGATCCGCCTGTTCCATGTCTTCGGTCGGTTCGTAGCCGTCGCGGGCAAGAGCATCGCTCATGCGCGTGGAATCATAGACGTTCATCTGACAGCCATAGGTCTTGATGAAGACCTTGCGGCTGTTGCTGCCGTCGCGGAGAGAAACCTCCGGGGCCTGAAGAAGGGCGTTATCCTGTGTCATGGCGCGCTATTTAGTGGTTTTTGCCGCCCGAGAAAAGAGACCTCTCGGCTTAGCCGATATCGCGACCGCGCAGGCTTGTGTTGAGAAGGCTGCGGATGCGCGAGGCGATCGTCGCGCTCACCTCCTTGCGATTGCTGTCGGCGCGGTATTCCACCGCCTCGCCGAAGGAAACCTCCGCATCGATTGCGCCGCATCTGAGAATGTCGATCAGATGCGGCAGGAGCTCGATATCCCCCGGCCAGGCGGCGAGCGGCCGGTGGTAGCGTCCCATCGGAATGCCATGCACCCTGGTATAGGCAACGGCCACCGGCTGCACCACGACGGTTCCCGTCGGCGAATAAGGCACCGCCATCGCGGCAGCGCCGAACAGCGACGACTTGACCTCCAGCAACCGGTTGCCGTCTGAGGTCGTGCCCTCCGGAAAAAGCACGACAATTTCCCCGTCGGCCATGCGCCCGGCGATTTCATTTGCCTGATGGCCGGTCTTGCGCCTCTCCTCGCGCACGACAAAGACGCTCTTCTGCAGCTTGGCGAGGGTGCCGAAGATCGGCCAGTCGCTGACCTCGATCTTGGCGATGAAGGCGACGTCGGCGACGGCCGACATGACCATGATGTCAAGCCAGGACGAATGGTTGGAGCAGAGCATCAGCGGCCGGCGGTCTTCCAGCCTGCCCGTCACCCGGATGCGGAGGCCGAGACAATAACAGATGATACGGTGCCAGACGCGCGGAAGTCTGCGGCGCAGCCGCCAGTCGAAACGCAGGGCCAACACCTGCAGCGGCATGAGCGCGATGCTGACGGCAAGGATGACGACCGCAGCGAAGGCAATGCGCAGCCAGGCGATCAAATGCGGCACTCCCGGGCTGCCATCGCTTCAGAGATCTTCCTTCTTCAACGGAATGCCGTAGAGTTCCAGGCGGTGGTCGACCAGCTGGAAGCCGTGCTCGCGGGCGATGCGCTCCTGCAGCGCCTCGATCTCAGGCGAACGGAATTCGATGACCTTGCCGGTCTTCAGGTCGATGAGATGATCATGATGCTCTTCCGGCACCGTTTCGTAGCGCGAGCGCCCGTCGCGGAAGTCGTGGCGGGCGATGATGCCGGCATCTTCGAACAGTTTGACGGTGCGATAGACTGTAGAGATCGATATCTTCGCATCGACCTTCACCGAACGGCGGTAAAGCTCTTCGACGTCAGGATGGTCTTCCGACTCTTCGAGGATGCGTGCGATCACGCGGCGCTGCTCGGTCATGCGCATGCCGCGTTCGGCGCAAAGCTCCTCAAGGGTCTTGGCTACATCGGTCATGGCCGCCTCTAGAGATATTCGTGTTTCCGCAATGCCTGCACGGCGTTCGTGCCGGTGCGGATGTTATCTTTCTGCCACGGAACTATCGAAGAACGCGCTTCATGACAAGCGCCGTGGAACGGGCGCCGTTTTCCTGCTTGTAGTAGCCCTGGCGCTCGCCGACCTTTTCAAAGCCGAGCTTGCGGTAGAGGCCGAGCGCCGCCGTATTGCCGCTGTCGACCTCGAGAAACATGCTCTCGCCGCCACGCACCCGCGCCTCGCGCATCGCCGCCTGCATCAGCCGCCAGCCCAGCCCGGCGCGGGCGACCTTCGCCTGCACGGCAATCGTGAGGATCTCGGCCTCGCCGGCGACTTGGCGGGCAAGAATAAAGCCGGGAAGCGGCTTTTTCAGGATGGCATTGGTCTGGCGCGCGACGAAGCCGAAAACAGTCTCCTGCGACAGCAGGCTGTGGAACTCGCCGTCGCCCCAGGGCCGGGCGAAACGCTCGCCATGTAAGACGGCGACGTCGCGGCAATCCTCGCGCTCCATGGCGATGATCTCGAATTCCGGCTTCAGCGTCAGATAGGCTTCCAGCATGGTTACACTCGTCGCGCAATCGCATATCCGGCCTGCGGCTTGGCATCCGGTCCGCGCAGATAAAGGGGCTTGGGCTTTCCGGCATCGGCAGGGGCGGCAGCCCCCAGACGCGCGACAATCGAAATCGGAAAGACGTTGGGGTGATCGCCACCGGCGCCGGCCTTCAGGAGCGGCGTTGCCGAACCGGTGATTTCACCATCGAAGCCGGCGGCGACAATCTGGGCCTCGGCGACGCTTGCCGCCCGCGGCTGATCGAGCGGGGAACCATCGGCTGCGAAGGACTGGAGATAGATTTCGTCGCGCTTGGCGTCCATCGCCGCCAGCACGGCGCGGCCGGGCGTCTTCTCACGCTGGGCTGATGCCATCACCGCGAGCGTGGTGACGCCGACGACGGGCACATTAAGGGAAAGCGCAAAACCGCGGGCCGCGGCAACGCCGACGCGGATACCGGTAAAGGAGCCGGGGCCGATGGTGACGGCGAGGCGGTCGATCTGAGAAAGTGTCACTCCCGCCTGATCCAGTGCGCGATCGATGATCCCGATTAGATGTTCAGCATGCCCCTTGCCGATCATGTCCGATGCCTCCCCCAGCACCGTATTCCTGCCGCTGTCATAAACGGCGGCAGCGCAATCCACACCTGCCGTGTCGAGCGCCAGAACGATCATGCCATCAATTTCCGAATAAACTGTTTGTCGCCTAACCATAAACCGTCCGACCGAACCTGAGATGAACGGTCGGAGCGAATTCGAAATTCTTAAGCGGCAATCACTTCCTGCACTTCGGGAACGAAATGGCGCAGCAGGTTCTGGACGCCGTGCTTCAGCGTCGCCGTCGAAGACGGGCAGCCGGAGCAGGAGCCTTTCATGTTCAGATAGACCTTGCCGTCCTTGAAGCCGCGGAAGGTGATGTCGCCGCCGTCCTGGGCGACGGCCGGGCGCACGCGGGTCTCCAGAAGCTCCTTGATGGTCAGCACGATCGATTCGTCGCCTTCATCAAAGAACTCGTCGCCGGCATCGACGTCCTCGGAAAGGATGGAAGCGTCCCCCATGACCGGCTTGCCGGACATGAAATGCTCCATGATCGAGCCAAGGATAGCCGGCTTAAGATGCTGCCATTCGGCGTTGTCCTTGGAAACGGAAATGAAATCATAGCCGAAATAGACGCCGGTGACCCCAGGAATTTCGAACAGGCGGGCGGCGAGCGGCGAGGCTTCAGCCTCTTCGGCGCTGCGGAACTCGGCGGTGCCGTTTTCCATGACGACCTTGCCCGGCAGGAACTTCTGTGTGGCGGGGTTCGGTGTGGCTTCGGTCTGAATGAACATCTGGCTCTCCATGCGACAGGCTCGAGACCTCGGCCGTCTTTAGAATTCTTCAAAAGAAGATAAGCCCATTGCCTGGCCTAATCAAGAGACTTGTACTCAAGAAATAGGCTCAGCAGAGGGCGTCGATTTCCTCGTTGGTCAGTGTATCCGGCAGGACGGTGACCGGGATCGGAAACGCCGCCGCGCGTCCGGCGACCGACGAAACCAACGGTCCCGGGCCTTCCTTTGCCGAGCCGGCGGCAAGAACGAGGATCGCCACATCGCGGTCTTCCTCGATCACGGCGTTGATCTGCTCGGCGGCACTGCCTTCACGGATGACGACCTCAGGCTCGATGCCGATCGTCTCGCGGACGATCTGGGCGATCTTGGCAACCGTTGCCTCGGCTTCCTCGCGGGCCTCGGCCCGCATGATCTCCTCGACGCCGAGCCATTGCTGGAAATCGCCGTTGGGGATCACATAGAGCAGCACCAGGCCGCCATTGGAGTTCTTCGCGCGCCGCCCGGCATAATGAACGGCGCGCTGGCATTCGGGTGTCCCGTCGATCACCGCCATGAATTTGCGGCGGTGACCTTCGAGCCGTGAGAGTCGCTTCGATACCATGGCGCGGACTCTGACACCCGAAGCGGAAAAATTGCAAGCGCAGTTTTTTGGCGCCTCGCGCTCTGAAGGAGATCCCCTTCTCCACCCAGAAGGGCAGAAGAGGAGATCTGCCTCAGTAGAGGAAGCCGATGACGTCGCGTACCTGGCTCATCGTCACTTCAGCACGGGCTCTCGCCCGTTCGCTGCCCTTGCGCAGGATCGCGTCGATATGGCTGGTATCGTCCATCAGCCGACGCATCTCGCCGGTGATCGGCGCCAGCACATGGATGGCGAGATCGACCAGCGCCGGCTTGAAAACGGAGAATTGCTGACCGCCGAATTCGGCCAGAACCTCGCCCTTCGATTTGTCGGCGAGCGCGGCATAGATCGCCACCAGATTGTCGGCTTCCGGCCGGCCCTGCAGCCCGTCCACCTCGCTCGGCAAACCGTCCGGATCTGTCTTGGCCTTGCGGATCTTCTTCGAGATCGCCTCCTCGTCGTCCATCAGATTTATGCGCGAAAGGTCGGAGGGATCGGATTTCGACATTTTCTTGGTGCCGTCGCGCAGTGACATCACGCGCGGCGCCGGTCCGCCGATCAAGGGTTCGACCATGGGGAAATAGGCATGCACCGGCTCGTCGCCGACGGTGATGTCGATGCCGTAGCCGCTCTTGCGAATGTGCTCGGCATAATCGAGGTTGAACTTCATCGCGATGTCGCGGGCAAGCTCCAGATGCTGCTTCTGGTCCTCGCCAACAGGCACATGAGTGGCGCGATAGGCGAGAATATCGGCGGCCATCAGGCTCGGATAGGCGTAAAGACCGAGCGAAGCCTGCTCGCGGTCCTTGCCGGCCTTGTCCTTGAACTGCGTCATGCGGTTCATCCAACCGATGCGGGCGACACAGTTGAAGATCCAGGCGAGTTCCGCATGTTGCGGCACGGCCGACTGATTGAAGACGATGTGCTTTTCCGGATCGATGCCGGCGGCGATGAAGGCGGCGGCGATCGAGCGCGTCTGGCTCGGCATGTCCTCGTGCACCAGCTGGGCGGTGAGCGCATGCATGTCGACGACGCAATAGATGCAGTCATTGCCTTCCTGCAGCGCCACGAAGCGGCGGATGGCACCGAGATAATTGCCGAGATGCAGATTGCCGGTCGGCTGTACGCCGGAGAATACGAGTTTCTTGAATTCGCTCATGTCGTCCTCAGTAGGCTGGTGGAGGGCCCCAGGGCTTCCCGCCCATGTTGCTAACGCCGCGGCTTATGCACGGGCGGCCGGTCGCAATCAAGAGGTTCGGGCTGCAGCATGCTGGATCAGGTCGAAGGTGTTGCCGTAAGGATCCGCAAAGACGGCGACCGTGCCGTAGACCTCATGCCTGGGCTCCTCCTGAAAGCGCACGCCGGCCGCAAGCAGGGCGGCATGATCGCGGGCGAAATCGTCGGTCTTCAGGAAGAAGCCGACGCGGCCACCCGTCTGGTTGCCGATCGCCGCCCGCTGCGTCTGGTTTGCCGCCTGCGCCAGCAGAAAGGCGGCGCCATCTCCGCCTTTCGGCTTCACCACCACCCAGCGTTTGCCCCCCGGCTGGGGCTCGTCCTGAAGGCAATCGAAACCGAGGGTGCCGCAATAGAAGCCTTTGGCGCGGTCGTAATCGTCGACGACGAGCGTGACGAGAAAAAGAGACTGGACGGTCATGTGATCTCCCATGTTTGGATGTTTATTCCATCTAGAACGCGAAGGACGCTCACTTTTAAGCCGAATTGATCAGCGTCCTTAGTTCAAACTGAGTATAAAATTTCACAGAAAAGCTTTTATTGAACTGAAAATCCTCTCCGCACACTGGCGGCCCGTCAGTCGCCAGGCGAACCGCCCGGAGGGGACCATGCAGAACACCCGTTTGCTCGCCATGGCAGGCCTTTTCGCCCTACAATCCGCAACCGGCGCCGTCGGTCAAGACAGCAAGAGACCGGCCATTCACCTTCCCAAGCATGAGGCGCGTCTCGCCTATGCGGTCCAGACCGTCAGCGTGCGCGCCGGCTGTTTTCCAGAGCGCCTGCGAGCGATCCTCTCGCATATCGCCGCAAAGACCGGACGCCGCCCGATCGTCACCTCCGGCCTCCGGCCACATCCCCGCCGTCATGGCTCCCTGCATGGAAAATGCCTGGCGGCCGATATCAGGGTGCCGGGCCTCTCGGAACGAACAATCATTGCTGCCGCCAAGACAGCTCCAGGCATCGGTGGCATCGGCAGCTATTGCAACGGCATCATTCATGTCGATGTCGGCCCGCAACGGCGATGGGTCGATTGTTAAGCGAGAGAGGAAGGTGTGTGCGGGGTGTGTGCCACGGCTGTCGGTTCCGACCGCCTAAAACCCCTCCCCAACCCATCCCCACAAGGGGGAGGGGCTTGAATGCCGCGCCGACCTTATTCCTTTGACCGTCTCATCCGCAGAAGCGTTGATGTTTGACGTGGGGCGGTGCCGCGCAGAGCCCCTCCCCCTTGTAGGGAGGGGTGTTAACCCGTGGCTCGACCTCACCCTTCCGTCTTCACCGGCTTGCGGTTCAGGTTGCGCCTTATCATGGCGAGATCCGCCCCGCCGATCAGGAAGGCGGCGGCGAAATAGATGAGCATGGCGATGGCTATCAGCAGCCCCAGCGTACCGACCTTGCTCAGAAGCGGCGCGCCGGAGGCGAGCCACGGCGCCCAATAGTGCTTGAGGAAGACGATCGCCGCGCCCATGACGGCCGAGGCGACGATCAGCAGGGCGGCGCGTTTTGCCAGCGCCCATTCCCATGTCAGATGGCCGCGGCGCAGAAGCGTGGTGAACAGCAGAAGCGTGCTGATCCAGCCGGCGGTGGCTTCGGCGACGGCGATGCCGGGCGCGCCCATAACGGGGAAGAGGGTCAGCGCCGTCACGCAGTTGGTCCCCACTGCGATCGCCGAGAAGCGCATCGGCGTCTTGGTGTCCTCGCGGGCATAAAAGCCCGGCTGCAGCGCCTTGATCAGCACGAAGGCCGGCAGGCCGATCCCGTAAATCGCCAGGATCGAGCCGACGACGGCGGTGTTTTCCTGATGGAAGGCGCCGCGCTCGTAGAGCACGCGGATGATTTCGTCGGAGAGTATCCAGAGCGCGAAAGCGGCGGGGATGGTCAGGAACAGCACGAATTCGATGGAGCGGTTCTGCAGGTTTGCCGCTTCGCGTAGCGCCCCGCCCTTCAGCGCCCGGGCCAGCTCCGGCAGCAGCACGACGCCGACAGCGACGCCGACGACGCCGAGCGGCAGCTGATAGATGCGGTCGGCATATTGCAGGGCGGCGATCGCGCCGTCACGGGAGGAGGCGATCGCCTGGCCGATCAGCTGGTTGATCTGGGTGATGCCGCCGGTGACGGCGGCCGGCACCGCGAGGATCAGCAGCCGCTTGACATTCGGCGTCATCTTCGGAAAGCGGAGGCCGATGCTCATGCCGGCCGCCAGCACGCCGATATAGACGACGGCGAGCTGCAGCACCCCGGCGGCAAGAACGCCCCAGGAGAGATACCAGGCCGTCGCGAGCGGATCGGCGCCGGTATAGAGCGAATAAAACAGCGCACCGATCATCACCACGTTGAGGAAGACGGGGGCGATGGCGGCGGCAAAGAAATGATGCAGCGAATTCAGCATGCCGCTCATCATCGCCGTCAGCGACATGCACATCAGATAGGGAAACATCACGGCCGCCATGCGGATCGTGATCGAGAATTTCTCGGCATCGTCGGCAAAACCCGGCGCGATGATGAAGCGCACCAAGAGCGGCATGGCAAGCTCCATCACGATGGTGATGAGGAGCAGCACCGAAAACAAGACGCCGAAGACTTCTTCCGAAAAGCGCTTGGCGCCGTCCGTGCCGTTCGCCTCGATTTCCTTGGCAAAGAGCGGCACGAAGGCGGCGTTGAAGGCGCCTTCGGCAAACAGCCGGCGGAAGAGGTTCGGAAAACGGAAGGCGGCGTAGAAGACGTCGGCCATCGGTCCGGTGCCGAGCGCCGCCGCCATCAGCGTTTCACGGGCGAAACCGAAGATCCGGCTGCCGAGAGTGGCGCCGCCGACGGTCGCGAATTTCTTGACGAGGCTCATGCTTTGGGGCTCATGCGGGAGAATCGGCTTTCTTTTCGGCTGCGGGTGACGTCCGGGTGGCGGCAGGCGCGATGATGCCGGAGGGCATGCGCTCGCGCAGCTCGTCCTGCTCCTCCGCCATTACGGCCTTCATGCGGGCGGTGATATTGGCGCGCTTGCTGTCGCCGGATATTTTCTGACCCACGAGGTCGGTGACGTAGAAGGTGTCGATCACCTTCTCGCCGAAGGTGGTGATGCGCGCCGACTGGATGTCAAGCGACAGATCGGAGAGCACGGCAGTGATCTCCGACAGCAGGCCCGGCCGGTCGAGGCATTCGACCTCGATGACCGTGAACTTGTTCGACAGGCTGTTGGTGATGTTGACCGAGGGCGGAATGTCGAAAGCCTTGCTTCTCTTGCGGTTGCGCGTGCGCGTGGCGATGACCTCGGGCAGGCGCTTGCGGCCGGCCAGTACATCCTCGATCATCCGCCCGATCGTGGCGGCGCGGCGCAGCTCGTCGGCATCGTCGGCAAATTCACGGCTGACATGGATCGTATCGAGCGCCCGTCCGTCCGAGGTCGTGAAGATCTGGGCGTCGACAATGTTGGCGCCGGCCGCAGCACAGGCGCCGGCAATGACGGCGAGCAGCCTGGGATGGTCGGGCGACAGCACGGTGATCTCAGTGATGGCGTGGAAGCTGTCGGTGCGCACCATGGTGGCGAGCGCCTGGCCGGCTTTGTCGGCCTGGCGGATGAAGTGGGCGTGGCGGAGCTGGTCTTCCAACGGCACGGAGAGCAGGTAGGGCTGGTAATGCAGCTTCGTATAGGTGTTGCGGTCCTTCTGGCTCCAGTCGGAAAGCGCGCCGCGCAGCGCCTCGGCGGCGGCATTGGCCCGCTCTTTGCGGGAGACTTCCGAAAAGCCGCCGGCCAGCAGCAGCTCGGTTTCGTAATAGAGCGTGCGCAGCAACTGGCCCTTCCAGCCGTTCCAGACGCCAGGACCGACGGCGCGGATATCACAGATCGTCAGGATCAGAAGCATCTTCAGCCGGTCGAGCGACTGCACGCGATCGGCAAAGTCGATAATGGTCTTGCGATCGGTGAGGTCGCGGGTCTGCGCCACCATCGACATCGTCAGATGTTCCTCGATCAACCAGACGACGAGTTCCGTCTGCTTCTGCGACAGTCCGAAGCGGGCGCAGAGCTTGCGGGCGACGCGGGCGCCGGCAATCGAATGGTCCTCCTGGCGGCCCTTGGCGATGTCATGGAGGAGAACGGCGAGATAGAGCGCCTCGCGGTCCTCGATTCCCGAGATCAGCTTGTTGGCGAGCGGATGCAGATCCTCCGCCCGTGACTTGTCGATCTCCGAGAGAACTTCGACGGTGCGGATCAGATGCTCGTCGACCGTATAATGGTGATACATGTTGAACTGCATCATCGCGACGATCTTGCCGAAATCGGGGATGAAGCGGCCGAGCACGCCGGCCTCGTTCATGCGGCGCAGGATCAGCGCCGGGTCGCGCTTCGACGTCAGGATCGACATGAAGAGGCGGTTCGCCTCGTCGTTTTCCCGTAAGCTGCTGTCTATCAGCGCGAGTGAACGGGTGACGCGTTTCAGCGCGTCGGGATGGAATTCCAGCCCGTTGATGTCGGCGACGTGAAAGAGCCTGAGGATGCTGACCGGATCGCGCTTGAAGACATCGGCGTCGGCAAGAGCGATGCGGCCGCGGTCTTCGACGAATTCGACGCTGCCGGCGATTTTGCGGGTGCGATGGGTAAAGCGGCTGATGACGCCGGTGAGGCCCGGGATCGACTTCGCCTGCTGGTCTTCGAGTGCCGCGCACAGGATGCGGGTGAGATCGCCGACATCCTTGGCCACCAGGAAATAGTGCTTCATGAAACGCTCGACCGCCGAAAGGCCTGGGCGGGTGTGATAACCGAAGGCCTCGGCGATCTCGCGCTGGATGTCGAAGGACAGCCGCTCCTCGGCCTTGCCTGTCAGGAAGTGCATATGGCAGCGCACCGCCCAGAGAAAATCGTCGGCTTTCTCAAGCAGGCGATACTCGTGTTTCGACAAGACGCCGAGCTTGATCAGCTCCGCCTGGTCGCGCACGTGGTAGTAATATTTCGAGATCCAGAACAGCGTGTGCAGGTCGCGAAGCCCGCCCTTGCCTTCCTTGACGTTGGGCTCGACGAGGTAACGCGTGTCGCCCGCCTTGCGGTGGCGCTCGTCGCGCTCGGCCAGTTTGGCGGCGATGAATTCCGGGCCGGTCCCGGTGACGATCTCCTTGTCGAAACGGGCTTCGAGCTCGGTTTCCAGCCGCTGCAGGCCGCAAATATAGCGCATCTCGAGGATCGCGGTACGGATCGTCATGTCGGACTTGGACAGCGCGATGCATTCCTCCACCGTGCGGGTGGCGTGCCCGACCTTGAAGCCCATGTCCCAGAGCACGTAGAGCATGAATTCGACCGCCTTGTGCGTCTCCTCCGCCGGCCGCGGCGGGAAGAGGAAGAGCAGGTCGATATCGGAGCCCGGCGCCAGCGTGTCACGGCCGTAGCCGCCGACGGCGGTCACCGCGAATTTGTCCTTCTGCAACGGAAAGATATGGGCAGTGGCGAAATTGTAGAGGACGGTGATGATCTGGTCCTGCAGCCAGGAAATCCGATAGGCGCAATTGAGACCGCTGCCGTCGGCGGCAAGGGCCGCGCGCGCCTTCTGCCGTCCGTCCGTGCTCGCCTTTTTCAGCGCCGCGAGAAGATCGGCGCGCATGATGTCGGGTCGGTTCCGATTGGCCTCGGCAACGGCGTCGCACTGCTTCTGCAAGAGCTCGGCGTCGAGGATCTCCGAGAAATCGAGGTTGCGCGTCGCGCTCACAGGTCTGGTTTCCTGTTCATGCCGGGCTGCCTGATCGAGGCTCGCCTCACGTTTCGTCTGCATGCGCTATAACCTCTTTGCCCGGCGATTGACACGGGCCTTCGTACTGCAAGAACCTTTAAATTTGGCGAAATGGTGTTGCCATGCTGCGATGCGGGACGCTTGCCGCAAGCGGCGGCCTTTCCGTAAGGCCTCAGTCTGCGACCTGCGCATGCAGCGAATACAGCACCTGCCGGGTCTCGCGCTGGATCTCCTCGAGCGTCACCCTGTCGCACTCGCGGTAGCCCGCCTTGGCGATCGACGTTCCGAGTTCGGAGATCATAGCGCAAGAGCGGGTGATTTTCAGCAGGCCGATCGGCGATGTCCAGCCGCGCGCGTTGCGGTCCTTGTCGGCGCGCCGCATCGTGTCGAGCATGGAGCAGATGAGCGACAGGCGCTCGGTTTCGCGAACCAGCTTCTCCATGAACATGGGCTGCGCTCCTATTTCAGCTTTTTCTTGAGATCGTAGAGCGCATCGAGCGCCTCGCGCGGCGTCATGTCGTCGAGGCTCATCGTCTTCAGCGCCTCTTCGACCTTGGAGGCGCCGCGGGCCGTGTCCTCGCGGCGCACCGCCACCTGGAAGAGCGGCAGATCGTCGATCAGCTGGCTCGCCGGGTTCTTGCGGTCGGCATCTTCGAGGCGGGTGAGCACGTCGCGGGCCCGCGACACGACCGAGGCCGGAAGCCCGGCAAGACGTGCGACCTGAATGCCATAGGAGCGGTCGGCGGCCCCCGGGCCGACCTCGTGCAGGAAGATCACGTCGCCGTCCCATTCCTTGACGCGCATCGTCGCGTTCGATAGCCGGCCAAGCTTTTCCGAAAGCACGGTCAACTCGTGGAAATGCGTGGCGAAGAGGCCGCGGCAGCGATTGGCCTCGTGCAGGTGCTCGACGGCGGCCCAGGCAATCGACAGCCCGTCGAAAGTGGCGGTGCCGCGGCCGATTTCGTCGAGGATGACGAGCGAACGGTCGCTCGCCTGGTTGAGAATGGCAGCCGTTTCCACCATCTCGACCATGAAGGTGGAGCGTCCGCGCGCCAGATCGTCGGAGGCGCCGACGCGCGAGAACAGCCGGTCGACGATGCCGATATGGGCCGATGTCGCCGGCACGAAGGAGCCCATCTGCGCCAGGATCGCGATCAATGCGTTCTGACGCAGGAAGGTCGATTTACCGCCCATGTTGGGGCCGGTCAGCAGCCAGATCGCGCCGTCCTTGTCGCCTGTTTTCGGCGAGAGGTCGCAATGATTGGCGACGAAGGGGCCGCCCGCCTGCCGGCGCAGCGCCTGCTCGACGACCGGATGGCGCCCGCCTTCGATCGCAAACATCTTCGAACCGTCGACCTGCGGCCGGCAATAGGCCTGTTCTTCGGCGAGCAGCGCCAGGCCCGCGGCGACGTCGATCACCGCAAGCGCCCGCGCGCCCGCCTTGATTGCTTCGGCTTCAGCCACCACGGCCGCCGTCATCCTGTCGAAGGCGTCGAGTTCGATCGTCAGCGCCCGATCGGCGGCATTGGCGATGCGGCTTTCGAGATCGGCAAGTTCGGTGGTGGTGAAGCGCATGGCGCTCGCCATCGTCTGGCGGTGGATGAAACGGGCCTTTGCCTCGGCCGTCTCCGTCATCGGGGCGGCATTGCCGGCGGTCACCTCGATGAAATAGCCGAGGATATTGTTGTGCTTGATCTTCAGCGACCGGATGCCGGTTTCCTCGGCATATTGCAATTGCAGCCCGGCGATCACCCGGCGCGACTGGTCTCGCAGCGCCCGGACCTCGTCGAGCTCGGCGCTCGCGCCGTCGCGCAGGAAACCGCCGTCGCGTTTCAACAGCGGCAATTCATCGGCGAGCGTCTCGGCAAGCAGGGTCTCGAGGCCCGCGGGAAGGGCCTGCAGCCCGCAGAGCGCTTGATCAAGCTCTTCCGGAAGCATCGCGCTTGCAAGCAGATCGGCAAGTCCGCCGGCCGCTTGCAGGCCCTGGCGAATTGCGGCGAGATCGCGTGGCCCGCCGCGGTCGAGCGCCAGGCGGGACAGCGCGCGCGGCATGTCGGGCACATGTTTCAGCGTGTCGCGGAGCTTGCCGCAGAGCGAGGGCTCTTCGATCAGGAAGCCGATCGAATCGAGCCGCGCATTGATGCGAGCGGGGTCGGTCAGCGGCGACATCAGCCGTTCGGCGAGAAGCCGTGCGCCGCCGCCGGTGACGGTGCGGTCGATTGCCTTCAGGAGCGAACCGTTGCGATCGCCCGACAGCGTTCGGGCAAGTTCCAGATTGGCGCGGGTGGCCGGATCGATGAAAAGCGTGGACGCCGCGCTTTCCCTCTCCGGCTTTCCAAGCGGCGGCCGTTCGGCGATCTGCGTCTTCTCGACATAAGCGACGGCGGCCGCCGCCGCCGCCAGCTCGGCGCGCGAGAAGCTGCCGAAGCCGTCGAGGGTCGAGACGCCGAAATAACGCGCGATCCGGCCTTCGGCGCTGGCGCTGTCGAAGAGCACGGAAGGCTGCGGAACTGCGGTTCGGCCAAGCACGTCGAAGACCGGCTTGAGCTCGGCATCGTGGAAGATCGTGTCGGGCAGGATCAATTCGCGCGGATCGATGCGCAGGATGTCGGCAAGCAGCCGCGAGCTTTCCGTCTCGGCAAGCCGGAAGACGCCTGTGGAAATGTCGATCCAGGCGAGCGCCAGCTGCGGCTCGGCGCCGCCACGGATGCGGGCAAGCGCCATCAGATAATTCGATTCCGAAGGCGAGAGCAGCTTCTCCTCGGTGATCGTGCCTGGTGTGACGAGACGGATCACGTCGCGTTTGACGACCGATTTGGCGCCGCGTTTCTTGGCCTCGGCCGGATCCTCGATCTGTTCGCAGACGGCGACGCGGAAGCCGAGCGAAATCAGCTTCTGCAGATAGTCGTCGGCCGCATGCACGGGCACGCCGCACATCGGAATATCCTGGCCCATGTGCTGGCCGCGCTTCGTCAGCGTGATGCCGAGCGCGCGCGAGGCCTCCAGCGCATCCTCGAAGAACAGTTCGTAGAAATCGCCCATGCGATAGAACAGCAGCGAACCCGGATTGTTCGCCTTGATCTCGATATATTGCTCCATCATCGGCGTCGCCGAGGCGCGGCTTTCCGCCGTGGCGAGCTCGGCAGCCGAAAAGGCTTCATTCCCAATGTCTATTCGTGCGTTCACGGAGGTGCAGTTTTTCCCAAAAAAACAGGTGCCAACCCTATCCGCGCGCCGCTATAGATGACAACTGCATTTGAGGAAGAGCGAAGCGTCGCCCACAGGACGTTGGAGGATTTATGCCCGATATCGACAATAAGGACCGGCCGGTGACCTCGGTGACCGATCAGGAGGCGCTTGATTTTCACGCCATGGGCCGCCCCGGCAAGCTGGAGATCAACCCGACCAAGCCGATGGCGACGCAACGCGACCTCTCGCTCGCCTATTCCCCGGGCGTCGCCGTGCCGGTCAAGGCAATCGCCGCCGATCCGCAGACCGCCTATGACTATACCGCGCGCGGCAACATGGTCGCCGTCATATCGAACGGCACGGCGATCCTTGGCCTCGGCAATCTCGGCGCGCTCGCCTCCAAGCCGGTCATGGAGGGCAAGTCGGTGCTCTTCAAGCGCTTTGCCGACGTCGATTCCATCGATCTCGAGATCGATACGGAAAATGTCGACGAGTTCATCAATTGCGTGCGCTTCCTCGGCCCCTCCTTCGGAGGCATCAATCTCGAGGACATCAAGGCGCCGGATTGCTTCGTCATCGAGAGCCGGCTGCGCGAGCTGATGGACATCCCGGTCTTCCACGACGACCAGCACGGCACGGCGATCATCGCCGCCGCCGGCCTGATCAACGCGCTGGAACTGACCGGCCGCGACCTGAAGACGACGAAGCTCGTCTGCAACGGCGCCGGCGCTGCGGCGATCGCCTGCGTCGAACTCATCAAGGCGATGGGCTTTGCGCCCGAGAACATCATCCTCTGCGATACCAAGGGCGTCATCTATCAGGGCCGCACCGAGGGCATGAACCAGTGGAAATCGGCGCATGCGGCAAAAACCGACGCGCGCACGCTGGAAGAGGCGATGAACGGCGCCGACGTTATTTTCGGCCTGTCGCAGAAAGGCGCCTTCTCGGCCGAGATGATCCGTTCGATGGCCGACCGGCCGATCATCTTCGCCATGGCCAATCCCGATCCCGAGATCACCCCGGAGGAGGTCGCCCGCATCCGCGACGACGCCATCATGGCGACGGGGCGTTCCGATTATCCGAACCAGGTCAACAACGTCCTCGGTTTTCCCTATATCTTCCGCGGCGCCCTCGATGTGCGCGCCTCCACCATCAACGACGCGATGAAGATCGCCGCCGTCAAGGCGCTGGCAAACCTTGCCCGCGAGGACGTGCCCGATGATGTCGTCGCCGCCTATCAGGGCAACCGCCCGCGTTTCGGGCCGCAATACATCATTCCGGTTCCCTTCGATCCGCGCCTGATCTCGGCAATCCCGGTGGCGGTCGCGGAAGCCGCGATCGAAAGCGGCGTCGCCCGCAAGGTCATCACCGACATGGCCGGTTACGCCCGCGAGCTTTCGGCGCGCCGCGATCCGATCGCCTCGACGCTTGCCAGCCTCTACGAACGTGTGCGCCGCCGCCCGAAGCGGATCGTCTTTGCCGAGGCCGAGGAAGAACAGGTCCTGCGCGCTGCCATGTCCTACGCCAACCAGCAGCTCGGCACCGCCATCCTGCTCGGCCGCGAGGATCTGATCCGGGCGACGGCGGAGCGCGCCGGCATCGATCTCAACCGGCCCGGCCTTGAGATCGTCAACGCCCGTATCTCGACCCGCGTCGAGGCCTATATCGATTATCTCTATGCCCGGCTGCAGCGGCGCGGTTACCTCCATCGCGATGCCCAGCGCCTGATCCACAATGACCGTAACCACTTCGCCGCCACCATGGTGGCACTCGGCGACGCCGACGGCATGGTGACGGGCATCACCCGCAACTATTCCACCGCGCTCGAGGATGTACGGCGCTGCATCGACGAGAAGCCTGGCCACCGTGTCATCGGCGTGTCGCTGGCGCTCTGCCGCGGCCGCACGGTCTTCGTCGCCGATACGGCCGTGCATGACATGCCGACGGCCGAGGAGCTTGCCGATATCGCCGAAGAGGCTGCCGGTCTCGCACGGCGCATGGGTTATCAGCCGCGCGTCGCCTTGCTTGCCTATTCCACCTTCGGCCATCCCTCCGGCGAACGCTCCGAGCGGGTGCGCGAGGCGGTGAAGATCCTCGACCGCCGCCGGGTCGATTTCGAATATGACGGTGAAATGGCCGCCGATGTCGCTCTGAACCGCAAGGTGATGGAGCAATATCCCTTCTGCCGGCTTTCCGGCCCCGCCAATGTCCTCGTCATGCCGGCCTTCCACTCGGCCTCGATCTCGACGAAGATGTTGCAGGAACTCGGCGGCTCCACTGTGATCGGCCCGATCCTCGTCGGCCTCGACAAGCCGGTGCAGATAACCTCGATGGGCGCCAAGGACAGCGACATCGTCAACATGGCGGCGATCGCCGCCTATGGCGGTTCGTAAGAGAAGATCCGGGAGAACAGCCCCTCATCCGGCTGCCGCCACCTTCTCCCCGCTCGCGGGGAGAAGGGCATGTGCCGCGACCTTTCCGTCCCCCACCAATGTCTCGTGGGGCACGTCCCCTCTCCCCGTTCTTACGGGGAGAGGGTTAGGGTGAGGGGCAAAAAGCGCGGATAGGACAGCAGCGCGACGACGCGAGGATCACGGCAAAACCGCTGGAATTCCGATCAGCTTGCGAAGCGGCCGGCGTCGGCGCCGTAGTAATTCAAGTAGCGGTCGGAAATGCTGGAGATCGGCAGCACGATCAGCACGTCGGTCGTGTTGAAGGCGTGGTCGATGACCGCGCTGGAGCCGACCATCGCGCCGAGTCTGAGATAGCCCTTGATCAACGGCGGCAGGGCCATCAGCGCCCGCTTCGGGTTGACGGCCTCGGGCGGCATCAGGTCCATGTTGCGGGCGAGATGCGGCAGTGCGCCGATGGCCCACTCATCCTTCGCCAGCACATTGTGGTAGAGGAAGGACAGCGCCAGCGCGTGGCTTTCGAGATAGACGCCAGGGAACGAGGCGCAGCCGAACATGGCGCTCATGCCGTGCTTCAGCGCATAAGCCCAGTTGCCCTGCCAGAGAAGCTCGACGGTGCGTTTGGTGCGGTATTCCGGCAGCACGCAGGAGCGTCCGAGTTCCATGAAACGCTTGTCCGGATGCCTGGCGAGGAGGCTCTCGATTTCGAATTCGGACGCCGAGTAAAAACCGCCATTGGCGATCGCGACATCCTGGCGCAGCAGCCGGTAGGTGCCGACGATCTGGTCTTCCGGATCACCCTCGAGCGAGCGGTCGAGAACGAGAAGATGGTCGCAGAAAGCGTCATAGGCATCGAAATCGCGTTCGCGCCGCATGGCTTCCGGCGGCAGCTGCGCCTTCATTTCTTCGACGAAGACGCGGTAGCGCACGGCCTGGGCCGCATCGATCTCGCGTGCCGTGCGGGCAAGGCGGGTTTCGAGATTGCCGATCCGGCCGAGGATGTCGCCGTCTTGCTGCGCAGCCGTCGACGGCCGTGAAGCCTCCGCGGTAACGTCACGATTCAGGATGTCGATGGAGGACATGGCGATTCTCCCGTTGCCGGCTTATCGACGCCATAAAACACTTCTGTGCGACAGGAAAGTGACATATTGAATTTCCCGGCGCAAGCCGCCTGCATAGTCAGTTCAGCGACCTACCGCGCTTCTGCCCGGCGGGCGGAAAGGGCGGCGACCGCCTGAACTTCCGTCAGTAGCCGCACCGGATCGACCGGCTTTACCATGACGCGGTTGGCGCCATTGAGCAATACCTGGCGGCGCGACTCGTCGCTCTTGTCGGCGGTGAGCACGATCACCGGCACCGGGTCGAGATCGAGCCGCCTTTCGTGGCCGCGCAGCCGCCCCAGCATGTCGATGCCGTTGCCGCCCGGCATCGACAGATCGCTGATGATGATGTCTGGCCGCGCGCTCGCCTCGCCGAGCGCGCAATCGAGCAGTGTCTCGAAATCCTCGACATGGTGCACCTTGTGTCCGCCCTTTTCCAGGACGACGCGCACCAGCATCGCATTGATCGGATCGTCTTCTCCGAGCAGGATGCGCAGGCCGTGCGCGGCAACCACGGTCTCGGCCATCGGCAGGCCGAAACCCGGCTGGTTGTCGTTCAGCGCGTCGCGCTTCTCCATGCCGCGCATGCGCCCGCGCAGCACATCGATCAGCGATTGTTCGCGCAGCGGCCGGATGAGCCAGGCATCGAACAGGTCGAGCGGATGGGCACTGCGCTCTTCCGGGTTGACGAGCAGGACCTTGCGCAGGCCAAGGGCAGCGATTTCGGCGCGATCGGCGAGGTGCGCTGAAAATTCCGCCGACATGCGATGATCGACGATGATATCGGTCGGCCGGCGGCCGCCGCTCGCCATTCCGAGCAGCTTCGCGCGCGCAGCCTCGCCGGTGTCGACGAGATGGCAGATGCCGCCGAGCGCGGTGATCGTTTCGGCAATGGCGGAGCGGGCGGCCCCCGCCGGCGCCAGCAGCACGACGCTGTTGCCGGAAAGCAGCGTGTTTCGCCGCTCGGAGCGCTCGCTGTCGAGTTCAATCGGGAAGCGGATGGTGAATGTGCTGCCTTTGCCCTTTTCACTGGTGACCGTCAGGGCGCCGTCGAATTCGCGCATGATGCGGGCGGAGATGGCAAGGCCGAGCCCGGTGCCGCCGCTCTTGTCGGCAACGTTTCCACCCTGCTCGAACTCGCCGAAGACGCGCGCCTGCTCCTCCGCCGTCATGCCCGGACCGCTGTCGGTGACAGTGATCAGGAGGTTGCCGGCATCGAGCGATACACGGATGAAGACGCCGCCGGCCTGGGTGAATTTGACGGCATTGCCGATGACGTTGAACAGAACCTGGCGCAGCCGCGCCGCATCGAAGCTCATTTTCTCCGGAACGTCTGAGGATACGGTGGCGCCGATCTCGATGCCCTTTTCATGCGCCCGGTGGGCGAGCATTTCGACAACGCTTTCCAGAAGCTTCCGCAGCGATTCCGAGCGCGGGTGAAGCTCGAATCGGCCGACCTCGATGGTGGAAAAATCGAGCAGATCCTCGACAAGCTGCGTCAAGGCGTGGCCGGACTGGCGGATGTTGGCGAGATAATTCTGCTGTTCCTGCGTCAGCCGCGTTTCCGCGAGCAGGTGCGTCATGCCGAGAATGCCGGAAAGCGGCGTACGCACTTCGTGGCTGACGGTTGCAAGCAGCCGCGATTTGGCGGCGCTGTTATACTCCGCTTTCTGGCGGGCGGACTCGCGGCTCTGCGCGACGAGCCGCTCCTCCGTCACATCACGGGCAACACTCTGCAGCAGCAGGTGGCCGCTGCCCGGATCGCGGGTGACGACGTCGCGCCAGAGGAAAATACGCTGGCCTTCCGGCGTCGAGATCTCGACGTCGTAGCAGTGCGGGATCGGGCCGGGGCGGAAGGCAAGCCCGATCTCTTCGCAGGTCCGCCCTTCCGGACGCAGCCGGCCGGTCAGACGGCGAAACGTGTCGTTGGCCGAGATGATGCGCCGGTCCATGGCACGGGTGAGGGTGATGTCGCCGAGCACGTCATGCACCTCGGCGAAGAGCTTCGCGCCATCATTGCCGTTCGGAGTGGATCGACCGGCCGGCTGCCCGCTTCTCTGCCGGCGAACCATCAGCACGGCATAACAGGCGATGACGGCAAGGCCGAGAGCGACGAGGCCGCCCGAAAGGAGCAGCGGCTCGCCGGCATGGGCGAGCAGCGTCAGGATCATCGCGGCCAGAAAGCCCGCGCCGCTCAGCCAATAGAACAGCAGGCGCCGCGTCGCTGCAGGCCCTGATAGGGGCGCAGCACCCGTGCGCGCTGTCGATGCGCCGGGACGCGGCGAGGGTTCCTCCGTCCGCTCCCGATGCGGCTTGACGGCGGTTCCGCCGAAGGCGGCGGACAATCTTTCCTGCAACTGTCCCAGACTCTGCATGGTATCTGGATAACATGAGGCTTGTTCCGAATGCCTTCAGGAATTCGATAAGATTTTAGCGGCCGGCCTTTTTCGGCAGCAGCAGCTCCTCGAGAATGACGCAGCCGGCGCCGATAGTGATGAAACTGTCGGCGAGATTGAACACCGCAAACGACCAGCTTTCGGTGTAGAAGAGGATGTAGTCGATCACATGCCCGTAGGCGAAGCGGTCGACAAGATTGCCGATCGCCCCAGCAATGATCAGCGCATAGCCGAGATGGGCGAGCCAGCGGTCATTTGCCGTGCGATACCACAGCCAGATGACGAAGGCGACGATGACGAGCCGCATGCCGACGATGAACCAGCCGTCCATCCCCTCCAGCATCGAAAAGGCGACGCCGAGATTATAGGTGCGATAGAGCGCCAGCATCGGAATGACGGGCACGGCTTCCTGCAGCGGCAGGGTATGATCGACGGCGATCTTGATGATCTGATCGACGAGAACGGCGAAGAGGATGAAGAATAGGATCGGCGCCGGGCGCGAAAACAGTGCGGGGCGTGCATGCGTCGGTTCGGTCATTTGCCCTCGGCAAGTGAGAGGAGATGGCGGCGCGCCTCGAAAAGCATGACGGCGGTGGCGACGGCGAGGTTGAGGGAGTCGGCGCGGCCCTGCTGCGGGATGCGGGCAAGCGCATCGGCTTCCCGGGCGAGCTGGTCCGGCAGGCCGGATTGCTCGTTGCCCATCAGCAATACGGTGGGCCTCTTCCGGTAGTCGATCGTGCGATAATCGACCGCGCCGGCCAGATGGGTGGCGACGATGGAAACGCCGGCCGACTTCCGCCAGGCCAGGAACTCCTCTGGCGTCGCCCGCGCGACCGGAACGGCGAAGACCGAGCCCATGGTTGCCCGCACGGTTTCCAGCGAGAAGGGATCGGTCGTCTCGCCGATCAGAATGATGCCGGCCGCGCCGGCCGCATCGGCCGTTCGGATGATGGTGCCGAGATTGCCGGGATCGCGCACCCGGTCGAGCGCCACCCACGTCTCACCCTCCTGCGGCCGGATGCCCTTGAGCGGCGTCCAGCGTTGCTCGAAGATGCCGACGACCATTTGCGGGTTGTCGCGCCGGGTGATTGCGGCGATCACCTTTTCGCTAACTTCGAGCACCAGCCCGCCCGAGGCGACGGTCCTTGCCGCCATCTGCTCGACCAGCGGCTTGCCCTTGGCGGCCTTGGCGTAGACCAGCGTACGGATCGTCCAGCCGAGCTCGATCGCATCGATGACGAGCTTCAGCCCTTCGGCGAGGAAAGTCCCGCTTTCCTCCCGAGACTTCTTGTTGGTCAGCGCCTTGATGTCCTTGATGATCGGATTGGCGAGCGAGGTGACTTCCTTCACCTGCCCGACCCTGCGCGGCCCCTGATCGGGGAAGTCCTTGCTCATTTCGGCACCCAGCGGGAAAAGAGGGAGGTGGAAAGCGCGCGCCCCGGCGTTTTGCCGTCGAGGCCTGCCTCGCGAATCACCAGCTCGCCGGATTCGACCGCGCCGCCGGCGCCGCGCATCGTTTCGCGCATCAGCTCGTGGATCGAATAGAAGCTGGCGCGGATCGAATAGGCCGTCAGCACCAGGCCGACCGCCTTCGGCGACAGGATTTCGCGGCAGACATCGAGCATCAGCGGCAGATGCTCGAAGAGATGCCAGACTTCGCCATTGGGGCCGCGGCCGAATTTCGGCGGATCGGTCAGGATGATGTCGTACTGGCTGCCGCGCCGTTCCTCGCGCAGAATGAACTTCATCGCATCCTCGCAGATCCAGCGGATCGGCAGCTTCTCCATGCGGCCGAGCGCCTGGTTCTCGCGCGCCCAGCCGATCGCCTTCTTCGAGGCGTCGACATGGGTGACCTCGGCGCCGGCAGCGGCGGCGACCAGCGAGGCGACGCCGGTATAACCGAAGAGGTTCAGCACCTTCAGCGGCCGGCCGGCCTTTTCGACCGCCTCCTTCATCCAGCTCCAATGCACGATCTGCTCGGGAAAGACACCGACGTGACGGAACGAGGTGAAGCGGCCGAGGAAATCGACACCGAGCAGGTTGAGCGGCCAGGTCTCGCCGAGCGCCTCCCTCGGGAAGCGCCAGCGGCCGGTGCCTTCCTCGTCGGTATCGCCGGTGAACACGGCATCGACCTTCTCCCAGATCTGCGGCGCCAGCGAAGGCCGCCACAGCGCCTGGGCTTCCGGACGGATGATGCGATAGGGGCCATATTGCTCGAGCTTCTGGCCGTCGCCGCTGTCGATCAGGTGGAAGTCACCGGCGCCGAGCGATTCGAGAATGACAGGCACGCGCTCCGCCGGTCGATCGCCGCTGCGTTCCATGAGCGGGCGCGAAACCGCCGCTGGCGTTGCGGTCTCGCGAACTGTATCGCGTGTGACGGCGGGGCGTGCCACGGGCTTCGGTGCTCGGCCGGCCCGATCGTCCCTGCGGCTTTCACCGGCGGGACCTGATGTCTTCTTCTGGCCCGGCCGGCGTTCTCTTTGTTTCAACGTGCTCTTCCGCGTCTCTGTCGGGTTTTTCGTCCTCTAGCCTAGAAGACTGGAGCGGATCAACTGGGCGCCGACCACGCCTGGACAGGTTCTCTTGTGGCGGCGTTCATTTCAAGCCCTCGGATGCGTGCGTGCGAAGCCAGCTTTCCGCCGCATAGAGGGCCGCGACATGCATCGATTGCATGATAACGGCGCCGGACCGCAGGTCGGCAAGGATATCGCCAAGATCTGCAAACAACATGTCGACTTTCTCACCAGGGTCGAAATGGGGTTCGCCTGATCTGTTCAAGCCAAACGCCAGCCAGCTCGTGACTATATTGCTGTGGTTGGCGGCATTCGGATAGGAGGTGAGCAGCTTGACGAAGGTCGAGGCGTCATAGCCGGTCTCTTCCCGCAGTTCGCGCCGCGCTGCCGCCATCGCCGCATCGCCGGCCTCGATGTCAGCGGGTTCGACGCCGCCGGCGACGAGACCGAGGACGATTTCGGCTCGGCCATGCCGGTATTCCCGCGTCAACAGCACGCATCCGTCGGGCATCAGCGGGATGACGTTGATCCAATCGGGATAATCGAGCACATGGAACGGAGCGACGACGATCCCATCGGCGGTAACGCAATCGTCGCTGCGAAGCCGGATCCAGCGATCCTCGTAGGTGATCCGGCTCGCCGTCACGCTCCAGGGTTTCAATTCGTCGCTCATCGTAATTCTTTCCGATAGAGGCCACCAGATAACATTCCCATCCGCCGTGGCAAAGGGCTTTGCTGCTGGGATAAGATGGGGCGAATCGCAGATGGGGCTATCGGATGGATATCACCGGCGAAGAACGCATCGCCGCGCCGCGGGACATGGTCTGGGCAGCGCTCAACGATCCGGATATCATGCGCGACTGCATTCCGGGCTGCCAAAACATCGAGCGGCTGTCGCCAAGCGCTTTCGAGGCGACGATCAAGGTGAAGTTCAGCCTTTTGTCTGCCACCTTCCATGGGTTGCTGACGCTTTCCAATATCGATGCGCCGGAAAGCTATACGCTGTCGGCCGAAGGCAAGGGCGGTCTGGCCGGCTTCGCCAGGGGCAGCGCCGATGTCGTGCTCGAGGCGAGGGGCGAGGAGACGATCCTGCACTATAGGGCCAAGGCGGAACTCGGCGGCAGGCTCGCCCAGCTCGGCACACGCCTGCTCGATTCGACCTCGCAGCGGCTGGCCGAAGGTTTCTTCTCGGATTTCAATACTGCGGTCGTTGCAAAAATGGCTGCGGATTGAGCGCCGAAGGCTTTCGCTGCGACTTGGCGCGGACCTGCGCCTGAGCTATTCCGACATGATGACATGGACCATCAGGCCGCCACGGGCGGAAGACCAGGAAATGCTCGCGGACATCTATCTTTCCGTGCGCCGCCAGACATTCGTCTGGGTCGATCCCGGCAAGTTTCACCGCGAGGATTTCTCCGTCCATACAAATGGCGAGACGATCTTCGTCTGCGAGCATACCGATCGGAGCGTCGCCGGCTTCCTGTCGCTCTGGCCGGAGGACGATTTCATTCACATGCTTTATATAAGGCAGGAATTCCAGGGACTCGGCGCCGGCACGGCGCTGCTCCGGGCACTGCCGGAATGGCCGCAACATAAATATCGGCTGAAATGCCTGGTGAACAACCGGCGGGCGAAGGCCTTCTACCTTTCCCACGGGTTTGCCGTGACCGGCAACGGCGCGTCGCCGGAAGGCGACTACGAGGAGCTGAGCTTTTCTCCGGTTTGACTCAGGGCGAGAGTCGATCTTATCGCGACGGCAGCTGGCCGGCGATCTCCTCCGCGCGGGACCTGTGACGATCAGCCTCGCCCTGCCAACGAATGGCTTCCTTGGCCTCGGTGCGGGCGCGCTTGCGGTGTTTGCCCTGGCTGAACCAGGTGGCGGCCGAGCCGATCAGCATGCCTGCTATCAATGCGATGAACAGGAAGACGAAGAAGGGTGCGGAAACCGCAAGCACCTGGTCTTCGGGCTTGAAGGGATTGAAGGCGAGCGTGACGCTCTGCCGGTTGGCGACGCAGAAGACGATGAGGATGACTCCGAGCGGCAGCAGAATCAACAGATTGACGATCTTCTTGGCCATTTAAGCTCTCCATGCGCCTTATATGCATCGGCCCGAAAATCGATTCCGACTTTCGGGCCGATGCGCTAGCAGAATAGGAAAACGGTGTTCAAGTTCAAGTGCGGTTTCGCCGCAGGTGACTCGCGCCGCTCAGTCCTCTTCGTCGGCCTGGCCGGGATTGAGCCGCTCGCGCAGTTCCTTGCCTGTTTTGAAGAAGGGAACCCACTTCTCCTCGACGAAGACGGTATCGCCGGTGCGTGGGTTGCGGCCCGAGCGGGAAGGGCGGTTCTTGACCGAAAACGCGCCGAAGCCGCGCAATTCGACGCGGTTGCCCGCAGCCAGTGCATCGGTGATCTCGTCGAGAACCGCGTTGACGATATTTTCGACGTCGCGATGATAGAGATGCGGGTTGCGTGCCGCAACAATCTGCACCAATTCGGACTTGATCACAGTCGCCCCCTTAAATTATTGATTTCTTATCAATCGCGGCCAACCTGCCAAACTGAAAGCAGCCCGTCAAGAAGCAACTTTGGGGGCAGGATTCCATTGATATCCTGGCCTTTGACCAGATCATCATAACCCAGGATAGTAATGAGCCGCGAAACAGCTCCAGCGAGCAGAAAAGGCGTGTTGCTCTTCTTGTCCCAATCCACCATCGGCAGATCGGTGTCGACGCCGCGCGACTTGAGATAGGCACGGATTTCCGCCTCGCCGCCGATCGTATCGACGAGCTTCGCCTTCAGCGCCTGCCGGCCGGTATAGATCGTGCCGTCGGCGAGTTTCAGCACCTCATCCCGCGGCAGCTTGCGCCGGTCGGCGACCAGGTCGACGAACCAGTTATAGCTGTCGACCACCATGTTGCGGATCATCGCCTTGGCTTCCTCGCTCGCCTCGTGGAAGGGCGAGGGCTCGGCCTTCAGGGGCGAGGATTTGATCTCCTGCAGCGATACGCCGATCTTGTCGAGCAGCGGCTGGATCTGCGGATACTGGAAGATGACGCCGATCGAGCCGGTGATCGAGCTGTCGCCGGCAATGATCGTGTCGCCGGCGGTGGCGATCATATAGCCGGCGGAGGCGGCCAGCGTGCGCACGTCCGAGACAACAGGCTTCTTGGCTGATATCCCCCGGATCGCATTGAAGATTTTTTCGCCGCCATAGGTCGTGCCGCCGGGCGAGGAGATCGAAATCACCGCGGCCTTTACCTGATCGCTGGTCTCGACCTTCTTCAGCCGCTCCAGCAGCTCGTCGTCATCGACGATCAGCCCCGATATCGTCACATGGGCGATATGCGGGCTTGCCGTGCCGGCCTCGCCGACGGCGAAGCGGTAAAAGGCAAAACCGAGCGCCACGACGAGGGCGACCGCGACGATGCGCCAGAAGCCCAGCTTGCGGCGCAGCCGCCGGCGATCCGCGATGATCGAACTGTCCATAGAAACCTCCAGCGCTGGCCCGGGGTCGGCATGGCGCCGTGGGTCCGGTGAAATTGATCGCAGCGGCGCGTATGAATGCCACTTTTGTATGTTTTTCCGTTTTGTTGCTTGTTGCAGAAAAAATTCCGTATTGGCAAGCCAATGTAATAATGCGAAACGATCTGTGATTGCCGTCCGGCTTTGTTACGCGGGCGCGGCGATCACCGCACTTGGAACGAGACCTATGCTCGATACCCTGAAGAACAACGGACATGCCGCCTATGCGGGCTCCGGCAGGAGCCCTTATGGCGATGCGTTGTTTCATTCCGCCCGCGTGCGGCGGCTGAAGATCTTGCTGCCGTTGGCTGCCCTTATCGTCGCCGGCGCCCTCACGACGGTGGCCTTGGTGAGCCTGTACCTGCCCGAAAACGTCAAGTTTGAAGGCGCCAAGATCGAGAACGGCAAGGTCGTGATGGAAAAGCCGGCAATTGCCGGACGCAACTCCGACGGCGTCAATTATTCCATGCTTGCCGAAAGGGCGCTGCAGGATATCCGCAATCCCGATCTCATCACCCTCGAAACCATCAAGGCCGCCGTGCCGATGAATGACGGGCTGATTGCCCGCGTCATCGCTTCGACTGCCGATTATAATCGCGCCACCGACAACTTGCATATGACGGCTCCCTTCACCCTGGTGCTGAGCAGCGGCCTCAACGCGCAATTCCAGTCCGCCCGGCTCGACATCAAGGGCGGCAACATGCGCAGCGACGATCCCGTCACCATTACCAAGGACAATGCTTCCATTGTTGCGAAGACGCTGGAGATAACCGATAAGGGGCGCGTGATCACATTCGAGGGGAATGTTCGCATGAATGTCGATCCATCCACCATTCATAAACAGGGCACTTAACCAGCCGGGTCACCCATGACAAAAGATTGTCGCATTTCAGCTTGCAAGACGGCCATCGCATTCGTTGCCGGCGCATTTGCCCTTATTCTGACGGTCTCGGGCGCGGGCGCGCAGTCAACGACCATGTCGGGCATGAAGCTTTCCAACGACCAGCCGATCCAGATCGAAAGCGACAAGCTGGAGATCCATGACCAGGAGCACACCGCGCTCTTCACCGGCAACGTCAAGGTCGTCCAGGGCACGACGACGATGCAGTCCGGCAAGATGACCGTCTATTACAAGGACAAGGCGGCGAAGCCGGGCGCCGGCGCGCCGGCTCAACCCGAAGCCAAACCGGAGCAGTCGGCCTCGCTGGCGTCGGGAAGTGCGGATATCGACAAGATCCTGGTGACGGACAAGGTCTACCTGGTCTCGGGCACGCAGACGGCGACTGCCGACGACGGCAATTTCGACATGGCCTCGCAGACATTCATCCTGACCGCGGATCAGGGAAACAAGGTCATTTTGTCGGACGGTCCGAACGTCTTCACCGGCTGCAAGCTGACCGTTCATATGCAAACCGGCCAGGCGGAGCTTGAAAGCTGCGGCGGTCGTGTCCAGATTCAGCTCGATCCCAAATCGCAGCCGAACGCGCAGAAGCAGAACTGAACCGGCCTCCCACGTGAAATTATCATCGCTATCCACCATGTTCGGCAGGCCTGAGCCGCAAGCTGCGGGTGCCGCCGACAAGAGCCGCTATCAGGGAACGCTGATCGCCCGTGGTCTGACCAAGACCTATGCGACGCGCCGTGTCGTCAACGGCGTCTCCCTGGTGGTGCGTCGCGGCGAAGCCGTCGGCCTGCTCGGTCCGAACGGCGCCGGCAAGACGACCTGCTTTTACATGATCACCGGCCTGGTGCCGGTGGATGAAGGCACGATCGAGATCGATGGAAACGATGTCACGACCATGCCGATGTACCGCCGCTCGCGGCTCGGCGTCGGTTATCTGCCGCAGGAAGCCTCGATCTTTCGCGGACTGACGGTCGAAGAAAATATCCGTGCCGTCCTCGAAGTGCATGTGAAGGACAAGGCCGAGCGTGAGCAGAAGCTGAACGAGCTGCTGGAGGAGTTTCATATCCAGAAGCTGCGCAAGAGTGCCGCCGTCGCCCTTTCCGGCGGCGAACGCCGCCGCCTCGAAATCGCACGAGCGCTTGCAACCGACCCGACCTTCATGCTGCTCGACGAGCCCTTCGCCGGTGTCGACCCGATTTCGGTCGCCGATATCCAGAACCTCGTCCACCATCTAACGGCGCGCGGCATCGGCGTTCTCATTACCGACCACAATGTGCGTGAGACGCTTGGCCTCATCGACCGCGCCTATATCATCCATGCCGGTGAAGTGTTGACCCACGGCCGGGCGAATGACATCGTCAACAATCCGGAAGTGCGCCGGCTCTATCTCGGCGATAATTTCAGCCTCTGATCCGGCGCTGATTCACCTTGCCGCGTAGTTCCGCTTGACCAAATGAGATAAAAAAGCAATTTTTGGGCCAACTCGGATTTCCGTGGCCTGAAGCGTGGATCGGGCGCGGTTTCCTGGAGTCGAGGGAGTTTCGCGTCCGTCATGGCACTGTCCGCCAATCTATTTCTGCGCCAGAGCCAGTCCCTGGTCATGACGCCGCAACTGATGCAATCCATCCAGTTGCTGCAGATGACCCATTTCGAGCTCAACCAGTTCATCGCTCAGGAAGTGGAGAAGAACCCGCTGCTCGAATTTCCGTCGAATGACGGCGAGGCGGGCGACGAACGGGCGGCAGGCGAGGACGAGCAGTTCGGTCATTCGCCGGAGGACGCCGGCTCGGACGACGGCGCCGACAATCGCGCCGAGGCGCTGTCGAGCGACTGGTACGACAACGGCGGCAGCGAAAGCACCGGCCGGCTGAACGACGAGCTCGACGCCAATTACACCAATGTCTTTCCCGATGACGGTGGCCCGCAGCGCCTCGATGCACCGGAACTCGTTGGACAGTGGAAATCGATGCCGGGCAGCGCCGACGGCGCCGATTACGATCTCGACGATTTTGTCGCCGGTCAGGTGTCGCTGCGCGATCATCTCGCGCAGCAGATCCCCTTCGTCCTGCCCGATATGAGCGACCGGCTGATCGCCCAGAATTTTATCGATCAGCTCGACGATGCCGGTTACATCCAGGTCGATCTCGTCGAGACCGGCGAGCGGCTCGGCACGAGTCTCCCGCAGGTCGAACACGTGCTCGCCGCCCTCCAGACGCTCGATCCGCCGGGTGTTTTCGCGCGCAGCCTCGCCGAATGCCTGGCGATCCAGCTCCGGCAGAAGGACCGTTACGACCCTGCCATGCAGGCGCTGGTCGAAAATCTCGAACTCCTGGCGCGGCGCGACTTCGCCACGCTGAAGCGGCTCTGCGGCGTTGACGAGGAAGATCTTCTCGACATGCTCGGCGAGATCCGCCAGCTCAACCCGAAGCCCGGCAGCGGTTTCGAGACCGGTGTTTCCGAGGCGATCATGCCCGATGTCGTCGTCAGGCCCTCCGCGGAGGGTGGCTGGCTGGTCGAGCTCAATCCGGATACGCTGCCGCGTGTGCTGGTTAATCAGTCCTATTTTTCCCGCGTGACCCGGAACGGCGAGGATCATGCCTTCCTGTCCGAGTGCCTGCAGAGCGCCAACTGGCTGACCCGCAGCCTCGACCAGCGGGCAAAGACCATCATGAAGGTGGCAAGCGAGATCGTTCGCCAGCAGGACGCCTTCCTGCTGCACGGTGTCGACCACTTGCGGCCGCTGAACCTGAAGACGGTGGCCGAGGCGATCAAGATGCATGAATCCACCGTCAGCCGCGTCACCTCGAACAAATATATGCTGACGCCGCGCGGCCTCTTCGAACTCAAATATTTCTTCACCGTGTCGATCGGCGCCGTCGAGGGCGGCGACAGCCATTCGGCCGAGGCAGTGCGTCACAAGATCCGCGCGCTGATCATGCAGGAGAGCCCGGAGGCGGTGCTCTCCGATGACGATATCGTCGACATGCTGAAGAAGGGCGGCGTCGATCTCGCCCGCCGCACGGTCGCGAAATACCGGGAAGCGATGAACATCGCTTCCTCGGTCCAGCGCCGCCGCGAGAAGCGGGCGCTCGCCAAGGTGGCGGGCTTCTGATGCGGCAGCACGCTTCGATCTTGATCGAAGCATCCACTTCGCAAATTTGCCTATTTCTCCGGTGTCTTGAACGAATATCGATGTGCCTATGACACCGCAAAGTCCGAATCTCGCCAGAGAACTTGTCCTGCTTTTGGTGCTGGCGACCCTCTGGGGTTCTTCCTACACCTTTATCAAAATCGGGGTCGAAACGATCCCGCCGGTGACCTTGATCGCGGTGCGCACATTGATCGCCGGCACCATTCTGCTGGCCGTGCTTCGCCATCGGCACGTCCGCCTGCCGCGCGATCGCGCGACATGGCGCCTGTTCGTCGTTCAGGCCTGCCTGAACAGCGTCTTTCCTTTCACGCTGATCGCCTGGGCGGAGCAGTCCGTCGATGCCGGGCTGGCGGTGATCCTGAATTCGGCGACGCCGATTTTCACCTTCCTGCTGACCGTATCGATAACCCGCCATGAGCAGGCGACGGCGCGAAAGCTTTTCGGCGTCGTCTCCGGGCTTGCCGGCATCTGCCTCGTCATCGGCGTCGAAGCGCTCGGCGGTCTTGGCGAAAGCCTGATGGCGCAGCTCGCCATCATCCTGGCAACCATCTGTTACGCAGGGGCCGCGATTTTCAGCAAGAACTTTAGAGGCCTCGATCCTGCCGTGCCGGCGGCCGGTTCGCTGATCTCGGGCGCGGTCATTCTGATGCCTGTGAGCCTGCTCGTCGACCGGCCCTGGTGGCTCGATCCCTCGGCCGCATCGGTGCTGGCGCTGCTTGCCCTTTCTGCCTTTTCGACGGCGCTTGCCTTTACGATCTATTTCCGCCTCGTTCAGACGCTGGGTTCGGTCGGAACCACGTCGCAAGCCTATCTCCGTGTGCCGATCGGTGTGGCGATCGGTATCGTCTTTCTCGGCGAGAGGCTGAGCCCGACGGCGTGGATCGGACTGGTCTGCGTCATTCTCGGTGTCATCGCCATGACGATGCCGCGCGCAACGCAGGCACGAAGCGCGGGAGCTGATGAAGGGAAAGTCGCCGGAAGGCTCCTTCCGTAGGAGATTTGCTACACCTTCTGCGAGCACGCCCGGAGTTGATTCGGCGCCCTATTGACTTTCCGGCAACCTCTGGCTAGAAGCCCGCCGCAATCGTCGCCGTGAACGGCGTTTTGAAGTTATCCCCATCATCCCAAGGGCACCGAGGGCCTACAGGCCTACGCCGATCTTGCTTGAGATTGCGCGAAGTGCTTGGATGAACCCGAGGCTTGGCGTAAACTGATACCCGCAAACGACCATAAGAAGGGAAACTCCATGAGTGTGCGTGTATCCGGGAAACATATGGAAATTGGTGAATCCTTCCGTCAAAAGATCGAGGACCAAATTGGAACGGCCATCACGAAATACTTCGATGGGGGGTATTCCGGCCAGGTGACCGTCGAAAAGGCGAGTTCTCGTTTCTCGGCAGACTGCAAGCTTCATCTCGACAGCGGGGTGGTGCTTCACGCCGCCGGCGAAGCCACGGATCCGCAGCTTGCTTTTGACGCCGCTTCCGAGCGCATCGAGAAACGCCTGCGCCGCTACAAGCGCAAGCTGAAGGACCATCATGCCGGAAACCACCTGAATGGTTTTGCAGAAGTCTCCTACACGGTCATGGACTCCGTTCCTGATCACGAGGATGAAATTCCCGACGATTTCGCCCCGGCAATCGTCGCTGAAAGCACGAAGCAGTTGAAGACCATGTCCGTCGCCACCGCCGTGATGGCGCTCGACATGACCGACGAGCCGCTTCTCCTGTTCCGCAGTCCCGGCAAGGAACATCTGAACATCGTTTATCGTCGGCACGACGGCAATATTGGCTGGATCGATTCGGCCAATATCAAAGGCTGAGATCAGGGTGGTGAGCGGCGGTATCGCCGCCGCTCCTCGCATCAACTGATCCCGGCGACAGAAGGAAAAAGAAATGGCATTGGCAGATTTGCTCCATCAGGATGCGATCATTCCCGCCCTCAGAGTAAATTCCAAGAAACAGTTGCTTCAGGAATTGGCGGCAAGAGCCGCGAGGATCACCGGGCTCTCCGAACGGGAGATCTTCGACGTCATCCTGCAGCGCGAACGCCTGGGCTCGACCGGTGTCGGCAACGGTATCGCCATTCCTCACGGCAAGCTGGTGAACATTCATTCCATCGTCGGCATCTTCGCCCGGCTGGAGCAGCCTGTCGATTTCGAAGCGCTGGACGACCAGCCTGTCGACCTCGTCTTCCTGCTGCTTGCGCCGGAGGGCGCCGGCGCCGATCATCTCAAAGCCCTGTCGCGCATTGCCCGCGTCCTGCGCGATCAAGACCTGGTTGCAAAGCTGCGGGCCACCGATTCCGCCTCGGCGATCTACGCCTTCCTCAACGAGGAGCAGACGTCGAACGCTGCTTGAGCTGCATAATCCCTAAATGAAAAAAGGCGCCTGATTTCGCAGGCGCCTTTTTTCTTATGCAGGGCTGAACGGTCAGAACTCTTCCCAATTATCCCGAGCCACCGCAGCCGAGCCATGCGATTGAGGCGTGGTGCGGCGGGTCGCCGGGGCGTGGCGGATCGCGGGAGCGGCCGCGAAATGCGAGGGGTCTGCAGCCGGCGCACGCATCTGCCTTGCCACGGAGGCGAGCGCCGTCGCGTTGGCGGAGCCGGAGACGCTGAAGCGCGTGGCGAGCGCCTTCAGCGTCTGCGCCTCGTCGTTGAGCGCCACGCTGGCGGCGGTCGCTTCCTCCACCATCGCCGCATTCTGCTGCGTCACCTGATCCATCTGGTTCATGGCCTGGTTGATTTCCTTCAGCCCGACCGCCTGTTCGCTCGCCGATGCCGAGATCTGCCGGATGAGGCTGTTGATGCCCATCACCTGTTCGGCGATCTTGTGCAGCGTCCCGCCGGCGCGACCGACGAGATCGACGCCTTCCTTGACCTGGACAGCCGATGTGTTGATCAGCGTCTTGATCTCCTTGGCGGCATTGGCCGAACGCTGCGCGAGTTCACGCACTTCCTGGGCGACGACGGCAAAACCCTTACCGGCTTCGCCGGCGCGGGCCGCTTCGACGCCGGCGTTCAGCGCCAGCAGGTTCGTCTGGAAGGCGATTTCGTCGATGACGCCGATGATCCGCGACACCTCCGTCGAAGACTGCTCGATCCCATGCATGGAGGCGATGGCTTTCTGCACCACTTCGCCTGATTTCTCGGCATCCTGGCAGGCGAGGTTGACGTTGTCGGCAGCCGTGCGGGCATTCTCGGCACTGGAATCGACCTGGGCGGTAAGCTCATTGAGCGCTGCCGCCGTCTCTTCCAGGCTTGCCGCCTGCTGCTCGGTGCGTTTGGCGAGGTCGGACGCGCTGTTGCTGATCTCGCCGGTGCCGGCGCCGATATTGACGACACTGAGATTCATCGTGTTGATGGTCTCTTCGAGGCTCGCAAGCGCGGCGTTGAAGTCCTGCTTCAGTTTGCCGTATTCGCCCGGGAATTCCTCGGTGATGCGGTGACCCAGATTGCCCTGGGACAGTTCAGAAAGGCCGGCCCCGACGATCGAGACGATATGGCGCTGCAGCGACACCGATTGCAGCCGTTCCGATTCCGAACGGCTGCGCTCGGTCTCGGCGGCCTGCCGCTGGTGGGTGGCCTCGTCTTCGAGGCGCCTGGAGTCGGCGAGTTTGAAGCGGAAGCCCTCGAGCGCCTTGGCGACCGAACCGACCTCGTCGGTACGGTCCTGGGCAGCGATGGGTTCGGCATATTCGCCGTCGCTGAGCGTTTTGACGCTGGCGACAAGGCTGCCGAGCGGCCGCTGTACGAGCGAGCGGACGGCGAAATAGAGCGCGAGCATCACCGCACCGAGCACGATCAGGCCGGTGGCGATCATCATGTAGGTCTGGTCCTGCACCGGCGCGTTGATCGCGGTGTGCGGGACGTCGACAAGCACGACCCAGGTGGCGTTGACGCCGGGGACTTCGAACGGATAGACGACGCGGTCAAAGGGATCGAGGCCGTCATAGGCGAGGTTGCGGACGAGGCCGGGCTGCTTGGTCGACAGCGCCGCCTTGACGACGTCGGCGCCTTCGCCGTCATATTGTTTGGTCATCAGGTCGGGGATCGGCGCGACGATCCAGTTGCCCGCCTGGGACAGCAGCGTCACGCGCCCCGAGCCGAAGGGGTGCAGCGCCTGCAGCTTGTCGGTCAGCGACTTCAGCGAGATGTCGACACCGCCGACACCGATCATCTTGCCGCCCGATATGACGGGATAGGCAATTGATGTCAGCAGCGTCGGTACATCTGTTCCCTGGGCGAGGTAGGGGGTCGTGATCGCGCCCTTGCCGCTGTCGGCAGCAAGCTTCCACCATTCGGCGGTATAATCATTGTCGAAGGTGGAGTATTGAATGCCGCCGTCCTTGGTCTTCGACCAATAGGGCGTGAAGGCGCCGTTCTTGTTCGTGCCTTCGTCGTTATTGTTGGCGATCTCGGTGGTCTTGCCGTCGAGCGCGCCGAGCTGCTCGCAGAACCAGCTGCCGAAGGCGAAAGCATTCTGTTCGAGATTGGCCTTCAGCACGTTGATCATGCCCTTGCGATCGAGCGACTTGCCGTCATGGGCGCGGCCGAGGACGCCCATCATGCTGCGCGCAGCACTGGCGAGCTCGCCGACATTGGCGGCGATTTCATTGGCGATCGATTTCGCCTCGAGGTTGGCCTGATCCATCGTCAGCGTCTGGACGCGATCCCGGGTCTGGCCGATGAGGAAGAAATTCGAAACGATGAGAACAAGCGCGATGGCGATGCCGGTGATGACGATAAGCTTCGCCGCAAGCGATTTCATGCGAAAGATGAACATGGGGTCCTCGGGCAAGGATGCGCCGAAGGGGCATTCTTCGGCACAGGAGCGAAGGCATGGCTCCCTCATGGAGCAGCCGCATGAGCCGCGGATCCGCAAGCGCGAAGACCCGTCGATCACCGGGAAGATCGCCGGAGACCTGTTAAATTTGAATGAAATTTTAGCGGCTTATATGAGGAACGCCGCGGAAATCCCCTTAAAATCGAAGGGAGGTCCGACCGCCTTTCGCAAGCAGGCCAGCCTATAGTCTGTCTGCGACTTCCTCGCTCAATGGAATCGACGGTTGCGCGCCTGATTTGAGGCATGCGAGTGAACCGGCGACCGCAGCGCGGCGCAGCGCCGTCGGAAAATCCGCGCCGTCGTCGAGGCTGGCGGCGAAATAGCCGCAGAAGGTGTCTCCCGCTCCGACCGTGTCGACAGGATCGATCGCCAACCCTTGCGCCCGTGAAATGACTCCGTCCCGGATGGCGATGACGCCGTCACCGCCGAGCGTCACGATCAGCGTCTGGCCGGTTTCCTGATGCAGGCGGACAAGCGCTGCCTCGCGCGCTTGTGCGTCCATGCCGTCCTGTCCGGCAAGCCGCTCGAACTCCGTCTCATTGGCAATGACGATATCGGCCAGGCGACCGAGACGCGGTGCATCGGGGATCAAGGGGGCGAGATTGAGGATGCTGGTGATGCCCTTGGCGCGCGCGGCCGAGAGCGCGCGTTCGACGGCCGCGACGGGCACCTCGAGCTGCAACATCAGCATGTCACCTTCGTTCATACGGCCGACTGCGATTTCCGCATCCGCAGGCGTGACCAGGCCGTTGGCGCCCGGAACGACGGCGATCATGTTCTCGCCGTCGCCGCCGACCAGGATCAGCGCCGTGCCTGTGGGACCGTCGACATGCTTGACAAGGGAGAGGTCGGTTCCGGCTTCATCGAGCAGGGCGAGCGCATCGGCGGCGAAGCCGTCCTTGCCGACGGCGCCGGCCATATGCACATAGCGGCCGGCGCGGCGGGCCGCGAGCGCCTGGTTGGCGCCCTTGCCGCCGGCGGCCGTGGCAAAACCGTTGCCGGCCACCGTCTCGCCGGGTTTCGGCAGTCGTTCGGTCGTGGCGATGAGATCCATGTTGATGGATCCGAAAACTGTGATCATCAGGCTGCACCGTCTTTTGGAGCATCGAATGACATCATGCTCCTGCTATTTCATGGGGCGAGACACTGCCCGAAGCGGTCACTCTTCGTCAACCACCCGAAGCTTGAGAAGGCCGGTACGGCTTTCCACGGATTTGGCCGGGCTCTCGTCGTGGCGGGCGGGCTTGGTGTCGCCGTCTGCCTCGAATTCCAGCGCCTCGATCTTGGCACCGCGTTTGGTGAGCTTGTCGGCTGATGTGACCACCATGTCGATATCCTTCTGCGCTATGGCGAAATGGCCCTGCAGCTTGCGCACCCGCTCGTCGAGGCGGCCGAGATCGTCCATCAGCAGCGCCACCTCGCCCTGGATCAGATGCGCCTGCGCCCGCATGCGCTGGTCTTTCAGCACTGCCTGGATGACCTGGATCGACAGCATCAGCAGTGACGGCGAGACGATGACGATGCGCGCCCGGTGTGCCTTCTGCACCAGGGCCTCGAAGTTCTCGTGGATCTCCGCGAAGATCGATTCCGACGGCACAAAGAGAAAGGCCGTCTCCTGGGTTTCCCCCTGAATCAGATATTTCTCGGAAATATCGCGGATATGGATCTCCATATCGCGGCGGAACTGTTGGCCGGCGATCTTGGCGGCCTCGGGGCTGCCGGCGTCACGGATGGCGTTCCAGGCTTCGAGCGGGAACTTCGCATCGATGACAAGCGGCGGTGCGCCGTTCGGCATGCGGATCGTGCAGTCCGGCCGCGAGCCGTTCGAGAGCGTCTGTTGGAAGGCATAGGCGCCCATCGGCAGGCCGTCGGCGACGATCGTCTCCATCCGCGACTGGCCGAAGGCGCCGCGCGTCTGCTTATTGGAAAGAATGGCCTGCAGTCCGACGACGTCCTTGGCGAGCGTCTGGATATTGTTCTGCGCGGCATCGATGACCGCCAGCCGCTCCTGCAGCCGCTGCAGGTTCTCATGCGTCGACTTCGTCTGCTCGGTGATCGTCGAGCTGACGCGCTGCGACATGCCGTCGAGGCGTTGGCTGATCGCCTGGTTGAGCTCGCTCTGGCGCGCGCCGAAAACCTCGGCCATGGCCGCGATGCGGCCCTGCATTTCCGCCTGGATCTTCAAAAGCTCGGCCATGCGCGCCTCGCTTTCGCCAGCCCGCAGGCTCGCCTCCTCTGCCTGCTCGCGGCGGAGGCTGGCGCCGCGCAAGAGAAGGATGATCACCAGAAGCACGAAGGCGATCAGAACACCGCCGGCAAGCGCCAGCATGGCGGGACTGAGCGAGGCGACGGAGAGGGCAAGCGATTCGGAATGAACGGTCATGCTGCAACCATAACAGAAGATGCGGCAATATATAGATCAAAACGTGAACGAAATCGGCGATCCTCAATATCTTCTCTGTCGTCTTTTCTTCGCCGCTGCGGAAAATCGCAGCCGATTTAACCATTGCTCAACCATATTCGCCAAAATCTGTGCTGCAGAATTCCCTCCCGCGCCGTTGCGCCAAGTACAGAGATTTCCATGACATCCCAGCAGACCGACAGTGCCCTCAGGCAGCGCCTCGATTTCATCGAACTGGACGAGGCGGCGCGCCGGTCGATGCGGGATCTCAGCCCGGTCATATCAGAGCTGATCGGCGCCGCCCTCGACAAGTTTTATGCCAAGATCGCCAGGACCCCCGCCGTCTCAGGCTTTTTCGCCGATAAGAACCATGTCGCTCATGCCAAGAAGCGGCAGCAGGATCATTGGCGCAAGCTTGCCGGCGGCGCCTTCGACGAAGCCTATGTGGACGGCGTGACCGCGGTCGGCCGCACCCATGCCCGCATCGGGCTGGAGCCGCGCTGGTATGTCGGCGGCTATGCCCTCGTCATGTCCGAACTCGTCAAGGGCATCATGGAGAAGCAGTGGCCGTCGGTCTTCGCGCGCCAGCAGGGCAAACTGCTCGCCGAGAAGCTGTCGGCCGTCATCAAGGCGGGCATGCTCGACATGGATTATTCCATCTCGGTCTATCTCGAGACGCTTGAAGCCAAACGCCAGGCTCTGGAAGAGCAGCGCGCCCAGGCCGAGGCCGATCAGACGATGGCGCTGGAGCAGTTGCGCCGCGGTCTGGAGGCGCTGTCGAGCGGTGATCTCGAGGCCACGCTGCCATCCGACCTGCCGGGCAATTTCCGGCAGATGGCCGAGGATTACAATCGTGCCGTCAAGGCGCTTCGCCAGTCCTTCGCATCGGTGCGCGACACGTCCAGCCAGATCATGAACGGCGCCGACGTCATCTCCAATGCGACCAACGACCTGGCGTTGCGCACGGCCCAGCAGGCGGCGGGCGTCGAGGAGAGTTCGGCTGCCCTGCAGCAGCTTTCCGTCAGCGTCGGTCAGACCGCCGCCAATGCCGAGAAGGCTTCGGATGCCGTACGCGAGACGCAGCAGAAGGCGAAGAATTCGGGTGAGCTCGTCACCAGCGCCGTCTCGGCGATGGCCGGCATCGAAAAATCCTCGACGGAGATTTCCAAGATCATCGGCGTCATCGACGAAATCGCCTTCCAGACCAATCTTCTGGCGCTGAACGCCGGTGTCGAGGCAGCGCGCGCCGGCGATGCCGGCAAGGGTTTTGCCGTCGTCGCCCAGGAAGTGCGCCAACTTGCCCAGCGTACGGCCGAAGCCGCCAAGGAGATCAAGAACCTGATCTCGCAGAGCTCCACCCAGGTCAATGAGGGTGTCGGCATCGTCTCCAGCACCGGCGAAGCGCTGAACGACATGATCGGCCGCATCGACATCATCAACCGCTTCGTCGCCGATATCGCCGCCGCCGCCCGCGATCAGGCGACCGGCGTCAACGAGGTCAGCGTGGCAATCCGCAGCATGGGCGAAATCACCCAGCAGAATTCCGGCATGGTCGAGCGCACGTCGGCGGAAACCGGCCGCCTCAAGGACGAGGTGGATCAGCTGATCGAGCTGTTGCGCCGCTTCCGTGCCCGGCCGGAAGGCCACGCCGTCGTCGGTGAACGCCGGGCGGCCTGACGCGAATATGGCGAAATTCCGGGCGGGGGATGCAAAAAAGCGTCTTCCCCGCCCGCCGGATAATTCCATAGCGGGAAAAGATGGGTTATGGGAACGCCCATGACCATCAAGCCACTCATCATTCTTCCCGACCCCGTTCTCCGTCAGCTCTCCAAGCCGATCGAACGTGTGGATGCCGACCTGCAGCGCCTTGCCGACGACATGCTGGAAACCATGTACGACGCGCCGGGCATCGGCCTTGCCGCAATCCAGATCGGCGTGCCGCGTCGCATGCTGGTTATCGACGTCTCCCGCGAGGGCGAGGAAAAGCAGCCGCAGGTCTTCATCAATCCGGAGATCGTCAAATCCTCCGACGAGCGCTCGATCTATGAGGAAGGCTGCCTGTCGATTCCTGACTATTATGCCGAGGTCGAGCGCCCGGCTGCCGTCTCGGTCAAGTATCTCGACCGTGACGGCAAGGAGCAGATGGTGGAAGCCGATGGGCTGCTCGCCACCTGTCTGCAGCACGAGATCGACCACTTGAACGGCGTGCTCTTCATCGACCATATCTCGCGGCTGAAGCGGGAGATGGTGATCAAGAAGTTCACCAAGGCGGCCAAGTCTAAGGCGCTCTGACAAAGAGTTGTAAATTGATGGGCAAAGCCCTATGATATCACCGATATCATAATGGAGGTGCCGAATGGGTGATCTGCTTATCCGGGATGTTCCGGACGCTATGAAGCGGCAGCTTCAGGAAAGCGCGCAACGCAATGGCCGGAGCCTTTCGGAGGAAGCGATCGAAATCATCCGCCGGCAGATTGCAGCGGAGCGTTCGGGAGCTCCCGCCGGGCAGCGCCTGCGTTCGCTGATGGGCGACGAAAGATTGAGCGATGACGAAGTGGAGGCTATCGCCGCGTCTCGCCACGAACGCGACCGCGAACCACCACGTTTCGACAGATGATTGTCCTCGACACGAACGTGATTTCCGAATTGCAGGGAAGGACCCATAGCGAGCGGATATTGAATTGGCTGGACGGTTACGACGTCGACACGCTTTTCCTCACGACGATCTCCATCGGGGAAATGCGCTACGGGCTTGAACTCCTGGATGACGGCAGGCGAAAGACGGCATTGATTTCCGACTTCAACCGGATCGAATCCGAATTTGCCGGTCGCATACTGGGTTTTTCGATCAGCGCGGCGAATCGTTACGGCCTGCTGGCTGCTACGCGAAGAAAGGCGGGACGGCCGGTGGAAACGAAGGATGCCATGATCGCCGCCATCTGCCTCGCAACCGGTGCGACGCTTGCCACCCGCAACACCAGCGATTTCGAGGGGCTTGATCTCAAGCTCGTAAATCCGTTTGAAGACGGCTGATCCTTAACTGGCGAGTTAAAATGTCTCTTCGCATCATCTTCATGGGAACGCCGGAGTTCTCGGTTCCGACCCTGCGCCTGCTTGTCGATGCCGGCCATAAGATCGTCGCGGTCTATACGCAGCCGCCGCGGCCGGGCGGACGGCGTGGGCTCGATCTGCAGAAGTCGCCGGTGCATCAGGCGGCCGAACTGCTCGGTCTTCCGGTCTTCACGCCGGTCAATTTCAAGGACCCGGGGGAGCGCGAGCGGTTTGCCGCCCTCAAGGCCGATGTCGGCGTCGTCGTCGCCTACGGGCTGTTGCTGCCGGAAGCGATTTTGAACGGCACCCGCGAGGGCTGCTACAACGGTCATGCCTCACTGCTGCCGCGCTGGCGCGGTGCCGCGCCCATCCAGCGGGCGATCATGGCGGGCGACGACAAGACCGGCATGATGGTGATGAAGATGGACAAGGGCCTCGATACCGGCGCCGTCGCGCTGACCCGCGAAGTCGAGATCGGCCCGAACATGACGGCGGGCGAATTGCACGACCGGCTGATGCAAGTCGGCGCCAAGGCGATGGCGGAAGCCATGGTGAAGCTCGAGATGAACGACCTGCCGCTGACGCCGCAGCCCGAAGAGGGCGTGCTTTATGCTGCCAAGATCGACAAGGCCGAGACGCGCATCGACTTCGCAAGAAATGCCCGTGATGTGCACAACCATATTCGCGGCCTCGCGCCGTTCCCGGGCGCATGGTTCGAGCTTGAGATCGGCGGCAAGCCAGAACGGGTCAAGGTGCTGGGCTCTGAACTGACTGAGGGGCAGGGCGCTGCCGGAGAGCTGCTGACGGACGATCTCGTGATTGCCTGCGGTTCGGGTGCGGTGCGATTGACGAAGCTGCAGAAGGCCGGCGGCAAGCCGCTGACCGCGGCGGATTTCCTCCGAGGCACGCCGCTCGGCGCAGGCACGAGGCTTTCCTGATGCCGCGTTTCCGCATGACCGTCGAATATGACGGCGGCCCCTATGTCGGCTGGCAGCGGCAGGAGAACGGCCCCTCGGTGCAGGGGGCGATCGAGGCGGCGGTGCTGTCGCTGACCGACGAGACCGTGTCGATCCGCGGCGCCGGCCGCACCGATTCCGGCGTCCACGCGATTGGACAGGTGATCCATGCCGACCTTTCCAAGTCGTGGTCGCCCTACAAGCTGCAGAATGCCCTGAACGCGCATCTGAGGCTTGCCGGCGAGCGTGTCTCCATTCTCGACGTCGAGGCGGTTCCCGACTTTTTCGATGCCCGCTTTTCGGCACTGCGGCGCCATTATCTCTACCGCATCGTCAGCCGCCGGGCGCCGCTGGCGCTCGAAGCCGGCAAGGCTTGGTGGGTGCCGAAGACGCTCGATCACGAGGTCATGCACGCCGCCGCCCAGAGGCTGGTCGGCCGGCACGATTTCTCCACCTTCCGCTCCGCCCATTGCCAGGCGAACAGCCCGGTGCGCACGCTCGACCGGCTTGACGTGACGCGAAATGGCGAATTGATCGAGATCCGCGCCACGGCGCAGAGCTTCCTCCACAACCAGATCCGTTCCTTCGCCGGCACACTGAAGCTTGCCGGCGAAGGCAAATGGACCCCTGAGGATGTGCAGGCGGCGCTCGAGGCGCAGGACCGCAAGGCCTGCGGCCCGGTGGCGCCGCCCGAAGGGCTCTATTTCCTGCAGGTGGATTATCCCGAGGTGATCACCGACCGACGCAGGCCCGCCGAGGAGAACGACGACGATCTCTGATGCTCATGCTATAGCGCGGGTCAGGCGGGGTAGATGCCGAGGAAGTGCTGCAGATATTCCGAAAGGATCATCGATGGCACCAGCAGCACCAGCGTCAGCGCCCCGACCATCAGCGCGTGATCATGGCAGATCATCCTCAGGATACGCGCGAGGGCGAAGACCTGCGCCAGCATGAAGGCGAGCAGTAGCAGCGAGACGAAGCCGACGGTGCCGGGCAGGAAGAACACCAGCGCCAGCAGCAGACCGTTGATATAGGAGAGTGGCACGCCGAGCCAGTTGACGCTGACGACGATGGGGGCGAAGCGCTCGCCCATGCGGAAGGCAAGCAGCAGCAGCCCAGCAAAGACCAGCGGCACGAACCAGTTGGCGACCTCGACAAGGCCGAGCCTGATGTAGAAGGCAAGATCGACATCGGCCTCCGGCGGCATCGACCGCAGGAAGGCCTGTCGCCACCAGAGCCAGGAAATGCCCATCGGCGGCAGGCACCAGGCCATCGCCCAGAACGAGCGGTTGACGCCGCGCTCCGACAGATCGAGGAAGCGGAAGCCGCGCGGATCCATCCGGATCAGCAGCCAGAGGCCGGCCAGGTAATACTGGACTTCCCTAAGACCCGGCATGGGCGAACCAGCGGTCGATGAAGGCCTCGTAGATCGCCGTCAGCGTCTCCAGATCGGCAACAGTGACGCGCTCGTCGACCATGTGCATCGTCTGGCCGACCAGGCCGAACTCGACGACCGGGCAATAGTCCTTGATGAAGCGCGCATCCGACGTGCCGCCGGTGGTCGAAAGCTTGGGCGACCGGCCGGCCACACTTTCGACGGCAGACGACAGCGAAGCGATCAGGGCGTTGTTGCGGGTCAGGAAGACATGGCTTGGCCGGTCGGCCCAGACGATATCGTATTTGACCGGCTCCCTGCCTGGTCGCAGCTGGCCGTCGACGGCGGCGGCTTCGAGACGGCGCAGGATTTCGGCGCGCAGCGTTTCGACGGTCCAGCTGTCGTTGAAGCGGATGTTGAAGCTTGCCGATGCCTTGGCCGGAATGACGTTCGTCGCAGGATTGCCGACATCGACCGTCGTCACTTCGAGGTTCGACGGCTGGAAATCGTCGGTGCCGCCGTCGAAAGGCGGATCCATCAGCGCCTGCGTCAGCTGCAGCATGCCGCGCACCGGATTGTCGGCAAGGTGCGGGTAAGCGGCATGGCCCTGAATGCCGTGTACGATGATCCTGCCCGACAGCGAGCCGCGCCGGCCGATCTTGATCATGTCGCCGAGCCGGTCCGGATTGGTCGGTTCTCCCACAAGGCAGGCGTCCCAGCGCTCGCCGCGCTCCGCCGCCCATTGCAGCAGTTTGATCGTGCCGTTGATCGCCGGGCCTTCTTCGTCGCCGGTGATGAGGAAAGAGATCGAGCCGGCCGGCGGCCCGTTCTTTTCGATATGACGGGCGACCGCGGCGACGAAACAGGCGATGCCGCCCTTCATGTCGACGGCGCCGCGTCCGAAGAGCTCGCCCTTTGATATCTCCGCGGCAAAAGGCGGGTGCGTCCAGGCGGCTTCATCGCCGACCGGCACCACATCGGTATGGCCGGCAAACATCAGGTGCGGACCGTCGCCGCCGAGGCGGGCATAGAGGTTCTCGATATCGGGTGTTCCCTCTTCGCTCGCTCTCACTTTGTCGACTTTGAAGCCGAGCGGCGCAAGCATCGCTTCCAACGCCGTCAGCGCGCCTCCTTCGGCTGGTGTGACGGAGGGGCAGCGAATCAGCGTCTGCAGATTGGCGACGGGATCGGTAGCGGTCATGGCGGTCGAACTATCCGGCGGGAATGGCAAAGACATGGCAAGGCGGGGCCGCCTCGCCCAAAAGACGTCGCCTGTTTACCGGATCAAGGCCCCGGTGTCATCAATCTCTGAGCAGCTCGTTGATACCGGTCTTCGAGCGGGTCTGTTCATCGACGCGCTTGACGATGACGGCGCAGTAGAGATGCGGCGCCGGCTGGCCGTTTGCCATCGTCGCGTTGGCCGACGCCATCGAGCCGGCGACAACGACGGAATAAGGCGGCACTTCGCCGTACATCACCTCGCCGGTGGCGCGGTCGACGATCTTGGTCGACTTGCCGATATAGACGCCCATGCCGAGCACCGAGCCTTCGCGGACGATGCAGCCTTCGACCACTTCGGAACGGGCGCCAATGAAGCAATTGTCCTCGATGATGGTCGGGCCGGCCTGCATCGGTTCGAGCACGCCGCCGATGCCGACGCCGCCGGAGAGATGCACGTGTTTGCCGATCTGCGCGCAGGAGCCGACCGTTGCCCAGGTGTCGACCATCGTGCCTTCGCCGACATAGGCGCCGAGATTGACGAAGGAGGGCATCAGGATCGCATTCGGGGCGATATAGGCCGAGCGGCGCACGACGCAGTTCGGCACGGCGCGGAAGCCTGCGGCGCGGAACTGGTTTTCGCCCCAGTTCTCGAACTTCGAGGGAACCTTGTCCCACCAGGTGGAATTGCCGGAGCCGCCCTTGACCACGTCCATGTCGTTGAGGCGGAAGGACAAGAGCACCGCCTTCTTCAGCCACTGATTGACCGTCCAGGCGCCGTCGGCGCCGCGGGTCGCCACGCGGGCCCTACCGGAATCGAGCAGATCGAGCGCCGCTTCGACCGCATCACGGACCTCGCCCTTCGTCGACATGTTCACATTGTCGCGATTGTCGAAGGCGGCTTCGATGGTCTTTTCCAGGGATGCGAGGTCGGTGGCGCTCATGAGAATTCCTTAAACTTCGATCTTTATCGTGGAGACGGCGGAGTCTCCGGAGATGCGATCGGCGTGGGTTTGTCCTGCTCTACAGCATGCACCCGTAGAACGGAATGATTTTTCGAACAAGATCATACCTGGATTCAAGGCGTTATAGCGACATATCCGGTCTCACGGCCGGCAATACTGAAAGGCATTTCGACATGGCGAAGGGACGAAACGGCGGTTCGCGGCGCAAGGATGGCGTATGGGACCCGTTGAAGAGCAGCTCGACCGACAGGCAGCGCGCCGAAGCCGTGCCGAAGACGCCGCAGACGTTGTCGCCGGCCTATCGCCTGGCCTATGTCGACGAGGATTTCCTCTGCCGCGAGGAGTTGCGGCCCATCCGCCTGCAGCTGGAACTCTTGAAGACCGAGATGATGCTGACCGAACGCGGCATCCGCTCGACCGTCGTCATGTTCGGCGGCGCCCGCATTCCCGCTCCCGGCCAAAGTGCCTGGGCGGCGCGCAACGAGATCCAGCGCGCCAACCTGGAGGCCGCCTCCGTCTATTATGACGAGGCGCGCAAATTTGCCCGTCTCTGCTCGAAATATTCGGCGGGCTTCGACTTTCAGGAATATGTCATCGTCACCGGCGGCGGCCCCGGCGTCATGGAGGCTGGCAATCGCGGCGCAGCCGATGAGGGCGCGCCGTCGATCGGTCTCAACATCGTGCTGCCGCACGAACAGGCTCCGAACACCTATGTGACGCCGGAGCTCAGCTTCAACTTCCACTATTTCGCCATTCGCAAGATGCATTTCATGGTGCGCGCCAAGGCGATCGCGGTTTTTCCCGGCGGCTTCGGAACGCTCGATGAATTCTTCGAATGCCTGACGTTGATCCAGACCGGCCGCATGGAACGTCTGCCGCTGATCCTTTTCGGCGAGGCCTTCTGGCGCCGCATCATCAATTTCGAGGCCTTGGCCGAATTCGGCACGATCGCGCCCGATGACGTCAAGCTGATCAGCTTCGTCGACACGGCCGACGCCGCGTGGAAGATCGTCCAGGATTTTTACGAGCATCGGGAGTAGGGGCCGCCTTCAGCCCAGCGGGAGGGATCTTTCCCCGCCGGAGCGGGGAAAGATCGGAGGCAAGGGTTCGTCCGCCCTTACAGCAGCGGCCGATCCGGCATGTCGTCGATCGAGATGACGCCATCCTTATTGCGGTCCATGCCTGTAAACAGCTTGTCGAAGGCGGCCACGGCCTCCTGTTTGGAAATCTGGCCGTTTTCGTCGGTGTCCATCCGATGCATTATCATCGAGGCGTGCATGATGTTGCCGCCGTGGCGCATCCAGCGATGACCGTCATGGCCGTCGCGCGACGGCCGCCCGGATTCATCGTCCGGCGTGTCGGGCGCGGCGTTCGCGTCCTTTTCGGCGCCGGCGTCCTGCTGGTGCTGATCTCTCATCGCCTGCAACTGCGTCTGCCGGTACTGGCGAATTTCGCCGGGCGTCAGCGAACCGTCATTGTTGGTGTCGATCGCGGCGAAGATCTTGTCGAGGCCGCTGGCCGCTTCCTCCTTGGAGACCTTTCCGTCCTTGTTCGCGTCGAACTCCTTGAGCATGCGAACATAGGTGATTTCGAGGAAGGCGTCGCGGCCCGGGCGGTCCATGCCGGCATGATGCGGGCGCGGTCCGTCGCCCGGTGCGGCAAAGCTTGCCCCGGCTGCAGCGCCTGAGATAAGGACGGAGGAGAGCGCTGCCAATATCAGCTTGTTGCGGTACATCGTGTTTCCCTTTCGTAAGGTGTCCCCTCACGAAAGAAGCTACGGCAGCTGGCCTCAAAGACCCAGTTAAACATCGGTAAGGCGAGTGAAACTTTGGTAACGTGGCAGTCAGCCGCCGGATCCGGTCACCTTGCCGAGAAATGCAGCAAGGTCATCGGTGACGAAATCGATGTGATCCTCGTCGCCGCTGGTCTTTTCCCACCATTCGACGACCGTTTCTTCCAGATTGCGCGGCACCAGCAGCACGGTCTGCATGCCGAGCGCCTTCGGCACCGTCAGATTGCGCGGCAGATCCTCGAACATCGCCGCCTTGTTCGTTTCGACGCGCTTCAGCGCCGCAAACTTGTCGTAGGTCGCCTGCGCCGGCTTCGGCACGTAATCGGCGGCGACGATGTCGAAGATATCGTCGAAATGCTCGAGAATGCCGAGCGCTCCGGCGGTCATTTCGGCATGTTTGACGCTGCCGTTTGTAAAGATGAACTTGCGCCCCGGCAGCGCCTTGATCGCTTCGCCGAGTTCCGGCTGCGGCGTCAGCGCCGAATAGTCGATCGCATGCGCCTTTTCGAGGAAATCGTTCGGATCGATGCCGTGATGGATCATCAGGCCCTGCAGCGTCGTGCCGTGGTCGAGATAATATTGCTTCTGCAGCTTGCGCGCTTCTTCCCGCTCCATCTGTAACAGCGCCGCAACATAGGCGGTCATGTTCTTGTCGATCTGCGCGAAAAGATTGATGTGATGGGGATAGAGCGTGTTGTCGAGGTCGAACACCCAGTCTGTCACGTGTTCGAAATCGGCTTTTTCAGGCGTACGGTCGATCTTGGTCATGGCGGTCTTATGGCATGGCTGCTCGTCCAAGGAAATCGACAAGAAAAAATAGACGCCCGATTTTCGGCGGACGTGGCCGGCGTTGGATGTTAGAAAGCGCACATGCTTTTCGAACGTCCCGACGATGATACGCTCTATGATGCCCTGATCGCGCGCAGCGCCGACTATGAAGGCCAGGCCTATGTCTGCGTCAAGACGACAGGCATCTTCTGCCGTCTGACCTGTCCGGCGCGTAAGCCGAAGCGGGAAAATACGCTGTTCTTCGAGACAATCGCCGCCTGCATGCATTCCGGGTTCCGCCCTTGCCGGCGCTGCAGGCCGCTGGAGCAGCCGGGCAGGGAGCCGGTCGTCGATCTGTTGCTTGCCGCACTCGACGGAGAGCCGGAGGTTCGCTGGACCGAGGAGGAGCTCGTGCGCCGCGGCCATGATCCTTCGACCGTGCGGCGCGCCTTCAAGCGGGCGCTCGGCATGACCTTCCATGACATCGTCCGTTATATCAGGCTCGGCGAAGCGGCCCGGCAGCTCGCCGACGGGGCGCGCGTCATCGATGCGCAGCTCGACGCCGGATACGGTTCTCCGAGCGGTTTCCGGGCGGCATTCCAGCGGCTCGTCGGCAAGGCGCCGGCGCTCTCGCAGAACCGCGAGCTGCTCTTTGCCGATTGGTTCGATACGCCGCTCGGACCGATGATCGCGGTCGGCGATCAGACACATCTGCATCTTCTCGAATTTCACGATCGCAAGGCGCTGCTGAGCGAACTCGAAGCGCTGCAGAAGCGCGTCCGCTCCTCTGTCGCGATCGGCCGCACCCCGGCGATCGATCAGATCGAGGCGGAGATCCGCGACTATTTCGAAGGCCGGCTGACCGTTTTCAGGACGCCGCTGGCGCTTGGCGGCACGCCCTTCGAAAAGCATGTCTGGGCAAGGCTGATGGAGATCCCGATCGGGCAGACGCGCGCCTATGGCGATCTCGCCAGGGAGATGGAGAGGCCGGAAGTCGTGCGTGCGGTCGGCCGCGCCAATGGCGCCAACCAGCTTGCCATCATCGTGCCCTGTCATCGTATCCTCGGCGCCGATGGCTCGCTGACCGGTTACGGCGGCGGGCTCTGGCGCAAGCAGTGGCTGCTGCGGCATGAAGAGAAGATCAGTACGCAAACAAGGATGGAGGAGACAGCATGAACCAGACTGAAAAGGCCAAGGCATTCGCCGCGCTTCACCGGAAGGGCGATCCGATCGTGCTCTACAATATTTGGGATGCGGGCACGGCAAAGGCCGTCGCCGATGCCGGCGCCAAGGCGCTTGCAACGGGAAGCTGGTCGGTTGCCGCCGCCCACGGCTTTGCCGATGGCGAAAAGCTGCCGATGCCGGTGCTTGTGGAGACGGCGAAATCCATCACCGCTGCTGTCGACCTGCCGCTCTCGGTCGATTTCGAAGGTGCCTATTCGCCAGAGCCTCAGGGGGCGGCCGCCAATGTCGCCAAGCTCGTGGATGTCGGCGCCATCGGCATCAATTTCGAAGATCGGGTGGTCGCCGGCGACGCGCTTTATCCGGTCGACAGCCAGGCAACCCGCATCCGCGCCATTCGCGCCATGGCCGACGGCAAAGACATGCCTTTCTTCATCAATGCCCGCACCGACCTCTTCCTCGCCGAGAGCGACCTTTCGAAACATGCCGGTCTGGTGGACGAGGCGATCGAGCGGGGCAGGGCCTATGCGGCGGCCGGCGGCAACGGCTTCTTCGTGCCCGGCCTGATCGATCCCGCCTTGATCGAAAAGATCTGCGCGGCTTCGTCGCTGCCGGTGAACGTCATGATGCGGGCAGGCGCGCCTGACGTTAAAACCCTGGCGAAGCTCGGGGTTGGCCGCATCAGCTATGGGCCGGGGCCTTACCGTTCGATGATGGAAAAGCTGAGGCAGGAGGCTGCGGCGATCTATAGCCTGCTCTGAGGCCAATACATGCGAGGGCCGCATCCTGAGGAAAGGCTGCGGCCCGGAGTGACTGTTCCGCTCAGGAGCGGAAGCGCAGATTGCGCCGCGTCAGCTGGTCGACCGAGGTGCAGCCCATCAGCTTCATGTCGCGCTCGATTTCAGTGCGCATCGTCTCCAACGCCCGTTCGACGCCGGGCTGTCCGGCCGCGGCCAGCGGGAAGAGATAGTAGCGGCCGAGCCCGACGGCCTTAGCCCCGAGCGACAGCGCTTTAAGAACATGCGTTCCCCGCTGCACGCCGCCATCCATCATCACGTCGATCCGGTCGCCGACGGCATCGACGATCTCGGCCAGCTGGTCGAAAGCGCTGCGCGAGCCATCGAGCTGGCGGCCGCCATGGTTGGACAGCACGATGCCGGTGCAGCCGATCTCGACCGCGCGCTTGGCGTCCTCCACCGACATGATGCCCTTCAGGCAAAATTGCCCGCCCCAGGCCTGCACCATCTCGGCCACGTCGTTCCACGACATCGAGGGGTCGAGCATCTCTGTGAAGTAGCGGCTGATCGACAGCGCGCCGCCATCCATCTTCACATGGTTTTCGAGCTGCGGCAGCCGGAAAGCCTCATGCGTCATCCAGCCGATCGCCCAGGAGGGCTTGATCGCAAACTGCATCATGCCGGCGAGATTGAGCTTGAAGGGAATGGCAAAGCCGGTGCGCTTGTCGCGCTCGCGATTGCCACCGGTGATGCTGTCGACCGTCAGCATCATCGCCTGCACGCCCGCCGTTTTCGCCCGCGCCATCATTTCGTGGTTCAGCCCGCGATCCTTATGGAAATAGAACTGATAGACCTGTGGCCCGTCGCTGATCTGCCGGGCCTCCTCCAGGCTGATCGTGCCGAGCGAGGAGACGCCGAACATCGTGCCGTATTTCGCCGCTGCCGCCGCGACCGCCCGTTCCCCCTGGTGGTGAAACAGCCGCTGCAGCGCCGTCGGCGAGCAATAGACCGGCATGGCGAGCTTCTGCCCCATGACCGTCACCGACATATCGACCTCGGCCACCCCTTTGAGAACATCGGGCACCAGATCGCAATTTTCGAAAGCCGCGGTATTGCGCCGATACGTCACCTCGTCATCGGCGGCGCCATCGATATAGTCGAAGATCGGCCCGGGAAGACGCTGTTTGGCCATGCGCCGGAAATCGTGAAAATTATAGCAGTCTGTAAGGCGCATCTTTTGCTCGACCCGTTGAGTTTTCGGGCCGCAACCTAAAGCACGATGCGAAATCTTGCCAAGGCTTCATTATACGATTTGCGACCTCTCGGAGGGATATCGTCACTTGGGGCGATGGATCGCGCGAAGATTGACAATCACGGCATCTTCCAACGCCTCTATTCCGGCGCGGCATCTATCTCATGGCCGCGGCATCCGGCAATCTCTTTCATGGGCGCGGCATCCACCAATCTCCCTCATCCTGAAGTGCGCAGGCCGAGGGCCGGAGCCTCGAAGGACACGCTCCAACGCCGCTCCTTGCATCCACCCGCCCACCAGCGCACCCGCCCAACGCCGTGCCACAGGACAACGGGGCACCGGCATCTGCGGATAATCCGACACGTCGCAGCCCTTCCCGCGGCGTGATCATGTGTGGGAGCTTGATCGCCGACGCCAGACCGAGCCTTTCCAGCAGCCGGATGAAACACCAGCCGAGGTCCAACTGGCCCCGTTCGATGCCCAGTCTGGCCGATTGCGGAAAAGCGTGGTGATTGCCGTGGAAGCTTTCGCCGAAGGTTACGAGCCCGAAACGCGGCAGGTTGTAGCCCTGCACTGCGACATGATCGACGCTCCAGCCCTGATGGCCGCCACGATGGGCGAAATGGCCGACCAGCCAGTGCCCGATCAGCGATACCGATATCCGCACCGCAGTCCCCCAGACCAGCCACGGCAGCCCGCCGAGCGCGAAAAGCGCGAGCGCCAGGGGAAGCTGCTGCGCCATCCATGTCGCCTCCAGGAAGCGGTAGAAGCGATCGTGCCGCACGCGCTCTTCAATCTCGAAACGCGGCGGATGGGCGAGCCTCATGACGCAATGCATCTGCCAGAAGGCGTCGACCAGGAAAGGCCGTCGGTGGGCATACAGGTCATGGCAGTTTCGCTGCCGCTGCGCCCAGTCGCGAATGTCATGCGCGTAAATCATGCCGCAGGGGCCGGCCATGCCGACCAGTGTACCGAGATAGACGAGAAAATACTCGATCCAGAGAGGGGTGCGGAAGGAGCTGTGGATCAGGAGCCGGTGCATGCCGACCGAATGTCCGAGGCAGATCGTGATGGCGGTCGCGAGGATAAAGACGGCAAATGCGCCCCAGGTGAAGGTCGCCGGCCCGCCAATTATGGCGGTCAGGCTCATGGCGGTGATCCAGATCGACTTTGCTGGCACCCAGACCACTCTGCCCTTCGCCGGATCGCTGTTGTTATCGATCATGCGTCCGGTGGAAATACTGCTCATGCTAACTCCTTCCGATCGGGCGCATTCTCCGCTTGAACATCGCCCGCCCGTTCATTAATTAAGAAATTGCCTAATTACCTTGCGCCAGAAAAAATAATTAAGCAATAAGCTAATTGCTTAATTTGTGGCGCATCGATGAGATGATGCCGCGCCACGGAGACCGGATTTGGTAGACGAGACTTTCGATGACCTTGCAGAAGGCAGCTCTGTCGGCGCCGCGCAACGGGTATTCCATGCGCTTTCCAGCGCGCCACGGCGAAAAATCCTCGCCTATCTCTCCGCATCGGGCCTGACCGCCGGGGAGATAGCCGACCGCTTCAGCATGTCCAAGCCGGCCGTTTCGCAGCATCTTTCCGTCCTCGAAACTGCGGGGCTGATCCGACGGGAGAAACGGGGCCAGTTCGTTCACTATTCCCTGATCGAGAACAATCTCGTCAACACGCTCAACGGCTTCGTGCAGGAGGTCTGCCCGATCGGCCGGCCGATCAAAAAGGAAAGCCAGGCGCGCGCTCGCGCGAAGGATTTGCCTTGAGCGGCGGGCGAATCCCATGCCGGCGTAATCGTGGGACAATGGGGCGCGGGAGCAGGAAAGAGTTGGGCGGGCGATGCGCCGGCGTGAGAAAGATGCACCCCTCGTGTGATGAGGGGCATAGTCCTCGATCAGGGAACGATCAGCGTTCCGATGCCGTGCTCGGTGAAGATCTCGAGCAGGACGGAATGAGCGGTCTTGCCGTTGAGGATGACGACGCCCTGCACGCCGGCTTTGATCGCATCGATGCAGGTCTCGACCTTGGGGATCATGCCGCCCGAGATCGTGCCGTCGGCGATCAGCCCATGCGCTTCGGCGACGGAAAGCTCCTTGATCAGTTGCCCCTTCTTGTCGAGCACGCCTGGAACGTCGGTCAAAAACAGCAGGCGGGTGGCGTTCAGCGCGCCGGCGATGGCGCCGGCGAAAGTGTCGGCGTTGATATTATAGGTCGCGCCGTCGCGGCCGGGTGCCACCGGCGCGATGACCGGGATCATCTCGGAGCGGGCGAGCAGATCGAGCAGCGTGCGGTCGACTTCGACCACTTCGCCGACGAAGCCGAGATCAAGCACCCGCTCAATGTTGGAATCCGGATCTTTGATGGTCTTGCGCGCCTTTTCGGCGAAGACCATGTTGCCGTCCTTGCCGCAAAGGCCGATCGCCCATTCGCCGGTCTGGTTGATCAGCGCGACGATCTCTTTGTTGATCGAGCCAGCGAGCACCATCTCGACGATCTCGACCGTCTTCTGGTCGGTGACGCGAAGGCCGCCTTCGAACTTCGATTCGATGCCCATCTTGGTCAGCATGGCGCCGATCTGCGGACCGCCGCCGTGAACGACGATCGGGTTGACGCCCGACTGCTTCAAAAGCGCGATGTCGCTGGCAAAGGCCTTGCCGAGCTCGGGATTGCCCATCGCATGGCCGCCGTATTTCACCACGATCGTCTTGTTTTCATAACGCTGCATGAAGGGCAGCGCCTTGGCCAGAAGCCGTGCCTGAAGTTCGCTTTCGGTTTCGTTCATGGGAACCCCGCAGAATTGATCGCGGCCTTTTATCGCAAGTTTCTGACAGAGGGAATAATCCAGAACGCAATAGTTTTTCGTATGTGGCACGAAGCCGGGGGAGTTGGACCCGCCGGCTGAGCCAGGCGCGATAGGGGAACGGCATGCAAGGCGATGAGATCAAGGGCCTGATCGGCCGCGTCGCGCTCTGCGACCGCATGGCCTTCGCTGCCCTCTACAACCAGACCGCACGGAGGCCGAGGAGGCCCTGCAGGAGGTCTATATCAGCATCTGGCAACGCGCTCGAAGCTTCCAGGCAGCCTCGGGATCGTCCCGGGCATGGCTGGCCGCAATTGCCCGCAACCGGTCGATCGATCTGCTGCGTGCGCGCAAGCCCGTCGCCGATGAACTCGACAGCGTTTACGATCTTGCCGATACCGAACCCGACCTGGAAAGACAGACGGTGACGAAGGTTGACGGAAGGCGGATTGACACCTGCATGGAAGAGTTGGAAGCTGATCGTGCGGTCGCCGTGAAACGGGCTTATGTCGAAGGGCTGAGCTATCAGGAACTGGCGGCTCAGTTCGGCGTTCCGCTGGACACGATGCGGACCTGGCTCAGGCGCAGCTCTTGAAACTGAGAGAGTGCATGGAACGATGACATCGCCCGACAAAAGTAAGGGAAATCGCTCCCGCGACGAGGTCCTCGCCGGTGAATATGTGTTGGGCGTCCTGTCGCTGCAGGATCGCCGGGTGGTGGAAGAGCGCATGCGCCGCGACCGCACCTTTGCTGCGATCGTCAGCCGTTGGGAAACCAACCTCTCCGCATTCAACGACGAATATGACGGCGTCGCGCCAAGCCGGGAAACCTTCAAGCAGATCGAGTCTCGGTTGTTCGGCGATGCCGGAAAGCCCGCATCCTTTTCGCAGGGGCTGTGGAATTCCGCGGTCTTCTGGCGCTCACTGGCGTTCGCCTGCATCGTCATCGCCGTCAGTGCCGTCATTTTCGCCTCCGGCCTTTTACCGCAGCCGCAGGGGCCGGCACCGCTGGTGGCCGAACTTTCGAGTCAGAACAACGCGATCAATCTCCGCGCCTCCTACGAGATCCAGAGCGGCCGGCTGAAGATCGTGCCGGTCGCGGCCGGCAAGCCGGAGGAGAAATCGCTGGAACTCTGGCTGGTGCCGGGCAGCGGCGCCCCGAAATCGCTCGGCATCTTCCAGCCCGGCGAAAGCGGCGAACTCGTCATTCCCGCCGATCTGCGCAACAATGTCGCCGCTGGCGCAACGCTTGCCGTCAGCCTCGAGCCTTTTGGCGGCTCGCCGAGCGGACAGGTGACCGGTCCGGTGATTGCGAGCGGCACCGTACGCCGGCCATAATCAATTTCTCTCCTCTGAAACTCTTCGGCGCATCCCTTCGTAGTTGGCATTGCCCGGACGACGCTCAGGCATGATGCCGGCGAAGACTATCCGGCCAGAGGAGAAGATCATGATCAAGTCCTTATTGCGCGGCTTTGCGCTTGCCACCGCCCTGTCCGCTGTCGCCTTTGCTGCGGCGAAGAACCCGGTCGTCGGCGGCGCTGCGATGTTCGACAACAAGAACATCATCGAGAACGCCATGAATTCCAAGGATCACACGACCCTGGTCGCTGCCGTCAAGGCCGCCGGTCTCGTCGGCACGCTTGAGAGCAAGGGGCCTTTTACGATCTTTGCGCCGACCAACGAGGCCTTCGCCGCCCTGCCCAAGGGCACCGTCGATACGTTGCTGAAGCCGGAAAACAAGGCGACGCTGACCAAAGTTCTGACCTGCCACCTGGTGGCTGCGGACGCTATGGCCAAAACCGTTGCCAAGATGATCAAGGATGATGGCGGCGAGCACGACATCAAGACCGTCGGCGGCTGCGCGATCAAAGCCAGGGAGAGCATGGGCAAGATCACGCTGACCGACGAAAACGGCGGCATTGCCCATGTGACCATCGCCGACGTCAAGCAGTCGAACGGCGTCATTCACGTCGTCGACAAAGTGCTGCTGCCGAAGATGTAAGACCACCGGTATCGGCAGGAAGGGGCGCTCTTCGGGGCGCCCCCTTTTATTTCCAGGTTGCAATGCCGACCGTTTCGGCGATCGCCTGGCGCAGGTCGTCGAGCCCGTCGCCCTTTTCGGAGGAGGTGGACAGCAGATAGGGATAGGCGGCCGGACGCTTGCGGATCTTCTCCGCCGTGTCGGCCAGCAGCTTCGGCACGGCCGGCGCCTTGATCTTGTCGGTCTTGGTCAGCACCAGCTGGTAGGAGACGGCCGCTTTGTCGAGCAGATCAAGCACCTCCTCGTCGTTCTTCTTGATGCCGTGGCGGCTGTCGATCAGCACGTAGACGCGCTTCAGCGTCGCGCGGCCGCGCAGGTAATCGAAGACGAGCTTGGTCCACTTGTCGACCTGCTCCTTCGGCGCCTGCGCATAGCCGTATCCTGGCATGTCGACGATCGCCGTCGGCGGCAGGTCGCCCGCTTCGCCGGAATAACCGTCGGGAACGAAATAGTTGAGCTCCTGGGTGCGCCCCGGCGTGTTCGACGTGCGCGCCAGGCCCTTCTGGCCGACCAGCGCATTGATCAACGACGACTTGCCGACATTTGAGCGGCCGGCGAAGGCGACTTCAGGCGGTCCTTCCGGCGGCAGGAAGTTGAGCGACGGGACGCCGCGGATGAAGATCCATGGGTGGCCGAAGAGCGGCTTTTCGGTTTCGGGCATGCGGGCTCGGCAATCTCCGGGTTCGGTCTTCAGTCGGCTTCGTGGTTTTAGGGGCGGATGTCAAGCTTTGAGGCGACCGCGCTTTGCTTCGCGGGCCGCCCGGAAATGAAAAGCCCCGCCGGAGCGGGGCTTGTGGGCATCATTTCGACGGCGCCGTCTTTCGTCGGAACAGACCCTTCAGATTGTCGAAGAGTTCGATCTTCACGCCGTGGCGCTTCATGATCACCGACTGCTGGATCACCGAAAGCGTGTTGTTCCAGGCCCAGTAGATGACGAGGCCGGCCGGGAAGCTTGCCAGCATGAACATGAACACCAGCGGCATCCAGTTGAAGATCATCGCCTGCGTCGGATCGGGCGGCGTCGGGTTCATGCGCATCTGCAGGAACATGGTGACGCCCATGATCAGCGGCCAGACGCCAAGATGCAGGAAGGTCGGCGCTTCGAAGGGCAGCAGGCCGAACAGATTGACGATCGTCGTCGGATCGGGCGCTGAAAGGTCCTTGATCCAGCCGAAGAAAGGCGCGTGCCGCATCTCGATGGTGATGTAGATCACCTTGTAGAGCGAGAAAAAGATCGGGATCTGCAGCGCCACCGGCCAGCAGCCGGCGATTGGGTTGATCTTCTCGTCCTTGTAGAGCTGCATCGTCGCCTGCTGCAGCGCCATGCGGTCGTCGCCGAATTTCGCCTTCAGCTCCTCCATCTTCGGCTGCATGCGCTTCATGTTCGCCATCGAGGCGTACTGCTTGCTGGCGAGCGGGAAGAACAGCGCCTTGACGACGATCGTGGTGCAGAGGATCGCCACGCCGAAATTGCCGAAGAAGCGATAGAAGAAGTCCATCAGCTTGAACATCGGCTTGGTGATGAAATAGAACCAGCCCCAGTCGATCAGCCGGTCAAACTTCGGGATCGAATAGGAGGCCTCGTAGCCGTCGATGACGGGCACTTCCTTGGCGCCGGCAAAGACGAGGTTCTTGAGCTCGACCGACTGGCCAGGCGCAACGGTGAAGGCATCGTCCTTATAGTCGGCCTGATAGCGCGGCTGACCGTCGGAAAAATACGAGAAGTGCGCCTCATAGGCTGACGTCTGCGGCGGAACGATCGTCGCCGCCCAGTATTTGTCGGTGATGCCGAGCCAGCCGCCGGTGGATTTCGCCGGGGCCACAGCTTCCTTCTCGACGGCGCTATATTTGGTTTCGATCAGGCCGTCGTCGCCGATGACGCCGATAAAACCTTCGTGCAGCACGTAGACGGAGGGGGTCGTCGGCTTGTTGTAACGGGTCACGCGGCCGTAGGAGGAAAGCGAGGCAGGAGCCTGGCCCGAATTCTGAACCTTGTCGGCGACGGTAAACATGTAGCGCTCGTCGACGGAAATCGTGCGGGTGAAGGTCAGGCCCTTGTCATTGGTATAGGAAAGCGTCACCGGCGTCTTCTCGGTGAGCTTGGCGCCTTCAGGCGCCGTCCACAGCGTCGAGGGACCGGGAACCGCACCGGTCGCGTCGCTGCCGATATAGCCGAGCTCGGTGAAGTAACCATCCTTGGTTTCCGCCGGGCTGAACAGCGTGATGGTCGGGCTCGAGTCGTCGACGGTCTCGTGATAGCCCTTGAGCTTCAGGTCGTCGAGCCGGGCGCCGGCAAGGTTGATCGAGCCGGAAAGCGCAGCAGTATCGATGGCGATGCGCGGGGTCTTTTCGAGCGCCTGCTCGCGGGTCGCCGTCGCGGCCGCCTGGCCGGACGGGGCCGCGCCGGTCGTCTGGGCAGGCGCCTGGCCGCCTGCCGCGGGCTGCTGCGTCTGCTCGGTCTGCTGTTGCGCCTTCTGGGCTTCCTGCGTCTTGCGCTGGGCTTCGATGCGCGGATTCATATAGAGAAACTGCCAGCCGAGGACGATCAGCACCGAGAGAGCGATCGCAATGAAATAATTGCGGTTGTTTTCCATCATAGGTTCCTGGGGCGTCCGTCTCCGGGGCGCCGGTGTTTCGGCCTGGTTTCCACGCGGGATTTCAATTCCGCGGCCAATTCCTGGAAGGACGCGTCAAGCACGTCCCTGCGCGCGACAACCACATAGTCGTGTCCGGGCTGCATTGCAAACCCCGCATGAAGCCGCACCGCCTCTTTCAGGCGGCGGCGCATGCGGTTCCGCTCGACAGCGTTGCCATGTTTTTTGGTGACTGTAAAACCGACACGCGCCTGGCTGTCGGGCTCCTTCCGGTCGAGGATTTCGAGAAGGAAGAGTCCTCCCCGGCGTTTTTCGCCCTCGCGCACGGCAAGAAACTGCGGGCGGCTCTTCAGCCGCCCGACAGCGTGTTTCTTCTCACTGGTCGTCAATTCGCCCGCCATCTCTTATCGGGCAACCCGGCCTTAAGCCGAGAGACGCTTGCGGCCCTGCGCGCGGCGGGCAGCGATGACCTTGCGGCCACCCTTCGTGGACATGCGCGCACGGAAGCCGTGGCGACGCTTGCGAACAAGCTTGGATGGTTGGTAGGTACGCTTCATTTATTTAAACACCGCGGAGTGCGGCCCTTCTTGAATTTGCATGATGCAAGGAGCGTTGTTTTTCGAACGGGCGGGCCATGAAGGCCTTAGGTGACCGGACGTGCGGCGGCTTATACGGATGAAGGCCGCCAAAGTCAATTATACCAGATCAATTCACTGGCAATGCTGACCGGCGCGCGATTTTCGCACACAAGTGTTAACGTGCCCCGCTTTGCTCCAGGAGGTTGTACTTTGTCGCCGCCGCGATGAAAAGCTCTGATTTTCAGCGACTTGCGCCTCGGACGGACGCCGGCATGGCTATTTCTTAGTGGTCATAATCGTAAATATTAGAAATCCAACTTTAAGGAATTTCGCCGATAGTCGGATCACCGGCTGGGAATTTGCTTTCCAGGCAGTTTGGGGTAGCTAGGAGGCACTGCATTGAAGATCCGCGGGAAAATTAATTTGCTGGTGTGCGTGATGGGCGCGGTGGCGCTTCTGATCGGCGCAACGGCGTTGTCGGCCATGCGCGAATACAGCCGTAACCTCACGGCCTACGAGCAGGCCGCCGCCCGCGCCTATGCCGGCGAGCGCCTCAACCGTTTCGTTACCGCGGTCGTCATGGAATCGCGCGGCATCTATGCGGCCAAGACGATCAAGGATACGCCGAATTTCGCCAAGGGTCTTACGGCCGCGCTGGATGAGATCGACAAGGTCATTGCCGGCTGGGCGCCGCTCGTTCCCGAAAACGAGAAGGCCGACTTCGCCAAGCTCGTCTCCCGCGCCGCCGAATTCCGCACCTTCCGCACGGAAACGGCCCGCCTCGGCACCGAAGTCGGGCCCGAGGCCGCCAGCCAGCAGGGCAACAATGAGGCCAATCGCGCCAATCGCAAGGCCTTCCAGGCTGAAATCGACGCGGTCGTCGCTACCGACAAGGCAGCGCTCGAGGCCGTTAACGCCGGGATCGAAAGTTTCCGCTCTTGGATCCTGACGCTCGTGCTCGGCATTACCGGCATCGGCATCGCGGTTGGCATCGGCATGGGCTTTTATATCGGCACCAGCCATCTGAGCCGCCCGATCAAGCGTGTCACCCACGCAATCAAGGAGGTCGCCAATGGCAATTTCGACGCCGAGGTTCCCTTTGCTGGCCGCAAGGACGAAATCGGCGAGATGGCCGCCGCGGTGGCGGTTTTCAAGGAGAACGGCCTTGCCGTCAAGCGCCTGAACGCTCAGGAGGCGGCGATGCGCGCCAAGAGCGACGATCTGCAGTCGAGCATGTCCGTCGTCGTGGCCGCGGCTGCGGCCGGCGATTTCAGCCACCGCATCGACAAGGACTATCAGGACGAGAACCTCAATCAGTTCGCCGGCAATATCAACACGCTGCTGTCGAGCGTCGATGCCGGCATCGGCGAGACCCGCCGCGTCATCGCAAGCCTTGCCGAAGGCGACCTGACCCAGACGATGAACGGCAATTTCCAGGGCGCCTTCGCCGAGCTGCAGCAGAACGTCAACAACAGCTTCGTAACGCTGCAGGCGACGATGCGCGAAGTGCGCGAGACGACCGAAGCGATGAACGGCAACACATCAGAGCTGCGCAATGCCAGCGACGACCTGTCGAAGCGCACGGAGCAGCAGGCGGCAGCGCTCGAACAAACCTCGGCGGCGCTCGACGAGATCACCGCCGTCGTCCAGAATTCCACCGTGCGGGCGCATGAAGCAACCGTCATGGTGTCCGAAGCGAAGGAAAATGCCGGCCGCTCCGGCGTCGTCGTCCGCAACGCCGTCGAGGCCATGGGCCGCATTGAGCAGGCCTCGCGCGAAATCAGCCAGATCATCAACGTCATCGATGAGATAGCCTTCCAGACCAACCTCCTGGCGCTGAATGCCGGCGTCGAAGCCGCCCGCGCCGGCGAGGCCGGCAAGGGTTTCGCAGTGGTCGCGCAGGAAGTGCGTGAACTCGCCCAGCGTTCGGCGACGGCCGCCAAGGACATCAAGGCGCTGATCACCAAGTCTGGCGACGAGGTCCAGGTCGGCGTCAAGCTCGTCCAGGCGACCGGTGAGGCGTTGTCGGAAATCGGCACCCGCGTCATCGCCATCAACGACCATATCCATTCGATCGCCACGGCCGCAGTCGAACAGTCGACTGGCCTCAAGGAGGTCAACACCGCCGTCAACCAGATGGATCAGGTGACCCAGCAGAATGCCGCGATGGTGGAGGAAACCTCCGCCGCCACGCACCGGCTCTCGGCCGAAGCCAACGGGCTGGTGCATCTCATCGCCCGATTCAGGCTTTCGGATGCGGTGGCGCCCGTGGCGCTTGTGCGCAACGAGCCGCACAGGCAGCCGGTCGCCTCGCCCGCCCGCCGGGCGATCGCCAAGGTCACCCGCGCCTTCGGCGGCGGCAATGCGGCCGCAGCCGAGCAGAGCTGGGAAGAGTTCTGATCGTCACTGATCAGGCGCCTTTTAACGCCGCCTCCGGGCGGCGTTAGTTCTGCCCGGTCCGCGCCGGGCAACGACCCCGCCCAAAACCCTCCCCACAAGGGGGAGGGGCTTAACCTGTAGCACCGGCGCCTCCCACTTCGCCGATTCATCCGCGGAAAGGCTGCTATTTGCTGCGCGGGTGCCGCAAATTAGTCCCTCCCCTTGTAGGGAGGGGTTGGGGAGGGGGCTTCACTCCGCACGTTTTGTTGTGACGAGGTGACGCTGCTCGCAAAGATTTGAAAGCGGAGCATCTTGGTCTAATATATGAACCCAACGGTGAGGGCGGCGAGCGCTGCCGATCGGGCGAGATGACCATGCCGGTTCGAGACCAGGGCAAAGATCCTTCGGCTGACATCCCGGCGGCCGGCGAGGCTGCCAAGGGGCGGTGCCCGTCCGGCTTGTTCGGCGGGCTTTCGGGCAAGCTGCTCTGGCTCACCGTCGTCTTCATTATGCTCGCCGAGATCCTGATTTTCTTTCCCTCGGTCGCCAGCATGCGGATGCGCTGGCTGCAGGACAGGCTGAACACGGCCGCCGCCGCCGCCATCGTCATCGACGGGCTGCAGCCGATCGAGCTGCCGCGCGCCCTGCAGAAGGAGACGCTGGAAGCGACCGGCACCAAGGCGATCGTGCTGCGCAAGGAAGGCACGTCGCGGCTGCTGGCGACGACCGACATGCCGACCTCCGTCGACGAATCCTACGACCTCACCGACGTGCCGCCGCTGACGGCGATCCGCGACGCTCTCGACACCTTGATTTTCGGCGGCAGCAGGATGATCCGCGTCTACGGCCCGGTCGGTGAAAACAAGGTCGGCGTCGAGGTTGTGATGAAGGATCGGCCGCTGCGCACGGCGATGTTCGCCTATTCCCGCAACGTGCTGCTGCTTTCGGTACTGATCTCGCTGTTCACGGCGACGCTGATCTTCTTTGCGATCAACCGTATTCTGATCGGCCCGATTCGCCGGCTGACCGGCAGCATGCAGCAATTCTCTTCCGATCCCGAGAACCCGGCCCATATCTATATCGGTGACGGCGGCCGTGACGAGCTGGCGGTGGCCGGCCGCAATCTCACCTCGATGCAGATGGAGCTGCAGAAGACGCTGAAGCAGCAGAAGAATCTTGCCGCTCTTGGCCTCGCCGTTTCCAAGATCAATCACGACATGCGCAATATCCTGGCTTCCGCGCAACTGATGTCGGACCGGCTCGTCGATGTCGACGATCCGATGGTCAAGAGCTTCGCGCCGAAGCTGCTGCGCACCATCGACCGCGCGGTCGGTTATACGACGGAGGTGCTGTCTTACGGCAAGGCGAGCGAATCGGCGCCCCGCCGCCGCCATGTTCGGCTGCTGGGACTGACTCAGGACGTCAAGGATATGCTGGCGATCGATCCGCACAGCGGCATCGAGTTTGTCGAACAGTTCGCTGCCGATCTCGAAGTCGATGCCGACGGCGAGCAGCTTTTCCGGGTTATTCACAATCTCTGCCGCAACGCCCTGCAGGCGCTGACTTCGCCGGGCGAGGGCGGCCCCGGCGCCATCAGGCGCATCACCGTCTCCGCCCAGCGTGTCGGCAGCGTCGTCAGCATCACTGTGGACGATACCGGCCCCGGCATGCCGCTGAAGGCGCGCCAGAACCTCTTTGCCGCCTTTCGCGGCTCGGCCCGCTCCGGCGGCACCGGCCTCGGCCTGACCATCGCCCGTGAACTGGTGCTCGCCCATGGCGGCACGATCGCACTGGTGGAAAAGCCGACGGTAGGCACCCAGTTCCGCATTGAGATTCCCGATCGCCCGGTTTCGCTGGACGATTACCGCAACCGGACGCACGGCGAGAAGTGACGGAATTTCAGCCGGCGCGGCCGCAACCAGGCAAAGACGTGATTTTTTCAGAAATGCTCTTGCAATGTCCGAAAGGACCATTTAGAGGATCGCCCACGCAAGCGGCACCGCCGCTTCTGCCACGCACCCGTAGCTCAGCTGGATAGAGCACCAGACTACGAATCTGGGGGTCAGGAGTTCGAATCTCTTCGGGTGCGCCATTCTTTCCCACATGCATCAGCAAAGTTATAGGCGTCGGACATCGCTGCCGCCCCAATCAGCGCTTCGCTCCTCGCTTCCCCGCTTGGAGGCATGCACAATAGCTGGGGCGGCCGCTCATTCCTTGATAGGAATCCCGGCTTCGACCGCAGCCTCAATGAACGCCTGCCGCGCCTCTTCCCGGCTCCGTTTCCCAGATATGACATCGGCGCAAACCGCACACGCTCTGTCGAGCGCAGGGCCCTCCTCGGTGGGCCAGTCTTCGATCAGGGCCCATGTGGCGGCCTGGGTCGTCTGGATAACCACCCACTGATCCGGACCTTCAAGGGCCAGCGTCACCGGCTTCTTCCATAGGGTTTGCATGCTTGCAGGATCTCCACTGCGTATTCTCTGCCGCCTGCTCACATAAGGCAATTCATTCGGCGTGGCGAGGTGGCCGCCTGAACGCGATGTTTTATCGAGCAGTGAGCTGCCTCGTGAAACACCGGTATATTCGGCTCGCCTATTTTCCGGCAGTCGCTTCTTTTCGCCGCTTGATTCTCAATCCCAATGCAGGAAAGCGAAAAGTATCGAAAGATCGCCTAGTTGAACTCTTTCTCAAAGTCTTCCCGGTCTTTCTTCCCGGACATGGATGAGTAATAGCCGCTGCAAATCAGATAGGAGCACTCATCCGGGTCGCCCATGTCCCATCCCGGCAGGCAGAGCACGACGCGTTGAAACTTGGCGTTGCAGAGTCCGTGGTTTGCTAGCATCCGCGGCTCGTTTCCGAAATACGCGCTTATGGCTTTCTGACGAGTCCATGCAGGCACGGCTTTCCAATCAGCCTGCCCACCCTCGTCGCTCACATTGGCGATCGCACAGAGCGACCAATTCGATATCATGATTGGCTGATCGCAGGGAAAAGCCTGGACGGCGCTTCCCAGCAAGATTGAAATCAATGCCATCAGCCGCTGGCCGTAGACCATCGAGCCCTTCTCCCTCATGCCGCTCTTTCGCATTCTGGCCTCCGCCGCAATTACCCGTCGTCAGATGATATCAAAATCGCCTAAGATTATTTTCCTAGTTCTTGAAACGTTCTTACGCTAGATTGCTCACCGTTGCAACCATGGAATGTTGAATGTCGAAGAATTTTGCAGTGATTGGTGATGTGGGTGCTTGGGTGGGTCTTTCCCTCCGCACGCCTGAAAAAATGCGTTCTTCTGTCGTTTCTGGGAAGGACGTGCCGGCAGCCGAGGCGAGGGGCTGATGGCGGAATTCAATCCTCGCGACAAGAGCCGAACCAGTGCCGGCAAGACGCGATCGCTTGTGCGCAAACATACCGCGCCGCCAAGCGGGAGCAACGACAGCAGCCTTCGCTGGCAATGGCTGACGATTCAGCTGCTGGAATCGGCGGCGTTCACGTCGCTGAGCGCGAATGCCAGCCGCGCCTTCTTCCGCATCATCATCGAGCACACCGCGCATGCCGCCCTGGAAAATGGCAAGCTAGTCGTGACGCACGCGCAGTTCGTCTCTTACGGCGTGACCGGTGAATATGTGGCCGATGCCCTCGATGAGCTGGAATATAAGGGCCTCATCAAAGTTCGCCGCGGCCGGGCGGGCAGCGGTGTCGCGCATCCCAACCTGTTCACGCTGACTTTTGTCGGCGACCATGAAGGCGCGCCGCCAACGAACGATTGGCAGCGATGCCAGGCGGAGAGGTGCCGCAAGTGGTCGGAGATGGACCGCAAGCTTGCCGCAGACAAACGCGGGCGGGTCGGCAGGAAGAAAAAAAACGCCACTTCGGGAATCCGAAATTCCCCCGCTTCGGGATCCCGAAATTCGCCGCGCCTCGTGAGAAGTCGAGGCGCGGGAATAGGCAATGATTTCAATGCCCCAACCAATTTCGGGATTCCGCAGTGCTATATAGATCTTGGTGAGGAGTACCTCATGAGTCCGCAAGATGATCAAACCAGGAGCTGGTGGCGTGGTTGCCTGCTGCCGGCATGCCTAGTTTCGCGCAACCTTGCTCGTGTATCCGCGAGTTTGACGATGTTTGAGGCGCTTCAGCCGGGGGAATGCATGGCGATGGGAACTTTTCGGGCTTTGGGCGCGGCGGCGACGATGGCCGCCCTTGCCGGCTGCGTCGACCATGCGAATGCGCCCGTGCTTTTACCCATCGGCGTGCCGGTCAATCCGCCTGCCGTCGCCCAGGGCATCTGCGTAACCGACGGCAACGCTATGTATGACGAGGCGAAGAAGCAGTACGATCTGCGCGCGCAGCTGACCGGCTATGCCGAGGCCGATGCGCTGGAAGCGGAAACGACGGCGCGCGGCGCCGCCCATCGCCAATATGTCGCTTGCCTGTCCGCCCAGGGTTATCGGGCATTATATGCGAATTGAGAACAGAGAATTCGCATTCTTGGCCAGCGCCCCTTCGCGCCATTCTTGCCGTCGCGGCTTTTCACGTTTTCTCGCGAAAATCTCACGCGGAATCGCCTGCAATCACGAGTTTTGGAAGCTGCGCGTGCGTGCGGAACCGCGCAGCTGGGAAAGGCATTTTGCCGGGATAAATCCACGAAGGAGGGTTTATCATGAAGATGTTCAATATTGTCCGTTCCGCCACCGCGCTCAGTGCCCTTCTCGCCCTCGCGCCGATCGGCCGAGCTGAGGCCACTCCCGTTCAAACGGTTCGGCCGCCCAATGTTTCCTACGTAACAACAGTGCAATATAAGCCGCGTCCGGGTTTCTGGCATGGCTATCGAGGCTTTCGAACGGAGCGTCCCGGCACCCGCCGTCATTCCGATGGCTACTGGTATCCGCTTGCCGCTTTCGGTGTCGAGGCCGGCGCCACCGGCTCCATCGTCCGCCAGCCGGTGAACAGGCCGGCGGCTCCGACAATGTGCAACCCTACGTTTTCGGGGTCGATCGGTCCCGGCAGCATGCCCTGTGATAACGGCTATTGAGCCGGCGAATGAAAAAGGCGGCGTGTGCCACCTTTTTCCTGTTTCGGGCGCCGCTCACATGTTCGTGACCTCTGTTGCGATGCGGTAGATTGTGACAGATCCGCTTCCTAACTCCTCGGCGTAAATTCACCTGATCCTCCCAAGGAGACGACCATGACCACGACGTTCAAGAGCGGCCTGGCGGCGGCGGCGTTCGGCGCAATGTTCGGCCTTTCCGCCTTCGCAGCACAAGCGGCTCCCCTCCAGTCGAGCGCGACGGAGCAGGGCTCGGTCAAGCAGCCGGTTGCCCGGAACGAGACCCGCGTACAGCACGACAGGGGCACGACCGGTTCGATCGGTGAACGCAGCCAGAAGGGCATGGCTTCGCCCTATATGATGAACCCGAAGAAGCCGCTGAACATGGGTTGCAAGCTCGGCTTCAATCCGACCAGCAGCTCCGGCTGCAACTATTAACGGCGCCTTGCGGTGGCGACCAGACCATGGGGGGGGGGGGGCGGCTTCCCGGCCGCCCTTCGTCGCCGCATACGATGGCGCTCCATATGTCATAGCTGCCATTGATGCAAAAATGCCGGACGCCGGTGGGAAAAGAGGTGGGAAATGCCGGCTCACAAGGGCGATTGACGTCTCTGCCTTGGAATTGCCATTCTGGCCGCGATGGTCGCATTCATAATCAATTGAATTTCAGACAGGTGGGACAGTCATGACCGCAAAGGCTGCATGCTCCGATTTCCTGCATTTTTTCCGCTCCTGGATCAGCAATCCGCTTCGGGTGGCCGCCATCGCGCCGTCGGGTGATTCACTTGCCAGGATCATGACCAGCGAAATTGCGGCGCTCGATGGGCCGATCATCGAGCTCGGCCCGGGCACCGGCGTCTTCACCCGGGCGCTGCTTGCCCGCGGCATTAGCGAAACGGATCTGACGCTGATCGAATACGGCCCGGAATTCATCCATGCCCTGCAGGCGCGGTTCCCGGCGGCGCGCATATTGCAGATGGACGCGGCCCACCTGGCCCAGGCGGATATTTTCGAGGGCGAACCGGTCGGCGCCGTCATCAGCGGCCTGCCGCTTCTGTCGATGTCGCCGCGCAAGATCGCCTCGATTCTTGCCGGCGTCTTCACCTATATGCGCCCGGGCGGGGCGGTCTATCAATTTACCTATGGTCCGCGCTGCCCGGTGCCGCGGCCGATTCTCGATCGCCTCGGCCTGAAAGCCGTTCGCATTGGCGGCACGGTTCGCAACCTGCCGCCGGCCTCCGTCTACCGGATCTCGCGCCGCAAACCGTTGGAACTCTCGCGCGAGCGCCCGAGATATCGTGAGGCGGACATCGAAGTCGCCGCCTTTTCCGGCGAATCGGTCGGCTGAACGCCGCAACGGCTAAGCGGAAGCGACAGGCTTCGACGCACCCCGGCCGATATCCCGGCGCACCGCTGCGGCGCCGGTCGAAGGACGATGTTTTCGGCCCCTCCCTGTTATCCCAGCGGGGTCGTCCTATATGTGCAAGCGTCGCTACGGCCGCATGTCCGATATCGCCGCGGCGGCCGGGTCATCACCATGCCGGGCATCACCAGACACGGCAGACATTCAGAACCGGATCCATCCTCGCCAGCCCGGCATCCCCGCGCTGGCGAAGCGGGCGGCTTCGGCCATTTCATCGACATTGAACGATTTTAGTGACGAAGAGAGGAAAGATCATGTCCAGTCACAACGCAGCCAAGTCAGGCACCTTCAGGATCGGCGGCGAGATCGAGGTCAACCGTCTCGGTTTCGGCGCCATGCGCGTTACCGGCAAGGGGATCTGGGGCGAGCCCGATGATCACGCCGAGTCCATCCGGACGCTGAAGCGCCTGCCGGAGCTTGGCGTCAATTTCATCGATACCGCCGATTCCTACGGCCCCGATGTCTCCGAATGGCTGATCAAGGAGGCGCTGCATCCCTATGGCGCCGGATCCGTCGTCGCCACCAAGGGCGGCCTGACCCGACACGGCCCCGACATCTGGCTGCCGGTCGGCCGTCCGGAATATCTGATCCAGCAGGCGCATAAGAGTCTGCGCAATCTCGGCGTCGAGCAGATCGATCTGTGGCAGCTTCACCGCATCGATCCGAAGGTGCCGGCCAAGGAACAATTCGATGCGATCAGATCGCTGCTCGATGCCGGCCTCATCCGCCATGCGGGTCTGAGCGAAGTCTCCGTCGCCGAGATCGAGGCGGCCTCGAAACACTTCAAGGTCGCCACCGTCCAGAACCGCTACAACCTCGTCGATCGCACCAGCGAGGACGTGCTCGATTATTGCGCCAAGCACAATATCGGCTTCATCCCCTGGTATCCCCTCGCCGCCGGCGATCTCGCCCAATCAGGCTCGCTGCTCGATACGATCGCCAGAAAGCACAATGCCGCCCCCAGCCAGATCGCGCTCGCCTGGGTGCTGAAGCGCAGCCCGGTGATGCTGCCGATCCCCGGGACGTCGAAGGTCAGGCACCTGGAAGAAAACGTCGCGGCGGTGGACATCACGCTGTCGGATGAGGAGTTCACGGCGCTCGACGCCGAAGGCCGAAAGGTCTTCAAGGCGGCGTGAGGGCGGGAACAGTGCGGAGCTGGCCGGCGGGCGGATGAGGGGCTGCCGCCATTGCCACATCTTTCAGCAAATTTTGACCACCCGGTCAAAGATGCTGCAAAATGAGGCGATGACCTGTCATTTAAAAGGCAAGCCTTGCGTTCACTGCATTGCTGCATTGCGGTAATTTCGCTGTTCCCGGGCAAATGCATGGGGTATCACTATCTCCGTAAGCAGCGCACTCCTCCTCCCAAGCGCTCTTACATCGGACCGACAACACTCCTCCTCCCAGTTGTCGGTCAGGATCAAGAGCCTGGCGCACCTCCTCCCGCGCCAGGCTCTTTTCTTTTCCCCTCATGCCAACCGCCGGCGCTGCTCTAGCACGCGGTTTGACTCGACAGGCTTCGTCGGACTATTTGAACCTGTGCCGCCCGTCCGGCGCGTGAACCGGTTGGAGTTTGGTCATGATCGGCAAATGGCGCGGCTCGCATGCGGCTCTGGCAGCGCTTCTGGTTGCAACGATGGTGCTCGCCGGCTGCGGTGGGAGGCCAGTCGGGGTGATGCAGGCGGCCGGCACCGTGCCGCCGGGCACGTCGAAGGTCGATCTCCTGGTGGCGACGACGCGCGCTGCCGACGACAATCCGGCCGTGCTTTTCTCCGGCGAACGCGGCACGGGGCTTGCCGTCAACGCCGTCGATGTGTCGATCCCGCCGGAAGCCAACCGCAAGGTCGGCCAGGTGCAATGGCCAAAGCGGCTGCCGGCCGATCCGCTCCGTGATTTCGTCACCGTCTCCGTCGATCCGCTCGAGGGCGAGCGGGCGGGCGAAAGCTGGCTGAAGAGCCATATGCCGAAGAGCCGCCGCGTGCTGGTCTTCGTGCATGGCTTCAACAATCGCTATGAGGATGCCGTCTACCGCTTCGCGCAGATCGTCCATGATTCGCATGCCGACGTCGCGCCGGTTGTTTTCACCTGGCCGTCGCGCGCCAGCATCTTCGATTATAATTACGACAAGGAAAGCACCAACTATTCCCGCGATGCGCTGGAAGAGCTGCTCACCCGCACCGCCGCCAATCCCGCCGTCAGCGACGTCACGGTCATGGCCCATTCGATGGGCACCTGGCTGACCGTCGAAGCGCTCCGGCAGATGGCGATCCGCAACGGTAAGGTCGCTTCGAAGATCAACAATGTCATCCTTGCCTCGCCGGATCTCGATGTCGACGTCTTCGGCCGTCAGTTCATGAGCCTCGGCAAAGACAAGCCGCATTTCACCATCTTCGTCTCCAGGGATGATCGGGCGCTGGCGCTGTCGCGGCGCATCTCCGGCAATGTCGACCGGCTCGGCCAGATTGATCCTTCCGCCGAGCCCTATCGCAGCAAGCTGGAAGCCGCCGGCATCACCGTGCTCGATCTCACCAAGCTTAAGGGCGGCGACCGGCTGAACCACGGCAAATTCGCCGAAAGCCCCGAAGTGGTGAAGCTGATCGGTGATCGGATGATTGCCGGCCAGACGATCACCGATTCCAATGTCGGTCTCGGCGAGGCCGTCGGCGCGGTGGCGATGGGGGCTGCCCAGACCGCCGGAAGTGCCGTCAGCGTCGCCGTCAGCACCCCGATCGCGATCTTCGATCCGCGCACCCGGCGCAATTACGATGCGCAGCTGAAACGGCTCGGCCAGTCGATGGACAACACGGTCGGTTCGGTCGGCGACAGTGTCGGCGCCGGCCTGCCCGAAAGCCAGTAAAAATTCCGCGGAGCAATTCCAGCAAAAGTGCACGGCGGTTTTGAGTTTCGGAATTGCGTAAATCCAAAAGGTTAGAGCGGTTCCGCGTTTCCGTGAAAAGCTGAACCGCTCTGGTGTGAGCTTTCGGGAGGTTGTCCATTCGGAGCGGATCGAGGAGACTGGAGCTACCACATCTCGAGTCGGAGGGATCGCCGCGAATGAACATTC